>NZ_JAINZP010000009.1 GCF_020166435.1 Pectobacterium versatile | reverse complement strand
CACCGGACAGACTGACGCACCATCAATTCCGGCGTCAACACCAGCGCATTAGGTTCAGTATTGGGATGCTCTAGACGATACAAGAGTGTATCAACCGCTAATTCGCCGAGTTCATCTTTAGGTTGGTGAACGGTAGTAAGAGGTGGAGACATATAGCGGGCCAGTTCAATGTCATCGTAACCAATAACTGCCATGTCTTGCGGAATAGAAAGTCCAGCCTGATAAAGCGCATGGTAAACACCAACGGCCATCGCATCATTACTGGTGAACACCGCTTCAGGTTTATCTTCCAGCGCTAACAACTGCTGCATAGCGCGATAGCCCGCTTCAAACTCAAAATCCCCGAAAATTTCATAATCAGCGGGAACGGATAGCCCTGCGAGCTGCATCGCCTGTCGATAACCTTCTAATCGGTTATAGGCTGTCGTCTTATCTTTCGGACCCGCAATGCAGGCTATCTTTTTATAACCACGGGAAATGAGGTAATTGGTCGCGATCTCTCCACCGAGCAGGGAGTTATCTTTAATGACATCCATGACGCCTTCAAAGGGTGCCCAATCCATCATGACCATAGGTATAGAAGGATAGCGGCTCATCATTTCAGGCAAGGGGCGATGGCTTTCCGTGCACATAAGTAATACGCCGTCGACCCGCTTTTGCAGCAGCGTTTCAAAGCTATGGCTCATTCTGTCGCGATCGCCTTCGGTGTTACACAGAATCAGGCTATAGCCCCGCTCATAACAACAGCGCTCTACGCCACGCACCACTTCGGCATAAAACGGATTATTACTAGCAGTAAGTAACATGCCGATGGTACGGGTCTGGTTTATTTTCAGACTTCTGGCCAGCGCAGACGGCGCATAGTTGAGATCCTCAACGGCCTTCATTACTTTTTCGCGAATGGTATCGCTGACAAAGCGATTGTTATTAATGACGTGAGATACGGTAGAAGTAGAAACGCCCGCAAGACGGGCGACATCTTTCATGGTGGCCAAAGATCACCCCTGGGTTTGCAAAAATGCGTCGATCTCTTCACGCCACGGGACAGAGGGCTGAGCACCTCGGCGAGTAACGGCTATAGCAGCTGCCGCATGGGCAAATTTTACTGCGGAGGACATGGGTTTATTTTCCAGCAATGCAGTCACTAACGCGCCATTAAACGTGTCTCCGGCGGCGATAGTATCCACGGCTTTTACACGATATCCCGGAATTCGCTGACCCTGACCGTTTTCACTTAACCATACGCCACGGCTACCCAATGTGATGAGCACCGTTTCGATACCTTTATCGTGAAGAACCTGTGCTGCGCGAGCCGCATCATCTTCCGTCTCAACGGTAATTCCCGTCAGGAACTGTGCTTCGGTTTCATTCGGCGTGATCATATTGACCAGCGATAACAGTTCATCGGGTAGCTCGCGAGCAGGAGCGGGGTTCAGAATCATTTTTGTTTGGTGTTCATGCGCGAGTTTAGCAGCCGCAATAACCGTTTCCAACGGCGATTCAAGCTGCATAAGCAACGCAGAAGCATCAATAATGTGTTGCTGATGACGATGAAGGTAATCAGGCGTCACCGCAGCATTCGCACCTGCGTTAATCGCAATCATGTTCTCAGCGTCGGCGTTAACAAAAATCAGCGCAACGCCGGTTGTTTCCCCAGAGATAACCTCAACGGCGGAAACATCAATATTATCCTTGGATAGCTGCAGGCAAATACGGGTGCCGATATCATCTTCTCCAACGCAGGCAATAAAGGCGATGTCTGCACCGCTTCGGCCAGCGGCAACGGCCTGATTGGCACCTTTCCCACCGAAAGCAACGCTATATTGCTCACCGATCACCGTTTCGCCCGGGCGGGGAAATTGCTCAAGATTGAGAATATGGTCAGCATTAATACTGCCCAGCACCACCAGCTTACCCGTTTTCATTATGTTGAATCCCGCTACGTTAATAATGCGCCACCACAAACGGGTGGCGCGAGCCCTGCTTTATTCTTTAATTATTTTGCAACCAGCTTAAGGTCAACCGGAATGATGGCCTGCGTTTTTTCGCCTTTCAGCACTTTCGCAGCGGTTTCAATACCAATCACACCGATCTGATCAGGACGCTGAGCAACGGTTGCAGCCAGTTTGCCTGACTCAACGGCCTTCACGCCATCCTGAGTACCGTCAAAGCCCACAACCAGCACATCTGTTTTACCTGCGGTTTGCAATGCACGCAGTGCGCCTAATGCCATTTCATCGTTCTGGGCAAATACAGCCTGAACGTCAGGGTGCGCGGTCAGCAGGTTCTGCATCACGTTCAGCCCTTTAGTACGGTCGAAGTCAGCAGGTTGGCTGGCCAGCATCGCGAATTTATTTTTCTCAGCAGATTTCATGAAGCCCGCCCCACGCTCACGCGCGGCAGACGTTCCGGCAATCCCTTCCAGTTGAATCACCTTGGCACCTTCACCCAATCTCTTGGCAATGAAGTCACCGGCAACTTTACCACCGAAGGCATTATCAGAAGCAACGTGGCTCACAACTTCACCACTGCTGGCAACACGGTCCAGCGTAATAACAGGGATCTTGGCCTGATTGGCCATTTTAATCGCATTACCTACCGCATCAGAATCGGTCGGGTTGATCAGCAGAACTTTGGTTCCACGCACCGTCAAATCCTGAACGTTAGCCAGTTCTTTTGCTGGGTTATTCTGGGAATCCAGCACAATCAGCTCGTAACCCAGTTTGTCAGCTTCTTTCTGTGCACCCTCTTTCATTGAAACAAAGAACGGGTTATTCAGCGTAGAAACCACCAGAGCAACCGTATCTTTGGCCAAGGCATTAGCACTGACAGTCGCGCTCAGCGCAACAGCGGAAACCAGAGTAGCCAGCTTTTTCATATTCATAACTCAATTCCTGTGTGAATGAAGGTTATTTACTGCTTTTGTTATCTACCAGAACCGCCAGCAAAATGACGACTGCTTTAACGATCATTTGGTAGTAAGAAGAAACACCTAATAAATTCAGTCCGTTGTTGAGGAAGCCAAGGATAAGTGCGCCGATCAACGTGCCAACGATACGCCCTTTACCTCCAGCCAGACTGGTTCCGCCCAATACTACAGCCGCGATGGCATCCAGTTCATACCCTGTACCCGCCGTAGGCTGTGCAGAGGACAAACGTGCGACTTCGATAATTCCCGCCAGGGCAGACAGCAGCCCACACAGTGAATAGACAATAATCTTGATTTTATCAACGCTGATACCAGACAAACGGGTTGCAGATTCATTGCCGCCCAGCGCATAGATATAACGCCCTAGTCGCGTATGGTGGAGCATGTACCAAGCCGCCGCGAACACGATAGCCATGATCCAGATTGGCGTCGGAATCCCCAACGGACGACCGATACCAAACCAGCCAAACGTATCTGCTACGTCGGAAAAGCCGGTATTGACCGGGCTGCCGTTGGTATAAACCATCGTCACACCGCGCAGTAACAGCATCATGACTAATGTAGCAATAAACGCCTGAACTTTGCCTTTGGAGACAATGACCCCCGTACCCGCACCAATCAGCGCACCCAGCGCCAGTGCGCCAAACACCGCCACCAGCGCATTGACTTCAAGCCCGACGATGGAAGCCGCTACGGCACCGGTCAATGCCAGCAGTGAACCCACCGACAAATCGATTCCCGAGGTCAGTATCACCAGCGTCATGCCAACGGCCATGATGGCGTTCACCGACGTCTGCTGAAGAATATTGAACAGGTTGTTCAGGGTAAAAAAGTTAGGGCTCATAGCGGACACAACCGCAATCAGGATCAGGAGCGCGATCAGCGATTTCTGCTCCAGTAACCACTCTTTGCTGAACCAGCGTTTTGCCGCGATAGATTGAGAACTCATGTCTGACTTACTCCTGCTTTGCGCCGTATTGCTTACCAACGGCCGCGGCCATCAGTGCTTCCTGGGTTGCTTGCTCAATAGGGAAATCACCGCTCAAGCGCCCTTCATGCATCACAATGATGCGATCGCTCATTCCCAAGACTTCGGGCATTTCGGATGACACCAATATGATGCTCAGCCCTTCTTCTTTGAATTGATTGATTAACTGATAAATCTCTTTCTTCGCCCCGACATCGACGCCACGCGTCGGTTCATCGAGGATCAGGACATTCGGGCGCGTCATCAGGCCACGGGCAATCGCCACTTTCTGCTGATTACCGCCGGAAAGCAGGCCGATAGGCTGCTCCATCGAAGGCGTTTTCACGTTGAACAGCCGAATAAAATCGGCAACCGTCAGTTGCTCTTCGGCGTGTTTCAGGCGACCGCCCGCATGGCTGAAATAGCGCAGTGCGGTTAAGGACATGTTTTCTTTTACCGACATGCCCAGCACCAGACCATCGCGTTTGCGATCTTCCGATATATAAACGATGCCGTTCGCCAAGCCATCCTGCGGTTTACGGGTCACCACGTCGCGGCCATCCAGCGTCACATTGCCGCCCGTACGCGGCAGTGCGCCGTAGAGAATCTTCATCAGCTCGGTACGACCCGCGCCCATCAGCCCCGCGACGCCCAGAATTTCGCCTTTTCGCACCGTAAAGCTGACGCGCTCTACGCCCGGCCCTGACAGGTTCTGCACCTTAAGGCGAACCTCTCCCGGCACTTTACTTGAACGCGGGTACTGATCTTCCAGCTTACGACCCACCATCATTTCAATCAGCGTATCTTCCTCTAAGTCACTGACCGGACGCTCGCCGATAAACTGACCATCGCGGAAAACAGTAATGTCATCGCAGATTTCAAAGATTTCTTTCAGACGGTGGGAAATATAGACAATGCCGCATCCCTGAGATTGCAGCTCTTTGATCACGCTGAATAGCGAAGCGGTTTCGGTATCCGTCAGAGCATCGGTAGGTTCATCCATGATGATGACTTTCGATTCAAAGCTCAGCACTTTGGCAATTTCTACCATTTGCTGATCGCCAATCGATAAATCCCCGACCATACGACGACTGTCGTAGCGCAGATTAAGGCGTTTCAGCAGCTTATCGGCTTCCGCATACATCTTGTTCCAGTCGATACGACCGAAGCGGTTGGTAAACTCACGGCCAAGGAAGATATTCTCGGCAATCGTGAGCTGGGGAATCAGGTTAAGTTCCTGATGGATAATACCGATACCTGCTTCCTGAGACGCTTTCGGCCCGCTGAAATCCACCTCTTGTCCCAGAAAATGGATGCTGCCGGCATCTTTACGATAGATCCCGGTCAGGACTTTCATCATGGTGGACTTGCCCGCACCGTTTTCGCCCACCAGCGCCATCACTTTTCCCGGATAGACATTGAGTGCCGCACCGGAAAGCGCTTTAACGCCGGGAAAAGATTTCGTGATGCCTTGCAGTTGCAGTAAAGGTTGCATTGATGCCTCAGAACGTTACGCCAGCACAAAGGATGACATTGGCATACGGAGAACACTCTCCGCTGCGAATGATCGCCCGGCTTTTGCCGCTTTGGGTTTTAAATTCTTCATGGCTAACATAGTGCAATGCAATTGAGTTTCCCTGGTGTTGTTCAAGTTGCTTCAATTGATCGAGTAATGCGTCATGGATTGCGGGGTTCTTTTCAATAATCTCTTCCGCCAGAATAGCGGCCTCGACCTGCATTTCGCTGGTGACAACGCTAACGACCTGCAAGAACGTCGGCACGTTATGCGTCAACGCCAGATCGATACGGGTCGTCGTTTCAGGAATCGGTAAACCGGCATCACCAATAACAAGGCTATCGGTATGCCCCAGTCGAGAAATCACGGAAGAAATATCTGAATTCAATAATGCTGCTTTTTTCATCTTCTCACCCCACCAGCGAAACGTTTCGCTAATAACATTCTAGAAAAAGAAGCAAGAAAGGCAATGAAGAGATAAAAAAAATGTGATCGCTATCGAAACGTTTCGCTAACAAAAAAATAAAGAGAACAAGAGGCCGTTATAGAAGGTTGATAAATAGAGAAATGGCGGGCAATGGCCCGCCACGAGGGAATTGAGGATAACGATTTAGAGTTTGCGAATCTGCTTCACATCCAGCTCGACGGAGTTGAAGTCTTTATCCAGCTCACCCTGAATTTCCACTTTGTCGGTGGGCGAAACCATCTGACCATTCCAGCGTTTGTGATCGATTTCGACTTCCATCGTGCCTGTCGCGTCGCGGAACAGGTAGTTTTCATCACCGATCCGTTTTTCAATATTACCGCTCAGCGTCACCCAACTGTCATCACGCAAATCTTTAGCTTTATCTACCGTGGTGAGGGAACTCTGTTGATCAATGAATCCCCCTTGATGTGTACCAACGGCTGGTGTTTCTGGGTTGACGAAACCACCGCCGCTTTGTGCGGCAAATACGGGTGCAGAAACCAGAGCGGTAATGGCAAGTAACGCAGCTGCTTTTTTCATGTTTACCTTCCTTATTTTTTCTGTTGTTTCACAGTCAACGGTTTCGCAGTCAGCCTGCGGGAGTAATCGGTCTTCGGGAAGGATTAAAGCAAACCGTTCTTAACAGAATCTTAAGGAGTCAGCGTTTACTTTCTTATTTTTTTATATTGCCGAAATCGCCCGATTTCAGCGATTTGTCCTGTACACACCGCCTCTCTATTTCGTATAAAACCGGAAAAGACATAAGCGCAACAGCAGTACATTCCCTGCGAGACCCCATGAGAATATTGTTAATCGAAGACGATCGCTTGATTGGTGACGGCCTGAAAGCTGGGTTAAACAAACTGGGCTTTAATATTGACTGGTTTATGGAAGGTAAAGCGGGTGCCGTGGCATTGAAGGCTGCCCCCTATGATGCGGTTGTGCTCGATCTCAGCCTGCCGGGCATGGACGGGATGGATATTCTGCGTCAGTGGCGTCAGGCGGGATATGATGAACCGGTGCTGATCCTGACCGCCCGCGATGCGTTAGAACAGCGCGTAGAAGGGCTACAGCAGGGTGCCGATGATTATTTATGTAAACCCTTTGCTCTGACAGAAGTGGCCGCTCGCCTGCAGGCGCTGATTCGCCGTCGTCATGGCCAACTGCAACCGACATTAACGCACGGCACAGTTTCCCTTGAGCCGGGATCGCGGAGCGTCACCCTTAACAATGAACCGCTGATACTAAAGTCTCGCGAACTGGCGTTACTGGAACTGTTTTTGCTCAATCCGAACCGCGTACTCACACGCGCGCAGTTGGAAGAAAAGCTCTATGGGTGGGACGATGATGTCTCCAGCAATGCGGTAGAAGTGCATATCCACCACCTGCGCAAAAAGCTGGGTGGCGGGTTTATCCGTACCGTGCATGGCGTTGGCTATATTCTGGGAGATGCACCATGAACCGACTCAGCCTGCGTTTACGCCTGATTGCGGGTTTCACGCTTCTGACGCTGATTTGCTGGGGCGTAGCCAGTTTGCTTTCGTGGTATCAAACGCGTCATAACATCAATGAGTTATTTGATACCCAGCAAATGCTGTTTGCTAAACGTCTTGCCACGATGAACCCCGATGAATTGCGAATTCAGTCGACTTCTCTGCCCAAAACCAAAAGTCTGGTACATAAGGATCGAGGCAAGCAGGACGACGATGCCCTAGCCTTCGCCATTTTTACTCGCGACGGGAAGATGGTGTTGAATGATGGTGAGAACGGCAAAGATTTCATTTTTGATTACCAGCGAAACGGCTTCACCGACGGCAAATTGCGCAATGACAACGACGCATGGCGCATCGTCTGGTTAACGACGGCAGATGATCGTTACGTGATCGCTGTCGGACAGGAATGGGAATACCGTCAGGACATGACGCTGGATATTGTAAAAACCAACCTGATGCCCTGGCTGTTCGCACTGCCGATCATGTTGGCGCTGCTGTTCTGGCTGGTCACGCGTGAACTCTCACCGTTAAAACGTATTACCGCCGAGCTTCAACAGCGTTCACCGGACGAAAGTACACCGCTGGCGACACAGCACATCCCTCAGGAAGTCCGCCCGCTGGTCAATGCATTGAACCACCTGTTTTCCCGCATCAGCGACATGCTGGTTCGTGAACGCCGTTTCACCTCCGATGCCGCTCACGAACTGCGTAGCCCTCTGGCAGCGTTGAAAGTTCAAACCGAAGTCGCACAACTCGCGCATGATGATGAAGCCATGCGGCACCATGCACTGGTCAATCTGGACAAAGGTATCGATCGGGCTACACGGCTGGTGGATCAACTCCTAACGTTATCGCGGCTGGATGCCGAATCATCCCCCGAAGGCATGCAGCCCGTTCTGTTTAATGACTTACTGCAACAGGCGGTGATCGCGCATTACCACACGGCGCAAACTGCGGGTATCGAACTGACGCTGGATTTACCAGCCCCCCCTGTTATCCGGCAAGGCCATCCGCTGCTGCTGACCCTGCTGGTGCGCAATCTGCTGGATAACGCCATTCGCTATAGCAATGAGGGAGGGACGGTAAGCCTGACACTAACAGAGCGGGGCTTTAAGGTTGCCGATAACGGACCGGGTATCAGCGATGAAGCGCTGGCAAGAATCGGCGAACGCTTTTATCGCCCGCCGGGGCAGGAAAAATCCGGCAGCGGCCTGGGGATTTCCATCGTGAACAACATCGCCACGCTGCACCACATGCGGGTCACGTTCACCAATCAGCCCGAAGGCGGGCTGATCGTGTCGGTGAATTGGTAACTATTATTCTCTCTATCTATACGTTAACGCACTGAGCAATATGGTTTCCCCAACAGGCAGCAACTCGCTGCTTGTTATTAGGGAAACACGGGGATGAGGTTCCCGCAGGGACGCCTCGCCCCGTGGTCGACCGTATATCTCGATCTTATCCCAACATAGCGCCCTAATCGTGGGATCACTTAAATCTCGACCTGTATCCCTAGCTCAATCAGCCTGTTCGGCGGTATTTCAAACTGATCCGCCGCCCGCAGCGCATTTCTGCTAAGCATCATGAATAGCTTACCGCGCAAGCGCAGATACCACGGGCGCTCACCGATAATCAGCGATTCATTGGACATAAAGAAAGACGTTTCCATCATTTGGCAGGTTAACCCATCCTGCCAGCAGCGCTGAAAGACCTCTTCCACATCCGGCGTCTCACGCCAGCCATAGTTGGCAATCACGCGCCAGAACGTCGGCGAAAGCTGTTCAACCGTCACTCGGCGAGCGTTCAATACATAGGGCGCATCCTCCGTTCGCATGGTCAACAGCACCACACGCTCATGCAGGATTTTATTGTGCTTAAGGTTATGCAGCAGTGCGAACGGAATCACGCGAGTCGCACGCGAGAAATACACGGCGGTCCCTGGCACACGCGTCGGCGGCGTTTTCTCCAGTGACGCAATCATGGCATCCAGCGAGTTACCATGCTCATGCAACCGGCGCAGCAGCCTGAAACGCTCGCTTTTCCATGTGGTCATGATGATAAACATCACCATACCCAGCGCTAGGGGTAGCCAGCCGCCAGAGAGGATCTTGACTACGTTTGCCAAAAACATCGGCACGTCAATAATCAGCAGGCCCGCCAGCAAAACCCACGCCAGATAGCGATTCCAGAGCCAGTTCTTCACCGCCACCGTACAGAACAGAATGCTGGTAATTACCATCGTGCCCGTTACTGCAATCCCGTAAGCCGCCGCCAGATTGCTCGAATGCTCAAAGCTGACAATCACGATGACGACCGCGATATAGAGCATCCAGTTAATGGCAGGAATATAAATCTGACCGGATTCCATATCTGACGTGTGTACGATACGCATCGGCGGTAGATAGCCCAGCCGCACCGCTTGACGCGTCAGGGAGAACACACCGGAAATCACCGCCTGCGAGGCAATAATTGTCGCCAGCGTGGCCAATATCATCAGTGGAATCAGCGCCCAATCAGGCGCCAGCAGGAAGAACGGGTTTTTGATGGCTTCCGGGTCTTTTAACAGCAACGCGCCCTGGCCGAAGTAATTTAACACCAGCGACGGCAGCACCACCGTAAACCAGGCAAGACGAATCGGGAATTTACCGAAGTGGCCCATATCGGCATACAGCGCTTCGACCCCAGTAATCGCCAGCACCACCGCCCCCAGCGCGAAGAACGACACCGCTTTATACTCGACAAAGAAGCGTACAGCGTACATCGGGTTCAACGCCTGCAAGACTTCGGGGTTAGCGATAATGCTGCGCGCGCCCAGGATACCAAGCGTTAAAAACCAAATCAGCATCACGGGAGCAAACAGCTTGCCGACGCTACCCGTACCGTGTTTTTGAATGATAAACAGTAATGTCAGGACGACAATCGAGAGCGGGACGATATAGCTGTCCATCGACGGCGCGGCGATTTCCAGCCCTTCCATCGCCGACATCACTGAGATAGCAGGCGTGATGACGACTTCCCCATAAAAGAAGCTGCCACCAATCAACCCCATGATGACCAGCACGGACGTCATGCGATCGGAGGTATTGCGCCCGGCTAGCGACATTAATGTCAGAATCCCACCTTCGCCTGCGTTATCGGCACGCATCACATAGGTCAGATATTTCAGCGAAACAACAAGAACCAACAGCCAAAAGATCAGTGAAAGAAAACCAAAGACCGAGTCAGGTTCGACCCCAAAACCAAACTGCCCTGATAAACATTCCCTTAACGTATAAAGAGGGCTGGTTCCTATATCTCCATAAACCACCCCGATGGCCGCCAGCGTGACAGCCGGAAGCGAACGTTTATGTTCTGAGCTCATAAACCTATCTTCTGTTGTTAATCAGTCCGCGAAGCGCGTCATTCACAGCAACTCGTCCAAAAGCGCACAGTATGCACAAATCAGGGTAAAAACCCATTTTTATTGTGCGGGCCATCTTCTACACCCTAAATAATTCGGGTTGCGGACAAAACGTTAACGTTTTGAACAACGCAAAGCGTTGGCCCTTTAGGACGATGCTCAGTTATGAGCATCGTAACGCGGCAAGCGAGGGACAAATTCGTCGGGAACGAATTTGACCAGCCAGCGGCTGGCCTTCGGTGAGAGACAGGATGTCTCTCATTTCATCCCGATGAGCTTACTCAAGTAAGTGATTCGGGTGAGTAAGCGCAGCCAACACACCTGCAGCTTGAAGTATGACAGGTGTATACGAAACATCCTGTAAAGGGTGGTTTATTGCTTACTTACCCCGTTAGGGTGAATAATCCGTAAAAGTATTCTAATAAAAATCTGTGATCTGCCGTTTATTATTACTATTGTCTTTCTGAAAGTAGGGTTTTTCTGAGACACCGCTTTCAGTAGAGCAACCAAATTCAAAAATAAACGATTTCAGTACATCACATCATGGGACTAACGGATTAATTATGCGTCAAACCGCGGCATTGGCTGAAAGAATTTCTCGCCTCAGCCATGCGCTAGAACATGGGCTCTACGAAAGACAGCACGCCATTCGTCTCTGTCTGCTGGCAGCGCTAAGCGGGGAAAGTGTTTTTCTCCTAGGGCCGCCAGGTATAGCCAAGAGTATGATTGCCCGGCGCCTTAAATTCGCTTTTCGTCATGCGAATGCGTTTGAGTACCTGATGACCCGCTTTTCCACTCCGGAAGAGGTATTCGGCCCCCTTTCCATTCAGGCATTAAAAGATGAAGGCCGCTACCAGCGCCTCACCGCCGGCTATCTGCCGGAAGCCGAAATCGTATTTTTGGATGAAATCTGGAAAGCGGGTCCCGCTATTTTGAATACCCTGCTGACGGCCATTAACGAACGACGTTTCCGTAATGGCAACAGCGAAGATACGATCCCCATGCGCCTGCTGGTCGCGGCCTCGAATGAACTGCCGGAGGCGGATGGCGGTCTGGAAGCGCTCTACGACCGAATGCTTATCCGTCTGTGGCTCGATCGCGTGCAGGAAAAACAGAATTTCCGTGCGCTGCTTGTGAATAACAGCAGCGATCGCGATAACCCCGTACCACCCGCCCTTAGCGTCAGCGATGAAGAGTACCAACAGTGGCAGAAGGATATTGAGCATATCGCATTGCCGGAGTTCGGTTTCGAGCTGATTTACACGCTGCGTCAGCAGCTCGATGCGCTGGAAAAGGCGCCTTACATTTCCGATCGACGCTGGAAAAAAGCCCTGCGCCTGCTTCAGGCCAGCGCATTTTTCTGCGGACGGGACACCATTACGCCGGTTGATATCATTCTGCTGAAAGACTGTCTCTGGCATGACCAAAGCACCTTAACACTCATCGAACACCAGCTTGAATTGCTGATTACCGAGCACGCCTACCAGCAGAAAAGTCTGCTGTTCCGGTTGCAACAGGCGAATACCAAACGTCAGCAATATCAGCGTGAACAAAGCGAATTACAGGCATTTTCGGTAGAGAAACAGGGGCACTTCCTTGGCCGGAAATTCCATTACACGTTGCCTGACACGATCGTCGCTGAAACGCTGGATCTGGTGCTGCAACGCCCGCTGATCCTGCACGATATTGAAGTCAATCACCTGATCATTGAAAAGAATGCTTTGCAAGGCTGGCTGCAAAAAGGGGGAGAAATCCGGGGCAAACTCAACGGCATCGGCTTTACTCAACGTCTCGATCTGCTGGTAGACGATCGCCAGCATCTGACGGTTCGCGATATCAGCCTGCAATCCTCCATTCTTTCTCTGCCAGAAAAGCGCGACTGTGCGCTGCCTGCCGACATTACCGATGAATATGAAAAGCTGAACATGCAGTTGCGCGAACAGCGCCGCTTATTCAGCCAGCATCAGCCTTGTCTGTTCGTCCCCGCTGAGTGGCTAGCTAAAATAGAAGCCAGCCTGCAGCAGGTTGCCGAGCAGATCCAGCAATCAGAGCAACAGGAATAACGCCGATGATCACGCTGGAATCACTGGAAATGCTGCTGTCTATCGATGAAAACGAACTGCTGGACGATCTGGTCGTCACGCTGTTGGCAACGCCGCAGCTCGCTTTCTTCTTGGAAAAGTATCCCAGCCTGAAGTCCGCGTTACTCAACGATCTTCCTCACTGGAAAGAAACCTTAAAGCAGCGCCTGCGCACCACGCAGGTACCGCCAGAGCTGGAAAAAGAATTTAGCTGCTACCAACGTTCACAATCGATCGACAACCAGGCTTTTCAGACACGCCTGCCTGCGATTATGGATATGCTGAACAACGTAGAATCCCCTTTTCTGGCACAGGCCTCACAGCTCATTACCTCTCCAGAGAGAACCTTAGGGCAGAAGATCACCAGTGGGCTCCACGCGCTCTTTCTGCAGCGCTGGCGGCTAAGCCTCACACTGCAAACCGTTTCACTGCATCAGCAGTTGATGGATCAGGAACGGGAAATCCTGCTGGATGAACTGCAACAACGCCTGACCCTCAGCGGCAAACTCGAACCTATTCTGGCCGAAAACGAAAACGCGGCCGGGCGGCTCTGGGATCTCAGCGCAGCGCAGCGTATTCATACCGATCCCCGCCCGTTACTGGATTTCGGTGCTTTCCTGCAACGCCAGCCCGCATTACAAAAACTGGCGGAACGCTTAGGCCGCAGCCGGGAAACCAAATCCATCCTCACGCAAGAGGCGCCACAAGAAGCCTTCCGGGTAAGAGTTCGAGAACCGGCCACCGTGCCCGAACAGGTCAGCGGCGTTCATCAGAGCGATGACATTTTGCGTTTGATGCCGACGGAGCTGGCCACGTTGGGCATTAGCGAACTGGAATATGAATTCTATCGTCGCCTGCTAGAGCATCGACTGCTGACCTATCGCTTACAAGGGGAGAGCTGGCGCGAGAAAATCACCGAGCGCCCCGTTGTCCATCAGCAAAACGAACAGCAGCCGCGTGGCCCGTTTATCGTCTGCGTCGATACATCAGGCTCGATGGGCGGCTTTAATGAACGCTGTGCCAAAGCCTTCTGTCTGGCGCTGATGCGCATCGCGCTCGCCGACAACCGCCGTTGCTACATCATGCTGTTTTCTACCGGCGTGGTGAAATATGAGCTTACGTCTGCGGACGGATTAGAGCAGGCGATACGCTTTCTCAGCCAGTCTTTCCGCGGCGGCACGGATATGAGCGCCTGCCTGTCAGCATTATTGGATAAGATGGATGATGCACTCTGGCATGATGCCGACGCGGTAGTGATTTCGGATTTTATCGCCCAGCGGTTGCCGGATGAGGTGGTAAATAAGGTGAAAAGCCGCCAGAAGCAGCTACAGCATCGTTTCCATGCTGTAGCGATGTCCGATCATGGCAAACCCGGCATCATGCACATCTTTGACCATATCTGGCGCTTTGATACCGGGTTAAAAAGCCGCTTAATGCGCCGTTGGCAACACGGCAAGGCTTATTAAAGCAGGCCAGAAACCGACTCACGCAGCGGCTGTGGCCATACGCCGCACTGAACCTGACCAATGTGTGGCAATTGCAGCAACAGCATGACCAGGCGAGACTGACCGATTCCCCCACCGATCGTTTGCGGCATTTCACCGCGCAGCAGCGCCTGATGCCATTCCAGCTTCAGACGTTCTTCATCCTGCGTCAGCGCAAGCTGGCGTGTTAACGCTTCCGCATCGACACGGATGCCCATTGATGAAATCTCAAACGCATCGTTCAGGACCGGGTTCCACACGACGATATCGCCGTTCAGACCTGCCAGTTCCTGCTCGCCTGGTGTCGTCCAGTCATCATAATCCGGCGCACGCACATCGTGAGAGTGTCCGCTGGACAGCTTACCGCCAATCCCAATCAGGAAGACTGCACCCAGTTCTTTAGCGATAGCGCGTTCACGCCCTTTAGCATCCAGATCGGGATAGCGCTGTAGCAGCGTTTCGGTATGCACAAAATGAATCTGTTCTGGCAGGAAAGGCTGAATGCCAAACGCCTGATGTACTGCCGCTTCCGTCGCTTTAATGCCCTGATAAATACGTGTCACCGTCGATTTCAGATACTCGGCATTGCGCTCGCCGTCCCCCATCACGCGCTCCCAGTCCCACTGATCGACATAAACCGAGTGGATCGGGCTCAGACGATCTTCGTCCGGGCGCAGTGCTTTCATGTGGGTATAGATACCTTCACCGAAGCTAAAGTCATACGCGCCCAGCGTTTTACGTTTCCATTTCGCCAGTGAGTGCACCACTTCAAATGTGGCATCCGGTAGGGCTTTAACCTTAACCTGCACCGCTTTTTCCGTACCGGACAAGTTATCCTGAGTACCATCACCGATACGGCTGAGAATCGGTGCCTGGACTTCAATCAATCCCAGAAGCTGCTCCAGTTGGCTGGAGAAGAAAGATTTAACGAAGCTGATTTGCTGTTGTTTTTCGATGTACTGCTTTTTCATTGCCGCGTCTCTTATTCATCGTATTTAGTTATTCATTAAGCAATAAAAACTGCCTGTCATTCAATAATCTTATGGATAAATTGCACTTGTGCTTTTAATCCGTCATTTTATAGCGGTATAAAATCATTATTCGATAAAATAGGGGGCTCAAAGTGGCAGAAATTTATCAGATCGATAATCTCGATCGCGGCATTCTTTCCGCCTTAATGGAAAATGCACGCACGCCTTATGCCGAACTGGCAAAACAATTTTCCGTCAGTCCAGGTACGATCCACGTTCGGGTGGAAAAAATGAAGCAGGCGGGCATCATTGTCGGTACACGTCTGGATGTGAATCCAAAACAGCTGGGCTACGACGTATGCTGTTTTATCGGCATCATTCTGAAAAGCGCCAAAGATTATCCCTCCGCGCTGGAGAAGCTGAACAATCTGGAAGAAGTAGTCGAGGCCTACTACACCACTGGGCATTACAGCATCTTTATTAAGGTCATGTGCCGCTCGATCGAGGCGCTACAACATGTGCTTATCAACAAGATCCAAACAATTGATGAAATTCAGTCCACTGAAACGCTGATCTCCCTGCAAAACCCCATCATGCGGACGATCGCGCCGTAATGCTTTTTTCCTATACCCATATTATCCACAGGTAGATCCCAGCCAGATCACAGCGTACAATGTCCCGTCTTTTATCGGATGGGATCGCTATGGCAGACATTACCTTAATCAGTGGCAGTACCCTTGGCAGTGCCGAATATGTTGCAGAACATTTAGCCGAACTGCTGGAGAAGGATGATTTTTCCACTGAAACTCTCCATGGCCCCACGCTTGATGCACTGCCTGAAAGCGGTGTATGGCTGGTGGTGACGTCTACACACGGTGCAGGGGAATTCCCTGACAACCTGAAAGCACTGTTTGAACAGCTGGAACAGCAAAAGCCCGATCTTTCTCAGGTGAGTTTCGGTGCAGTGGGGATCGGTAGTAAAGAGTACGACACATTCTGTGGCGCGATCCAAACAGCGGATCGTGTACTGGCTCAATTAGGGGCCAAACGGATCGGTGAAATCCTCGAGATCGACATCACCCAACATCAAATTCCAGAAGATCCAGCAGAAGAATGGCTAGGATCGTGGGTTAATTTACTCAAATAAGATGAAATATTCGGCAGTTGAATGTGGATAACTATGCTTATTTCAGGTGTAAAAGCAGTAGTTATCCCAATAACAACCCGAGTATGTTTTTTGTCCTGTGCATAACTCCGCATTAAGATCCCAGCTTATACTGGCTAGGATCACCGATCATTCACAGGTAAGGATCATCTCCATTCTCTTGATCTTTAATATGAATAATCACTTATCCACACAACATGACGATCCTAATAAGAGATCTAATAAAGAGATCTTTAAATAAAAAGATCTTTCTTTAATTAACGAGGATCCAACGGACTTGGTCGTTGGCTCAAAGTTGAGTAGAATCCCCTCCCCAGGGCAAATAACGATCGTTCGCCACTCATCATTCGCGATAATGCGAGGAGCAGTACCATGTTTTATCCAGATCCATTTGACGTCATCGTGATCGGTGGCGGTCATGCCGGAACAGAAGCAGCAATGGCTTCTGCCCGAATGGGCCAACAGACGCTTTTGCTCACACACAATATCGACACGCTGGGACAAATGTCTTGCAACCCAGCGATCGGCGGTATTGGGAAAGGTCATCTGGTTAAAGAGATCGATGCCATGGGAGGCTTGATGGCGCGAGCCGTCGATCAGGCAGGTATACAGTTTAGGATACTAAACAGCAGTAAAGGCCCGGCCGTCAGAGCAACGCGCGCACAAGCGGATCGCGTGCTCTATCGTCAGGCTGTTCGGACCGCACTGGAGAATCAGCCAAATCTGACGATCTTCCAGCAAGCTGTTGACGATCTGATCGTGGAAAACGATCGCGTTGTCGGTGCGGTTACCCAGATGGGACTAAAATTCCGTGCAAAAGCCGTGGTGTTGACGGTAGGCACCTTCCTTGATGGCAAAATTCATATCGGGTTGGATAACTACAGCGGTGGGCGTGCAGGCGATCCACCTTCCATTCCGCTCGCGCGCCGCCTGCGTGAACTGCCTCTGCGCGTCAACCGCCTGAAAACCGGTACTCCGCCGCGTATTGACGCCAGAACAATTGATTTTAGCGTGCTGGCACAACAGCACGGTGACAACCCGATGCCGGTTTTCTCATTCCTGGGGAATGCGAGTCAGCATCCGGCACAAATGCCGTGCTACATCACCCATACCAATGAGAAGACCCATGATGTGATCCGTAATAATCTGGATCGCAGCCCGATGTATGCCGGGATAATCGAAGGGATCGGGCCACGCTATTGCCCATCGATCGAAGACAAAGTCATGCGCTTTGCCGATCGAAATACGCATCAGATCTTTCTTGAACCTGAAGGACTGACTAGCAACGAAATTTACCCTAACGGGATCTCAACCAGTTTACCGTTTGACGTCCAGTGGCAGATTGTTCGCTCAATGGCAGGGATGGAAAATGCACGCATCGTTCGTCCTGGCTATGCCATTGAATACGATTTCTTCGATCCTCGCGATCTGAAACCTACGCTGGAAAACAAATTTGTTCATGGCCTGTTCTTCGCCGGACAGATCAACGGAACAACAGGTTATGAAGAAGCCGCAGCACAAGGCATGCTGGCAGGGCTGAATGCCGCTCGACTAGCTGCTGATAAGGAAGGCTGGTCACCGCGTCGCGATCAAGCTTATCTCGGCGTGTTGGTTGACGATCTCTGTACGCTGGGGACGAAAGAGCCCTACCGTATGTTTACCTCACGCGCTGAATATCGTCTGATGCTGCGTGAAGATAACGCCGATCTGCGTTTGACTGAAATGGGTCGTGAGCTGGGAATGGTCGACGATCATCGCTGGGCACGTTTCAACGAGAAGCTCGAGAGTATTGAAAAAGAGCGTCAGCGCTTGCGCGACATTCACGTTCATCCGCAATCTGAGCAGCTAGACCAGATCAACTCACTGCTGAAGACGCCGCTGTCCCGTGAAGCGAATGGTGAAGAGCTGCTTCGTCGCCCAGAAGTGGATTACGTTCAGCTTACTGCGCTACCGTTGTTTGCCCCAGGATTAACTGACGAGCAGGCTGCAGAACAGGTTGAAATTCAGGTCAAATACGAAGGGTATATTGCTCGTCAGCAGGATGAAATCGAGAAACAGCAGCGTAATGAAAATGCACTGCTGCCTGCCGATCTGGATTACAAACAGGTGAGTGGATTGTCCAATGAGGTGATTGCCAAGCTGAACGATCATAAACCTTCGTCGATCGGCCAGGCTTCACGGATTTCTGGCATTACGCCAGCGGCGATCTCCATTCTGCTGATCTGGCTTAAAAAACAGGGTCTGCTGCGCCGCAGCGCCTGATTTACGGTAAACTTATCCCCTAAATAGCCGGTTCTCCGGCTATTTTTATTATTAACCTCATATTTTTCATCGGGATCTTATTGTGCGCAACACACTCGATAATCTGTTAAACGCGGCTGGTATTGTGATTTCAGATAAGCAAAAAAATCTTCTGATACAGTATGTTGACATGCTGAATAAGTGGAACAAAGCTTATAACCTGACGTCGGTACGCGATCCGCAGCAAATGCTTGTCCGCCATATCATGGACAGTATCGTGGTTGAGCCACATTTACACGGGCAGCGTTTTATCGATGTGGGTACCGGGCCTGGGTTACCGGGAATTCCATTGGCGATTGTTCGCCCTGAGTCGCATTTCACCTTGTTGGATAGCCTGGGTAAGCGTGTGCGCTTCCTGCGTCAGGTACAGCATGAACTACAACTTGAAAATATCACGCCAGTGCAGAGTCGCGTTGAGGCGTTTCCAGCAGAACCGCCTTTTGATGGGGTGATCAGCCGGGCATTTGCCTCTTTGCAGGACATGATTAGCTGGTGTAGTCATCTTCCAGCCAGACCAGCAGGGCGGTTTTATGCTCTAAAAGGCGTACTTCCAGAGGATGAATTGTCATCCTTGCCACAAGGTGTCCTATTAGATCAGGTTGTTCGCTTATCCGTTCCCGATCTGGAAGGTGAGCGCCATTTGATCGTGCTTAAACCAAACTAATTTTGTTTTTTATCAAAAAAATTATAACTAAATATTGCGTGTCAGGATGCCACCTCGTCTATCGGTGGCATGGTTCCAGAACGCATCGCGATCACTGAAATTTTACATCTTCATTTTTTCAGCGTTGTCCTTTTGCTTTCGCACTGAATAATAACGAGTGAAAATAAATCATCGGCATCAAAATTTAGTTATTTTTGTGTTAATTAAGTAAAAAAACGATATCAATAATGTCAAGAGATGGTTGAAGCGTTGTTTATTGCTCTTTTTGAACGCCGTTTTTATTAACTTATTGAAATTAAATAGAATAAATGCGTTTTATGGCTAAGGGCAAAAAAAGACACATCCTGTTGTAAATATTCGTAAGCCCTTTTATGTGAGTCATATCACAGATTGGAGGCCTTTAGAAATTAATGACACCAGACATGAGTCGTGAGGATTGTTAGTAAAAACGGGGCTTCAGAAAGAAATTTAAATAATTGTTCACCTTTTCGCTACTTATCGATTGAATTCGCAGGTATGACCCGTATAATTTGCTCGTTTTTTGCTGCTTGACTCAGTGGTGTAAAGGCAGTTTTATACGTCATTCGGTATACCTCTGAAAAGGTACGGAGAGAGCAAACGTCATGCCTGTATCCCTTTACAGCGGAAAAGTAGCCTTAAGGCTGCTGTTGTTACAGTTAGTGACTTTTGCTTTGTTGAGTGCTGCTTTCAGCCTCAATAGCGTCAACGCTGCTGCTTCTGCATTAGGCGGAGGATTAGCAGCCTGGTTACCGAATGTGTTGTTTGTGCTGTTTGCCTTGCGTCACCAGTCACACAAGCCTGCTGATGGGCGTGTGGCCTGGTCATTCGCGATTGGCGAGGCGCTTAAGGTATTTATCACCATTGCACTGTTAGTGGTGGCGTTAGGCGTGTTTAAAGCGGCATTCTTTCCGCTTGGCCTGACTTATTTATCGGTGCTGGTTATGCAGATCGTGGCACCGGCCGTAATTAATCGTTACCGTAATTAACAACAAAAGGGTAAGAGACATCATGGCTGCTGGAGAAATCTCTACTCCGCAAGAGTATATCGGTCACCACTTGCAACATTTGCAGGTCGGGACGGGTTTTTGGTCGATCAACGTCGATTCGATGTTTTTCTCCATCGCTCTTGGGGTCCTCTTTCTGGTTATTTTTCACCGCGTAGCGAAACGTGCGACCAGCGGTGTGCCAGGTAAGCTGCAAACGGCCGTCGAACTGGTTATCGGTTTCGTTGATGGCACCGTACGCGATATGTTCCATGGCAAAAGCAAACTGATTGCTCCTCTAGCACTGACCATTTTCGTCTGGGTTTTCCTGATGAATATGATGGACCTGCTGCCTATCGATCTGTTGCCACAAGCCTGGGCGGGTATCTATAGCCTGCTGGGATACGATCCGGCGCATGCTTATCTGCGTGCTGTGCCGACGGCTGACGTGAACATCACGCTGTCGATGGCGCTTGGGGTGTTTGTTCTGGTTCTGTTCTACAGCATCAAAATGAAGGGTCTCGGTGGTTTTGTTAAAGAACTGACCATGCAGCCGTTCAACCATCCAGTATTTATTCCTATCAACCTAATTCTTGAAGGTGTCAGCCTGCTGTCCAAACCTATTTCCTTAGGCTTGCGACTGTTTGGCAATATGTATGCGGGTGAGTTGATCTTCATCCTGATTGCCGGTCTGTTGCCGTGGTGGTCACAATGGCTGTTAAATGTGCCTTGGGCTATTTTCCACATTTTGATTATTACGCTTCAGGCTTTTATTT
This sequence comes from Pectobacterium versatile, assembly GCF_020166435.1. Lineage (GTDB taxonomy): Bacteria > Pseudomonadota > Gammaproteobacteria > Enterobacterales > Enterobacteriaceae > Pectobacterium > Pectobacterium versatile. The sequence goes on along the minus strand of NZ_JAINZP010000009.1, from coordinate 139,791 downwards.
TCATGGTTCTGACGGTTGTTTATCTCTCGATGGCATCTGAAGAGCATTGATTTTCTTTCAACAAATAACGTTTTTAACTGAAACAAACTGGAGACTGTCATGGAAAACCTGAGTGTGGATCTGCTGTACATGGCTGCCGCGTTAATGATGGGTTTGGCGGCAATCGGTGCTGCGATCGGTATCGGCATTCTGGGTGGTAAATTCTTGGAAGGTGCTGCTCGTCAGCCTGACCTGATTCCTTTACTGCGTACACAGTTCTTTATCGTCATGGGTCTGGTTGACGCCATCCCGATGATCGCTGTTGGTCTGGGGCTGTATGTGATGTTTGCGGTGGCCTAAGCAGAATGTTTTCTGCTGAGGTTAAAACATCAACTTATTTAACTTTGAAAGAGGCATTGTGCTGTGAATATTAATGCAACAATCCTCGGCCAGGCCATTGCGTTCGTCCTGTTTGTCTGGTTCTGCATGAAGTATGTATGGCCGCCGATGATGGCAGCCATCGAGAAACGTCAGAAAGAAATTGCTGACGGTCTGGCTTCTGCTGAACGTGCCAAAAAAGATTTGAACTTGGCTCAGGCCAATGCGACAGATCAACTGAAGAAAGCCAAAGCGGATGCTCAGGTTATCATCGAGCAGGCGAACAAACGCCGTGCTCAGATCCTGGATGAGGCGAAAGCTGAAGCGGAAGCTGAACGTAACAAGATTGTGGCGCAGGCGCAGGCTGAAATCGAAGCCGAACGTAAACGTGCTCGTGAAGAGCTGCGTAAGCAAGTTGCCGTATTGGCGATTGCCGGTGCCGAGAAAATTATTGAACGTTCCGTGGATGAAGCTGCTAACAGCGACATCGTTGATAAACTGGTCGCTGAACTGTAAGGAGGGAGGGGCTGATGTCTGAATTTGTCACGGTAGCTCGCCCCTACGCCAAAGCAGCTTTTGACTTTGCGGTTGAGAATCAGGCCTTGGATCGCTGGCAGAACATGCTGGCGTTTTCGGCCGAAGTAGCGCGCAATGAGCAAATTGCCGAATTGCTTTCTGGTGCAGTCGCACCGATTGAACTGGCGAAAACGTTCATTGCCGTTTGTGGTGATCAACTTGATGAAGCCGGTCAGAACCTGATTAGGGTGATGGCCGAGAACGGACGTTTACCAGTGCTTACTGAAGTACTGGAACAATTTATTCAACTGCGGGCAGCGCTAGAATCGACGGTTGACGTCGATGTCATTTCTGCCAATACGTTGAATGAGCAGCAGCTATCGAAGATCGCTGCTGCTATGGAAAAACGTCTGTCACGCAAAGTGAAGCTGAATTGCAAAATTGATAAGTCTGTCATGGCCGGCGTGGTTATTCGCGCGGGCGATATGGTGATAGATGGCAGCATTCGCGGTCGTCTGGAACGTCTGGCAGACGTCTTGCAGTCTTAAGGGGACTGGAGCATGCAACTGAATTCCACCGAAATCAGCGAACTGATCAAGCAGCGCATTGCTCAGTTCAATGTGGTGAGCGAAGCTCACAATGAAGGTACTATTGTTTCCGTCAGCGACGGAATCATCCGTGTCCACGGTCTGGCAGACGTGATGCAGGGAGAGATGATCTCTCTGCCGGGTAACCGTTATGCGATCGCTCTGAACCTGGAGCGCGACTCCGTTGGTGCGGTAGTAATGGGTCCGTATGCGGATCTGGCTGAAGGCATGAAAGTAAAATGCACCGGCCGTATTCTTGAAGTTCCAGTTGGCCGCGGCCTGCTGGGTCGCGTGGTCAACACGCTGGGTGCACCGATTGACGGTAAAGGCGCACTGGATCACGACGGTTTCTCTGCGGTTGAAGCGATTGCGCCTGGCGTTATCGAACGTCAGTCCGTTGATGAGCCGGTACAAACGGGCTATAAGTCCGTTGACGCCATGATTCCAATCGGTCGTGGTCAGCGTGAGCTGATTATCGGTGACCGTCAGACGGGTAAAACCGCGCTGGCCATCGACGCCATCATCAACCAGCGTGATTCCGGCATCAAATGTGTGTACGTCGCTATCGGCCAGAAAGCCTCCACGATTTCTAACGTGGTACGTAAACTGGAAGAGCATGGCGCACTGGAAAACACCATTGTTGTTGTTGCTACCGCGTCTGAATCTGCTGCTCTGCAATACCTGGCACCGTATGCCGGTTGTGCGATGGGTGAGTACTTCCGCGATCGTGGTGAAGATGCACTGATTATTTATGATGACCTGTCTAAACAGGCCGTTGCTTATCGTCAGATTTCTCTGCTGCTCCGTCGTCCGCCAGGTCGTGAAGCTTATCCTGGTGACGTTTTCTATCTCCACTCCCGTTTGCTGGAGCGTGCATCGCGTGTTAACGCCGATTACGTTGAAGCATTCACCAAGGGTGAAGTGAAAGGGAAAACCGGTTCGTTGACCGCTCTGCCGATCATCGAAACGCAAGCAGGTGACGTTTCTGCGTTCGTTCCGACCAACGTAATTTCTATTACCGATGGTCAGATCTTCCTGGAATCCAACCTGTTTAACGCCGGTATTCGTCCTGCGGTTAACCCAGGGATCTCCGTATCCCGTGTGGGTGGTGCAGCACAGACCAAGATCATGAAAAAACTGTCCGGTGGTATTCGTACCGCGCTGGCACAGTACCGTGAACTGGCAGCGTTCTCTCAGTTCGCTTCCGATCTTGATGATGCAACCCGTAAGCAGTTGAGCCACGGTCAGAAAGTGACCGAGCTGTTGAAGCAGAAACAGTATGCGCCGATGTCTGTCGCACAGCAGTCTCTGGTTCTGTTTGCGGCGGAACGTGGTTACCTGGAAGATGTTGAGCTGTCGAAAGTCGGTAGCTTTGAAGCGGCACTGTTGGCTTATGCTGACCGTGAGCATGGCGAACTTCTGCAACAAATCGACCAGACTGGCGCTTATAACGATGAGATCGAGGGCAAGTTTAAAGGCATCCTCGATACTTTTAAGGCAACCCAGTCCTGGTAACGCCCGGTGGCCTGCTGTAAAGCAGGCCGCAAGGCTTTGAGGAGAAGCAAAGATGGCCGGCGCAAAAGAGATACGTAGTAAGATCGCAAGCGTCCAAAATACGCAGAAGATCACCAAAGCAATGGAAATGGTCGCCGCTTCCAAAATGCGTAAATCGCAGGATCGTATGGCGGCCAGCCGTCCTTATGCGGAAACCATACGCAATGTGATTGGTCACCTTGCGTTAGGAAATCTGGAATATAAACACCCGTACCTGGAAGAACGCGATGTTAAGCGCGTTGGGTATTTGGTGGTGTCTACTGACCGTGGTCTGTGCGGTGGTTTGAACATTAACCTGTTCAAGAAACTGCTGGCTGATATGAAATCCTGGAGCGACAAAGGCGTTGAAACTGATTTAGCGCTGATTGGTTCCAAAGCGGTTTCTTTCTTCGGTTCGGTAGGCGGAAACATTGTTGCTCAGGTTACCGGTATGGGGGACAACCCTTCCGTATCAGAATTGATCGGCCCGGTTAAAGTTATGCTGCAAGCCTATGACGAAGGTCGTCTGGACAAGCTGTATATCGTCAGCAACAAGTTTATTAATACCATGTCTCAGGAACCGCTTGTTGTTCAAGTGTTACCGTTACCGCCTTCGGATGACGGTGAGTTGAAGAAGAAAGCCTGGGATTACCTGTATGAACCCGATCCTAAGTCGCTGCTGGATACCCTGCTGCGCCGTTATGTAGAATCTCAGGTTTATCAGGGCGTCGTAGAAAATCTGGCTAGTGAGCAGGCCGCGCGAATGGTTGCGATGAAAGCCGCGACCGATAACGGCGGTAGCCTGATCAAAGAGCTGCAGTTGGTATACAACAAAGCTCGTCAGGCCAGCATTACCCAGGAACTCACCGAAATCGTCGGGGGAGCCTCCGCGGTTTAAAGCAGGTTTACGAATTACGTATTGTCGAATTACGTAGAGGATTCAAGATGGCTACTGGAAAGATTATCCAGGTAATCGGCGCCGTGGTGGACGTCGAGTTCCCGCAAGATGCCGTACCAAAAGTGTACGATGCGCTTGAGGTAGAGAACGGCGCTGAAAAACTGGTGCTGGAAGTGCAGCAGCAGTTGGGCGGCGGCATTGTTCGTTGTATCGCAATGGGTTCTTCTGACGGCCTGCGTCGCGGGTTGAACGTGAATAACCTGGACCACCCGATCGAAGTGCCGGTAGGTAAAGCAACGCTGGGTCGTATCATGAACGTATTGGGCGATCCAATCGACATGAAAGGCGACATCGGCGAAGAAGAGCGTTGGGCTATCCACCGTTCAGCTCCGAGCTATGAAGAGCTGTCAAACTCACAGGAACTGCTGGAAACCGGCATCAAGGTTATCGACCTGATGTGTCCGTTTGCCAAGGGCGGTAAAGTGGGTCTGTTCGGTGGTGCGGGCGTAGGTAAAACCGTAAACATGATGGAGCTGATCCGTAACATCGCGATCGAGCACTCCGGTTACTCCGTGTTTGCAGGTGTTGGTGAGCGTACCCGTGAAGGTAACGACTTCTACCACGAAATGACCGACTCCAACGTAATCGATAAAGTATCACTGGTGTATGGCCAGATGAACGAGCCGCCGGGTAACCGTCTGCGCGTAGCATTGACCGGTCTGACCATGGCGGAAAAATTCCGTGATGAAGGCCGTGACGTACTGCTGTTTGTCGATAACATCTACCGTTATACCCTGGCCGGTACGGAAGTATCTGCACTGCTGGGTCGTATGCCTTCTGCGGTAGGTTATCAGCCGACGCTGGCGGAAGAGATGGGCGTTCTGCAAGAACGTATCACCTCAACCAAAACCGGTTCTATCACCTCTGTTCAGGCCGTTTACGTTCCTGCGGATGACTTGACTGACCCGTCACCAGCCACCACCTTTGCTCACTTGGATGCAACCGTGGTACTGAGCCGTCAGATCGCTTCTCTGGGTATCTACCCGGCAGTTGACCCGCTGGATTCCACCAGCCGTCAGTTGGATCCGCTGGTTGTTGGTCAGGAACACTATGATGTTGCCCGTGGCGTGCAGTCTATTCTGCAACGTTATCAGGAACTGAAAGACATCATCGCGATTCTGGGTATGGACGAGCTGTCTGAAGAAGACAAGTTGGTGGTATCCCGTGCGCGTAAGATTCAACGCTTCCTGTCTCAGCCGTTCTTCGTAGCGGAAGTATTTACCGGTTCTCCGGGCAAATACGTTTCCCTGAAAGACACTATCCGTGGCTTTAAAGGGATTATGGAAGGCGAATACGACCACCTGCCAGAGCAGGCGTTCTACATGGTTGGTTCCATTGAAGAAGTCGTGGAAAAAGCCAAGAAACTGTAACGCCTTGTAGGAGGGTGACATGGCTATGACTTACCATCTGGATGTCGTGAGTGCAGAACAGCAAATGTTCTCCGGTCTGGTGCAGAAGATCCAGGTAACGGGGAGCGAAGGCGAACTGGGTATTTATCCGGGACATGCCCCTCTGCTTACTGCCATTAAGCCGGGTATGATTCGTATCGTTAAGCAGCACGGTGAGGAAGAGTATATCTATCTTTCTGGCGGCGTCCTTGAGGTGCAGCCGAATATGGTCACCGTACTGTCTGATACCGCTATCCGTGGGCAGGATCTGGATGAAGCACGTGCGCTGGAAGCGAAGCGTAAAGCCGAAGATCATATCCGCAATTCGCATGGCGATGTGGATTATGCTCAGGCTTCCGCAGAGCTGACTAAAGCGATTGCGAAGCTGCGTGTTATCGAGCTGACCAGAAAAGCGATGTAACAGATAAGCTTGCAATAATTGAAGGCCAGTCAGTTCACACTGACTGGCCTTTTTCAATGGTAATTTAAAACCACGTCCTGTGGATGTGTTTATTAGTCGGTTTTAAATTTAACAAGGTTGATGTAGAGGAAATAATGTCAATTTTAATTATCTTCCCACAGTAACAGTAAAGCTAAAATTTAAAAAATGTGAAATGGGGGCTCTGCAATTAACCAATGCAGATAAAGTATCTACATAAACGAAATAGGTTTTTTTATCATATTTTCAATCGAGTCTTTTATTTACCCACAAGATTGGTTTTTTATATTAATAATATTAATTAAAATATATACTTTGATTTTTAGTAATCTAAATCTGAGTGGTGATTAATAATGAATATTGGTAATTATGTTAAGGCTCATTTTTTCAATAGCTCAAGAGCTGCATCTGAACTAGCAAGAGAAAATAGTAAATACAAAGGTTTTGCTGATAAACTTATTAATAATAAAATCAAAAATATATCTAATGCCTGCACCACGGATGAATCAATTAAGAAAAATAAATTAGATAAATACCATAGGCTATTAAGTTATATAGATGAAGGCTCTTTTGGCCAATCAAAAAATAATCCCCTGTCATCAAAAAAAATTATCTATCGAGTAGAAAATAGTGAAAAAATACCGGATAAGACAAATGATGATTTTGCTGAACATTTTATTAAATCAATGGATTCTCTTGAGGATATTCTTTTTATGAAAACAAAAATTGCAAAATCATGCGATTGCGTTCTTAATTATGAAGAAAAAAAAGAAAATACAGAAGAAGAAAAAGAATCAATGGTGCAAGCGGTGCGCTCTATTGTCACGGCCCTGGAGGGATTTTGTAAGTTAAAAAATAGTGAAAAAGAAAGTAGTAAAAAACTTGCTTTAGACGCTAGTTATTTTTTAGAAGAAAAGATAAAAGACAACCATAACTTTAGAATGTTTGGCGATACAAATAAAAATAAACATGAAGCTGAGGTGTTACAAAAACTGAAAAAAAATATTGCTAGTATTGTTGAATGGTTAGAAACAGGTGCACGAGCAGAGCCAAAAGCAGAGCCAAAAGCAGAGCCAAAAGCAGTGTTACAAGCTGATATAATAGCTGATCTCAAATCCAAGTTCTCACAGAAGAATAGCAGCCATTAGCCTTCAACTCTGGTCTCGACAGATTTACTAAGTAACTTTACCGGAAATGAGAGACTGGATGTCTCTCGCTGAGGCTAGTCGTTGGCTAAATAACTTCGCCTAATACCGCTCCACTTTAGCCAGACCATGCTGATTGCTGGGGAACGGCGAAGCGGCATTCATAAATAGCTTTACCTGCTCCAGTAACTGCCACATATACCGGCACTGATGGTTACGCGTTATGGTCTCGTGTAACGACAACCAGAGCAACTCTATTGGATTCAGCCACGGCGAATACGTGGGCAGGAACAACAACCGGAACTTCGTATTTTTTTCCAGCCAACGTTCCACCTTGCGGCTTTTATGAATGATGTAGTTATCAACGACCAGCGTAATAGTTTTCGCTCGCCGATATGTCCGCCGTAATGTCTCTAACAGATTGATAAATAAATCAGAACATTTTTTATTGCCGCCGACGTAATGGACTCGCCCTGTATCCGAATGCAGTGCCCCGGCCAGATAATACTTTTGGTTATGTCCCGGCGTAGTTATACGTTTCTGTTGCCCTTTGAGCATCCAGTCCGCACCGATTTTCGGGTTCAGGTCGATATCCACTTCATCCTGATAAAATACCGGATGATTCGTCTGCTTCCAGGAGACGGCCTGTTCGATGGCGAGTCGCTTTTCCTCATAATGCGGGTCTTTGATTTTCAGTGTTGGCGCGGCTCTGCGCCAGACAATACCGGCTTGTCTCAGGTAGCGGTGCAACGTGGCGGGATGAAGCGCTACATTAAAAAGCCGATTAACGATAAGTGCCAATAACTCAGTGCTCCAGCGGGAGCGCAGCCAGCCAAAATCCTGAGGAGAACGCTGAACCAAAAGCGGCAAAATATGCAGGATATCCACGACTGGCCAGCGTGGTGCTCGTCCAGACTTGAGGCTCTTTAGTCCTTCAACACCATGTAAAGTAAACCAATTTATCCATCTCCCAACGGATGAGCGAGCAGCACAGAGCAGTCTGGCGACATCGGTGACGGTCATTCCCCGATGCAGCATCAGTATGGCGATGAGTCGTCTGGAATGGTTTTTATCGCGTGTTTGTTGGGCTTCTTTACGCATTAGTCGTCGTTCTTCATCAGGGATTGCTGCTATGATCGGCATCGCTCAGTCCGGTTGGTGATTTGTTTTGATTTGGCGATTGATCAGATCGCACAACTCGGACTGAGTTCCCTCCAAGTGATCTACTATTTGGCGAAGCTATTTAGTCAAATTCCTTCCTGAAGAATTTGACCTTCTCTTATCGCTTTCCCGTGCTTGGATTATTTAGTGTATAAATGATGTCGAGTTATCTTCATGAGGTCTCGACATCATTTTACGTCTTTAATAATGAATTCCTTTTCCTGCGTAATTATCATTTTTTCTTTAGGAAGTCGCCAAATACCAGATTACCTTTGGCATCACGTGTAAACATCTCCGGAACGGTAACGGATACGAAGTTATTTACGGTGATTTCCTTGCCTTGCGCGTTAACCGAACGGTCTTCTTTGATGAAATAGTTGGTGCTATCGATATTGCCGACAACCGCATCATCATATTTACCCGCTTTGGTTTTCAGCGAAATGTTGTTCTTGAAGACACCTTGTTTTTCCGGGCCAGAGTAAGGGCTTGGGCGGAAAATAAAGTTAAAGCGTTCGTTATCCAACGCGATGTTGTCTTCAACGATCAATGCGCCAGGGTTGAAGTTGTCAGTGAAACCATCGAGCTTGTTGCCCACGGCAATGCTGTGTTTGACCTGATGCGCCACTGGCTGGCCTTCACCACCCATTTTGAAGCCATTGCTGGTGTTGTTCATGGCAATTGAATTCTCGATCACCACAACGCCGTTGGCACCGTCTTCAATTTTATTAAACAGGTCGAAGCCGTCATCGATATTGTTGTGCGAGAACGCGCCGCGGATCACGTTGCCTTCACCCACACGCATTTTCACCGCGAAACCGTCAGCGTTAATTTTGCCTGGATCCTGGTTGCTGTGAGATTCTGAATTCAGAATCAGGTTATGGCTGGCCCACAGTGGTCTGCCTACATCTGCCGTCGAGGTCACCTGAATACCCGTATCGTCAGCGTGGTGCGCCAGAACGCGTTCGATGGTGTTGTAGCTCCCTTCGATACGGAATGGTTTCTCTGTAATTTCAATCCCTTTAACATGCCAATGGCTTGCTTTCAGCTGCAGGCCATGAATGACGGCTTTATTGCCGACAGCAAACAGGTGCTTGACGGTTTTTTGCTGGCCGCTGGCGCTGACAGGGATTTCAACCGCGCTGTAATCACCATCGTTGAGCCAGATAGTGCCACCTGCTGGCAGAGCGGCGACGGCGCTGGCTAAATCGATCGGTGCATTTTTACTGCCGTCGTTGCTGGCTGAACCTTGTGGTGAAACATACAGATTTTTGGCGTCTGCATAAGCCACTCTTTCAACCTTGAACGTGCTCTCTTTTATCGCTTTATCATCCCCTTCTGCGGGCTGGTAGGCTATCTTGAACTCAGCACCGTTACCGGCAATTTTCGCTGGCAGAGATAAGGTTTCTCCCGCTTTTACCTGCTTCGCATCACCCAGAGATTTACCATCTTGTGACACCGCGATCGTGCCATTGTAATTGGCTCTAGCCTGAACCACATAGTGTTCGCTGGTGGTTTTAGGTGATGACATCACCTGGAGCAAAGGATCATAATCCTTGGCTTTAAACTCCGGTGAGGCTTTGGTTTGCGCTGGCGTCGTGGTCAACTGTGCATTGCTGACGGTGATTTTGGCGTTACGGGAGGCAAAGAAACCAACGTAGTAGTGGTCTTTATCCAACTTGGTGACGATATCCGCGCCTTTGACTTCTTTTGATACCCAGTTATCCGTGCCTTTCGGTGCATAAGAGGTAATGAAGCCGTCGTTGGTGCGTTCCAGTTTCAGGCGGAACGTCGGCGTTTGCTCCAGATTTACATTTTCCTGATAGCTGGTTTTGGTAATTTTCGCGCCCGCGTTGCCCCACGGTTGCGTGACGCCATTACGCAAAATCGCCTGTAGTTTGATTTCGGTATTGGACTTTTTATCCTGCGTCATGATGGCGTTCATCACCATGTTGGATGCCGCAGGGAATTCCTCATACCCTTCTTTCAGCGGTTCCTGACGCGGCACGCCGATAATATCGCGCACCAGAATTCCCGCGCCTTCCTGAGCCGCAGGCTTGGCGCCGTTTTCTGGCCCAAACTGTTCCACGGTAATATCAGACTGAAGAGTGAAGTTCACATTTGCAGGCAGCTGTGTATAGAAGAACGTCAGCCCATCATGGGTGTTGGCAATCTTTCCGCCACGACTTTCAATCGTGATTGGTGCGGACAAATCAGCGTTATCCCCTGGCGCTAATTTCTTGCCATTAATGGTGACGTCGTTGACGCCAATTTTTTCCGGCAGAACGTTGGATGAGAAGTTTACATCTGTCGATTGACCAAAGGCGATGCCGTGCCAGACTGGTGTTGATTCTGTCGCGGCGTGTGTACTGAAGCTAAAGAGTAATGCATTCGTCAACGCGACGGCTGCGAGGCGTGAAGAACGATGTTTCCGTGAAGAGTCACATTTCTGTGAAGAACAACGTTTCATGGTCTTTCCTTCGTTATTGAATTATTTTCCCGCGTATATTGCTATAAATGAAACGCTGTTTCTTTTGTGTGTGTCACAAATGGACATACTTAAAAACAAAGTCTGTTTTTTATAAAGTGCTGTGTCATTTCTGTTTGTGAGATAGCGCAGTGCCTGCTTCCTCTTCTTGTGAACACTCACGGTTTTTTTCGTGATTTTCAGAAAAAACTCACCAAAAAATATCCGCGTTATGCACCAGCTTCGGTAAACTCTGGTTATTCATGCCGTAACAGGCTAGCCATTTTTATTCTTGCGAGGCAGTGGCTTCGTATTGTCAGGATACTTATGTCAAATAGTGCTATGAGTGTAGTGATCCTTGCTGCGGGTAAAGGAACCCGTATGTATTCCGACCTTCCCAAGGTGTTGCATCAACTGGCGGGTAAGCCAATGGTTCAGCACGTTATTGATGCTGCAATGACGACAGGCGCACTGCACGTTCATCTGGTATACGGCCACGGCGGTGATTTACTAAAACGTGAATTGACCGATCCAGCGTTGAACTGGGTATTGCAGGCGGAACAGCTGGGAACTGGGCATGCTATGCAGCAAGCCGCGCCTCATTTTGCTGATGATGAAGATATATTGATGTTGTATGGCGATGTGCCGCTGATTTCATCGCAAACGCTGGGACGTTTACGTGAGGCTAAGCCGCAGGGCGGTATCGGCCTGTTGACGGTGAAGCTGGACGATCCGACGGGCTATGGGCGAATTGTGCGTGAAAAGGGCGCGGTGGTTGGGATCGTTGAGCACAAAGATGCCAGCGAAGAACAGCGCCAGATTAATGAGATCAATACCGGCATTCTGATTGCGAACGGCAAGGATCTGAAGCGTTGGTTAAGCCAGTTGAATAACAACAACGCACAGGGTGAGTTTTACATCACCGATATTATTGCGATGGCAGCGGAAGAAGGTCAGCGTGTTGAAGCGGTCCATCCAGAGCGGCTGAGCGAAGTTGAAGGCGTTAATAATCGTCTGCAACTGTCGGCGCTGGAGCGGGTCTATCAGCGTGAACAGGCGGATAAACTGCTGCTGGCGGGTGTCATGCTGCTCGATCCGGCACGATTTGATCTGCGTGGCGAACTGACTCATGGTCGCGATGTGGTGATTGATATCAATGTGGTCGTGGAAGGCAATGTTAAGCTGGGCAACCGGGTGAAAATTGGTGCTGGCTGCGTAATCAAAAATTGCATCATTGACGATGACACAGAGATCAGCCCTTATTCTGTATTGGAAGATGCCGTGCTGGAAGCACAGTGTACCGTTGGCCCGTTTTCCCGCTTGCGTCCAGGCTCGGAATTGGCTGAGGGCGCGCATGTCGGCAATTTTGTCGAACTGAAAAAAGCGCGGCTGGGTAAAGGATCAAAAGCGGGTCACCTCAGCTATTTGGGTGATGCGGATATCGGTTCCGGTGTTAATATTGGCGCAGGAACGATCACCTGTAATTATGACGGCGCCAATAAACATAAAACGGTTATTGGTGACGATGTATTTGTTGGTTCGGATAGTCAGCTGGTAGCGCCCGTTAGCATAGCCAGCGGTGCGACGATCGGTGCAGGAACGACGGTTACGCATGATGTGGCAGAGAATGAGCTGGTGGTCGGTCGCGTGAAGCAACGGCATATTTCCGGCTGGCAACGTCCGGTGAAAAAGAAATAATATTTAATGCCTCCGCACGCGGCGGAGGCGGTTTTGCCCTGTGCTTTGGCCTATCCCCTGTGTGGGTCGGTCCCCGAGCACAGAACAAAACATAATAATCCCCAACTCTCTACAAGGCTCGGGGAACCCGGAAAAACCGGAACAATCAGGTCTAAGACATCCCTGGTGACACAATATGTCACTTTTATAGGAATACCATCGATGTGTGGAATTGTAGGCGCTGTTGCGCAACGTGATGTTGCTGAAATTTTGTTGGAAGGTTTACGCCGTCTTGAGTACCGCGGCTATGACTCTGCGGGCCTGGCGGTTGTTGACAGCGAAGGACATGTCGCTCGTTTGCGCCGTTTGGGGAAAGTGCAGGTGCTGTCTCAGGCAGCCGAAGAGCATGAACTGCATGGCGGTACGGGTATTGCCCATACTCGCTGGGCAACGCACGGAGAACCTTCTGAAGAGAACGCACACCCGCATGTTTCTGAACATATCACTATCGTCCATAACGGCATTATCGAAAACCATGAACCGCTGCGCGAACTGCTGATCGATCGCGGCTATCGTTTTGTTTCTGAAACCGATACCGAAGTGGTTGCTCATCTGGTTCATTTTGAACAGCAGCAGACCGGCGGAACGCTGGTTGACGTGGTTAAGCGTGTGATCCCACAGCTGCGCGGTGCGTATGGCATGGTGGTGTTGGATAACCTCGACCCAAGCGTACTGGTTGCTGCGCGTTCTGGTAGCCCGCTGGTGATTGGTCGTGGTGTGGGTGAAAACTTCATTGCTTCCGATCAACTGGCATTACTGCCTGTGACTCGCCGTTTCATGTTCCTGGAAGAAGGTGACATCGCGGAAATCACCCGTCGTGATGTGCGCGTGTTTGATAAATCCGGCCAGCTTGCCGCACGCGAAGAAATTGAATCAAAAGTGAATTACGATGCCGGTGACAAAGGCGCGTATCGTCACTACATGCAGAAAGAGATCTACGAACAGCCGATGGCGATCAAGAACACCCTTGAAGGGCGTTTCAGCCACGGCGAGATCAATCTGTCTGAGTTAGGCCCAGAAGCGGATGAGCTGCTGGCGAAGGTTGAACACGTTCAGATTATCGCCTGCGGTACGTCCTACAACTCAGGTATGGTTTCCCGTTACTGGTTTGAAGCGCTGGCGGGGATTCCGTGCGATGTAGAAATTGCTTCCGAATTCCGCTATCGCAAACCTGCCGTGCGTAAGAACAGCCTGATGATTACTTTGTCTCAGTCCGGTGAAACCGCAGATACGCTGGCGGCACTGCGTTTGTCCAAAGAGCTGGGCTATCTGGGTTCGCTGGCCATTTGTAACGTTGCGGGTTCCTCGCTGGTGCGTGAATCCGATCTGGCGCTGATGACCAAAGCGGGCGTAGAGATTGGCGTGGCTTCGACCAAAGCCTTCACCACCCAGCTTACCGTTCTGCTGATGCTGGTGGCGCGTGTTGGCCGCCTGCGCGGTATGGATGCGAAAATTGAGCATGAGATCGTTCACGGTTTGCAGGCGCTGCCAGCGCGTATTGAGCAAATGCTGTCTCAGGACAAGCTCATAGAATCTCTAGCGGAAGGTTTCTCTGACAAGCACCATGCGCTGTTCCTCGGTCGTGGCGATCAGTACCCGATCGCAATGGAAGGGGCGCTGAAGCTGAAAGAGATTTCTTACATCCACGCGGAAGCCTATGCGGCAGGCGAGCTGAAACACGGCCCACTGGCGCTGATTGATGCGGATATGCCGGTTGTCGTCGTGGCACCGAACAACGAACTGTTGGAGAAATTGAAATCCAACATCGAAGAGGTTCGGGCGCGCGGCGGTGAGCTGTATGTCTTTGCTGACGAAGATGCCGGTTTCACCAGCAGCGAAAATATGAAGATTATTCCACTGCCGCATATCGAAGAAGTGATTGCGCCAATCTTCTATACGGTGCCGTTGCAGCTGCTGTCTTATCACGTCGCGCTGATTAAAGGCACGGATGTTGACCAACCGCGTAATCTGGCGAAATCCGTTACGGTAGAGTAATTTTTAAAAATGAAGGTAAATAGCCAATAGTGTTATTTACCTTCATTTATTTTTTTATGCTACGACTCATTTTTCATACCCATTCTTTTCAAGCCCACCGCACTCTCCTCATTAAAATTTATTCGGTATATTGGTTTACCCATATTGAATATTGATTAGTGATCTGTCCCTGAAATTACTCCCACCTAATTATACCGCAATTTCATAATCCACCGGTGTTTGATAACCCAGCGTTGAATGTTTGCGACGACGATTATAAAACACCTCGATATAATCGAATATCGCGTTCATCGCCTCTTCTCGGCAGATATCCGCAAAGTCATCTATACAACCCACGCTATTGAGTCACTGAACAGCGTGATCCGGCATGCAATCAAGAAACGGAAGGTATTCCCGACGGACGAGTCAGTGAAAAAAGTCGTGTGGCTGGCAATCCAGGCGGCCTCGCGAAAATGGATGATGCCGCTGAGGGACTGGAGAATGGCAATGAGCCGTTTTATTATCGAATTCGGTGATCGTCTGGACGGTCACTTCTGAGAAAAGGCATTTATACAGAATCGTGTACAGGGTCTGGCCTGGGGATCATTATGGGCCGATTGCTTTTGAGGTGGTAAGTGTTTACTTCCTGATGTAATTTGCTTATATCCTTAATGCATCCACCACCATTCTCAATGCTGGCGACACATTACGATGGGGATAATACAGGTGTAATCCGGCTAGACGGTGGCTATAACGTGTCAGTACACGTATAAGGGTGCCACGTTCCAGATCTTCTGTTACCAACTCCTCGGGAATATATGCCAGTCCCAGCCCTTGCCTTGCCGCCGCAGTTTCCATGTAGCTATCGGAAAAAATCCATTGCCCTTGTGGTTTATGCTTTATCAGATTTCCTTCATGCCATAATTCCCACTGATAAATGCTTCCATCAGCAAGCTGATAGGCAATGCAAGGATGTATTGCTAAATCAGCTGGTGTTTGTGGAAACCCATAATGAAGAAAATGATCTGGCGTTGCCACTGCAACCATCTCCATGCTGGGCGTAATGCGCACGGCCACCATCCCCTCGTCCACCTCGCCCCCCAGACGCACACCGGCATCGAACCGTTCATCAATGATGTTCACAAAGCGACTTTCGCTAATTAGTTCTAGCCGAATATCTGGATAATGCTGTCTGAATATTGACAGCTTTGGCAGTAATACCTTATCAATCGCGTGCTGGCTGGCGTTAATCCGCACTGTGCCTGAAGGGGTATCACGAAAATGGGCAAGTGTAGCCAGGCCCATATCCAACGATTGGAAACTGGTCAACGCGGTGCGATAAAGTTGCTCACCCGCCTGAGTTAGCGACAGTCTGCGGGTGGTCCGCGTCAGGAGTTGTAAACCTAAACGAGTTTCCAGGTCGCGGATTGTGCGGCTGATACCAGATTGAGCCAAACCAAGCCTTGTTCCCGCTTTCGTAAAGCTGCCTTCACGAGCAACCAGCATAAATACATAGAGATCGTTGTAATTTTCTCGGTCTGTCATGTTTATTCACATCCATAAGTTCAGACTGGTTCTGTATTGTTTTTAATCAATTCCCTTTAAATATTCATAACATATACACATGAATATTATCTCATTTTAGCCTCTAATCATCACTAATTGTTCTAACTACAATGAAGCTTATGGGTCACAAAATCAACAAACCCATACCGAAGAGCCACAAACCGAAAATATGTTTTAAAGGAGCTTTTCCATGAATGTCCTCCCTAAGAAACTGACAGCTATTGCGTCGGCTTTGTTATTGAGTGTCGCGTTAACCGGAGTTTCCACTATGACGTATGCACAAAACAGTAATCCTAATGAACCGGTTTCCATGGTGACTCAATGGGATAAGACCTTTGCTCAAAGTAATAACGTCGACCACCGCAAGGTGACCTTTCAGAACCGTTACGGTATTACCTTAGTGGGCGATCTCTATATCCCGAAAATCCGGGGAGATCGCAAACTGGCCGCTATCGCCGTGAGCGGGCCTTTTGGTGCAGTGAAAGAGCAATCAAGTGGTCTATATGCGCAAACGCTGGCCGAACAAGGTTTTATCACATTGGCGTTTGATCCCTCCTATACCGGTGAAAGCGGTGGGAAGCCACGCAACGTCGCCTCACCTGACATCAACACCGAAGATTTCAGTGCAGCCGTTGATTTTCTCGGCATGCAAAAAGAGGTCGACCGCAACCGGATCGGTTTGCTGGGGATCTGCGGTTGGGGCGGTATGGCCTTAAATACGGCAGCAGCGGACACACGGGTGAAAGCGGTAGCTACCAGTGTGATGTACGACATGAGTCGTGCAATGGGACATGGTGTGGGTGACGGTAAGGATCGTTATACTACTGCCGATCGCCGTGCTGTATTGAAATATCTCAACGATCAGCGTTGGAAAGATGCTGAAAGTGGCACTTTTGCTCCCAGTGGGCATGATATTTATGTTGATAAAGACGGTAAGGTCACTGCTGCCAATCGTATATTGCCTGAAGCTCTACCAGAAAATCCGCACCCAGTGCTGAAAGAGTTTTTTGACTATTACCGCGAACCTCGTGGCTTCCATGAGCGCTCTGTTAATTCAACAAGTGCCTGGAATGCGACTATGCCGCTGTCGTTTATGAATATGCCGCTTCTGAGCTATGCGGGCGAAATTACTATCCCGACACTGATCGTGACCGGTGAACAAGCTCACTCGCGCTATTTTGCCGAAGATGCCTACAAATTAGTCGGCAGCAAGCGTAAGGAACTGGTAGTGATACTGGGCACCAATCATGTGGACTTGTACGACAATCAGGCAGGAAAAATACCGTTTGATAAGTTTGAGCAATTTTTTAAAACCAATTTGCGGTAAATACAATCAAGGGTGAGAAAGCGTCAGCGACTACAATCTCATCCGCGATGTTATAGCCATGTAGCCCTTGGTTTTTACTGGGGCTACTGGCCACATAAGCATGTTTTACCCAGTTCGTGTAGTACTCGTTGGGATTGTCTGCCCCTGTCGCGTAGATAATCAGCACTATCCACGGGACCTCTCCTAAAATTGTGTCATTTATTCTCTACGTTTCACCCCAGATAGCTTTCACCTTTTACATCACTGCTTTGGTTTGATGCGTTTTACTCTTTTATTTCCCAATACAGAAACTCGAAAAAATACGGCCTAGCAGGTCGTCAGAGGTGAACTCGCCGGTGATTTCACTCAGAGACTGCTGTGCCAGCCGCAGTTCTTCTGCCAGCAATTCGCCTGCGCAGGCGCTCACCAGCTGTTCTTTCCCCTGAATTAGATGCTGTGCAGCCAGTTCGAGTGCTTGCAGATGACGACGTCGAGCCAGGAAACCACCTTCTGTATTGCTGGTGAATCCCATGCTTTGCTTGAGGTGGTCGCGTAGCGTATCGATACCTTCACCCGTACGGGCGGACAGGCGGATAAGTGAGTGAGTATTCACTTCTTCGATGCCGAGCATTTCGCCAGTTACGTCAGCTTTGTTACGTACCACGGTAATCGGCAGCGCTTTTGGCAGGCGCGCCATAAATTCTGGCCAGATCTGCTCAGGTTCGGTCGCCTGCGTGGTGGTGCCGTCTACCATGAATAGCACGCGATCGGCCTGTTCGATTTCCTGCCAGGCTCGCTCAATACCAATGCGTTCGACTTCGTCGCTGGCATCTCGCAGCCCAGCGGTGTCGATGATATGCAGCGGCATGCCGTCGATATGGATGTGCTCGCGTAATACGTCGCGTGTTGTTCCCGCGATATCCGTCACAATGGCAGCTTCACGACCGGCTAACGCATTGAGTAAGCTAGATTTACCGGCATTAGGACGACCCGCAATCACGACCTTCATCCCTTCACGCAGCAGGCTACCCTGATGCGCTTCGGCTCTGACGGCGTCCAGATCGGCCATCACGCCATTTAACTGCGCTTCAATTTTGCCATCAGAGAGAAAGTCGATCTCTTCATCCGGGAAGTCGATGGCAGCCTCTACGTAGATTCGCAGGTGAGTAAGTGCTTCCACTAACTGATTTATACGGGTGGAAAATACGCCTTGCAGAGAGTTCAGCGCTGAGCGTGCGGCCTGTTCCGAGCTGGCATCAATCAGATCGGCAATGGCTTCCGCCTGTGCAAGATCGAGTTTGTCGTTCAGGAAGGCGCGTTCAGAGAATTCGCCAGGACGTGCAATCCGCACGTTAGATAGCGTCAGAATACGTTGCAGGAGCAAATCAAGAATAACCGGACCGCCGTGACCCTGAAGCTCCAGCACGTCTTCACCGGTAAAGGAGTTCGGGCCGGGAAACCAGAGGGCGATGCCCTGATCGAGCGTGGTGCCGTTGGCATCACGAAACGGCAGATAATCGGCGTGGCGAGGCTTGGGAAGCTTGCCCAGAACGGCATGCGCGACGTCGGCGGCGGCCTGTCCTGAAATGCGTAAAATACCCACGCCTCCGCGTCCCGGTGGCGTGGCTTGGGCGACGATGGTGTCGGTATTACTCATGATGTTCTCTCTGCATTGATGCCTGTCTGGCAGGCTATTTTACGTATCGTTGGCTGATAAAGCAGCCGTTAAAAAAATAAGGCGGTCAATGACCGCCTTACGCTTTCTATCGGTTAGCTATCAACCGGATTATTTTTTCTCGCGGCTATGCAAGCCACGTTTTTCCAGACCGCGGTAAATCAACTGCTGCTGGAGAATGGTAACCAGATTGCTGACGATGTAGTACATAACCAGACCTGACGGGAACCACAGGAAGAAGACCGTAAAGATGACCGGCATGTAGGTCATGATCTTCTGCTGCATTGGGTCGGTCACGGTGGTTGGTGACATCTTCTGGATGAAGAACATCGTCACGCCCATCAGGATTGGCAGGATGTAGTACGGGTCTTGTGCAGACAGGTCATGAATCCACAGAGCGAACGGCGCGTGACGCAGTTCAACGGAGCCCATCAGCATGTAATACAGCGCCAGGAAGATTGGCATCTGAATCAGCAGCGGGAAGCAGCCGCCCAGCGGGTTCACTTTCTCTGATTTGTACAGCGCCATCATTTCCTGACTCATGCGCTGTTTGTCATCACCAATACGCTCACGCATAGCCTGCAATTTAGGTTGCAGTAAGCGCATTTTCGCCATTGAGGTGTATTGCGCTTTCGTCAGCGGATACATGATACCGCGCACGATAAAGGTAATGGCAATGATGGAGAAGCCCCAGTTGCCGATGAAGCTATGCAGGAATTTCAGCAGCTTAAACAACGGCTGAGAAATGAACCACAGCCAGCCGTAATCTACGGTCAGATCCAGATGTGGTGCGACAGCAGCCATCTTATCCTGAATCTCTGGGCCGACCCACAGAGTGGTCTTCAGATCTTGCTGGCTACCTGCGGCAACCACAACCGGAGCGGATTTGAAACCAATCGCGGCCTGACCGTTACCCAGCTTGCTGGTATAGAAGGTGTTAGCGCCTGCCGTCGTCGGAATCCATGCGGTTGCGAAGTACTGTTGAAGCATCGCTACCCAGCCACCGTTGGTGGTGATGTTCAGGTTTTCGTCCATGTCGCTGAAGCTGTACTTTTTGTACTTGTCTTCACTGGAGGAGAACGCCGCGCCACGATAGGTGTGCAGTGCAAAGTTGCTGCTGCCAGTATCGCGGTGCTTAGGTAATTCCATAGACTGCTTTAACTGACCAAACAGCGTGAGTTCCAGAGGCTGAGCGCTGGTGTTGTTGACGCTGTAGTCAACGTTCAGCGCATAGTCGCCACGTTTCAAAACAAACGTTTTGGTGTAGGTCACGCCGTCAGCTGCGGTATATGTCATCGGGATGCGCAGTTCGCTCTGACCATCCGCCAGCTCGAAGCTATCTTGCGTTGTGGTAAACAGCGGACGCGGGCCATTAGCCGGGTTGTCTGGGCCGTTTTTGCCGGTCAAACCGCTCTGAGCCTGATAGACAAAGTCGGAGGTGGTTTCCAGCAGGTGGAAAGGTTTATCTGAACCCAATGTATCTGGGTAAGCCAGCAGATGCGCTTGCTCGATGTCGCCGCCACGCGTGTTGATTATCAGCGACAGCACATCGGTTTTCACAGTGATCAGTTTGCCTTGACCGCTGGCTGGTACGCCCTGGTTGGTAGCATCACCGGCCACTGCATTCGTCGCCTGCTGTATGGTCTGCGTGGTTGCTGGCGGATTTTTATCCGTCTCCCAAGCTTGCCAAAGCATAAAGGTTACGAATAGCAGAGCGATGAGAAGAAGATTGCGTTGCGAATCCATCGTTAATGTTCTCTGTTATTGTCGGTTTTTGGCGGTACGGGATCATCACCACCAGGGTTCAAAGGATGGCATTTTAATACGCGTTTAAGCGTCAACCAACAGCCTTTTATCATGCCGAACCTGCGTATTGCTTCAATACCGTATTGCGAGCACGTTGGCTGGAACCGACAATGCGGTCCCAGCAACGGGCTGATAACGAGTTGATAACCGCGTATCAACCCGATCAGGAGTCGGGAGCCAAACGACAATGCCGACGCCATAGTTTTTCCAATGCTTCCGTCAGGGTACGGTTATCCAGTTCAGACACCCCTTTTTTCACGAGCACCACAAAGTCCATTGAAGGCAATGAATGTTGGTGCAGGCGAAAACTTTCGCGCGTCAGGCGTTTAATCCGATTGCGTTCATGAGCACGTTTCACATGCTTTTTGGCGACGGTAAGACCGATGCGGGGATGCCCCAGCGAGTTCAGGCGGCCGAGGATGGTGATTTGCGGCGTGCCAGCCCGTTGCGGTTGCTGAAAGACGAAAGTGAAATGACTGGGAGTTAACAAACGTAACTCCCTGGGAAATGCTAGCTTAACCACTCGGTGGGTTAGCTTTTATTACTTAGAAACAGACAGACGAGTACGGCCTTTCGCACGACGGCGGGCCAGAACTTGACGACCATTTTTGGTGGCCATACGAGCACGGAAACCATGGCTACGGTTACGCTTCAATACGGACGGTTGGAAAGTGCGTTTCATGGCGATTTCTACCTAAACTTGGAAAATTATAACTTCACAGTAAACGCGTTTGGCTGTTCGGCGTGAAAAAATGACCGACGCCTCAATCGCATATCACAGCTATATAACGGAAAGAGGCAGGATTGTAATAATTGTACAGTCCTGAGTCAATTAACATCACACTTAACACGCCAGCCATTCCGATTATTTTTGGAATTTCTGCCTGCCAGAGCACAGAAAAGGCGTAGACGCGCGGGCAGGGAATTATACGGACTCTATTGCAAAGCGCAAGGATCCTCCAATGATCTGTCCGGTAAGATCATGATCGATGCCACCGTAACGATCGTGTCTCTGAGGGTATGCTTGAATGTGCGTCATATAGAACGGGTGAAATATGCGCTAACCGCCTCTCTGGCGTGTTGCGGGGAGCCGCGATGAGAATAGCCTGTGGATAAAAAGGATCGAAACTGTGTAGAAGGGGAAGATCTCTTTGGCGGATTAGGTTATGATCCGCGGTTCCGTTAGCGATCCTTTTGACGGGGTCGTCGGGGTAAACCGCCACGCTACGTGGTGTGTCTGCTGTCTGAATTGTGAATGAAACCATCGTGGATGACGCAGGCGCCAAAAAATCATGAGTCACATAAATAACGTCTTATTCTTTTCTTTTTGATCGTTCTTGTTCGAGTGGAGTCCGCCGTGTCACTTTCGCTTTGGCAGCAGTGTCTTGCCCGTTTGCAGGATGAGTTACCTGCCACAGAATTCAGTATGTGGATACGCCCGTTGCAGGCGGAGCTGGGTGATAACACTCTGGCACTCTATGCCCCCAATCGCTTTGTGCTGGATTGGGTTCGTGATAAATACTTAAATAATATCAATGTCCTGCTGAATGATTTTTGCGGGATGGATGCACCGTTACTGCGTTTTGAAGTGGGGAGTAAACCGCTAGTTCAGGCCGTAAGCCAGCCTGCGCAGTCGCACCACAATCCTGTCAGCGTGGCGCGGCAACAGCCAGTACGTGCGGCACCAGTACGTCCAAGCTGGGATAACTCACCAGTGCAGGTAGAGCATACCTACCGTTCCAATGTGAACCCCAAGAATACGTTTGATAACTTCGTTGAGGGTAAATCGAACCAGTTAGCACGCGCGGCGGCACGTCAGGTAGCTGACAACCCAGGCGGTGCGTATAACCCGCTGTTTCTTTATGGCGGTACTGGTTTGGGTAAAACACACCTGTTGCACGCCGTGGGGAATGGCATTATTGCCCGCAAACCCAACGCGAAAGTGGTCTACATGCACTCCGAGCGTTTCGTGCAGGATATGGTGAAGGCGTTGCAGAACAATGCAATTGAAGAGTTCAAACGCTACTACCGCTCGGTTGACGCACTGCTGATCGATGATATCCAATTCTTTGCTAATAAAGAGCGTTCACAGGAAGAGTTCTTTCATACCTTCAACGCGCTGCTGGAAGGCAACCAGCAAATTATTCTGACTTCTGACCGCTATCCGAAAGAGATCCACGGCGTGGAAGACCGCCTGAAATCCCGCTTCGGTTGGGGGCTAACCGTAGCCATTGAACCGCCAGAGCTGGAAACCCGCGTGGCGATTCTGATGAAAAAGGCAGATGAAAATGACATTCGCCTGCCTGGCGAAGTGGCATTCTTTATTGCCAAACGCCTGCGTTCTAACGTGCGTGAGCTTGAAGGCGCACTGAACCGCGTTATCGCAAATGCCAATTTTACTGGCCGCTCGATCACCATTGATTTTGTGCGTGAGGCGTTGCGCGATCTACTGGCGTTGCAGGAAAAACTGGTTACTATCGACAATATTCAAAAGACCGTAGCGGAATACTATAAAATCAAGGTTGCCGACCTGCTGTCTAAACGTCGTTCCCGCTCGGTGGCGCGTCCGCGCCAGATGGCGATGGCGTTGGCAAAAGAACTGACGAATCACAGCCTGCCGGAAATCGGCGATGCCTTTGGCGGGCGTGACCATACGACGGTGTTGCATGCCTGCCGCAAGATTGAGCAGTTGCGTGAAGAAAGCCACGACATCAAAGAAGATTTTTCCAATTTAATCAGAACACTATCTTCATAACATTATGAAATTTATTGTTGAACGCGAACGTCTGTTAAAGCCATTACAACAGGTCAGCAGCCCGCTGGGCGGCCGGCCGACTTTACCGATTCTGGGCAACCTGCTGATTCAGGTGACGGAAGGTGCGTTGTCGCTCACCGGTACCGATCTGGAAATGGAGATGGTGGCGAAAGTTGCGCTGATGCAGCCGCATGAGCTGGGCGCTACGACCGTCCCTGCCCGCAAACTGTTTGATATTTGCCGGGGTCTGCCGGAAGGCGCGGAAATCACGATTATGCTGGATGGCGATCGCATGTTGGTGCGCTCTGGCCGCAGCCGTTTCTCGCTGTCCACGCTGCCCGCAGTGGATTTCCCTAATCTGGACGACTGGCAGAGCGAGGTTGAATTCTCTCTACCGCAGGCGACGATGAAGCGTTTGATCGAAGCGACGCAGTTTTCGATGGCGCATCAGGATGTCCGTTACTACCTCAACGGTATGCTGTTTGAAACGGAAGGCGAAGAGCTGCGCACGGTCGCGACCGATGGCCACCGTTTGGCGGTTTGCTCCATGCCGGTTGGCCAATCTTTACCGTCACATTCGGTGATCGTACCGCGTAAAGGCGTGATGGAGCTGGTGCGTCTGCTGGATGGTGGTGATACTCCGCTGCAACTACAGATCGGCAGCAACAACATTCGCGCGCATGTCGGCGACTTCATTTTCACGTCGAAGCTGGTCGATGGTCGTTTCCCTGATTATCGCCGCGTATTACCAAAGAACCCAGATAAAACGCTGGAAGCCAGCTGCGATCTGCTCAAGCAGGCCTTCTCCCGTGCGGCGATTTTATCGAATGAAAAATTCCGTGGTGTGCGTCTTCATCTAATTAAGAATCAGCTCAAAATTACTGCTAACAACCCAGAGCAGGAAGAAGCGGAAGAGATTCTGGATGTACAGTACGACAGCACTGAGATGGAAATCGGCTTTAACGTTAGCTACGTACTGGATGTGCTAAACGCGCTGAAATGCGAAGGTGTGCGTTTACTGCTGACCGATTCCGTTTCCAGCGTGCAAATCGAAGATAGCGCCAGCCGGGCGGCGGCCTATGTCGTCATGCCAATGCGGTTGTAGAATTATTGGGCAAGTTTACTTGCCCTTTCATCATTAAGATAACTGCAACATGGCCCTTACTCGTCTTCTCATCAAAGATTTCCGCAATATCGAGGCGGCCGATCTGGCGCTGGTTCTAGGCTTTAATTTTTTAGTCGGTGCCAACGGCAGTGGTAAAACCAGCGTGCTGGAAGCGATTTATACGCTAGGGCACGGGCGGGCGTTTCGTAGTATTCAGGCAGGGCGCGTGATTCGTCACGATCAGCCGGAATTTGTACTACATGGTCGTATTGACGGTACAGAAACGGAGCGATCCGTTGGATTAAGCAAAAACCGTCAGGGCGACAGCAAGGTGCGGATTGACGGCAGCGACGGCCATAAAGTCGCTGAGCTGGCGCAACTGCTACCGATACAGCTGATCACCCCGGAAGGGTTCACCCTGCTCAACGGCGGTCCGAAGTATCGCCGTGCCTTTCTCGACTGGGGCTGTTTCCATAATGAGCCCGGTTTTTTCGCGGCCTGGAGCAACATGAAGCGTTTGTTGCGCCAGCGTAATGCAGCACTGCGTCAGGTGAGTCACTATGGGCAGCTCAGAGCCTGGGATCAGGAGCTGGTGCCGCTGGCGGAACGTATCAGCGAATGGCGTGCGCAATACAGCGCGGCGATTGCCAATGATATCGCTGCGACCTGTACGCAGTTTTTACCTGAATTTTCTCTCAGTTTCTCTTTTCAGCGCGGCTGGGATAAAGAAAGTGAGTATGCAGAACTGCTGGAACGGCAGTTCGAACGCGACCGTATGTTAGGTTATACGGCGCTGGGGCCGCATAAAGCCGACTTCCGCATCCGCGCCAGCGGCGTGGCCGTCGAGGATATGTTGTCCCGTGGTCAGCTCAAGCTGCTGATGTGCGCGCTGAGGCTGGCTCAGGGTGAATTTCTCACCCGTCAGAACGGACTGCGCTGTCTGTATCTGATCGATGATTTTGCTTCCGAACTGGATAGTACCCGCCGCCGTTTGCTGGCTGAACGGTTAAAAGCCACTCATGCACAGGTTTTTGTCAGTGCAGTCAGCGCTGAGCAGATAGAGGACATGATTGGTGAAAAGGGCAAGATGTTCCGCGTAGAACAGGGTAAAATAACGGTTCAATCACAGGACTAAAATGAGCGAGAAACGTTGATGTCGAATTCTTATGACTCCTCAAGTATCAAGGTATTGAAAGGGCTGGATGCGGTACGTAAACGCCCAGGTATGTATATCGGCGATACGGACGACGGTACTGGCCTGCATCATATGGTATTCGAGGTTGTGGACAACGCTATCGACGAGGCACTCGCTGGCTATTGTAAAGACATTATCATCACTATCCATGCTGATAATTCGGTATCGGTGCAGGATGATGGCCGTGGTATTCCAACCGGCATTCATGAAGAAGAAGGGATCTCCGCCGCTGAAGTCATCATGACCGTGCTGCACGCGGGCGGTAAGTTTGATGATAACTCGTATAAAGTCTCCGGCGGCCTGCATGGCGTAGGGGTTTCCGTGGTTAACGCCCTGTCGGAAAAGCTGAAACTGGTTATTCACCGCGACGGCAAACTTCACGAGCAGACCTATAAACACGGCGTGGCGCAGGCACCGCTGGCTGTGACGGGTGAAACCAACAGAACCGGTACGACGGTGCGCTTCTGGCCGAGCCACGAGACGTTCACCAATGTGGTGGAGTTCGAATATGAGATTCTGGCCAAGCGTCTGCGTGAGCTGTCGTTCCTGAACTCTGGCGTTTCTATTCGCCTGATCGATGAGCGCGAAAAAGATAAAGCCGATCATTATCATTATGAAGGCGGTATCAAAGCGTTTGTTGATTACCTGAACCGTAACAAGACGCCAATCCACCCGAACGTGTTTTATTTCTCGATGACGAAAGACGACATCGGCGTTGAAGTGGCGTTGCAGTGGAACGATGGTTTCCAGGAAAACATTTACTGCTTTACCAACAACATTCCGCAGCGTGACGGTGGTACACACTTGGCCGGTTTCCGTGCCGCGATGACCCGTACGCTGAATACCTACATGGATAAAGAAGGCTACAGCAAGAAATCCAAAATTAGTGCCACCGGTGACGATGCGCGTGAAGGGCTGATTGCCGTGGTGTCCGTGAAAGTGCCGGATCCGAAATTCTCCTCGCAGACCAAAGACAAGCTGGTTTCTTCCGAAGTGAAAACCGCTGTTGAATCGCTGGTAAACGAAAAGCTGGTGGATTATCTGATGGAAAATCCATCGGATGCCAAAATCGTGGTTGGTAAAATCATTGATGCTGCCCGTGCCCGTGAAGCGGCGCGTAAAGCACGTGATATGACGCGTCGTAAGGGTGCGCTCGATCTGGCTGGCCTGCCGGGCAAGCTGGCGGACTGTCAGGAACGCGACCCCGCGCTGTCTGAACTGTACCTGGTGGAAGGGGACTCAGCGGGCGGCTCTGCTAAGCAGGGACGTAACCGTAAGAATCAGGCGATTCTGCCGCTGAAGGGTAAAATCCTGAACGTTGAGAAAGCCCGTTTTGACAAGATGCTTTCCTCACAGGAAGTCGCGACGCTGATCACCGCGTTGGGCTGCGGCATTGGCCGTGATGAATACAACCCGGACAAACTGCGTTACCACAGCATCATCATCATGACCGATGCTGACGTGGATGGTTCGCACATCCGTACTCTGCTGTTGACCTTCTTCTATCGTCAACTGCCTGAAATTGTTGAGCGTGGCCACGTGTATATTGCGCAGCCGCCGCTGTACAAAGTGAAAAAAGGCAAGCAGGAACAGTACATCAAAGATGATGAAGCGATGGATCAGTACCAGATCGCACTGGCGCTGGACGGCGCGACGCTGCACACCAATGCACAGGCTCCTGCGCTGGCGGGTGAACCGCTGGAGAAGCTGGTTTCTGAACATTACGCCGTGCAGAAGATGATTGGCCGTATGGAACGTCGTTTCCCGCGAGCGTTTTTGAACCGTCTGATTTATCAACCGATGCTGTCTGAAGCTGATTTGGGCGAGCGTGAAAAGGTGCAGGCGTGGGCGGAATCGCTGGTTAGCAGCTTGAACGCAAACGAAGTGCACGGCAGCACATACAGTTTTGTCATTAATCACGATGAAGAGCGTAGCGTATTTGAACCCGCGCTGCGCGTGCGTACGCACGGTGTGGATACCGATTATCCGCTGGGCGCAGGCTTTGTTGCCGGTAGCGAATATCGCAAGTTGAATCAGCTGGGTGAAAAACTGCGTGGCTTGATTGAAGAAGATGCGTATATCGAACGTGGTGAACGCCGTCAGCCGGTTGCCAGCTTTGAACAGGCGCTGGAGTGGTTGGTGAAAGAGTCCCGCCGTGGTCTGACCGTACAGCGTTATAAAGGTCTGGGTGAAATGAACCCGGATCAGCTGTGGGAAACCACGATGGATCCGGCCAGCCGCCGCATGCTGCGCGTGACGGTGAAAGACGCGATTGCTGCCGATGAGCTGTTCACGACCCTGATGGGTGATGCCGTTGAGCCGCGTCGTGCGTTTATCGAAGAGAACGCCCTGAAAGCGATGAATATCGATATCTGATTCGGTCTACATTGTTATCGTTATCTGAGCCAGCTCCCTGCGGAGCTGGCTTTTTTTATGGCGAGTGTCCTGCTCGCCACCCTTGGGGTCGTCGCAAGCGACGTTGAAAAACGTTCCCTAGGTTTTTTATGCTTTTTATCAGGCCAATACACGTCGTTTGGCGCTGCGCATTTCCTGTAGCAGGGTGATGAAAGACGTGATCAGCATAAAGATGACGGCAGACCAGAAAATGGCGTGAGGGTGACCGTTATCCAACAGCCAGCCGAACAGCACCGGCCCTGCCGCGCCACCCAGATTAAAGCCGGTGGAGACAATCCCAAACACGCGTCCTTCCGCCCCCGGTGGTGAGGCGGCACGCACCAGCATATCCCGTGAAGGGGCGATCATGCCTGAGAGGAATCCAGCTGCGGCTAGCAACGGCACAAGCACAAGAGTCGGCAAAGAATACATGGCAACGATACTGACTAGCACGGCGGTGGCGGCCAGCGCAGCCGTCGCAACCAGCCCGTGGCGTTTGGTTTTATCCGCCAGTGAGCCGCCAGCCAATACGCCAAAGGCGCTGGCGAATAGGAATGCGGTAAGCGCCACGTTAGCCTGTGAAAGCGACAAATCGTAGCCCGTGACTAACGCGGTAACCGAGAAGTTCTGGATCGAGCCCGTACTTAAATTCAGCAGCAGGAACAGAATCAGCAGCGACAGAATCGGCAGCGTGAAAACGGGTGCGCGCGATTTGCTCGGCTGGGCGCCTGTTGCCGCCGCGGGTTTCACCCGACTGGGTTCATCGCGATCCGTCAGAAGCAGCGGTATCGTCAGTAAGCCGAGGACGCCAGAGACGATGAATGCGCTACCGATGCCGGAAAAGGCGGCAACGGACAGCAAAATACCAGGTGCAATCGCGGTGCCCAGAAAGCCGGAGAACGTGTGCACCGAGAACGCGCGACCCATGCGTTTTTCATCAATCCCGCGCGACAGCAAGGCGTAATCCGCCGGATGGTAAACCGCGTTCGCCACCCCGGCGAGCCCCATCGCAGCGACCAGCCAGACGTAGCTGCCTGAGAAACCGAGTGAGAGAAAACAGAGGCTCCCGAGCGTGATCCCTGCGGTTAACGTACGACGTGCGCCGATGCGGTCCACCATAAAACCAATCGGCGTCTGCACGCAGGCGGAGACAATGTTGAATACGCTGAGTGCAAACCCGAGTTCGACAAAGCTGATATCACGCTGGGCTGACAGCAGCGGAATGAGTGCGGGCAGCACCATCATATGGAAATGACTCACCAGATGCGCTGATGAGATTTGCGCCAGTAGCGGTAGTTTTATGAATTTCATGTTTTTTTGCAGCTTACAGGTCTGTAGATTTTATTATCGTGAGAGCTGGCGCAGGAACAGGGCGTCACTCCCTGGCAAATGGATCATAAGGTTAGCATATTACTTATATCGTCTATGGCGAATATTGATACCCGCCTTTTCGGCAGGATAGGAGAGAACGATATGACGTCTAAATCGTATTTGGGTGGGTGTTTATGTGGTCAGATTCGTTCGAGGATTGCTGTCCACGCTGGGAATCCCTCACAGGCCGTTTCCGGCCTGTGAGGGATTTCTACGGGTGAAGGACTGTGATTACGAAAGCTTAAATACCAGCACCGTCTGCGCGAGCTGTCTGGCCTGTTCCTCCAGCGACGCGGCCGCCGCCGTAGCTTCCTGCACCAGCGCGGCGTTCTGCTGGGTGACGCCGTCCATCTCGTGAACGGCCTGTGTTACCTGACTGATCCCGCGTGATTGTTCATCTGACGCTGAGACGATCTCATCCATGATGTCTTTTACCGACGTGACGGCACTCAGCATTTCCTGCATGGTATCACCGGCGTTCTGAACCAGCGTGACCCCGCTATCGACGCGGCTGGCGGACTCCGTAATCAGCGCGGTGATGTCTTTTACGGCACTGGCGCTGCGCTGCGCTGCGCGAGGTTACGTACCTCGTTGGCAACGACCGCAAAGCCGCGCCCTTGTTCGCCCGCTCTGGCGGCTTCCACCGCCGCGTTGAGTGCCAGAATATTGGTTTGGAACGCGATGCCGTTGATGATGCTGGTAATGTCGGCAATTTTCTTCGAACTGTCGTCGATCTCACTCATGATGTGGACAACCTGACCGACTATCTTGTCGCCTTTCTGAGCGATCTGCGCAGCATTCTGTGCCAGCGTTGTGGCGTTATGAGCGTTATCCGCATTCTGTTTCACCGTCGCCGTAATCTGTTCCATGCTGGCGGCGGTTTCTTCCAGCGCTGCTGCCTGTTGCTCGGTGCGGGAAGCCAGATCGGTATTGCCTGCGGCAATTTCCGTCGCACCGTGGCTGACGGATTCGCTGGTGCTAATCAGCTGCTCGGCGATATCTCTCAACTGCGTCTGCATGGCGTTCATGGCGTAAAAAATACTGCTGTCGTCCTTCGGTTGCACAGGAATGGTCTGCGTTAAATCCCCTTGTGCGACGGACAGGGCGATCTGCGCGGCCTGAGCGGGTTCGCCACCGATCGGGCGCGCAACCTTGCGATTAAAGATGATGCCCAGTACGCCGGAAACCACCACGATACTCAGCACCATAAGCAGCAGCCCCACGTTACGCTGCTGTGCGGTTTCCGCCATCACCACATTGACGGGGGCAGACAGGCCGAGCATCCAGGGCGTGCCGGTATTGCCGATGGTGACTGGTACATACACGTTAAACGCCGGCGTGTTCAGTACGGCATTGTCACGTTCGATCTGATAAGACTGACCTGTGGTGACATGCTCAAGCAGTATTGGGTCGTTTTCAATTTTTTTGGTCACCCGAGAGTTGTCGGGATGAGAAATGTAGGCACCGGTGTGAGACAACAGCTGTGCGTAGCCTGTGCCTTGATAGGGTTTTATATTGTTGGTGAGCTGTTGCAGTGTATCCAGCGAAAAATCCGCCGTGACGGAACCGTAAAATTTATTGTTGATGATGATGGGCACGGCAATGGAGGTCAGCAGGACATCGACGCCGTTGTAGGGGTAGCTATACGGTTCCAGAATCACTTCTTTCTGGCGTTTCTTCGGCAGCAGATAGTA
Organism: Pectobacterium versatile; assembly: GCF_020166435.1. Classification (GTDB taxonomy): domain Bacteria; phylum Pseudomonadota; class Gammaproteobacteria; order Enterobacterales; family Enterobacteriaceae; genus Pectobacterium; species Pectobacterium versatile. Next base: position 108,665 of record NZ_JAINZP010000009.1, on the reverse strand, counting down.
GTCGCCGCTGCCGGGCGTTTCATAATCCACCAGAGTATGCAGAGCAACGTTGCCTGCGGTATCGCGGTCAACGTAGCGGACGAAGCGACCTTGCGGGTCCTGATCGGGCTGACCGACGTACTCTCTATCTTTGCCGTCAAACGCATCGGGTTCCCACGCCAGTGACATCGAAAGGAAATCGGGATGACTCTTCAGCGCATTCTTCAGCAGCGTCTCAGCGGTTTTTCGGTCGGCATTACCTGCCTCTTGCAGGCTGACAACGCTCTGCACCAGATTGCGCGCCGCATGTAGCGCGACATCCAGCTTTTGTTGAATGAGGTAGCTGTTGGTATATGCCGTTTGCTCAAGGTACTGCTGTGCAATGGTTTTTTTCTGCTGGCCAGATTGCCAGATCAGCAGGCCGATAGTGAGAATAAAACCGAGTGCGATGGTGGTGACGCCCGCCAGGAGCATCAGCATCCGTGTGCTGAGCTTTCTTTTTGACGTGGTTGGTGAGGCGTGGATGGATGGGGTGCTGTGATTAACCGGTAACAGTGTTGTAGACATATGCGTAATATCCCCTGGGATATAAGCGCCCATAGGCACCTTTTTTCATAAAAGAATCAATCGATTGTCTTCCTTTCTGTTTTTGGGCCATTCCCTTGCGTGACTCGTCATTTTTTGTGATGTAAGTCACAAATAAATTATCGGCGGGAAACAATATCGCTTTAGGTTATTCACGAAAATGTCACAAATCAGCGTGGTGCTTAAATCGAGATAGCAGTGAGGCATGACGCCTCACCGTGTGAGTGAGGATTAGGCGGCAGGGCCTTTGCTGACGGAATCGCGGATAATCAATTCGCCTTTGAAGGCGGGTGCAGGCGCGACGGTTTCACCCTCCAGCCGGCACAGCAGTTTCTCAAGGGTATAGCTGATCATCTCGGCGACGGGCACATGTACGGTAGTGAGGGGCGGGTAGAACCATGATGCCATCGGTAAATCATCGAACCCCAGCAGCGAGACATCCTGCGGAATGGTGAGGCCGTGTTCGCGCAGCGCTTTGGCTGCACCAATCGCCATATCGTCATTGCTGGCGACCAGTGCGCTGAAGGCGGCTGACCGCTGAAGCAGGGTTTTTGCTGCCGTATAACCGCTGTCATGGGTCCAGTCGCCTGACGCAACCAGCCTGTCATTATAGGGAACCCCGTTTTCCTCCAGCGCCAGCCGGTAGCCCGCCAGTCGGCTTGTACCCGTGGGGGAGTTCGCCGATCCGCAGACAAAGGCGATATCACGGTGGCCCTGTGCAATCAGGTAATTGACGGCATCATGGCAGTGCTGCTGGTGATCGGCGCAGATGCCGTTATCACCGTGCTGATGCAGTGTGCGGTTCACAACCATGATCGGTTGATCGTGCTGTTCGATAATCTCTTCCAGCTTATTCGTGGAAAGAAAACGCGGATAGATAATGACGGCATCGCAGCGTAAATCGAGCAGGAACTGGATCGCTTCGCGCTCTTCTTCCGCGCTGTGCTTACCATCTGCCATGATCAGCTGCCGCCCGTATTTTTCCGTCATGGTTGCCGTTTGGAACAGCAATTCGCTGAAATAAGGGCCGCTGTACAGCGTGTTGGTCACAACCAAACCAATAATTTGCGATTTGCTCGTGGCGAGCTGGCGCGCCAGCAGGTTGGGCCGGTAGCCAATCTCTTCAATCGCCCGAAATACCCGATCTCGCGTGGTTTTACTGACATAGTTATTCCCTGTCAGCACGCGTGATACGGTGGCTTTGGATACACCGGCTTTTTTCGCTACATCGAGCATGGTAACCATTGTACTTTCCCGTTCTCCTGTACTGCCTTATGTCGTCATTATAGGGAAAAATCCTCCTTTTTTATCAGCAATAACAAGTGTAGGGATAAAAATATTCCCCGATTGCGCTATTTATGATCGCCTTCAAAAAATAGTAAAAACAATATGAAACCGGTTGCATATTATTTTATGTCTTGCTTGAATAATAAAAAAACGGACGGTGAGGTGCAGTATGAATAAGATTTTACTCTGTTGCGCAGCAGGAATGTCTACCAGCATGCTGGTACAGCGAATGGAAAAGGTCGCCGAGAAAAATGCGATCGCTGTTGAGATAAAAGCCGTGGGTTTTGAAGAGTTTAATGAGCTGATTGATGAATATGATTGCTGCCTTCTGGGGCCGCAGATCAAGTATAAATTGCCTGAACTCAAGGTGATAGCTGACGAGAAAGAGAAGCCGATTGCGGTCATTAATATGGTTGATTACGGCATGATGAATGGGGAAAAAGTCCTCAACGATGCTCTGGCGATGATCAATTAGTATAACGGGAGGAATAATGAGTAAATTAAGCGAGTCATTATTCAGCGTTATCGAAAACCGTATTAGCCCCATTGCGGCAAAGCTCTCTAGCCAGCGCCATGTTGTAGCAATTAAAGATGGCTTCATTGCCTCTATGCCGTTTTTAATTGTCGGTTCTTTTATGATGTTATTCGCTCATCCACCTTTTAGCCCGAATAGTGAATGGGCTTTTGCGCAGTGGTGGCTGGGGATGGTGGAACGCCACGGCGAACAAATCATGATGCCCTACAACATGACGATGGGCATTATGGCGGTGTATATCACCAGCGCTATCGCCTATAACCTGGCGCAGAGCTATAAAATGAACGGTTTTATGGCTGCCAGTCTGGCACTGATGTCGTTTATGGTGGTGGCGGCTCCGCAAATCGACAAAAGTCTGCCGGTTGGGTCGCTGGGTGGCGAGGGGATTTTCACCGCGATTATCGTGGCGATCTATTCGACGGAGCTGATGCATTTTTTGCAGAAGCGCAATATCGGTATCCGCCTGCCGGAACAGGTGCCGCCGAAAATCCGCCAGTCTTTCGATCTGCTTATCCCGATTCTTGCCATCTTTCTCACGCTTTTCCCGCTTAGCCTGTTTATGCAGAGCCAGTTCGGCATGCTGTTACCGCAGGCGATTATGGCCGTCTTTGCGCCGATTATCTCGGCATCCGACTCGCTCCCTGCCATCCTGATCGCGGTGCTGCTCTGCCACCTGCTGTGGTTTGCCGGGATTCACGGGGCGGTTATCGTCGGCGGCATCTTGCAGGCATTCTGGCTGACCAATTTAGGGATCAATCAGGAAGCGTTTAACGCGGGTGCACCGATCACCAAAATCTTTATTGAACCCTTCTGGCAGTTCTTCATTACGGTGGGCGGCTCGGGAGCGACCATGGGGCTGGTCTTTCTCTATCTGCGTAGCCGTTCTGCTCACTTGCGCTCCATCGGCAAGCTGGCCGTGGTGCCGAGCATGTTCAACATCAACGAACCGGTGATTTTTGGTTCACCCGTTGTGATGAATCCGCTGCTGTTTATTCCGTTTATTACCGCGCCGTTGGTGAACGCCACTCTCGCCTATATCGCGTTAAAAACCGACTTAGTGCATCGCGTGATTTCTCTTGCGCCCTGGACAACGCCGGGCCCGATTGGCGCAGCCTGGTCTACGGGATGGGACTGGCGAGCGGTGGTGCTGGTGGGGGTACTGATTGTCGTCTCGTCCTTAATCTATTACCCCTTCTTCAAAATGTATGAACGTCAGCTGATCGCACAAGAAGTGGGTACAGCGGAGGAGGCAGTGAGTGATGCTCAATGAAACCATTCTTGATGAAACGACAGTAATGGAACTGATTATCTATGCGGGAGAGGCGCGCTCCAGCTCGATGGAAGCGCTGAGTGCCGCCAGAAAATACGACTGGGACAAGGCTGAAGAACGGCTGAACACCGCTTCCGTTGCGGCACGCAAAGCCCATCAAATCCAGACGGCCTTGATTGGTGCCGATGAGGGCAGCGGGAAAATTCCGGTCAACCTGATTCTGGTTCACGCGCAAGATCACCTAATGAACGCGATGCTATGCCGTGAACTGGTGGAGGAGCTGATTCAACTGCATCGGGAAATCTCCACCCTTAAACAGCTTATAAATTAACAACATGTAAATTTGAACTCACGAGAAGGAAATAAGATGTCTGCTGAACAATTACCGAAAGACTTTCTGTGGGGCGGCGCGGTAGCGGCGCATCAAGTTGAAGGTGGTTGGGATCAAGGCGGCAAAGGCGTTAGCATTTGCGATGTCCTGTCCGGCGGTGCCCACGGCGTTGACCGTGTGATTACCGATGGCGTACAGCCTGGTGTCAGTTATCCAAACCATCAGGCGGTGGAGTTCTATTCCCACTATAAGCAGGATATTGCCCTGTTCGCCGAAATGGGCTTCAAATGCTTCCGCACCTCGATTGCCTGGACGCGTATTTTCCCCAATGGCGATGAGCTGGAGCCAAATGAAGCAGGCCTGCAATTCTATGACGACCTGTTTGATGAGCTGTTGAAATACAACATTGAGCCAGTGATTACGCTGTCTCACTTCGAGATGCCACATCATCTGGTTAAGCAATACGGCGGCTGGCTGAACCGTAAAGTGGTGGATTTCTTTGTTCGCTACAGCGAAGTGGTCATGAAGCGTTACCAGTCTAAAGTGAAATACTGGATGACCTTCAATGAAATCAACAACCAGCGTAACTGGCAGTATCCGCTGTTTGGCTACTGCTGTTCCGGCGTGATTTTCACCGATCACGACAAGCCAGAGCAGGCGATGTACCAAACGCTGCACCACCAGTTTGTCGCCAGTGCGAAAGTGGTGAAGCTGGGTCATGAAATTAACCCGAATTTCAAAATTGGCTGCATGCTGGCGCTGGTGCCGATCTATCCGTGGTCATGCCATCCAGATGACGTGATGTTTGCTCAGGAAGCGATGCGCGAACGCCACCTGTTCGGTGACGTGCAACTGCGTGGTTACTACCCGTCTTACATCCTGAAAGAGTGGGCGCGCAAAGGCTATCAGATTGATATGCAGCCGGAAGATGAAAAGACGCTGCGCGAAGGCTGCACCGACTATCTGGGCTTCAGCTACTACATGAGCAGCGCGGTGCAACTGGCAGCGAAAGGCCAGAAAAAGGAAGATGCGATTACGGGCTTTGATGGCGGTGTGAAAAACCCACATGTGAAGGCATCGGAATGGGGCTGGCAGATCGACCCGGTTGGCCTGCGCTATACGCTGAACAGCTTCTACGAGCGTTATCAGAAACCGATGTTCATCGTCGAAAACGGCTTCGGCGCGGTAGACAAGGTGGAAGCTGATGGCAGCATTAACGATGATTACCGCATCGAATACCTCAAAGCGCATATCGATCAGATGAAGAAAGCTGTCGTCGAAGACGGCGTGGAGCTGATGGGCTATACCCCGTGGGGCTGCATCGACTGCGTGTCATTCACCACGGGCCAGTACAACAAACGCTACGGTTTCATCCACGTGGATAAACACGATGATGGCACTGGCGCGTTCAAGCGCTCGAAGAAAAAGAGCTTCGACTGGTATAAGAAAGTGATCGCCAGCAACGGTACCGAGCTATAACAGCGATTACAGGAAACGTTGGTCACAGGGCCGTGCTTAACCGCACGGCTTTTTACGTTGCATGTCATACGCCTGTCACCCTGGCGTATTTCGCTAACGACTTCATCGCTGAATCGCGTTAGCATGAAAACAGATAACTTGATGCTGGAAAAACTATGTCTGTAAAACTGATCGCTATTGATATGGACGGGACGTTGCTGACGCCCCAAAATCAAATTTCACCTGCGGTAAAAGCCGCGATTGCCGCTGCCAGAGAGAAAGGCGTGCAGGTTGTGCTGGCTACCGGTCGCCCTTACATCGGCGTCGAGCGCTACCTGATGGAGCTGGATTTGCAGCAGGAAGGCTGTTACTGCATAACCAACAACGGTGCGCTGGTGCAGCGTACGGTCAACGGTGACTGTGTGGCGCAAACGGCGCTGAGCTTTGACGACTATCTCTATTTCGAAGCGCTAGCCTGCAAACTGGGCGTCCATTTCCACGCGTTGGACTTCAATTTTGTCTACACCGCCAATAAAGACATCAGTCCTTACACCATTCATGAATCTCACCTGACCGGGATGCCGTTGAAGTATCGTGCGGTAGAAGAAATGGATCGCAGCCTGACGTTCCCGAAAGTGATGATGATTGATGAGCCAGAGATATTGGATCGCGCCATCAGCCAACTGCCACCGGAAGCCTTTGAACGCTACACCATCATGAAGAGCGCCGAATACTATCTGGAAATTCTGGATAAGCGCGTCAACAAAGGTGAAGGCGTGAAGATGCTGGCGGAGCACCTCGGCATTCCACGCGAAAGCGTCATGACACTGGGCGACCAACAGAACGATCTGGCGATGATTCGCTATGCGGGTATCGGCGTAGCGATGGGCAATGCCATCGACGAAGTGAAAGCAGCCAGCCAGTTTGTCACCAAAACCAACATGGAAGACGGCGTCGCCTACGCGATTGAGAAATTTGTGCTGAATGCTTGATTAGAGAGATATAACGCCGAATAGCCATCAACGATGGCTATTCCATGACTAATTACTTTTCACGATATTTAATATCATGGTTTTTAATGGTAGCCAGTCAAAAAATACTAAAATTAAATACTGTTTAATAAAATAAAATCTGTTATTAATTTCAATTTTATATTGAGCTGTTTTATCATTTTCTCTTGCTATTTATGTGGTGTATGATTTCCTTGATAAAAATAATTTAATCTAAACTAACAAAGATAGTGTATATGTCACACCTCATTTATCTCACCTTAGAAGGTGATCAGCAGGGGTTAATTTCCTCTGGATGTTCGACGGTTAATTCTATTGGCAATCGTTATCAATCTGGGCATGAGAATCAAATTCAAGTCTTAGGGTTAAACCATACAATAACGAGGGAAGAGAATATATCGCATCATCCTATACAACTCATTAAACCTATAGATAAGTCGTCTCCATTACTCGGCGTGTCAGTGACATCAAATGAAAAGCTAACGGCGAGTTTTTTCTTCTATCGAACCAATATGGCAGGGCAATTAGAAGTATTCTACGAGTTAATATTGACTGATGCGCGAATTGTATCTGTTTCTTCATCATATCCTAACTCAATAAATAATAATGATTCTATTCCTTATGAGGAAGTCATGCTGAAGTATGCCAGTATATCTTGGTCGCATAAAATAGCAGGCACATCGGGTTATAGCATTTGGAATTAGAGAGCTGATTATGAGCGATATAAATGATGGAGCATCACTAATAACGGATGGGAAATTAACATTTAACTCTGAAGGAAATAATATAAAAGGCTCAAAATATTACAGTAGGGTTATTCACTATCCAGAAAGAGGTGGGTTGTCGGGTGTGACCATTGGCCGAGGATACGATATGGGGAAAAGAACACGACAAGAAATTTATTCGGATTTAACGATGGCTGGAATTTCTCAGGAAAAATCCACTATAATATCTCATTCAGCAGGACTGATAGGATTTCAAGCTAAAGAATTTGTTAGGGTGAATAAGGATAAAATTGGAGAAATAACAGAGCAACAGCAGATTTCTTTATTTAAACACACGTATAGAAGTTATGTAATAAGAGCGAGATCGGTATACAATCAAAAGACAAAAGATATGCGGGAAAAGCCTGACTGGGAAGAGCTTCAGCCAGCGATAAGGGATATCTTGATTGATATCGTATACCAAGGCTATAGGGGGGATACAATAATGTTGGCAGCAACAACGAATAACATAGATGATATCATTTCTTTAATAATGAACTCATCTGAGCTTAGAAGGGATGAAAATAGCAGGAATAGGGTGAAATATCTAAACGAAAGCAGGGCTAGATGATGATTATAAAAAAAGTACTTTTCATTTTTTTTCTTCTATTTCCATTTTTTTTAAATGCAAAAACGACTGACGATTATCTGAACGAGAGTAAAATGGGAATATGCAAAGAAATGATAGAGCAAGAGGGCGAAATTAGCGTGTATGAGTGTGCTTATTTAATGGTGAAAGAGTCTGATAAAAAACTCAATAAAAGGTTGTCAGAAAGAACTTTAGAATTAGTTAAAATAAATGACAACGACATCATCAAGGCATTCAAGAAGCATCAACGTTCATGGGAAAGGTATAAAAAAGACCGATGTACATACGTAACATCAGGCACGGAAAAAGATAGCGCAGCGTATCAATTCCACTTAAATCTCTGTAATGCAACCGAAAACTACCGAAGAATCGAGACGTTGGAAGATGAGCCTGGGTTCCCATAATTGCCATGTTAAATATTCAAGCCTTCAGTGTGGCACGCCCAAACACTATTTCAACGCCAAACTCTCCGCTATTTTTTCTTTCATAACCTGAGTGATGTGATTAACCACCTGACTGCGGGGAATTTGTGGGGGATAAACTGCGCAATACGCCATTTTTATATCAGGATTGAAAGTCTTAACGATAACTGGTGATGGGCTGTTCAGGGCGGTAATAAAATCGACTACGCCGATGCCGACATTTTTCGATGCCAGAACGCAGCAGTTAGCCATCGAGGTTTCGATGGGGTTATGCAGATAGATCTGCTCTTTTCTGGTGGCGATATCGAGCTGCGCCCGCAGCGGTGTGGTTCTTCCCGGCAAAATAGCGCGTGTACCGGCCAGATCGGCAAGCGTAATTTCATCCGCCGTGGCAAGGGGGTGATCCACCGCTAACACTGCGACAGCACTGACGTCCGCCAGCGGTTCGGCCTCTAGTCCTTTAGTGCCAGGCTGGCTGAAAATAAAACCAACGTCATACTGATTTTCAGCAATCGCATCCGTAATATGGCTGCTGCTTTCTATGTCTAGAAACAGGGAAAGATCGGGGTATTTCTTGAGCAAAGCAGGGAGAACCTGATCTGAACAAAGAAACGAGAGCGCCTGAACAGCAGCGATGCGCAGCACGCTGCCCTTGGCGTGGCGAATTTCATCCGCAATCATTCCTATATGATCCAACCCCAGATAAATACGCTCGACTTCCCGATACAGCTTCATCGCCTCCGCGCGTGGAACCAGGCCGCGCCCGTCTCTATCGAACAGCTTAAGATTCAGTGCGTCTTCAAAGTCCTTTATGAGTCGACTGACCGCGGGCTGGGTGATGTACATCATGTTGGCGGCAGCGGTGATGCCTCCGGTGAGGATGACTTTATGAAAGGCTTCAACCTGACGGGGATTGATACGCATGCTAGCCACCTTGAAACATAACATTTGGTTATCAATTTAACACAAAATGCAATTTTTCATTATCCAATCTAGCGCATAGACTCACAATCATAAGATTTAATACACTTCATCAGTACTCAATCATGGAATAGAGGATTAGTGAATGAAGAAATCGACTCTGGCGCTATTGTTTACCGTTTTATTTTCATCTTCACCTTTGGTTTATAGCGCGGACCTGAATATCGGTTTGGCTTCCTCCACCACATCAATGGATCCGCAGTTTTATGTGAGTGGGGCGAATAGCGCAATGGCGCGCAATATTTTTGACGGTTTGGTTGTACAGGATGAAAAACAGCAGATTGCACCTGCCCTGGCAACCAGTTGGAAAGTGATTGACGACAAGACGTGGGAGTTTGTATTGCGTCCAGGCGTCAAGTTTCACGACGGCAGTGATTTTACGGCTAAAGATGTGATTGCCAGCATTAAACGTATTGCGCTGGCATCGAAAAACAGCCCTAGCTCTTACGCACCTTACGTCAGCGACATTGCTGAAGTAATAGAAGTGAATCCATTAACGGTGCGGATTAAGACAAAAGAGGCTTCGCCGCTGCTGCTGAATAATTTAAGTCGGGTTTCCATTTTGCCTGCTCGACTTGAGAACGTCCCAACGGAAACGTTGAATTCAGGAAAAGATGTGATTGGTACAGGGCCATTCAAATTTGTTTCCTGGGTGCCGGACGACCGGGTAGTCCTTGTTAGAAATGACGATTACTGGGGAGGAAAAGCAGAGTGGGACAACGTTACTGTCCGTGTATTTAAAAACAGTAGTGCACGTGTAGCAGCCGTATTATCCGGTGATGTGGACATGATTGAAAACGTTCCAACAGCCGACAGTAGTAATATTGAAAAAAATCAGCAGTTAAAAACGATTTCAACACCAGGGAATCGTGTTATTTACCTTCACATGGACCAGCAGCGAGAGGAATCACCGTTCGCCAAAGGTCCTGATGGTAAAAACCCATTACTAAAAAAAGAAGTACGCCAGGCGATGTCTTTAGCTATTAATCGTCAGGCAATCGTCGACCGTGTGATGGAGGGGCAGGCTGTTGTTGCCTCTCAGCTTGTACCGAAGGGGTATCTCGGGTATTCCGCTTCCATTCCTGCGCCGGTTTATAATCCGGAGAAAGCCAAACAGGAGCTGGCAGCGGCGGGTTACCCTGACGGCTTCATGCTGACCTTCCACGCGTCGAACGATCGTTATCCTAATGATTCTAAAATTGCTCAGGCCATTGGCCAAATGTTCACACGTGCCGGTATCAAAACCGAGGTTGTTACGATGCCCGGCAGTGTGTACTTCTCACGTGCGTCCCGTCTAGAATTCAGTTTGATTATGGGCGGGGCCGCGATTGAAACCGGGGAAGCTTCTGGAGTATTGGGGCCATTGCTAGAAACCTTTGGCCCCAATGCAGGACAGGGGAATCGTGGTCGCTATTCCAATCCTGTCTTTGATAAAACGCTGAACGAAGCACGTGTCACGCTGGATGAAACCAAACGTGGTGCGCTGCTGGCTGAGGCGATGAACATTGGCATGAACGATCTGGGTGTGATTCCCGTGATGTTCCTGTCCAACACCTGGGCGATGAAAAAGCAGTATACCTACGTGGGCCGTTCCGATGCCTACACGCTGCCGTATTTCGTCCGTTCTGCCAAATAGTCACCTGTCATTTATGATTCAAATAAGGGGTGAGTATTCACCCCTTATCTATCCGTAACAAGGAGAGCGGAGTGAATACATTTAGCGGTGTTTTTCCCTATCTGGTGTCACCCGTCAGGCCCGATGGTCAGGTCGATAAGCCTGTTCTGGCGCAGCTCACTGAACATCTGATTCAATGCGGTGTACATGGCGTCGTGCCGTTAGGCAGCACCGGTGAATTTGCCTATCTTTCTGCGGCTCAGCGTCTGGATGTCGTTAAAACGGTGATCGAAACGACGGCGGGCCGTGTGCCGGTCATCGCTGGTGTGGCGTCGACAACGATTCAGGATGCCGTTGAGCAAACGAAACGCTACGTCGAACTGGGCGCGGATGGCATTCTTGCGGTACTGGAAGCCTATTTCCCCCTGAAAGACGAAGGCGTCGAACAATATTTCCGCGCCATTGCCGAAGCCGCACAGGGTAAACCGGTGGTGCTCTACACCAATCCTCAGTTCCAGCGTTCCGATTTGAGTTTGCCCGTCATCGAACGCCTTAGCCATGTTAGTAATATCCGCTATATCAAAGACGCCTCGACCAATACCGGGCGCTTGCTTTCCATCATCGAACGTACCCGTGGCCGAATGGACGTCTTCTCCGCGTCCGCCCATATTCCCGCCTGCGTCATGCTGATTGGCGGCGTGGGTTGGATGGCTGGCCCGGCGTGTATCGTTCCCAAACAGAGTATTGCTTTGTATGAAGCTGCCCGTGCGGGTGACTGGAACAGAGCAATGGAGCTTCAGCGTCCGCTGTGGCGCATCAATGAAATTTTTGCCCGTTATTCTATTGCCGGCTGTATTAAAGCGGCGCTGCAATTGCAGGGGTTTGCGGTAGGCGATCCGCTGCCGCCTCAGCAACCGTTGGATGACAAGGCGCGTAAGGAGATCGCTGACGTTTTGGCGTCTGTCGATTCTCTATAATGTCAATTTACTTATTATTTTTCACGCTGTAGCGGTGTGGGTCTTTCTGCACCTTGATGTTCGGCAGTACCGATTAAAAAGAGAAAAGGAATCATCGAAGGATGAGCGCTTTACCTATTATTATTGATTGTGATCCGGGGATAGATGACGCGATTGCGTTATTAAGTGCATTTGTGTCACCAGAGTTGGATATTCGCGGTATTTGCGCGGTGTGTGGTAACCAGCCTGTGGAAAAAACGGTGCGTAATGCGCTGCAAATTGTTGAGCTGGGTCAGCGCACCGATATTCCCGTTTTCGCCGGCTGCCATCGGCCGCTGTTGCGTGATCCTATTCATGGCCAGTTCCATGGCGAAAGCGGACTGGGCCAGACGGTGTTGCCTGCGCCGCAAAAACAGGCCGACGCGCAGCATGCGGTGAGTTTTATTATTGCGCAGTGCAAACAGGCGATCGCTGACGGCACGCCGATCACGCTCTGTACGTTAGGGCCGTTAACCAATGTCGCGATGGCGCTGCGTATGTCTCCTGACATTGTCGACGGTATTGCACGCATTGTGATGATGGGCGGCGCATACCGGGAAGCGGGCAACCGCAGCCTGACCTCTGAATTCAATATGATCGCCGATCCGCAGGCGGCCAAGGTCGTGTTCGACTCGTCGATTGCCATCGTCGCGCTACCGCTGGATGTCACGCATCAGGTGATTTTAACGCCGGAATTGGTGGCACGTTTCATTGCGCTATCCGGACGTATTTCCGCCCCCTTGGGTGAAATGATGGCGTTTTGGGATCGCAATGACATCCGCCGCTATGGCTCACGCGGCGGCCCGCTACACGATCCGCTGGTCATCGCCTGGGTTCTGGCGCCACATTGCTTCACGACGGAAAAAGCCAGCGTTTACATTGAGCAGGAAAGCGAGCTGTGCATGGGACAGACCGTTGCTGACTGGTACGGAAAAACCGATCGGCAGCCGAATGTGGATGTGGTGACGGGCGTTGATGCCAAACAGGTTGTTGAGCTGTTTGCTGACTTACTGAGCCGCTACGGAGAGGGTGTCTGACATGGTTCGAGAACGCATAATTATTGATACTGACCCCGGCGTTGATGATGCAATAGCCATCTGGCTGGCATTGGCCTCGCCCGAACTGGACGTACTCGGGATTACCATTGTGGCTGGTAATGTGCCGCTGGCTGCGACGTTGCCGAATGCCTGTAACGTGGTGGGCGTGACAGGTAGAACCGATGTGCCGATTTTTGCCGGTGCTTCGCGTCCGCTCATCCGCGATCAGGTTTTCGGTAAATACGCTCATATCGGTAAGTTTTCCTCTGACTGGGTGCCAGAAAGCACGCTGTCGCCGGAAGAGGAACATGCCGTCGATTTTCTGGTGCGGATGACGCGTCAGGCCGCGGCCGATAATAACCCGATCACCATTTGTTCTATAGGGCCGATGACGAATCTGGCATTGGCACTGTGTTTCCATCCTGATGTCGCACGCGGCATCAAACAGATTGTGTCCATGAGCTGCGCCTTTACCGCGATGGGGAATCGCGTACCGTGGGCGGATTTTAACGTCTATGCCGATCCGCATGCGGCGGAAATCGTCTTTTCTTCCGGTGTGCCCATTGTCATCATGCCGCTGGATGTGACCTTTCAGGCACTGATTCAGACGGAACAAGTTGATGCCATCGAACGTAGCGGCGGTGCGCCGGGTAAGGCGATGGCCGCGCTGCTGCGTATGTTTGACCGTAGCGAGGTTGAGCGCTTTGGCCGTGAAGGCGGGCCGATTCATGATGCGACCGTCATTGCATGGCTGTTGAAACCGGAGCTGTTCAAGTCAAAACGCGCTCGTATAGGAGTGGAAGTCGCCGGTAAGATGGCGGGTTACGTGTTTGCCGACTTTTATCACAAACTGGGTGAGCCGGAGAATGCGCTGATCATGCGTGAAATCGACGAACAAGGATTCCTCGGGCTGATTGCCGATCGCCTGCGTCGCTATGGCCCTGAAGCAATAAATGGTTCCGAAGCAATCAATGGATCTGAGGAGCACTGATGATAGCCTACCTGCTGAGCCGAATCGGACAAACGCTGCTGACGCTGGCTGTTATGTCGGTGCTGGTGTTTGTGGGTGTTTATCTGGTCGGTAATCCGGTCGATATGCTGTTGAGTGCGACGGCCACGCCAGCGGAACGGCTGGCGGTGATTCAGTCCTTTGGTCTGGATAAGCCCGTCTGGGAACAGTACGGGCTGTTTGTCTGGAACGCCTTTCAGGGCGACATGGGCAACTCTTTTATCTTTAACCAACCCGCGCTGACGCTCATTTTTCAGCGCATGCCCGCCACGCTCGAACTGGCGATGGTAGCGTTCGTGATGGCGCTGGTTGTCGGTATTCCGCTGGGGATCTACGCTGGCCTGAAGCCGGACAGCGCGGTGTCCAAATCCATCATGACCTTTTCCATCCTCGGCTTTAGCCTGCCCACGTTCTGGATCGGGCTGGTGATGATCATGCTGTTCAGCGTGAAGCTCGGCTGGCTGCCGTCCTCTGGCCGAGGTGATACTCACGATCTCTTCGGTATTCCATTCAGTTTTCTGACCCGCGATGGTCTCGAACACCTGCTTTTACCCGCATTTAACCTCGCGCTGTTTAAAATCTCGCTGGTTATCCGTCTAATGCGTGCGGGCGTGATGGAGTGTCTGCAACAGGATTATGTACAGTTTGCCCGCGCGAAAGGGCTGTCGGAAACCCGCATTGTTCTGGTTCATGTGCTGCGCAATACGCTGATTCCACTGATTACCGTGCTGGGGCTGGAACTGGGATCGCTGATCGCGTTTGCCGTCGTCACGGAAACCATTTATGCCTGGCCGGGCATGGGTAAACTGATTATCGACTCGATCGCCGTGCTCGACCGTCCGGTCATCCTGGCTTATCTGATGATTACCGTCGTGATGTTCAGCGTGATTAACCTGCTGGTCGATTTGCTGTATGTGCTGGTCGATCCGCGCGTGCGGCTGGGAGGAGACAAGGGATGACAGGGAATACGATACACCAGCCCGCTGCCGTGCAAAAAACGGCCCATCCGGTGATGCGCGTTATGATGGCGCTGATCAACGATCGGCTAGCACTGTGTGGGCTGATCATGCTGGCGATTTTCGTGCTGCTGGCGCTGCTTGCCCCGCTTCTGTCACCGCAGAATCCCTACGATCTGATGCAGCTCGACATCATGGATGGCCGACTCGCGCCGGGTGCGCAGAGCATGGCGGGCATGACGTATTGGCTGGGGACAGACGATCAGGGGCGCGACCTGTTCAGCGCCATTCTGTACGGTACTCGTATCAGCCTGATCGTAGGGTTTTCCAGTGCGGTACTTGCGCTGCTGATTGGTGCCTCGCTGGGGCTGATTAGCGCCTACGTCGGCGGAAAAACGGATGCCACGATCATGCGTATCGTGGATATCCAGCTCAGTTTCCCCCCCATCCTGATTGCGCTGATCCTGCTGGCCGTGCTGGGGCAAGGGGTCGACAAGATTATTATGGCGCTGGTGGTGACCCAGTGGGCTTACTACGCGCGGACGATTCGCGGTTCGGCACTGGTGGAACGTCGCCGCAGCTATGTGGACGCGGCGCGCAGCATGGCGCTCTCCAACCGCCGTATCCTGTTTCGCCATATTTTACCGAACTGTCTGGCACCCCTGATCGTGGTGGCAACGATGCGCATCGCCTACGCCATCATGCTGGAAGCCACGCTCTCGTTTTTGGGGATCGGGCTGCCAGTGACGGAACCGTCACTGGGGCTGCTGATCTCAAACGGTTTTGAATACCTGATGTCGGGCGACTACTGGATCAGCTTTTTCCCAGGGCTAACGCTGCTGCTGCTGATTGTGGCGATCAATTTGGTCGGGGATGCGCTGCGCGATATCCTCAACCCGCGGAATTAATCTGTGGGAACGCCCATAGGAATAAGGGGTAACGAACACATGACAGCGCCGATTATGTCCGTTTCGCATCTGACCACCGCCTTTCAGGTGAACGGCGAGTGGATGAACGTGGTGCGGGATTTGTCCTTCACGATTGGCGAGAAAGAGACGGTCGCCGTGGTGGGAGAATCTGGTTCAGG
Source organism: Pectobacterium versatile (assembly GCF_020166435.1). Taxonomy (GTDB): domain Bacteria; phylum Pseudomonadota; class Gammaproteobacteria; order Enterobacterales; family Enterobacteriaceae; genus Pectobacterium; species Pectobacterium versatile. The sequence continues at coordinate 92,755 of NZ_JAINZP010000009.1, read as the reverse complement.
GAAAAGCGTGATGGCGAAATCCATCATGCGCTTACTGCCACCTGGCCAAAGCCGGGTTGAAGGTCAGATTCATTTTGGCGACACCGAACTGCTGTCGCTCCCTAATAAAGCGATGCAGGATGTGCGCGGCAACCGCATCGGCATGATTTTCCAGGAGCCAATGACCAGCCTGAATCCGGTGTTGCCGATTGGCTACCAGATTACAGAAGTGCTGCGTCGCCATCGTGGCATGGGCAAAGCCGAAGCGCGTGCCGAAGCGGTGCGCCTGCTGGAAAAAGTCCGCATTCCGGCGGCGAAATCACGGCTGAACGAATACCCGCAGAGCTTCTCCGGCGGGATGCGCCAGCGCGTAGTGATTGCGATTGCGCTGGCCTGCCACCCGAAACTGCTGATTGCCGACGAGCCGACGACGGCGCTGGACGTCACGATTCAGGCGCAAATTCTGACGCTGATAAAAACCCTTCAGGAAGAAGAAGGGATGTCGGTGCTGTTTATCACCCACGACATGGGCGTGGTGGCGGAGGTCTCAGACCGCACGCTGGTGATGTATCAGGGCGAAATGGTGGAAAACGCCGTCACGCGGGAGATTTTTCATCACCCGCAACAGCCCTATACCCGGATGCTGCTGTCTGCCGTGCCCAAATTAGGCTCAATGTCCGGCAGCGCATGGCCGCAGCGCTTTCCGCTGGTCGATCTCAAAACGGGCGAGCGCCAGCCGGTACCGGAGGCGGTGAATACCGTGTCGGGTGAGGAACCGGTGCTGACGGTAAAAAATCTGGTTACTCGATTTGATATCCGATCAGGGTTTTTCCGTCGGCTGTCGGGGCGTGTTCACGCGGTTGAGAATGTCTCGTTCGATCTCTGGCCGGGAGAAACGCTCGCGCTGGTCGGGGAGTCGGGCTGCGGTAAATCCACTACCGGTCGGTCGATTATTCGCCTCAACGACGCCGTCAGTGGCGACATTCAACTGCTGGGAAAAAATATCCTGACGGCGGATAAGCGTGAGCTGACGGATTCGCGGCGGCAGATTCAAATGGTGTTTCAGGATCCGTATGAAAGCCTGAACCCGCGCATGCGGATAGGGGAAGCTATCGCCGAACCGATGCTGCTGCACGGCCTTGCGACCCGACAGGATGTTAATGCAAGAGTGAACGCGCTGCTGGAACAGGTGGGGTTATCCGGCGATATGGCCTCGCGTTTCCCGCATCAGTTCTCCGGTGGGCAGCGGCAGCGCGTCTGTATTGCCCGTGCTCTGGCGCTGGAGCCGAAAGTGATTATTGCCGATGAATCAGTATCGGCGCTGGATGTGTCCGTCAAGGCACAGGTGATCAACCTGATGCTGGATCTCCAGCAGAAGCTGGGGCTGTCATTCCTGTTTATCTCGCACGATATGGCGGTGGTCGAGCGTATCAGCCACCGCGTTGCGGTGATGTATCTCGGTGAAATCGTGGAGATCGGGCCACGTTCGGCGATCTTCGATAATCCGCAGCATGATTACACCCGACGTCTGATTTCTGCGGTTCCCGTACCTGATCCCGACACGCGTCCGGTGCGTAATATCACCAATGATGAATTGCGTAGTCCGGTACGCGCCCCCGATTTCCATCCTCCCGCACGCCACTATAAGCAGGTCGGGGAAGGGCATTTTGTTCTCAGTGAATAAGTCAAAGCGTTGGGTTTGCTCTTGTCACGATAATCGATGAGGGCAGCCCCTTCCCATCTGTCTAGGTTACTCCTTATTTTCCTCTGTCGACTGAGTTCTTTTATCCCACTAGTGGTGGTTTTCTCATGCATCCGTTAAAAGATGGGCATGACGAATCTATTGTCTTCCCCTCTAAGTAGCAAGTTGTTCGTTTTGCCAGAGTTCATCTGAAAGATGCCAAAACTGATTAATTGTTTTACGCATAATTCAGGAAAGTGATTTATTAAGCTGTTTATGACAACCCCTATATACCTGTCACACTTCAAGTTACGCTACTCGGCACACTTGTGCGTGCCTCACCCCGTTAGGGCCGCTACAAACAGCGTTCAAACCTGCCTTTGGCAGGTTTGTCAGTCACCGGAATCACTTACCTGAGTAGGCTCATCGGGATAACATGGGAGACATCCTGTCTCTCACCAAAGGCCAGCCGTTGGCTGGTAAAATTCGTTCTCGACGAATGTATCCTTCACTTGCCGCGTTACGATGCTCATTGCTGAGCATCGCCCTAAAGGGCTAACGCTTTGTGTTGTTCAAAATGTTAAATTTTGTCCTGGAACTCGAATTATTTAAGATATATCTATAGGTTGTAAATAATAATCCATCTTATTTTTTTTGGGAGTTCCTAGTTTTATTAAGTTATTAAATAACATCTTATTTTAAAAATTTCTTAGAATTAATTTTATATTTTCAGATGTGCTATGCTTATATTATGTTTAATTTTTCTAGGGGCGATAATCTGTTAATTGATTTATATTTTGGTTTTAAAAATCGTATGTTTAGCAATTAATAATTAGAGGATAATATTATGACTAGTCAATCATGTAATACTGGCTGCACTCCAGAAAAAGATAGTAATGAAAGTATTTATTTTAATAATAATGTGTTTGGTAGCGATACAATAGGTGATTTTAAAGGTTCTGTTTTTTTTGTACAAAATAGTATTATACCTTCGAAAAAACATATTGATAATGATATCCAACCACATCTGGTTTCGAAAAGAAAAACCATGGTGTTATTTAAATCATATGAATCAATTGATCAGAATGAGTCCGTATATTTACATGTCAAAAATAGGTCCGGTAATATTGTTTACAAAATTGAGATGCGTCCCCCTGAAAAATTGACATCACCCTGCGGTTCGGTTACAGGGAATTATAATGAAAGTGATTTTTCTGAGCCGCTAAATTATGATGTTGTTTTTGATAAAAACAATGATCTTAACAAAATTTCAAATGATCCATCTATTTTGGAGGGTTTAACAAAAAAATCCAAAGCAATTAAAATATTAACAAGTGATGGTAATTGGGCGAAAACGTTCACTTTGTTAAATAACCAGGAATCATCAGGAGCAAAAATCACCTTTAAGTGTAATTCTGGTTACAATTTTTCTGTCTTTTATGCTAAAGAATCAATAGTGATGAGTAGAGGTGATTCTCTGACTTTTGCTAATTTTGATGGTGTTTGGTGTCTTTGGGGCGATATTCAATATTCTAAGATAAAATATATTGAAAACGGCTGGTCAGGAATATTGCCTGCAAGTTTTATTTTGCCTGGCATTGAGATGGATTTTGTTCATGGTAAAAAAATCGGATCGATTAAAAATATAAAAGTAGGTGCGCCAAATGAATTATTACTTCATACTATATCGATTGGAATGTTAACACCCTATAGAAAGGGGTTTGCTTTTCAGGATACACCCGAATTTAATCGACAGTATTTTCAGCAGGTCCCTCTAAGTCGCTTGATTGTTTCACGATATGATCCTATTTATTTAAAAGAAGTAATGTTACCCGATGGTCGATTATTAACTGATAAAGCCCCTGGTAATGGTGGTGTTCATAGTGGAATTATGAGGGAAGATATTGCTAAGGATCTCATTGCAACTGGTATAGATTTTGCCAACTATGGCATAAATTCAACGAAAGTTCGTGACAGCATCTATCTTAGTGCGCAAATTACAGTTCATCTCTCTATTGGGAAATATGACAACGGGACTATTGTACATGGGCTTTCTGGTGGTAACGGAATGGCAACGCTAGAGAATTCGATTGGTAATGAATTTAGCCATGAGATTGGCCACAATTATGGGCTGGGACACTACCCTGGTGGGTTTTATGGTTCTGTCGATGCTATACCTAGCCATAGAAATTCAACGTGGGGTTGGGATAGTGATAATGACTTTTTTATCCCTAACTTTCACAAAAAAATCACTAACAAGAGAACATATTTAGGCGAAAAAGAGAATGAAAGTTTATATGCTGAGCCTTTTCATGGTCATCAATTAGGGAAGGATGCGATGGCTGGTGGGGAACCATTATATATGAGTTATAATGCGTTTACGTTACATACACCTTATGTTCTTAACCTAATACAGAAATTCCTTGAGAGTAAAATGGTATTCGATACTAACTCAATAACTGGATTTAGCAAATGGAATGACAGTGTTGGGCGAATGGAACCTTACGAAAATAATATTCTTAGAGCTCCATTCTTTAGTATTCCATTCAAAAATGGTGAGAATATAACAATAGATAAATTAAATTTATACTTACAGGATAATAATAATGTAGATATAAATTCTTATGATGGAAAACACTCTCCAAATATATATATTCCAAAAGCGAATAATAATAACAATAATAAAGTTATAAAGGTTGTTGTCAATTCGTCTTATTCTGTAAAAGTAATTAATGATGGGAATGTTGATACTTTATCAAAGGGTAGTGTCGTTTTTTACGTTTCTAATGGTTCGCTCTGGCAGCAGAATAAATCATATAATGAAAAGGTGAAACGTATTCCTTACAAGCAGGGCGTTAAAGTAATTACCCTAGTCGGATTCTATGACCCTGAATCTAAATTAGCCAACTATATCTATCCAGCATTAAATGGATCTTATGGTATGGTTTATCCTGATGATGCTAGCAATTCTGTTAGTCAGTCTTACCTTGAGGTGGAATTTATATCAGGTAAGAAATTTAAATATAATTTAAATTCATTCAGGATTACATCGAATCTATCAAATAAATTTCATGTTAATGTTGAGAGGGATTTAAACCCGAGAACAGCAAGGTTATTTATTAATAATAAACTCGTTGATTCTAGAACAATTGATTTGGGTTCTAATGATCTGATCTACACAGTTAACGGTAACCCGCTTGCTTAATCATGTCTATATGGTTAGGAGTACTTTCTCCTAACCATAGTAATTCTTCCGTAAAAGCAGAGTATTCATAAGTAGAATTTTCTCGTAATCTCTGAACGCGGGAGATTCGCTATGAAAAAATCAGGTTTTACTGATAGCTAATTCATCGCCATTCTCAAGCAGGTGAAACCTATTCTCCTGTACTTGAATTGTGTCGGGAGCATGGCATTAACAGCGCCAGATTTTACAAGTGGTGAGCCAAATTTGGCGGGATGGATGCCTTCCTCATGGCTTGCAGAAGAACGGTTTAACGTTGAAGTTATTCAGGAAGCCATGCAAAAAAAGTGGTAAGGCCATCTCAGCATAGGCAGATGGCCAAAGTAACAACGGGTACAGGAAAATTAGTCTTTGCTTACCATTTGATGACGGTTTTTGCATGATAGCTTGCCATCACCTTTTTTCTCAATCTTTGTTATCAATATATTCGGCCAGTACGCCAGGATCGGAAACTTCGCTCATGAAATATAATGCATCAATCCCCCAATCTTCAGCATGATCTTTTCCATTAAAAGATTGTGTGAATACAATCTTGCTATGGGTTGTTTGATTCCAGATATTTCCGGAAAACCATGTGCAGTTGGTTATTGGGGTATAAACACCGACTTGACCCTTTCCTGGAGACATACCGAGTAACTTTGCCACTTCGGTGCTTTCTTGATTGATACTAGGAATGATATTGTTTTTTAAATTATCTATCTCTTCTTCTGAAATTTTCTTAACTAATTGGAATCCAAATTTACGCGTCGGTTTATCATTGACTAATCCCTCAACAAACCCTTTTTTTTCATGATATCCATAGCAGGTATAATCGTTTTCTTTTTCGCTATAAAATATGATTATCCATGAATGACCTAGCTGACCACTTCCACATAACGATGTGAGCTCGCTGACTACCGCATGTGCTCTTTTTTCTTTGTTATCCGGATATTCTTCCGCAGCAGAATCGGCTTTGATAATGATTTCATTCAGATCGGTCTTCTGTGGTTTTCTGTTCACTCTAATACATATCTGTGGATAACCAACAGAAGGGGTTCCGATTGTTTCATATCTGCTTTCATTTTTTAAATTAGATAATGATAAAGGTATTATTTCTTCATTCATAATATGACCCTCTTTTGTGATGGTAAATTTAATTTTTCAATGGATAAACTCTCACGTACTCTATTTCTAATGTGGCTTTAGATTCATTCATGTTACCGAATCCATTACTGGGGTAATTTTTTCGGGGCACTTCTGTGCTTAATATAATAAATTGCTCTGCAATGGATATCGGCGCTGCTTTAGCTGAAACTTGCTCGATTTCTTTATCGTCTAGGTAAAATGTATAACTTTCTGTTGTCCACGCAACGGAAAATTTATGAAAATTTCCATCATTAATATTTGTTTCTGCATATTTTTTGGACCACTGCTTATGATTACTTCCATAACCATTCCAATGTAGTGCATTGTCATACTCATTGGCTTTGGCTTCAGCCAGATGTTCAAAAACATCTATTTCCACACCCGATTTTTCAGGGTTGCTGATATCTTTTCCAACCGTTGCGGACTGAACCCAGAACGCTGGCTGAACACCTTGAATACTATTAAATCTGATGCTCGCCTCCCAATAGCCATACTTTTGCTTGAACTTTCCTTCTGTTGCTATCATACCGCAATAGTTATTAATTTCGCCTTTTTCGTTCTTTTTCGTATAGGTTGTAATTTTTAAAACACCATTCTGAATAGAAACAGCGGATTTGTCATTGATACAAAAATTTCTTTTTCCTAAATACCGATAAATCCACTTTGTTTCATCTAATTCATTGGTGCCGAAATCATCTTCAAAGGACGGTTTTGAAGAAAATTGAGGAGGTATCGCGCTGGATGCTCCGGTATAAAAAAATAGTGCAATAACAATGGGTGATAATTTTTTCATTTCATACTCCATTATTTTTAAATGAATTATATTCATAGGATATCAAAGAAATTAATAGCGTGTTATTTAATGTAAACTAAAATATATCCGTCATACTTTAAATTACCTGCGCGTGCCTCAGCCCTTTAGGGCCGCTGCGAGCAGCGTTCAAACCTGCCTCTGGCAGGTTTGTCTGTCACCAGAATCCTTACCTGAGTAAGGTCATCGGGGTTATTTCCCTTGCCGCATTCCTGAAGTTTAAATTATTTAGAGCATATGATTAATTTGAATGATAAGGTTATAAGAATTGTCATGTACTATTATAGATATCTTTTTTCTTGACTGACAATATTTTTTTATAAAAATGTAAAATATATATGATGTTGTTTTTAATAAATGAATTTAAGTTTTCTTTGAAATTAAATTTCAAATTTTAAAGATTAATCTTTAAATGTAATCTAACCAATTATTGCGACGTATATATTCGTTATACTTTGGCTACATTGCTGGGTTGTGACGCTATAGTTGTGGGCTTTTTAAATCTCAATTTGTCGTTTTATAGCCAAAAGTAGAAAATGCCTGAAATCAGTACACTTAGCGTAATACGTGCTGCAATAGTGGTTTTTACCCGTCTTTCACGTCTGAAGTGTGTTTTACATGACCCGCCTCACATTGTTTCCCGCAATGTCTACCATTTCGTGAACCCATTCTCATATCTGGGTTTTTTTCATGGAAAACGGTTTCCGTTTTGTTTCCAATGGGCAAGTTTATTCATGACGCTTTTATTGACGACGTTTTTTTATTCATAACGTACATACGACGGGGTGTTCAAAATGAAACGGATCATGCTGTGTTGTTCCGCTGGGATGTCTACCAGCCTTTTAGTGAGAAAAATGAAGGAGGTGGCCGATGCACGTGGCCTAAACGTTGAAATTGCCGCCTATGCCGCCCATGAATTTGACGAGCAGGTTGGGAAGTATGACGTTGTGCTACTAGGGCCACAGGTGAAATATATGCTGGCGTCATTCAAGGAGAAAGCCGAGGGAAAAGGTGTACCCGTAGCAGCGATAGACATGATGGATTACGGTATGCAGCGCGGTGACAACGTGCTGGATTTTGCCTTTTCACTGATCGAAAAATCAGGACAACCGCTATGAGTGGCTTCTATCAGTCGATGGTGAATATCATCGAGCAAAAAATTACCCCGTTGGCAGGTGTGGTAGGGCAACAGCGCCACATCATCGCGATTCGTGATGGTTTTATCGCCGCGCTGCCTTTCATGATCATCGGCTCGTTTATGCTGGTGTTTATCTTCCCACCGTTTGCACCGGATACCACGCTAGGATTTGCCCGTGCGTGGCTCGATTTCTCCGTTGCCTACCGTGAACAGCTGATGCTGCCGTACTACCTCAGTATGGGGGTCATGACCTTCTTTATCTCGGTGGGGATTGGAGCCAGCCTCGGCAAGCATTACAAGCTGGATCCGATCATGACCGGCCTGCTGGCACTGATGGCATTCTTGCTGGTAGCCGCGCCTTATCAGGAGAAGCAAATTTCCACCCAGTACTTCTCTGGGGAAGGGATTTTTACCGCGATTCTGACCGCGATTTACGCGGGTGAGGTGTATGCCTGGCTGAAGAAACGCAATATCACGATTCGCCTGCCGAAAGAGGTGCCAACCGGCGTGGCGCGTTCGTTTGAGATTCTTATCCCCGTGCTGGTCATCGTTGCGACACTGCATCCGTTTAACCTGTTCATCCAGTCTGCAACCGGCATGATTATCCCAGAAGCCATCATGCACCTACTGGCACCTCTGATTTCGGCGTCGGATTCGCTGCCCGCGATTCTGATTTCGGTATTTATTTGCCAGATTTTGTGGTTTGCTGGGATTCACGGTGCGTTGATCGTGACCGGGATTATGAACCCGTTCTGGATGACCAACCTGGCGCTGAATCAGGCTGCGCTTTCGGCCGGTGCGCCGCTGCCGCATATTTATTTGCAGGGATTCTGGGATCACTACCTGCTGATCGGCGGGGTCGGTTCCACGCTACCGCTGGCCTTTTTGCTGCTGCGTAGCCGCGCGGTTCATCTGCGTACGATTGGCCGCATGGGCGTGGTGCCGAGCTTTTTCAACATCAACGAACCGATTCTGTTTGGTGCGCCGATCATCATGAACCCGCTGCTGTTCCTGCCGTTTATTTTTGTACCGATGGTCAATGCTGTCATTGCCTATACGGCGACGAAGCTTGGCTGGATCGCGCAGGTGGTTTCCCTGACGCCGTGGACGACGCCGGCGCCAATTGGCGCATCATGGGCGGCGAACTGGGCGTTCAGCCCGGTGATCATGTGTCTGCTCTGCATGGTGATGTCGGCCGCGATGTATTACCCGTTCCTGAAAGTTTATGAGCGCACGCTGCTTAAACAGGAACAGGAGAAACAACAGCAGGCTGCGGGCGAAGCCAGCGCCAGCGCATAAACACGAGTGAAGCAGAGAGGAACGTATGCACGATCATCTTCAGAACGATTTTCGCTTTCCCGCGAATTTTTGGTGGGGTAGCGCCAGTTCGGCACCGCAAACGGAAGGCGAAAGCCTCAACTATGGTAAAAGCGCCACCGTGTGGGACGAATGGTTTGCCACGCAGCCCGGCCGTTTTCACCATCAGGTTGGGCCGGCGGATACTTCCACGTTTTATCAGCACTGGCGTGAAGATATCGCGCTGCTGAAGACGCTGAATCACAACACGTTCCGAACGTCGATCTCCTGGGCGCGGCTGATTCCTGATGGCGTCGGTGAACCGAATCCGCAGGCGGTGGCGTTTTATAATCAGATCATTGATGAAATGCTGGCGCAGGGCATCACGCCGTTTATCAATCTGTTCCATTTTGATATGCCGATGGTGATGCAGCGGCTGGGTGGCTGGGAAAATCGGGCGGTGGTAGTGGCCTATGCGGGCTATGCGGCGACTTGTTTCCGCCTGTTTGGCGACAGGGTTAAACACTGGTTTACGTTCAATGAGCCAGTGGTGCCGGTGGAAGGCGGGTATCTGTATGATTTCCACTACCCGAACGTGGTGGACTTCAAGCGTGCTGCAACGGTGGCGTACCACACTATGCTGGCGCATGCGCTGGCGGTGAGGGCGTATCGCGAACAGCCTCAGGGTGGGGAAATCGGTATCATCCTCAACCTGACGCCTTCCTACCCGCGCTCCCAACACTCGGCCGATGTTAAAGCCGCCAACATTGCCGATCTGATGTTTAACCGCAGCTTCCTCGATCCCGCGCTGAGGGGCGAATACCCGCAGGAACTGGTCAATCTATTGCACCGATACGGCCAACTGCCGAGCTGCCAACCTGACGATCGCGCGCTGCTGGCTGATGGGATTGTCGATCTGCTGGGGATTAACTACTACCAGCCGCGCCGAATCCAATGCCGCGACAGCCTGGTCAATCCTGATAGTCCGTTTATGCCCGAGTGGTTCTTTTCCAGCTATGACATGCCGGGACGAAAAATGAATCCCTATCGCGGTTGGGAAATTTACGAACCGGGTATCTATGACATTCTGACCAACCTGCGGGTGAATTACGGCAATCCACGCTGCTTTATTTCGGAAAACGGCATGGGCGTCGAGAACGAACAGCGTTTCGACGCCAACGGTCAGATTCAGGATGATTACCGCATCGATTTTGTCCGCGAACACCTGAAGTATGTACACAAAGGCATCGCGGAAGGCAGCAACTGTCTCGGCTACCATATGTGGACGTTTATCGATAACTGGTCGTGGTCGAATGCTTACAAGAATCGCTATGGTTTTGTGCAGCTGGATTTGGCGACGCAAAAGCGCACGGTGAAGAAAAGCGGAAAATGGTTCGCGGCGACAGCGGCCGAGAATGGCTTTCAAGGTTCAACGTCGTAAGTCTTTGTTCACTTCGGTGTGGCACTCTGCCACACCGAATTAACCGTCCTTCCAGCTTCCCCACAGTCTCCCTTCCACATAAAAATCACACATAAAAAACGGCTTGCCCTGATGAGGAGGCAAGCCGGAAAGAGGGTAATACGCGATGTCTTGCAGGTGTTTCTATAATGGCATAGCGGGATAAAAATTCAGGGTAAACAACGATTAGTTGTAGATTACCGCAGAGCCACGCAGCTGATCGTTACCGGTCGCAGACGTGATGGTATAAGCTTTAGCGCCCGCTTTTTCTGCTTTCGCTGCGAGCTGAGCTTGCAGTGAGCTCAGGTCCTGAGCAGTTGCGGTAACGACGCCCGCTTTTTCCAGGTTCTGAGCCTGTGAAGCAGATACGTATTCAGCAGCAGAAGCACCGAAAGTCATGGTAGCGAGAACAACAGCAGCGGCGATGGTTTTTACGTTTTTCATGATGTCTTATCCTTTTCTGTTTGATAGGTGAAAGGGGGCTGCCCTTTCGATATGAAGAATGTTACGCCGATGCTAATGAATTAAAAAACGGATGTTATTGAGAGAGTCTTTCTATTTTTTTGAATGAAAATATCGGTTGTTGTTTGTTTTTTTTAAATAAAAAACAATAAGTTATACATAAAACTGAAATTTATTTACAAACTATTGACTGATATTGAATAAGTGGGGTGATGTCTTGTCTGCTGAAGTTCAACTAACGTTTAATGCTGTTGGTCATCAACTTACCAACATTAATTGCTGGTCATGTGATGGAGAGTGGCTAGTTTATGACGTCCGACCTTATGGTTCTTCATTCACAGGGCTGACCATTGAGCGAGTACACCTGAAAAGCCGCAAAACCGAGGTAATTTATCGGGCAACGGCGGGTGCGCATGTGGGCGTGGTGACCTGTAGCCCGCAGGAGCCGTTGCGCTATGTTTTTATCCACGGGCCGGAAAATCCGGATAGCGAGTGGCAGTATGATTTTCACCATCGCCGTGGAACGATAGTGGCAGATCGCCTGCGTGATGAAGCCGTCACGCTTGATGCCTTCTCCATTACGCCGCCTTATCAGGCTGGGGCGCTGCGCGGCGGCACGCATGTCCATGTCTTCAGCCCGGATGCCAGCCGCCTGAGTTTTACCTATAACGACCATGTACTGTATGAGCATGATCCTGCCTTGAACTTGCGCAATGTTGGCGTGGCCGTGCCGTTACAGGGCGTTATGGTTGAGAAAAATCATCCGCGTGAATATGACGGCAGCCACTATTGTGTGCTGGTCAGTAGTACGACGCTGCAACCGCAGCCCGACAGCGATGAGATCAATCGCGCCTATGAAGAAGGCTGGGTAGGAACGGCGGGCTATATCCGACAGGATGGCTCGCGGCAGCGCTGGGCGCTGGCGTTTATTGGCGATACGCTGGCGGCGGACGGGACAACGGTGCCTGAGGTTTTTATCGTCGACTTGCCGGAGGCGCTGGAAGAGTACGCCAAAGCGGGTGATGCGCCACTGGCTGGCACGGCAACGTCAATGCCTGCGCCGCCAGCAGGCGTGCAGCAGCGGCGTTTAACGTTTACGCACTCGCGTCGTTATCCTGGTCTGGTGAATCAGCCGCGCCACTGGCTACGAGCCTCGCCCGACGGCAGTGAGATTGCTTTCCTGATGCGGGATGAGGCAGGCGTGGTGCAGCTGTGGACGCTTTCCACGAACGGCGGTGAACCGAGACAGGTAACGCGCACGGAACACGGCGTACAGTCGGCCTTTAACTGGCACCCGGACGGGCGTTCTCTGGCGTTTGTGTGTGACAACAGCATCATGCTGTGTGATGCGAAAAGCGGGGAGCTGGCTCGACTGACGGCGCGGACGGACAGTGCACCGAGTGCGGATGCTGTGGTCTTTTCCCCTGATGGGAAACAGATTGCGTATATGCGGGAGATTGACGGTTTTAATCAGCTTTTCGTCGTGGCAACGGCGTAACCGGTACGCGCGCGTTCATGGCGAGTGCGGTGCTATCAAAGCTGATTATGAGGCATCGTGGCGAGCTGTGAACTGGCGGTCTGGTTTTGCTCTTCACTGTGCGAAATGCGCTCACGCGTCGACAGTTTGTTCTTATCGCTGCCTGTGCGGTAGTAATCGTAGGGCAGCAGCAGCGTGTCGGCCACTGCCGAGAACGGCAGGTCGATAGCGACCAGCGGCATCATCGCCCAGTTGGTATCGTCGTCACGCAGCATATCCACACTGGCGCGCGTGCCGGAATAGTATCCCTGATCGCTTCCGGTATGCGTCATCACGCTGGAGCAACCGCTGGTTGCCACCGCACCGCTACCGGTAATGATGAAAGAGAACAACGCACTTTTCAGTAAGGTCATATTCCTGTCCATTAAGAACCGCTGCCAGAGCGGGTCAAAGCCTAATACTGGTCACTTAAGTCCGTTTTTAGGGGAAACACAGGGGGAAGTTCCCGTAGGGACGCCTCACCCCTGTGGTCGCCCCGTGTATCTCAATGCTTAAACGAACGGCATGAGGTCAAAGCCAGTCTATCTTGAGTGTATGTGATAACGCCCACTGTGTGAGTGAATATTGCATGAAACCCAGCGATTTTTCCTTTTTGCCTCTTGAAAGTCTGAGGAGGGTCACCATATTGATGATAAGCCGGAAGAGAAGCGATACGCCGTCAGGGTATCTGTCCCGGCTGTGAACCTGTCCTTATTAAGGAAGGTAAAAATAAATCCTCGCTGCATGTTTAGGAGGCTGTTTTATGCGTAACCCCGATTTTTCCCCACTGTACCGTTCTGCTATTGGTTTCGATCGCCTGTTCAATCTATTAGAAACCGGCCAGACCCAGAGTAACGGCGGCTATCCTCCCTACAACGTCGAACTGGTTGACGAGAACCAATACCGCATTGCGATTGCCGTAGCCGGCTTCGCCGAGCAGGAACTGGACATCACCGCGCACGACAATTTATTGATTGTAAAAGGTGCCCACGCCGGTGAGCAGGTTGCCCGCAACTACCTGTATCAGGGGATTGCCGAGCGCAACTTCGAGCGTAAATTCCAACTGGCCGAACATATTCAGGTAAAGGGCGCTAATCTGGAAAACGGGCTGCTGTATATCGATCTCGAACGTATCGTGCCAGAAGCGATGAAGCCGCGTCGGATTGAAATCAAGTAAACCAACATCACGTTATTTGCACGAATCGCGCTTTACCTGAAACGGTAGCGCTGTGAATGAACGCTTCGTCTGCCGAATGGGGACGACGCCAGCTATGGCATCGTGGCTGGCATAAAGTACGCCCACAAGGGCATCACTTATCTCGCTTCTTAGAAGGAGTCATATTATGCGTAACTACGACTTATCACCTTTACTGCGTCAGTGGATCGGTTTTGACAAATTAGCCAGCTCAATGCAGGGCAGTCAGGAACCGATTGATTTTCCTCCGTATAATATCGAGAAGAAAGACGACAACCACTACCGCATTACGCTCGCGCTGGCGGGGTTCCGGCAGGCCGATCTGGATATTGAAGTGGAAGGCCCGCGCCTGACGGTGAAAGGCAGCCCGGCACCGTCCGAAAAAGCCGTAGAATATCTGCATCAGGGGCTGGTGTTTAAACCTTTCACGCTGAGCTTTACGCTGGCTGAACACCTGCATGTGTCCGATGCACATTTTGAAAATGGCCTGCTGCATATCGATCTGGTGCGTGACGTGCCGGAAGCCTTGCAGCCTCAGCGTATCGCCATCGGCGGTGGTCGTCCGGCCTTGAACCAGCAGTCTGCTGACGACGCGTCATAACGCGACATCCGCATTATTCGTTTGATGATTTTCCGCGCTCGTATCATTACGGGCGCGGTTTTGTGTATCTCATCCTGGCATGCGTCTGAATTGAAATAGCAGCTGCTTCTGCCACGAACCATCGGCTCGTTATTTCTTCCGTAAAAAAAGCCCTTTTTTGATTGAATCAATTTTTTCGCCTGACATAATTGTGCTTTATTATATGGACAAAGATTAAATATATGAGTCTATTTAGCATTATTTCCCCAGTGAAAAATCCCTCAACAATCTCAAATGTTACTGATGCCAAACCTGTAAAAAGTAAGGCGTTACTGACAAGTTTTGTCAAAAATATCAAAAAAATTGCTAATTCTGCACTCCTGTGCAAAAAAAAGGGCGACTATTTTCCTCAAGAAATCTATGTTTCAGCACCAAAAAGCAGCAGTGTATCTAGATATGTATTTCGCGAGGCGCCAGAGAAATTAAAACCGTACTGTGACGGTGTTAAGATAGAGCTTGATAATCACTTCTTTCTTAAAGAGGGTATCGCTTATGTCTCATCGGTGGATTGCTCCATGACAGGTATACAATTACCTGAAAAAAATGATGGCCGCCTTGTGTTAATCGAAGAGGAAGAGGGGCGAAAAGTGTACGCGAGAAGGACGTGGGATCTTGCACCCGACAATGCATGGGACTAATAAAATCAATAGGATACACAGTATTGACACTGGCAATTTCTCTGGTTTGAGAACAAGTAACAGAAGTCATTTTTCTACTTGCGCCATGCGTTAGCGACGGTGTTGTATCATACGACAGTTTATTTTCTGGCTACATCAATAAGTGCCCAATTAGGAAGACTTTACATGTTATCAGCTAGATAAAAAATAATATTTTTTCGCCATAAAAGAGGTATTTGTTTTTTTTATTTATGAATAGGAAAACACCTGAGTAAATAAATAAAGAATGGGTAACCCACTGTCTGGGAAAGAATTATATTACCATCATGAGGTATAAGGTTTTTTATCATTACTTTGTCGTTAATTTTATGTTCCATGAATGTCAAATATTATTGAATTTTAAAGATCTTTTATCGGATAATTAAAGCTGTGACAATTTCTTAAATAAATTAATGAACCACTTTAGTAACTAAAGTTACGCTATTTTATAGGCGCATTATAATACTATCTCTTCATTAATCACTTGATTTGATAAGACGAGAGAAGCACCCTGAACCCTTGTTTTCTCGTCTTTTTTTTCCGCAGATGATTCCTGTTGCGTTGTTTTCAGCAGGGTGACGAAGGAAGAATAACGAAATACCCACTCCTCCGCACGGGACATCCGTCGTGAATATCTCCTGAATAATTTGAGTGCAGTACGCTCGCGGCTCGAAGTATGACGGGGATATGCCCTAAATAATTCGAGTCGCAGGAAGGCGGCAACCGCATGACAAATCGGTTCCAGACCGATTTGAACAGCGCTAGAGCTGGCCCGAAGGGTGAGCCTCATTTATGAGGCTCATTAATCCCCAGGAGCTTACATCAGTAAGTGACTGGGGTGAGTAAGGGAAGCCAACGCATATGCGGCTTGAATTATGACGGGAAATACAGAATCCGTTTTAATGAAGAGTGGTGTTCTTATGTCTGCGAATAACAGCAGGTTGATAAAGCTTCTAGTTATCCTTTGTATTGCCGGTGGCTTATGGTTATTGCCGGTTCCTGATGGGGTTAAACCCGATGCCTGGCATCTGATGGCGATTTTCATTGCCACCGTTGTCGGTCTGATTCTCTCTCCTTACCCGCTTGGCGCGATGGCGATGTTCAGCCTGACCTCGGTCGCCATATTAGGGTTATTACCCATTAAAGATGTGCTGGCGGGCTTTAGCGATCCCACCATTTGGATGATCGCCTGCGCCTTCTTTATCTCTCGCGGCTTTATCAAAACCGGCTTTGGCCGACGCATTGGTCTGCTGTTCATCAGCAAGCTGGGGAATAGCTCTCTCGGTCTGGCGTATGGTCTGGTGTTTACCGACCTGATGTTCGCTCCTGCGATGCCTTCTACGTCTGCACGCTGCGGTGGAATCATCACTCCGCTGTTCCGGTCCATTGCCGAAGCCTATGACTCCACGCCGGAAAAAGGCACGCAGCGTCGAATTGGTGCGTTTCTGGTGCAGTCCATTTTCCAGTGTAACGCCGTGACTTCCGCGATGTTTATGACCTCCATGGCGGGTAACCCGATGGTGGCGAAGCTGGCTTCTCAGTTTGGTATTCACATCAGTTGGACGGATTGGGCGTTGGCGACACTGCTGCCAGGCTTCCTGTCTTTGGCGCTAATTCCTTACCTGATCTACCGTTTCTATCCGCCTGAACTGAAGAAAACCTCAGAAATGCGTGCGATCGCCGTCGAAAGACTGCGTGAAATGGGCAAAATGACCCGCGACGAGTGGGTGGTGCTGGGCGTGTTTCTGGGTCTGGTGACGTTCTGGGTGCTGGGTTCTACGCTGAATATCGATGCAACCCTGACCGCGCTGGCCGGCCTGAGCGTGCTGTTGCTCAGCCGTGCGCTGACCTGGGACGATGTAGTCAGTGAGAAAGAAGCCTGGCACACCGTGGTGTGGTTTGCCGTACTGATGACGCTGGCTGGCCAGCTTAACAAGATGGGCTTGATTGCCTGGTTGGGCGGATTGGCCGGTAATGCGGTGAGTGGGATGCACTGGCTGCCAATGCTGGGTCTGCTGCTGCTGGTGTACTACTACAGCCACTACCTGATGGCGAGTGCGATTGCCCACATCAGCGCCATGTATGCGATTTTTGTCTCTATCGCGCTGGCTGCCGGTGCGCCGCCGATGCTGACCGTACTGGTATTCGGTATCTTCAGTAACCTGTTTATGTCCACGACTCACTACTCCAGTGGTCCGGCACCGATTTTGTTCGGCACCGGCTACGTGCCGCTGGGAACCTGGTGGAAGATCGGTTTCCTGGTCAGTCTGGTCATCATCCCTATCTGGTTGGGTGTTGGCGGAGTGTGGTGGAAACTGCTCGGTTTCTGGTAAACGCAGTACTGCTGGCTTTCCTGATGCGAAACATTCCTGACACAAAAAATGTACCGCAACGTTAAGCCTGATTTCCTTTCTTCAAGCCTACGCCCTGTCCTTGTGACGGGGCGTATGCATCACGGCACGCGAAACGCGACGAAACAGTATAAGATAACGGTGTGATGATGGTGGTTTCGGAGAGTGACATGGGCAAGAAAAAGGCACCGCTAAAGCTGGGAACATCGGTGTTTCTGATGGTGTCAGTTGTGCTTGGCGCGGTGTTGCTGGTGGTCTATTCCCTGCTATTTTTTCGCATTAATCAGCTTTCAGAAGATCATCTGCGAGAAAAAGCCTTTGCCATTGCGCGCACCTTTGCGTCCTCTCCTGTTGTTATTGATGAACTGAAAGGAATTGGCCGACCGGAGGAAGTGCAGATTGCTGCGGAGGCGATCCGCCAGCGTAATCAACTGCTCTTTGTCACTGTCACGGACATGGATACAGTGCGCCATAGCCACCCTGAGCCGGAAAGAATTGGTGAACATTTTGCCGGTCGGGATATCTACCCGGCGCTGTTGGGCATGGAAAATACGTCTATTAACCGGGGAACGCTCGATCCCGCTCTGCGGGTATTCACACCGGTTTTTGATAACAACCACAAGCAGGTTGGCGTGGTCGCGTTGGGGATTGCCTTAACCAGTGTACAGAAGGTGATTAGCGATAACCGCTGGATGATTCCCTGGACGCTATTGGCAGGGGCGCTGGTCGGCTGGCTGGGCACGTTGATTCTGGTGAAAGTGCTCAAGCGCATTATGCTGGGATTCGAACCGTTTGAGATCTCGAACCTGTTTGAACAGCGTAACGCGATGCTCAAACACATCAAAGAAGGCGTTATCGCGGTCGATCAGCATGGTCGGATTACCGTCATCAATGATGAGGCGCGACGGCTTTTCCGGCAGAATAAGCCACAGGGCAGTGAAACATCGGCTCCGAAGCCAGCCGAACGCGTCAGCGACCAGTGGCTTGAACATCTGCACCTGAAACAGGTACTGGAAAGCGGTACGCCGCGACGCGATGAAGAGATTAGCTTTAACGGCCACCTGCTGCTGACCAACACCGTTCCGGTTTTTGTGAAGGGCGATATTATCGGCGCGATTGCGACATTCCGTGATAAAACGGAGATCAGCCAACTGCTGCAACGGTTGAGTGGGATGTCCTACTATGCGGATGCGCTGCGGGCGCAGTCGCATGAGTTTATGAACAAGCTGCACGTCATCCTGGGGATGCTGCACTTAAAATATTACTCGCAACTGGAAGATTATATCCTGAAGACCGCCAATAATTATCAGGCGGAAATTGGTTCGATTATTCGTAAAGTGAAATCGCCAGTGATTGCCGGCTTCCTGTTGGGTAAAATCAACCGCGCGCGCGATCTCGGCATTACACTCTCCATCAGCGAAGAGAGTCTGCTGCCGGATACCGATGATGTCGATGCGACGAATGAATTGATTACCGTGTTGGGTAATCTGATTGAGAATGCGATGGATGCGATTGATCGGCAGGAAAACTGCGAAATCAGCGTGAGCTTCCATCATCAGAATGGCCGCCTTCACTGTACCGTGGGGGATGACGGCCCCGGCATTTCGCCGGAGAGTCAGGCGCGCATTTATGAACAGGGATTCTCTACCAAAGGCAGCGGGCGCGGTATCGGCCTGTACCTGACCAAACAGAGTCTGGAGAAGATTGGCGGCACTATCGAGTTTGAATCAGAACCTGAGGTGTACACCCAGTTTTTCGTTACTATTCCTTATCAAGCAAGGCTGTTTGACCATGATTAATGTACTGATTGTTGATGACGATGCCATGGTTGCAGAGCTTAACAAATCTTATCTGAACCAGGTTTCTGGATTTAGCTGCTATGCGACCGTCCCCACGTTGCAGCAGGCACGAAACCTGCTGATGCAACCTGACTCGGAAATCGATTTGGTACTGCTGGATATTTATATGCAGCAGGATAATGGACTGGACCTGCTGCCGACTATCCGTGAATTCAGTGAGAAAACGGACGTCATCATCATCTCGTCTGCCAGCGATGTGTATACCATCAAAAAAGCGCTGCACTACGGCGTGGTGGATTATCTGATTAAGCCTTTCCAGTTCTCGCGCTTCGAACAGGCGCTGACCGCTTATCGCGAAGAGGCGAACTTGTTCAAGCACCGCGATTTTGTTGGGCAGTCGGATATTGATAACCTGATTCGCCGTACCAGCAGCAGCACGGTTAGCGAACGTAAGAAATTGCCAAAAGGGCTGACCAGCCTGACATTACGCACCGTCTGTGAGTGGATTGAAGGCAATCAGGGCATTGAGTTCTCTACCGAAATGCTGGCGAATGCGATTGGTATCTCCCGCGTCTCCTGCCGTAAATACCTGATCTATCTTTCCGATACCGGCATCCTGACCACCAATATCCTGTATGGCTCTACCGGTCGCCCGGTTT
Source organism: Pectobacterium versatile (assembly GCF_020166435.1). Taxonomy (GTDB): domain Bacteria; phylum Pseudomonadota; class Gammaproteobacteria; order Enterobacterales; family Enterobacteriaceae; genus Pectobacterium; species Pectobacterium versatile. The sequence goes on along the minus strand of NZ_JAINZP010000009.1, from coordinate 72,747 downwards.
ATCTGTATCGTCTGCTGCCAGAAAAACAGGACTCGCTGCGCCAATACTGTGAATAAAAAGCGGTGAGTAATTAGCAGTAAATAAGGTAACAGAAACGAGGCGGGAGCGATCCCGCCTTGTGCTATACACAATTCAGTGATGATGAAACCAAATGGAGTTGGTTGAGTGGAGCACGATAAATTTATGCAGTACGGCCGCGGGTTAGGGCTGTGGCGTAACCCACGGGAAAATATTAAGCCCGAACCAACAAATTACTTCAGGGATGACCCGATTTACCTCACGCCTTCAAAAGGGGAATGGGTTAATCATGTCCAAGAGTGCAAAAAAGAAAATAACCCGTTAGAGAACGGTGTATTTATCTGGACAGAAATTAAGGGTACAGGTCACGCCTTTGTCTCTGTGCATGAGGATAATAATGCTTCTGTTTTCACTTATGGTCGCTTTGGTAGACGGTCTGGTGCTGGCGGGACTGTCGGTGATGGCATCTTAAACTTTTTGCGGTTTGAAGAGGCGAGAACATATTACCGAGAAGAGCTGTACCAAACAGAAGCTAAGGTTTTTCTTATTACAGATGCGGATCCTACGATTGCTCGATTGTACTTTGAAAAGCTATGGCGCTCAGGGGGCAAAGTGAAAGAAACAATCAAGATGGGAGAAAGCACTAAAAGAAATGGCCGTACAGTCGATCAATATGATGTGACAGGGGTTAACTGTACAACTCATACAAAAAAGGGCGTGAAGATAGCGGGATCACAAGTATTTGAGGGAGGATATACCACTCACACTCAGATACGGATTAATTACGAAGAAGATTTTGCCGTGCCGGTATCGCTACAGCGGTATTTAGAACGAAAAAGCGGTGAGTCATCCATGCTTGTTGTTGATATGACCAATGAGTTTAGAAAGCAGTACCCGAATACCGATAACTACACACCGATAAGCGAAGATACCGCGTTAAGGGTCGTCTCCGAGGTTGTTTCTGGTATAGGTAAAATATCACCTTATTCTGGTGGTACTGTTGGTGGGTTATTAGAAGGGATGCATGATGTTAACAAGTAAATGCAAGACGTTTATTCGATGGTTCAGTATCTTCCTTGTCTCTTTTTTTTATTTGATAAGTATTGCTCTTTTTTCTTTTGGACATGTTCAAGATAAGGAAAGAATGGTTTTTTTATCTGATAAAACAGTGCCAGTTGAATACCATTTTGCGATATTAGCTGATATGCGAGAGTCTATGGATTCCATGTATTCAGCTGTATTAATTGGTTTCCCCATCTGTATGAGCCTGATTCTGATCATTTTCAAAAAGGTTAGGTAGTTGCGGTAAGCCAAACCGTTACCAATGGTTGCTGGCCGTGGCGTTTTTGTGGGTTGGATTCAAGTCGGCAGTGACCGAAACAGGCGCGGTGGTCGGACTGAACGGAGTCGTGTATACAATAAGCTTTACCCTTATTCTGGTGGTACTGTTGGTGGGTTATTAGAAAGGATGCATGATGTTAACAAGTGAATGTAAGACGGTTATGCGCTGGGGAGGTATAGCCTTAGTATCTTTTGCATATTATCTGTGGCTCTTTCTTGCTATTTTTCCGTTAGATAATAAAGGGGACATGCCACTGGGTAAGGTGGTTACTATCGAATATCATGAGGCCGTTATAGAAAATATTTATAAGGCCACAGATAATATTCTTGAGGTTGCTTTAATTGGTTTCCCCATCTGCGTGGCGCTGATTCTCATCATTTTCAAAAAGGTTAGATAGTTGTGGTAAGCAAACGGAACTGAGTGTTATGTGTGGAATGAGATAAACGAGGCTTGTGCTATACACAATTCAGTGATGATGAAACTAAATGGAGTTGGTTGAGTGGAGCACGATAAATTTATGCAATATGGCCGTGGGTTGGGGTTATGGCGTAACCCACGGGAAAATATTAAGCCCGAACCAACAAATTACTTCAGAGATGACCCGACTTACCTCACATCCTCAAAAGGGGAATGGGTTAATCAAATTCAAGAGTGCAAAAAAGAAAATAACCCGTTAGAGAACGGTGTATTTATCTGGACAGAAATTAAGGGTACAGGTCACGCTTTTGTCTCTGTGCATGAGGGTAATAATGCTTCTGTTTTTACCTATGGCCGCTTTGGTAGACGATCTGGTGTTATCGGGGCTGTGGGTGATGGCATCTTAAATTTTTTGCAGTTTGAAGATGCCAGAACATATTACCGAGAAGAGCTGTACAAGATGGAAGCGAAGGCATTCGTCATTACAGATGCGGACCCTGCAATTGCAAGAATGTATTTTGAAAAGTTGTGGCGTTCAGGAGGAAAGGCAAAAGAAACTCCATCTATGAGGGATCGTACCAAAAGGAATGGTCACACAATTGATCAATATGATGTTACGGGCGTGAATTGTACAACTCATGCAACAAAAGGCGTAAAGATAGCGGGATCACAAGTATTTGAGGGAGGATATACCACTCACTCTCAGATGCGAATTGATTACGAAGAAGATTTTGCCGTGCCGGTATCGCTACAGCGGTATTTAGAACGAAAAAGCGCTGAATCATCGATGCTTGTTGTTGATATGACCAATGAATTTAGGAAGCAGTACCCGAATACCGATAACTACACGCCGATAAGTGAAAAAAATCTTGAGATGGTTGTAAATAGAGGCGTTTCTGAAATTGCCTCGGGTGTTGGCAGGATGTCGCCTTATTCTGGTGGTACTATCGGTGGGTTATTAGACGGGATGCATGATGTTAACAAGTAAGTGCAAGGTATTTATTCGATGGGTCAGTATTGCCCTTGTCTCTCTATTTTATTATCTACTCGTAGGGGGGGTTGGTGCGATTTCTTTTGATAAGGATATTATGTATTTTTCAGAAAAAATTATATCTGTTGAATATCACAGAGCTAGCCTGGAGATTATGCAGGAACATACTAATTCGGTGTATTTAGCTGCGTTCATCGCTTTTCCCATCTGCGTGGCTCTGATTCTGATCATTTTCAAAAAGGTTAGGTAGTTGGGGTAAGCCAAACCGTTACCAATGGTTGCTGCCGGGAAAGCAGGACTCGCTGCGCCAATACTGTGAATAAAAAGCGGTGAGTAATTAGCAGTAGATAAGGTAAACAGAAACGAGGCGGGAGTGATCCCGCCTTGTGCTATACACAATTCAGTTACGATGAAACCAAATGGAGTTGGTTGAGTGGAACACGATAAATTTATGCAATATGGCCGTGGGTTGGGGTTATGGCGTAACCCACGGGAAAATATTAAGCCCGAACCAACAAATTACTTCAGAGATGACCCGATTTACCTCACGCCTTCAAAAGGGACCCTGTACACGATTCTGTGTAAATTGCCTTTTCTCAGAAGTTACCGCCCAGAAGATCACCGAACTCGATAATAAAACAGCTCACTGCCATTCGCCAGTCCCTCAGCGGCATCGTCCATTTTTGCGAGGCCGCCTGGATTGCCAGCCACACGACTTTTTTCACTGACTCGTCCGTCGGGAATACCTTCCTGTTTCTTGATTGCATGCCGGATCACGCTGTTCAGTGACTCGATAGCGTGGTTGTATAGATGACTTTGCGGCTGTCCCATGTGCCGGAGAATGCATCCAGAGCCTGCAACGCTACCTCTTCCGTCGGAGTCTGATAGAGGGCCTTCATGTCACGAGTGACTGCTTTGTTGTCCTTCCAGGAGACGAACCGCAGACTGTTACGTACCATATGGACGATGCATAGCTGGGTCCGCGCTTCCGGATACACTGTGTTAATCTAGGTATTAATTTTTCAGCGTCGCTTTCACTACAGCTGACAGCGGCGTCGTTGGACGACCAATCAGGCGGCTCAGCTGTTTACCACCATCAAACAAACCGCCTTTGGATGCCCCGATATCTGAATCAGCAATAATCTGCGCAAAAACATCAGGTAGCCCAGCGGAAACCAACGCTGCGGTGAACGCTGCTTCAGACAGATGTTGATAACCGATATTTTTTCCAGACTGTTTGCTAATTTCTGCCGCCAGTTCTGCCAGCGTATAAGGTTCATCACCAGCCAGTTCATAAACCTTGCCAGCTTGCCCTTCCTGCGTCAGCCCCGCTACCGCAGCGGCAGCGAAGTCTTCGCGGGTTGCAGAAGCAATTCTCCCTTCACCTGCGCTACCGATAAATACACCGTGTTCCAGCGCAGCAGAGATGCTGGCCGCGTAGTTTTCGGTATACCAGCCATTGCGCAGTAGAACATGCGGTAAACCAGAGTCCTTCAGCAATGCTTCTGTCTGCTGATGTTCTGCCGCCAGCGCCAGAGGCGATTTATCAGCATGCAACAGGCTGGTGTACGCGATCAGTTTAACTTCAGCTTTCACCGCCGCCTCTATGACGTTGCGGTGTTGTAGTGCACGTTGACCAACCTCACTTGAAGAGATCAGCAGCACTTTATCCACACCTTGCAGGGCAGAAGCCAGCGCCTCAGGCTGATTGTAATCCGCCGCTTTCACCTGCACACCGAGTGCAGACAGATCGGTAACCTTATTCACATCACGCACCAGCGCCACGATGTCGTTCGCCGGTACCTTCCCTAACAGTTGTTTGATAACCAAACGGCCCAGTTGGCCGGATGCACCAGTAATCGCAATCATCTCAAGCTCCTTTTATTGACTGTCTTTTATTAACCGTCTTTTGTTAACAAGAACTGGCTGGCATAATATCGGCAAAGCTAACTTTAAGTAAGTACATACATAAAGGTAAGTATAGTGAGTCAATCCAAAACACCCATAGATTTATTGCTCCCAATTCAGCCAGATGGGAATGTCTTTGCTGATAAATGCCCGTCTCGCCAGATACTTAACCACGTTACCAGTCGCTGGGGGGTGCTGATTTTGATCGCATTACTTGATGATACGCATCGCTTCAGTCAGCTGCGTCGACGGATTGGCGGCGTGAGTGAGCGTATGTTGGCGCAGACCCTACAATGGCTGGAAAATGACGGTTTTGTCCTACGAACGGCCTATCCGGTTGTCCCGCCACATGTTGAGTATAGCCTCACCCCATTAGGCAAAGAGGTTGGCGAGCGGGTAAAAGAACTGGCGATATGGGTAGAAGGGAATCTGGGCGAGATTCTGGCGGCACAACAATCAGGCGAATAGTACAAGCCCATGACTACGCTAATATAAGCCATTGAATTATATCATCTTATGAGAAAAAACGTATGCAGCCTAATTTCATCATTGAAAGATAATTTCTAGCAGTCTCCTCATAGCGGATGGCAGCCAGCTGAACTCTTTTAAAAACCATATCGATCCACGAAAACCTTCACTCAGGGTTGCGTCCGTTGTTTGTGGGCTAGAGAACCCCAGGGTAACGAACTGGATTTTTCAGTCTGTTGCTCTGGAGCTGGATTGATGATTCATCTAAGCCGATTTGTTTTATTTTTTAAACAAAAATTAAATCATTTAACTTAGTTCTTTATATCCCAAAATCCTTTCGATGAAAAAATTATTGTACGATTCCTTTCAAGAAGAATTGAATCATTGGATGTGGTTATGGTCGTATTAAAAGTAGCATTGGAAGAAATTCTGACCACTTGATTAATTTTTTGAACGTTTGGCATGTATATATCTCGAGCCCAATGTCCATCATACAAAATAATTTCAATGTTGTCATGTTTATCAAGTGCTTCTTTTATCATTTTTTCTGTTATCGTTTCACCGTTACTAAAAGGAAATTTGTAATATATAATTTTATCTGTGAAATTAATTAATTTATCTCTTAGGATATTTATTTTATTCCAAGTATCTTCTCCATAAATTTTATCTAATCCATAATGGCTTTGAGGTAAATAAGTATTATTACCACTAGGAATATCATTAATATACTTCTTACTCATTAATACTGCTGCTTCTTCACGCAATTCTTTACCCACCCCCTCATCGTAATCTGGTAATTTCTTAGTCAACACTGAGAGTGATGGCAAATATAGCGTCTGATCGAATTTCTGCAATCGGATGTTTTTATAAAAATCCCATGCTTCAAACGCTAATTTTTTATCATCTATTTTTAATAGATATCCGGTACCTTTATCCTTTATACCATTCTCACCTTTAGTTAAGCTAGGTATTTCAATCAGTGTTCCAAAAGGTCTTTGGATAAACTCTATAACACCAAAACCATTATGAATATGCCCACTCAGCATTATTATTTGAGGGTACTCTAAAAACAAAGCTTTCAGTTCTTCGTCTTGATCACCAAAGCCACCAAATAGCCCAGCTCGCCAATGCGATGAATTGAATGCTTGATGTGTTATGACAAAAATAGGATTATTAATATTAGCGTTTTCGGCTAATTTATCATTCAACCAAGATAGAGATTTTTCATTCAGCTCCATTTTATCCTTGAGACCAACATCTGTATTCAAACACAAAAAGTGATAACCACCAATCCAAGCGTCTATACACATAGTGTCTTTATAATATTTAACACCAAAATCATTAAGGTATGAATGATATAGTTCAACCAAATCTGGATCTAATACTCCACCAGGTTTAGCGCCGGAACGAACATCATGATTTCCCAACATCAACATTAGGTTAGCGTGATAATTTTTAGGGAATTTCTCACTTATCGTTGAGAATGCACCTTTTCTATCTCGATGATAATCTCCAATATCTCCCGCCATTACTAATCCAGTTGCACCGGCGTTCACAATGTTTGTTACTGACGTGGCTAACACCTTTTTGTCATCATCTGAATTTTGATGAATATCACTAATAATACCAATAATCATGATTACCCCTCTCTTCTTAAGAAGAAGTCACACATAAATTTATATGGATGTAGTCATCTCAAAGTGGAAATATAATTTCACTAGAGATTAGGTTGGTTTTTTTTAAAATCATCAATCAGACATAAAATTAAATTTTTTCTTTTAGATAATCTATCCATTAGGATAAGTGGCAATCGTAGTTAATGAAAAATAATTCAATCTACAGTCTATACTCTAAATGATTCAGGTGAGTGAGCGCAATCAACGCACATTCAATTTTAAGCATGATGGATATACAAGACTATTAATAAAAACAAATGCTTGTCCTAGTACGACGGACGCCATCAGAACAAGATTTATTCGATATAACAGAGGGGACATTCAAATAATGCCCCCTGAAAGACATATAATGTTCTATTAAATTAGCGTTTTTTGTTTTTTAAAGCTGTCATCAATTTATTTATGACTTTGTAGATCGGTGCTGTTCGCACTCATCATATCACTTTCTGGGTTAATCTCGGGCTTACAGTAATCAAACACATTGTCGCTGCTTGTTTTACGCCATACACCCCATTCCCCGTCTGAGCCAGGTATTGTACCTATGATCCCCCAGCCATTAACCCACGTATCCCCAGCATAGGCAATTTTTTGGCATATGGCAGTGTACATAATGGATTCAGACCATTCTGGATTAGCTCTCAGAGATATATAATCTGAGATTGTGACAATAGCGCCATTACTCCCAATAGAGTCAACTTTTATCGCTTTACCTGAGTAAGTATCATACAGAGTTTTTCCAGGCATTAAAGGAGGAGTACTACGATCACTACTGCCTGGAATGGTATGAATAATAACATTATAACTTAATCGCGGTTGAGGATTAATTTCTCTAACTATAATCCCATTAATAAACGGAGAGTTCGCTGCCCAACTGCTGTCAAATCGGTTTGCCTGACGAAACTCTAGCGTCAGATAGGGAAAATTGGGGTTGTTACGCGCTATACGTATTCCCTGTTTTCCCCCTTTATCATCAAGCAGTGGATCAATTTTATAGGTGCCGTTACCCACAACCGGAAATTGTTCGTCAGTTAACCACCCCGCCTCATGCATATAATTGACAGGATACATCCTTCCACCGCCTCCCCCCATGGTGTCAGATATGTCATTACTTCCGCCATCTTTTCCGCTGATCTGACAGTAATCATCAATTATCACACCTGTTGAGATGGTAGAACAGTCGGCCAAAATATTAGAGTGTTTGAAACCCAGTGTATGACCAAATTCATGTGTCCACATCCAGTACTTATGACCACTGGCATTGGAAACAATATATCTTCCTGGTGTGGTAAATTTTGATGGAAGAATTGCATTAGCAGCGTAGCTACACTTGCTGTTATAGGTGTGTTCAACATAAATAAGGTCGTAATTATCAGGATTAATACCCTGTGCCTTAGCCAGCTCAATTGCCTTGTCTCTATAAGCTCTGCTGTTACATGAGTCACCAGGGTTGCCGATATCAAGATTATCGATAGTCTTACCTTCCTTAATTATCAACGTGCCACGAGAAGCCAGAGCCAGATATTCACTCAGCGATGAATATTGTCCATTACCGCCAAAAAGCGCTTTCCTGATTTCATTAGTTGGTCTCTGAGATATACCCGTAAAATGTGTATTCAATAACAATACATTTAAGGTACCTTTCATGCTTCTCCTCAGAGGCTCATATTGACTAAAGCTCCAGTTTCCTACAGATGCTGTCGCATTGTTCAGCGTGAGAACATGATCATTATTGACAGAAAGTTCACCATTTCTTCCATAATCCTTCTGTACCTTGCTAATTATCGAATATTGTTTGTGTGTTCTGGTGGCTATAGACCAGTAAGTCTGGGAACTATAGGTACCACTATTGCATTGACGCATTTCGACCGCGTTTCCATTCGTGGTACTAAAGAGGCAGATATTATCATCAAGTGTACTGTTTTTGATGGTGTTATAACCGTCAACTGTCTCAACCACCCATTGCTGAGAGCTCACACCATTGCATACATTAAACGCAATCTTTTTCTTATCAGAACCAAGATCCATGCACTGATCCAAACCAACTATTCTGTTCATAATGGCGGTGGTTTGCCTTACAGTTGTGTCAATGAAATGCCATTTCCCAGTAGGAGTACTATCAACATTTAAAGTGAGTTTATTATCATTGAGTGATAGCCAACCGCTTCTTCCGTAATCCACCTGAACTTTACTACGTAGTGAATACTGTTTTTTGTCCGTAGTAATTAACTCCCAGTAAGTCTGTGAATCATAGGTTCCACTGCTACACTCTCGCATTTCAATTGTATTTCCATTTGTCGTAGAGAACAAACAGATATTTTCCGGCAGCGTGCTATTTTTAATTGTGCTGTATTTACCAATTGCTGTCTCAATGCGCCATTTTTGAGAATTAGTATTATGACAGTCGTTAAACACAATGGTTTTTTGATCGGAGAAAAGGTCCATACATTTTTCGGAGTCTGCAATCTTGTGCGTAATATTAACGGTAAGATTATCTGCGTAACAGAGGGTACTGATTAAAAAAATAAAAATAGCAAGCAGTTGTAGTATAAATCGACGAATAATTCGAGTCATATAAATTCCTTACTAAGAAAAAATAATGAACCTCTGTAAATACAAAGGTCGCCCATAGGACGCGTACTTTTATCATTTTACAGAACGTTAAAAATATCACTACTTATGACATATGAAAAATAACTAATTACCATTGCTCACTTGGTATAGTTTGATGGTCATTAATATCTTGTCATCTTCTGCTTTATCCTTATTTTCAGAAGAAGAGAGTGATTTTACTCCTTACCATATCAACGCGTCATATACTCGTCATACTTCAAGCTGCTTGTGCGTTGGTTGTCCTCGCTCACCCCAGTCACTTACTTGAGTAAGCTCTTGGGGACTCACGCTATTGCCGCCTTTCTGCCACTCGAATTATTTAGGGTATAAATATTGTGAAGAGCATCCTTTATCAGCAAGTATGGCTTTTCCACGACGTTTGAGGTAGCCCCCTTATGGCTTATGCCAAATATCACCCAAAAGCTGAAATGCATATTGGCACTAGCCTGAGGCTTATCAGAACATTAAGCGATAAGACTAAATTCAAAGGCGCTACGGTTTTTGCTGAAAAGTATCTCGCCAGAGATTAACAACTTCATTATCCATGGCGGCTGCAAAAATCATGCGAACAACGGCCAAACGAGTAATATGCTTCCCAGCGGCGAAAGCGCTAAAACTGAGAAGGTATATCAGTGGGAAGTAAGCTGGTAATATCGGTGAAAACCACTTGCCAAGTCTCATCATCGACAGCCATAAAGCCAAAATAGCGCAGCAGGAATACGCCCTCTGAAGCCAAGAAAGCCAATCGTGCGTTGCGCCCTTCCTGTGAATTCATATCCAAATCGGCGAGTTGACGAGCATACCACTCTTTAGATTTAGCCAAATTTTCAGGCACGTTGAGTAGTGAAGCCATCATTCCCGCCGCCCGATCGCCTTCTGCGGCATCCGTCCGATAAGTGATGTCAACGTGCGCTCGCACTCTGGCTTCTCGGCTATTATCCGCACCGATGCTCGCGACCATCATCTCATCAAACTCATCTTCCCAGCGCTGGTACATGGCGTTAATCAGCTCATCTTTCGTACCGAAACACGATTGAATACCGCCTTTTGTCACGCCCGCAGCCTTGGCGACCGCATCGATCGTCAATGAAGCTGTCCCCTGTGTACGGACAATCTGTTCTGCCGCATCCAACACACACATACGATTAATGCTCTTATGACGCCCCATGCCTTCTCCTTTTTAAAATACGTTTGTATTTAAAAAACAATTCTATATCATCAGAATGCTATCCAACAGATGAAAAATGAATGATCAAGGTAGAGATTCAGCTATGCAATCATCAAAGAAGTGGCTGATTCTGGCCATTGTTTCCAGCGCCCTGTTCTTGATCGTTATCGACATGACGGTGCTGTACACCGCACTCCCAACACTGACTCACGACTTGCACGCTACGGCATCGGACAAGCTGTGGATCGTTAATATCTACGCGTTGGTTGCCTCCGGCTTGCTGCTGGGAATGGGGACTTTGGGCGATAAGCTGGGTCATAAACCTTTATTTATCTCTGGATTGGTGGTCTTTGGTGCCGCGTCATTATTTGCCGCTTATTCGCCCACACCCAGCATGCTTATTGCCGCTCGCGCTTTGCTAGCGGTCGGTGCCGCGATGATGATGCCCGCCACACTGTCGATTATTCGTCTGACATTTACTGATGAACGGGAACGCGCACTGGCAATCGGTATCTGGGCTGCGGTGGCATCCGGCGGCGCAGCGTTTGGTCCTGTGATGGGCGGGATACTGCTTGAATACTTCTGGTGGGGCTCGGTTTTCCTCATCAACGTACCGGTTGTTCTGCTCGCTCTTATCATGGGAACCACCGTGATTCCACATCGGCCAGGCAATGCTTCACACCGCTGGGACTTCATTGGTTCTCTATTAATCATGGTGGGTTTGATTGGTGTAACCTATGCCATCAAAGAACTGGGCAAGCGGGTTCCGTCTTATGAAGATGCGCTAATCGCTCTGCTCATCGGCGTGACGTTCATAACCCTGTTCGTCCGGCGTCAGCGTAACAGCAAGCACCCCCTGGTCGATTTCTCTCTCTTCCGCCTGCGGCCTTTCTGCGCGGCCGTGGCTGCCGCTATCGTGGCAGCCGCCGCTTTGATCGGAATGGAGCTGGCTTTCACTCAGCGATTGCAGTTAGTCGTCGGACTGTCTCCGCTACAGGCGGGATTGTTCATTCTACCGCTATCACTGGCGTCCTTTATCTCTGGCCCGTTAACCGGAAAGATACTGCCGCGCGTGAATAGCGGGACAATGCTAGCCGCTGGCCTGTTGATTTCAGGGCTCGGAATGGGAAGCTATCTGCTGCTTCACAATGCGCCTACCATTATACAAATCATCAGCCTAACCGTTATTGGTGCAGGCGTGGGCTCCACCATGACGGCCGCATCCAGCACTATTATGCAGGTTGCTCCAGCGTCAAAAGCGGGTATGGCGGCGTCAATCGAAGAAGTGTCCTATGAATTAGGGGGCGCGACGGGCGTGACGCTGATGGGCAGTTTGCTGTCTTTCGCTTATTCCGCAACGTTTATGCTACCCGCTGGGTTTGCCGCACCAGACACCGCGTATGACAGTCTGGACGAGGCATTAATTTTTGCCGAATCCTTACCGGAAAATATGCGGCAGGTGCTTACTGCACAGGCACATTCCGCCTTTGATTCGGGGTTTTCCATTGTGCTGGCCGCAGCCACGCTGCTCCTGCTGTTGACCGCGGCCTTCGTCTGGACAACGCGCCATAATAAACAGCATCGTCATCAAGCCACTGATGTATAGCACCACCGACTCATCGGTTAAGACGATAAAAAACGCCGTTCAATAACGAACGGCGTTGATGATTTAGCAACGTATTACACTATAACAATGTACTGCAATGTAACGATGTACTTACTTAGAAATTTAGTCGGTTTCTTTACCGTATTGCAGTGAACGAGGCCCGTACAGTATACCGCGTGGATGACCCGCCGCCAGCAGGCGCGCACTGGTCACGCCCGCAACATCGTGGCCTTTATCAGAGATCGTGTCCGCTATCTGGTTTACTGCGGCCTGCACCAGAATACCAATAATGCCGCCGTTAGAACTTGATTGCTGCTCGTTGCTGGATGCCGTTGCGCTTCCGCTCCACAGCAGTTTTCCGGTACGCAGATCAACCAGACGAGCATCCGCAGAAACGCGGGTTTCACTGTTAATCACGATGTATGACGTGCCGTACTCTTTTACGTCCAAATACAGCGCAGCATCGGCACCAAAGATTTGCTGCAGCTTAGCCGTATTCAGCGCATGAATATCCGACGCCGTCACCAGACCATTCTGCTTGAATGTCTCTTCTACAACCGCGACAGGCAATACGTAGTATCCCGATTCCGCCAGCGGATACGTGACCTGAGAAAGCAGGCTATAGCTCGCTTTCACATCTGGGGAATGGTTAACCGGCGGCAATACCAGAATGGACTTAGGCTTGCTCTGCTTAAATGCCGTGTAATCATAAGGCACGGGTTTAGCGCAGCCAGTCAGCGCCAGCGCAAAAACCAGACCACATAATCCTAAGAAACGATTCATTTAATATTCCCTTTATTTTTACTCAACAAGAAATCCATGAAAGGCGCTGATTCGGGGAATTTCGCTTTTTCAGTTTCAAACTGCTGGCGAGCTTCACTATCACGGCCAGTATTGGCATACAGCAACCCAAGTTGAGCATAAAGTCCCGGCGGGACAGGTTTATTTTCGGCTTTCGCTTTTTCGATCGATTCATTCAGAGAAAGAATCTGTTGCTCTGGGCCGACTTTATCTTGTTGGTAATAATCATAAAGTGCAGGCTGATATTTATCCCAGCTGTAAATCGTTTTCGGCGCGGACGCACAACCAGCCAATACCGCCGCTGCCAGTAGCAGGGCAACTTTCTTATAAGAAAACATTGTTATACTCCTATTCCATTAGTTCGCTGGACGCCAGGCACCGCTTTCAATTCCTGCAACCAGATTATTGACGGCTTCACGAATAGCCAAATCCAGCACTTTACCGTTCAGCGTCGAGTCATAGCTGGCCGTGCCGCCAAAACCGATAATTTCACGGTTCGACAAGGTGTACTCGCCCGCACCCTGTACGGAATACACCACTTCAGACGTTTGTACGTTCACCACATTCAACGTGGTTTTTGCGTAAGCAACCTGAGTTTTACCGCGACCAAGGATGCCCCATAGCTGATGGTCACCCACTTCTTTGCGACCAAACTCGGTCACATCGCCAGTAACAACATAGTTCGCGCCTTTCAACGTCTGTGTTTGCCCTTTAATACTCGCTTCCGCTTTCAGCTCTTCCATGTTGGTACGATCCAACACATTAAAGCGGCCGCTCTGCTGGAGATGGCTAACAAGAATGGTCTTGGATTGATTACCTAAACGGTCAACGCCATCAGAAAAAATACCGTTCATGTAATTAGAGCGGTTTTCAAATTTTCCGACGGAAATCGGGCTGCGAACACCCTGATAAGGCGTACTGTAAGAAGTGACTTTTTGTGCTTCTACGGTACGGGAAGACTCTGTGGCACATCCGCTCAATAACGCAGCTGACATGAATACAGAACAAAGAATGACTTTTTTATTCATAACACTATCCCTTAGTGACAATCCATTAACCTGAGCAACGCCCTGTTATTGATTCATAATGAAAATGCCGTAAACACGTTATTTAGCTGCAACATTGTTTTGATGCAACAGTGTTTTTCTGCATATAAATAGCGCCAAGCATTATGAGGGGCGTAAGTAAAAGTAACGAGTTATTTCATCAAAAATAATGAAAACCAGAATTTTTACCCGAGATAAATCACTGTAAACCAGACAAAAAACAAGGTTATATTCAACCAGACCATTACTTTCGCATAACATTACAACCTACTGAAACAATTCAATAATTTTATTAGTAACACGCGTGAGATTTAACATTAACCGACTTTTTACCTGCTCTATATCAAAGTCAGGGTGTTATCCAGCGATTAGGATAAAGACCACGATCGAGGGATCCAGAGTGGGAAAAGGTAATGAACCGATTTGTTATTGCCAGTACTCAAGACTGTATGGGGTGCCATGCATGCGAAATTGCCTGTGTTATTTCACACAATGACGAGCGCTATCCAGATAGCGCCGCGGTGTTTCAGCCCAGAATCAAGGCATTCAATACGCCAACGCTGCGGGCTGCCATGACCTGCCGTCACTGTGAAGATGCCCCCTGCGCCAGCGTGTGTCCAACGCAGGCCTTGATCAGAAAAGACAATAGCATTCAGCTCGTTCAGGAAAAGTGCATCGGCTGCAAAAGCTGTGTACTAGCTTGCCCGTTTGGCGCAATGTCCATGGTAACAAGCTCGGTAGACAACAGCGCCGTCGCCCATAAATGCGATCTCTGCGCCGATCGTCCAGAAGGGCAAGCGTGTGTAGAAGCCTGTCCGACCCAGGCCTTACAGCTCGTCAGCGAGCAAACGTTAGCGGCCCGCCGTCAGGAAAAACAGCAGGCGATGGCGCTGCGTTCCTCCGCTCACTGGCAGCGTGAAACGCCCGTGCTGAAAACGCTGACACCCCATCCGCTTAGCAAAAGAAAAAACTGGCCGCGTCGAGATGCCGAGAAAAAGCCGCTGACCCAGAGAACCTCCACGTTTGATGAAATCTATCATGGTTTCTCCATGCAGCAGACGGAAGATCAGGCTGGCCGCTGCCTTTCTTGCGGCAAACGCGCGATCTGCGAGTGGACCTGCCCGCTGCATAACAATATTCCCGAATTGCTGAGTCTGGCCAAACAGGGGCGCATTCTTGAAGCCGTAGAACTGTCGCACCAAACCAGCAGCCTGCCGGAAATCTGTGGCCGAGTGTGCCCGCAGGATCGGTTATGTGAAGGAGCCTGTACGCTGGGCAAGGAGTATGGTGCGATTACCATCGGTAACGTTGAGCGTTACATTACCGATAC
This sequence comes from Pectobacterium versatile, assembly GCF_020166435.1. Taxonomy (GTDB): domain Bacteria; phylum Pseudomonadota; class Gammaproteobacteria; order Enterobacterales; family Enterobacteriaceae; genus Pectobacterium; species Pectobacterium versatile. Next base: position 57,366 of record NZ_JAINZP010000009.1, on the reverse strand, counting down.
CGCGATAAAAATGGGCTGGTCGCCCGATATGACGCATGTTGTTCCCAGTGGCAAACGCGCGGCAATCGTCGGTGCTGGTCCTGCTGGGCTAGCCTGTGCCGATGTGCTAGCCCGCAACGGTGTGCAGGCCGTGGTGTTCGATCGTCACCCGGAAATTGGTGGCTTGCTCACGTTCGGGATTCCGTCATTCAAGCTGGATAAAGACGTCCTGGTTCATCGGCGTGAAGTGTTCAGCGCCATGGGCATCGAATTCCAACTGAATACCGAAGTGGGGAAAGATATTTCTCTGGCTCAGTTGCTGGACGACTATGACACCGTTTTCCTCGGCGTAGGCACCTACCGCTCCATGAAAGCCAACATTGATAATGAAGAGGCTCCCGGCGTCTTCGATGCGCTTCCGTTCCTGATCGCCAATACCAAACACGTCATGGGGCTACCTGAATTAGACGATGAACCTTATATCTCGATGGCGGGCAAACGCGTCGTGGTGCTCGGCGGGGGGGATACCGCGATGGACTGCCTGCGCACGTCTGTTCGGCAGGGTGCAGTATCCGTCACCTGCGCGTATCGTCGTGATGAAGCCAATATGCCCGGCTCGAAAAAAGAGGTGAAAAACTCCCGCGAAGAAGGCGTGGAATTCCTGTTTAACGTTCAGCCACAAAAAATCTGCCTCAATGAGCAGGGCGAAGTATGCGGCATTAGTCTGGTTCGCACCGAACTGGGCGAGCCTGACGCCAGCGGCCGTCGTCGCCCACGCCCTATTCCTGATTCAGAATTCGTGCAGCCCGCGGACGCAGTAATAACCGCATTTGGCTTTCAGTCACACAACATGCCGTGGCTGGAAGACGCCGACGTCGGTCTGGATAACTGGGGATACATCACAGCCCCGCTTGATAGTCAGATACCTTGCCAGACCAACCATCCGCGTATTTTTGCCGGTGGTGATGCCGTTCGCGGTGCCGATCTGGTCGTGACCGCCATTGCTGACGGGCGCAAAGCCGCATTGGGAATGATTGCGACAATGGGGCTGACTGCCGCCACGGGAGCCATTCCCGCACACCCGCAGCGCCCCGAAATGAACGCAACCCGCGAGGAGCTCCGCTCATGAATCAATTTGTTATCGCCGAAGCAGAAAAATGTATCGGCTGCCGGACCTGTGAGATCGCCTGCGCGGTAGCCCATAGCGGTGGTCAAAGCGCACAACTGCGGCCTTCTCACTTCTTTCCCCGCCTGAAGGTCGTTAAAAGCGCCAGCGTCAGCGTCCCCGTTCTTTGCCGCCAGTGTGAGAACGCGCCCTGTGCCAGCGTATGTCCGAATGACGCGCTGGTGCGCGATCGGGATAGCATTCAGGTTATTCAGTCCCGCTGTATCGGCTGCAAAAGCTGCGTCGTCGCCTGTCCTTTCGGGGCTATCAATGTGGTGACAAAAGCATCGAATGACGAAGGGAAAACACACCTCACGCAAAGCGAGGTTCACAAATGTGATTTATGCGTGGATGTCGCCCAGAGCCCTTCCTGCGTCAGTGTGTGTCCAACATCGGCGCTGCGATTAGTAACAGCAGATGAGTTGCGCAAACAGACGCTGGAAAAACAGCGGCGTTCCGCACTGGGGTGGTCGAGCCATTAAAACAGACTGGAAGGTGGCGGACAGGGAAGGATCGCCACAAAACACGCAGTACAGGAAATTCGGTGTGCCTAATTAATAATTATCGCCGATTTATCCATCGATTTTTCTTTAGATCACATATTAGTCTGATAATATGCATCGGTAATGCCTGATAGGTTCCCATCTTTTATCACGATCACGGAGTGAACAATGACCTGCCATTTTGTCAGGTGGACAAGCACGGAAGCGCTTCCTGACTTACAAAGACTGCCCGATAGGCTTATCTCATCAACACAGGGTTTTTCAGCCAAACGCCGCGAGCGTTATCTGAAAAGTCGAGTGCTGCTGGCTGAGATGATGTTCTATTTTTTCGGCTATCCGCTGTTGCCTACGCTACTCGTGTCCCCTGAAGGACGCCCTTATTTTGCCGATCCCAATATGCCCAATTTCAGCATCGGCTATGCAGGCAATACTATCGCCATCCTCCTGAGCGAAGAAGGCAGCGTCGGTATGGATATCGAAATCGTTCATGTCAGGCCAACGAATCAGGTCGTCCCACAGATGCAGGCGCAGACACAGGCCGAACAGGCGTGGATCGACGCACAGCGCGATCCGCTGGAAGCAGCAACGCAGCTATGCACCATCCGCCAGTCATTGATGAAGATCCCTGGCGTGAACAGCCATCCTCCCAATAACCTGAAACTCCACCCCGCCTCTGGCAGGCTGCGTTCAACCTGCACCCCCGCCGTAGAAGTGATGAGTGATGTTGATGATTACCTTGCCTGGGCATGTGCCCATATCCCCACACTTAACCGCTTGATCATGTGGAAATACACGTCGGCAACGGGCATGAGAAAGTCGGGAGAAATACTACAGCAGCAGCGCCAGTCTTTACGCTATATGAAATTAACCAGCCATACGATAGAAAAAGCCACCTCTACCGCCTCACAGTAGCCAGCCGCCTTGTCGCAGGCTGAGGCTCCGGGAAAGCCCCGGAGCCACGAACACATTAATGCCCGTCGATAAACACAATTTTCAGCAGGAACAGCAGCGCAACCACGACCACGCACGGGCTGATTTCACGCCAGCGACCCGTCGCCAACTTCATCACACAGTAAGAAATGAAGCCCAGCGCGATCCCTTCAGTAATAGAGAAGCTGAACGGCATCATCACCGCGGTAATAAAGGCAGGTACGGCCTCCGTCAAGTCATCCCACTTCACGCGCGCCAGGCTGGACGTCATCAATACGCCCACGTAAATCAGTGCGCCAGCGGCCGCATAGGCAGGCACCATCCCCGCCAACGGCGACAGGAAGATCACCAGCAGGAACAGCAGACCCACAACTACGGCGGTCAGGCCGGTACGTCCGCCCACGGACACGCCAGAAGAGCTTTCAATATATGCAGTAACGGATGACGTTCCGATAAACGAACCAGCTACAGAGCTGATGCTATCGACATACAGCGCCTGCTTCATGCGCGGGAACTTACCGCGAGCATCAACCAGACCGGCTTTATCCGTCACGCCAATCAGCGTACCGGAGGAGTCAAACAGGTTAACCAGCATGAAGGAGAAAATAATGCCGGACATCCCGAGGTTCAGCGCCCCAGCCAGATCAACCTGACCCACCACCGACATGACGCTCGGCGGCATGGAGAACACGCCAGAATACGTCACATCGCCCAGCAGCAGGCCAATTGAGGTGGTCACCACGATGGAGATCAGTACCGCGGCGTGAATATTACGTGAGGCCAGCGCCACAATAATGAAAAAGCCCAGAGCACCCAGCAGCACGCTGTGTGACGTCAGGTTACCAATCGTCACCAGCGTTTCAGGGTTAGGAACGATAATGCCGGCGTTTTTCAGGCCCATCATGGCAATGAACAGGCCGATACCGCTGGCGATACCCAAACGCAGGCTGAGCGGAATATTGGCGATCATCCAATAGCGAATCTGGAAGATAGTCAGCAACAGGAAACCGATTGCGCCCCAGAAAATAGCACCCATCGCAACCTGCCATGGGAGACCCATCGCGCCAACGACGACAAAAGCGAAAAATGCATTCAGACCCATTGCCGGAGCCAGCGCCACAGGCAGGTTAGCCAGCAGCCCCATCAAAATGCTGCCGAATGCCGCAATCAGACAGGTGGTCACAAAGACCGCTTTGGTATCCATCCCCGCCACGCCCAGAATCTGCGGGTTAACAAAAACGATGTAGACCATCGTCAAAAACGTCGTGAAACCGGCAATCGTTTCCGTACGTGCTGTCGTGCCGTGTTGTTTAAGTTTAAACACGCGCTCCAGCAGGCCTTGCTCGGTAGCAAGACCGGGTTGTGATTTATTCATTAGTAACAATCCAAAGAAGGGAATAACTGTCGTCGGGTATCCTATAACAAAACGCTGCGTTTTTACGTTGATCCCACGTTTTTTTTCATCGAATAAGAAGAACCTATTAACGTCATGGCTATTACGCCGCACGCCCTCAGTTGAAACCCCTTAATTTTATGCAAGATCGCTCTGAAAATGGCTTTGTAGGTCGCAATATCGGGTCAATTGGTTAAAGTAGGAGCTTCATCTTTTATTTCATCGATAAGGATTGGTCATGCCCCGTATTGAATGCGTCTTCTTCGACTGTGATGGCACGCTGGTTGATAGCGAAGTTCTGTGTTGTCAGGCTTATGTGAATATCTTCATCCCGTATGGGGTGAACTTATCGCTGGAGGAGGTGATAAAAACCTACAAGGGCGTGAAGCTGTACGAGATTATTGCCCGCATCAGCCAGCAGCATGGCTTAACCGTGTCGGTAGAAGATGCAGAGCGTCATTTCCGGCAAGAGGTGAAACGTCTGTTCGATGAGTTCCTGCAACCTATCGAGGGCGCACGTGAGTTAGTGCAGTCTATTACTGTCCCAATGGCCGTGGTGTCCAACGGTCCGGTCAGCAAGATGCACCATTCGCTCGGCCTGACGCACATGCTCGATCTGTTTGGCGACCATCTCTACAGCGGCTACGATCTGAAAAAATGGAAGCCCGATCCGGCCGTGCTGTATCACGCTGCCGAGCAGTTACAGCTTCCCATCGAACACTGCATTCTGGTTGAAGATTCCGCCGCTGGTGTACAGGCAGGCATCGCCGCGGGCATTCCTGTATTCTATTACTGCGCCGATCCCCATAACCAGCCGATCCATCACCCACTGGTCACGATGTTCGATGACATGCGCGAACTGCCGCAAATCTGGCGCGAAAAAGGCTGGAACATCACTGCGTAGTAGCAGCCATTAAGACTTATGTCAGACCGTCGGCAAATCTATTTATGGAACGAAAACGGTGGTAATGGAATAGAAGAGTAAAGCGTTTGCGCCATGGATGGCGCAAGCCGAGCGTACACGGACGTATTCACAGCGTCTTTACGATCTATCCATTACCACCGCACGACACACGTAATCTTCATCCTCAGGCTGGCTTATTCCGCCACCACAGCAAACGGCGTTTCGGCTGCTTTTCCTGCTGGTTAAAACGGGCGTTAACCCCGTTCGCCAGCAGCTCCAGCGACAGACAAAACACAAAGTAGACCAGCGCGACAAACAGGAACACCTCCATCGGGTAGACCATGCTGCGGTTATTGACCTGCGTAGCAAGAAACGTCAGCTCGCCGACCCCGACAATGTAGGCCAGTGAGGTATCTTTAATCAGAGAAATCCATTGGTTGATGAAGGAAGGCACCATCATCCGCAGCGCTTGAGGAAGCACTATCTGCCATAACACCTGCCAGCGGCTTAGCCCCAGTGAGAGTCCAGCCTGCCACTGGCCGCGCCCGATGGCGACAATGCCGGCCTTCACGCCATGCGCCAGATACGCCGAGGCGATCAGTGCCAGCGCACAAACCACGGTAGTAATTTCAGGGATATCGACGCCAAAAACGATCGGCAACAGAAAATACGTCCAGAAAATTAGCATGATGACGGGAATAGCACGGAAGAACCCCAGCACCATCGCCAACAGTGCACTCCACCAGCCTCGGGACATCGCCAGCGCCACGCCTAAAATCGTACCCAATATGGCAGACGCTATCCCCGCCAGCAGGCTCATCACCAGCGTCAGCGCTGCGCCACCCAGCGGGCCATCCGGGAACGTTCCCCACATCAAATAGTCGATGTTATCGGTGATAACGGTAAAATCCATCTTAGTGTCTCTCCGCCAGACTGCGCTGCTGACGCCACATGCCCCAGCCTTCCATCACCGCAATAATCACGATGTACAACACCGTCGCCACGCCAAACGCCTGAAACGTACGCAGAGTTTCCGTCTCCACCTGACGCGACGCGTAGGACAATTCAGCGACACCAATCGCCATCGTCAACGACGAGTTCTTAACAATATTCATGTACTGCCCAAGCAGCGGCGGCAGAGCGATTTTTAGCGCCTGTGGCAATACCACATAACGCATGGATTGGAAGCCAGTTAACCCCAAAGCATGCGCGGCGTACTTCTGCCCGCGCGCGACGCCGCGAATACCGGCGCGGATCTCCTCCGCAATAAACGCGCTGGAGTAGAGCGTCAACCCAGCCAAGCCCGCCAGAAACTCAAAAGAAGGCCAGGCTAACGTCGTCCCCAGCAGCGAAATAACATGCGGGGTATTCAGCCATTGCATCATCTCTGAGGGAAAAAGCTGTCCGGCACCGAAATACCAGAAAAACAGCTGCACCAGCAGCGGTGTATTACGGAATAGCGAGCTATACGCCACAACAACGCCACGCAGCACATGAATCTGGCTGTCTCTGGCCGCCGCCAACAGAAAACCCAGCACCGTAGACAGAACGATCGTACTCAGGGAAAGACCCAGCGTGATCAGGAAACCGTGCCACAGCCAGATGAGGTATTGAGGAGCCAACAGCCACGACTCAAGCGATTGCAGCGCCGTATCCATGCGTTTTATCTCTCTTTGTCATTATTACGAGGTACAAATAGAAATGCCCTCTGCATGCAGAGGGCTGAGATCATAGCACTGAAGGCGTCAGCTATCAGGATTTAGGTTGTTGATCCAGCGGGGCAAAGGTGAAGTCGCCGCGCGGTTGGGATGATTTTGTGCTCGGCCCGAACCAGCGATCGTAAATCGTCTTCGCTTCACCCTGTTTTTCCAGATTAATCAGCGTGTCGTTAATTTTCGCCGTCAGACGCTCTTCGCCCTTCGGAATCCCGACGCCCTGATACTCTTTGGTAATACTGAACGGTGAGATTTCAAACTCAGCCTTCTGTGCATCAGGCACGTTAGCCAGCAGGCCGACCAGTTTGGCATCATCCTGCGTGATGGCCTGAACGTTGCCGTTACGCAGCGCGGCGAAGGCCAGCGGCGTATCATCGTAGGAAATCACTTTGGCTGTCGGGTAATGCTCACGCAGGGTAATCTCCTGCACGGTGCCTTTATCCGCGCCGATGCGCAGCGTTTTGATGTCTTCCGGCGTTTTCAGCACGCCTTTACGGGCGATGAATTTTTGTCCGGTAGCGAAATAAGGAATACTAAAGTTAACCTGCTTGGCACGCTCATCGGTAATGGTGAAGTTCGCGGCGATCAGATCGACTTTCTGCGAACTTAACAAAGGAATACGGTTAGCGGGATTAGTCGCACGCAGCTCAACCTTTACGCCCAACGCTTTACCAATCGCCTCGGCGATATCCACGTCATAACCCACCAGCTTTTTGCTTTGCGGATCGACATAGCCAAACGGCGGATTACTGTCGAAGACGGCAATTTTCACCACACCCGCCTTCTGAATGTCATCTAATTTATCTGCCTGTGCAGCACCAGAAACGGAAGCCAACCCGGCCAATAAAGTCACTGTCAAAATCTGCTTTTTCATTCCCTGCCCCTTAATTATTGGTGTATTAACAGCAGGCTATCAGCAGGGTGAAAACGCGGGAAATAACATAAATAGCTATAATATAACCTTATGTTACTTCGGAATTCTGGCAGATTATCCTGACGATTCAACGCACCTTGTCAGCGTATGCTGACAGAATAAACCAGGTCATCATCCCCCCAATCAATCCCCAAAACGCCGCACCGATTCCCCACAACGTCAGCCCTGAGGCGGTAATTAGGAAGGTGACTACCGCAGCATCGCGCTGTTTTTCATCCAGTAAAGCGCGATACAGGCTGCCAGAAATGGTGCTGAGCAGCGCCAAACCGGCGATAGAGTGAATCAGCGGCTGCGGTAGCGCCGTGAAAAGCTGCCCGATTGATCCGCCAAAAGCGCCCGCCAGCAGATAAAAGCCACCGGCAGCGACGGCAGCAAGATAGCGTTTCTTCGGATCGGGATGTACATCCGGCCCCATACAGATCGCGGCGGTAATCGCGGCGATACAGACGGAAAAACCACCGAACGGCGTCAAAACCAGCGCGATTAATGCGGTAATACTAATCAGCGGTGATATAGGAACCTGATAGCCAGCGGCTTTCAGCGTGGCAACGCCCGGCGCGTTCTGCGACGCCATCGTGACAATGAAAAATGGAATACCGACACCCAGCAGAGACGCCCATGAAAAATGCGGCGTAATAAACTCCGGTACGGCGAACACCAGCGGCGAATCAGAAACCACAATTTGTCCGCGAAATAAGGCTAGCAGCAGGCCAGCAAGCAGCGTCAGTACAATCGCAAAGCGCGGCAACAGCCGACGGCTGAGCAAATAGGTTATGCACATCGCAAAAGCCAGCCAGAAATCGTGTTGCAGGGAAAGAAAGGCATCCGCACCAAAGCGCAGCAAAATCCCCGCCAGCATCGCAGCAGAAATAGCCTGCGGAATAACATTCATCAGGCGGGCAAAGAGGCCAGTGATCCCACAGATAAAAATAAGCGCGGAGGCAAACAGGAACACGCCGATCGCCTCATTGATCGAGGTGCCCGGCAGGCTGGTGACCAGCAGCGCCGCCCCTGGCGTTGACCAGGCCGCCAGTATCGGCGCGCGGTAATACAGCGACAGGCTAATAGAGGCCAGCCCTTGGGCAATCCCCAGCATGCTTAACCAGCCGCCGATCTGCACCGCACTGGCACCCGCCGCTTCTGCTGCCTGAAAAATGATGGCGGCGGAGCTGGTGTAGCCCACCAGCACCGCAACGAAGCCAGCGATAAGGGTCGAAAAGGTGACATCTTTTAGCGCAAATGATGCAGGCATGGTATACCTTCATTCTTATCGTGCGTTATAACGCACAGAAAGCGTTAACATAGCAGTGTGCGCTATAACGCACAAGCAGGAGCCAGTACAGATGTCTGATGAGCTAACCCGCCGTATTGGCAATACGTTGAAAAAGTTAAGACAAGAGAAAAGCTGGAGCCTCACGCGTGCGGCAGAAGAAACGGGTGTGAGCAAAGCGATGCTGGGCCAGATCGAGCGGGGTGAATCCAGCCCGACGGTTGCCACGCTGTGGAAAATTGCGACCGGTATGAATGTCGCGTTCTCTAGCTTTATTGAACCGACGCTCGCGGATGAAGACGTGACCTATCGCTCAGGGGCGGGATCGTCATTCAGGGAAAACGAAGCAGGAATGCACGTTGCACCGCTCTTCCCTTTCGACGAAAAACTACGTTTTGATATGTTGGTTATTGAGCTGGCGGCGGGTGCCAGCAGCACCTCATCGGCGCATGAAAGCGGGGTGATCGAGCATATTATTGTGCTGGAGGGACAACTGGAAATGACTGTTGATGGACAGACGCATGTGTTGTCCGCTGGTGACGCCTTGCGCTTTGCCGCCGACAGGGAACACCGCTACCATAACCCTGCCGATACCACAGCGCGCTTCCACGATCTGATTCACTATCCTGATAAAAAATAACGCCCTGCAAGCAGGGCGTTGTCACGATAAGCGCAAGGACTGGATCACTCTTCCGCTTTATCTTTCTGCGCCAGCAGCTTTTCCAGCGCATCGCCACCCAGGTGACGGAAATCCTGACCTTTGACGAAATAGAAGATAAATTCGCAGATGTTCTGGCAACGGTCACCGATACGCTCGATGGAACGGGCGCAGAACAACGCCGTCAGTACGCTTGGGATGGTGCGAGGATCTTCCATCATGTGGGTCATCAGTTGACGCACAATCCCTTCGTACTCTTTATCCACTTTTTTGTCTTCGCGATAAATACGAATCGCTTCATCCAGATCCATACGGGCAAACGCATCCAGCACGTCATGCAGCATCTGCACGGTGTGGCGCCCTAATGACTCCAGACTCACCAGCAGCGGCTGATGCTGATGGGAGAACTTCTCCAGCGCAGTGCGACAGATTTTATCCGCTACGTCACCGATGCGTTCCAGTTCGGAGATGGTTTTGATGATCGCCATCACCAGACGCAGATCGCTGGCGGTAGGCTGCCTTTTCGCAATAATGCGCACGCAGGCTTCATCAATCGCCACTTCCATCATGTTAACTTTGGCGTCACCTTCAATCACCTGCTGAGCCAGCTCCGCATCCTGATTATGCATCGCGGTAATCGCGTCACTCAGCTGTTGCTCCACCAGCCCGCCCATGGTCAGGACCTGCGTGCGGATGTGTTCCAGTTCGGCGTTAAACTGACCGGAAATGTGTTTGTTCAGATTCAGATTATCCATGATGCTTTCCTAATCAACCGTAACGGCCGGTGATGTAATCTTCAGTCTGTTTCTGCCGTGGAGCAGTAAACAGGGTATCAGTATCGCTGAACTCAATCAGCTCACCCAAATACATAAACGCCGTATGATCTGAACAACGCGCTGCCTGCTGCATATTGTGCGTCACGATGACCACGGTGTAGTCTTTTTTCAGCTCGGAGATCAGTTCTTCAATGCGGCCAGTAGAAATCGGGTCAAGCGCAGAACAGGGTTCATCCAGCAGCAAGACATCTGGGCGAATCGCGATACCACGCGCAATACATAAACGCTGCTGTTGACCACCAGACAGGCTATAGCCGCTCTGGTGCAGCTTATCTTTCGTCTCTTGCCACAGCGCGGCTTTGGTCAGCGCCCACTGGACACGCTCATCCATATCGGCACGAGACAGCTTTTCAAACAGACGCACACCAAACGCGATGTTGTCGTAAATCGACATCGGGAACGGCGTCGGCTTCTGGAACACCATGCCGACCTTGGCGCGCAGCAGCGCGATATCTTGCTTATCCGTCAGGATGTTATTACCATCCAGCAGGATGTCGCCTTCGGCGCGCTGCTCAGGGTAGAGCTGATACATTTTATTCAGCGTACGCAGCAGCGTGGATTTACCACAGCCGGACGGGCCGATAAACGCGGTAACCTGATTCGCGGCAATATCCAGCGTAATGTTTTTCAACGCATGGAATTTTCCGTAATAGAAATTCAGATCGCGTACCTGGATTTTGTTGGATGTCTCAGTAGCCATACTCATCAAGACTTCTCTCTTTTTCCTGGCGCTGCCTGGCAGCACCTTGAATTTATTTAATGTTTCTCAGAAAACGACTATTTCTTAGCGAATTAGTGCTTCTTGGCAGAGAAAATAACGCGCGCCAGAATATTCAGCAGCAGCACACACATCGTAATCAGCAGTACGCCCGCCCAAGCCAGCTGTTGCCACTCCACAAACGGGCTCATGGCAAACTTAAATATGGTGACCGGCAGGTTAGCAATCGGATGCATCATATCCGTGCTCCAGAACTGATTCGACAGCGACGTAAACAGCAGCGGCGCGGTTTCCCCAGCAATACGCGCAATGGCCAACAATACCCCAGTGATGATGCCCGATACCGATGCCTTCAGCGTAATCGCAGAAATCATTTTCCATTTCGGCGTACCCAGTGCATAAGCCGCTTCACGCAGGCTATCTGGCACCAGTTTAAGCATGTTCTCGGTGGTACGAATCACAATCGGCACCTGCAACAGCGCCAGCGCAATCACCCCCGCCCAGCCGGAGAAGTGCTGCATTTTTGCCACCACCAGCGTGTAGACAAACAGACCCACCACAATCGACGGTGCTGACAGCAGAATGTCGTTGATGAAACGAATCACTTCGGCGATCCAGGATTTACGACCGTATTCCGCCAGATAGATACCCGCCATAATCCCCAGCGGCGTCCCCAGCAGCGTCGCCCACAGGATCAGCAATCCGCTCCCGACGATGGCATTCGCCAATCCACCACCCGCCGTATTAGGCGGCGGCGTCATTTCGGTAAACAACGCCAGAGACATGCCATCCACGCCTCGGGTCACGGTCGAAAACAGGATCCAGACCAGCCAGAACAGGCCGAATACCATCGTGGACATGGATAAGAACAGCGCAATACGGTTTTTCTGGCGGCGCCAGGCCTGCATTTTACGCCGCGAACGCTCCAGAGCAGCGTCTTGCTCTATGCCTAATGTAGCCATTAGCGCGCCCCCTCATTTTTAGCCAGACGCATCACCATCAGCTTTGAACATGCCAGAACAATAAAGGTAATCACAAACAGAATCAGCCCCAGTTCCATCAGTGCCGCCGTGTGCAAGCCGGATTCAGCTTCGGCGAACTCATTCGCCAGCGCAGAGGTAATACTGTTGCCTGGCATATACAGCGACGCGCTGTCGAGTTGGTAGGTGTTACCGATGATAAAGGTCACCGCCATGGTTTCCCCCAACGCGCGCCCTAATCCCAACATCACCCCACCGATCACGCCGTTTTTGGTGTAAGGCAGCACAATGCGCCAGATGACTTCCCACGTCGTACAGCCAATGCCGTAAGCGGACTCTTTCATCATCACCGGCGTTTGCTCAAACACGTCACGCATCACCGCCGCAATGTACGGGATAATCATGATGGCCAGAATGACGCCAGCCGCCAGAATACCGATCCCGAATGCCGGGCCGGAGAACAGCGAGCCAACAATAGGAATACCGGACAGGACGTTGCCTACCGGTTGTTGGAAGTATTTAGCAAACAGAGGAGCGAAAATGAACAGCCCCCACATGCCGTAAACAATACTCGGTATGGCTGCCAGCAATTCAATCGCCACGCCAAGCGGACGCTTCAACCAAGCGGGTGCCAGTTCTGTCAGAAATAGCGCAATCCCGAAGCTAATCGGAATCGCAATAATCAGTGCAATCAGTGAGGTAACGATGGTGCCGTAAATCGGAACCAGTGCACCAAACTGCTCTGCGGGCGCATCCCACTCTTTCGTCCACAAGAAGGCAAAACCGAACTTCTCGATGCTAGGCCAGGACGCCACAATCAGGGAAACAATGATGCCACCCAATAGCAGTAGCGTGACCAGCGCCGCCAGTTTTACCAGCGCGCTGAAGAGGATATCGCCATACTTTCCCGGGGCTTTGATAGTTGGCTTGTACTCCGCCATACGTCTCTCTTCTCGTTTTAACTACATTTGATAAGCTATTGAAGGCAGAGAGGTTACTATCACCTCTCCGCCCCGATACGACGTGTTATTCCACTACGTATTTTCCAGAACCTGACAACTTCATCACGCTCTGATTATCAACACGACGTGTCGATACAATAATTAGTACAGTGCTTTACCGCTGCTGTCTTTTACCTGGGTTTTCCAGGCAGCACGGATTTGCTCAACCACTTCTTTTGGCAGTGTGGCGTAATCCAGCGCTTCAGCTTGCTCGCCGCCTTTCTTGAACGCCCAGTCGAAGAATTTCAACACTTCAGCGCCCTGCTCAGGTTTTTCCTGTTTGGTGTGAACCAGGATGAACGTGGTTGAGGTGATCGGCCATGCATCAGCGCCTTTCTGGTTAGTCAGATCCTGAGCGAAAGACTTGCTCCAGTCGATCTCTTTAGCCGCGTTGCTGAAGCTAGCGCCAGTCGGGCTAACCGCTTTGCCATCGGCAGAAATCAGTTTGGTGTAAGCTAGGTTGTTCTGCTTGGCATACGCGTATTCTACGTAACCGATAGAACCAGGCAGACGTTGTACGAACGCCGCGATACCATCGTTACCTTTACCGCCCAGACCGGTTGGCCAGTTCACGGTAGAACCTGCGCCAATCTTCTCTTTCCACTCTGGGTTCACTTTTGCCAGATAGCTGGTGAACACGAAAGACGTACCAGAGCCGTCAGCACGACGAACCACAGCGATGTCCTGATTCGGCAGCTTGGCATTCGGGTTCAGTTTGGTGATCGCCGGGTCGTTCCATTTTTTGATGTTACCCAGGTAGATATCACCCAGCGTTTTACCATCCAGCGTTAAATCGCCAGATTTGATACCAGGAACGTTCACTGCCAGCACCACGCCACCGATAACGGTTGGGAACTGGAATAAACCATCCTGTGCTAATTTGTCGTCAGCCAGAGGGGCGTCAGAAGCACCGAAATCGACCGTTTTAGCGATAATCTGTTTTACACCGCCAGAAGAACCGATGCCTTGATAGTTAACTTTATTACCGGTTTCTTTTTGATAGGAGTCAGCCCATTTGGCATAAACAGGCGCAGGGAATGTCGCACCGGCACCGGTGAGGTTAGCAGCAGCTAAAGCAGAAAATGCCGTCAGAGAAAGGGTTGCCGCAACAACACTGGCAAGAGTGGTACGCATCGGTTTCATAATCCCTCCTGTGGGATACTCAAACGTGTCGACGTAACGTCGTTATCTATCAGAGTTATCAAATCAGAGTGTAGTTCGCAGGAGGAAAAATAGGACAATTTGGTGACAGTAAAATGTACTAAATATGACAGTTTTGTGACAGTCGAGAGATAGGCAAGTGCCATGGGTGAATAAGCTGAAACCTCAGAAATTTTCGTCATAAACTAATTTGAATTTTCCAATTTATTTTTTGGCGATAATTGGCCGATGCTTCCTAAGTTTTTCTGAGTATTCTAATTTCATATTCCAGAACAGTTCCTCATCTAAAAGCAGTGACTGTGGGAGGTCTAATATACTTTCAGTTTCTGAGAAATTCAGTCTATGATATTTCAATTTCTCGGTTAATATTTCTTTAGTGTTTTTTGTTAAACCGCTAAAAACAAATGATGCTTCACTTTTTGTCATTAACTTCAAATTATTATAAAAAACATCAGAACCATATATTTCAGGTGGCAATGCTTCACACATAACGGCGCTGTAATTATTATGAATTTTTCGGTGTAAAGGTAGTGTTATATCAGCTAAAATATTGCTTCCCATATTGAGATCTATATCCAGCGTGTCACATTGTAAATGTTCTCCAATATGGGTGCCTTCATCCAAAAATATCCTTTTGTGTAACTCTCCACACCCTATTACTATCCTTTTATGGCGAGGGTTGCATTGTGATTCATTTACAACACGCTCAGTATGCATCATTAATGAAGCAGTTGATTCCTGAGAAAAGGATGTATTTAGTTTGTGCATGTAATTATCTATTTCCTCTGGGAAATAACTTAATAGCGCACCCATTTCTCTAGCAACAACCAGTTCTGATTTTATAACTTTCATCTCATGCTGTTCACCTACCAAAGAATCCATTATTTCTCTCTTTTTATCATACAATTCAATAAACCGACTGGCATATCTTTCCCCCTGTTCACAATCCTTTCTGTATATGATAATAATATATATAAATTCATTTTTTTCTTTAGGGAAAATTTTACAGCCAATATTCGGGAATTCAATAACAGTATGTAATTCTGGCGAATACAAACTATCAACAGAAAACACCCCCATTGGACGTTTCCCTGAAATAACCGTCCCCCAACTCTTTTCTCGGGTATTAGCCTCATCAGGAGAAATCCCTGTAGAATTAATTTGGTACTCTGCGTAAATTTTTGTTACATCAGAAGCCATCGCTGCTTTTTTATTTATATACTCATCAATTTTAAAAATTGCGAATTCTCTAGTTTTTCCTGTTATATAATTCTGATCATACACATTTGGTTTTTCTGAAAAAAATGAATATTTTATGTCAGGATAAATACTCTTTATTATCTCTACTGTATTAGTATATGCTGGGAAAAAATTGTTTTTAACATTAATATTGGAAATTTTCATTTATCCTCCCCAGATTAATTTTGTATATTATCACAGCATACCTGTTCTTTTTTGAAAGAACAGACTATACACGATATACTTAACGGGTAAAAATTACACACTTCATGGCTACTAACCGTGGTCTTATTATCTTTTGTTACAGTACCGTTTATGATCTCTGCAATCTGAAAATAGAACAAAACCGCCTTTACGCACCATGCCCAAGGAAATAAAAAATAGTATCAGGCTTATAGCTATCGCCCTGATAATAAATTACCCAGTCGGTTACCCACGATATATCAATAGGATACACCCCGCCTTCCTGCATATCCTCAACGTAGAACGGATGATTGATTAATGTCCCCGTGACGACCGCGTCGTCGATTTTTTCGGGCACAAACCACATGTTTTCACGCTCTTCTCCATGAGGAAAACCAAACTTCACCATAAAGCGCCATGCACTTTCGACGGGCTTAGGTGATTTTTTTATTATCTACACCAGACCGTTTGCTGATGCTGGTGTAATCTGGGCAACGCAACGGCACATCCATCATCTGGAAAACCAAGTCGATAAACCCCTGCAACGCCCGCAAGGTAAGGTGAAAGACACTTTTGAGCATCAGCGCGGTAGCGATCGGACTGAACGGGGTCGTGCATACAGTAAGGTTTCCCCCGTGATTGGGGGAAACCGAGGTACTCAGGTGTAAAATCAGATAACCCAGCCCAGCAGCAATGTTGCCGCGATGACGGTAGACGCGCCGCCGATACGGGTGGCGATCTGTGCGAACGGCATCAGAGACATGCGGTTAGAGGCAGACAGTATCGCTACGTCACCCGTACCACCCAGCCCGCTGTGGCAGGTGGTTACGATGGAAGCCTCAATCGGGTACATATTCAGGTAAGGTGCAATCAGGAAGCTAACCAGCGCCATGGACAGCACCACAGAACCACAGACGATGACATAACCCACAGAGAATACCGCGACGACGCTCTCCAGCGGGATATACAGCATGCCCAGCCCGATCATCAGCGGCCACACCAGAGAACTGGATACGAACTTGTAAACGCTGTGCGCGCCAGTTTCCATAATCGCAGGAATCACGCGTCCGTATTTGCAGAAGACGGCGATCAGAATCATCAGAACTGGGCCTGGGATGTGTACCAGTTTCTCAAACAGGCCACCGACGATGAAGAAGGCGCAAATCATCAACAGTCCGCCGCCCATTAGGTGAAAATCGACCGGTTTTGGCGCTTCGTTGACGGCAAACATTGCATTGTCTTCATCGCTGCGAACCAGACGGCCTTCGCCGTTCAGATCCTTGCGACGCATACCCAGACGGGATAGCACGCCAGCACACAGAATCGCGAAGATGTTACCGACGACGGCTGCGGGTGCTAGTTGAGCGACATAGACATCTGGGCTTTGTCCCAGAATCGCAGAATAGGCTAAGGATAACGGCAGGATGCCTTCACCAATGCCGCCACCGATAATTGGCACGATGATGAAGAAGAAAGTGTGATAAACGCTGTAGCCGCACAGTTTACCAACCAGCAAACCGGTTGCCAGCGCGGTTGCGGTGCCGACAACCAGCGGGACGAACATGCGCACCATCCCCTGAATCAGGATTTTGCGGTTCATACCTAGAATACTGCCGACCACCAGACAGGCGATGACGAAATACAGGAAGTTCGCCTCTTTCATCAGCAGGTGGACGGTTTTCATGGTGTTGTCGTTGAACAGCTCAAAATACACCATAACGGAAGGCACCATCAGGCACAGAATGGCTGGGCCGCCGATATCTTTGAACACGGGAATGTTACTGCCAATGTGTGCCAGTAAAAAACCCATCGTCATGATGACGGCGAAACCGCCAATCATATTTTTAGGCAAATATCCTTCGTAGGCAGCGATAGCGACAATGGCGGCAATCGCCATAAAAAGCGCAACGGGAATGGAGCCGATTTTCTTTTTAAAAAAGCCCCCGATAAACGATTCTTGTGTTTCCAGAGCGAGATCGTTCTCACATAAAATATCAGTTTCAATTTTTTTCATTATATTCACCCTGCTAGGACAGTTGGTACAGAAAGAAATGACATACCTGCCATTACGATATTGATGATGCATCGCTATCGACGTGGCTTATTGACGTTTTTCTTATCGATATCTGTGTGCTTATCGAGCGTCTCTAATGCCAGTGGCGGTGGGATGTTTATTATCAAAAAGCAGAAAAATACGTTTTTTTGTTTTTTATCAATTGGTAGAAAAACTATAAAGAATGATGGATGTTATTTAACAATGAATCATGTTGGAGGGTAATCTAGCATGAGGGAATGTTAAAAATAATACGTTAATTACGTATTTGTGAACTTATCTACAACTCTATTTTAAATAACTTATATTATTTTTTTGTAATTAAAATAATTTATTGAGAGGGTGTGGGGAATTAAAACAGAAGGAGAGGTAAATCACAGAGTGAAAATACCACTTTATGAGAATAAGTAAATAGCGTGTTTTCATTTTATTAAAAATATTTATTTAACTAAAATAGCCAGGTAATTATTGAGCGATATCATTGTTTCGCTGGTTGACGACGCTGCCGTATCGCAGGACAAAATGCGTTCTCGACCCTATGTCAGTCGCCTTTGTATCTATGCTTTATCTAACGGATGTATCCAGCAACGGAGCTCTGGTAACGGCTATCCCACAGATAAACAACGATGTAGAGCGTGCTTGCTGCCCGTTAAAGGAGGGGGAAACAACGCTTTTTATGTCGCATAGAGTTTTTTTATGTAGCGTAGATAGTCATTTGTCTACTTATGGTGCCGTGGTAAATATCAGAATTTCTTATTATCTGTCAGAGTTTTCACCTGTTGTTAACGTTTTTAACAAAAAATAGTGCTCAAATCTTGGACATGTAAGACCAGATGACTATAGTTTTTTTAATGGTGATAATTTCTTTATGTCCGCAATGTATCAGTTTCTATCGCTGTTTTTTCATCAAAAGACAGAGAATATGCCTTCCTTGAGGTGATGAACTTGTATTTTCTCTTTTAAGAAAATGTAAGGAAATTTTGTAAATCCTTACAGCTTATATTGACGTCACCGCCATCTGTTGAGAAATTGAGGGCGTCATAGGGATATAAGGAGGAAAGCAGCGGCTTGTCTGAATGATTCTACGTCTTCATCCAGCATCCGTGAGCGGGTTGTGGCGCGTCAAGGTATACGTTGTAGTTATTATGACTCTATCCAACAGCGTGACGGCCATCGGTTTTGGTAACCACCTTTCCTCTCCCTCATTATTTGAATTTTGCCTTCGGGCGACAGGGTACAAGACCACAGTTCGTAAAAATACAGGTCTGGCCAACCATACCCAATTGATTTCGAGATGCAGGACGGAATATCAGCGCTGTTAACCACTGCGTTTTTAACGACAGTATTAACGTCTATGCAGCTTGGAGTATGGCGGGTATAGCACACAACATCATCCACAATGGAGCACAAGTAATGGAAAAATCCCTCGTTAGATCAAGGGTATTGAAGTTCGGCCTTGGCTTACTCGCCATGTCCGTCGCGGTAGGTGTTCAGGCAAAAACGCTGGTGTACTGCTCAGAAGGCTCCCCAGAAGGTTTTAACCCGCAGCTGTTCACCTCCGGTACAACGTTTGATGCCAGCTCTATTCCTATTTATAACCGCCTGGTGGAATTTAAAGACGGCACTACGGACACCGGTCCGGGTCTGGCTGAAAAATGGGATATTAGCGAAGACGGCAAAACCTATACTTTCCATTTGCGCAAAGGCGTGAAATGGCAAGACAGCAAGGACTTCAAACCTTCTCGTGAATTCAATGCCGATGACGTGATTTTCTCCTTCATGCGTCAGCAGGATGCCAACCATCCGTACCACAAAGTATCTGGAGGCAGCTATGAATACTATCAAGGTATGGGTATGCCGGAACTGGTCAGCAAAATCGAAAAAGTCGACGACTACACCGTCCGCTTTGTGCTGAACCGCCCTGAAGCGCCGTTCCTGGCAAACCTGGCGATGGACTTCGCTTCCATCCTGTCGGGGGAATATGCGGATCAGATGTTGAAAGCCGGTACGCCAGAGAAGGTTGACCTGAACCCAATTGGTACAGGTCCGTTCCAACTGCAACAGTACCAGAAAGATTCCCGTATTCTGTACAAAGCCTTTGAAGGCTTCTGGGGCACCAAGCCGGGTATTGACCGTCTGGTCTTCTCTATCACGCCAGATGCGTCTGTACGTTACGCCAAGCTGCAAAAAGACGAATGCCAGATCATGCCGTATCCAAACCCGGCCGATCTTGCCCGCATGAAAGAAGACAAAAACATCACGTTGCTGGAAAAGCCGGGCTTGAACGTCGGCTACCTGTCTTACAACGTTGAGAAAAAACCGCTGGATAACGTCAAGATTCGCCAGGCGCTGAACTATGCAGTGAACAAGTCTGCCATCATTGAGGCGGTCTATCAGGGTGCTGGTCAGGCCGCGACTAACCTGATCCCGCCGACTATGTGGGGCTACAACAACGACGTTAAAGACTACAGCTACGATCCTGAAAAAGCGAAAGCACTGCTGAAAGAAGCAGGTATGGCTGACGGTTTCGCTATCGACCTGTGGGCAATGCCAGTACAGCGTCCGTACAACCCGAATGCTCGTCGTATGGCGGAAATGATTCAGTCCGACTGGGCGAAAGTGGGCGTGAAAGCCAAGATCGTCACCTACGAGTGGGGCGAGTATCTGAAGCGCGCGAAAGACGGCGAGCACCAGACCGTGCTGATGGGCTGGACTGGCGACAATGGGGATCCAGATAACTTCTTTGCGACCCTGTTCAGCTGCGACGCGGCCAAAAATGGCTCCAACTACTCCAAGTGGTGTTACAAGCCGTTTGAAGATTTGATCCAACCGGCGCGCGCTGTTTCCGATCACGAAAAACGTATTGAACTGTACAAGCAGGCGCAGGTTGTGATGCACGATCAGGCTCCGGCGCTGATTGTTGCGCACTCCACCGTGTACGAGCCAGTGCGTAAAAACGTGAAAGGTTATGTGATTCAGTCGCGTGGCGTGCATAGCTTCAACAACGTGACGTTGGATTAAGTCAGCCACTCGTTTTTCACGGACATTAAAAACCCCGACCTTGCGGTTTCTCGTTAGAGGAGCCGTGGAGGCGGGGTTTCTTGCCCGTTAAATTTTATGGTGGGCCGTCGTACACGACGTTTAAAATCGTTCCTGACGATTTTTTATGCTGTGAGCAATGATAAGCCTGATGGCCAATGAGCCAACGGGCATGAATAGAGAGTTCGGGATATGTTGCAGTTCATACTCCGGCGTTTGGGGCTCGTTATCCCAACGTTTATTGGTATCACCCTATTGACCTTCGCATTCGTGCACATGATTCCGGGCGACCCGGTGATGATCATGGCGGGGGAACGAGGTATCTCCGCCGAGCGCCATGCGCAATTGCTGGCTGAAATGGGGCTGGACAAGCCGCTTTGGCAGCAATACCTCCACTATATTGGCGGTGTGATGCAGGGCGATCTCGGGATCTCCCTCAAGAGTCGTATCCCCGTGTGGGAAGAATTTGTGCCTCGCTTCAAAGCGACGCTGGAACTGGGTATCTGCGCGATGATGTTTGCTATCGCAGTGGGGATTCCGGTTGGCGTGTTGGCTGCGGTCAAACGTGGTTCCATTTTCGATCATACCTCTGTTGGCCTGGCGCTGACGGGCTACTCCATGCCTATCTTCTGGTGGGGCATGATGCTGATTATGCTGGTCTCCGTTCAGCTCAACCTGACGCCCGTTTCGGGGCGTATCAGCGACACGATTTTCCTCGATGACAGCATGCCGCTGACCGGTTTTATGCTGATCGATACCCTGTTCTGGGGTGAGGAAGGCGACTTTATCGATGCCGTTCAACACATGATCCTGCCTGCCATCGTGCTGGGCACCATTCCACTGGCGGTGATTGTGCGTATGACGCGCTCTGCCATGCTGGAAGTGCTGGGTGAGGATTACATTCGTACCGCTCGCGCTAAAGGGCTGAGCCGTCTGCGTGTGATTGTCGTGCACGCGTTGCGTAATGCGATGCTGCCGGTGGTAACGGTGATTGGTTTACAGGTCGGCACCATGCTGGCTGGGGCGATCCTGACGGAAACCATTTTCTCCTGGCCGGGGCTGGGACGGTGGTTGATCGATGCATTACAGCGTCGTGACTATCCGGTGGTTCAGGGCGGCGTACTGTTGGTGGCAACCATGATCATTCTGGTGAACCTGCTGGTCGATGTGCTCTACGGTGTGGTTAACCCACGCATCCGTCACAAGAAATAAGGGGAAGGCTAAGATGACACACGTCACTGAACCTGTTGTAAATAGCGCACCGAAGCCGATGACCCCGCTACAGGAATTCTGGCACTATTTTAAACGTAACAAAGGGGCGGTTGTTGGCATGGTGTATGTCGTGCTGATGCTGATTATCGCCATTGGTGCCAACGTACTGGCGCCGCATGCGCCCGCTGAGCAGTTCCGCGATGCGCTGCTTCGTCCGCCGGTCTGGCAAGAGGGCGGAAGCTGGCAGTTTATTCTGGGAACGGACGACGTCGGGCGTGATGTTCTGTCCCGTCTGATGTACGGTGCACGCCTGTCGCTGCTGGTCGGCTGTTTGGTCGTCGCGTTGTCGCTGGTGCTGGGGGTGATCTTCGGTCTGCTGGCCGGGTATTTCGGCGGTGTGGTCGATGCGCTCATCATGCGTGTTGTCGATATCATGCTGGCACTGCCGAGCCTGCTGCTGGCGCTGGTGCTGGTCGCCGTCTTCGGGCCTTCGATTGTGAATGCTTCGCTGGCGCTGACTTTCGTGGCGTTGCCGCACTATGTCCGTTTGACCCGTGCGGCGGTGCTGGTGGAAGTCAATCGCGACTACGTCACGGCTTCACGCGTGGCGGGAGCGAGTTCGGCACGCCAGATGTTCGTCAACATTCTTCCTAACTGCCTGGCACCGCTGATTGTGCAGGCTTCTCTCGGCTTTTCTAACGCCATTCTTGATATGGCTGCTTTGGGTTTCCTCGGTATGGGCGCACAGCCGCCAACGCCAGAGTGGGGCACCATGCTGTCGGACGTTTTGCAGTTTGCGCAAAGCGCCTGGTGGGTGGTGACGTTCCCCGGTCTGGCAATCTTACTGACGGTATTGGCGTTTAACCTGATGGGGGACGGCTTGCGTGATGCTCTCGACCCCAAACTCAAGCAGTAGTAGAGGTAGAGAGATGGCGTTGCTCAATGTAGATAAACTGTCGGTTCACTTTGGCGATGAGGATCTGCCGTTTCGTGCGGTCGATCGCATCAGCTATCAGGTGGAAGAAGGGCAGGTGGTCGGTATCGTCGGGGAATCTGGCTCCGGTAAATCCGTCAGCTCGCTGGCGATTATGGGGCTGATCGATTACCCCGGCAAAGTGATGGCCGACAAGCTGGAATTTAACCAGCGTGATTTAACGAAAATTTCTGAGAAAGAACGGCGTAATCTGGTGGGTTCTGAAGTCGCGATGATTTTCCAGGACCCGATGACCAGCCTGAACCCGTGTTACACCGTGGGCTACCAGATCATGGAAGCCATCAAGGTGCATCAGGGCGGTAATCGCAAAACCCGTCGTCAGCGAGCGATTGACCTGCTGACGTTGGTCGGGATTCCCGATCCGGGTTCGCGTCTTGACGTGTATCCGCACCAGCTTTCCGGCGGGATGAGCCAGCGCGTGATGATCGCGATGGCGATTGCCTGCCGGCCGAAACTGCTGATTGCCGATGAACCAACCACGGCGCTGGACGTGACCATTCAGGCGCAGATCATCGAACTGCTGCTCGAATTGCAGCAGCGTGAAAACATGGCGCTGATCCTGATTACGCACGATTTGGCGCTGGTGGCCGAAGCGGCACATCACATCATTGTGATGTATGCCGGGCAAGTGGTGGAATCAGGCAAAGCGGCGGATATTTTCCGCGCACCTCGTCATCCGTATACCCAGGCGCTGCTGCGTGCGCTACCGGAGTTTGCGGCGGATAAATCCCGACTGGCATCGCTGCCGGGTGTGGTACCGGGTAAATATGACCGCCCGAACGGCTGTCTGTTAAACCCGCGCTGCCCCTATGCGCAGGACCGCTGCCGTCAGGAAGAACCTGCACTGCGCGATATTCCTGGTCGTCAGGTGAAATGTCATACACCGCTCGATGATGCGGGGAGGCCAACCCTATGAGTGAACTGAACGCACCATCGCAGCCGTATTTGCTGCATGCGATTGATTTGAAAAAACACTATCCAGTGAAAAAGGGCTTTTTCGCGCCAGAGCGGATGGTGAAAGCGCTGGACGGTGTTTCCTTTACGCTGGAGCGCGGTAAAACGCTGGCGGTGGTCGGAGAATCTGGCTGTGGAAAATCCACGCTGGGTCGCCTGCTGACGATGATCGAAACTCCATCGGATGGCGAACTGTACTATCAGGGGCAGGATCTGCTGAAGCACGATCCGCAAGCGCAGAAACTGCGTCGGCAGAAGATCCAGATCGTTTTCCAGAATCCGTATGGATCGCTCAATCCACGTAAGAAAGTCGGTCAGATCCTGGAAGAACCGCTCCAGATCAACACTGAGCTGTCAAAAGCCGAACGCCGTGAAAAAGCGCTGGCGATGATGGCGAAAGTGGGGCTGAAAACGGAGCATTATGATCGCTATCCGCATATGTTCTCCGGCGGCCAGCGTCAGCGTATCGCTATCGCCCGTGGGTTGATGCTGGACCCGGACGTGGTGATTGCTGATGAGCCGGTTTCGGCGCTGGACGTGTCGGTTCGCGCACAGGTGCTGAACCTGATGATGGACTTGCAGCAGGATCTGGGGCTGTCTTACGTCTTCATCTCGCACGATTTGTCCGTTGTTGAACATATCGCTGATGAAGTGATGGTGATGTATCTGGGCCGCTGTGTCGAGAAGGGCAGTAAAGATGCCATTTTCAACAACCCGCGTCACCCGTATACGCAAGCGTTACTTTCCGCGACGCCACGCCTGAATCCAGATTTACGCCGCGAGCGCATCAAGCTGACGGGTGAGCTGCCTAGCCCACTGAATCCACCACCAGGCTGCGCGTTCAATGCCCGTTGTCAGCGCTGCTTCAGCACCTGCACCCAGTTCCAGCCGCAGCTTAAGACCTACGGTGAGCAGCAGGTTGCCTGCTTCGCTGTCGATCAGGATGAACAGGGTACTGTTATCGTCTAATGTTCCTTATCCCCCACGCGGCGTTGATAAGGCGTGGGGGAACGCGATGTGCTTCGGTGTTATCGCTGTTCTGGCGCTGTTTTTGGCTCCCAGGGTGAGGTGAAAAGTTTGTTGGGGAGTATTTTCTTGGTCATGGCTTCAAACGCGGTTTTTTCGGTCTCTTTGAGCACTCTTACACCGAGAGCGCGTATGGCGTCATTATCGTTTTCCAGCTTCAAAGGCTTCAGTTCGGTTTCAACCGACTCGTTAAACGCTTTCTCATAGTGTTCCGATTTTTTGTTATTTGTCTCTTCCCATTCATTAGGCGCTATACGCGCAACTGTTTCATGCCATGGGGCCCATTGCGAAAACCAGGACGGAAATTCGCTTTTTTCAGCGGTTTTGACTAGCGCTTCGGCCTGATGCCTGTCCTCCTCTGTGATATTTGAAACTCCAAAGAACTCCATTTCAGGGGTGATGGTGGTCAACTCAAGCTTATTTCTCAGGCTGTTCTGGTAGCCAAGGAACACTTCAATTTCATCTACATCGCGACCGGCATAAGCGCCTGCATCCAGTTGCTGAATTTTTTTTCTGGCAATATGTTCGAGTTGCTCAAGGCGAAAAACTTCCCGCCCGGTACCGAGCAGTTTGGGAAGGTCTTTATCATCCTCGCCAGATTCAATGCGGTGCGTTATTTCTGCATTTTTCATCTGATGGTAGGTAAAGATAACGCGGTCTTCACAGTTTGCAGTGGCATCGGTGGCAATAGAAAAGGTTTTTTCTCTCAGTTTGTTGTCATCGGCTAGCCGCGTCAGCCAACTGGAAATTTCATTTTTGAACGCAGGGTGATTTTTTGCAGTTTTTGTCCCATTGAGTCTGTCCAAAAAGGCGCTGAATGCGGGGGCATTTTGCTCATCGTTGAAGGCTGCCCACTTGCTCGATATCTCAGTGGTGTTCCAGGCGGCAACAGAGACGTCTAACGTCCTCTCAGCAAGCGGATTCCCTTCAGTATGCAGAGCCAGCCTCTGGGGCAAGGTGTCAGGAAGGGGGGTCAGGCGATTGTGGCTGACATCAAGTATGGTCATTCTCGGCGGTAGGGAGTCTGGCAGAGTAGTCAGTTGGTTATATCTGGCATCAAGTGTGATTATTCCCAGCGGCAGAGAGTCTGGCAGAGTGGTCAGTTGGTTATTGCTGACATAAAGTGTGATTATTCCCGATGGCAGGGAATCTGGCAGAGTGGCCAGTTGGTTATAGTTGGCGTTAAGTCTGGTTATTCCCGGCGGCAGGGAGTTTGGCAGAGTGGTCAGTTGGTTGTTGCTGACATCTAGTCTTTTTAGTTTCTGGGGCAAGGTGTCAGGCAGGGTAGTTAATTCTAAACTTTCCAAGTTCAATGAAGTTCCATTATCTTTCCAGCACGCCCGAATCCATTGTGCGGCAATGTCACGATTTTCAGCCTCTTCGTGGGGAGACGCGCATACCCACTCGTGTAGTGTTATGAGCTCCTGTGCGGCGTTGTGGTCATCTTCACTTAGCGCGAGTGCGACAGACGTGGGGGCATCATTACCACTGGGGACGATGGTGCAGACCGTCTCCCCTGTTCCGTCTAGGCGCTCAGTGACGAGCTTATTTTGGTATTCCGGAGAAAGTAGCGTCTTCAACTGCACAAAATTGAATAATCGATCCCGCGGTGAAACGTCGGTGGCAGGCTGGTAAAACTCACTCAGCAGTGCTTCAGCGTGAGTCTCATTTGACTGAGGGAACCATTCTTTCATCTTCGGCCACAATGAACAGTCGTTGGATTGATGCTGCTGGTCTCTGACGTTGTTTATGCGACTGCTGTTTATGGTTGCGTGAAAAGACACGGGGGAGGTATTGATGTAGGGCATACGTTTTCCTTTGTAAGATTCACCAGCGGCTTGCTGGCGCTGTTTTTAAATCAAAGGAATAGTTTGCTTAGCATCTTGTGGTGGGGATATCAAAAAGCGGAAGAGAGGGTGTCTGCCACGCGTCGGTGCATCATGCATAAAATTAATAGCTCAGCGCTGATCCTGCTATTTACACTCCAGCGGGTTAACATTGGGAAAAATATTGCGGTCGCGACCTATGAGCGCTCAAAAAGAAAACCCCATGTAAAAACACGGGGTTCATCATCAGTCTGAAACGGATGAATGATCGGCTGTCTTGATATCCCTTGATTAACTGTTAAAAGGTTTCCCAGTTTTGGTTGCTACTTCCTGAGCTGCTTTTATGGTTTGTCAGGGAGAGTGTCGCACTGGAGGGGGTTTTCAACGGTGGTGTAGTGCGCGATGACGATCCGCCCTCAACGGTGAAGGTTTTCATCAGCTCGACCAGATGAGCCGCTTGATCGCTCAGGCTATCGGCAGCGGAAGCGGATTGTTCAACAAGCGCGGCATTCTGCTGTGTCACCTTATCAAGCTGATTAACAGCATCATGAATCTGCGAGACGCCGGATTCTTGTTCCTGCGTGGTGACGCCAATTTCGTTAATCAGATCGGCAACGTTGCGTGCCTGACGCACCAGTTCTTCGATTGTCGTTCCTGCCTCGCTGACCAGTCTGGAACCTACCTCGACTTTCTCGACGCTGTGGCCGATCAGCTCTTTAATTTCTTTGGCTGCCGTTGCAGAACGCTGTGCCAGCGAGCGAACCTCGCCTGCCACCACGGCAAAGCCACGGCCTTGCTCACCTGCGCGAGCGGCTTCCACTGCGGCGTTAAGCGCCAGAATGTTTGTTTGGAAAGCGATGCCATCGATGACGCTAATGATGTCGCCAATTTTGTGCGAGCTGTCGGTAATTTCTTTCATAGTGATAACGATGTTGCCGACGGCTTCACCGCCTTTAGCGGCGGTATCGCTGGCAGCCTGCGCCAGTTGAGCGGCATTGCGCACCGTATCGGCATTCTGACGCACGGTCTGGCTCATTTCTTCCGTGGAGGCGGCCGTTTGTTGCAGATTAGCCGCCTGCTCTTCCGTGCGCTGGCTGAGGTCAGTACTGCCAGCGGCAATCTGGCTGGCGCCGGTTGCGATAGATTCGCTGCTCTCACGCACTTGTTCAACAATGCTGCTTAAGCTTTTGCGCATGTTATTCATAGCAAACAGCAAGCTGGTATTGTCACCTGACGCGAGTTCGACTGGTATCGCGAGATTACCTTGCGCGATTTCTTGTGTGACCTGTGTGGCATAGGCAGGTTCGCCGCCCAATTGCTTCTTGATATGGCGGGTAATAAGCCAGGCGATGCAGGCGCCGAGCAATGAGGCGATGACAGCCAGAATCAGTAATGAATTGCCATCATCGTAGGACTCTTCAACTGCACTGGCTGCTGTTTGCGTGGTGTAGTCTTTCTGCAACTGAATCATGGCGTTCAGATTGTTGAAAAGCTTGGTTTGTATGGGTTCGAGCTGGGTTTTGACCAACTCGATGGATTCGGCCTGTCTATTGCTGAGTGACAGTGCGACTGACTGGCGG
Source organism: Pectobacterium versatile (assembly GCF_020166435.1). Classification (GTDB taxonomy): domain Bacteria; phylum Pseudomonadota; class Gammaproteobacteria; order Enterobacterales; family Enterobacteriaceae; genus Pectobacterium; species Pectobacterium versatile. The sequence continues at coordinate 29,113 of NZ_JAINZP010000009.1, read as the reverse complement.
CCTACTGTGGCAAATTCAGTGCGGTTTTGCTGAAGTTCGCCCAGAATATTGCGAACCTCCGGTGCCCGTAAATTTTCTTCCAACTGAGCGACAAGCTTCGTGTTTTTGGCGCTGGTGGTTTCAATCAGCTTTTGATTGTCTTCCAGAACCTTTTGCTCGGTCGCGATAAGCATACGCAACGTGGCTTTGATCGTGACGTTAAGATTATCTTTCAATTCTTGTAGCACGATGAGATTGGCAAGGTGGTGCCTGGCAAGTCTGTCGGTGGTATTACCGAGGCCAACCAGATGCATTCTGCCGAAGATTGCCACTAACAGGCCGATAATAATCACAATGGCAAAACCCGAACCGACCTGAGTACCCAGTTTCATTTTTCTTTTATTCTGCATATTATCCTCATGATTTATTTACACTATTTATTGTTATTAAGCGGATTTCCTTTTGCACGACGAGAGTGATGTATGACTGCGGTTTCTAAATCCTTCTGATGAATAACCAAGCAGTCCACTCTAGGATATCGGCATGAGCCGGGAAAACATTGATTTTAGTTGTCGACGTTGCCGCATGCTGATGAGGAAAAAAAGGAAACGCAGGGAATGGATGCTGCTGGCGGTGAAGGGATGTGAAAGTCGAGTGGGGGATGCGCGATCCATCCCCCGTGTATACTCGTCATACTCCAAGTTGCATGTGCGTTGGCAGCGTTCGTTACTCGGCTCATCCATGAGCCTCGCCCCGTTGGGGCCGCTGCAAGCAGCGTTCAAATCTGCTCCCGGCAGATTTGTCACCCGAATCACTTACTTGAGTAAGCTCATCGGGACTCGTTCTCTTGCCGCCTGCCTGAAACTCGAATTATTTAGAGTATAGAATTAGAACTGTTCCCAGTTTTGGCTATCGCTTCCCGTGCTGCTTTTAGGATTCGCGAGAGAGAGTTTGGCGCTGTCAGGCCGTTTCAACGGCGGTGCAATGTGCTGTGACGATCCGCCCTCAATGATGAAGATTTTCATCAGCTCTACCAAATGAGCAGCCTGATCGCTCAGGCTATCGGCAGCGGAGGCAGATTGCTCAACGAGCGCGGCGTTCTGCTGCGTGACCTGATCGAGCTGGTTAACGGCATCATGAATCTGCGAGACACCCGATTCTTGTTCCTGCGTGGTGACGCCAATTTCATTGATCAAGTCGGCAACGTGGCGCGCCTGACGCACCAGTTCTTCGATAGTGGTTCCCGCCTCGCCAACCAGCGTGGAACCCATTTCGACTTTTTCGACGCTGTGGCCGATCAGCTCCTTAATCTCTTTGGCGGCGGTTGCGGAGCGCTGTGCCAGTGAACGAACTTCGCCCGCTACCACGGCAAAACCACGGCCTTGCTCGCCCGCCCGTGCGGCTTCCACCGCGGCGTTGAGTGCCAGAATGTTGGTCTGGAAGGCGATACCATCGATGACGCTGATGATGTCGCCAATTTTGTGTGAACTGTCGGTAATCTCTTTCATGGTGACAACGATATTGCTGACGGCTTCACCGCCTTTAGCCGCGGTATGGCTGGCGGCTTGTGCCAACTGAGCGGCATTACGCACGGTGTCTGAGTTTTGGCGTACGGTTTGGCTCATCTCTTCCATTGAGGCGGCGGTTTGTTGCAGGTTGGCCGCCTGTTCTTCCGTGCGCTGGCTAAGGTCGGTGCTGCCAGCGGCGATCTGGCTGGCACCGGTAGCAATGGATTCACTGCTTTCACGCACCTGCTCAACAATGCTGCTCAGGCTTTTACGCATCCCGTTCATGGCGGCCAGCACACTGTGGTTATCACCGGGGCGCAGATTGACGGCTACTGCCAGATTTCCCTGCGCAACCGCCTGAGCGATCTGCGCGGCGTAGGCTACCTCGCCACCCAGCAACCCTTTGATGGTGCGGGTAATCAGTACGGAAACCAGAATACCAACAAGAACAGCAATCGCGGCGAAGAGGATCAGGGTGTTACCGTCTGAGCGTGCTTCCTGCATAGCGCTTGCCGTCATATCCAGTGTCCGTTTTTTCTGAAATTCCCGCATGCTATCCAGTGCAGCAAAAACGGGTGCCTGCGTAACCTGCATTTCATTGACCATGATCTGCACGGCACGCGCTCTTTCTTCAGGGTTTTCGGACAGGCCAAGCTCAACCGCTTTATTTACAGCATCCCGGTAAGCCGGACGTGCCTGTGTCAGGCTATCCAGCGAGTCACGTGTTTCCGGTTCAGACAAATGCTCATACAGCTTAGCCAAGGTCTCGGTATTGAGAGCAATTCGCTGATCGATCAGGCGCTTTTCTTCCTGAATGCGGTTCCTATCGTCTGTCAGCCCAATGTTACGCACTGAACGTGCTACGGCATCAAAACCGCTCTTAGCATCCTGTATCAGGATGAGGCTGGCCAGATTTTTTTCGGACAGTGATTCAATATCTTCACCCAGATCGAGTAGATGCACGCGCCCCAGAATGGCAACCATCAGACCGATGATGATGACAGAGGCGAAGCCAGTACCCAGCATCGTACCAAGCTTCATTTTTGCTATAAAATTCATAATGTTCCTTTATTATTTTTCATCGGTGATGCAGGTGCTGCCCTGTGGGTTGGGCATCTTCTATGACAGGTCAGGAATAGGGCGTACTTCTGATGACATCATGTATTGGTTGCAGGCTTGCTTAGCGGCGGCGAGGGAACCTACGGTTTCTTACCCCAGATATATTATAAAGGCAGCGTGTGGATAGTCAGGTGCGGAATATAAGAGTAAAACGGGCGTATTTTCTGGCATAAGGAGAAAAACCGCTGAATATCAGCGGTTTTCCCGTAGTGAAGCGTCGCAAGGGTGAACATAGTGACGTTTACATGGCCAGCCAAAGCGCCCAGGTGAAGAGGAACCCGGCCAACCCGAGGATAGTCGTCAGCACCGTCCAGGTGCGCAGGCCATCGGCGACGGACAGCCCCAGATATTTGGTGACGATCCAGAAACCGGAGTCATTGACGTGCGACAGACCCAGCCCGCCAAAGCAGGCAGAGAGCGTCACCAGCACCAGTTGCATCTGGTTCAGGCCGCTAACGGCCTCGCTCAGCAGGCCGCAGGTGGTGAGAATGGCGACGGTGGCTGAGCCTTGCGAGGCTCGCAGCGCCAGCGACAGAATAAAGGCGGCAGGTACCAGCGGCAGGTGAATGCTGGTCAGCGTATCCGCCAGCGCTTTACCGATGCCCGATTCCACCAACACTTTACCGAACACGCCACCGGCACCGGTCACCATAATGACCATCGCGGCGGCAGGCATGGCATCGCCCATCACACCGCTGGCTTTTTCCAGCGACCAGCCGCGACGCAGGGCAATCAGCCAGAATGCGAGTGCCAGTGCAATTAGCAGTGCCACGGCGGGAGAGCCGACCAGCGACATCACGTTACGTACCGGATGTCCGGCAGGCAGGATGGTCGCAGACACAGTGCCGAGCATAATGATGGCGATAGGAATCGCGATCAGCGCGGCGATCAGCCCAGCCGAAGGGGCTGACACGGGAGCGGTGTTCGGCGTAGCATCCTCCGACTTCGCCAATTGCAACTGTTCTAGTACTTCAACGGAAAGTGCGTACTTACGGCGGTTCATGGCTTTGGCAGCCCAGTAGCTGATAATGCCGACAGGAATCGACACCAACAGGCCAATAATGGTCAGCCAGCCGATATCTGCATTCAGCAGGCCAGCGGCGGCAACCGGGCCGGGGTGGGGCGGTAGCGCCACGTGTACGGTCAGCATCACGCCCGCGACGGGTAAACCGAATTTAATCGGAGAAACTTTAGCGACTTTCGCAAAGCCGTAAATAATCGGGGCGAGAATAATAAAGCCGACATCGAAAAAGACCGGAATACCTAAAATAAAGGCGGCGATGGTTAATGCTGCCACCATTAACCCCGGCCCCATTAATTGGGCAAAGCGGTGCGCTAAGGATTCCGCGCCGCCGGACACTTCAATCATTCTGCCCAGCATGGCACCGAGGCCGATAATAATCGCCACCGAACCGAGAATACCGCCCATGCCGGAGGTAATCACCTTCATCACTTCGCCAGTGGGAATACCGGTTGCCAAGGCAACGAGTAAACTGACAACCAGCAGGGCAACAAAGGGCTGAATTTTAAATTTAATGACCATCAGCAGCAGGAGTAATACCCCAGCGATAGCGATGCAGAGTAAGAGCGAGGTGGCCATGTTCTTATCCTCATTGATCCCGTCTTTTCAATTCAGAGGCTGAAAAGGTAGTGGGTTATTGTTTTATTTGAAGAAAAGGGTGACCTGATTCCCGCATCGGAATAATGCGGGAGCCTGACCTTTTCTCGATATTTTATAAATATGTCTCTGGTGTTTATTCTTTTATGGGAACAGCAATATTTTCCGCGATAACTTATTTCTTCAGATAGGGTTTAGCCCATCCCAATCCGTCTTCCGTTTTACCGCGTGGGTTATATTCACAGCCAACCCAGCCGGAATAATTCACGCGATCCAATTCGGCAAAGATGAACGGATAATTAATTTCCCCTTCATCGGGTTCATGTCGTGCAGGAACCGAAGCAATTTGAATATGTCCGATGCGGTCAGCCAAATCGTGAATAATTTGCGTCAGGTTGCCATCGACAATTTGCGCGTGGAAGAAATCCAGCTGGATATAAACGTTCGGCCTGTCGATCAGATTGGCTAATTCCAGCGCCTGATACTGACTGGCGAACAGGTAATTCGGTTTCACCTTCGCGCTCAGCGCCTCAATCATGATGTTGATGCCGTGCGGTGCAAACTTATCGGCGGCGTAGCGCAGGTTATCGATGAAGGTTTGCTGATAGGCAGCACGGTCTTCACCGGGCGGCACGACGCCCCCCATCACCAGCACCGAAGGGCAATTCAGTGCCAGCGCATATTCCAAGGCGTTATCGATATCCCGGCGTGCATCTTCAATACGGTCGGGCAGGGCAGAGACGCCCCATTCGCCCGCCGCAATATTGCCGGGCGCGGTATTGAACAACACCTGCTTAAGGCCATTTTCCCGCAGCTTTTCCGCCAGCAGCGGTGCCGGATATTCATAAGGAAACAGGTACTCGACCGAGGTGAAACCCGCATCGGCAGCGGCTTTAAAACGATCGAGAAACGGCACGTCAGTAAACAGCATAGAAAGATTGGCAGCAAACTTAGGCATGGTTAACTCCTCGGCTCATCAAGAGAGCTCGGTAATTTCGTCAGCGGTGAGGTAGCGAATTTTTCGATCACCGAGAATAAAAATCAGCTTGGCGGTTTCTTCCAACTCTTCCATGTTGTCCGCCGCTGCACGCAGATCCTTACCGGTGACGACGGGACCGTGATTAGCCAACAAGAACGCTTTATAGCGCGACGCCAGCTTCGCCAGATCTTCACCGAGTCGCGCATCGCCGGGGCGGTAATAAGGGACGACGGGCACTTTACCGACGCGCATCACCACATAGGGCGTGAACGGCTTGATGGCATCCTGCGTGTCCAACCCTTCCAGACAGGAGAGCGCCGTCAGATAGGTGCTGTGCAGGTGAACGATCGCTTTGCATTCGGGATCGTTACGGTAAATCGACAGGTGAAAACTGACTTCTTTCGACGGTTTATCCCCGGAGATCCACTCGCCACTCATGCTGACTTTGGACAGCCGTTCGGCATCCAGTTCGCCGAGGCAGGAGCCAGTCGGCGTTGCCAGCAGCGTGCCGTCATCCAATAACAGTGAGAGGTTGCCTGCCGAACCGGTGGCGTAGCCGCGCTGGAAAAAGGACGCGCCCAGCTTGACCATTTCCTCGCGTGCGCGTTGCTCGCGGTTCAGCGCAGCCTCAGTGCTGTGGTGTTTTTCGCTCATGCGGCAAACTCCTTTTGGGCGCGGGCAAAAAAGTCTTCATCACCGAAATTGCCGGATTTCAACGCGAGAGAGAGTGGGTGATTGGTGGAGCGCACCCACGGCACGCCGGGAGAAATTGACGGCCCGATATGGAACGCGCGGATGCCCAGCGTCTGTACCACGATGCTGGAGGTTTCACCGCCCGCGATGATGAAGCGCTGGAAACCGTTTTGCTGAAGCTGGCGGGCAACGGCGGCAAACAATTTCTCCACCGCCTGACTGCTGGCTTCCGCGCCCCAGCGCTGCTGAATTTGCGCCAGTTCATCGGGTGATGAGGTGGCGTACAGCAGCGGTGCGAGTGTGTCGTCACGGTGTGCCTTCACCCAGTCGGCCAGTTCCTGAACGTAGGCTTGCTGAGCGTCATTGCTCTCTAAGCAGCGTGCGACGTCAATCGCGCGACCTGCCGCCTGTTTCAGGTAGTGGGCGACCTGCTTGTTGGTCATCACCGAACAGGAACCGGACAGCACAACGCCTGCGCCGGACTGCGGCTTGCCTGCGTCGGTTGCGGAACCGGTTTGTGCCGCAGACTCTGCCCACTGGCGCGCCAGCCCAATCGCCAGGCCGGAGCCACCGGTGACCAGTTTCATGTCGCGCAGTGCCTCGCCCTGTGTCAGCAGGTGCTGTTCGTTCAACGTATCCAGCACCACATAGCGAACGCCTTGTTCTTTCAACTGCGTCAGACGCTGTTTGACGGCCTCTGCCCCCTGATCCATCACGGCATACGGCACCAAACCGCAGCGCCCGGCAGCCTGCTGCTCCATGACGCGCATCAGGTTGCTGTCCGTCATCGGTGTGACTGGATGATGGCGCATTCCGGATTCGGACAGCAGTTGATCCATCACGAACAGGTGACCCTGATAGACGGTTCTGCCGTTCACCGGCAGCGCCGGAGAGATGATGGTTTGCGTTTCGCCAAGCTGTTCCAACAGTGCATCGGTCACCGGACCAATGTTGCCTTTCGCGGTGCTGTCGAAGGTGGAACAATATTTAAAGTAGAACTGCTGGCAGCCCTGCTGTTGCAGCCACGCCAGCGCCTTGAGGGAATCCGCTACCGCCTGCTCCGCTGGGCAGGATCGCGACTTCAGGCTAATCACGACGGCCTGCGTCTCAACCTTAAAATCGGACGGCGGTACGCCGTTGAGCTGCACGGTCGGTAGCCCGTTGTTCACCAAAAAGCTGGCAATATCCGTGGCACCGGTAAAATCGTCGGCAATCACACCTAGCTTGATCATGGCGCCCCCTTCTTTTCTGGCAGCGTAATGCCGTTAAAAATCTTGATGACCGCGCTGTCGTCTTCTTTACCGAATCCGGCGTTGCTGGCGGCGGTAAACATGTTGAACGCGGTGGAGGCCAGCGGCAGTGGGAAATGGAGCGATTTAGCGGTGTCGGTGACCAGCCCCAGATCTTTGACGAAGATATCAACGGCAGATTTTGGCGTGTAGTCGCCATCCACCACGTGGCGCATGCGGTTTTCGAACATCCAGGAATTCCCGGCGGCGTTGGTCACCACGTCGTACATGATATCCAGCGGGATATCGGCGCGAGCGGCCAGCGCCATCGCTTCTGCACCAGCGGCGATATGTACGCCTGCCAACAACTGGTGGATGATTTTAACGGTCGCACCGAGCCCGATCTCTTCACCGATGCGGTAGACCTTGCCTGCGACGGCGTCGAGTACGGGTTTCAGTTTCTCAAAAGCCAGATCGGAGCCGGATGCCATCACCGTCATGTCACCAGCAGCGGCTTTTACCGCACCGCCGGATACGGGCGCATCCAGCATGATGAGCTGATGCTCAGCCAGACGCTGCTCGATATTTTTGGCATCCTGCGCGGAGATCGTGGAGGACACCATGACCACGGTGCCGGGCTTGAGTTTCGCTGCGACCTGCGGCTCACCGAACAGAATCCCATTCACCTGTGTGGCATTCACCACCAGCAGCACGACGGCATCCAGCTGGTCAGCGAAGGCATCAATACGCGTGTCAGCTTGCGCCGCACCCGCCTGACGTAAGCGTTCCAGCGCCTGCGGATTGATATCGACACCGTATGTCGTCAGGCCAGCGTTGATGCAGGACGCCGCAGCGCCAAAGCCCATGGAACCCAGACCGATAACGGCGACAGCATAATCAGAAGTCTTTTTCATCGTGGTTGCCTTGTTAAAATTAGTGATTTTTTGTTCTCTGGTGTTAAATATAAGGACTATCAGAACAAATTGTGGTGATTTTTATCACATAAATTAACATTGAGATCGTGATGATTCAGTGTAGCTGACCCCCGCTGAGAAGATGGTTTTCATTATTATCTTTATATATCAGTCGATTATTTCTATTTTTTCAGTGAGTGATGAGAAAGGTTGTTATGTCTGGCGTGGTTTGTAACGTGAATTTATGATAATTATCGTCATCAAACGGGGTGTTTCTCACAATATTTATCAACCCCATATTCATCAGACCAGCACAATCAAACAGGGAACGGACAGCGTGATTCCAGTAGAACGTCATCAACAGATTCTGGCGCTGATCGCCGAACGCGGCGCGGTAAGCATTAACGAACTGACCGAGCGGTTGGGCGTGTCGCATATGACGGTACGGCGCGATGTGCAAAAGTTGGAGCAGGACGGACTGCTGCTGAGCGTTTCCGGTGGCGTGCGTTCGCCTGAACGGCTGGCGATTGAGCCATCGCATCAGGATAAATCTGTGATGTTCAGCCAGCAGAAAGAGGCGATTGGCAAGCTGGCGGCGCAGCATATCCCGTTCAATAGCTGTATTTATCTGGATGCGGGCACCACGACGCTATCGCTGGCGCGTGAACTGGCCGAGCGTGACGATCTGCTGATTGTCACTAACGACTTTGCGATCGCGGCCTTTCTGATTGAGTCCAGCCAGTGTCGCATGATCCACACCGGCGGCACGCTGTGTCGGGAAAACCGATCCTGCATCGGCGAAGCGGTGGCGCAGGCGCTGCGCAACCTGTTTATCGACATCGCCTTTATCTCCGCCTCCTCATGGAGCCTGCGCGGACTGTCCACGCCGAATGAAGACAAAGTCGTGGTGAAACGCGCGGCGGTAGAAGCCAGCAGAAAACGCGTACTGCTGTGCGACACCTCAAAATACGGCCGCATCGCCACCCACCTCGCCACGCCGCTCAACGTATTCGACAGCATCATCACCGACGACGGCCTGCCCGCCGCTGCCCAAGAAGCGCTAGGTAAAATGGGGGTTGAGGTGCTGGTGGCGGGGTGAGGGGGTTGTTTATGCAAATGTTTTATAATACGAAAAGAAGAATAAGCATACTGTTAAGTATATCGATCCTAATTGCCTTGCCCCTTATCTATTATTGGCCTGCAATGGTTATTCTGACGGAAGGGAGTTCTCGCTACACGGAACAGGACACCCGACGATATGAAATGCTGACGGACGACATCATTAAAAATTGCCCGCGCATTTCTTCTCTCTATGATTTTGGCTATGCAACGATTGATGGCCCTGCGTTGGAAGTCAGCAATATTACGTTTCAAAACACCAATGACGCGACAAACATACACAGCTATCTAGCGTCGCTTGGTTTTACGCTGAGTGACACAGACACGATGGGTGAGTATTGGAAGTCTACGGATTCAGATAAAACGATACATATAGGAATCATCAACGATCCTAAAACCGTTATTGTTGATGTCATTCGAAAATAGCCCTGAGCGTGGTAGTCAGAGTGTTTAATATAACCTTATGGTTTCATACCGTTACTCTAGCCTTCATTACGATAGTGGCTGGTTATGAAACCGCTTTTGATTCGCGGCAATTTCATGCAGCATCAATCGGCTTTCGCCTGTTGTCGTCCATGTTTAGTGAAAACCTGTAAAAAAAATCCGGAAACGAAGAACATTTCGGGATTTTTATACAGTTATTGGATCGTTCAACCGATCCTTAACTGATCGGCATTACTGAAATATCAGCGGCTTTTTACATTAACAGGTTGCCCGCTATCAGTAATTACAGCGCCCGACGCAGGCGTGCCACCGCTTCATGCATTTGCTCATCCGTTGCGGTCGCAAATGACAGACGCAGCGTTGAGTAATCGATATTGTCTGGGAAGAAGAACTCGCCCGGCACGAACACAACGCCCTGCTCCAGCGTCTTCTTCAGCCATTCCGTCGTGTTGAAATCGTCCTGACGGAACTTCGCCCACAGGAACATCCCGCCCTTCGGCTGGTTGAAGGTGATCACATCACCCAGTTCCTTCTCGACCAGCTGTGCCAGCAGTTCGCCTTTGTGCTTATAGGCGTGGCGAATTTTTTCGATCTGCGTATCCAGGCGTCCCAGTCCCAGATAGCATTCCGCGACGGTCTGCGACAGCGAACTGGCATGCAGGTCGGCGGCCTGTTTGATAATCGCCACTTTATGCAGCAGCCAATCTGGCAGAATCGCCCAGCCAAGACGCAGCCCCGGAGCCAGCACTTTCGAGAAGGTAGAAGTATACAGCACGTATTCCGTGCTACCCAGTTGCTCCTGCGCCAGTTGGAACAGCGTCGGGTTGCGCTCTTCGGTGAAGCGTAACTCACCATAGGGATCGTCTTCGATAATGACAAAACCGTAGCGCTCCGCCAGTTGAATCAATTTCAGGCGACGTTCATAGCTCAGCGTCACGCCGCTCGGGTTACCGAAGTTCGGAACGATATAAACGCCTTTGATACGCTGTTTCTTCAACAGCTCTTCCAGCTCATCAACGACCATGCCGTCGGCATCGGATGACACCGACATCACCTGCGCCTGCGCCAGTTCCAGCGTTTGCAGTGCCGCCAGATAAGTCGGGCGTTCAACGACGAACACGTCGCCCGGATCGACCATCGCACGCATGATCAGGTCCAGCGCCTGCTGTGAACCGGCCGTCACGACAATATCGTCACCGCGCGTTTTTACGCCGCGTACGGCACACAGTTCGGCAATGCGATCGCGCAACACGCCGCTGCCTTCGGTTAAACCATACTGGAATGCCGTTTTCGGCTGTTCGGTAATCGCTAACTGCGTGGCCTGACTTAGCCCTTCGAAATCAAATAATGCATCTGACGGAATCCCACCAGCCAGCGAGATAATATTTTCCATCTTGCTGTGTTTCAGCAGTTCACGGATGGCAGAACTTTTTAACTGAGCGATGCGGTGCGCTAACAACCCTTCAATGGCCATCTCTTCTTAACCCTTCTACGAAACAGGCCGATAAACCGGCCCGATAACGATTCCCCCTGTCATCCTTCAAACAGCCTGCGCGTTGGCGTTCCGCCGCTCGAACGATTTAGGGTAGATCTGCTCTAAAATTATCCGCCCAGATAGGCCGAACGTACCGCTTCATTAGCTAACAATGCCGCACCGGTATCTTCCAACACGACATGGCCGTTTTCAAGTACATAACCCCGGTCTGCCAGTTTCAGCGCCTGATTGGCGTTTTGCTCTACCAGGAAGATGGTCATGCCCTCTTCGCGCAGTTGCTGGATCGTGTCGAAAATTTGCAGGATGATGATCGGTGCCAGACCCAGCGATGGCTCGTCCAGCAGCAGTAAACGCGGCTGACTCATCAGCGCACGGCCAATCGCCAGCATCTGCTGTTCACCGCCTGACATCGTGCCGGAACGCTGGGCGCGTCGTTCATACAGACGCGGGAACAGATCGTAGACGCGCGCAATGCGCTCCTGATACTGATCGCGCTCGGCAAAAAACCCACCCATCGCCAGATTCTCTTCTACCGTCATGCGAGAAAAGACGCGACGCCCTTCCGGCACAATCGCGATAGCTTCACGCATAATCTGCGCGGTCTGCCAGTTCGTGATGTCCTTGCCATCAAACGTGATGGTGCCTTCCGTCGCGCGCGGATCGCCGCACAGCGTGCCCAGCAGTGTGGTTTTACCGGCACCGTTCGCGCCGATCAGCGTAACAATCTCGCCCTGATTAATATGCAGGCTCACCTGATGCAGCGCCTGAATTTTTCCGTAGTGGGTCGAAACCTGATGTAATGACAGCATAAACGTTATCCTTCACCCAGATATGCACGGATGACATCCGGGTTGTTACGAATTTCAGCTGGAGTGCCTTGTGCCAGCGGCGTTCCCTGATTGACAACATAAATCCGGTCGGAAATTCCCATCACCAGTTTCATATCATGTTCAATCAACAAAACGGACACCTGATGGCTATCGCGCAGTTCCGCAATCAGCTGATTTAACTCGTCAGTTTCTTTCGGGTTCAGGCCGGCCGCAGGCTCATCCAGCATCAGCAGCTCAGGCCGCGTCACCATGCAGCGGGCGATTTCCAGACGGCGTTGCTGGCCGTAAGACAGATTCCCCGCCTGACGGTTCGCTAAATCCAGCAGGCCGATACGCTCCAGCCACACCGCGGCGCGCTCTTGCGCATCTGCTTCCGCACGACGAAAGCCCGGCGTTTTCAACAGCCCGGCAAATACGCCGCTTTTCAGGTGCTGATGCTGTGCCACCAGCAGGTTCTCGATCACCGTCATTTCACGGAACAGGCGAACGTGCTGGAATGTGCGCACCACGCCCATTCGGGCAATCGCCTGTCCGGGTAACCCTTCCAGATGACGATCGCGCAGCATGATAGTGCCGCCGCTTGGGCGATAAAAACCGGTCAGGCAGTTAAAGACCGTGGTTTTCCCCGCCCCGTTCGGGCCGATCAGCGAGACGATTTCGCCAGCATGAATGTCCATTTCAACATTGTTGACCGCCAGCAGGCCGCCAAAACGCATCATCAGACCTCTGACTGATAATAGTGGCTGCGTGCTCATGCTTGCTCTTCCTTCTTCGCGACTTTCAACTTCATCTCAGGACGCTTCATCGGCAGCAGGCCTTGCGGACGCCAAATCATCATCAGAACCATCAACGCACCCAGCAACAGCATGCTGTATTCATTCAGATCGCGCATCAGTTCGCGGGAGACGACCAGCAAGATTGCAGCAAGAATGACCGCAAACTGCGAGCCCATTCCACCCAGCACAACGATGGCTAGCACAAAGGCAGATTCAGCGAACGTGAATGATTCCGGGCTGACGAAGCCCTGACGCGCGGCAAACAGCGTACCGGCAAAACCGGCGAACGCGGCGCTGATGGTAAAGGCGGTCAGCTTGATGCGCGTTGGGCTCAGCCCCAGAGAACGACAGGCGATTTCATCATCACGCAGCGCTTCCCAGGCACGCCCTAACGGCATACGCAGCAGGCGGTTAATCACAAACAGAGTTAACACGACCAGCAGCAGCGCGACCAGATACAGGAAGATGACGCGATCGCTGGGGTCATATTGCAGACCGAAGAAGTTGTGGAACGTATCCCAACCGCCATCGCGCGCGCTGCGGCCAAATTCCAGACCAAAGAAGGTCGGTTTAGGGATCTGGCTGATGCCGTTCGGACCACCGGTAATTTCAGTGTTGTTCAGCAGCAGGATACGGACAATCTCGCCGAACCCGAGCGTCACAATCGCCAGATAGTCACCACGCAAACGCAGCACTGGGAACCCTAGCAGGAAGCCGGACAGCGCCGCCGCCATGCCCGCCAGCGGCAGACTTTCCCAGAAGCCCAAGCCGTAATAGTGATTCAGCAGCGCATAGGTGTACGCGCCAATGGCGTAAAACCCGCCGTAGCCCAATACCAGCAGACCGGATAAACCAACCACAACGTTCAAGCCCAGACCCAGCATCACGTAAATCAGCGTGAGCGTGGCGATATCTACCGAACCGCGCGATACCAGAAACGGCCAGGCGATAGCCGCGATAATCAACGCCGCAGCTAATATCTTCTGCCGTGGCGTACTGCCATCAAAACTCGGCAGCACCAAAGACGGTGCAGAGAATTTCTTGATGCTTTGCTGGAAGAACGGGCGAATCAACTGGAAGAAGAACACCACGATGCAGCCCGCGCCAATCCAATACCAGCGGACTTCATCGGCACCGCGCACCACCAACTTGGTGCCATCCAGCGCCAGTTGCATGCCCATTAAAAACGAGGCCAGCACCAGCAGCATGAACGCGGAAACCAACGCATTAAACAGGTTGAGCTGTTTCATACTTTCTCAACCTCCGGGCGACCCAGAATACCGGTTGGCATCACCAGCAGCACCACAATCAGCAGCGCAAACGACACCGCATCTTTGTATTCCGTGCTCAGGTAAGCGGACGTCAGCGCTTCGGCTACACCCAAAATCAGCCCACCGATCATCGCGCCAGGAATACTGCCAATTCCGCCCAGCACCGCTGCGGTAAAGGCTTTCATTCCGGCCATAAAGCCGATATAGGGGTTGATAACGCCGTAGAATTGTCCCAGCAGCACGCCCGCAACGGCGGCCATGAGTGCGCCAATGACGAAGGTCAGGGAGATCACGCGATCGGTGCTAATCCCTAACAGGCTAGCCATTTTCAGGTCTTCCGCACAGGCACGGCAGGCGCGACCCATACGGGAATAGCGAATAAATAACGTCAGTGCCAGCATGGCGAGGAACGTCACAATCCAGATGGTCAACTGCATGGTGCTAATCGTCGCGGCAAAGCCATTGCTTTCGCCTAGCACCCACTGGCCGGTCACCAGACTCGGCAGCGCAACATCACGCGAGCCCTGATTCAGGCTGACGTAGTTTTGCAGGAAAATTGACATCCCGATGGCAGAAATCAGCGCAATCAGACGCTTTGACGTTCGAACAGGTCGGTAAGCCACCCGTTCGATACTCCAGCCGTAGGCGCTGGAAATGACCACAGCGGCAATGAAAGCGGCACCAATCAGGAGCCAGCCAGCATCGATACCCATCATCATCAGGGCCGCAATCACAATAAAGGAGACGTAGCTACCGATCATATACACTTCGCCGTGTGCGAAGTTAATCATGCCGATAATGCCGTAAACCATGGTGTAGCCAATGGCGATCAGCGCATAGGTGCTGCCCAACGTCAGGCCGTTGAACATCTGCTGAAAAAAGTAAAGGAACTGCTCGGACATACCTTAAACCTTAAATGCTGCCCCCGCGCCTTGCGGCAACGGGGGCTTCGGTATTGAGGGATTAGTAGTGGTATACACTCAGCGAGCGAAGAATACTCTCCACGCCGAAGAGGCAGACAACGGCGTCTTCACCCATTACCCGCCTCCGGCATGATGATTATTTCACTGCGCTGGACGTACCGTCTTTGTGCCACTCAAATACGCCAAATTCAAACCCTTTCAGGTCGCCTTTTGCATCCCAGCTTAATGGTCCCATTACTGTATCCACAGGGTTCGCTTTCAGATCCGCGGCCAGTTTTTCCGGCGCATCGCTACCCGTACGCGTCATCGCCGTGGTCAGCGATTGCAGCGCGGCGTAGGTCGTCCAGACAAACGGACCGGTTGGATCCAATTTCTTGGCTTTCAGCGCATCGACAATCGGTTGGTTAGCAGGAACCTGATCGTAACGCTTCGGCAGCGTCACCAGCATACCTTCAGAGGCATCGCCTGCGATGTTAGACAGTGACGAGTTACCCACGCCTTCCGGGCCCATGAATTTGGTGGTCATGCCAGCCTGACGCGCCTGACGCAGAATCTGTCCCATTTCTGGGTAGTAGCCGCCGAAATAAACGAAATCGACGTTCTCTTTCTTCAGACGCGCAACCAGCGTGGAGAAATCTTTATCACCCGCCGTCACACCTTCAAACAGCACAACATTCGCACCGGCTTTTTTCAGGCTATCCTGAACAGAGCGGGCTAGGCCTTCACCATATTGCTGTTTGTCATGAACCACGGCGATGCGCTGCGGTTTGAGGGTTTCGACAATGTATTTTGCTGAGGTTGGCCCCTGATCGGAATCCAGCCCCGTCGTGCGCAGCACCATTTTGTAGCCGCGCGTGGTTAAGTCGGCGTTGGTTGCCGCAGGCGTAATCATGATCACGCCTTCTTCTTCATAGATATCAGACGCAGGCTGCGTTGAGGAGGAACACAGATGGCCAATCACATAACGGATACCGTCATTGATGACTTTGTTCGCGACGGCAACCGCCTGCTTAGGGTCGCACGCGTCATCATATTCAACGCCGACCAGCTTGTTACCGTTTACGCCGCCTTTTGCGTTAATGTCTTCAATGGCCTGACGTGCGCCAATGAACTCCATATCGCCATACTGTGCAACGGGGCCAGACATGGCACCCACAACGGCAACCTTAATATCGGCAGCGCTGACCGCGTGACTCAACGCCGCAGCCATACAACCCATCAGCAATACTTTACCTTTACTGAATTTCATTCTTTTTACCCCATCTGTCATTATGGATATTGCCGAAAACCTGACCGCCTTCTGCCATAACCTGCTATTTTCTTATAAGTAAGAAAGGCTTAGGTTATTATTAGTAATGATTTCTAATAAGGCTTTATTTTTCATATTATTAAACAGGAATATTATGCTGCAAATCAACTCACATTGTCAGAAACAAGCGGAACAAACAGCACAAAATGCCAGATGCAAAAACCAGCATTCAATTTATATATAGTCAGATATTCTGCTTTGTGCATTAATTGTTGATGGATTACTCGAAAAACAAAGAATGAGAAAAACATTTGCCCTATTAACCATAGCGCTCAAATTACACAACTGATCCACTACAAAACAACTACATTATTCTTCACTCATATGATGGAGTGCCGATAAAAATGAAACTAACCGTTGAATGCCTCACCCGATTCAGCCCCCAGGATAAAATTGATCTGGCGAAAATTTGGCCGCATCAGAACATTGATTTACTCGAAGAAGGGCTCATGCTCGATCGGCGATTATTTGCCGCCCGTTTTAACGATCGGTTGTTAGGCGGCGTGTTGGTCGAGCTTGAAGGAGAATATGCGGAACTGAGCGATCTGATGGTGCGGGAAGTCACGCGGCGGCGGGGCGTAGGGCAACTTTTGCTTGATGAAGTGCGACGTCAGCTTCCTGATGTTAAAGAGTGGTGGCTGGCCACGGCCGATCATGCCGCGATCAAAGAAGAAGTGCTGGCGCGGTTTATGGTGTCTTGCGGTTTCTCACCGGTGTCCGGCGGCTGGCGCTATATTCGTAGAAAAGAAACACCGTTGATTCTTGACCAACTCAATCCAGAGAAGCCATAACTCAAGCTCTGCGAATTGACATCAGACAAAAACAAAACGACCGGGAATTACCCGGTCGCTACAGAAAGAGACGATGAGAGCGATTAGGCTTCTATTGCCGCTCGCAGTTTTTTCATCGCATTCTTTTCTAACTGACGCACACGCTCTGCGGAAACGCCGTATTGATCGGCCAGCTCCTGCAAGGTAGATTTGTTGTCATCATCCAACCAGCGGGCGCGAATAATGTGCTGGCTGCGTTCATCCAGCCCTTCCAGCGCGTAGGTGAGCTTATCGGCCGCATGCGTTTCCCAGTTATCTTCTTCAATGCCATCAGCAAAGTCAGACGATTTATCCTGTAGGTAAAGCATCGGCGACATCGCCTTGCCGTCGTGCGAATCTTCTTCCGGCGTCGGATCGAACGTCATGTCCTGCGCCGCCATGCGGGATTCCATCTCGCGTACATCTTTGCTGGTCACGCCAAGTTCACGTGCCACCAGTTCGACTTCATCCTGATTAAACCAGCCGAGGCGCGTTTTAGACTTACGCAGGTTAAAGAACAGCTTACGCTGTGCTTTGGTGGTCGCCACTTTCACAATACGCCAGTTACGCAGCACGTATTCATGAATTTCTGCTTTGATCCAATGCACGGCGAAAGAAACCAGACGCACGCCAACTTCAGGGTTGAAGCGACGTACCGCTTTCATTAGGCCGATGTTCCCTTCCTGAATCAGGTCCGCCTGTGGCAAGCCGTAGCCGGAATAATTGCGGGCAACGTGAATAACAAACCGCAGGTGTGACAGAATCAAGTGCTTAGCAGCCTCCAGATCGCCCTGATAGTGCAGTCGTTCAGCCAGTGCCCGCTCTTCCTCCGCCGTCAGCATCGGATAGGCATTGGCGGCACGAATATACCCTTCCAGACTGCCTTGGGGAACTAAGGTGAAAGTTTGCATATCTTTGGTCATTCAACCCTCTCAGTTGTTCTACTCATCATATTGCAGTCGGCTATCTTAGCACTGCTTCACCGTATCGTTTTGCGCGAAAATGGCAAAATGCGGCACCTTACAGCTTATTTATTAAACCCCTAAAATCGGGTTTTTCAAATTCTAAAAGCTGTCTATTCAGACTGTGATTTCGCTCGCAAGTTCCTATCATTTTATTCACCTCATGCCAGAGATCAAACGGGTCGGTAACGCACGATAAACCAAAGGGGAAAACACAGCGGAAAGTATAAAGAAGAGATGTCGCTGAGGAGGTTTCCCCCTGCAATACTGTCTGAATTACAGGGGGGAATTATAGCAGAAAAAGCTTACTGTGGTGTAAAACGGCGTAAATGTTGCACCGTCGCCAGCCAGGCGGCCAGCCAGCCAATTATGCCAGCGATTAACAACAGCAGCAGGGACTCATCCCAGCTCAGCCCCTTGACGGCAAACGTCGTACCGAAAACAGCAGCAACCTGCGCCACCACCGCATCCAACTGCCAGACCAGCGCCTGTGATAAAATCAGCGACAGCACCGCGCCACCCACGCCCATTGCCGCTCCACCATTCAGGAACGGACGCAGAATAAAGCCGTCCGTCGCACCAATCAGCTTCATCACGTTGATGGTTTCGCGACGGCTGAAAATACTCAGACGCACGCTGTTGCCGATCACCAGAAAAACGGCAACGACCATCAGGATGCCAATCGTCGCGGAAATTTGCCCAACAAGATTAGTCAACGCCACCAGCCGCGCAAACCAGCTGTCATCCATCCGTACTTCATCCACGCCCTGCGTCGCAGCCACACGGTCGCGCAACGTCGTCAACGTGGTGGAGTCCTGAAAGCGCATTTTCGGCGTAATAATTGCCACAGCTGGCAACGGATTCTCTTCCAACATATCCAGCGCGCCGCCAAAACCCGACCAGTTGCGGAACTCGCCCATTGCTTCATTGCGCGACAGATAATTGACTTTATCGACGCCGTCTTCAGATTGAAGCTGCGTGATAACCGCCTGCGCCGCGTTGTCATCCAGTGATTTATCCAGATACACCGTCAGTTGCGGCGAGGGATACCACTGCGTGGCCGCCTGACTGACGTTTTTCCAGACCAGATAGCAGATGCTGGGCAACGCCAACGAAATAGCGATGACCATCACGGTCAGAAAGGTAGCCAGCGGCTGGCGCAGCATATCAGCCAGCGTATTGGTCCAGGCATAGCGCCACTGTTCTTGCCAGCCACCGCGCAGCGCTTTCGCTTTTGCGACAGGCTTTTTCGCATTACGGACGTTATTCGCCATTGTGGTTTCCCCCCACCATGCGGCCATCCGACAGCGTTAGCACACGGTAATTACGGCGGGCGATAAGCCCAGTATCATGCGTCGCCATCAGGACCGTGACGCCAACACGATTGAATTCTTCAAACAGGCGCAAAATGCCTTCTGACAGCGCTTCATCCAGGTTGCCGGTCGGTTCATCCGCCAGCAACACTGCAGGTTTGTTCACCACCGCGCGCGCAATGCCAACACGCTGCTGTTCACCGCCGGACAGCTGGATAGGATAGTTCTTCGCTTTATCCAGCAGGCCAACCTTGTCCAGCGCGGCGGATACCCGGCGGCGGATATCCTCACTGCTGGCACCCGCGATGATGAGCGGCATCGCGACGTTGTCATAGACCGTGCGCTCCATCAACAGATGGTGATCCTGAAAGATCATGCCGATCTGGCGTCGCAGGAACGGGACTTCGCGTTTTTTCAGGCGGCTGATATTGTGGCCGCCAAACAAAATCTGACCCGCGCTGGGACGTTCAATGCCACAAATCAGTTTCAGCAGGGTACTTTTCCCTGCGCCGGAATGGCCGGTCAGGAACGCCATTTCCGCTGGGCGCAGATGGAAATCCACCCCTTGCAATGCCTGACGCCCACCGAGGTAAGCTTTACTGACCTGTTCAAAACGAATCATCCGTTTTAATCCTCTCGGGCAAAAAGTGCCTCAATAAAATCGTCGGCCTTGAATGGCCGTAAATCTTCAATACCTTCACCTACCCCAATATAGCGGATAGGAATAGCGAACTGGTCGGCAATGGCGAAAATCACCCCGCCTTTCGCGGTACCGTCCAGCTTAGTTAAGGTAATTCCCGTCAGCCCAACCGCTTCATTAAACAGCTTGGCCTGACTCACCGCGTTCTGTCCGGTGCTCGCATCCAGCGTCAGCATCACTTCATGCGGCGCGTCTTCGTCTAGCTTTTTCATCACGCGCACAATCTTTTTCAGCTCTTCCATCAGGTGCGCTTTGTTCTGCAAGCGACCCGCGGTATCGGCGATCAGAACATCAACGCCGCGCGCTTTCGCTGCCTGAATCGCATCGAAAATCACCGATGCCGAATCCGCCCCCGTATGCTGCGCCACGACCGCCACGTTATTGCGCTGTCCCCAGACCTGAAGTTGCTCGACCGCCGCCGCACGGAAAGTATCACCCGCCGCCAGCATCACGGACTTGCCCTGTGCCTGGAACTGGCGTGCCATTTTCCCGATGGTGGTGGTTTTACCCACGCCATTAACGCCAACCATCAGAATGACATACGGCGTTTTGCCTTCGATATTCAGCGGGGCGTCCACCTTAGCAAGAATCTCCGCCATTTCTTCTTTCAGCTTCACAAAAAGCGTATCAGCATCTTTCAGTTGGCGGCGGCTAGCGTGCTCCGTCAGGCTACCGATGATCTTACGGGTCGTCTCAACCCCGACATCGGCAATCAGCAGTTGTTCTTCCAGTTCGTCAAACAGATCGTCGTCGATTTTCTTACCGCGAAACAATCCGATAAATCCGGAACCGAGGTTCTGGCGCGTTTTTACCAGACTGCGTTTCAGGCGAGCGAAGAAACCTTCTTTCGTCGGACGTTCCTGCTCTTGCGCCACAGCCGGAACATCATCTGGCTGTGCCTGCTCTGGTTCTTCGTATTCTTGCTCTTC
Source organism: Pectobacterium versatile (assembly GCF_020166435.1). GTDB lineage: Bacteria > Pseudomonadota > Gammaproteobacteria > Enterobacterales > Enterobacteriaceae > Pectobacterium > Pectobacterium versatile. The sequence continues at coordinate 8,194 of NZ_JAINZP010000009.1, read as the reverse complement.
CTGCTGCGCAACGTCTGGCTCAGCATCAGCCACCGTCGCACTTTCGGCGATCTCGGTGTGCACGATCGGATCGGCGATATCCCGATCGAAACTGTCATGTTCGATCGCGTCACGATCGTCTGGTTCAGAAATAGTCGGGGCAGATGCAGCTGGTTCAGAAATAATGGATTCAGAAGCGTTAACTTCTGGGGCGGCGGTGGTTGATGCGTCTGCCGCGGCGGTAACCTCACGCTCGGCGACCGGTTGGGTCAATGCTTCCGCTTCAACCTTTAGCTTTTCTTCAACGAGAGGCGCTTCTGCCAGTGGCTTCTCTACCAGTTCCGGCGCATGTTCAACGGTCTGGTGAGCCGATGCTGCAGCATCCGACTCTGCTGCTGAAGGTTGTTCTTCGACAACCGGCTGCTCTTGCGGTTGCTCTTGTTGTTTTTCTTCCTGTTTCCCTAATCCCAGCCAGGAAAAAAAACCGCGCTTCTTTTCTTTTGACATGTGCGATCGCGCTCCACGCTGCTCACCGCAGCGAATCAATCAATGAAAATCATATTTAAACAACAAGTTTAACACTTTCCTGCCGACAGCAACACGCGGCCAACGGGGGCAATGGCAGACAATTCTCCGCGCTGCCGACAATCTTCGTAACGAAAGGCAATGTCCGTAACGAAGTGTGTCAAACACCGTACGTGATCGAAAGGCCGCAGACAGCACAAAATTTTGGGTTAAGCGCCTTAACGTCCATCTTAACATTCCCTCTACACGTAACCGCCGCTAGAATAGCGCCAGAAATTTCCTGCCCGCATCCACACCATGATGATGCGGCACAACAATAACCCTGTGAGCTATGGCTAAAAAAAATGCATCGTCAGCCGCCGGACAAATCCGAATCATCGGTGGTCAATGGCGCGGCAGAAAACTTCCGGTTCCTGATAGCCCCGGTTTACGTCCCACCACCGATCGCGTGCGGGAAACGCTGTTTAACTGGCTGGCTCCCGTCATTCAACAGGCGCGCTGTCTGGACTGTTTTGCTGGCAGCGGTGCGCTCGGGCTAGAAGCCCTTTCTCGTTATGCTGCGCACGCCACATTATTGGAGATGGAGCGTGCAGTCGCGCAGCAGTTAACGCAAAATCTGGCGCTGCTTCGGGCGGAAAACGCCGAGGTGGTCAATACTGATGCCCTGAGCTGGCTGGCGAAGCCGGGCACGCCGTTTGACGTTGTGTTTCTCGATCCACCGTTTCGCAAAGAACTGCTGAACAACACGCTTGCTCTGCTGGAACAACAGGGCTGGCTGGCACCCGACGCGTGGATTTACGTAGAAACAGAGGCGGAAAATGCGCAGCTGACTATCCCGGAAAATTGGCAACTGCACCGTGAAAAAATTGCGGGCCAGGTCGCCTACCGTTTATATATCCGTCAGTGATCTTCGCAGCGACGTAAGGGTAAGAGATGATTTTGATTAACCTTGGCAGATTATTGATGCTGGGCGTGTGGGGATTTTTGTTGCTTAACCTGATTCAGCCGTTTCCCAAGCCGTTGAATATCTTCATGACCGTGGCGATGGTGTTTATGATCCTGATGCATGGTTTTCAACTGCTGCTGTTAAAATCCAGCCAGCCGAAAGACAGTCCCGCGCTGAGCCGCGCGCTTCAGGCACGCATTTTCCTTTTTGGCGTGTTTGAGCTGCTGGCGTGGCAGAAAAAGCAGCCTAAGCCACCGAAGCCGTAATCGCTACTTCTGCTGGGGCACAAAGCGAATAAAGCGCGTGCCCTTTAGCTCAAAGGACACGCGCCGAGAAAATCAGGGTTTCTTGCCGGGAAGATAAGGGAACGCGGCAACGTTATCGCCTAAATCAGAAATGCGAGCGCTGCCCTTTTCCGTCACGGCATCAATGCGAATGATCGCCTGTAGAGGGATGAAACTGCGGCTAACGCCAGAGAATTCCGTTTTCAGTTTCTCGGTTGACGGGTCAACCAACACCGTAGACTGGCTATCAAACACGAAGTCGGCGATTTCAATAAAACCGAACAGGCTGCTCTGCACCAACTCACGCACGTAAAGTTGGTAATTCTTACCGTTATTTATAAATTGAATACGATAAAGCGCGGATTCATTACTCATTCAACACAATGCTCCCTTCAAGACTTCGCGGCGCCCATCTACAATAAAAACAGGCGATAACATAACATGAAGCTCACAGAAGTCGCATCCGTCTCACCCCGTGTTGTTTAACTTCCCCACAATCCCCTACACTGAACAAAGAACGGTTTATTTTTATTCTGACACAAACAAAAACACAAAAAGGACACGCTATGCTTTGGTCATTTATTGCTGTGCTTTTTTCTGGTTGGTTGTATGTGGACGCCAGCTACCGTGGGCCAACGTGGCAGCGTTGGTTATTCAAACCCGTCACGATGCTACTGCTGCTGGCGCTAGCCTGGCAGATGCCGCTGCTTGGTGTGCCGGGCTATCTGATTGTGCTGGGGCTGCTGGCCACGCTGGTCGCAGACACTCTGCTGTTGCTGCCGACTCAGCGTCTGCTTTACGCATTTGGCGCCTATTTCCTCTCGCATTTGCTGTACACCATTAGCTTTTTTACCGGACAGATTTCACTCACGTTCTTTTGGCCGCTGGCACTAACGCTCGTTATTCTGGCTGCGATCCTGATCGCCGTTATCTGGGGGCGATTGGACGCACAGCGCTGGCCCGCTTGCGCCTTTATCATCATGACGACGCTGATGGTCTGGATTGCAGGCGAGCGCTATTTTGCGCTGGGGACAAACGCGAATTTCTCCCTGCTGACAGGTACCGTACTGCTGTTTATCGCCCATGCAGTCTGGCTGATTCACCATTACCGTTTTCCGTTCCGCGCCCATCAGGCGATTGTGGCAGCGGGCTATTTTGGCGGCCATTTCCTGATCGTTCGCTCCCTCTATTTCTGACGTTCGCGGCGCTCACGAAAATCTGGCTAAGCATTAAGCAGCGGTGTAAAGTTCCTGATGAGTATGTAAGTCACTAACAACGGAGGAAGAGATGCACTCTCATCAGCATAACCACAGCGCTGAGAAATCAGCCTGCTGCAATAACAGCGTTCACCACGCGCCACGCCGCGCCAAAAGTTGCTGCAACGAACACACGCAGCATTCAAACCACGCAGACCACAGCTGCTGTTCAACCAAACACACGTCTGATGCCGTAGTACAGAGCGCGTGTGGCACAGAGCAACAGTCGTCAGACAGCGGCGGTAGCGCGGATTCAGACGACCCCGACAGCGGAGACAGCGACAGGCCCCGATCCCACCAGCGTTTTAGCTGGAAAATCAGCGGGATGGATTGTCCCAGCTGCGCACGTAAAATCGAAAATGCAGTAAAAAATCTCACCGGAATTGAACAGGCCAAAGTACTGTTCGCCACCGAAAAATTGGTTGTTGATGCCAACACCGATATCCGACTTCAGGTTCAACATGCCGTTCAGCAAGCGGGCTTCGCCTTGCAGGACACCGCACTCCCCCTCGCCCCACCCGACACCTCGACCGCACGTCGTTTTGTACATGAATATGGTTTCTTAATACTTTTCACTCTGCTGGCTGCTGCGAGCTGGGGACTTTCCCTGCTAAGCGAGCGCGGCGGGCAGATCGCGTTTATCGCGACCACGATTGTCGGGCTGATCCCGATCCTGAAAAAAACGGTGCAGCTCATTCGCACGGGTACGCCCTTCGCGATTGAAACGCTGATGAGCGTGGCTTCCATTGGAGCGCTCTTGATTGGCGCCACCACCGAAGCCACCGTCATCCTGCTGCTGTTTATGCTAGGCGAACATCTGGAATCTTACGCGGCAAACCGCGCACGACGGGGCGTAACGGCGCTGATGGCACTGCTTCCCGAAGATGCCACGGTCGTCAGCAATGGGCAGCGACGCCTCGTTCCCGTCGCCAGTCTGGTTCCCGGTGACGTGATTGAAGTCGCCCCCGGTGGACGACTCCCCGCCGATGCGGAGCTCTTGAACAGCGACGCTAGCTTTGATGAAAGCGCGCTGACCGGTGAATCGGTTCCCGTTGAACGTACGCCCGGTGAAAAAATTGCCGCAGGCAGCCTGTGCGTCGATCGGGTTGTGCAGTTGCGGGTGGTGTCACAGCCGGGCAACAGCGCTATTGACCGCATTCTGCAACTAATAGAAGAAGCGGAAGAGCGCCGTGCGCCGATAGAGCGCTTCCTCGATAAGTTCAGCCGTTACTACACGCCCGCCATCATGCTGCTGTCGCTGCTGGTGATTCTGGTACCGCCGTTGCTGCTTGCGCAGCCGTGGCAAGAGTGGATTTATCGCGGCCTGACGCTGCTGTTAATTGGCTGCCCGTGTGCGCTGGTGATCTCAACGCCTGCGGCGATTACGTCGGGGCTAGCCGCCGCAACGCGTCGTGGAGCGCTGATTAAAGGTGGCGCGGCGCTGGAGTCGCTGGGCAGCATCAAGACTATCGCGTTCGATAAAACGGGCACGCTGACGGAAGGCAAGCCGCAGGTGACGGACGTATTGCCCGCTGCGGGCGTTAGCGCAACGGCGCTGCTAACCCGCACCGCTGCGGTGGAATCCGGTTCGCACCATCCGCTTGCCAAAGCGATCGTCCAGCATGCGCGATCCAGCAGCACGTTCCTGCCAATGGCAGAAAACCGCAAAGCGCTGGCGGGAGTCGGCGTGGAAGGCACGATAGGCGGCAAGCGGATTCAGGTCAGCGCACCGACTCGTGTCGCGCCCGATCTGCTTGATGCAAGCTGGTTGCAACGGATTGATGCGCTGGAGAACGAAGGGAAAACCGTCGTGGTGGTGCAAGAAGACGACAACCTGCTCGGCGTGCTGGCACTGAGCGATACGCTACGCCACGATGCGCGTGAGGCGCTGGATGCCTTGCAGCAGTTAGGGATTCGTGGCGTCATGCTCACCGGCGATAATCCCCGCGCAGCAGCAGCGATTGCGGCAACATTAGGGATCGATTACCGGGCCAGCCTGCTCCCTGCTGACAAGGTCACGGCAGTCAGCGAATTGAGCAAGCAGCATCCCGTAGCGATGGTGGGCGACGGCATCAACGACGCACCGGCAATGAAAGCGGCAACGATCGGGATTGCGATGGGAAGCGGTACCGACGTGGCGCTGGAGACGGCCGATGCCGCCTTAACGCACAGTCGCCTGACTGGGCTGGCCGCCATGATTAGCCTGTCGCGGGCAACGCAGCGCAATATCCGTCAGAACATGACTATCGCGCTGGGGCTGAAAGCGGTATTTCTGGTTACCAGCATTATGGGTATTACCGGACTGTGGCTCGCCGTGCTGGCAGATTCCGGCGCAACCGCGCTGGTCACCGCCAACGCGCTACGGCTGTTGAGAAAACAGGACTGATATTACCGTTGCTGGCTGTTGGTTGAGGGATCGAGATACACGGAGCGACCACGGGGTGAGGCCTCCCTACGGGAACCTCATCCCCGTGTTTCTCCTAATAACAAACCTCAGCAGTATAACGCACTGCGTATTATTGGCCTTTGCGCAGCAGATACCGGTAGGGAACCTGCTCGGTCTCTTGCGCCAGAAGCTCATGCTCCATGTACACGCAAAAACCGGGAATATCGCGGGTGGTGGCTGGATCGTCGGCAATAATCAGCAGCGTTTGCCCGGTTTCCATCTGGCGTACCGTCTTACGCACCATCATCACAGGCTCAGGGCAGCGCAGCCCCTGTGCATCAAGGGTTTTATCCGGGTTGGTAAAGGGATCGGTCATCAACGTTCTCAGTGCTGGAATCAAAAAACCGCCTTAGTTTACGCTGAGGATTTCCCGACGCAAGCGACGACAACGTTTGCGCAGAAAACAACCATCTTTTCCTGGAAAAACACATGGTCGTAGCGAAATAATTGCATTAGCAAAGCAATTGCGTATTATGCCGCCGCGTTGCAGCATAAATCTGCACGTTATCCCTTGGGTTCCCTAACCCCAATAACCAAAAAGGTCACATTATGTATCGTTTTACTCCCCAGCAGCGGCTTACGGCGCTGATCTGGCTATCGTTGTTCCATGTCCTGATCATTACGTCGAGTAATTATCTGGTTCAGCTCCCGGTATTGATTTTCGGTTTTCATACCACCTGGGGCGCGTTTACCTTTCCGTTTATTTTTCTGGCAACTGACCTGACGGTACGGGTTTTCGGTGCGCCGCTGGCGCGTCGTATCATTCTGACCGTGATGGTGCCTGCGCTGGTGATTTCCTATCTGGTGTCGTGCCTGTTTTATCAGGGATCGTGGCAATCATTCGAGGCGTTAAGTCAGGTGAATATTGTCGTGGCGCGTATCGCCTGCGCCAGCTTCATGGCTTATGTTCTCGGCCAGATTCTGGATGTTCACGTCTTCAACCGCCTGCGCCAGAAGCGTGCGTGGTGGGTCGCTCCGGCTGTGTCGACCGTGTTTGGTAATTTCAGCGATACGCTGGCCTTTTTCTTCATTGCGTTTTACCGCAGCACCGATGCCTTCATGGCGGCAAACTGGGTTGAAATCGCGATGGTGGATTATGCCTTCAAATTGCTGATCAGCCTGGCGTTCTTCCTGCCGATGTACGGCGTCATGCTGAACATGGTGCTTAAACGTCTAGGTGAGCAGAAAGGCGCAGCCGACTACCGTTCCGTCAGCAGCCACCGTTAATGGCAATCGGGCGGCGATTTACACCGCCTTTTCTCCCTAATATACCCGTCATACTTCAAGCTGCTCGTGCGTTGGCTGCCTTTACTCACCCCAGTCACTTACCTGAATAAGCTCTTGGGGATTCCCGCAGTTGCCGCCTTCACGCAACTCGAATTATTTAGGGTATACACTCATCGTTTTGTAAAAATAACGCAGGTACTAACAACGGTTTGCAACAACAAAATGCTTGTTTTTGCTATCTGAATAGGGTGCCATACTGTTATTACCTGTTTATACCCGTCATATTTCAAGTTGCATGTGCGTTGGCTGCGTTCACTCACCCGAATCACTTACCTGAGTAAGTTCATCGGGATTCCTTCCCTTGCCGCCTGCCTGAAACTCGAATTATTTAGGGTATAGAAAGATTATCTGTTTCAAAACGAGAGAAAGGGATCCCATGTCGAATGTAATCAAATACCTCGGTGTCGGCTTGCTTGTCGGCCTGCTTGCTGCCTGTGATGGCAAAACGGATGACGCTGCAAAATCGGGCGCGCAAGATAAACCTGCCGCAGAAGCCAGCGCAGGTCAGAATATTGAATTAATGAATGGCAAGGTGGCATTTACCCTGCCAGCCGATATGCGCGATCAAAGCGGTAAAGTCGGTACGCAGGCGAACAACATGCACGTTTACGCCAATGATAATGGACAGAAAGCCGTCATCGTGATTCTGGGTGACAACACCACAGAAGAGTTGACCGTGCTGGCACAACGTCTGGAAGACCAGCAACGCACGCGTGATGCCAATCTTCAGGTCGTCACCAACAAAACCATCGACGTTGACGGCAAGAAACTGCAACAGCTCGACAGCATTATCACCAGCAGCGGACAGCAGGCTTATTCCTCTGTCGTGCTGGGCAAAGTGGAAAACCAACTGCTGACCTTGCAGATCACGCTGCCAGCCAGCAATCAGCAACAGGCACAGAGCGAAGCAGAAGGCATCATCCACACGCTGAAGCTGAAATAATCCAGCCCCTTCACCCGTCTCTTTATAAACAAATCCCCAGTTCATTGGGGATTTTTGCTCCTGCCAGCTTAGCTTTTAACCTGAGAAACACAGTCTCATCCTGCATATCCCAACGTGGGGAAAAGATCAGACCTCTTTCTATGCACCCCCTACTTATAAATGAAACTATTTCAATACTAATCAATTGATTGGATTGTTTTTAGTCTTTTCTTCGTACTATTGAGTTTCCATTCCACCTGCTATCTTTTGCTCGTCATTTTTTATCAAGGGACTCATGTCAAGGATGTCACAGGGAACGTTTTCATTATTCTGCCTATTGCCCCAACTCCATCATACGTTTGCCCACAGCGACGTGAATCCCTCTTTTAAGCGTAATTCTCATCCAACTTAGGTTTGCCTGGGTATTTCATTTTTCATCAGGGGAGCGGCGGAACGCATCGGCGTGTGCGGTAGCCGTGGCAGCAGGACAAGAATAACAATAAGGAGAAAGCAGGTGGCAAACAGTACAGGATTACAGTTCACCGTAAA
>NZ_JAINZP010000008.1 GCF_020166435.1 Pectobacterium versatile | reverse complement strand
CGGCAATAGCCGTCCGTTTTTTATTCCACACAGAAAATGTGTAAATATGTATGAGCGCTTATTTTACTTCGATGCCCTTTGCCTGTAGGTCGGCATGGTAGGACGAGCGAACAAATGGACCGCAGGCAGCGTGGGTAAAGCCCATCGCCATCGCTTCAGCCTTCATCTCATCGAACTCATCCGGGCTGACGTAGCGCTGCACCGGTAGGTGATGACGGCTCGGCTGTAAATATTGTCCCAGCGTCAGCATCGTCACACCGTGGCGACGCAGGTCACGCATCACTTCCACGATTTCAGCATTAGTTTCCCCCAATCCAACCATCAGGCCAGATTTGGTTGGGATATCTGGATGTGCGCTCTTGAAGTTTTCCAGCAGCTTCAGTGACCACTCATAGTTCGCACCAGGACGGACCTGACGGTAAACACGCGGTACGTTTTCCAGATTGTGGTTGAACACATCTGGCGGCGTGGCGGTCAAGATCTCTAACGCGCGATCCATACGGCCACGGAAGTCTGGCACCAGCGTTTCGATGCGGATAGTCGGGTTTTTGCGGCGAATAGCGCTAATGCAGTCTGCAAAGTGCTGGGCACCGCCGTCGCGCAGATCATCACGGTCAACGGAGGTGATCACGACATAGCGTAAGCCCATGTCATGGATGGTCTGTGCCAGTTTCTCAGGCTCATTGGCATCCGGCGTAAGCGGTCGGCCGTGGGCAACGTCACAGAACGGGCAGCGACGGGTACAAATGGCACCCAAAATCATGAAGGTGGCGGTACCGTGGTTGAAACACTCCGCCAGATTCGGACAGGACGCTTCTTCGCAAACTGAGTGCAGCCCGTTTTTGCGCATGGCTGCTTTGATTCCCTGAATACGGCTTGAATCCGCCGGAAGTTTAATCTTCATCCATTCAGGTTTGCGCAGAAGCTCTTGGCGTTCGGTGACGACAGTACGTACCGGGATTAGCGCCATCTTATCGGCATCGCGGTATTTGACGCCGCGTTCGATCTGAATCGGTTTACTCATGTTTGCGTAAGTTCCAGTTCTGAATCGTTTCTTTAAATTTGTAATTCAAATTCAAAGGATTATGTTTTTAGTTAAACTTTTTTTTAAAAAACTACAAAAATTATATCATCTTGCCTAACCACAATCAGCCCTTGCGCGATCAAAATGAAGAAATTATGTGAATAAAATGTAATTTATCAAAAAACGATCGTCTAACTGACTGATTTTCATTAACAGGATGAAATGCATTAGCTATGAAGCGGCTCACCCTGAACGTCCAGATTCCACGGGACAAATTCGGGTGCGGAATAGCCGACTAACTGCAAAAAGGTATTCACCAGCACGGGGGCGGTGTCATCCAGCGTGACGCCCGGCACCAGATCGCTGAGTTGCGTCATCTCCATACCGGCGTAACCACACGGGTTGATACGCAGGAAAGGGGAGAGATCCATGGCAATATTGAGCGCCAGCCCGTGGAAAGAGCAGCCTTTACGAATACGCAGCCCTAACGAGCAGATTTTACGCGCGCCCACATAGACGCCGGGTGCATCAGGACGGGCATGGGCTTCGATTTCGAAGTGTGCCAGCGTGCCAATCACGGTATTTTCAATTGCGGTGACGAGCTGACGAACGCCGAGCTTGCGACGCTTCAGATCAATCAATACGTACATAACCTGCTGACCGGGGCCGTGGTAGGTCACCTGGCCGCCTCTGTCGCTCTGAATCACGGGAATGTCGCCTGGCATGAGGACATGTTCGGCTTTGCCCGCCTGACCTTGTGTGAATACGCGAGGATGCTGAACCAGCCAGATTTCATCGGGGGTTTTATCATCACGTCGGTCGGTGAAATTATGCATCGCCAGAGAGACGGGTTCATACGGCTGTACGTCAAATTGGCGTACGATGATCTTATCCTGTAGCAAGTGTGTCATCTTCAGGTTAAGGAAAGGTGGGGGAGATTATAACGGCGGGAAGCGTCAGCGAACAGTCCTATGCACAAGTATGCTGTGCAAAACTATGCAGCATAAAATTATGTAGTATAAAACCATGCCGCACTTGCCAATTTTCCCGCCCGTTCTTCTTACAGCTCGATGCTTACAGAACTATATGCCTTACAGAACCATGCGCACGATGTCTATGTTGCCCAGTTCTTCGTACAGCGTTTCCACCTGCTCAATGTGAGTCGCCGTGATGGTGATGGAAACCGAGTGATAATTCCCTTTGCTGCTGGGTTTGATCTGCGGCGTGTAGTCGCCTGGCGCATGACGCTGTACCACTTCAACGACCAGATCGACTAACTCTGGTTTTGCCTCGCCCATGACTTTGTAGGTAAAAACACAGGGGAATTCAAGCAGTTCGTTTAATTTGGTTTTCATTTGCGCTCCAGAGAGGGTAATACATCTGCATTAGCACTGACATCAGTACAGTATACTAAAAAATATAACTCCCGCGTTGTGCGGGAGTTATGGATGGTATCTATATGGGGGCATTTTGGCCCCATACAAGGGGACTTAGCCGAACCAGTGATGGAACATCAGTTTGATGTAATCGATCATGCGGCCAAAGATTCCGCCTTCTTTCACTTCGTTCATGACGACCAGCGGGCGCTGATCGATGGTTTTGCCATCCAGTTGGAAGTTGATGGAACCCACAACCTGATTTTTGGCTAACGGCGCATGCAGTTCCGTGTTGTCCAGAACATAGCTGGCTTTCAGATCTTTCATACGGCCGCGCGGAATGGTCAGGTAGGCATCTTTCTCAACGCCCAGCGCAACGCGGTCGCTGTCGCCAAACCAGACGGGCTCAGAAGCGAATTCTTTGCCTGCTTTCAATGGCGCGACGGTTTCAAAGAAGCGGAAGCCCCAGGTCAGCAGTTTCTTACTTTCTGATTCGCGACCTTTGGCATTACGTCCACCTAGTACCGCAGAAATCAGGCGCATCTGGCCTTCTGTTGCCGAGGCGACCAGATTAAAGCCAGCTGATGACGTATGGCCCGTTTTGATGCCGTCAACATTCAGGCTGGAATCCCACAGCAAACCGTTACGGTTAGGCTGGCGAATATTGTTGAACGTGAACTCTTTCTCTTTGTAGGTCGCGTACTCTTCTGGCACATCACGGATTAGCGCTTGACCGATCAGGGCCATATCGCGTGCCGAACTGAACTGGCCCGGTGCATCAAGACCGTGCACGGTTTCAAAATTGGTATTTTTCAGTCCCAGCGCTTTCACGTAACCGTTCATCAGGTTAACAAAGGCATCCTGACTGCCAGCAACGTAGTCGGCCATGGCGACGCAGGCATCGTTACCGGATTGCAGGATAATGCCGCGGTTTAACTGGGAGACAGGAACGCGGTCGCCCGGCTTCAGGAACATCAGGGAAGAACCCTGGAAAGTCGGGTTGCCGGTTGCCCAGGCATCTTTACCGACGGTAACGATGTCATTCGGGCTGATTTTTCCTGATTTAATGGCCTGACCAATCACGTAGCTGGTCATCATTTTCGTTAAGCTGGCCGGATCGCGGCGCGTGTCGGCATTCATTTCCGCCAACACTTTCCCAGAGTTGTAATCAATCAGGATGTAGGATTCAGCATCGATTTGCGGGACGCCGGGGATCATCGTTTTAAGATTGATATCTTCGGCATAGGCAAAGGAAGAGGCGCTAATGGCGAGCAGTGCGCCAAGCGCAGTACGTTTAGTAAAACGAGACGTGTTTACAGTATTCATGATTGGAACAACAACATCCGTGGGTATGAGTTAAAAAACGAGCCACACTATAGCAGATGGGAAATAGGCAGGCATCAGACATTACGTTACGTGATTTTGCAAAAGGGCGGTATGTTCAATGCCATAGCCGCCTTTTTCGCTGCGTGAGTCTGCCGATTATCCGTTACTAGAGGGTGCTGGGTGCGGCGGTAATAAACGACTGCTGCTGAGCTTCGACTGACAAACGTTGTTGAAGTTCAGCGGCTTGCTGACGATTCTGGAATGGCCCCAGTTGAATACGATACAGGCCGCCGCTCGCCGTGACTTTCCCGGCCACGCGGAAGCGTTCGCTCAGGCTGCGCTGCCAGGTTTGCGCGCGCTGCTGATCGCTCAGTGCACCGACCTGAACCACATAGCGACCCGTGGCGGAAGGCGTTGCAGCCACAGGAGCAGTAACCGCAGCCGCTGCTGGCGCGACATTCATTGGCGCAGCGGATGATGATGGCGCTACCGCTGGCGTCACGCTGGATTCAACCACGCCAGCACGCAGAGCGGAAGGCGCACCCAAAAAACCGCCGCTGTGTGATGGTGTGCTGCTCTGCGGCTGAGCATCTTCTGTTGGTGTGCTCAGGCTGCTATTACTGATCGGGCGTACGGCGCTGTTGGGCGTGGGTGACGTCGTTTCCATCATCGGTGTACCCAGCCCGCTGGCGCCGAAGCTCGGGCGTTCCGGCAGGGCGAAGCTTTGCTTGGCGACGGTGGTGCCCACGGTTCCGGGACCGGAGAGCGTGCCGTCTGGCGCGACGTTGATGAAGTCCACTTTTACTTTGGTATTGTTCGAGATGTTCAGCCGATCGCCTGCGGCCTTCGACAGATCGATAATTCTGCCCGGCGTATACGGCCCGCGATCGTTCACACGTACCACCAGACGGCGACCGTTACTCAGGTTGGTCACGCGGACATAGCTTGGCAGAGGCAGTGTCGGGTGGGCAGCGGTTATTGCATTAGGGTCAAACGTTTCGCCGATTGACGTGCGGTTGCCGCTGGCTTCTTCGCCATACCATGCCGCTAAGCCTGTCTCGCTAAAATTTTGCGGATTTTTGACAACCTTATAGCTCTTGCCTTTGATGCTGTAGTCTTGCAGCGTGCCCTGGTTGTAGGGTTCATAACGCGGTTCTGCGCCACCGATTTCTTCCGTCGGTCCGCTGTAAACCTGAGTCACAGGCGGCGTAGGCTGCCGCTGTTCCGTTGTGGTACAGGCCGCAAGCGCCAGAGTTGCTACGCCGACCCAAAGCCAATCCTTACGCATTGCTCACCTCGTGTTATAAATTCTTAGATAGCAGTTTGCGGTGAGTATGTATCGACATGACGATACCGAACCCCGCCATTAAGACGACCAGCGCCGACCCACCGTAGCTGACTAGCGGCAGCGGCACGCCAACGACGGGAAGTATACCGCTGACCATCCCGATATTGACGAACACATAGAAAAACAGAATCAACATCAGTCCGCCGACCATGACCCGGCCGAACGAGGTTTGCGCATTCGCGGCAATGACCAGACCGCGCATGATCATGAACAGATACATGGCGAGCAGAATCAACACGCCGATTAACCCAAGCTCTTCCGACAGTACGGCAAAGATAAAGTCGGTGTGGCGCTCTGGCAGAAACTCTAACTGAGACTGTGTGCCATGCAGCCAGCCTTTCCCAGACAGGCCACCTGAGCCTATCGCAATTTTCGACTGAATAATATGGTACCCGGCCCCGAGCGGGTCGCTTTCTGGATCGAGCAGCATCATGACCCTGGCGCGCTGATAGTCATGCATCAGGAAAAACCAGAGTATAGGAATAAAAGCGGCGAGTAGCAGGACGGCGATGCCAATTAACCGCCAGCTCATGCCTGCGAGGAAAAGCACAAATAACCCTGATAGCGCGACCAGAATCGAGGTACCTAAGTCGGGCTGTGCAGCAACCAGCAGCGTAGGGACAAAAATCAGCACCAGCGCGATTGCCGTATTTTTTAACGACGGCGGGCACATATCACGGTTGATAAAACGCGCGACCATCAGCGGTACGGCGATTTTGGCAATTTCTGACGGCTGAAAGCGAATAAAGCCCAGATCCAGCCAGCGCTGTGCGCCTTTACTGATCTGCCCAAAAATATCCACGATGAGTAGCAAAATCACGCAGACGATGTAGAGGTAGGGGGCCCAGCCTTCGTATACGCGCGGGGGAATTTGCGCCATCACGATCATCACCGTAAACCCCAACACGATTTGAACGACTTTTCGTTCCATCATGCCGATGTCCTGCCCGCTGGCGCTCCATAAGACAAATAGGCTATAGCCCAGCAGAGCCAGGATGCAGAGAAGAAACGGGAGGTCGATATGGATTTTCGCCCAGAACGATCCCTTTTGTTGGCTATCGGTCATGACTGTCTGTTACTCACTCTCGCTACCCGGCGGCGCAGGAGGCGCACTAGGTAAATCGGTATTGTTATCACCCAGCAGAATATGGTCAAGGATCTGGCGGGTGATGGTGCCAACGGTCGGGCCTGCTCCACCGTTTTCCAGAATAATCGACATCGCTACTTTAGGGTCTTTATACGGGGCAAACGCAACCATTAATTTATGGTCACGCAGATGTTCTGCGATCTTGTGCGCATTATAGGTTTCGTTTTCTTTCAGGCCGAAAACCTGTGCCGTACCGGATTTTGCCGCAATTTTATAAGGCGCATCCTCAAAGCTTTTGTGGGCGGTACCGTTAGGCCGGTTAGCCACGCCATACATACCGTCCTTCGCCACTTCCCAATAGCCAGAGTGGATGTTGCCAATTTGTTGATTCTCAGTCTGTAGGAAAGGTATAATCTTGCCATTTTCCCGCGAGCTATAAAGCAGGTGCGGCGTTTTGACCTGACCGTCGTTGATCAGTGTCACCAGCGCCTTATTCATTTGGATAGGCGTTGCGGTCCAATAACCTTGACCAATCCCGACCGGAATCGTATCCCCTTGATACCAGGGTTTTTTGAACCGGCCTAATTTCCACTCACGCGTTGGCATATTGCCTTTGCTTTCTTCCGAAATATCGATACCAGTTCTCTCGCCGTAACCAAATTTGGTCATCCATTCGGACAGGCGATCGATGCCCATGTCATAAGCGACCTGATAGAAGAACGTATCTGCGGACTCTTCCAGCGACTTGGTAAGGTTAAGGCGACCATGACCCCATTTTTTCCAGTCGCGGAAGCGCTTTTCAGAACCGGGTAATTGCCACCAGCCGGGATCGAACAGGCTGGTATTAGTGGTGATCACGCCCGCCGTCAGGGCGGAAACCGCGATATAAGGTTTAACGGTGGAGGCGGGGGGATAAATCCCCTGTGTTGCACGATTGATCAACGGACGGTCGGGATCGCTTTGTAGTTTTGCGTAATTTTTGGTGGAAATCCCGTCAACAAAGAGGTTGGGATCGTAACTGGGGGTGGAAACCATCGCCAGAATACCGCCGTCGCGTGGATCGGTGACAATCACGGCGGCACGGCTGCCTTCCAGCAGTTTCTCGATGTAGATTTGCAGGCTCAGATCCAGCGTCAGATAAATATCACGCCCCGCCTGCGGTGGCTGTTCGTGGAGCTGGCGGATCACGCGGCCACGGTTGTTAACTTCAACTTCTTCATAACCGGGCTTGCCGTGTAGCAGATCTTCGTAATGACGTTCAATACCTAGCTTACCGATGTCACGTGTGGCGGCGTAATCGGCAATCTTTTCTTCTTTGGTCAGCCGTTCCACTTCTTTATCGGTGATTTTGGAAACATAACCCGTGACGTGCGTCAGGGCAGAGCCGTAAGGATAATAGCGGCGCTGGTAGCCTTTAACTTCAACGCCTGGGAAGCGATATTGGTTGACGGCAAAACGGGCAACCTGAATCTCATCCAGCCCGCTTTTTACGGGGATGGAAGTAAAACGGCGTGAACGCTTACGCTCTTTTTCAAAGTTTTCCAGATCGCTATCGGTCAGATCGACGACGGGGCGCAGGGCTTCGAGCGTATCTTTAAGGTTGTCGACTTTGTCGGGTACGAGTTCTAACTGATAGATAGTGCGATTCAACGCCAGCGGAGTGCCATTAC
The DNA here is from genome assembly GCF_020166435.1 of Pectobacterium versatile. Lineage (GTDB taxonomy): Bacteria > Pseudomonadota > Gammaproteobacteria > Enterobacterales > Enterobacteriaceae > Pectobacterium > Pectobacterium versatile. The sequence goes on along the minus strand of NZ_JAINZP010000008.1, from coordinate 198,443 downwards.
GGTCATAGATGATGCCGCGACTCGGCGCGATAGGAACCAGCTTAATGCGGTTTTCATTAGAGCGCGTGCGATAGTCATCAACACGTACAATTTGCAGATGGTAAAGATTAGCGACTAATACACCAGAAAGCAGCAAAATGCCCAGAAATGCTACCAAAGCACGGCGCACAAACAGGGCGGACTCAGCCGTATAATCACGAAAGGGTTTACGTTCTACTTTCATCCAGCGTTATTTCACAGGTTTCATCGTATCGCCTTACTCCCGATGGTAAGGGTGATTAGTCGTAATGCTCCATGCACGGTACAGGCTCTCTGCCACCAGTACACGAACGAGCGGGTGCGGCAGCGTTAATGGCGAGAGTGACCAGCTTTGTTCCGCTGCGGCTTTGCATTCTGGCGAAAGCCCTTCAGGCCCACCAATCAGCAGGCTGACGTCGCGCCCGTCCTGTTTCCAGCGCTCCAGCTGTTGCGCCAACTGCGGCGTCTCCCAGCGAGTCCCTGGAATATCCAGCGTAACAATGCGGTTGCCTTTGCCCACCGCCGCTAGCATCTGTTCGCCTTCGCGCTCCAGAATGCGTTTGATGTCCGCATTTTTACCCCGTTTCCCCGCCGGAATTTCGAGTAATTCGAAAGGCATGTCCTTTGGGAAACGGCGCAAATAATCGGTGAAACCAGTCTGCACCCAGTCAGGCATTTTGGTGCCAACGGCGACCAGTTGCAGTTTCATGCTAGCCCCACAGTTTTTCCAGTTCGTACAACTGGCGACTTTCTTCTTGCATGACATGAACCATCACGTCACCCAAATCGACAACAACCCAATCTGAGGCGTTTTCACCCTCGACACCGAGTGGGATCAAACCCGCGGCGCGTGAGGATTGTACGACGTGATCGGCAATGGAGGCGACATGACGTGTAGAAGTACCCGTACAGATAACCATGTAATCGGTGATGCTGGACTTACCCTGGACGTTGAGTGCAACGATATCCTGAGCTTTTAAGTCATCGACCTTATCAATAACGAAGTCTTGGAGTGCTTGGCCTTGCAAAGGTTCCCCCTCAATGGCGTTTTGTCAGTAACTGACGAACGCGTGCGGCGCTGAATTGTTTAGGAAAAACGTGAACCACCGAGTAATTGCCGAAGATTTTCGCTTTTCCCGGTGATTGAAACCAGCCGCGGAGTATATCACGCACTTTTGTCGAGTGGTACAAAGCCCGTGGCTGATGGACGGGAAAACCTGCGCTATTGGTACAGGCCGTGTTCGTTGATGTAACGGAGTACGGCGGGAGGTAATAAATCGTGACAGTCCAGACCTTGCTGTCGACGTTGGCGAATGTCCGTTGCGGAAATGGTGACTAGCGGCGTGTCTGCTAAAAAAATCCGTCCATGCGGTTGCTGATGAAGATCGTTCGGCGTGTGCGTCAGATGATCGTCCAGCCACTGTTGTAATTCGGGCGTTTCCAGCGTCGAGCGATAGCCGGGCCGAGCGCATACCAGCAAATGACAAACGTTGAGTAGATCCTGCCAGCGGTGCCAATGGTGCAGCGTTAGCAACGAGTCCTGCCCGATGATAAAGCCCAGAGGCGCATCACCGCCTTTTTCAGCCCGAAATGCCTCCAATGTATCAATGGTATAGGAGGGCGTTTGCCGTTGTAGTTCACGATCGTCCACGGTAAATAGCGGGTTGCCTTCGACGGCCAGCTCAGCCATATGGAAACGCTGCCGGGAACTGGCTTCGGGCTGCTGCCGATGTGGCGGAACATTATTGGGCATCAGGACGACCTGAGTCAGCCCCACAAGCTTTGCCAGTGCCGTTACTGGCTGAAGGTGACCGTAATGAATCGGGTCAAACGTGCCGCCAAAAAATGCGGTCAGCGATGGCGCTGTGGGTGACGTATTCAGATGAATGTCTCCGGCAAGGCTTTGCCGCATAGAAGCATGGCAAGCGATTCAAGTTCAGACCAAACGGACTGACCATAGTCTTGCTTTAAGGTTATTTCTACCTGCGTCAGCAATCGTACGGCCTGCTGTAGCTGTTGAAGAGAAAGCCGCTGCAGTGCCTGAGTGAGCAGGTCACGCCGGTTTTGCCACACTTTTTGCTGATCGAATAGCGTACGCAGCGGCGTGTCTGACATGCGCCGTTTCAGCGCTAGCAGCTGTAGCAGTTCACGCTGTAGTGTGCGTAGCAAAATGACAGGTTCGCAATCTTCCTGTTTTAGCTGCTGCAAAATGTGCCAGGCGCGTTTGCCTTTTCCTGCCAGTAATGCATCCAGCCAATGGAACGGCGTGAAGTGAGCGGCATCATTGACTGCGCTTTCCACTCGCGGCAGAGTCAGCTTGCCATCGGGATAAAGCAGCGCTAACCGCTCTAACGCCTGAGACAGCGCAAGAAGGTTACCTTCATAGCAATAGCAAATCAGCTGCGTGGCCTGTTCATCCAGCGTCAACTTCATGGCTTTAGCTCGTTGAGCAACCCAGCGAGGGAGCTGTGCTTGTTCTGGCGTCAGACAATTGATATAGACGCTGTCTTGCGCCAGCGCTTTGAACCAGACGCTATTTTCCTGCGCTTTGGTCAGCTTATGACCGCGCAGAATCAGCAAAATATCGGGGTGCAATAATCCAGAGAGCTTAACCAGATTTTCACCCATCGCGGCATTTGGGCCGTTTTCCGGCAAAACCAGTAAGAGCGATTGGCGTGAGGCGAACAGGCTGAGCGCCTGACAGGTGCTGAAAATCGCATCCCAGTCGGTATGAAGATCCAGGATGAAGCTGAAATGCTCGCTGAATTCGTGCTGTTGAGCGACCCGTTTGATGCTGTCGAGACTTTCCTGCAGCAGGAGCGGGTCTGAACCAAAGACCAAATAACAACCGCGCAGCCCCTCATGGAGCTGCGCGGTGAGTTGTTCGGGGTAAAGCCGAATCATGGACGCGTGGTGGCAGTCGTTGAATCGGTGGACTGCAGCCGATTTTTGACTTCCTGACTGCCATTGATGGTCAGCAATTTACGCACCAACTGCTGGGCAGCTTGCTCATGCATTTCCTGACGGACGATGTCCTGTTCGGCATCTTTCGCCAGTGCAGCCAGCGGGTTATCAAAGAACGTGCGGAACACCGTCACGCTGAGCGGATAAATATCTTCACCCGGCATCAGCACCTGTGCCCGCAACGTCAGCACCATCTGGTACTCCGCTGTTTTACCGTCCTGAAAAATAGAGACGGTATCACGCGTTTCGCTTGAGCCCAGTACCCGCAGAGACGGGATATCCTGACGCGTCGCATCATCAACGATTTTCACATCGCTGAGACGGAGCTGCTCACGTACCGCACGCGTTAGCGGACCATAAGGATCGCTGCTGTCGAGCACCAGTGTTTGTAACTGCGCAGGCACTTGTGTCGTGCCGCGCAGATGAAAACCGCAGCCAGCGGTGATTAACACCGCCAGCCCCAGCAACAACGTGAATAGACGATGTCGCACAGTTCCTCCTTGCCTTAACCCACAACCAGGTTAAGCAGTTTGCCAGGGACATAAATCACTTTACGAACCGTGACGCCGTCCAGATATTTCGCGACCAGCGGTTCCTGTGCAGCGCGTTCGCGAACCTGTTCTTCGCTTGCGTCAGCGGCAACGGTGATTTTACCACGTACTTTACCGTTAACCTGAACAACGACCAGCTTAGAATCTTCAACCATTGCGTTTTCATCTGCAACCGGCCACGGCGCAGTATCAACGTCGCCTTCACCTTGCAGTGCCTGCCACAGCGTGAAGCAGACGTGCGGCGTGAACGGATACAGCATACGAACGACGGCCAACAGCGTTTCCTGCGTCAGCGCGCGATCCTGATCGCTGTCCTGTGGCGCTTTTGCCAGCTTGTTCATCAGTTCCATGATGGCGGCGATCGCGGTATTGAAGGTCTGGCGTCGGCCGATATCATCGGTCACTTTAGCGATCGTTTTGTGCAGGTCGCGGCGCAGTGATTTCTGATCTTCAGTCAGTGTAGTGATATCCAGAGCCGTTACCGCACCTTTCTCGGTATGCTCGAAGGCTTGTCTCCAGACGCGTTTCAGGAAGCGGTTTGCGCCTTCTACGCCGGATTCCTGCCATTCCAGCGTCATTTCTGCCGGAGAAGCAAACATCATGAACAGACGAACGGTATCTGCACCGTATTTCTCTACCATGACCTGTGGGTCGATACCGTTGTTTTTAGACTTCGACATTTTGCTCATGCCCGCGTAAACCACGTCACGGCCTTCGTTATCTACGGCTTTGACGATGCGTCCTTTCTCATCACGATCAACGGTCACGTCGGTCGGAGAAACCCAGATGCGCTCGCCGTTATTACCGAGATAATAGAAGGCATCGGCCAGCACCATGCCCTGACACAGCAGGCGTTTGGCGGGTTCATCAGACGTAACCAGACCAGCATCGCGCATCAGTTTGTGGAAGAAGCGGAAATACATCAGGTGCATGATGGCGTGTTCGATACCACCAACGTATTGGTCAACGGGCAGCCAGTAGTTGGCGGCAGCCGGATCCAGCATTCCCTGATCGTACTGCGGGCAGGTGTAGCGCGCGTAGTACCAGGATGATTCCATAAAGGTGTCGAATGTGTCGGTTTCACGCAGTGCTGGCTGACCGTTAACGGTCGTCTTCGCCCATTCAGGGTTCGATTTCAGCGGGCTGGTGATGCCGTCCATCACGACATCTTCCGGCAGGATTACCGGCAGTTGATCTTCTGGCGTTGGGACGACGGTGCCGTCTTCCAGCGTCACCATTGGGATTGGTGCGCCCCAGTAACGCTGACGGGAGACACCCCAATCGCGCAGGCGATAGTTGACTTTACGCTCGCCGATGCCTTTTTCTACCAGCTTATCGGCAATTGCATTGAATCCGGCTTCGAAATCCAGGCCGTCAAACTCACCAGAGTTGAACAGGTTGCCTTTTTCCGTCATCGCCTGAGCGGACAGATCGGGCTCGCTGCCGTCGGCGTTCAGAATAACCGGCTTGATGGACAGATCGTATTTAGTGGCAAATTCCCAGTCGCGCTGGTCATGGCCCGGAACGGCCATGACTGCGCCTGTACCGTATTCCATCAGGACGAAGTTGGCGACCCAGATAGCGACTTTCTCACCGTTCAGCGGGTGAATCGCATACAGGCCAGTGGCCATGCCTTTTTTCTCCATCGTCGCCATATCGGCTTCGGCGACTTTGGTATTACGGCATTCTGCAATGAAATCGGCCAGCGCTGGGTTGGTTTCAGCAGCTTGCGCTGCAAGAGGGTGACCAGCGGCAACAGCAACGTAGGTCACGCCCATGAACGTATCCGGGCGCGTGGTGTAAACGCTCAGTTTCTCTTCACTGTCCGCCACATCAAAGGTGATTTCCACACCTTCAGAACGACCGATCCAGTTACGTTGCATGGTTTTGACCTGCTCAGGCCAGCTTTCCAGCGTATCCAGATCGTTCAGCAGTTGGTCTGCGTAAGCGGTGATTTTGATAAACCACTGTGGAATTTCTTTGCGTTCGACTTTGGTATCGCAACGCCAGCAGCAGCCATCGATAACCTGTTCGTTCGCCAGTACGGTCTGGTCGTTTGGACACCAGTTAACGGCGGAGGTTTTTTTATAAACCAGACCTTTCTCGTACAGCTTGGTGAAGAACCACTGTTCCCAGCGGTAGTAGTCTGGTTTACAGGTCGCGACTTCACGGTCCCAGTCATAGCCAAAGCCCAGCAGTTTGAGCTGGTTTTTCATGTAGTCGATGTTGGCGTAGGTCCAGGGGGCCGGCGCGGTGTTGTTTTTAACCGCTGCGCCTTCTGCCGGCAGACCAAAGGCATCCCAACCGATCGGTTGCAGAACGTTTTTGCCCAGCATGCGCTGATAGCGGGAGATCACGTCGCCGATGGTGTAGTTACGGACGTGCCCCATATGTAGTCGGCCAGAAGGGTAAGGCAGCATGGAAAGGCAATAGTATTTTTCCTTGCCGGGCTGTTCGGTGACTTTAAAGGTCTGCTTCTCTTGCCAGTGAAGCTGGACGTCCGCTTCTATCTCTTCTGGGCGGTATTGCTCTTGCATGGCTGCCAGGGGTCCTGTTTAGTGAAGAATTGCTACGTGAGTAGTCTCTTCTGATTCATAACAAAAGATCCGCATAGCATAGCCGTAAGCGGCGCGGGCAACAACACCCAGCGCCCGACTGAGGAATATTTCTGATCTGTGAGCGATAGACTGCGAAGCGTTGCGCAAATTGGCGACAATTTATCAGGCGTACCGAAAAAATAATCTAAAATAGAGAGAGATAGGTAACGTATCGGTTTTGGCCAGATGTGCCAGACAGCGAATAGGCGTTCTTTATCACCCTTCAACCCGCTTAATTCAGGAGGAAGCATGAATAAACTAGCCCGCTATTATCGCGAGTTAATGGCTTCAGTGACGGCTCGGCTGAACAATGGTGAACGCGATCTCGACAGTCTGGTGCTGAGCGCCCGCAAAACCTTGCAGGAAAGCTCGGAGCTGACGCAAAAAGAAATAGAGCAGGTGATTCAGGCCGTTCAGCGCGATCTGGAAGAGTTTGCCCGCAGCTATAACGAAAGTCAGGATGAGTTTACCGACAGCGTGTTTGTGCGAGTCATCAAGGAAAGCCTGTGGCAGGAGCTGGCGGATATTACGGATAAAACGCAGTTGGAGTGGCGTGAGATTTTCAAAGATGTGAATCATCACGGGGTGTACCACAGCGGTGAAGTGGTGGGGCTAGGTAATCTGGTATGCGAGAACTGCCATCATTATATTGCGTTCTACACGCCGGAGGTTTTGCCACTCTGCCCGAAATGCTCGCATGACCTGTTCCACCGCCAGCCGTTTCAGCCGTAGGGCTGTTGGGGGTAAATAAGCGTGCCTTGCGGCACGCTTTATCTGAGTATTAATGCAGGATTTTCGCCAGGAAGTCTTTAGCGCGTTCGGACTGTGGGTTATTGAAGAAATCATCCTTGCGGGTATCTTCAACGATTTTGCCCTCATCCATAAATATCACGCGGTGCGCCACTTTACGGGCAAAGCCCATTTCATGTGTGACGACCATCATGGTCATGCCTTCCTGCGCCAATTCAACCATAACGTCCAACACTTCGTTGATCATCTCTGGATCAAGCGCGGATGTCGGTTCGTCAAATAACATCGCGATAGGATCCATGCATAGGGCGCGGGCGATAGCGACACGCTGTTGCTGACCGCCGGAAAGTTGCCCTGGGAATTTGTTGGCGTGTGCTGATAGCCCAACGCGCTCCAGAAGCTTCTGTGCTTTGGCTTTGGCGTCTTCACGCTTACGCTTCAGCACTTTCACCTGCGCCAGCGTCAGGTTCTCGATAATCGACAGGTGTGGGAACAGTTCAAAGTGTTGGAACACCATCCCGACTTTGGAACGCAACTGAGCCAGATTGGTTTTTTTATCGTTAACGGCGGTGCCATTGACGGTAATTTCACCTTTTTGAATCGGTTCCAGACCGTTTACGGTTTTGATCAGGGTTGATTTGCCAGAGCCCGAAGGCCCGCAGACGACCACAACTTCACCTTTTTTTACTTCTGTGGAGCAGTCGGCTAGCACCTGAAATTGGCCGTACCATTTAGAAACATTTTTCAGGGAAATCATCAAACCGTCCTTTTTTTCAGGTAACTGACCAGCATTGAGGCAGTAATGCTGAAGAGAAAATAAATGAACCCAGCAAACAGGATCATTTCAACTTGTGTTCCGTCACGCTCGCCGATGGTTGAGGCGGTACGGAAGAAATCAGCGAGGCTAAGCACGTAAACTAGTGAGGTATCCTGGAACAGAACAATCCCCTGCGTCAGCAGCAATGGCACCATGGCGCGGAATGCCTGCGGCAAAATAATCAGCCTCATGGATTGCCAGTGCGTCATGCCTAATGCTAGCGCTGCGGAGGATTGACCGCGTGACACGCTGAGAATACCCGCACGAATGATTTCCGAATAATAGGCTGCCTCGAACAGCGAGAAGGCTACCATAGCTGAAATCAGTCGAATATCGGTTTTAGGCGATAGCCCAAGCACATTTTGTAATAAGCTAGGAACCACCAGATAGAACCACAGCAGCACCATGACAAGTGGAACGGAGCGGAACAGGTTCACATACAGTTTGGCAAACCAACTAACGGCCTTTATCGGCGAAAGGCGCATCACCGCCAGAATCGTGCCCCAGACAATCCCGAATACCACAGCTGTCAGCGTAATTTTGAGTGTGACGACCATCCCCTGAATCAGGTACGGCATGCTTGGCCCAATTGAGCTCCAGTCAAATTCATGCATGATTTATTTGCTCCCCATATTGCCCGGCAAACGGGTTTTTCGCTCAACGACCTGCATAATCAACATAATGATGGCGTTGATGCCAACGTACGCCAGCGTGATGGCGGTAAAGGATTCATACGCGTGGGCGGAGTAGTCCAGCAGTTTCCCTGCCTGTGCCGCCATATCCACCAGACCAATCGTGGAAGCGATAGCTGAGTTTTTTACCAGATTCAGCATCTCTGACGTCAGCGGCGGAACGATCACGCGGTACGCATTCGGCAGTAATACATAGCGATAGGTTTGCGGCAGTGTCAGGCCCATTGCCAGACCTGCTGCTTTTTGTCCGCGTGGTAAAGATTGAATCCCCGCACGCACCTGCTCACAAACGCGCGCTGCGGTGAAGAGCCCCAGACAAATCATCGATGATAGGAAGAATTGAATATTCGGGTCTAACTCGGCTTTAAACCACATGCCGATGTTGACGGGAAGCAACTCAGGAACCACCAGATACCAGGTAAAAAACTGGACAATCAGTGGGACGTTGCGAAATAGCTCGACGTAGCAGGTGCCAATGCCCGCAAGGAAACGATTTGGGACGGTACGCAGAATTCCAAATAAAGAACCAATGAGAAAAGCGATAATCCAGGCACAGATAGATAATGTGACGGTGACTTGCAGGCCGGACAAAATCCACCCGAGGTAGGTTGTGTTGCCGAAGGGGGCGGCTTGTAGAAATATGCCCCAGTTCCAATCTATTGACATAACGAACTCCGGTAAAAAAAGGGTAGCGAAGCTACCCTGAAGATTGATGAGCGGCCATATTCCCGTTCTGTTTCAAACTACAGGCGTGGTGTTTATTTTCCTGTTTATCGAAATTTCTCGGGGCAACATGTGATGGGGAACGACCATCACATGTCTGTCTGTCCTGCCACGAATCAGCAATCAGAGGGCAGATGACTCTGCCCTTATTCTCATTATTAATTAGTTTAGTGCTTTGTCATTTGGCGCTTTGAACAGCGCTTTCATTTCGTCTGACAGTGCAAAGTTCAAGTTAAGATCTTTTGGTGGAATCGGCTGTTTGAACCAGCGATCGAACCATTTTTCAGCTTCACCTGAGGTCTGAACTTCGGCGATGGTGTCATCAACCAGTTTTTTGAATTGCGGATCGTCTTTACGCAGCATACAGCCGTAGGCTTCTTCAGACTGCGCTTTGCCGACGATATCCCACTGATCGGCGCTTTTCGCTTTCGCACGTTCGCCCGCCAGCAGAGCATCATCCATCATAAAGGCAACCGCACGACCGCTTTCCAGAGTACGGAAGGAGTCGCCGTGGTCTTTCGCACTGATGATGCGCATCTTCAGCTGTTTTTCTTCATTCAGCTTATTCAGCAGAACTTCAGAGGTCGTACCGGAAGTTACTACGACAGTTTTACCCGCCAGATCCGGGAAGTCTTTTATGCCGGAATCTTTTTTGGTTAACAGACGCGTACCGACCACGAAAATGGTGTTAGAGAACGCGGCTTGTTTCTGACGTTCCAGGTTGTTAGTCGTTGAACCACATTCAAAATCAAAGGTACCGTTCTGCAACAGCGGGATACGATTCTGAGAGGTGATAGGGAGTAGCTTGACCTGCAGATTAGGCGCATCCAGTTTTTTCTTAACCGCTTCGACAATTTTGTCAGCGTAGGCTTGAGAGTAGCCGACCACTTTTTGCGTGTTGTCATAGTAAGAGAAAGGCACGGACGATTCGCGGTGTCCAATGACGATCACGCCATTATCTTTGACCTTTTTCAATGTACCGGCCAGATCTTCAGCCTGAGCTACGCTGGCGGCGGTGCCAAGCAGAAGCAGTGATAATGCCAGTTTACGCATTTGCATGTTCTAACTCCTTTGCTGTCGTTGCAGTGCAATAGTTATAGCGCTGTCATTAATAACCGTATGGTTAATGTGCCCGTTATCTTCAAGTTAGCATTGTCTTCAAGGTAAACAGCGTATCGCTGCATCACTCATAATGCTTTGCTACCTCTCAGTGAGAACGCTGCACCGTTAAAGCGCGAAGTTACTGTCTATACAGTTAAAAAGTAGCTGATTGTAAATAGATTGAAATAGAAATGTTTGTTTTTTGCGATATCCGCCGCACCAAATGGCAGCAATGTCAAAGGGTGGCACCAATTTGGTGCGTCACTTGCCCCAATAGAGAGCTTTACGCCGACGTAATATCCAAAAAAATACAGAAACAACCATTTACAGGGTAATAAGAGGCAAATACCGTGCCATAAATAAAAAAAGGCATGCAAAAGCATGCCCTTAGGGATGTGAGGAGGGGACGATTATCGGCGACGCAAACCGAAGAAAGCGGCAGCGGCACCGCCCAGTAGCGTAATGATCCAGAGCGGCCAGGAACCGAAGCGCGCATAAGGCGTTATCCCCGTTGCTGGCACGACCTGCGTGCTCAGCACCGCGCGCGTAAACTGCGGCAGGCTAGCGCTGACCTCGCCATCTGGTGTAATGACCCCTGTGACGCCGTTATTGGTACTACGCACCAGAGGACGGCCTAATTCCAGCGCGCGCATGCGGGCCATCTGGAAGTGTTGCCATGGGCCGATTGAGTGGCCGAACCAGGCGTCATTTGAGATAGTCAGCAGCATATCGGTGTCTGGCCGGAAGTTATCACGCAGCTGTTGGCCTAAGATAATTTCATAACAAATAGCGGCGTTGAGCTTGAAGCCATGAACGGAAAGCTGGGGCTGAACGTAGTCTCCTCGGCTAAATGACGACATCGGGAGATCGAAGAACGGTGCCAGCGGACGTAACAACGTTTCCAACGGGACAAATTCGCCAAAAGGCACCAGATGGTTTTTGTTGTAACGGTTCGTTGTGGGGTAGTGATACGGTTCTTTGTCGCCCAAAACGATCACTGAGTTATAAAAATCGGTTTTATTGCCTTCACGCCGGATATCGACGATACCCGTAATCAGGCTGCTATTTCGGCTACGCAGGATATCGTCAATCTGCTTCAGATAGGCGCCCTGACGGCTTTCAATATCGGGAATCGCGGTTTCCGGCCAGATAACGATGGGCGCTTTGTCCATATAGGGCAGACTGTTATCCAGATAAATCTTCAGCGTGTTCAGCAGCTCGTCTTGTTCCCACTTCATAGCCTGCGGGATATTACCCTGTACCAGTGCGACATTAACGGCGCGTTCAGGTTGCAGGGTGTACCACTGCACGTTGCGCAGCGGCCATGATAAAACGAAAACGCCGATGGCAATGGCCGCCGGTGCGATTTTTCGCTGGTTGATGGCATAAACGAGCAACCCGCTGAGGCTCATCAGCAGGAAGGTAATGGTGTCGATACCCAGAATGGGCGCAATACCTTTTAGCGGGCCGTCAATTTGGCTGTAGCCGAATTGCAGCCACGGAAAACCGGTGAGCACCCAGCCGCGCAAAAATTCAGTTAGCTGCCAAAGCACAGGGGCAGCAAGCGTCAGACGCCACAGCGTTGTTTTCGGCGACAGTCGTGAGAGCAGGGCCGAAAACAGCAGGGGATAGAGCGACAAATAGGCGGCGAGCAGGATAACCAGCGCAATATTGACAGGGCCCGGCATTCCGCCAAACTGCGCGATGCTGACGTAAACCCAGTTAACGCCGCTACCGAACAGACCCAATCCCCAGCAAAAGCCTATCCAAGCTGACTGACGACTCGTACGGTTGAGCGTCAGCGCCTGTAGGCCCATGAGCGAGATAATCGCCGCGGGCCAGAAATCAAAGGGAGAAAATGCCAGCGTGCCACAGGCACCAAATAAGAGCGCCAGCAGGGCTTTAACCTGCTGGCGTTGTAGAAGAGAAGCGACAACCATTGCCAAATTATTCTTCCAATTTCGGTTGAGGGGCATTGTCAGGGATTCTGACATGAACCTGAATAATACGGCGGCTGTCCGCCATCGCAACTTTAAACAGGTAACCTTCTATGTCGATGGTTTCGCCACGGGCTGGAAGATGGCCGAAAGACTGCATGACCAAGCCACCAATGGTATCGACCTCGTCATCGCTGAACCGTGTACCGAAAGCCTCGTTAAAATCTTCGATATCGGTTAAAGCACGAACGGTGTAGGTCTGGCGATTAAGCTGACGAATATCTCTGTCTTCTTCATCGTCGTATTCGTCTTCAATTTCGCCGACAATCAGCTCAAGAATATCTTCAATCGTGACCAGGCCGGATACGCCACCAAACTCATCGATGACAATCGCCATGTGATAGCGCAGCGAGCGGAACTCATTCAGCATTCTATCAACGCGTTTACTTTCCGGCACAACCACGGCGGAACGCAGAACTTTATCCATACTGAATGGTTCGGAATCGCTGCGCATAAACGGCAGCAAATCCTTCGCCATCAGGATGCCTTCAATGTGGTCTTTATCTTCGCTAATAACGGGGAAACGAGAGTGGGCAGATTCGATAATCACGTCCAGACACTCTTCCAGCGTTTGATCGCGCTTGAGCGTAATCATCTGCGAGCGAGGGATCATGATGTCGCGTACACGCTGGTCGGCGATATCCATGACGCCTTCGAGCATATCTCGCGTTTCAGGATCGATCAGATCATTCTGTTCGGAATCACGAATCAGAGTGAGTAAACCGTTACGATCTTTTGGCTCGCCGTGAAAAAGCTGATTAAGAATAAGAGAAAAGAAGCCCTTTTTGGGACTGGGTGCATCGCTGTTTTGAGAATGGTCGTCGCTCATGCGTTTTAATTAACATCACTCTTGTTAAAGGATTATTGCCAGCAACTGGAAGCGGCACAGTGGCTGATGTGTGAAGACAAATGCCCGACATCTTCCCGATCTCGGGCTATACCCGTCATACTTCAAGCTGCATGTGCGTTGGCTTTCCTCACTCACCCAGTCACTTACTGGTGTAAGCTCCTGGGATTCGTTGTGTCGCCGCCTTCTTGCAACTCGAATTATTTAGGGTCTATACAAAATGTATTTCTATTTATTCGGTGAGGCCATCTTTTTCTGCAAGGTAGGGATCGGCATAACCCATGCCCTGCATAATCTCGGTTTCCAGCGCTTCCATTTCTTCGGCTTCGCTGTCTTCGATATGGTCGTACCCTAGCAGATGCAGGCTACCATGGACAACCATGTGCGCCCAGTGCTCTTCTACGGTTTTTTCCTGCTCGGCGGCTTCACGCTCGACAACCTGACGGCAGATGATTAAATCGCCAAGCAAAGGAAGCTCGACTTCAGGCGGTGCCTCAAAAGGAAACGACAGCACGTTGGTCGGCTTGTCTTTACCACGATAGGTGTTATTCAGGTCGCGGCTTTCGGCCTCATCCACGATACGGATGGTGACTTCAGCGACGTCCTGAAACTGCGGCAGAACGCCTTCCAGCCAGCGCTGAAAGTCTTTTTCTTCCGGTAACCCTTGTGCTTGCTCGCTGGCGATTTGTAAATCCAGAATCACCTGACTCATTTTTGCTCCTGATCTGATGCCGTAGCTTGTGCTTCACGCTTACGCTGTTCTGCTAAGGCGTCTTTACGTTTCTGTTCGGCATTTTCCCATGCTTCATAGGCATTCACAATCCGCGCGACCACCGGATGGCGCACCACGTCTTCGCTGTGGAAAAAGTTAAAGCTGATCTCTTCCACATCGGCCAGCACTTCTATCGCGTGGCGTAAGCCGGATTTCAGATTCTTCGGCAGGTCGATCTGCGTGACGTCACCGGTAATGACCGCTTTTGAGTTGAACCCGATGCGCGTCAGGAACATTTTCATTTGTTCGATGGTGGTGTTTTGGCTTTCGTCCAGAATGATAAAGGCATCGTTCAGCGTTCGGCCACGCATGTAAGCCAGTGGCGCGACTTCAATCACGTTGCGTTCGATAAGCTTCTCGACGCGCTCAAAGCCCAGCATTTCAAACAGGGCATCATAAAGTGGGCGCAAATAAGGATCGACTTTCTGGCTTAGATCGCCAGGCAGGAAACCCAGTTTTTCACCCGCTTCGACTGCCGGGCGCGTTAACAGAATGCGGCGAATATCCTGACGCTCCAACGCATCTACGGCGGCAGCGACAGCTAAATAGGTTTTCCCCGTTCCAGCAGGGCCAACGCCGAACGTGATGTCGTGATCGAGGATGTTGGCGACATACTGCGCCTGATTCGGTGTGCGCGGTTTGATCACGCCGCGTTTGGTACGGATATTGACCACTTTGCCATAGTCAGGAACGTGTTCCGCAGACTGTTCCAGCACGCGAGATTCTTTAATCGCAAGGTGAATTTGCTCAGGATCGATATCACCGATGACGCCACGTATCGGGGCCGTATCGACATACAGACGTTGCAGGATATCGGCGGCAGCTTGCGTCAGCAGGCTTTTGCCGACCAGTTTAAATTGATTATCCCGGCGGTTGATCTCGATGCCTAAGCGGCGTTCTAACTGTTTAATATTGTCATCAAACGGACCGCAAAGGCTGAGCAGGCGTTGGTTATCGGCGGGTTCAAGGGCAATCTCTTTTGTCGTTACGTTCAAATTATTCCTCTTGAGCGTTACTGTGCTGGCTCCATCCTGCCCGCACAAAGTGAACAGTTGTCAGACGGCCTGATGTGTCCGCCCTATGAGTGAATTATTCATCGTGAATGCCCGATGGCGCAAGTCACAATCATGATATTGGGATGCTGCCTCGCAAAAGCAAATGTAAGCAGCATGAAATTGAAACGGATTATTGAATGGATAGCCTGCCATAAAAAAACGTAGGAACGTTTTTCAACGTTGCGAAGCAACGGCCCAGAGGTAGGCAGGGATAGCCTGATAAAAAATGGGTGGCAAAGCCACCCATCATCATACTGAGACTGGAATGAACGTCGGTTACGGCTGATAGAACCCGACGCCGATCTCATTCTCTTTGCGGGTACGCGCAATCACGGAAGATGGTGATTCATGTACGCGCAGATCCATTTGATCTTCGGTACGTACCACGATGCCGCGCAGCGAGTTGGTATAAACATCAACGATTTCCACATCGACGAATTTACCGATCATATCCGGCGTGCCTTCGAAGTTAACGACGCGGTTATTTTCCGTACGGCCAGACAGCTCCATCACGCTCTTACGTGAGGTGCCTTCTACCAGAATACGCTGGATGGTGCCTACCATGAGGCGGCTAAACCGCATTGCCTGCTGAGTGATGCGTTCTTGCAGAAGATACAGACGCTGTTTTTTCTCTTCTTCTGGCACATCATCAACCATATCCGCCGCCGGTGTTCCTGGACGGGCGGAATAGACAAAGCTGTAGCTCATATCGAAATTTACATCGGCAATCAGCTTCATCGTCTGTTCAAAGTCAGCCTGCGTTTCACCAGGGAAACCGACGATAAAGTCAGAGCTAATCAGGATGCCAGGACGCGCGTTGTGCAGCTTACGGATGATGGCTTTGTATTCCAGCGCGGTATGGCGGCGTTTCATCATCGTCAGCACGCGGTCAGAGCCGCTTTGTACTGGTAAATGCAGGAAGCTAACCAGTTCCGGGGTATCTTCATAGACGCTGATAATATCGTCTGTGAACTCAATCGGATGGCTGGTAGTGAAGCGAACACGGTCGATCCCGTCAATAGCGGCAACCAGACGCAGCAGCTCAGCAAAGGAGCAGATTTCACCGTCATAGGTTTCACCGCGATAAGCGTTGACGTTCTGTCCTAAAAGGTTAACTTCACGCACGCCTTGCGCGGCCAGCTGAGCGATTTCAAACAACACATCATCGCACGGGCGGCTGACTTCTTCGCCGCGGGTATAAGGCACAACGCAGAATGTGCAATATTTATTACAGCCTTCCATGATGGAGACGAAGGCCGTCGGCCCATCGGCGCGTGGTTCTGGCAGGCGGTCGAATTTTTCGATTTCAGGGAAACTGATATCAACGATGGGGCTACGAGTGCCCTGAACGTGATTAATCATTTCTGGCAGGCGGTGTAAGGTTTGCGGGCCAAAAATAACGTCAACGTAGTGTGCACGTTCACGAATATGCGCGCCTTCCTGTGAGGCGACACAGCCACCAACACCAATAATCAGGTTCGGATTGAGATCTTTCAGCGTTTTCCAACGGCCAAGTTGATGGAAGACCTTTTCCTGCGCCTTTTCACGGATCGAGCAGGTATTGAGCAGCAGGACATCGGCTTCTTCAGCGATTTCAGTTAGTTCATAACCGTGCGTACTTCCCAGTAAATCAGCCATCTTTGATGAATCGTACTCATTCATCTGACAGCCCCAGGTTTTAATATGCAGTTTTTTTATCATCGACTTACCATTACTCAGTGCGGATAAGAAAGATTCCCCTCATTTGGGGGAGGGTATTGTAATCGCTCGCCGACGTTGTGACCAGCGCCGGAAACCACGCAGGTCTGATAACCCCTTACTTTCTATAAAAATGCGGCTTTTCTGAAAAGTTACCTGCAAATCCAGTACACTATTTTCATGCATTTTTACTGGTGTGAATAAACCAGAACCAGAGAGGATAAAGCCAATATGCATTACGATGCGATTGTGGTTGGCGGTGGCATGGTTGGCGCGGCCGCGGCGCTTGGGCTGGCACAGCAAGGATTTCAAGTTGCGGTGATTGAGCAGGAAATGCCGACGCCGTTTGATGCCGCTAGTCCGCCAGACTTACGGATCTCGGCGATTGGCTATGCGTCGGTTGCACTATTGAAAGAGCTAGGCGCATGGCAGCGAGTGCTGCAGATGCGCAGCGCTCCTTACCGTCGGCTGGAAACCTGGGAATGGGCGAATGCCAGAGTCGTTTTTGATGCTGCCGACATTCACCTGCCTGAACTGGGTTTTATGGTGGAAAACCGGGTGCTGCAACTGGCGCTCTGGGAAAGTTTGCAGGAAGAGGATCGCTGCCAATGCTATTGCCCAGCTACGCCACAGAGCCTGCAACGCACCGATGATGGCTGGTGTTTACAGTTTGCTGACGGGCAACAGCTGACAGCTTCGCTGGTGATGGGGGCCGATGGCGCGAATTCTCAGGTTCGTCAGTGGGCGGGGATTGGCATCAGCGGCTGGCAGTATCGTCAGTCTTGTATGTTGATCGGCGTAGAGACCTCACAACCCCAGCAAGATGTGACCTGGCAGCAGTTTACGCCGAGCGGCCCGCGTGCGTTTTTGCCGCTGTTTGATCAGTGGGGATCGCTGGTGTGGTATGACAGTCCGCAGCGTATTCGTCAGCTTCAGGCGATGCCGCTTGCACAGTTGGGTAAAGAAATTGCGACCGCGTTTCCTGAGCGATTGGGCGCGGTCAAGGCGCTCTCCGCCGGATCATTCCCGCTGCTCAGACGCCATGCACAAACCTATATCAAACCTGGTTTGGTGCTGCTGGGCGATGCCGCGCATACCATTAATCCGCTGGCGGGGCAGGGGGTTAATCTCGGATATCGCGACGTTGAGGCACTGCTGGATGTGCTAATTAACGCGCGTAATGCGGGGGAAGAATGGGCTTCTGAGCGCGTTTTACGCCGCTATCAGTGTCGCCGTATGCCGGATAACCTGATGATGCAAAGCGGGATGGATCTCTTCTATAACGCGTTCAGTAATGCGTTACCACCGCTGAGCTTTGCTCGCAATATGGCGCTGATGGTCGCGCAGCGCGCTGGCGTGTTAAAACAGCGCGCATTGAAATATGCCATTGGCGTTTAATGAATAATGAGGATGCCACCCGCTAGAGCACGGGCTCGGCGGTGAAGATAATATCGGTGTCCTCATTGGTTGTTGCGGTAAAGCGAACCTTTCCTACCTGACGAACACTTTTGCCTGAGGCTTGGCTATCCTGAAGCAGGCCGAACATCATCTCGGTCAGCTCAGGGCTTTCAAGATTGTTCTCGCCCAATAGCGCAGAAAATGCGGCTGTGACGATTTGCAGATTCTGTCTTGTTGCTTCGGGGGATTCTGACGCCGCGTTGAGTATCACGAGTCCATTAAGCTGTTGGCCTTTACTCTCTACTGACCCAATTAATCCAACATGCTCGTTAAAAATGTGCTGAAAGTCATCGACGGAGCTTCCCTTTTCCAACTTAACGGTCAATGCGAGAGGGATATTGAGTTTCGTCAGATTGGCATTCATCCGGTCAGCGAACGTTTGCGAAGACATCTTAAAAGAAGGGACGCCTACAGCATAAGTCGGTGTAATGAAGCAAAGCAGCAACGCCACGCAGAGTAACAGCGTAGTTAACTGCGGGCGTATGACAGACCATCGCGATTGGCCAATGTTATTCTGCTGTGGCAGCACAACGTGGCTGAAATCATGAATAACAGAGGATGTAGATAAAACCTTCATGCCCGCCCTTTTGAGAAAATCGAATGATTGGTGTGGATATGTTAGCACCAGACTATGTTAATACCAGCCATAACAAAACGGGGCGACGTCTTTCGACTGTCGCCCCGTTTCTTTGCTGTTTTACCAGCTTTATTTGGCTGGGGTACGAGGATTCGAACCTCGGAATGCCGGAATCAGAATCCGGTGCCTTACCGCTTGGCGATACCCCAAAAATATGGTGGCTACGACGGGAATCGAACCTGTGACCCCAGCATTATGAGTGCTGTGCTCTAACCAGCTGAGCTACGTAGCCAAATCTACTGCTTATGTTACTTCACTTCAACAAATCTTCTACTATCAAGTAGATGGCTGGGGTACCTGGATTCGAACCAGGGAATGCTGGTATCAAAAACCAGTGCCTTACCGCTTGGCGATACCCCAACAGGACAACGAATTTTTCAACATATGTTTTGAAATGGCTGGGGTACCTGGATTCGAACCAGGGAATGCCGGTATCAAAAACCGGTGCCTTACCGCTTGGCGATACCCCAATCACTACAAAACACTAACAGGCTTCGAAAAGCGATGTCAGACCGAGAAGATGATATGGTGCGGGAGGCGAGACTTGAACTCGCACACCTTGCGGCGCCAGAACCTAAATCTGGTGCGTCTACCAATTTCGCCACTCCCGCAAAAAAGATGGTGGCTACGACGGGAATCGAACCTGTGACCCCAGCATTATGAGTGCTGTGCTCTAACCAGCTGAGCTACGTAGCCATCTTTTCCGCGTCACCTTCATCGGCGTTGCGGGGCGCATTATGCGTAGTTGGCCTAATTGCGTCAACTAGTTTTTTCCCGAAAAGTGCCCTCAATGTATCGTTTGTTTGGGTTGTGAACAGTATGGTGAGAAAAACGCCAAAAAGCACGCATTCCCAGTCAATTAAGCGTACAAAAACGGGCCATGAAAGGCCCGTTGACTGAAGAAATTAAATCGAATTATTTGTAGGCTGACTGGTGTACGCCAACCGCACGGCCTGATGGATCATCCAGTTTCTTGAAAGATTCATCCCACTCAATCGCTTTAGCAGACGAACAGGCGACTGACGGGCCACCTGGTACGCATTCTGCTGCGCTTGGAACCGGGAACAGCTCTTCGAAGATTTCACGGTACAGGTAGCCTTCTTTGGAGCCCGGCGTGTTGTACGGGAAGCGGAAGCGTGCTGTTTCTAACTGTTGATCGGTAACCTGATTGGCCGCCACTTCTTTCAGCGTGTCGATCCAGCTGTAGCCCACGCCGTCAGAGAACTGCTCTTTCTGACGCCATGCAACGCTGTGCGGCAGGTAGGATTCAAAGCACTCACGCAGGATGTGTTTTTCCATCTTACCGTTGCCGCACATTTTGTCGCGCGGGTTGATGCGCATAGCGACATCGAGGAAGTTTTTGTCCAGGAACGGTACGCGAGCTTCCACGCCCCAAGCTGACATCGCTTTGTTAGCGCGGGCGCAGTCGTACTGGTGCAGTGCCAGCAGCTTACGCACGGTTTCTTCATGCAATTCTTTGGCGTTTGGCGCTTTGTGGAAATAGAGGTAGCCGCCGAATACTTCGTCAGAACCTTCACCAGACAGCACCATCTTGATGCCCATCGCTTTGATTTTACGGGACATCAGGTACATCGGCGTTGAAGCGCGAATCGTGGTGACGTCATAGGTTTCGATGTGATAAATCACGTCGCGAATCGCATCCAGCCCTTCCTGCACGGTGAAGTGAATTTCGTGGTGCACGGTGCCTAAGTGGTTAGCGACTTCCTGCGCGGCTTTCAAATCCGGTGCACCTTCCAAACCGACGGCGAAAGAGTGCAACTGAGGCCACCAGGCTTCACTGCGCGCGTCATCTTCAACGCGACGTGCCGCATATTTTTTGGTGATCGCAGAGATAACGGAGGAATCCAAGCCGCCAGAGAGCAACACGCCGTAGGGCACGTCAGACATCAGGTGGCTTTTCACGGCTTCTTCCAGCGCATCGTGCAGCGCTTCTTTATCCGTTTCGTTGTCTTTTACTGCATCGTAATCAAACCAGTCACGCTGGTAATACTCGCGAATTTCGCCGTCTTTGCTCCACAGGTAGCTGCCAGCAGGGAATTCTTTGATGGTGCGGCAAACCGGCACCAGCGCTTTCATTTCAGAAGCGACGTAGAGGTTGCCGTGCTCATCGTAACCCATATACAACGGGATAATGCCGAGGTGGTCACGGCCAATGAGGTAGGCGTCTTTTTCGCTGTCATACAGGGCAAAGGCGAACATGCCGCGCAGTTCATCTAGGAATTCCGGACCTTTTTCCTGATACAGCGCCAGAATCACTTCGCAGTCAGAGCCAGTCTGGAATGCGTAACGGTCGCCGTATTGCTGACGCAATGCCTGATGGTTATAAATTTCACCGTTAACGGCCAGAATGTGGGTGCGCTCGGCGTTGTAAAGCGGCTGTGCGCCCGTGTTGACGTCAACGATAGACAGGCGTTCGTGAGCCAGAATCGCTTTGTCGCTGGCATAAACGCCAGACCAGTCTGGCCCGCGGTGACGCATCAAACGGGATAATTCCAGCGCTTTCTTACGCAGTTCAACAGGATCGCTTTTCAGATCAAGCACACCAAAAATAGAACACATACATGACTCCCAGTAATGACAGATTCGAACTCAGTGCTATTGATTTAGCATCAAAGTGCCATAGGAATTCAATATTGTTTAATGAAAAAAGCCATCGACATGGTTTTTCGTTAATTTATACGGTTTTTTGGTGTTGATTCGTCAAATTCATAGAAGGGAAAGGCCAGATTTTTAGTGATTACATAATCCGGCCAGAAAGGGAATCAGGCGTTTTCGAGCAATTGCTGTAGCAACACACCGTTTAGCATCGCCCGTTTGACCAACGCGAACGCGCTGATAGCAGAAAGATGGTTGAGGCTGGAGACCTCAATCGGCAGATTATGACGAAATTCTTTCAGCACTTGCGTGTTAATACAGCGTTGAATTGCAGGAAGCAGCGTCTTTTCTGCTTCGGTAATTTCACCAGCAATCACGACTTTCTGAGGATTGAACAGATTGATCGCGATGGACAGTGCTTTGCCGAGATTGAACCCAGCCTGTTCGATAACTTCACGGGCGAGGGCATCACCTCGATTTGCCGCTTTGCAAATCGTAGAAATGGTACAGTTATCGGTAGAAAGCTTGCTGGGGTAGCCTTGGCGTAGCAGGTGTTGTACACGTTGTTCAATGGCGGCGTTGGCGACGACGGTTTCCAGACAGCCAAAATTGCCACAGTGGCAGCGATCGCCGAGCGGATCGATCTGAATATGGCCGATCTCGCCCACGTTGCCGTTGCTGCCAAGAAAAATTTGCCCGTTGACGAGAATACCCGCGCCTGTGCCGCGATGGACGCGTACCAGAATAGAATCCAGCGAATCGTGTGTGGCACCAAAATAGTGTTCTGCCAGCGCCAGGCTGCGGATATCGTGACCGACAAAGCTGGTAACATTGAATTGGCGTTGCAGGTTTTCGACCAGTTGCCAGTCATCCACGCTGATGTGCGGCATATAGCGGACGATGCCTGCAACGGGATCAACCAGCCCCGGCAGCACAACGGAGATTGCAATGAGTTCGCGAATACGGCGTTGATGGCTGGTGATAAAGCCGCCGATGGCCTGAAAGAGTGCAGCTTCCAGCGACGCCTGCGTTTTTTCTTGCAGGTCGTAGTGCGCTTCTTCCAGCGCTTTTCCCTGCAAATCGTACAGCGCAATCGTGGCGTCGTAACGGCCAAGGCGTACGGCGATGGTATGGAAAGGGCGGTTTTCGGTGATAATCGAAATGGCGCGTCTGCCACCGGTGGAGGCCTGCTGATCGACTTCTTTGATGAGCCCACGTTCCAGAAGCTGGCGGGTGATTTTGGTGACGCTGGCGGGTGCAAGCTGGCTCTGTTCTGCTATCTGAATTCGTGAGATAGGACCCTGCTGGTCAATCAGGCGGTAAACCACCGCACTGTTTAATTGTTTAACCAGATCGACATTCCCTATCTGCGCTTGTCCGCCTGTGGCCATTAAGAAGTTACTCGCTTAGGTTTAACTCAACGTTGGGTAAACCTTATCGCAGTTTACCCAACGTATTTCCGCTTTACCCCAAGGCGTTTCTCGTTTTATCCCCAAACAGGATTACCGTTAACAAACGTCTTGAGAATGTGATAGTCACGGTCAAAGACGGTCAGGTTGGCCACTTTACCGCTTTCAATACTGCCTAACTGCTTATCGACGCCGATGGCGCGAGCGGGATAGAGCGTTGCCATCCGAATTGCTTCATCCAGCGCGATACCCGCGTGTTCGACGCTATTGCGTACGGCTTCGATCATGGTCAGTGCCGAACCGCTCAGTGTGCCGTGTTCATCGACACAAATACCATCACGGTAGTATATGGTTTTACCAGCAAAAATGAACTGGTCAATATCCGCACCGGCCGGTGCTGTGGCGTCGGTAACCAACACCAACTTATCGCCCTTGATACGTTTACTGTTGCGAATATTGGCCCAGTCAACGTGTCGTCCATCCGCGATAATACCGCAATAGACTTCTGGGGCGTCGTAAATCGCGCCGACCAGTCCAGGTTCGCGGCCGGTCAGATACGGCATGGCGTTGAACAGGTGGGTAGCGAAGCGAATACCGGCAGAAAAACCCTGCTTAGCCTGTTCCCAGGTGGCGTTGGAATGCCCAGCAGAGACGATAATGCCCGCGGCCGTTAGCTGACGGATAACCGACGGTTCGACTTCTTCCGGTGCCAGTGTGATTTTCGTAATGGCGTCCGCGTTGGCGCACAGGAAGTCGACTAACTCTTGCGTTGGTTTGCGGATAAAAGCAGGGTCATGCGTGCCTTTCTTTAGCACATTCAGCCACGGACCTTCGAGATGCAGCCCAAGCGCCTGATGTTGATTCTGCGCCAGCCAGTCTCTCATCACGCTGATGCTGTGCTTCATAAAGGCATTGCTGGAGGTAATCAGCGTAGGTAAAAAACTGGTACAGCCTGAACGCTCGTTTGCCTGCTGCATGATCTCCAATGTCTTGACGGATATCGTGTCCAGCGAGTCGTTGAACTGCACGCCGCCGCAGCCGTTCAACTGGAGATCGATAAACCCCGGGGCGAGGAATGCACCGGCCAGGTCGTGTTGTTCAATGCCGGCAGGAAGTTCGGCAAGTGGGCAGATTCGTTCGATCAGCCCATCGGCAATCACGACGGCGTGATTATCCAGAATCTGATGGCCGGTGAAAATCCGGCTATGGGTTAACGCGTACATCATCGACTCCCGCATCGGTTAGAGATTTTTCATACTTTCCGTTTCTAATTCACGGAAGTATTTAACGGTTTTTACCTTCAGTTCCATTGTTGAAGGCTCGTCACAAACCATGATGGCTTTGGCATGAAGTTGCAGGCAACTGATGGTCCACATATGGTTAACATTGCCTTCTACCGCAGCCTGTAGCGCCTGTGCCTTGTTACGACCGGTCACCAGAATCATCACTTCCTCGGCATCCAGCAGCGTACCGACGCCCACGGTCAGGGCAAATTTAGGCACCAGACTGACGTCCCCGCCGAAGAAACGGGAGTTTGCGATACGGGTTTCTTCTGTCAACGTTTTGATGCGTGTGCGGGAGGCCAGAGAGGAGGCGGGTTCATTGAAGGCGATATGTCCATCATTGCCCACGCCGCCCATGAAAAGATGAATTTTCCCGTAGGACTTTATTTTCTCTTCATAGCGGCGACATTCTGCTGTGGTGTCTTCTGCGTTGCCGTTCAACAGGTTAATGTTTTCACGCGGAATATCAACGTGGTTGAAAAAATTCTGATGCATGAAGGTATGATAGCTTTCTGGGTGGTCGGTCGGCAGACCGACATATTCATCCATATTGAAGGTGATGACGTGTTTGAAGCTCACCAGTCCCGCTTTGTGCATGGTGACCAGCGATTTGTAGGCCTCCAGCGGCGAACTGCCTGTCGGCAATCCCAGAATAAAAGGGCGCTCTGCACTGGGCTTGAAAGCGTTAATTTTCTCAACGACGTGGCGGGCGGCCCATTTTCCGACGTCGGCGGCGGTGGTTAAAGGAATGAGTCTCATCAGCGCTCTCCTGATTTTTAGTGGAATTAAATACGTTATTGCGCAAATCGCGCCAGCTGCGCGTTTTGTCTATGCATTAAAATTAGTCTACTCCGTTTTTTTTAATCTTGAAATAAGTTGGGGTTTTATTCAGGTATAAACTTTTTTTATGCAGTTTTTTGGTGATTTTTATCACATAATTACGGGGTTTAATTTGTGTAGCGAATTATTTTTCTTACACTCCCCCTAAGAACCACCGCTGCCACATTTTTTCGACATCGACGTTCTTCGGCAGTGAAATTTATTGGCAGGTTTGTTTGCCCCACAACATTTCATTACCTCGCAAAGGTAAGAGAGGGAAAAGTGAGTACTCTGAGCTATTTACAAAAAGTCGGTCGGGCATTGATGGTGCCTGTCGCGACGCTGCCTGCTGCCGCTATCCTGATGGGGATAGGTTACTGGATTGATCCGGTTGGCTGGGGAAGCGAGAACGCGTTGGCGGCACTCCTCATCAAATCGGGTGAGGCGATTATCGGGCATATGGCGGTGCTGTTTGCCGTCGGTGTCGCGTACGGTATGTCTAAAGATAAAGATGGTGCGGCGGCATTGACTGGTTTTGTCGGTTATCTGGTGCTGACCACGCTGTGTTCGCCGGCCGTTGTTGCCATGATCCAACGGATCCCTGTTGAACAGGTACCTGCTGCATTTGGCAAGATTGAAAACCAGTTTATCGGGATTCTGGTCGGTGTCATGTCCGCCGAGCTGTATAACCGCTTCAGTCAGGTTGAGTTGCCCAAAGCGCTGTCGTTCTTCAGCGGACGCCGTCTGGTGCCGATTCTGGTTTCTTTCCTGATGATTCTGGTCGCGTTCATTTTAATGTACGTCTGGCCGGTGATTTACAATGCGTTGGTATCGTTCGGTGAACACATTCAGCAGTTGGGTTCGGTTGGCGCAGGGGTTTATGCCTTCTTTAACCGCTTGCTGATTCCTGTTGGATTGCACCATGCGCTGAATTCTGTGTTCTGGTTTGATGTCGCGGGTATCAACGATATTCCTAACTTCCTTGCTGGCCAGCAGTCAATCGACGCTGGTAAAGCCGTAGTGGGGATCACTGGACGTTATCAGGCGGGCTTCTTCCCGATTATGATGTTCGGCCTGCCGGGAGCGGCGCTGGCGATTTATCACTGCGCGCGCCCTGAAAACAAAAGCAAAGTGGCCGGGATTATGCTGGCGGCGGCATTTGCCTCCTTCTTTACTGGGATCACCGAGCCGCTGGAATTCTCCTTCATGTTTGTCGCGCCAGTGCTGTATTTCCTGCATGCGCTGCTGACCGGTTTTTCCGTCTTTATCGCGGCCAGCATGCATTGGATCGCCGGTTTTGGTTTCAGTGCGGGTCTGGTCGATATGGTGCTGTCCTCACGTAACCCGTTGGCTACCCAGTGGTACATGCTGCTTGCTCAGGGACTGGTATTCTTCGTCATTTACTATGTGGTGTTCCGCTTTACCATTACTCGCTTCAATCTGTTAACGCCGGGGCGTGAACTGGCTGTGAGCGGTAGTGAAGCCGATGGCTATGACGTGAGTACGGCATCTGCGGGCGAGAAATCAAGCGATGCAGCGGTGTTGGCGCGGGGCTATTTGCAGGCGCTGGGCGGAAAAGCCAATCTGACTGGTATTGATGCCTGTATCACACGTCTGCGTTTGAACGTGGCTGACTCCTCTCTGGTTGATGATGTACAGGCAAAACGTCTTGGTGCGGCGGGCGTTATTCGTCTGAATAAGCAGAGTGTACAGATTGTGGTAGGCACACAGGCTGAATCGATAGCGACCGCGCTGAAAGCCGAGTATGACAAGATATAGTACGACAAGGCGTAATATGACGGCGTTACTTGTTTAACGCGATGTTATGTCGATGAAAGCGGTGGGGCGAGATAGCAATCTCGCCCTTTTTTTCGTTATGAATAATTAAATGAAACTAACGGTTGTTTCCCAGCGTAGCTTGTTGGATTATTGTCGGTTATACGTCGTTTTAGCATTGAGGAATGAAGAATGAGTGAGGCTGAAGCACGCCCAACCAACTTTATCCGTCAGATTATCGATGAAGATCTGGCGTCCGGTAAGCATGACCATATTCAGACGCGTTTCCCGCCAGAGCCGAACGGCTATCTGCATATTGGGCATGCAAAATCTATTTGCCTGAATTTTGGTATCGCGCGTGACTATCAGGGGCAATGCAACCTGCGTTTTGACGACACCAACCCGGTAAAAGAAGATATCGAATACGTTGAGTCGATCAAACGTGACGTCGAGTGGCTGGGCTTTTCATGGAGCGGCGACGTTCGCTATTCTTCTGATTATTTCGATCAACTGCACGCTTATGCGGTTGAGCTGATCGGTAAAGGGCTGGCTTACGTTGATGAACTGACGCCCGAGCAGATCCGTGAATACCGCGGTACGCTGACGGCACCGGGCAAAAACAGCCCTTACCGCGATCGTACCGTGCAGGAAAACCTGGCGCTGTTTGAAAAAATGCGTAACGGCGGATTTGCGGAAGGTACGGCCTGTCTGCGTGCAAAAATCGATATGGCATCGTCCTTTATCGTGATGCGTGATCCGGTGTTGTATCGCATTAAATTTGCCGATCATCACCAGACGGGCAACAAGTGGTGCATCTATCCGATGTATGACTTCACCCACTGCATTTCCGATGCGCTGGAAGGGATCACGCATTCGCTGTGTACGCTGGAATTCCAGGATAATCGCCGTCTGTATGACTGGGTGCTGGATAACATCACTATTCCTTGTCACCCGCGTCAGTACGAGTTCTCCCGCCTTAACCTCGAATACGCGATTATGTCCAAGCGTAAGCTGAATCAGCTGGTTGTGGAAAACGTCGTTGAAGGATGGGACGATCCGCGTATGCCAACCATCTCTGGTCTGCGCCGTCGTGGTTACAGCGCGTCATCTATCCGTGAGTTCTGTGTGCGCATTGGCGTAACGAAGCAGGACAACAACGTGGAAATGGCCGCGCTTGAGTCCTGTATCCGTGACGATCTGAATGAGAATGCTCCGCGTGCAATGGCAGTGTTGGATCCGGTCAGAGTCGTTGTCGAGAATCTGCCCGCCGAGCATGAAGAGTTTGTCGCGATGCCAAACCATCCGAACAAGCCGGAAATGGGCTCACGTCAGGTCGCATTCAGCCGCGAAGTTTACATCGATCGCGCTGACTTCCGTGAAGAAGCCAACAAACAGTACAAGCGTCTGGTGCTGGGTAAAGAAGTGCGTCTGCGCAATGCCTATGTGATCAAAGCAGAGCGCATTGAGAAAGACGAGCAGGGCACCATCACTACGATCTACTGTAGCTATGATGCGGAAACTCTGAGCAAAGATCCGGCTGACGGCCGTAAAGTGAAAGGCGTTATCCACTGGGTTTCTGCGGCACACGCGGTACCAGCAGAATTCCGCTTGTACGATCGCCTGTTCAGTGTGGCCAATCCGGGTGCGGCGGACGACTTCCTGTCGACGATTAATCCAGACTCACTGAAAATTACGCAAGGTTTTGTGGAAGCGAGTCTGGCGCCGGCGGAAGTAGAGAAAGCGTATCAGTTTGAGCGTGAAGGCTATTTCTGTGCTGACCGAGTTTACTCCAGTGCAGAACATCTGGTGTTTAACCGTACGGTTGGACTACGAGATACCTGGGTAGGCTAAGGCCACCGGTAAGAAGACAAAAATAAAACCGCCTAGGCGGTTTTATTTTTTTATGCGGTCGATTTATCGTGTGGAATCGTGCAGGGTTTCATCCTCTCGGCAATCCCCTTCACTGCAATGCCCATAGAGATACAGACTGTGGTTGGACAGTTTGATGCCGTGTCTTTCTGCGATCTCGCGCTGACGTGCTTCGATATATTCATCGCGGAATTCAATGACTTTGCCACAGTCGAGGCAAATTAAGTGATCGTGATGATGCTGCTGCGTCAATTCAAAGACGGATTTGCCACCTTCGAAGTTATGACGGGTTACGATACCCGCATCATCAAACTGGTTGAGTACGCGATAGACGGTAGCAAGACCAATCTCTTCGCCCATATCAATCAGTTTCTTATATAAATCTTCCGCACTGACGTGATGGCAGACAGGGTCCTGTAACACTTCCAGTATTTTCAGTCTTGGAAGAGTGACTTTCAGGCCGGCCTTCTTTAATGCGGTATTGTTGTCAGTCATGCGGGTTTAATCCTGTTGCTTACTTATCAATGGAGGCTGCCTAGCCTATGACATCGGTCGGCTCAAAAAATGCAAAAGCGTCTCAATTATAGAACCGCGCATACAAAATGAAAACAAGCGAATGTTAACAATATTGTCCCCATTCACACTATTGGTATACAGCGCAATTAGTTGTTGATGAATGAGGAAATGATGATGCACATACAAAGCCGATGGGATTATTGTACAGGTTTACTGATAGAAGTTAAAAAAATGTACCAATTATTATGAAAGGTTTTACCTATCAATGCTAATTTGAGCTCTGATAGGGATTATCAGAGCTCAAATGGCTTAGCCAACCAGTTCTTTCAGGTTCAGCTCATCGCTGATCTGTTTCACCCATGTTGTTACGCGTTCGCTGGTCAGTTCAGGCTGACGGTCTTCATCGATAGCCAGGCCGATGAAGTGATTGTCGTCGGCGAGTCCTTTAGAGGCTTCAAAGTAATAGCCCTCTGTTGGCCAGTGGCCGACAATCGTCGCGCCGCGAGGCTCAATAATGTCACGGATGGTGCCCATGGCATCACAGAAGTATTCTGCATAGTCTTCTTGATCGCCGCAGCCAAACAGGGCAACCAATTTTCCTGTGAAATCCACTTCTTCCAGTGACGGGAAGAAATCATCCCAATCACATTGAGCTTCACCGTAATACCAGGTTGGAATGCCTAACAGCAGAATATCGAAACCTTCAAGGTCTTCTTTGCTGCTTTTGGCGATGTCATGAACATCTGCAACATTGGTGCCTAACTGCTGTTGGATCGTTTTGGCGATATTTTCGGTGTTGCCAGTATCACTGCCAAAGAATATTCCGATGAGTGCCATGAATTGAATAACCTCTTGATTCCTAATGGTATGGTGTAATATTTCACCCACTTATCTGTTAATAATAACAGACACTCACATTAGGAGAAACTCGTATCGGTAAGGATGCGTAAATCAAGAGTGTGTGAAAGACGGGGGAGGGGAACGAAAAGCATCCCTATTGATTGACGATTTAGTCCACATAATAAATGTGGTTTATATTATCGTCTGAGAGTAAACGTACATTTCCTTAATATCGTCGCGGCTAATTATTTATAACGGCGTTTCATTTTTTATGAATGTACTTTTTATTTTATGATTTGTTTCGATTGTAATTAAAAGCAGACTTCTGTTTTTGAGGAATAAAAATCACGGAGCGGTACATTGCTATTTGTGGGAATTAAAATGCGTACAAAAGATGATGTTTTTGTAGAATTGAAAACCTGTAACATTTCGCGGGAATATTCCTAATAAATGGAAATAAGAATTATAACCATTTGCAGCTGAAGCGATGCAAGCATGTAAGAGATGATTTTATTCTTTTGATGTTAAAGAATAAAATGAAATTTTATTCAAATTGCCTTTTCGCCTAATAGCCTATCCATGCCAACGCACGCAGGGCGTGGGCGCGCGGGGAATTAGCTTGCAACGCTATGATTAAAAGACTTATATCTATAAAAATAGATGGGTTTATTCTCAGTATGAAAAATTATATTAAGAAATATAGCGAGAACGCTAAATATTCTCTGTATTTAGCCGATGAGTTATCGTGGTTTTTGAGTTTTCAACTCGGTGAAATGTGAACGCTAGGGAGAAGTGACTTGTTTCATGGTGTGAATTTTCTGATTCATATCGGTTGATTAGCGATAAAAATCTTTTTAACCATTTTCCTGATTTGGAGTTAGCTATGAAACTTATAAAAAATATTGCCATTAGAACCGCTATGCTATGGGTGCTGGGCATTTTTTGTGTTCTTTGGGGGGGCGTATCAATATATACCATGTTCTCTTTTAAAGAGATGACGGCGACCTCGAAAACCAGCACCTTGCTGGTTCAGAACATGAATTTTATCAACCAGGGTAACGATCAATATTTCCGTATGGTAACCCGTCTGGCGCGTGCAGTTGACGCGCGTCGCAGCGGTGATAATGCCACCGCAGATAAAGAGCAGGCTTCTGCACTTGTCGCGCTGGATAAACTCAAGTCTGATTTGGTGGCGTTTAATGCTATCGATCATGCGGGTCTGGATGCTGCGCTGGTACAAGCCGTCAGCCGTGACTGGAATAACCTAGTGACTCAGGGGGTTGAACCGCTTTATCAGAAGGCCGTTGCCAACGCGCTGGATGACTACCAAAATCAGGCTAAAAACGTTGTGCCGCCATTGAGCCGTCAGTTTGGTGCCT
This sequence comes from Pectobacterium versatile, assembly GCF_020166435.1. Lineage (GTDB taxonomy): Bacteria > Pseudomonadota > Gammaproteobacteria > Enterobacterales > Enterobacteriaceae > Pectobacterium > Pectobacterium versatile. Next base: position 167,259 of record NZ_JAINZP010000008.1, on the reverse strand, counting down.
CTCTTTCCACATTCAGTAACGCCAGCGCGGAAAAATTCGATGCGGCGGGTGTCCGTTTCGAACAAATCACCACGATTGGACAGAGCATTTTGCTGAGCGGATTGGTTATCGGTCTGATTATGCTGTTCCTGACCGACCGCTATCTGGTGGTGTGTCTGGTTCGTCCATTAAACGATCTGCGCTATCACTTTAGCGTGATTGCTTCCGGCCACTTGGGCAAGCCAATTCTGGACTTTGGTAATAACTGTGTCGGTCGACTGTTCCCACTGCTGCGTGAAATGCAGGGGAGTTTGGCCAGCACGGTTAGTACGATCAGAAACAGCACGGATTCCATCTATCAGGGCGCTTCTGAAATTGCCGCGGGCAACAACGATCTGTCTTCACGTACCGAAGAACAGGCTTCCGCGCTGGAAGAAACCGCAGCGAGCATGGAGCAACTGACGGCGACGGTGAAACAGAACGCCGAAAACGCCAACCACGCCAGCCAACTGGCATTACAAGCCTCGACAACGGCGAAGAAGGGCGGCGAAATCGTTGAGAACGTGGTGAAAACCATGGCGGAAATCTCCGGCAGCTCGAGAAAAATCGCAGAGATCACCACCGTTATTAATGGAATTGCGTTTCAGACCAACATTCTGGCGCTGAACGCGGCGGTAGAAGCGGCACGTGCGGGAGAACAAGGCCGTGGGTTTGCCGTAGTGGCGGGAGAAGTACGCAGTTTGGCGCAGCGTAGTGCACAGGCGGCGAAAGAGATTGAAGGGCTGATTTCTGAGTCTGTTCGCTGTGTAGATACCGGCTCTAATCTGGTTAGTGATGCTGGGGACACCATGCAGGATATTGTTCGTGCGGTGACTAACGTGACAGATATCATGGGTGAAATTGCGTCGGCATCGGAAGAACAGAGCAAAGGGATAGCGCAGGTGGGGCAGGCCGTAGCAGAAATGGACAGTGTAACGCAGCAAAACGCCGCGTTGGTTGAGCAGGCCTCGTCAGCGGCCTTGTCACTGGAAGAGCAGGCGGCGCTGTTGAACCAGACTGTATCGCTGTTCCAACTGTCCGATACGCAGTCAGGACTGCAAGTGGCGGCAAAACCGGTGCAGAAAACGCCAGTGATTGCCCCGCGTGCCGGCAAAGCGCTACCACCCAGTAACGACAATTGGGAAAAATTCTAAGCGTCGTTTTAGCCTGAGATAGCGTGTTTAATCTTGGGTGAACGTTCAGGCGGCGTCAGAAATGGCGCCGCACAAGATGTAAATACTATGTTATATAAATGCTGCGTTGTGTGAACACCTCGTTATATAAATAGCAGGTTACGTCAATCAGGACTGCTGTTCGGCCAACTGCGCCAGCAGCATCTCTTCAATCAATTCACTGCGGCTAATGTTCCGCTCTTCAGCAAGGCTGTTCAGGATATCGACGGCGTCGCTGTTAATCTTTAATTCAACACGGCGCAACCCACGAACTTTATCGCGACGTAGTTGATTACGCTTGTTAATTCTTAGTTGTTCGTCACGCGTGAGCGGGTTGGTCTTGGGGCGGCCCGGACGACGCTCGTCTGCGAACAGATCCAGTGTGGTGCGATCCGTTTGTTCTTTTGCCATAAGTAATATACTGCAAGGTATTCGGACCAAAATACATGGCGCTGTCCGTCTTGTTCTACAGATAAAATCGATGCCTGTTCTCATCCTGCTACAGGATTGTCAGGTGGCGGTTTTCTATCTGTGAAACATGTTGGGAAGTTATGCGTGCATTTTGATGAAGTGGTTACAATGCTTGTGGCTGAATCAGCCGTCCCTCTACTGCGGGCGCCATCATACCCTAGCCTGACTGGCGGCGACAACGGTTAACTGCCGCCGTTATCATGAATCCGCCAGTGTCTGTGTCGTCTGGTTAATTCGTGTCCAGAAAACGGTGGGTAGCGCGCAAAACCGCCTCGGGTTTTTCTGAGTGAACCCAGTGACCTGCGCCGCTGATCACATGCGCACGCGCCGCCGGGAACTGGCGAAGCAGTGAATCGCGGTAGCCATCGTCCAGATAGGGAGAATCGTCGCCACGAATGAACAGGATTGGCCCTCTCCAGGCTGGAACCTCTTGCCAGCCCACGATGTTTTCGTACTCATCCCACAAAACGGGTACGTTAAAACGCCACTCTCCCTGTTGGAAGGATTTCAGCAAAAACTGAATCACGCCGTCTTCTTTTATATGCTGGCGCATGAGTGCTGTTGCTTCCGCGCGTGATGTCACGCCTGCTTCCGTTACGGCACGTAGTGCGGCAAAGATAGTGTCGTGGCGGCGCACTTGATAATCCACCGGCGCGATATCAATGGCGACCAGTTTGTCCAACCGTTCGGGAATAAGCGCGCTGAGCGCCATGGCGACTTTTCCGCCCATCGAATGCCCAATAACAATAGCGCGTTCGATGTTCAGTTCATCCAGTAATGCCAGCACATCCTGCGCCATCGCGGGGTAATTCATTTGCGATGAACGTGGCGACAAACCGTGATTGCGTAAATCGATTTGCAGAATGTCATGCGTATTTTGCAAATCCCGGCCCAATACGCCAAGGTTATCTAATGTGCCAAACAGGCCATGAATCAGGACGACAGGGAGCTTATCTGTGGGTTGGTGCGCATTTTGCCAGCGATGATTCAATTTCATGGTGAAGTTCATTCAGAGAGACATGGGCTTAGGGTATCATGACTTTAGAATCAATGTTGTCACCGAAGGAATCGATACATACCCTAAATAATTCGAGTTTCAGGCAGGCGGCAAGCGAGGGAGTCCCGATGAGCTTACTTGAGTAAGTGATTCGGGTGACAAATCTGCTGGGAGCAGATTTGAACGCTGCTTGCAGCGGCCCTTCAGGGCGAGGCCCACGACGGGCCGAGTATTTGAGCGCAGCCAACGTATATGCAACTTGAAGTATGACGGGGATAGCACTTGAAGAGATGTGAAAGGCATTGGGGCATAGTCTGACTTTTGGTATTGTCCCACTATGCCGCTGTTCGATAATGTTTGAACGCCTGTATAATCCTTTTGATTTGAGTCATCTACCCATAGATGTCGGGTTACAGAAGGGGAACGTCTCTGTAATTTGCATGATAACGGGTAAAAACAGCACTGGATAAAGATGAAAACTATTGAAGTCGACGAAGAGCTTTATCGTTATATTGCCAGCCACACACAGCATATTGGTGAGAGCGCATCAGATATTTTACGGCGCATGCTGAAATTTACCGCTGGGCAGCCTGTCACCACGCCAGCGGTAGAGGCAACGGTGACGTCTCAGCCTGCTGCTGCGCCAAGCCCGCGCGATCGGGTACGAGCCCTTCGTGAACTGCTGCTGTCGGATGAATATGCTGAACAGAATAAAGCCATTAATCGCTTTATGCTGGTTCTGTTTACGCTCTATACCTTATCGCCGCAGGAGTTTGCTGCCGCGACAGAATCCCTTCATGGCCGCACCCGAGTCTATTTCGCGGGCGATCAGCAAACGTTGCTTCAGCATGGCACACACACCAAGCCCAAACATATTCCGGGCACGCCATACTGGGTAATCACCAACACGAATACCGGTCGTAAACGCAGCATGGTTGAGCACATCATGCTGACGATGCAGTTCCCAGCGGAATTGACAGAAAAAGTGTGCGGAACCATCTAAATTATTTATTAACTACTTATCTAACTACAGCGTTAGGGAGAAGCCCCAATGGCTAATCACCCAAGGGCCGGACAGCCTGCCCAGCAGAGCGATTTGATTAATGTGGCACAGTTAACGTCACAATATTATGTGCTGCGCCCGGAAGTCGGCAACACAGCGCACGCGGTGAAATTCGGTACGTCTGGCCATCGCGGTAGCGCGGGGCGCCATAGCTTTAATGAACCACACATTCTGGCAATTGCGCAGGCGATTGCTGAAGAGCGTAAAAAGCAAGGCATCAGCGGCCCGTGTTATGTAGGTAAAGATACTCACGCACTCTCCGAGCCTGCGTTTATCTCCGTGCTGGAAGTGTTGGCTGCCAACGGCGTGGATGTGATCGTTCAGTTGGATAATGGTTTTACGCCAACGCCTGCGGTGTCTAACGCGATTCTGGTTCACAATCGTCAGGGCAGTGCGCTGGCGGACGGCATTGTGATTACGCCGTCCCACAACCCGCCGGAAGATGGTGGCATCAAATATAATCCGCCAAACGGTGGCCCGGCAGATACCAACCTCACCAGCGTCATTGAGACGCGCGCGAATGCGTTGCTGGCGGATGAACTGCGTGACGTGAAGCGTATTACGCTGGATCAGGCGTTGAAAAGCGGACACGTCCATGAACAGGATCTGGTTCAGGCCTATGTCGAAGGGCTGGCTAGCGTGGTGGACATGGCGGCGATTCAACGCGCGGGTCTGAAGCTGGGTGTCGACCCGCTGGGTGGTTCCGGCATTGCCTACTGGCAGCGTATCGCAGAGCACTACAAGCTGGATTTGACACTGGTTAACGATGCCGTCGATCAGACATTCCGCTTTATGTCGCTGGATCACGACGGTGTGATCCGTATGGACTGCTCGTCAGAATTTGCTATGGCTGGGCTGCTGGCGCTGCGTGACAAATTCGATCTGGCGTTTGCTAACGATCCTGACTATGACCGCCACGGTATTGTTACCCCGGCAGGGCTGATGAACCCGAACCACTATCTGGCGGTGGCGATCAACTATCTGTTCCAGCATCGCCCACTATGGGGGCAGTCTGTTGCTGTCGGCAAAACGCTGGTATCCAGCGCAATGATCGACCGCGTGGTCGCTGATTTGGGCCGTAAGCTGGTAGAAGTACCGGTTGGCTTCAAATGGTTCGTTGACGGTCTGTATGACGGTAGCTTTGGCTTCGGTGGTGAAGAGAGTGCAGGGGCTTCTTTCCTGCGTTTCGATGGCACGCCGTGGTCGACGGACAAAGACGGCATCATTCTGTGTCTGCTGGCGGCGGAAATTACGGCAGTGACGGGTAAAAACCCGCAGCAGCACTATGATGAGCTGGCACAGCGCTTTGGCGCACCGAGCTACAACCGTATTCAGGCTTCTGCGACACATGCACAAAAAGCTGCGCTGTCTAAGCTGTCGCCTGAGAAGGTATCGGCCAGCACGCTGGCGGGCGATCCGATTACTGCACGTCTGACCGCTGCACCGGGCAACGGGGCATCGATTGGTGGCCTGAAAGTGATGACGGAGAACGGCTGGTTTGCCGCGCGTCCTTCTGGTACGGAAGAAGCCTACAAGATCTACTGTGAAAGTTTCCTCGGGGTGGAACACCGCGAGCGTATCGAGAAAGAAGCGGTAGAGATTGTTAGCGCGGTTCTCGCAACGGCTAAATAAGTGAAAAGGCGCTGCTTGCAGCGCCTTTCAGACTGCTGACAAAGTCCGCAGAGCGGGTGTAACGGATAGATCGTAAAGACGCTGCAAGTACGTCCATGTAAGCTCGGGTTGCGCGGATATGAATCTCATCCCTGAGATTCACCCTTTCAGGGCCATCGCAAGCGACGTTCAAAAACGTTCCTGACGTTTTTGTCCCTGGCGCAAACGCTTTACTCTTCTATTCCGTTACTCCCGTTTTCATTCGGCAAATAGGTTTTTCAACGGTCTGCTTTTTTAATCTTGTACGGACAGAAAACGCAGAACGCCTTTATCCCAGCGCGACAAGCAACGCTCCCACAGAAATCAGCGCAACACCGGCTCCTGCCATCAGCGAAATTTTTTCTCCCAGCAGTATTACTGCCAGCACGACGGCGAAGACCACACTGAGTTTATCGATCGGCGCGACCTGTGCGACGTTACCGTTCTTCAACGCGACAAAATAAAACAGCCACGACAGCGCACCCGCGACACCGCTGAGTACAATGAACAACAGCGCTTTCTTGTTAGCAATAACCTCACCGACCAGCGCCAGCTTACCTTGCGCAACCACAACGCCCACCAGAAAAAGTGCCATGATGACGGCACGAATCGCAGTCGCCGTATTGGCGTCCAAATTCTGCAAACCAATCTTGCCAAATATCGCAACCATCGCGGCACATACAGCGGACAGCAAAGCGTAAATTAACCAACTACTCATGACGACGTATTCCTGAAGAAAAGACAAGCGTGTGCCGCGGGAGGGATTCTTCACGGACGTCGCTTGATACAGAAAGATGATTTTACGGCATAAAACGATAGCCGATAGCGGTTTCAGTCAAGAGATGACGCGGTCTTGCTGGGTCGCTTTCCAGCTTCTGGCGCTGCGTTAGCACTTTACTGGGGCTGGCGAGCAATGTTGCCAGCAGGCGAAATTCGATGGGCGTCAGGTGCAGTGCCTGACCATCGCGATTGACCTGCTGGTTAAGCAAATCGACAGTAATATTACCAAAACTCACCAGTGGTGTTTCCTGCTGTTACGGCGCAGTGCGACAGCCTTCCCCTTCCAACAAGACGGTGTGCGGTGAGAAGAGGGAGTAAAGTGATCCAACCTAAAACCATAAATTAACCAATGGTAAATTTATTTTTAACCTTGTTGTAACTTAGTGACGTGATGACGAAAAAATTGGCGATTATTTCATCTTTTTCTGGTCCGATGAGTAGTAAACTTTCAGAAAAGGCGGTAAAATTTTAACCAATGTCACAGTTCTTATTTTATCGTTATGGAAAGCGCCGCTGAACAAAGGTGCTTATCCCAGAGGAGGATCGTTATGTCGCTTTATACTACTTATCCCTTGCACCGTATTCTCCTGCGTCGCGCTGCCGTGGTTGCCATCGGCGTGCTGGCGTTACCGGTGATGCTGTTCCGCCGCGATCGGGCGCGTTTTTACAGCTATTTACACCGTGTCTGGCTGAAAACCAGCGATAAGCCTGTCTGGATGGCGCAGTCCGAAGCCGCCGCCTGCGATTTTTATTAAGAATATCGCGCCAGGTTACCGTTGACCGCTCTGCGCGCGTAGTAGTGAATATAGTCGTGAGTAGTGACGCCAGTACGTTGTGCATACTGACGCCACGAGTTTGAAACATTCAACGGTACTGATTAAGCGCCATTTCCGCTACGGATCTGGCGCTTATTTTGTTTTTAGCGCATGAAATCGTAATGCCAGCAACATCACCGATAGGCTGATAAATACGGCAACGCTTGCCATCGCCATCCCATCCCCGACGGAACCTTGCTCGAACTGACGCCAAACGAAAATAGACACTGTTTGCACACCGGCAGGTGATAGCAGGAGTGATGTCACCAGCTCGCGTGATGCGACGGCAAAGACCAGCATCATCGCTGCCAGCAAGCTGGGGAATACCAGCGGGAACACAATCAGCCGTAATGCCGCCATCGCGCTAGCGCCGTGAACGCGCGCCGCTGACTCCAGATTACTGCCGATTTGCGCCAATGCAGCACTGCTGTAGCGGACGGGGTAGGGCAGCAGCAGGCAACTGTATGACAGCAGCAAAATCACCCAAGTGTTATAGGGCGTGATCGGCCAGAAGCTTTGGTTCCAGGCGAGTATCAACCCCACTCCGACAACGATTCCCGGCAGCGCGGCGGGTAGCATCGATAGGCCATCCAACACTGCCGCTCCCCGAATACGCTTGGCGACCACAAACCAGGATGCCAGAAAGCCGACCGTTCCCGTCAGCAACGCGCTGCCGACAGCCAACCCCAGGCTGGTCGTCAAGGCGGGTAGCGCTTCGTTTTCGTAATCAGCCAACATGGTGAAGTGCTGCCACGTTAAATTTTGCCAGGAAATCGTGCTAGAGATAGTGGCAGAAAACGCGGTAATCAGCATGGAAGCCAGTGGAATCCCGACGGCCAGCAGCCCGACGGCGCTAAATAGCATTAATACCGGCCAGCGCCATACTCCTAATGGACGAGTAACAATGGCGGCGGGTTTGCCAGTGGTGGTTTCCACATTGCTACCGGCGACCATCGCCCGCTGTAAAGTAAATGCGCAGAGCGCGATGGCGACCAACAGCAAAGACAGCACCGCTGAACCGGAGAGATCGATCGGCCAGTCCGCCAGACGTTGCTCGATATTTGTCGTCAGGACCTGAATACCGGCACGTGATCCCAATGCGGCGGGTATGCCGTACTCTTCGATCGCCAGCGTGAAGGCAAGCAGCAGGCTGGCCGCTGTCGCAGGTAGCGACAATGGCAGCGTGACTCGCAAGAAGGCCTGCCAGCCGCTGGCACCGTGAACGCGAGCGACATCCGCCAGACGGTTTCCGCTTGCGGCCATACTGCGCGAAACGGCGAAATAGACGACTGGGAAAATATTCAGCGTCATGACACCAATCATGCCGGGCAGTGAAAACAGAACCTCACCGAGTTGAATGGGTAATAGCTGTTCCGCATAGCCTCGTGGCTGTAGCGCCAGCATCCACGACAGCCCAGCAATATAAGGTGGGATCAGGAATGGAATGAGAAACAGTAAATCCCAAAACCTTGCCAGCGGTAGCGCAAAGAGCCCGCGCAACGCACCGAGTGGAATAGCAATGACCGCACAGCACAGGGCAACACCCAGCCCAAGCAGCAGCGTATTTTTCAACAGCGCGAACAAGCGCGCCTGTGCGAAGACTTCTGCGAATGCCGAGAACGGGTTCGAAAAAGAGCCCGCACCCAAGTTCGGGAAGATCGCCTGTAGCGCAACGAACAATACGGGAATGCCAACCAGAGTAAAAAGTACCGCCACCGTAAGCAGTGGCAGTAAAGCAAACTTGTTCATCTGATACTCCAGCCCTGCTGACGGTCGTCAGCAGGGCATTATCTAGTGTCATGCCACTCGAACTATCCGGGGGCTGTCATGACTGAACAGGCTTAGCGCTGACCAAATAAGGTGGCAAAGCGATCGAGAACGGCAGCACGGGACGTTGACGCGCTATCACCTTCTGGCAGCAATGTCAGGTTCTTAAATACAGGACGCTTGGCATCAATGTCCTGACGCGCGGGCATCAGCCAGGCTTCCGCTACTGCTTTCTGGCCTTCAGGCGACAGCATGTAGTTGATGAAGTCTTTTGCCTGCTGCTGGTTTTTGCTGCTTTTCAGGATCATCATCGGGCGAGGGGCAATGACGGTGCCGCTGGAAGGGAAAATGACTTTAATGGATTCGCCAGACTCCATGCTGCCGTAAGAAACGTAGTCCACGGCACCAAAAACGGCGGCTTTCGCGCCTTGCAGCACCGGCGTTAATGCCTGTGCGTTCGGGCCGGCGATGATCATACCGTTGGCTTTTAAGCGATCGAACATCTCCCAGGCTTTATCTTTTTCCGCATTTTGCAAACCAATTAGCAGATCGAGTGAGGCACCGGACAGCGCGGGATCTGGCGTGGTGACTTTATCTTTAAATTCAGGTTTGGTGAGGTCGTTCCAGTCTTTGGGCTCTGGAGTACCACTCTTGCTGTTCCAGACAATGCCCAATGCGGAAATGCCCTGTGCCACATAGAAAGGCGCTTTGAACTGTGCAGGCACGGTGGCCGCATTCGGGCTATCAAATTCCAACAGCCAGCCACGCTGCTGCAAATCTGTCGCCGTATCCCAGGAGGCAGAAATAAGAACATCGGCACGTGGATTGGCCTGTTCGGCTTCTAGTCTTGCCATGACTTTACCGGTTGTCGCCTGAAAGACATCAACTTTCACGCCAGTCTGCTTTTCATAACCTGCTGCCAGTTTCTTCGCCAGTGCTCCCGGTCCGGCGGTGTACAGCGTCAGGGCCTGTGCGCTGCCTGCTACCGCCGCTAATGAGAGAGCTATACCCATAATGATGCCTCGTTGATTCATGGTAAACAGATTGTTTTTCATTGTGTTTTTTCCCAAAGTTAATGTGTGGTGATATCAGTAATGTGGCCTTGCGACATGTGAACAATACGGTGCGCCAGTATGTTGGCTTCGCCTCTGTCGTGAGTGACATACACGGCGGTGGTACCAAGATGGCGTAAGAGCGATGCCATCTCCTGGCAAAGCGATTCACGTAGATCCCGGTCGAGATTGGATAGCGGTTCATCGAAGAGCAGAATGTTCGGCTCCGCGATGATGGCGCGCGCCAGTGCGACTCGCTGTTGCTGGCCGCCGGATAAATCAGCAGGTTTTCGATCGGCAAAATCAGCCAGACCGACGCGCGCTAGCGTGACTTCCACCCGTTGGCGGCAGAGATCGCGCGGAACCTTCCTCATTAGCAGCGGAAACCCGACGTTTTGTGCAACCGTCATATGTGGCCAAAGCGCGTAGTCCTGAAAGACCATGCCCAGATTGCGCTGCTCTGGCGGCAGGGATAGCTGGTGACCAGCAACCTGACGATCGCCAAAATGAATGGTGCCCACATCCGGCTGTAACAGACCGGCCAGCAGCTTTAGCAACGTACTTTTGCCGCAGCCGGAAGGCCCCAGCAGGGCCAGAATGGTGCCTTTTGGCACATTGAGGCTGATGGAATCGAGAACCGTTTTGCCTGCGAAAGCGTGGGACAATTTGTCGATCGCAATCGCGGCGGGCGTGGTGAATTCAGTCGTGGTCATCATCACCTCCGTGCCAGACCGGGAGGTGATATCCATTTTGATATCGGTGGATCGGGCGAGCGCTTTGGGGTTGCCTAGTTAAAGGCCATAGCAAAGCGTCCCGCCAGTAAAGCAGGGGAAAAAACATGGGGTATCCTCTTTGGGACTCTATATCGGAATGGGGATTGTAGTGGGGGAATAAGGCTATTTGATGACAGACGAAACGATACTCGCGATGCACGTTTTGGATATCAATTTCGCTCGCAGAGAAAATCGTCTTATTTGATCGACATAATCCATCAATCTCATGATTTATTACTTTATTCTTCGCTACGACTGCACAGAATCGTGGTGAAATCCGCTATGCTGGTCAGAGGGTTTGCAGAATGCCATCAAGGCAAACCATATATGACAAGCGTAAGGATAAATCATGACGCTCGAACTCATCCCTGTTGGTATCAGCGCCTGTTTGCTCGGTAATCCCGTGCGATTTGATGGCGGACACAAGCGTTTGACGTTTGCCGCTGAACAACTGGCACCCTATTTTCGTTTTGAACCGGTCTGCCCAGAAATGGCGATTGGTTTACCGGTGCCGCGTCCGGCACTCAGGCTGGTGCGAGAAGGGGAAAGCCATATCACGATGCGTGCCAGCAATGGTTCGCCGCTGGATGTTACCCAGCAGATGACGGTGTTTTCCGCTGACAAAGTCAGTCAGCTTCAGCACTTATGCGGTTATATCGTCTGCGCCAAATCGCCGAGCTGCGGTATGGAGCGCGTGAAGGTTTACAATGAAACGCAAAAGGATGCGCGTAAAAGTGGTATCGGCCTGTTTACGCAGGAGCTGATGCGGCAAATGCCTTGGCTACCGGTTGAGGAAGACGGACGCCTGCAGGATCCTGGCTTGCGAGAAAATTTCATTGAGCGCGTTTATGCGTTACACGAACTGAATCAGCTATGGCAAAACGGCCTGAGCCGTGGTGCGCTGATTGCCTTTCATAGCCGCTATAAACTCCTGCTGCTGGCGCATTCCCAGCCGGAATACCGCGAACTGGGGCCGTTTGTTGCGGGGATCGATAAATGGGAATCGCTGGAAGACTACATCGTTGAGTATCGGAAGCGGCTAATGAAGCTGTTGTCGAAGCCTGCGACGCGGCGCAACCATACCAATGTGCTGATGCACGTGCAGGGCTACTTCCGACGTCAGCTTAACGCTCAACAGCGACAGGAACTGGCGCAGCTCATCGATCGCTATCGACAAGGCTTGCAGCCGCTACTGGCACCTATCACGTTGCTAAAACATTACATGGCGGAATACCCCGATGCGTATCTGGCTCAGCAGCGTTACTTTGAGCCGTACCCCGAGGCATTACGCCTGCGTTACGGACACTAGTTTGACCGCCCGAGGAATTTCATGACCACGCATGTAGTTACACATCATGTCGTTACGCATGTAGTCTGGCTACGTAACGACCTGCGCGTTACCGATAATCTGGCGCTGTACGCGGCCTGTCAGGATCCGAACGCGACGGTGCTTGCCGTCTTTATCGCCACGCCCGTACAGTGGGAAAAGCACGATATGGCTCCGCGTCAGGCGGCCTTTCTGCTGGAGAACCTGACGCTGGTACAGCAGGCGCTGGCAGAAAAAGGTATCCCGCTGCATTACCACGAATGTGCTGACTTTGCGGCGTCGGTTGACTGGCTGGTGCAGTTTTGTGCGCAGCAGCAGGCCACCGATCTTTTCTACAATTATCAGTATGAAATCAACGAGCGCCTGCGTGATAAGCAGGTGAAAGATCGGCTGGCGGATAGCGTGGTTTGTCACGGTTATCATGACAGCCTGTTGTTGCCGCCGGGTAGCGTGCTGACGGGCAACGGCGAAATGTATAAGGTGTTTACGCCCTTTCGCCAGGCCTTTATCAAACGTCTGCTGGAGTCGGATACGACGTGCGTACCGGCACCGGAAGCACGCGGTGAGCCGATCGATAACACGGTGGAACTGGCACCGTTCAGCTATCCGCAGCGCGAAGTGGATAGTGAAGATTTTCCTCGCGGCGAACGCGCGGCATTACAGCAGCTGCGCCGTTTTTGTCGCGAACAGGTGCAGGATTACGATCAGCAGCGGGATTTTCCGGCGCTACCCGGCACCAGCAAAATTTCTCCGTATCTGGCGCTTGGGATAGTTTCGCCGCGCCAATGCTTCAACCGCCTGCGCGCCGAATGTCCGGATATGCTGGAACGGCGTGAGGGCGGGGCATTCACTTGGTTTAACGAACTGGTCTGGCGTGAGTTTTACCGCCACCTGATTGTCTCTTGGCCGCAGCTGTGTAAACACCGACCGTTCACCGCGTGGACGCAGTGGGTGAAATGGCGGGAATCACCGGAAGATTTAGCCGCCTGGCAACAGGGGAAAACGGGCTACCCGATCGTGGATGCGGCGATGCGTCAACTGAATGAAACGGGATGGATGCACAATCGCCTGCGTATGATTTGCGCCAGTTTTCTTGTCAAAGATTTACTGATCGATTGGCGTGAAGGCGAACGCTACTTTATGTCGCAACTGCTGGATGGCGATCTGGCGGCGAATAACGGCGGCTGGCAGTGGGCGGCGTCAACAGGCACCGACGCGGCACCTTATTTTCGTATTTTCAACCCGACAACGCAGGGCGAGCGCTTCGACCCAGAAGGTCGGTTTATTCGCCACTGGCTGCCTGAACTGGCCGCTGTGCCGGATAAAGATATTCATCAGCCCCATCGCTGGGCTGACAAACACCACCATCAGCTGAACTATCCGCTGCCAATCGTCGACCATAAAACCGCGCGTCAGGATACGCTGGCGGCGTTCGAGGCGGCCAAAAATATCGGTATGGCGGATAACGATCGAGAAGAGAACAGTAAGTATGCGTAATGTGGAACTGGAAAGAATCATTAACGAGAAACTGAGCACGGCGACGTTTCAGGACTACGCACCGAACGGTTTACAGGTTGAAGGGCGTGCAGAGGTAAAACGTATTGTGACGGGCGTAACGGCCTCACAGGCGCTGTTGGATGCGGCGGTAGAAAAGCAGGCCGATGCGATTCTGGTTCACCACGGCTACTTCTGGAAAAACGAACCACAGATTGTCTGTGGTATGAAGCGTAACCGACTGAAAACGCTGTTGCTCAATGATATCAACCTGTACGGCTATCACTTGCCGCTGGATGCACACCCGGAACTGGGGAATAACGCACAGCTGGCGGCGCTGCTGGAGATTCAGGTGCAGGGGGCGATCGAGCCGCTGGTGCCGTATGGTGAACTGGCGCAGCCCATGACGGCAGATGCTTTTTGCCGCCGTGTAGAAAAACGGCTGGGGCGTAGCGTGCTGCATTGTGGGGATAATGCACCGCAACAGATACAACGCGTGGCCTGGTGTACCGGCGGCGGTCAGGGATTTATTGAACAAGCGGCCCGCTTCGGGGTCGATGCGTTTATTACTGGTGAAGTGTCTGAGCAAACGATTCATATCGCGCGCGAAATGGGGCTGCACTTTTTTGCTGCCGGACACCATGCCACCGAACGCGGCGGCATCAAAGCGTTGGGCGAATGGCTGGCGGCACAGCATGGTTTTGATGTGACATTTATTGATATTCCTAACCCCGCGTGACGGATTGAAAGTCTCTGTACCGCACAGGAATGATGTCACATTTTTGATATTGGCATCGTTGTTGCTTAGCTGTTAAGAAGAAAATAGAACAGTAAGCCTCGCTAATCATTTAGCCATGTTCACCATAACGGATAAAACGCGATTCAGGAGGAAAGATTGCAACGAGCACGGTGTTATCTTCTGGGTGAGAGAGCTGTGGTTCTGGAACTGGAACCGCCAATGTCGCTGGAGAGCCAGCAGCGGATATGGGGGCTTGCCGAGCGCCTGAACCATCATGAAGAGGTGCTGGAAGCGATTCCAGGCATGAATAATCTGACGGTGCTGTTGGCGCATCCGCAGTTGGTGGCGCTCGATGCGATTGAACGCTTGCAGCGCTGGTGGGAAGAGAGCGAATCGCTGGCGTTTGACCCACGCGATATCGACATTCCCGTCGTGTATGGCGGAGAGGCAGGGCCGGATTTGGTGGAGGTTGCCGCTCACAGTGGCCTGACAGTGAGTCAGGTTGTGGAAGCACATGCAGCCGCACAGTATGTGGTTTACTTTTTGGGCTTCCAGCCGGGTTTTGCCTACCTCGGCGGATTAAACGAGAAACTGCATATGCCGCGCCGCGCTGAGCCGCGCCTGCGCGTGGCAGCAGGATCGGTCGGGATTGGTGGCGCACAGACGGGGATTTATCCGCTGGCGACGCCCGGTGGCTGGCAGCTGATTGGTCGCACCTCGCTGAAATTGTTTAATCCACAAACGATGCCGCCAACGTTGCTACGTCCCGGTGATAACGTTCGGTTTTTGCCACAGAAGGAGGGCGTATGCTGAAGGTTATTCATGCCGGATTGCATACTTCGGTGCAGGACGGCGGCCGCGTCGGTTTTCGCCGTTTGGGTATCAGCCAGTCAGGCGCGCTCGATCTGCCTGCCCTGGCAATGGCCAACCTGCTAGTGGGCAACGCGGAGAATGCTGCCGCGCTGGAAATTACGCTGGGTAAGTTTACCGCAATATTCACCACCGCCTGCTGGGTGGCGCTAACCGGTGCGGACTGTCATGCCGAACTGGATGGAAAACCACTCTGGACAGGCTGGCGTTTCGCTGTGAAGCCGGGACAAACGTTGAAAATGCGCATGCCGCGTAACGGAATGCGTAGCTATCTGGCGCTGTCCGGCGGCGTGGATGTGCCGGAAGCGCTTGGCTCGCGCAGTACCGACTTGAAAGCCGGTTTTGGGGGCTTTGACGGACGTTTGCTGATGGATGGCGATGAACTTCCTCTGGGTACGCCAACTCGCGAACTGACGCGAGAAGTCGGTATCAAGCAGCTGTTGTTCGGCAACCGCGTGCGGGCATTACCAGGGCCGGAGTATCAGGAATTCAGCGAAGAGATGCAGGAATTGTTCTGGCGAACGTCCTGGCAACTGAGCCCGCAAAGTAACCGCATGGGCTACCGTTTATTGGGCGCTGATCTACAGCGTGCTGCATTACGGGGTAGCAAACCGCGCGAGCTGCCATCGCATGGGCTGCTGCCGGGCGTCGTGCAGGTTCCGCACAATGGTCACCCTATCGTACTGCTGGCGGATGCGCAGACAACCGGCGGTTACCCACGTATTGCGACGGTGATCGAAGCGGATTTATTCCATCTGGCACAAATCCGACTCGGTGAGCCGATACATTTTATTCACTGTACGCAGGCTCAGGCGCAAAAAGCGGCCGAAGAACAGCGGCGTTACCTCGAACAGCTGGCGTGGAGGCTGCATGATTATTGATCTGAATGCCGATCTGGGTGAGGGCGGCGAGCATGACGAAGCGCTGCTGAAGCTGGTGACGTCAGCCAATATTGCCTGTGGATTTCATGCCGGTGATGCGCAAACCATGCGTCAGTCAGTGCGTTGGGGAATCGGTTATAGGGTCGCGCTTGGCGCACACCCGAGCTTTCTCGATCGTGAAAATTTTGGCCGCAAGGCGATGAATGTGCCTGCGGAAATTGTCTTTGCCCAGATGGTGTATCAGCTCGGCGCGCTGAGTGCGATTGTCGCGGCTGAAGGCGGCAAGCTGTCGCACGTTAAGCCTCACGGTATGCTTTACAATCAGGCGGCGTGTGAACCGGCGCTGGCTGATGCGATAGCCAAGGCGGTGAAGGTGGTGAATCCGGCGTTGCGCTTAGTCGGTCTGGCGGGAAGCGAATTAATCCGCGCTGGGCAACGGCTGGGGTTGGAGACGCGTCAGGAAGTGTTCGCCGATCGCTGCTATCTGCCTGACGGATCGCTGGTGCCGCGCACTCAGGCGGGAGCGTTGATTAACAGTGATGAGCTGGCGTTGGCGCAGACGCTGGAGATGATTCAACGCCAGCGGGTTAGGGCGATCGACGGCTCTTGGGTTAACGTACAAGCGGATACCGTATGTATTCACGGCGATGGGCAACACGCGCTGCTGTTTGCCCGCAAGCTGCGTAACTGCTTTAGCCAGCATCAGATCGCGGTTGCGGCGGCATAATCATTATTTTTTGTATGACGGGGATAACCGATGAAAACCGTTTTGATCACGGCGTTTGAACCTTTTGAGGGCGAAGCGATTAATCCCTCATGGGAAGCGGTAAAAGTACTTCATCAGCGAGAAGTTGGCGGTGTGCGCGTGGTGGCCTGCCGTTTATCTTGCGTCTTCGATCTATCGCTGGAACAACTTTACCGCGCGATAGCCGAATGGCAGCCGGAAGTGGTGATCGCGGTGGGGCAGGCGGGCGGTCGTACTGATATTTCTGTCGAACGCGTGGCGATTAATATTAATGACGCCCGCATTGCGGATAACCGGGGCAACCAGCCTATTGATACGCCGGTGGTAGAAGGCGGACCTGCGGCATATTTTTCGACGCTGCCAGTGAAAGCGCTGGTGCAGGCATTGCGCGTGGCGGGTATCCCCGCGTCGGTGTCGCAAACCGCAGGGACGTTTGTCTGCAATCATGTGATGTACGGACTTTTACACCAGTTACATCAGCAGGGCGATGTGGTGCGCGGCGGATTCGTTCACATTCCCTATTCGCCGGAACAGGCTGCACGACACCCCGGTGAACCGAGCATGCCTACACCGTTAGTCACGGCGGCGCTGGAAGTGATGGTCAAGCAATCGCTGGTGCAGCAGGTTGATGTGGCGGTGACTGGCGGCTCATTACATTAATCTGGATCAGTTCTTCGTTTGGTTAATCACGCCCTATCCAGGGCGTCTGATTTTCAGGGAGTAAAGTATGCCGGAAGGACCGGAAATTCGTCGGGCGGCTGATAAGCTGGTTGAGGCCGTCGTGGGCAAAACGCTGACGCGTGTCTGGTTTGCGTTTCCAGAACTGAAGCCATACGAAGCAGAATTGATTGGGCAACAGGTCAGGCAGATTGAAACGCATGGGAAGGCGCTGCTGACCTATTTTAGCAACGATCGGGTGTTGTATAGCCATAATCAGCTCTATGGCGTGTGGCGAGTCGTGAATGCGGGGGAATCACCGGAAACAAAGCGGGATTTGCGCGTCCGGCTGGAAACGCAGGATCGCGCTATTCTGCTTTACAGCGCGTCAGATATTCAAATGCTGACGCCGAATATGCTCTCGACGCATCCTTTCCTGCAACGTATTGGCCCTGATGTCTTGGATCTCTCACTGACGCCGGAACAGGTGTGTGAGCGTCTGTTATTACCGCGCTTTCGCCGTCGCCAGTTTAGTGGGTTGCTGCTGGATCAGGCATTTCTTGCTGGACTGGGGAATTATCTGCGCGTCGAGATTCTCTGGCAGGCACAGTTAGCCCCCCAACACACGGCAGCGCAGTTGAATGAGGAACAGTTACAGACGTTGAGTCACGCGCTGCTGGATATTCCCCGTTTGTCCTACAACACGCGTGGCACTGTTGATGAGAATCGACATCACGGGGCGATTTTTTCGTTCAAGGTTTTCCATCGTGAAGGGGATCGCTGTGAGCGCTGCGGCGGAATGATTGAAAGAACGATGCTGTCATCACGCCCGTTTTATTGGTGCCCGCACTGCCAGAGTTAAAGGGCGCTGTGCAGTTTTTAGATTAATTGAAAAGGATTTCGTATGAGTAATAGAAGTGACATTAGGGACGGTTCTCTCTTTGATAGGCTCAAATCAGGTATTGTTTATACCGAATTGCTGGGCTGGGTTGATATGGGCCATGCAAGGGGAGACGATATTGTTGAATTAAAACAGCAGTTTTTGGCCGGTGAAAGCTCTGGAGAAAAGAGTTATCGCGTTATGTATCGCCAAGATATGCGATACAAAAAATTCGGTCATAACGTTGGTATAGGAAAGTTCAATCGATGGGAAATCAAGAGCGGGAGAAGCCGAGACGATATCAATAGCATAATGCTTGCGATGCTTATGAATATTGCCCCTCGATTTGAAAAACAGCAATATGATCTATTCTCATGGTATACAGATAGTGGATTCAGTGGTGAGGATTTGGTTTCAGATCTGTTGGGATTTTATCGCGCATTAATTCCTGGCCAATATTCTTATCGTGTCCGCCCTGTAAGCCGTGATGCAGCGCTTAGGCGTTGGGATTTTTATGGTGCCATTGGCTCCCATAAGAATCAGGGTTTCCGCCCTATTATTTTTCCTGATCCGCAAGATGCTTGTATACGACATACACCTTATATAGCAAATCTACCTCACTTTATGACTTGGGTTCGACCATGGAATGATTTTACTTCTGGCGTAGTTAACATTCTAACGGATGACGGTACAACACTAGAATTTAACAAAACCAAAGGTGGAAGAGTTCGGGCATGAAAGTAATCAAATATCTATTACTGCTTTTGGTTCCTGCGGCAATGGTTGGGATGTTATTTATATTTATTGTGGTGTCGGGTTCCACGGAGATAAGAACGTATACTGAAAGTGAGTATTTTACCTACTATGCGTTCACCGATGAAGATATCCGCAAGGCCCCAAGGATATCGAGCAATTACGCTTTTGAATATGTGCCCGGTGATGGTTATGCGCCATCAAATGCTATCATTTTTAATGATACCTCTGACACGACTCTGCTAAAAACGTACCTCACAACATTAGGATATGAGCAGCAGAAACGTAAGCAGGGGGAGGAAGATGTGTGGAAAAAGCGTACTGAGATTGAAGGGGCAACCTTCTATATCTGGGTTAATAAAGACGCTAAACAGGTTTACCTTACGAAAGTATTCCATGACTAACTGCGCTGATTATCCGTATTTCAATCACCATTGAAAATCAGTGTAGGATAAAAACAAAGGCCGGATGTGATATCCGGCCTTTTTGCCTGTACTGAATGGATTAATCGTTTTTCAGATTGGACGTAAAGTCACGTTTGTCGTAGCCGGTATACAGCTGACGTGGACGGGCAATCTTGATGCCGTCGGCGTGCATTTCGCTCCAATGCGCAATCCAGCCCACGGTACGCGCCATCGCAAAGATAACGGTAAACATGGAAGACGGAATACCCATCGCTTTCAGGATGATGCCGGAGTAGAAGTCCACGTTCGGGTACAGTTTCTTCTCAATGAAGTACGGGTCGTTCAGCGCGATATGCTCCAGCTCCATCGCCACTTCCAGCAGGTCGTCTTTTCTGCCCAGCTCTTTCAGCACTTCATGGCAGGTTTCACGCATGACGGTAGCGCGCGGGTCGTGGTTTTTGTACACACGGTGACCGAAGCCCATCAGGCGGAAGGAGTCGTTCTTGTCTTTTGCACGTTCGATAAACGCAGGGATGTGCTCCACGCTGCTGATTTCTTCCAGCATACGCAGGCAGGCTTCGTTCGCGCCGCCGTGTGCCGGTCCCCACAGCGAGGCGATCCCCGCGGCGATACAGGCAAATGGATTCGCACCTGATGAACCTGCGGTACGCACGGTAGACGTCGAGGCGTTTTGTTCGTGATCGGCATGCAGGATTAGGATACGGTCCATGGCACGTTCCAACACCGGATTCACAACATATTCTTCACAAGGGGTGGAGAACATCATGTGCAGGAAGTTACCGGCGTAGGACAGGTTGTTTTTCGGATAAACAAACGGCTGACCCAGTGAGTATTTGTAGCACATTGCTGCAACGGTCGGCATTTTGGACAGCAGGCGGTAGGCCGCGATTTCGCGGTGGCGCTCAATGTTAA
This sequence comes from Pectobacterium versatile, assembly GCF_020166435.1. Lineage (GTDB taxonomy): Bacteria > Pseudomonadota > Gammaproteobacteria > Enterobacterales > Enterobacteriaceae > Pectobacterium > Pectobacterium versatile. Next base: position 147,018 of record NZ_JAINZP010000008.1, on the reverse strand, counting down.
TGTCCAGTGAATCGTGATAGAACGCCGCCAGTGCACCCGTGACGCCGCACAATACGGCCATTGGATGTGAATCACGACGGAAACCGTGGAACAGACGAGTAATCTGCTCATGGATCATGGTGTGACGCGTCACGGTGGTCTTGAAGGTTTCATACTGTTCTACCGTCGGGACTTCGCCGAACAGCAGGATGTAACAAACTTCAAGATAATTCGATTTTTCAGCCAGTTGGGCAATCGGGAAGCCACGATGTAGCAAGATGCCTTCGTCGCCGTCGATATAGGTAATCTTGGATTCGCAAGATGCGGTAGAGGTAAAGCCGGGGTCAAATGTGAAGTAACCTTTAGAACCGAGGGGACGAATATCAATCTCATCATACCCCAATGTACCTGATAGGACATTTAGCTCAATTGGATCTTTACCCTCTAGAGTAAGTGTTGCTTTCTTATCAGCCATTTACAGTCTCCTTAGCGCTTTAATTTTAAATATTCTCACTGAAGAAATACCGTCATGCCTGTACACCGGGCGAATAATGGCCGGTGAAACTCTGTCGTGACACAGTCGTCAAATAGGATACAGAGTAAGGCGGATAGCCGCATTCAGGATGAAAAATTCGTTCTCCAGGTAATTAACGATATTCAGATAAATGAGTTGTGCTCTGAATAGATTGTAGTCATTACCTATGACTTTTACGTGGACTCTCCCCACTGTTACATAAGTTACGCCAGTGTGGAAGTGTCGCCGTTGTGCTTTAACACATCATAAGGAATTCAATCCCCTAGTTGTAATTGAAATGTTGAACTTTTGTCAAATCAGATAATTAATTTTATATAAATTGTGAAATTCGTGATCTAAATCACTGTTCGGGGCAAATGTCACCAAACAGTTTGTATGGGAATTGTAATGGGAATGTGAAGTACCTATACTGCCGACAGGTCTCCGGAATCACCCTGCAGTAGGAGCACCCAGTATGAAAGGATCATGCGCTGTTTAGACACCGGAATGTCGATGTTTGAGCGCGTATCGTAAACCCACTTTTCAGGGCCGTAACTTTCATGCTGTCTGACCTCACATCAGGCCCGGAGGAAGAAACAATAATAAAAGCTGTGTGGGCAAATCCGTGAAAAAACAAAGACCTGTCAATCTGGAATTGCAGACGATCCAGTTCCCCGTTACTGCGATAGCATCTATTCTTCACCGCGTCTCCGGCGTTATCACCTTTGTCGCTGTCGGTATTTTACTGTGGCTGTTAGGCACTTCTCTTTCTTCCGAGGAAGGGTTCCTGCGCGCTGCGGAAATTATGGATAGCTTCATCGTCAAGTTTATCGTTTGGGGCATCCTCGTCGCGTTGGCTTATCACATTGTTGGTGGTATACGTCACCTGTTGATGGATTTTGGCTATATAGAAGAAGACTTTGCCGCAGGTAAGCGTTCTGCAAATATCTCCTTTATTATTACTGTCGTGCTTTCAATTTTGGCTGGAGTCCTCGTATGGTAAGCAATGCTTCTGCGTTAGGACGCAATGGCGTACACGATTGGTTACTGATTCGCGCTTCCGCCATCGTCATTGTTCTGTATGTAATTTATATTATTGGTTTTATTGCTACGGCTGGCGACATCACGTATGAAATATGGCGTGGTTTCTTCGCGATGGCCCTCACCAAAGTATTCACACTGCTAACGTTATTTTCCATTCTGGTTCATGCCTGGATAGGGATGTGGCAAGTGCTGACCGATTACATTAAACCGCTGGCCTTACGCCTGACTTTACAGTTGGCGATTGTGGTTGCGCTGTTGGTGTACGTCATTTATGGAACTATTGTGGTGTGGGGTGCGTGATGAATTTGCCAGTCAGAGAATTTGATGCAGTTGTTGTGGGTGCGGGTGGCGCAGGTATGCGCGCCGCGCTGCAAATTTCCCAAATGGGCCTGTCCTGTGCCCTGTTATCGAAAGTGTTCCCAACCCGTTCCCATACCGTGTCCGCGCAGGGCGGCATTACCGTCGCGCTAGGCAACACCCATGAGGACAACTGGGAATGGCATATGTACGACACCGTAAAAGGGTCGGACTACATTGGCGATCAGGACGCCATTGAATATATGTGTAAAACCGGCCCAGAAGCGATTCTGGAACTGGAACACATGGGATTACCGTTCTCCCGTTTGGATGATGGCAGTATTTATCAGCGTCCGTTCGGTGGTCAATCCAAGAACTTTGGCGGCGAGCAGGCCGCGCGTACTGCGGCGGCGGCTGACCGTACCGGTCATGCCCTGCTGCATACGCTGTATCAGCAGAACCTGAAAAATCACACCACTATCTTCTCCGAATGGTACGCCCTCGATCTGGTGAAGAATCAGGATGGCGCGGTTGTCGGCTGTACGGCGATCTGTATCGAAACCGGTGAAGTGGTCTATTTCAAAGCGAAAGCGACTGTACTGGCAACTGGTGGCGCGGGCCGTATTTACCAGTCCACCACCAATGCACACATTAATACAGGTGACGGTGTGGGCATGGCGCTGCGTGCTGGCGTTCCGTTGCAGGACATGGAAATGTGGCAGTTCCACCCAACGGGTATTGCTGGTGCGGGTGTGCTGGTGACAGAAGGTTGCCGTGGTGAAGGCGGTTACCTGCTGAACAAACACGGTGAACGCTTCATGGAACGTTATGCGCCAAACGCGAAAGATCTGGCTGGCCGTGATGTGGTTGCCCGTTCCATTATGATCGAAATTCGTGAAGGCCGTGGCTGTGAAGGCCCGTGGGGACCACACGCCAAGCTGAAACTGGACCATCTGGGTAAAGATGTTCTGGAATCCCGTCTGCCGGGCATTCTGGAGCTGTCTCGCACATTTGCTCACGTCGATCCAGTGAAAGAGCCGATTCCTGTTATCCCAACCTGCCACTACATGATGGGCGGTATTCCGACCAAAGTGAGCGGTCAGGCGTTGACGGTGAATGAGAAAGGCGAAGATGTGGTGATTCCAGGGCTGTTTGCTGTGGGTGAAATTGCCTGCGTCTCGGTTCATGGTGCTAACCGTCTGGGCGGTAACTCGCTGCTTGATCTGGTGGTATTCGGTCGCTCAGCGGGTATTCATCTGCAAGAGTCGTTGAACGAGCAGGGCGAAAGCCGTGATGCCAGCGAATCCGATATTGAAGCCTCGCTCGACCGTCTGAACCGCTGGAACAATACCCGTTCAGGGGAAGATCCGGTTGAAATCCGCAAGGCGCTGCAATCCTGTATGCAGAATAACTTCTCGGTCTTCCGCGAAGGTGATGCGATGGCGAAAGGGTTGGAAGAGCTGAAAGTGATTCGTGAACGCCTGAAAAATGCGCGTTTAGATGACACCTCAAGCGAGTTCAACACCCAGCGTATCGAGTGTCTGGAGCTGGATAACCTGATGGAAACCGCGTACGCGACAGCGGTATCGGCTAACTTCCGTACCGAAAGCCGTGGCGCGCACAGTCGCTTCGACTACCCAGAACGCGATGATGAAAATTGGTTGTGCCATTCGTTGTATCTGCCGCAAACCGACAGCATGACGCGCCGTGAGGTGAACATGCAGCCTAAACTGCGTCCGGCGTTCCCGCCGAAAATACGTACTTATTAATCGCGGAGATCAAACGATGAAACTCGAATTTTCTATTTATCGTTACAACCCGGATGTTGATGATGCTCCGCGGATGCAGGATTATCAGTTAGAGGCGGAAGAAGGCCGCGACATGATGCTGCTGGATGCGCTGATGCTGCTGAAAGAACAGGATCCGACGCTCTCATTTCGTCGTTCCTGCCGTGAAGGCGTCTGTGGTTCTGACGGCGTTAACATGAACGGTAAAAACGGGCTGGCCTGTATTACGCCTGTTTCCGCGTTACAGCGTGGAAAAGGCAAAATTGTTATCCGTCCTTTACCGGGATTACCCGTTGTGCGTGATTTGGTAGTGGACATGGGGCAGTTCTATGCTCAATATGAGAAAATAAAGCCTTACCTGTTGAATAATGGGAAAAATCCGCCGGCGCGCGAACATCTGCAATCGCCAGAACAACGTGCCAAACTGGATGGGTTGTATGAATGCATCATGTGTGCCTGCTGTTCAACGTCTTGCCCATCGTTCTGGTGGAACCCTGACAAGTTTGTTGGACCTGCGGGGCTGCTGGCGGCGTATCGTTTCCTGATTGACAGTCGCGATACGGAAAGTAATCCACGACTGGACGATCTGGACGATGCATTCAGCGTCTTCCGCTGCCACGGCATCATGAACTGCGTCAACGTGTGTCCGAAAGGGCTGAACCCGACTAAGGCTATTGGCCATATTAAATCTATGCTGTTGCACCGCAGCGCGTAACGGATAATCAGTACGTAACGTGTTATTGCATAAAGATTAAGTAGTAAAACATGTATCTCCCTCTGAAGTTGCTATTCTTCAGAGGGAGCGCAGGAAACCTTTAAAAACCGGCTTACGCGCCCGAACCGGTTTTTAAAGGTTCCTTAGGGGGGATGGATACCCTAAGCGCGTACCGAAGTACGACAAGTGAACCGTTTTTACGGCGAACAATATACGGATACTAATTACATGTTAACCACGGCGAAAACTGAAGCTTATTAGCTTAAGGGATCATAATGCAGAACGGCGCGATGAAGGCCTGGCTGGATTCCTCCTATTTGGCGGGTGCGAATCAGTCCTACATAGAGCAACTCTATGAAGATTTTTTAACCGATCCTGACTCGATCGAACATAGCTGGCGCTCTATCTTCCAGCAATTGCCTACGAGTGGGGTCAAACCGGATCAACTCCATTCCAAAACGCGTGAATATTTCCGCCGTCTGGCGAAAGACTCTTCGCGCTTTACCTCGTCAGTCACCGATCCCGATATTGATGCTAAGCAGGTCAAGGTATTGCAGCTGATCAATGCGTTCCGCTTCCGTGGACATCAGCAAGCTAACCTTGACCCGATCTTCCTGCGCCCGCAGGAACCTGTTGCAGAATTGGATCTGGATTACCACAATCTGACGCAGGATGACCTACAGGAATCTTTCAACGTGGGGTCTTTTGCCATTGGCAAAGACACCATGAAGCTGGAAGATCTGTATGACGCACTGAAACGCACCTATTGCGGTTCTATCGGTGCGGAATATATGCACATGACCAGTACGGAAGAGAAACGCTGGATCCAGCAGCGTATCGAATCGGTAATGGGGCAGCCGTCATTCTCTCTGGAAGAGAAACGTCGTTTCCTGCAAGAGTTAACCGCAGCTGAAGGGCTGGAGCGTTATCTGGGTGCCAAATATCCTGGCGCCAAGCGTTTCTCGCTGGAAGGCGGTGATGCACTGGTTCCGATGCTGAAAGAGCTGATTCGCCATGCGGGTGCAAACGATACTCGCGAAGTGGTATTGGGGATGGCACACCGTGGCCGCCTCAACGTGCTGATCAACGTATTGGGCAAAAAATCTCAGGATCTGTTCGACGAATTTGCCGGTAAGCATAAAGAACACTTGGGCACCGGTGACGTGAAATATCACCAGGGCTTCTCGTCTGAATTCGAGACGGCTGGCGGTCTGGTGCATTTGGCGCTGGCGTTTAACCCATCGCACCTGGAGATTGTCAGTCCGGTAGTGACGGGCTCGGTACGTGCGCGTCTCGATCGTCTGAATAGCCAGAGTGGTCCACGTGTTCTGCCAATCACCATTCACGGCGATGCGGCAGTCAGTGGTCAGGGTGTGGTTCAGGAACTGTTGAATATGTCGACGGTGCGTGGCTACGAAGTTGGCGGCACGCTGCGTATTGTTATCAACAACCGTATCGGCTTCACCACGTCTAACCCGCTGGATATCCGTTCCACCGAGTACTGTACCGATATCGGTAAAATGGTACAGGCACCGATTTTCCACGTTAACGCAGACGACCCGGAAGCGGTGGCGTTTGTTACGCGTCTGGCGCTGGATTTCCGTAATGAATTTAAGCGCGATGTGTTCATCGATCTGATTTGTTATCGCCGTCATGGTCATAACGAAGCTGACGAGCCAAGTGCAACGCAGCCGATGATGTACCAGAAGATCAAGAAACACCCGACGCCGCGTAAGGTATACGCCGATCGTCTGGAGCAGGAAAAATCCATCACGCTGGAAGATGCCACCGAGATGGTCAACCTGTACCGCGATGCGCTGGATGCGGGTGAATGCGTGGTGGAAGAATGGCGTCAGATGGATATGCAGTCCTTTACCTGGACGCCGTATCTGAACCATGAGTGGGATGAACCTTATCCGCATGCAACGGAAATGAAACGTTTGCAGGAACTGGCAAAGCGTATCAGCGAAGTGCCAGAAGGGATTGAAATCCATCCTCGTGTTGCCAAAGTCTATACCGACCGTGCCGAAATGGCTGCGGGCAACAAACCATTTGACTGGGGCGGGGCAGAAATGCTGGCTTACGCCACGTTGGTCGATGAAGGCATTCCGATTCGCTTGTCTGGTGAGGACAGCGGTCGCGGTACGTTCTTCCATCGCCATGCTGTGGTGCATAACCAGAAAAATGGTTCCAGCTACACGCCGTTGAACCACGTACACAACGGGCAGGGCGAGTTCAATGTTTGGGACTCCGTATTGTCTGAAGAGGCGATTCTGGCGTTTGAATACGGCTATGCGACCGCAGAACCACGCACCCTGACCATCTGGGAAGCGCAGTTTGGTGACTTCGCCAACGGTGCGCAGGTCGTTATCGATCAGTTCATCAGCTCCGGTGAGCAGAAGTGGGGCCGGATGTGTGGTCTGGTCATGCTGCTGCCGCACGGTTACGAAGGTCAGGGCCCAGAGCACTCATCTGCTAGACTGGAGCGTTATCTGCAATTGTGCGCTGAGCAAAACATGCAGGTCTGTATTCCGTCAACGCCAGCACAGGTGTATCACATGCTTCGCCGTCAGGCGCTGCGCGGTATGCGTCGTCCGCTGGTGGTCATGTCACCGAAATCGCTGTTGCGCCATCCGCTGGCGATATCTTCACTGGATGAACTGGCAAATGGTTCCTTCCAGCCGGCGATTGGTGAAGTAGAAGAATTAGATCCGGCAGCCGTGAAGCGTGTCGTGCTTTGTTCCGGTAAGGTCTACTATGATTTGCTGGAAAAGCGTCGCAAGAACGAGCAAAAAGATGTCGCGATCGTCCGTATCGAACAGCTTTATCCGTTCCCGCATCAGGCCGTTCAAGCTGCGCTGGAATCGTTTGCCCATGTTCACGATTTCGTGTGGTGTCAGGAAGAGCCGCTGAATCAGGGAGCCTGGTATTGCAGTCAGCACCATTTCCGTGAAGTGATTCCGTTTGGGGCTTCTTTACGTTACGCAGGACGCCCGGCGTCTGCATCACCCGCCGTTGGCTATATGTCCGTACACCAGAAACAACAGCAAGATCTGGTTGATGACGCGCTGAACGTTGATTAAATAAAAGGATAGATAATGAGTAGCGTAGATATTCATGTACCCGACCTGCCTGAATCCGTCGCTGACGCCACTGTTGCTACCTGGCATAAAAAACCAGGCGATAGCGTTCAGCGCGATGAAGTACTGGTTGAAATTGAAACTGACAAGGTTGTGCTGGAAGTGCCTGCCACTGAAGCCGGCATCCTGGATGCCATACTGGAAGAGGAAGGTGCTACGGTAACGTCTCGCCAGCTGCTGGGTCGCATTCGTCGTGGCGACAGCTCTGGTAAAGAAACCAGCGAGAAGTCACAGAGCAAAGAATCAACACCGTCACAGCGCCATACGGCTGGTCTGGAAGAAGAGAACAGCGATGCGCTCAGCCCGGCGATTCGCCGTTTGATTGCAGAGCACGATCTCGATGCGGCTGCGATCAAAGGCAGCGGCGTAGGCGGTCGAATTACCCGTGAAGACGTGGATAAGCATTTGGCTGCCCAGAAGAAAGAGCCTGCTAAAGCGGCTAAGTCCGAGGCTCCGGCGGCTTCTCCGGCACCCGCTCTGGGCGCGCGCAGCGAAAAACGCGTACCGATGACGCGTCTGCGTAAGCGTGTTGCAGAACGTCTGCTGGAAGCGAAAAACAGCACGGCAATGTTGACGACCTTCAACGAAATCAACATGCAGCCAATCATGGATCTGCGCAAGCAGTACGGCGACGCATTTGAGAAGCGTCACGGTGTGCGTCTGGGTTTCATGTCCTTCTACATCAAAGCCGTGGTCGAAGCGCTGAAGCGTTATCCAGAAGTGAATGCGTCTATTGATGGCGAAGATGTGGTTTACCACAACTACTTCGATGTCAGCATCGCGGTATCTACCCCGCGTGGTCTGGTTACGCCAGTGCTGCGTGATGTGGATGCGCTGGGCATGGCCGACATCGAGAAGCGTATCAAAGAGCTGGCTGTGAAAGGCCGTGACGGCAAACTGACGGTTGAAGAATTGCTGGGTGGCAACTTCACGATTACCAACGGCGGCGTCTTTGGTTCTCTGATGTCTACCCCGATCATCAACCCACCGCAGAGTGCGATTCTGGGTATGCACGCCATTAAAGATCGCCCGATGGCGGTTGATGGTCAGGTCGTTATTCTGCCGATGATGTATCTGGCGCTGTCTTACGATCACCGTTTGGTTGACGGCCGTGAGTCCGTTGGCTTCCTGGTGACAGTGAAAGAGATGCTGGAAGATCCAGCGCGTCTACTGTTAGACGTTTAGTCCGACAGATAGGCTCTCGGGCGGATAACCCTGACGGTTTCCGCCCGAAACGATATACCAGATTATGTGCTATGCAGGCCGTTTTTTCTCAACGGCGTTATCCAAATATATCAGAGAGTTAATGGCGATTTTCGCTACCGAAAGATTCGGTGATGAAAAACCGTCTGCCGACTTATCTCCAAACCTAAATGGATAGAACATCATGAATTTACACGAGTATCAGGCAAAACAACTCTTTGCTCGATATGGTTTACCGGCACCAACCGGCTATGCCTGTACCACACCGCGTGAAGCGGAAGAAGCCGCGTCTAAAATTGGTGCGGGTCCGTGGGTCGTAAAATGTCAGGTTCACGCTGGTGGCCGCGGTAAAGCGGGCGGCGTTAAAGTCGTCAGCAATAAAGAAGATATCCGCGCCTTTGCTGAAAACTGGCTGGGTAAAAAACTCGTTACTTATCAAACTGACGCACAAGGTCAGCCGGTTCATCAGATCCTGGTTGAAGCCGCAACGGATATCGACAAAGAGCTGTATCTGGGCGCGGTTGTTGACCGTGGCACGCGTCGCGTGGTGTTCATGGCGTCTACCGAAGGTGGCGTAGAAATTGAAAAAGTGGCGGAAGAAACGCCGGAGCTGATTCATAAAGCGGCGATCGATCCACTGGTCGGCCCACAGCCTTATCAGGGCCGTGAATTGGCCTTCAAACTGGGTCTGAGCGGTAAGCAAGTGGCTCAGTTCACCAAAATCTTTATGGGTCTGGCGACGCTGTTCCTTGAGCGCGATCTGGCTCTGGTAGAAATCAACCCGCTGGTTATCACCAAGCAGGGCGATCTGATCTGTCTGGATGGCAAACTGGGTGCGGACGGTAATGCCCTGTTCCGTCAGCCTGAGCTGCGTGAAATGCGTGACCCAAGTCAGGAAGATTCCCGTGAAGCCCATGCGGCGCAGTGGGAACTGAACTATGTTGCGTTGGACGGCAACATTGGCTGTATGGTGAACGGTGCGGGTCTGGCGATGGGCACGATGGACATCGTGAAGCTGCACGGCGGTTCTCCTGCTAACTTCCTCGATGTAGGCGGTGGCGCGACGAAAGAACGTGTTACTGAAGCATTCAAAATCATCCTGTCTGACGACAAGGTAAAAGCCGTCTTTGTTAACATCTTTGGTGGCATCGTACGTTGCGATTTGATCGCTGATGGCATCATCGGTGCCGTAGCCGAAGTGGGCGTTAACGTACCGGTTGTTGTACGTCTTGAAGGAAACAATGCGGAACTGGGTGCCAAGAAACTGGCGGATAGCGGCCTGAATATTATTGCCGCGACCAGCCTGACGGGTGCGGCTCAGCAGGTTGTTGCAGCAGTGGGGGATAAATAATGTCCATTCTGATTAATAAAAATACCAAAGTTATCTGTCAGGGTTTTACCGGTAGTCAGGGGACATTCCACTCTGAGCAAGCACTTGCTTACGGTACGCAAATGGTTGGTGGTGTGACGCCGGGTAAAGGTGGCACGGAACATCTGGGTCTGCCCGTATTTAATACGGTACGTGAAGCGGTAGAAGCGACGGGGGCAACGGCATCCGTTATCTACGTTCCTGCTCCGTTCTGTAAAGACTCCATTCTGGAAGCGATTGACGCAGGCATCGAGTTGATTATCTGTATCACCGAAGGTATCCCTACGCTGGATATGCTGACGGTGAAAGTGAAACTCGATCAGAGCGGCGCGCGGATGATCGGCCCGAACTGCCCAGGTGTGATCACGCCGGGCGAATGTAAAATCGGTATTATGCCGGGCCATATTCACCTGCCGGGTAAAGTCGGTATCGTTTCTCGTTCTGGTACCCTGACGTATGAAGCCGTGAAGCAAACGACCGATGCTGGTCTGGGTCAGTCCAGCTGTGTAGGTATCGGCGGCGACCCGATCCCAGGTTCTAACTTCATCGATATTCTGAAGCTGTTTGAGCAGGATCCACAGACGGAAGCCATCGTGATGATCGGTGAAATCGGTGGTACGGCAGAAGAAGAAGCGGCGGCGTACATTAAAGAGCACGTGACGAAACCAGTTGTCGGTTACATCGCAGGTGTGACGGCACCGAAAGGTAAGCGCATGGGCCACGCTGGCGCCATCATCGCGGGTGGTAAAGGTACCGCTGACGATAAATTCGCAGCGTTAGAAGCGGCGGGTGTTAAAACCGTTCGCAGCCTGGCGGATATCGGCGATGCAGTAAAAGCGATATTATCACGTTAATCGATGAGTCGATTAAATATACCAGCCACCTTCGGGTGGCTTTTTTTATTCAAATTTGGCTTTCGGGCATAATTGAGTTACGCATGACTTCTACGGGGTTTTATTGGATAATTCGCGCGCCTGCAAAGGGCCGTTAGCGATAAACAGAAGTGATGATTACCTCATTTTTGATGTGTAAGCAGGGAATGATTAATTAATTTGCCTTAAGGGGATGTTGTGTGAAAGGAAATATAAAAGCGCTAGTTCTGGCACTGTCTACATTTACCTGTGCAGTCAGCGCACAGTCTATTAATATTGAAGTGCTAAGTGCGACTGTCAAAGATAAAAAAATTGATGATGCAACGGTTATTTTACAGAAGAACGGTGCGCAGTCAGTGACTGCACGCTCTGATGTCGCAGGCCGTGCGGCGCTCAACGCACCATTCGACGTCGATCAAGACAGTCTGCTGATCATTAAAAAAGCAGGGTATTCCGATCTGGTAGTGAAATGCCCATGTGATGGTATGACCTATGCGATTAGTCCAGTAATGAAAAGTCTGGACGGGATGCGAATTGTATTAACCTGGGGTGAAAAACCTGATGATTTAGATTCCCATCTTATTTATCCGGGTAATCATATTTATTTCAGCCACAAAAATGGACGCGATGCTAATCTTGATGTCGATGATACAGATAGTTTTGGCCCAGAAACGATCACGATTGATAAAAAGCGTTTAGGCGAAAGTTATATTTATGCCGTTCATGATTATTCAAATAGTGAGAAGGCGAATTCATTAGCGCTTTCTGCAAGCCGTGCAAAAGTATTTGTCTATGTTGGAAGCTCGCAGGTACGGTCATATTCAGTCCCACTGAATAAGACAGGGAATATCTGGACGGTTTTCCGTCTTAACCCTAACGGTGATTTTGAAGATATCAATGCGGTTGGCGAGGCCGATTTCACCAAAGTGAAGGACAGCGATGCGCTGCCAATGGTGCTTAACTCTGCGCAGACGGCAGCTTCCGTTACTGGAAATGCTGCGCTGGCAAAAAGCCTCAATCGTGACGGCGAAGCCGCCTACGGACGTGGTGAGTTAGAGCAGGCCACGACACTGTTTCTGGCCGCGATCGATCAGGATAGCGCGTTTGGTCAGGCATATAGCAACCTTGGCCTGACCTATCAAAAGCGGGGCAACATCGCCGAAGCCATTTGGGCCAACCGTAAAGCGATTGCGCTGGCAAATGGCAGCAACGCGGCAACCACACGTGCCAGCTCGTACTACAATATTGCAAAAATCTACGAGAATGCGGGTCAGTTCAGCGATGCACTCCAGCATTATGAGCTGGCAAGAAGCGAGAAAAGTAACACGGTTTACGATAAAGCTATTGAGCGCATGAAAGCGAAGAGGTAAATCGCAGCATCTTGCTACGTATCACCTAACCTGTAACCACTGCGGAGGCCTTTTGGTCTCCGCTTTGGCATGGCGCGTTACAAACAGGCGGTACATGGGGAAAGGCAGGGGAATTCACGGCGAAAATACAGCGCCGTTGTCAGCAAGAAAAAATAGAAATTTGACATAAAATAGAAGATAAAAAATGCATGTGAATAATCGATAACGGAAAGTAAAAATTATATTGCTGAATTAATTTTAATTAAACCTAAAAGTCACATTGCATTAACAATTAGTGTAATAAGGAAATTAATGCAACGCGACAATCACGAGAAAAGCGTTAAATTGTTTTAGATCAAAAAACGCCTCTGGATATAATTTCTGAAATAGGCTTAAATTGCGCGAGGTCAATTATCGTCTTTCACGCCGCCTGGTGGAAAAGTTGATTTGAAGCCAAAAACCTAGTCTGGGTCACGTAAAAACCTATTTATTGTAGGGGATTACAGGCGTAATATACGGCTACCTCCCTATGGGGTACGCGATTTGTAATACTTGTGATTTATCTTGAGCTTGCTGTCGGGGTATCGCGGTGCGACTGCCCTGGTGAACGGTATTTCTAGCGTTCATTACAGCCTGTGTTAAAGCAATTCTTGTTGTGTTCTTTTGGGTGTAATGGCCGGATGTTTGGCAGCTTGTCAGCATTTGCAAGCTAATCCCTTCCTGCGAGGAGCAAGGAGTCAAAATGTTTGATGTAGTCGAACTGTCACGTTTACAGTTTGCCTTAACTGCAATGTACCATTTTCTATTCGTACCATTAACGCTGGGGATGGCGTTTTTGCTGGCGATTATGGAAACGGTATATGTGCTGTCCGGCAAACAAATCTATAAAGATATGACCAAGTTCTGGGGCAAGTTATTTGCAATTAACTTCGCTCTGGGGGTCGCTACCGGATTGACCATGGAGTTTCAATTCGGGACCAACTGGTCATATTTCTCTCACTACGTCGGGGATATTTTCGGCGCGCCGCTAGCGATTGAAGGCCTGATGGCATTCTTCCTGGAATCGACCTTTGTTGGCTTGTTCTTCTTCGGCTGGGACCGTTTAGGAAAAGTGCAGCATATGGCCGTTACCTGGCTGGTTGCGCTGGGCTCTAACTTCTCTGCACTGTGGATTCTGGTTGCCAATGGCTGGATGCAGAACCCCATCGCATCGGATTTCAACTTCGAAACCATGCGTATGGAAATGGTGAGCTTCGCCGATCTGGTACTGAACCCCGTTGCTCAGGTGAAATTCGTTCACACGGTAGCGGCAGGTTACTGTACAGGTGCGATGTTCATTCTGGGTGTCAGTTCTTACTATCTGCTGAAAGGCCGTGACATTGCGTTTGCCAAGCGTTCATTCGCTATCGCAGCAAGTTTCGGTATGGCTTCTGTCCTGTCCGTTATTGTACTGGGTGATGAATCTGGTTATGAAATGGGCGACGTACAGAAAACCAAACTGGCAGCGATTGAAGCTGAATGGGAGACACAGCCTGCTCCAGCATCCTTTACGCTGATCGGTATCCCGAACCAGGATACGATGGAAAATAACTATGCCATCAAGATCCCTTATGCTCTGGGGCTCATTGCCACGCGTTCTACTGACAAAGAAGTGACGGGTCTGAAAGAACTGCTAGTGATGCATGAAGTGCGTATTCGCAATGGTATGAAGGCTTACCAATTGCTGGAAGAATTACGCGCGGGCAATACCGACCCGGCGGTAAAAGAAGCGTTCGAAAAGTCTAAGCAAGATCTGGGCTATGGCCTGTTGCTGAAACGCTATACGCCGAAAGTCTCTGATGCGACAGAAACGCAGATTCAACAGGCGGTTAAAGATTCTATCCCACGTGTTGCGCCGCTGTATTTCTCTTTCCGTATCATGGTGGGCTGCGGCATTCTCATGCTGTTGATCATCGGCCTGTCTTTCTGGACCGTTCTGCGCAACAAAATTGGTCAAAAACGTTGGCTGCTCCGTACGGCGTTGTACGGTATTCCGCTGCCGTGGATTGCTATCGAAGCCGGCTGGTTTGTGGCTGAATACGGCCGTCAGCCTTGGGCTATCGGTGAGATTCTGCCGACAGCCGTTGCGACGTCATCACTGACTGCAGGGGATATTCTGTTCTCCATGGGGCTGATCTGTGGTCTGTATACGCTCTTCCTGGTTGCAGAAATGTATCTGATGTTCAAATTCGCACGTCTGGGGCCAAGTAGCCTGAGAACAGGGCGCTACCATTTTGAACAACCTATAGCGGCTGCGCAGGAAGCACGGTAAACAGGAGTCCACTATGTTTGAATATGAAGTCTTACGTTTTATCTGGTGGCTGTTGATCGGTATTTTGCTGATTGGCTTCGCTATCACTGATGGTTTTGACATGGGCGTGGGCATTCTGGTGCGTCTGATGGGACGTGGCGATACCGAGCGTCGCGTCATGATTAACAGCATTGCGCCGCACTGGGACGGTAACCAGGTCTGGCTGATCACCGCCGGTGGTGCGCTGTTTGCTGCCTGGCCGATGGTTTATGCCGCCGCGTTCTCTGGTTTCTACATTGCCATGATTCTGGTGCTGGCCTCACTGTTCTTCCGTCCTGTCGGCTTCGACTACCGTTCAAAAATCGAAGATCCGCGCTGGCGTGGCATGTGGGACTGGGGCATCTTCATCGGTAGTTTTGTCCCACCGGTGGTGATTGGTGTGGCATTTGGCAACCTGCTGCAGGGCGTACCATTCCACGTCGATGAATACCTGCGTCTGTACTACACCGGAAACTTCTTCCAACTGCTGAACCCATTTGGCTTGTTGGCTGGTGTCGTCAGTCTGACGATGATCCTGACTCAGGGTGCAACCTACCTGATGATGCGGACCACGGGCGACCTGCACGTGCGTTCCAAATCCGCTGCGCAGATTTCCGCGCTGGTGATGATGGTGACGTTTGCTCTGGCTGGCGTATGGGTCGTTTACGGTATTGATGGTTATGTGGTGACGTCTGCGATTAACACCGCGGCTGAGTCTAACCCGTTGCGTAAAGAAGTCGTTCATCAAGCGGGTGCCTGGCTGATCAACTTCAATAACCATCCGGTATTGTGGGCTATCCCTGTTCTGGGCGTAGCACTGCCAGTGCTGACTACCCTTATGGCGCGCGCAGAGAAAGGAGCATGGGCATTCCTGTTCTCCTCTCTGACTATCGCGTGTGTGATTCTGACCGCAGGGATCGCTATGTTCCCGTTCATCATGCCGTCAGTGACTGTGCCTAACGTCAGCTTGACGGTATGGGATGCAACATCAAGCCTGCTGACGCTGAAAGTCATGACAGTGGTTGCGATGATTTTCGTTCCTATCGTGCTGTCTTATACCGCATGGTGTTACTACAAGATGTTCGGTCGCATTACCAAAGAGCAGATTGAGCAAAACACTCACTCTATGTACTAAGTAAGGAGCTTAATTTATGTGGTATTTTGCCTGGATACTCGGAACGCTTCTTGCTTGCTCACTGGGGATCATCACGGCCCTGGCTATTGAGCAGAGTGAGGCAAGCAAAGCGGCTGAAGAAGATAAGCAATGAGAGATCTGGTCGATAAACTCTATCGCCTGATGGATAAGAGCCCGTTAAGGGCTCTTTCCCTTATCATGGCGTTGCTGCTGGCTGGCTGTGTATTCTGGGATCCGACGCGCTTTGCGGCACGGACCAGTGAACTCGCGGTTTGGCAGGGGCTGCTGTTGATTTGGGCCGTTTGCGCTGGTGTTGTTCATGGCGTTGGTTTTCGTCCACACCGTCTGCTCTGGCGCGCGTTTTTCGCACCACTTCTCGCCTTTGTGATCCTGTGCGCAGGATTGTACTATTTCTTCGGCTAAAATAGCCTCCTATTCCATTTAGTTATGGGTTGCTTGCAGCCCATAATTATTTTCTTTCCATTGTCACAATCCATTCCAAACCTCATTTCTCTTGCGTATAGTAGCGAGGTTTAATGCATTACTGGGATGTAGAGTGAGTAATTCGTTGTTTCGCTGGCCAGTTCGAGTCTACTTTGAAGACACTGATGCAGGTGGCGTTGTCTACCACGCTCGCTATATTGCCTTTTATGAAAGGGCAAGGACCGAGGCGTTACGTGAGCGCAACTTTCATCAGCAAGCCTTGCTAAGTGAGCATGTTGCTTTTGCTGTTCGTCGGATGATGGTGGAGTATCTTGCTCCTGCGCGCCTCGACGACATGCTGGAAGTGCAAAGCGAGATTATCTCGCTGCGTGGTGCTTCTCTGACTTTCGCCCAGCGTATTCTTAATGCTCATGGTACCCTGCTAAGCCATGCTGAAGTTTTGATCGCATGCATCGATCCACATCAAATGAAGCCAATTGCGCTTCCTAAGTCTATTGTCGCGGAGTTCAAGCAGTGACTGACATGAACGTTTTTGATTTGTTCCTGAAGGCAAGCCTTCTGGTTAAACTAATCATGCTGATTTTAATCTGTTTTTCTATCGCTTCCTGGGCGATCATTATTCAACGTACCCGAATTTTGAACGCGGCGACGCGTGAGGCTGAGGCGTTCGAGGACAAATTTTGGTCGGGTATCGAACTGTCGCGCCTCTATCAGGAAAGCCAGGCTCGTCGCGATAGCTTAACGGGCACTGAACAAATCTTCCATTCAGGTTTCAAAGAATTTGCACGGTTGCATCGTGCTAACAGCCATGTGCCAGAAGCGGCGGTAGAAGGTGCATCCCGTGCGATGCGTATTTCAATGAACCGTGAATTGGAAACGCTAGAAACGCACATTCCCTTTTTGGGAACCGTTGGTTCTATCAGTCCGTATATCGGCCTGTTTGGTACTGTTTGGGGAATTATGCATGCCTTCATCGCGCTGGGCGCAGTGAAGCAGGCCACCTTACAAATGGTTGCCCCTGGTATTGCCGAGGCTTTGATTGCAACGGCAATCGGCCTGTTTGCGGCAATCCCCGCGGTCATGGCGTATAACCGCCTTAGCCAACGGGTGGGCAAACTGGAGCAAAACTACGACAACTTTACAGAAGAGTTCATCGCGATCCTGCACCGTCAGGCGTTCTCCAGCGACAACAGCAAGTAATCAGGGGGGAGCATGGCACGAGTACGTAGAGGCCGTCGTGAGCTGAAATCCGAGATCAACATTGTTCCGTTACTGGACGTGCTGTTGGTGCTGTTGCTGATTTTTATGGCGACAGCCCCGATTATTACGCAGAGCGTTGAGGTGGATTTACCTGATGCGACCGACTCAAAAACGGTCTCCAGCAATGATAATCCGCCCGTGATCGTAGAGGTTTCAGGCATAGGGCAATATAGCCTGGTTGTTGAACAAAACCGTATGGAGCAACTCCCAGCAGAACAGGTGGTTGCTGAAGCGCAATCACGACTGTTAGCCAATCCAAAGACGGTCTTTTTAATTGGTGGCGCGAAGGATGTTCCTTATGATGAGATCATTAAAGCGTTGAATTTGTTGCATCAGGCTGGCGTAAAATCCGTTGGTTTGATGACGCAACCGATTTGAATGAGCGTATTACGGTAATGATCGTTAAGCCTATTTCTGGCAACACTGTTTTTGGGAATCGCTTGTGTTAAAGGCAAACCAACAAAACGATAAGCTGAAACGTGCCGTGATCATCTCGGCTGTTTTGCACATCATACTGATTGCTTTGCTGCTTTGGAGTTCGTCGACGCAAACGATGGATGCCAGCGGTGGCGGCGGAGGCTCGTCAATTGATGCCGTAATGGTCGATCCGAGTGCAGTGGTGGAGCAGTATAACCGTCAACAGCAGCAGCAGACTGATGCGAAACGTTCTGAACAGCTGCGTCAAAAGCAGGCTGAGCGGCAGGCCGAAGAGCTCCAGCAGAAGCAAGCGGCTGAACAGCAGCGGCTGAAAGAGTTGGAAAAAGAGCGTCTGCAAGCGCAGGAAGAGGCGAAAAAGCAGGCTCAGGAACAGGCTGAACAGCGTAAGCAGTCTGAAGCGGCGGCTCAGCAGGCAAAAGAACAGCAGAAGCAAGCCGAAGCTGCAGCAGCAAAAGCGAAGGCTGAAGCTGAACAGCAGGCGAAAGCGGCGGCAGACGCTAAAAAGAAAGCGGAAGACGAAGCGAAGAAACAGGCCGCTGCAGCCGCTGCTGCTAAGAAGCAGGCGGAAGAAGAGGCTAAAGAAAAAGCCGCTGAAGCCGCTAAGCAGAAGGCAGCAGAAACCGCTAAAGCAGAAGCTGCAAAGGCAGCCGCAGAGGCTGAACAAGCTAAACAAAAAGCAGCAGCCGAGGCGGCTAAGCAAAAAGCCGACGCTGAAGCAGCGAAGAAAGCAGAAGCAGCCGCAGCAGCTAAGAAAGCCGCTGATGATAAAAAGAAAGCGGCAGCAGAAGCGGCTAAGCAGGAAAGTGCCGTTGATGATTTGCTGGGCGGGCTGGCTTCATCGAAAAATGCGCCGAAGTCTGGCGGCGGTGCGCCTGCGGGCACAGGTAACAATAAGAAGAGCGGTGCATCAGGTGCAGCGCTTGATAGCTATGGTAGTCAGGTGCGCTCAGCCATTCAGAGCAAGTTTTATGACTGGCAGCTCTATAAAGGGCGTACCTGTACGTTACGGATTAAGCTGGCGCCAGATGGTTTGCTGATTGACGTCACTGCTGAAGGCGGCGATCCAGCGTTATGCCAGGCGGCAATTGCTGCGGCCAAACAGGCCAGAATGCCGAAGCCACCAAGTTCAGAGGTTTATGAGGCTTTCAAAAATGCGCCGATAGACTTCAAACCGCAGTAACCGGGCTGTTTACCCAATAGATTTAAGATTATTACGATGGTAAATAAACCAGGTTATGTTGTTTTGTTGACATTGGTTTGTTTTTGTTAAAATTCTGCTAATTTATCGCAGACTTCGCGTCTGGATAAGGGAGATGAGATGAAGCAAGTACTGAAAGTTGCATTAAGCTTTTTAATGCTGTGGACTGCGGTTGTTCACGCGGAAGTACGTATAGAGATTACCCAAGGGGTAGACTCTGCACGTCCTATCGGCGTGGTTCCGTTCAAATGGGCAGGTCCGGGCGCTGCGCCTGAAGACGTCGGCGGCATCGTCGGTGCTGACTTGCGTAACAGTGGCAAATTCAACCCGATCGACGCAAACCGTATGCCTCAACAACCTGCAACGGCATCTGAAGTGACGCCTGCTGCATGGACGGCGTTGGGCATCGATGCGGTTGTGGTTGGTCAGGTTCAGCCGAGTGCCGATGGCAGCTATCTGGTTTCTTACCAGCTTGTTGATACCTCCGGTAACCCAGGCAGCGTATTGGCGCAGAACCAGTTTAAAGTCACAAAACAGTGGTTGCGCTATGCTGCACACACCGCCAGTGACGAAGTGTTTGAAAAACTGAGTGGTATTAAAGGTGCGTTCCGTACCCGTATCGCTTACGTTGTTCAGACCAATGGTGGTCAGTTCCCTTATGAACTGCGCGTTGCGGATTATGACGGCTACAACCAATTTGTGGTTCACCGCTCACCACAGCCTCTGATGTCTCCTGCTTGGTCCGCAGACGGCAGCAAGCTCGCCTATGTAACGTTTGAAAGTGGCCGTTCTGCGTTGGTTATTCAGACGCTGGCAAATGGTGCAATCCGTCAGGTTGCTTCCTTCCCGCGTCACAACGGTGCGCCTTCTTTCTCTCCTGATGGCAGCAAGTTAGCGTTCGCACTGTCTAAGAGCGGTAGCTTGAATCTGTATGTGATGAATCTGGGATCCGGGCAAATCAGCCAGGTGACCGATGGTCGCAGCAACAACACGGAACCAACCTGGTTCCCAGACAGCCAGACCTTAGCCTATACTTCAGACCAGGCTGGTCGTCCGCAGGTTTATAAAGTGAATGCTAACGGCGGTGCGCCACAACGTCTGACCTGGGAAGGTTCTCAGAATCAGGATTCCGACGTGAGCGCCGACGGGAAATTTTTGGTAACGGTGAGTTCTAATGGTGGAGCTCAGCATATTTCCAAACTGGATCTGGTAACGGGTGCCGTACAAGTATTGACGGACACGTTCCTGGACGAAACGCCAAGTATCGCACCGAATGGCACGATGGTGATCTACAGTTCCAAACAAGGGCTGGGTTCAGTGCTACAGTTGGTTTCGACAGATGGGCGTTTCAAAGCGCGTCTTCCGGCTACTGATGGACAGGTTAAATTCCCTGCCTGGTCGCCGTATCTATAAGTACAGATATGTACAATAAACTCGTCAAAGGACATAAGAAATGCAATTCAATAAAGTGCTGAAAGGCCTGATGTTGGCTCTGCCGGTACTGGCAGTGGCCGCTTGTAGCTCTAACAAGAATGCGGACAATGACCAATCTTCCATGGGTGCTGGTAACAACGGTATGATGGACGGTGGCAACACGTCTTCTTCTGAGCAAGCTCGTTTGCAGATGCAAGAATTACAGCGCAACAACATCGTTTACTTCGGTCTGGACAAATACGATGTGAGCTCTGAATTCGCTCAGATGCTGGACGCACACGCTGCATTCCTGCGTAGCAACCCGTCTTACAAAGTGACTATCGAAGGTCACGCGGACGAACGTGGTACGCCAGAATACAACATCGCTCTGGGTGAGCGTCGTGCCAACGCGGTACAAATGTACCTGCAAGGTAAAGGTGTTTCTTCCGATCAGATCTCTATCGTTTCTTACGGTAAAGAGAAACCAGCTGTTCTCGGTCATGACGAAGCGGCTTATGCCAAAAACCGTCGTGCCGTTCTGGTATATTAAGAGAATCGCATGAGCAGTAACTTCAGATGTCACCTGTTGGGTCTGTCGTTACTGGTTGGCGTAGCGGTCCCTTGGGCCGCTACTGCCCAAGCGCCAATCAGTAATGTCGGCTCAGGCTCGGTCGAAGACCGTGTCACTCAATTGGAGCGTATTTCTAACGCTCACAGTCAGCTTTTAACCCAACTTCAACAGCAGCTCTCTGATAATCAGCGTGATATTGACAGCCTCCGTGGGCAGATTCAGGAAAGTCAGTATCAGTTGAATCAGGTTGTTGAACGACAGAAACAGATCTATCAGCAGATTGATGGATTAAGTTCGCAATCATCTTCTACACCGACGACAGACGGTGCACCTGCCGCTGCGGCGGGTACTGATACTGGTGCTGCCAATACGGCGGCACCAGCCAGTACGGGTGATGCGAATACGGATTACAATGCCGCAGTCGCGCTCGTGCTGGAGAAAAAACAGTACGATCAGGCTATCAGCGCATTTCAGGCATTCGTCAAAAAGTACCCAGATTCAACGTATCAACCTAATGCTAACTATTGGCTTGGTCAGTTGAATTATAACAAGGGGAAAAAGGACGATGCGGCGTACTATTTCGCCAATGTAGTTAAAAATTATCCCAAGTCACCAAAAAGTTCCGAGGCGTTGCTGAAGGTTGGGGTGATCATGCAGGAAAAAGGTCAGGTTGATAAAGCCAAGGCTGTTTACCAGCAAGTTGTAAAAATGTACCCCAATACGGAAAGTGCAAAGCAGGCACAAAAACGTTTATCTGCATCGTAACCCCGTCTTAATTGGCACAAAAATTGCGCATCATGAGCGATTTTTGTGCCTTAACGTCTTAAGAGTAAGCAATCAAACAATTTTTTAAGAAAATAGGTTGCGCTGAAAATTTAAATCAGTAATATGTGCCGCCGTTGCCAAGGCAAACAGCGAAACGCTAAAGCAGCATGAAATTGGGTCGTTAGCTCAGTCGGTAGAGCAGTTGACTTTTAATCAATTGGTCGCAGGTTCGAATCCTGCACGACCCACCAATTTCAAAGGCAGTTGTAACAGCATTAAACATCAAAGTAGTTCCGCATTGCGGGTCGTTAGCTCAGTCGGTAGAGCAGTTGACTTTTAATCAATTGGTCGCAGGTTCGAATCCTGCACGACCCACCATCTCCTAGAAATTCAATTCAACATTATACAATCGCTATTCCTCTCGTTATTCACATAGCAAGTATCTTGACTTTTAATCAATTGGTCGCAGGTTCGAGCCGAGCGAAGCGAGACAGCAACGCGTTAGCGTTGACCCCGAAGGGGCGAGGCCAAAGGCCGAGTCATCCTGCACGACCCACCACTTCGGCAGTAGATTTCCTTCCTCGAATAAATTCATTTTAAATTATATATCGCACGTGTCGTGTAGGTGAGATAAAACCCATCATCATTCCCTACTCGTTAAGACTTTGCGGTATATTAGGTTGTTGCCCCTCTCTATGGACTATATAACCCGTCAGGAACTGTTTTCTAATCCTATCGAGCAGGGATGGAGTCATTGCCACAGGGAAGCGCGTGTAGCCCTGTTTAGGAAGATATATGATTGGTCCGTTGATTAATGGTGCCGCTATCTTGATTGGTAGTGGTCTTGGTATCGCTTTGCGTCGTTTTATCCCTCAGCGTTTGCAAGATGGCCTTCCGCCTGCATTTGCGATGGTGTCGATTGCAATGGGGGTGACGCTGGTTGTGAAAGTCCAGCAGTTGCCTGCGGTGGCGCTGGCTATCGTGATTGGTGTGGCGTTAGGCGAACTGCTACGCATGGAATCCGGTGTGCAGTGGGCTGGTACGATGATTCAGAAAGGATTAAACCGCGTGTTGCCTGCACAGGAGCATCGTTTGCCGCAGGATGTCTACACTCAGAATTTTACCGCGTTAATCGTCCTGTTTTGTGCCAGCGGAACCGGCGTGGTTGGAGCATTAACGGAAGGGCTAACTGGTGATTATCAACTGCTGATTATCAAATCTGCTTTAGATATTTTCACCGCGCTGATTTTCTCCATCACGCTTGGCCTTGCCGTGATGTCGATTGCGATACCGCAGGTTATTGTCCAGATGCTGTTATTCTTCTCCGCCAAATTGATTATGCCCTTTATGACAGATATCACGATGGGCGATTTTTCTGCCTGTGGCGGGATTATCATGATTGCGGTGGGGCTACGGATCGCGCAGATCAAATCATTTGCGGTAGTGAACTTCCTGCCTGCGTTGGTTCTGGTTATTCCTATCTCTCTGTACTGGCACCGCTTCTTCGCCTAAAGCGCAGCTTCTGATTAGCGGTTGACGATCGAAGGCATGTCGCCGCTAAAAATTTGTGTCACTTCCTGGTCAGTAAGCGGCACATTTTTGCTACAGACATAAATATGCTTTCCTTGTGGGCTGATGCTCTTGGCTAGCTCTATGTAGCTGGCAAACTCGACCTGGCTGTGTCCGCCTTCATTCATCTCCATGGCATGGATGATGACCTTGTGTGACGAGAACAGATCGATCAGTCGTTTGGGGGCTACCTTGCGCGCGAGTCGATCCAATAGCTTCATTGCTGGGATCATCTGCCCGAGCAGCAAGCGCGTGGTGGTAAAAGGCGTTTCTGATTGCTCTGTCACCTCTTGTTTCGTGTCCACGTTTCTGACGGTCAGGGTATTGCGATAGATTCTGATATAGAGGCTGGCCATGCCATTTCTCTCCTTGTCTCTCTTCTACTTCTCTTTTCTACGAGTCATGCTACTTACGCATTTCACCTCACCATTTTAAGCATATTAAACAGAATGGCGGGTGGTATAGAAAAAACACCGCGACTTTAGGGCTGATTTTCGGTATTTTGTTTAGGATAAAAAACGTCGATGCTGATTATTAATTAGTATCAGGTGTTACAACCCGAGTTGTCATCGTGGAAATTTATAATGAGTATCCTTTTTGATAGCAATGAGACCATTTATCCCTTTCCGCCGAAGCCCAGACCCTTATCGGCTGATGCAAAGCAGCACTATCGTAGCAGGATAAAAACGCTGCTGCGGGAAAGAAATGCTGTCATGGTCGCGCACTATTATACCGATCCTGAAATTCAGGCGCTGGCGGAAGAAACTGGCGGCTGTGTGGCGGACTCGCTGGAAATGGCGCGTTTCGGCAGCACCCATTCGGCATCAACGCTGCTGGTAGCGGGGGTCCGCTTTATGGGAGAGACCGCCAAGATACTCAACCCGGAAAAGACGATTCTGATGCCCACGCTGGAAGCAGAATGCTCGCTCGATCTCGGTTGTCCTGTTGATGAGTTCAGCCGTTTTTGCGATGCGCACCCAGACCGAACGGTAGTGGTGTATGCCAATACCTCTGCGGCAGTGAAAGCGCGTGCTGATTGGGTGGTTACATCCAGCATCGCGGTGGAATTGATCGAACATCTGGATAGCCTGGGAGAAAAAATTATTTGGGCACCAGACCGTCATCTGGGAAGCTATGTACAAAAGCAGACAGGGGCGGATGTACTGTGCTGGCAGGGCGCGTGCATTGTGCATGACGAATTTAAAACGCAGGCGCTGCAGCGCATGAAGGTGCTGTACCCCGATGCGGCAATTTTGGTCCATCCGGAATCGCCGCAGAGCGTGGTAGAGATGGCTGATGCCGTTGGGTCAACCAGCCAACTGATTCAGGCTGCGAAAACGCTGCCACAGCGCGAGCTGATTGTGGCGACCGATCGCGGTATTTTCTACAAGATGCAGCAGGCCTGCCCAGAGAAAACGTTGCTGGAAGCGCCCACCGCGGGCGAAGGGGCAACCTGCCGCAGCTGCGCCCACTGTCCGTGGATGGCGATGAACGGGCTGGAGGCGATTGCTAACGGCCTAGAACAAGGCGGTGACGCGCATGAGATTCATGTTGAAGCAGCCCTGCGAGAAGGTGCGTTAATCCCGCTGAATCGCATGCTGGATTTCGCGGCTTCACTAAAATTACGTGTGAAAGGGAATGCCTGACGGAGATCCAGGGCATCTTAATAGAAATTTCTTACAATAATTGAGACAGGGTGGTGAGATGGACTTTTTGAGTACCAGCAATATTTTAATTCATATCCCTTTGGGGGAAGGGGGATACGCGCTTTCCTGGATTGAGGCGATTGGTACGCTGTTTGGCCTGCTGTGTATCTGGTTCGCGAGTCAGGAAAAAACCATCAACTATTTGTTTGGGTTGATTAACGTCACGCTGTTTGCCGTGATCTTTTTCCAGATTCAGCTTTACGCCAGCCTGCTGCTGCAAATCTTCTTTTTTGCTGCCAACATTTATGGCTGGTATGCCTGGACGCGCAAGACAGACTCGCAGGAAGTGGAGTTACGCATCCGCTGGCTACCGGTGCAGAAACTGATTGGCTGGTCGGTAGCGTGCGTTGTCGCGATTGGCTTGATGACGTTCTACATCGATGCGGTGTTTGCCGTGCTGACGCGTATTGCCGTTTCCGGTATGCAGGGGCTAGGGTTGTCTGTGCAGATGCCGAACCTTCAGCCGGATGCGTTCCCATTCTGGGATTCCACCATGATGGTGCTGTCGATTGTGGCGATGATCCTGATGACGCGCAAATACGTCGAGAACTGGCTGCTGTGGGTGGTGATTGATGTGATAAGCGTGGTGATTTTTGCTTATCAGGGCGTGTATGCGATGGCGGTAGAGTACGCGATCCTGACGCTGATTGCCCTGAACGGCTCCTGGCTGTGGATTAAGAGCGCACAGGAAAACCGCGTCAGCGCGGTTTCACACGGCGCGTAATCCAAATTTAATGCTTGTGGTGGTGGCCTTCTGCATCATGGCTTTCATGATGATGACTTTCCTGATAGTGGAAAGCGCAGTGGTCATCATCACAGCGTTGATACTCCATCTGAACCGTCGCGTGTTCAATCTGGTAATGCTTCAGTAAATATTCCTGAATACGTCTTAACAGCGCATCGTGATCGTGAGGCGGAACCACCTGTGCATGCAGCGTCATCATCGGTTTTTCGCCCACCTGCCATAAATGCACATGGTGAATGTTTCTAACCTCGGGAATATTCAGCGTCAAATCTTTCTGTAGAACTTCAACGCTGAGCTGGCTCGGCGTACCTTCCAGCAACTCGTGAATGCTCTCTTTCAATAGCGCCCATGCACTGCGCAACACCAGACACGACACCAAAATAGAGAGAATCGGGTCGATAGGCGTCCAGTTGGTATAAAGAATGATAATGGCTGCGGCAATCGCGCCGACGGATCCGAGCAGATCGCCCAGCACATGCAGCGCCGCCGCGCGGACGTTAATATTTTTCTCTTCGCTGCCGTGGTGTAACAGCCAAAATGCCACGATGTTTGCTACCAAACCAGCAACGGCGACAAGCAGCATAGGGACGCCAGCGACGGGCTGTGGATCATAGAAGCGTTGGATAGCTTCCCAGAAGATGAAGGCGGTAATCAGCATCAGCGTCAGCGCGTTCACAAAGGCGGCGAGGGTAGTGAGCCGTAAATAGCCAAAGGTATGGCGAGCATTGGGCTTACGCTGTGCGAAACGTACGGCGACAAGCGCGACAAACAGCGCGGCGGCGTCCGTCAACATATGGCCAGCATCCGCCAGCAGGGCGAGGGAGCCGGACAGCAGGCCGCCAATGACTTCTGCCACCATAAACGTGGCGGTAATGATAAACGCGGCCAGCAGACGTTTACTGTTACCTGATTCTGTGTGGCTGTGGTTATGTGCCATAGATCACCCTGAATTGCGATTTTATTCCACTTTACTGAAACCCACAGAGAAAGCCTATTCTGCGGTTCACCGACCTGTCAGTTGCGCTATTTTCTGGTGAAAATAGGACGGATGCGGTATCTGAGAGCATTTGATCGCGTAAATCCCGCTGATTTCAGCGCCCTGACAACACCAGCTTGACATATAATAATCAATCTTCAATATGAAACATCCCGTTTCTCAGGCGACCCGTACAGGCGGGATGGCGCGTATTGGATGGGGTTAACATACCGTTTCGGAACCGATGGATTTATTTATGAATTACCAAAATGATGATTTAAGAATTAAAGAGATTAATGAACTTTTGCCGCCGGTTGCTTTGCTAGAAAAGTTTCCAGCCACGGAGAAGGCCGCGGAAACGGTATCGTTCGCGCGTACTGCCATTCATAAAATTCTTAACGGCAATGATGACCGCCTGTTGGTGGTAATTGGTCCTTGCTCGATTCACGACACGAAAGCAGCAAAAGAGTATGCCGCGCGTCTGCTGACGCTGCGTAACGAGCTGAGCGACGATCTGGAAGTGGTGATGCGGGTTTATTTTGAAAAACCACGCACCACGATTGGCTGGAAAGGGCTAATCAACGATCCGCACATGGACAATAGTTTCCAGATCAATGACGGCCTGCGCATTGCGCGCCAACTGCTGCTGGAAATTAACGACATCGGTTTACCGGCTGCGGGTGAGTTTCTGGACATGATCACCCCGCAATACATGGCAGATCTGATGAGCTGGGGCGCTATTGGCGCACGTACGACAGAATCTCAGGTACACCGTGAACTGGCCTCCGGCCTGTCATGCCCTGTCGGCTTTAAAAACGGTACCGACGGCACGATCAAGGTTGCGATTGATGCGATCAACGCCGCCAGTGCGCCACACTGCTTCCTGTCTGTTACCAAATGGGGCCATTCGGCTATCGTGAATACCAGCGGTAACAACGATTGCCACATCATTCTGCGCGGCGGCAAAACGCCGAACTACAGCGCTGAGCACGTGAAAGACGTGAAAATTGGTCTGGAAAAAGCGGGTCTGACGCCGCAGGTCATGATCGATTTCAGCCATGCGAACAGCAGCAAGCAGTTCAAAAAGCAGATGGATGTCTGCACTGACGTCTGCGGGCAGATCGCACAGGGTGAAAAGGCGATTATGGGCGTGATGGTGGAAAGCCATCTGGTCGAAGGCAACCAGAATCTGGAAAGCGGTGAACCGCTGGTTTATGGCCGCAGCGTGACCGATGCCTGCATTGGCTGGGAAGATACAGAATCCCTGCTGCGTCAGCTGGCTTCTGCGGTACGCGAGCGCCGCAGCAAGTAATCCTAATGGCGAGCAGGAAGCTCGCCATAAAAATCCGGCACAGGCATTGAGGAATTCCCACAAATCTGGCGCAATAAATCAGAACCCTACTTTCTTTGGTAGGTTCTGACCAGATTGGTAAGAACAACGTCCAGCGTTATTCATTTTAAAACCAGCGGGAATGTCTCAGGATATTCTCCTCTACTGTCAGCCTATGCTGCCCTCGCTGTCGTCGTAACGGAAAGCGTGCTCACAAAATTCTTCACTCTATTGAATTATAAAGGAAAAATATCTTAATTCGGTAGGGCAGAGTGGAACGCGATTTGTCTATTTTTTATCTTTTTATAATCAATGAGTTATAGATATATACCGGTGTAGAAAAATCGGTAGGATTCTTTATGCTGGAAAAAATGTTATAAAACAAATCTCTATATTTAGAGTGTTCCCCGCACACGCGGGGATAAACCGATGGGCTACTTGCCCATACCCTTAGCGTTTTCGTGTTCCCCGCACACGCGGGGATAAACCGGGAATGATTATGAAGAAGATTGCAATTCTGCTGTGTTCCCCGCACACGCGGGGATAAACCGCCATCATCATAGTGAGAAATCGATCCCTGCAAGTGTTCCCCGCACACGCGGGGATAAACCGATGGCAGGCTTCCCCATTTACACATATACATGGTGTTCCCCGCACACGCGGGGATAAACCGTGCGGTTAACCACTCCAGCTAACAGCAATTACATACCATCAACGGTTACGGGTCAGGAATGCTGTAATAGTATGAAAAGTAGCGGGTGCACCGCGCTGCAGAGTGGTATTTACCACAGCAGGTGGTCGATGCGTTTTATCTTGTTTTTTAGCAGTGCAGTTTCGGGAAGGTATTGTTCGATACAGGGCAAGGTGAGCGATGCGTCATGCGTTAAAGCCGTGTCAGCGTCGAGAAGGGGATTCTGTCGAGAGTAGATGGTATAACGCTATGCCTGTTTTTTTACCCGGCCATTACTGTAGACCGCCAGTAATGGCCGGGTTTTTGTCATTCAGGGGTAAATTACTTCGCTTTACCCTGATTCGCTACTGCGGCAGCTTTTGCAGCGATTTCGTCTGCGTTGCCCAGGTAGTAACGTTTGATAGGCTTGAAGTTCTCGTCGAATTCATAAACCAACGGCACGCCAGTTGGGATATTCAGTTCCAGAATTTCGTCTTCGCCCAGGTTGTCCAGGTATTTCACCAGCGCACGCAGTGAGTTACCGTGAGCCGCAACGATCACACGCTCACCGCTTTTGACGCGTGGCAGGATGGTTTCGTTCCAGTAAGGCACAACACGTTCGATGGTCAGCGCCAGGCTTTCAGTCAGCGGCAGCTCTTTGTCGCTCAGAGCAGCGTAACGCGGGTCGTGACCTGGGAAACGTTCGTCATCACGCGTCAACTCTGGAGGCGTAATCGCAAAACCACGACGCCATTGTTTAACCTGCTCGTCACCGTATTTTTCAGCGGTTTCGGCTTTGTTCAGACCTTGCAGCGCACCGTAGTGGCGCTCATTCAGTTTCCAGGATTTCTCAACTGGCAACCAGGCTTGATCCAGCTCGTCCAGTACATTCCACAGTGTATGAATGGCACGTTTCAGCACGGAGGTATACGCGAAATCAAAGGCAAAACCTTCGTCTTTCAGCAACTGACCTGCGGCTTTGGCTTCTGAACGGCCTTTGTCGGATAGATCGACATCGTACCAGCCTGTGAAGCGGTTTTCGTTGTTCCACTGGCTCTCACCGTGTCTTACCAGTACCAGCTTAGTTACAGCCATAGCTAAACTCCTTCCTATCCTAAGATTTCTGTGATAACTGATTTCATTATAGGGGTGGAGAACGGTTATCGGCAATCGATAGTCGATGGCAAGCGTGATTTATCCGCAGGTTGTTTGCGTAAAATCACGCTCTGGCTTTACCGTTTCAGCAAACCGGAATCCCCTTTGTGCAATAACAGATAGACCGCTGGAATCACCAGCATCGACAGCAGAGGGGCACTCACCATCCCACCTATCATCGGCGCGGCAATCCGCTGCATGATTTCGGATCCGCTGCCGCCGCCCCACATGATGGGGAGCAGCCCTGCCATAATCGTAGCCACGGTCATCATTTTTGGCCGTACGCGCAGAACCGCCCCTTCGTGGATGGCATCCATCAATTGCTGGCGTGACAGCGCCTGACCTGCAACGCGGTGTTTCTCTACTGCATGGTTGAGGTACAGCAGCATGATGACGCCGAATTCCGCCGACACGCCCGCCAGTGCAATAAAGCCCACGGCACCCGCTACAGAAAGATTATAGCCAAGGAGATAGAGCAGCCAGACGCCGCCAATCAGCGCGAAAGGTAACGTTGCCATAATCAGCAACGCGTCTTTGATGCGGTTGAAGGTGACATACAGCAGCACAAAAATGATCAGCAGCGTAAAGGGCACGACGATTTTCATTTTTTCCGTGGCGCGTTCCAGATACTCAAATTGACCGGACCAGCTCAGGGAAACGCCTTCCGGCAGCGTGACCTGTTGGGCAACGGCCTGCTGCATGTCTTCAACGGCAGATTTTAGGTCGCGTCCACGTAGGTCGACATAAATCCAGTCCGACAGGCGGCTGTTTTCACTTTTCAGCATCGGTGGCCCTTCGTTGACGCGAATATCAGCCAGCTCTGCCAGCGTCACTCTGCTGCCGTTGGCCGTCACGATGGGCAGGTCACGCAATTTTTGTAGCGAATCGCGTAATTCTCGCGGGTAGCGGATGTTGATGGGATAACGCTGGCGGCCTTCAATGGTTTCGCCGATGTTTTGCCCGCCGATTAGCGTAGCGACCACCGACTGAAGCTCCTCGACGGACACGCCGTAGCGTGCGGCGCGCTGACGATCGATATCAATATCGATATAGCGTCCACCCGCCAGCCGTTCCGCCAGTGCGGACGTCACGCCCAGAACCCGTTTCACCACCTGCTCAATTTGTGCAGCAGTACGTTCGATATCTTCCAGATTATTGCCGTTAACCTTAATGCCCACCGGGCTTTTGATGCCGGTGGCCAGCATGTCCAGACGGTTACGGATAGGGGGAACCCACACGTTCGCGATACCCGGCAGGCTGACGGTACGATCCAACTCGGCAACCAGCTTGTCCATAGTCATGCCCTCGCGCCACTGATCGCGTGGTTTCAGCCGAATGGTGCTTTCCAGCATGGTTAACGGTGCTGGGTCGGTTGCCGTTTCGGCACGGCCCGCTTTGCCGAAGACCGACTCGACTTCGGGCACGGTTTTAATCAGCCGGTCCGTCTGTTGCAGCAGTCGGCCAGCTTCCCGTGCAGAGATGCCGGGCAGGGTGGAAGGCATATACAGCAGATCGCCTTCATCCAGCGGTGGCATAAATTCGCTCCCCAGACGGCTGAGCGGAAAGAGCGTCAGCAGCAGCAGCAGGCCGGAAATCAACAGCGTGGTTTTCGGGTAGCTCAACACCTTTTGCAACACTGGGTGATAGGCTGCAATCAGCCAGCGGTTAATCGGATTCGCCTGTTCGTCCGGTATCTTGCCGCGTACGAAATACCCCATTAATACCGGCACCAGCGTAATTCCTAATCCGGCGGCGACGGCCATGGCATAGGTTTTGGTAAAGGCCAGCGGTGAAAACATGCGGCCTTCCTGTGCCTCCAGTGAGAACACCGGGACAAACGACAGCGTAATGATCAGCAGGCTGCAAAACAGCGCGGGACCCACTTCCACCGCAGCTCGTTCTGCCAACTGCCACCACTCGTTATTCTGCGGCTGCTTCCCGGGGTTTTCATGCCGCCACTGTTCAATGACTTTATGCATGTTTTCTATCATCACAATCGCGGCATCCACCATCGCGCCGATGGCTATCGCGATACCGCCCAGCGACATAATATTCGCGTTCACGCCCTGATAGCGCATGATGATAAACGCCCCCAGAATCCCCAACGGCAGGCTGATGATCGCCACCAGCGCCGAGCGGAAGTGAAACAGAAACAGGGCGCAGATGATCGCGACGACAACAAACTCTTCCAGCAGCTTGAAGCTGAGCGTATAGATGGCGTGTTCAATCAGCTGTGAGCGGTCGTAGGTTGGGACGATTTCTACACCCGCTGGCAGGCTTTTTTGTATTTCCTGTAACCGCGCTTTGACGGCATGCAGCGTATTCAGCGCATTCTTGCCATAGCGTAGGACGATGATACCGCCCGCCACTTCGCCTTCGCCATTCAGTTCTGCGATGCCGCGCCGCATCTCCGGCCCTTCTCTGAGCGTCGCCACATCCTGCAACAGCACAGGAATGCCGTTGCGGGTAGTAATTACCACATGGTTGAAATCTTGCGCGGTTTTCAGGTAACCGGTGGTGCGCACCATGTACTCCGCTTCGCCCAACTCCAGCACAGAACCGCCGTTTTCCTGATTGGCTGCTTGAACAGCGCTGACGATCTGCTGGTGGGTGATGCCCTGCGTTCGCATGCGTTCTGGGTCGACGACAATCTGATATTGTTTGACCATACCGCCCACGCTGGCGACTTCTGCTACATCGGGAACGGTTTTCAGCTCATATTTCAGCAGCCAGTCCTGAAAACCGCGCAGATCGGCCAGACTGTATTTTCCGCTGCGATCGACCAGTGCGTATTCGTAGATCCAGCCGACGCCGGTGGCATCTGGGCCGAGCGAGGTTTTCGCATCGGCAGGCAGGCTGGATTGCACCTGACTGAGATATTCAAGCACACGGGAGCGTGCCCAGTAAGGATCAGTTCCATCTTCAAACAGTACATAAACGTAGGCATCGCCGAACATGGAAAAGCCCCGTACCGTTTTGGCACCCGGCACGGAAAGCATGGTGGTCGTCAGCGGGTAGGTCACCTGATTTTCCACCACCTGCGGCGCTTTCCCCGGATAGCTGACGCGAATGATGACTTGCACGTCCGATAAATCGGGCAGGGCATCCAGCGGCGTTTTTTGCAGGGAAAGCAGGCCCCATGCGGCCATGAGCAGCGCGGCCAGTAAAACCAGAAGACGGTTTTTGAGCGACCAGCGAATGATGTAGGCAATCATGGATGACCTCCGTGGCCAGCATGCGGATCGTCAGCGGGTAAAAAATGCAGGACGTGAATCCCACTGTCGTCCATGCTGAACTGGAAACTGACGGTGCTGCCGATCCCCACTCCCTGTGGCAGCCCTGATGATGGCAGCGTGAAGTCCATCGTCATTGGCGACCAGTTGAGTGCCGGAACCGCTTCGTGTTCGATGGTGGCCTGATTGCCGTTTATCGCTCTGATGACTCCCTGAGTGCGATAGCCCGCGGGGGCAGTTGGCGTTGCTGGGTTTGCCGATGTCTCCGCATCAAACTGCGGTAAGGCGCTGCGCAGGCTGGCTTCGGAATCGATCAGGAACTGACCGGAAGTGACCACGTTGTCACCTGCTTTTAGCCCATCGAGGATTTCGACCCAGTCGCCCAGCGACGCGCCCACCGTGACGTTACGCGGGGTAAAATGACCGTTGCCGTCGCTCAGCAAGACCCGGTTTTGGCTACCGCTGACCAATAGCGCCTCCTGCGGGATCGCCAGACGTGGCTGTGCCTGAGCGTGAGAAAGCTGCACGGTCAGGTACATGCCGGGTTTAAGCTGCTGTTGCGGGTTATCCAGCACGACACGGGCTTTTAGCGTGCGTGTGGTGCTATCTAACACAGGCAGCAGTTCGCTGATTTTACCGTGGAAGGTTTTACCCGGCCAGGCACGGCTGGTTGCGCTGATGTCGCTGCCAATCGTTAGCAGCGCCGCCTGCGCTTCGGGATAATCGACATCGACCCAAACCGGGTTCAGACTGGCAAGCTCGAATAACGGCTGAGCAGGGCTCAACTGCATACCTTGCCGCACCTCCAGCTTATTCACGTAGCCGTCTTCTGGTGCGGTAATCGCGATCCTGTCCTGTGGTTTGCCGCTCCGCTCGACCTGCCGAATAATCGCTTCTGGCATAAATAACAGCGCCAGCCGCTGGCGGGCCGATTGGGTGAGTATGTCGTCGCCCAACTGCTGTACCGCCAGATATTCGCGCTGTGCTGCCGCCCAGGTCGGGTTCCATAATGTGGCTAGCGTCTCGCCTTTCTTCACCTGTTGTTGCAGCGCATTGACCGTGAGTTTCTCGACAATGCCGCCGCTAGGCGCGACCAGCGTGTGTAAACCGCGTTCGTTGAGGGCGACGGTGCCATAACCTGTGGTGCGGTCAGTCAGTTCGCGCATTTCCGCGCGGGTGGTGCGAACGCCGAGATTTTGTTGCTGACGAGCGCTGACGATGACACCGCCATCCTCCTGCACGTCATCGGCGTAGCGGGGCACCAGTTCCATATCCATAAAGGGCGATTTCCCCGGTTTGTCGAAACGTTTATCCGGCACCATCGGGTCATACCAATAGAGAACGGCACGTTCTGGCTCTGCGGTAGACGGCGAGTGCGGCGTTTGCTGTTTGCCAACCAGATAGCCCACGCCACCCGCGCTGAGAATAGCCAGTGTCATCAGGCTAAACATCAGTGATTTGTTCGTGACTGTTTTGCTCATCGCGTAGGGCTTCCTTGTGGTGTCAGATAACGGATGGCAGCCCAATATTGCGCCATCTCCCGAGCGGTATCCTGAACGGCAATCCGGCTTTCGAGTAACGCCCGACGGGCATCTAATACGGCGGAAAGATTACTGCTGCCGGATTGATACTGAGCCTGAATCAGTTTGATGCGCTGCTGTTGGAGAGGGAGAACCTCGTTGTTCTGGCGCTGCCAGCGAGACTGTGCGGCTTGATATTGAGCAATCAGCGTATTGAGTTGCGCCTGATGCTCTCGTTCGGTAAGCAACACTCTGTCGCGAGCTTCCATGCTGCGCGAGACGTCTGCGGCATAGTCCTTATCCTGACGTTTGGATGTGAAGAGCGGTAGATCGACTGTCACCATCATGCCCGCCATGTCGTCGTAATCATCTCCACGTTTCGCGTAATAGACTTCAACATCAACATTGGGGATGGCGGCAACGGCTGACTGTGCGGAGCGAGCCTGAGCCAGTTCGGCCTCACGCAGCGCCAGTTGCATTTCTGGATGCTGATGAATGGTGTTGCTCAGCACCTCCCGTGAGGCAGGCAGCCGTTCAAAGCGGGGAAGGCCGCCGTTTACATTGATATCTGCGATGCCGGTAAGCTGCACCAGCCGGGCATGTGCGATGCGCGTGTCCCGTTCTGCATCAGACTGCCTGTCCTGCATGGTTGCCAACGTCAGGCGGGCATCCAGCACACTACTGGCTTCACTACCTGCCGCCACACTCGCTTTTTGCGACGCGATCTGCCGCTGACTTTCTGTGACCAGTGCGGTGACCTCGCCCAACGCTTTTTGTGAGAGCGCCAGATCCAGCCATGCCTGTGCCGTTTCCCGTTGCAGACGAGCACGAATACTTTCGCTATTACTTTGCAGCGCATCGGCTTCTACCCGAATGGCCTGCGCTTTGCTATCACGCTTACTGCTGCTGACGTAGGTCTGCATGATGCCGATACGCTGCATCGTCATACCTTCTCGCGTGAGTCGGCTACCGTTGTTGCCGCCTAATGGCAGATTTTCGACGCCAAATTTCAACTTGGGATCGGGAAGCTGCGTGGCAGAGTCGGCCATGTTCTGGAGCGCGTTAATCTGGTGTTGATTGGCTGACAGGTCGGCGGAGTAACGTTCCGCCGCCTGTAAAGCCTGCTCAAGACTCAGATCTGCCGCAAAGACGGCAGCTGGCAGCCACAGCAACATCGCCAGACACGCGCGCGCGGCGTCGTGTTTGGATAAATTCATGTTGTGCTCCGGTTAAGGCTGCTGTGGCGTAATCGCGGTCAGGATGTAGCCGTTCTCGTTCTGGATAAAGCTGAACGTGACTGGCGTGTTGACAGGCAATGGCGTTATTTCGCTACTGGATGGCGGCATGAAGGCCATCGTCATGGCGGGCCATTTTAGGTCGGCAATCGGCGCGTGGGAGAGCGTGACGCTGTTAGCGTTCCACTGCTTAACAACCCCGGTAGTCTGATAAACGGCTGTCGTGGCCGCAGGGGGAGTGGTCGGCATCATTGCGTGATGCTGGTGGTCGTTGGCCCACACGGGGAAGGTGAAGGAAGAAACAGAAAAAATCAGGCTGCTGATCAGCGCCATATAAGTGATACGCATAAAATAATCCCAATAAAAATAATTGATAAACATAGTGTTGCGCCCGTTGGCGCAGGGGTTATCAATCGCTTGGGTTATTCTCTAAATCGGCAGAAGCGGATCTCAGCCGGAGGGCCGACCGCAGGGGGGGAAAGCCAGACATCAGAGGCTGGGTCAAGGTGGACAGGGTTATCCGCTAAGACCAGCTCACCGCTGACCGGCAGTGCTAATAATGCCAGTGAGCCATTATCCTGCTTCATACTATCCGGCACGCAGTGTTTTTCGCACAGCGGCGTTTGCTGGTCAGCAGCGTAAGACGCTGTAGCCGTATGCTGAGCGTGAGATGATAACGGCTGAACGTCAGCCTGTTGCAGATGTGCCTGATGCTGGATAGCGGGGGAGGTCTGGCTGAGTGTCATATCGCATTGATGACCTGCGATAGCCAGTTGTGCATTCAGGAAAAGCCAGCACAGCGCCAATAGCCATCCCCACCTGCCTTTATGGCGCAGATGATGAATGAATAATGGAGACCGTGATGATGCGGACATGGCGTTTCCTTTTTGGACGTCATGGCAGTGTAAGCGTCTGAGTTGGAACGCGGCAAGCAGGGAATAGCATAGTTTTGTAAATTGGCAGATAGCTATCTGCCAATGTTATCAATGGGTTAATTATCTTTTGCTGTTCAGTTACTGGGTGAGGAACTGGTACGTGGTATCCGAGCGATAGACTTTCCCCGGTTTCAGCCAGCAGTCGGGCTGCGGCCAGTCTGGGTGATTTGGGCTGTCCGGCAGGAATTCGCTTTCCAGTGCGACACCGGCATAGTTTTCATACTGACCGCCGTCACGCGAGGGCGTTCCAGCCAGAAAGTTGCCGCTGTAGAGCTGTAAGGCGGGGGCGCTGGTGAAAACGCTCATCAGCACGCGGCCATCGGATGACCACAAATTGGCAGCAGGACTTTCGCTGGAACCGCAGGTGCGATGCAATAAATAAGCGTGATCGTAGCCGCCGACGGCCATTTGATCGCTGTCGCGCAGGAAATCTTCTTCCAGCGTTTTGGGTTGGCGGAAATCCATTCCGGTAGCGTTTACTGGTGTCAGATCGGCGTTGGGAATGCCCGCGCTATTGACCGGTAAATAATAGTCGGCAAACAGCTGCAATTGGTGCTTACGTACGTCAGTCAAATCGCCATTAAGGTTGAAATACGCGTGGTTGGTTAGACAAACGGGGCAGGCTTTCTCTACGGTCGCCTGATACGAGATTTCCAGCGAGTTATGTTCGGTCAGCGCGTACGTCACCTGTACGTTAAGGTGGCCTGGATATCCTTGGTCGCCATCCGGTGAATGCAATTGGTAAGTCACTTGCGTTGCATCCTGACTGACGATTCGCCAGCGGCGGGCATGAAAGCCTTCTGGGCCACCGTGTAACTGGTGCTCGTTCTGGTTTGGAACCAGATGAAACGTTTCGGTTTCTCGACTGAATGTGGCTTTGGCTATGCGGTTGGCATAGCGGCCAATCGACGCGCCGAGATAAGCGCTTTGTAACGGATACTGCTCGGGTGATGCACAGCCTAGTAGGACTTCTCGCACCTCACCCTCGGGTAGCGGCAACTCACAGGAAAGCCAGGTTGCACCCCAGTCCATCAGGCACACGCGCATACCTGCCTGATTCTGCAAGGTCGTTAACTGAAACGGCTGACCATCTGGTGCCAGCGTGCTAAGACTTTCATTCAACATGACTTGCTCCTGTAGAGGCCCGAGAAGATAGAGAAGGTTGGCCGATGGTTGCAATGTTGGGGGAAGGCCAGCAGATCGGAGCTTCCCCCTAATCCGTCATTCGGCGTGAAAACGCGCCGTCACGCTTCGTCGTACCCATTGGGGTGGTTGGACTGCCAGCGCCAGGTGTCCTGCGCCATTTCTTGCAGTGAGCGTGTGACTCGCCAGTTAAGATCTTTTGCTGCACGTTCGGCATCTGCCCAATAAGCAGGCAGATCGCCCTGACGACGCGGGGCAAAATGGTAAGCCAGCGGTTTACCACAGGCCTGACTAAAAGCCTCGACGACCTGTAATACACTGTAGCCTACGCCTGCGCCCAGGTTGTAAATATGCACGCCAGCACGATTTTGCAGGGTATTCATGGCGGCGATATGACCGTCAGCCAGATCGACGACGTGGATGTAATCTCGCACGCCAGTGCCATCAGCGGTAGGGTAATCATTACCGAAGATCGCCAGTGAGTCGCGACGCCCGACAGCAACCTGAGCGATATAAGGCATCAGGTTATTAGGCACACCTTGCGGATCTTCTCCCATTTCACCCGATGGGTGGGCACCCACTGGGTTGAAATACCGTAACAGCGTAATACTCCATTCCGGTTCAGCATGTTGTAAATCTTGCAGGATTTGTTCGACCATTAGCTTGCTACGGCCATAGGGGCTGGCAGGGTGACCTGTGGGGAAACTTTCCTGATAGGGCGTGTGTGGTTGATCGCCATAGACGGTGGCGGAGGAGCTAAAAATCAGGTTTTTCACGCCGGCTTTCTTCATCGCCTCTACCAGCACGAGCGTACCGTAGACGTTATTGTCATAGTAGCTCAGCGGCTCACGCACTGACTCGCCCACGGCTTTTAAGCCGGCAAAGTGGATGACGGAATCAATGGAATGCGTAGCGAAAATATCGTCCAGCAGCGCGCTGTCGCGGATATCGCCTTGATAAAAAACGGGTGCCTTATCGGTTAAGCGCGTAATGGTTTTAACGACGCTAGCCTTGCTATTGCACAAGTTATCGAGAATAACGGGTGTGTGCCCGGCAGCGAGTAATTGTACGCAAGTATGACTCCCTATGTAACCGCTACCACCTGTAACAAGAACGTTCATAATGACCTCTATTATCGCAATACAGCAAAATAACATGGTTAGGGGCAGAAAAAGGTGATCTACAGCGAGAATCTGCCTCTGTTATCGATGATTTTTTTACGAATAAACTGAGTGAAGCATAGATTACAGTGTAAATGAGCCTGACTTTTTACCCTACATTTTATTTTGTGGTAGCGTTATCATCCCTGTTTTCAGGCGTTATTTACATAACGCGTCAATCTGGTAGCGATAGATGTCGTTGTGCGGGACGAAAGTGAGCCGATGTGTGATGCACTCGGGCGCATCTTCCGCGTGGTGGGAGACAAAGAGTAGCTGCGTTTCGCCCTCGCCAATCAAGATATCCAGCCAGCGGCGCACCAGTTGGCGATTGAGCGGATCAAGCCCCTGTAACGGTTCGTCAAGGATGAGCAGGGCGGGGTGTTTGACTAATGCGCGGGCAATCAGCGTCAGACGTTGCTGGCCCCAGGAGAGCGACTGAAACGGGGTATCGGCGATAGCGCCATTGAGCCCAAGCAGAGTGAGCCACTGTTCTGTCAGGTGGCGCTGACGGTCGGAAACGGCCTGATAAATCCCAATAGAGTCAAAAAAGCCTGACAGGATAACGTTGCGCACGCTGGTGCTGACGCGGTAATCCAGATGGAAGCTGCTACTGACGTAACCGATGTGGCGCTTGATGTCCCAAATGGTTTCACCGCTGCCGCGTTTACGGCCAAACAGCGTGAGATCGTTACTGTAGCCTTGCGGATGATCGCCTGTAATCAGGCTGAGTAGCGTCGATTTGCCCGCGCCATTTGGCCCGATAATCTGCCAATGCTGACTGGGCAACACTTCCCACGTCAGCTCATGCAGAATAGGGCGGTCGTTGTATTGCACCACGCCGTTACGCAGCCGAATGCGCGCCTCGTCAGTGGGGAGCGTCATATATCGCTGCGGATCTTCCGGTTCTGGCAACGAACTCCCCGACAGCTTTTCGCTAAACGCGAGTTGAGCCACCAGCGCTTCAGAGAGGATCGCTTCACGTTCGCCGACGCGGGTCAGCGTACAGTCTGCCAGCACACCGACATGGTTGATAAAATCAGGAATGTCGTCAAAGCGGTTCAGAATAAGCACCAGCGTATAACCAGTGCCTGCCAGTTTCCTCAGCTCATCGGCAAGTTGCTGGCGGGAAGCTACATCCAGTCCATCAAAAGGCTCATCGAGAATCAGCAGGTCAGGCTGGGACATCAGCGCCTGACACAGCATCGCCTTGCGGGTTTCCCCCGTAGAGAGGTACTTGAAGCGCCGCTCCAGCAAATGCGCAATGCCAAACTGGTGTGCCAACTGTTGGCAACGCGCGGGTTCGTTGAGGCTATCCTGAATCACTTCTGCCGTGGTACGGCCAGTATCGTCTTCACCTTCACTGAGCAGATCGGTGTTATTGCGCTGCCACTCGTCGGAAACCAGTTTTTGTAATTGTTCAAATGACAGGCGAACGGGGCGTTGGAATCCTGTGGTTCGCTCACCACTCAATAGCGGCAGTTCGCCGGATAGCGACCGCGCCAGTGCAGATTTACCACTTCCGTTGGCCCCGACAAAGGCCCAGCACTGGTTTTGTTCGAGCGTCAGGTCGTCCAGACGCAGCATGCGGGTGTCGCTGAGACGAAATAACCCCTGAGTGATGTTTAACAATGACATTTTCTATCCTTCGTCAGATGGCGATAGCGCTAAAGCGACATTAACAAAGCGTGGCGATGATAACCCGGTCAGCATTGAAGCAGGCTTTCACATCCGCTCCCTGTTGCAGCTTTTGCTGCTCAAGCAAGGCATTCGGCACCATGGCACACAGGGTTTCTCCCCCAGTCAGCGTAATCAGAATTTCGCTGTTTTCTACGCCGTGCTGAATGGCCTGAATTTGCCCGGGCAAGACGTTATCGACTGCGGGCGCGGTGGACGTGGCAGCGTACACATCGATCCATGGTGCTTTAATCAGCGCCAACACTTCTTTCCCTTTCTGTAATTGCAGGCGCTCGGCGCTTTGTTGCGTAATCAGGGCGCTGATCGTTGTTTTACCATCGGCGAGTAAAATATCCAGATGTTGTTGCACCTGTTCTTCGCCGCGTGCGAGCACGGTTCCAAAAAACTGATTACGGGCGCTAGTTTGCAGCGAGAAACGCGCGATGGCTGCCAGCAGGCTATCCAACGGCAGACCGTCTTCCTGCAAGACATCAAAGGCTTTTTGCTGAATCTGCGCGAGCAAATCGTACAGTTGGAGAAGACGTTCGCCATAGCGGGTGAGCTGAGCACCGCCACCGCCTTTGCCGCCAGTCATGCGCTCGACGATGATCTGTTCGGCTAGCTGGTTCATCTCATTGATGGCATCCCAGGCGCTTTTATAGCTAATCCCGGCCAGTTTGGCCCCCTGACTGATTGAACCGGTATGACGAATTTGCTTGAGCAATTCAATACGCCGCGGGTCGGCGAATAAACGCTGTTGGAGTTTCAGGGTGAGGAGAATTTCAGCCTGCATAGTGAGGGCACCGTCGGTGAGTTTACTTCTCTGTATTGTCGCTATTTTCTTCATCAGGGGCAAATCGCACAAATAGACGCACTAATTTCTATTACTGCGGTAGACTACGTGGCAATTACGACGATCTCGGTTTACAGTGAAATAGCGCAGTGTACCCTAGATAATTCGGGTTGCGTGAAGGCGGCAACCGCGCGAATCCTCAGTCACTTACACAAGTAAGTGACTGGGGTGAGTAAGGGCGCCAACGCACAAGCAGCTTGAAGTATGACGGGTATAGACGGGCTAAAGTAGCGGAAACTGTTGCAATAAGTGAGGTAAGCATGTTGGAGTTATTGAAGAGCCTGCTGTTTGCAGTTGCCATGGTTCCTGTGATGATGGTGATTATCATGGGCTCGATTTATTGCCTGGGCGAAGTGTTTAACGTGTTGTCCCGCATCGGTCATTCCGACGGTCAGCGCGCAAAGAATCAGCACTGATTCACGATCCTTTCCTATTTTGATGTCCGGCTTCTGGCCGGACATTTCTTTTCTACCCCCATATCTACCTAAATAATTCGAGTTTCAGGCAGGCGGCAAGAGAAGGAATCCCGATGAGCTTACTCAGGTAAGTGATTCGGGTGAGTGAACGTAGCCAACGCACATGCAACTTGAAGTATGACGGGTAATATACCCCTTTAAAGCACATGACACTGCTTCATCATTCGTTATATCATTATTTACACAACGATAATTGTCAGGAGACAAGAATGAAGCAGCAATGGTTAAAATGGTTTGCCGCACTAACCCTCAGTGCAGGAATGGCGTTACCCGCTGTAGCAGAAGATAAAGTCACGGTGTTCGCCGCGGCATCACTGACCAACGCGTTGCAGGAAATCGCTACGCAATATCAGAAAGAGAAAAACGTCGCTGTCGTCGCGTCTTATGCCTCATCCTCAACGCTGGCTCGCCAGATTGAACAAGGTGCGCCTGCCGATCTGTTCATCTCTGCTGACCAACAGTGGATGGACTACGCGCAGGATAAAAACCTGATGGATACCGCGACGCGTCACACGCTACTGGGCAATGAGCTGGTGGTGATTGCACCGAAGGCGAGTGCGCAGAAAGACATTAAAATTGACGATAAAACCAACTGGAAAAGCCTGCTGAAAGACGGACGTCTGGCCGTTGGCGACCCAGATCACGTGCCTGCTGGGATCTATGCCAAAGAAGCCTTACAGAATCTGAAAGCCTGGGATGAACTCTCTCCACTGATGGCGCGCGCCAACAACGTACGTGCAGCCATGGCGCTGGTGGAACGTGAAGAAGCCCCGCTGGGCATCGTTTACGGTTCTGATGCGGTTGCCAGCGACAAAGTTAAGGTCATCGGTACATTCCCAGCGACGAGCCACAAGCCTGTCGAATACCCGATGGCGATAGTCAAAGAGCATAAAAACGCGGTGGTTAGCGGTTTTTATGACTACCTGAAAACGCCGGAAGCAGCAGCCGTATTTAAACGTTATGGCTTCGCGCCGCGTTAATGATGCTGAGTGATTACGAATGGCAGGCGGTTGAGCTGAGCCTCAAAGTTTCCGTTGTGGCCGTGGCGTGCAGCTTGCCGTTTGGGATACTGATGGCGTGGATTTTAGTGCGCTGTCGGTTCCCCGGTAAATCACTGCTAGATAGCATTATCCATTTACCACTGGTGTTGCCGCCAGTGGTTATTGGCTATCTGCTGCTGGTGGCGATGGGAAGACGTGGCGTAATCGGTTCCTGGCTCTATGACTGGTTCGGCTTCAGCTTTAGTTTTAGCTGGCGCGGTGCCGCATTAGCGTCGGCGATTGTCGCGTTTCCGCTGATGGTTCGGGCGATCCGTCTTTCGCTTGATGCTGTCGATAAGCATCTGGAACAGGCCGCTCGGACATTGGGTGCCTCGCCGTGGCGCGTGTTTTTCACCATCACATTACCTCTCTCTTTTCCTGGGATTGTTGTTGGAACCGTATTGGCGTTTGCCCGTTCGCTTGGCGAGTTTGGCGCGACCATTACGTTTGTTTCTAACATTCCAGGCGAAACCCGAACCATTCCACTGGCGATGTATACCCTGATTGAAACGCCCG
Source organism: Pectobacterium versatile (assembly GCF_020166435.1). Lineage (GTDB taxonomy): Bacteria > Pseudomonadota > Gammaproteobacteria > Enterobacterales > Enterobacteriaceae > Pectobacterium > Pectobacterium versatile. The sequence goes on along the minus strand of NZ_JAINZP010000008.1, from coordinate 103,260 downwards.
GCGCAGAGGCTGATGCAGCAAGGCTGTGTATCATTGCCATCGTCTTGTCGCTGGCTGCGCTGTTAGCATCGGAATGGCTAACAAACTGGAGCCGCAAGCGGTTGGGGGGATAATGCTGCAACTCGATTTTCATCAACAGCTGGGTAGCCTCGAACTTCGCGTTCAGTCTGAACTGCCTGCGAACGGTATTACCGCTATTTTCGGCGTATCCGGTGCAGGGAAAACCTCGCTGATCAACGCTGTTGTTGGCCTGACCCGGCCAGATGGCGGACGGATTGTGCTCAATAATCATGTGCTGGTGGATACGCAGCAGCGTATTTTTCTTCCGCCGGAAAAGCGGCGAATCGGCTATGTATTTCAGGATGCTCGGCTGTTTCCGCACTATCGCGTGCGCGGTAATCTGCGCTATGGCATGGCGGAGACAATGGAATCGCAGTTCGATGATATTGTCAGTTTACTGGGTATCGAACCGCTGCTAAATCGTTATCCACGGACGCTGTCCGGTGGAGAGAAACAGCGTGTCGCGATTGGTCGGGCCTTGCTGACTGCACCGGAATTGCTGCTCATGGATGAACCGCTAGCGTCGCTGGATTTACCCAGAAAGCGCGAGCTGTTGCCGTATTTGGAACGTCTGGCGAAAGAAGTCAATATTCCGATCCTGTATGTCAGCCACAGTCTGGAAGAGATTGTCCGGTTAGCCGATCATGTTGTGGTGCTCGATAAAGGCAAAGTGAAAGCGCAAGGTCTGCTGGAAGAAGTGTGGGCTAGCAGCGCGCTACGCCCGTGGTTACCGAAAGACGAACAGAGCACTATTCTGAGTACGCGTGTGTTGGCTCAGCATGAGCATTACGCGATGACGGCGCTGGCATTAGGCGACCAGCAGGTGTGGGTTGGAAAAGTCGAACTCCCTCAGGACGCCGCATTGCGCATTCGCGTGAATGCCGCCGATGTTTCTCTGGTGCTACAGCCACCGGAAAAAAGCAGCATCCGTAATGTGCTGTGTGCCAGCGTGGTAGAGTGCATTGATGTCGATGGACAGGTTGAAGTGAAGCTTGCAGTCGGCCAGCAGACGCTGTGGTCCCGTATCACACCATGGGCTCGGGACGATCTCGTGCTTCATCCCGGGCAAACGATCTACGCGCAGATTAAGAGCGTATCGATTACGGCGTAGTAAGCACAGACCGAGTGATAGAACAGTCGTTCACATCGCTCGGTCTATCCCGTGAATCAGTCGATATTCTGTGAGCAAGATAACAAAATGAGTATTGAGAGTGATTTTCAATTCGTTTTTTCTACCGCGTGAACAAGGTAGTCAGATAAATTATCCCCGCGTTATTATTTTTTCATCATAAAAAGTAATCGATTACTTTTTTGTTTTCACCTGTGCAACGGGATAAAAATAGGAGAAGGACATGCCTTGTATGACGTTATTGCGCCGTGCGTTCGCTATACCACTATTGTTGATAGTTTCATCGGGTTTGGCATTTGCCGAACGTCCAGCAGAAAACCAGAAAATAGCCTTGCAGATGTATACGCTGCGCAGCTTGAATACGCTTGATGAGCAATTTTCCATGGCGCGAGACGCTGGATTTAAGGCGGTTGAGCTGGTGGGGACGCATGGCATTAGTGCGTCAGAAATGAAGGGGTTATTAGGAAAGTATCAGTTGAAAGCCATTGCTGCGCATGTCCAGTTTGGCGAACTGAAAAGTAATATGGCTGAGGTCGTGGCCTTTAACAAAGCCATCGGCAACAGCATGATTATCGTGCCGTGGCTCAATGTTGAAGACCGCCCGGATAGCGCAGAGGGCTGGAAGCGCTTTGGTTTGGAAATGAACGACCTTGGCCGTGAATTGAATAAGCAGGGCATGAAGCTGGCTTATCACAACCATAATTTCGAGATGAAGAAGTATCGCGGTAAAACGGCGCTGGAAATCATGATGGATGCTGCAGAGCCAGAGAACCTGATGCTGGAAATGGATGTTGCCTGGGTATCTCGCGGAGGACAGGATCCTGTGCGTCTCCTGCGCCAGTACAAAGGGCGTATTTATTCAATTCATGCGAAAGACAATACGTCCATCGGCATCCGCGATGATGAAATGAACTTTGCCCCACCGGGTGAGGGGATTTTGGCGTGGGAAGAGATTCTCCTTGCGGCGTCCAAAGCGGGTGCCCAGTGGTTTGTTGCTGAACATGACTTGCCGAAAGATCCACAGGCCATTGTTTCTGCGGCTTACCAATCGCTGTATGAAAAACTAAGTAAGATAAAAAGTAAGTAATAACTATCAACCTGCGGTCAGCGGACCGCAGGTTATCAGACATGAAAAAGGATCGGTTTATTCTGCTTGGGTTAGCTGGATGCCCGTTCGACAAACGTCCATTCCAGTAAGCGCTTTTCTGTTTCACTGTCCGGCTGGTCTATTTGTTGTAATAACAGCTTCACGGCCTCTCTGCCGATATGTGCGGATGGCTGCTGAATAGTGCTGAGCTGGGGCGAGGTGATGTAACCCAGCTCCGAGCCATCGAAACCGATCACCGCAATATCCTGCGGCGCACTTAGCCCCGCCTCACAGATTGCAGACAGCGCGCCTGCTGCCAGCGTATCGGAGACCACAAAGACGGCATCTGGCCGCTCTGGATCGTTAAGCAGCGCGGTCATTGCGGCTTTTCCGCCTGCATAACTCAGCGTGCTGGCGTATTCGACTTTGCCGTAATCAAACGCATTTTCTGCGATAACATCGCGATAGCCTTTCTCTCGCTGCTGGGCATAGAGATAATTCATATCGTGGTTAATCATGGCGATACGGCGGCGACCTTTGCCAATAAAGTGATTAATCACAAAGCGGGATGCCTCTGCGTTATCAATTCCAACGGATGAAATGGCAGATGTATCGTCATGCTCGGCGCACTGTACCCAAGGTGCCGCACCAATCATGTCTTGAAGCGCAGAAAGCGTTGAAATGGCATCCATGGTGATCACGCCATCGACCATTTTACCGGACAGCAGTTGCAGGCTGGAGTGGGCGCGAACAATATCGGCGCCTGAATTGCATAGCAGAATACGGTAGCCGTTTTCTTCCGCTTCTGCCTCAATGCCTTTTACTACATCGGCACAGAAGGGGTTGGCGATGTTGGAAACCATGACTAATAACATCTGGCTGCGTGCAGTACGTAGCTGTCGTGCCAACAAATTTGGCTGATAATTACTGCTTTTTATCGCATTGAGAACTCGTTCCCGGTTTTGCGGCTTCACGGTATCAATGTTGTTCAACACTCGTGAAACGGTGGCGACCGAGACTCCAGCTATCCGTGCTATTTTTTGAATCGACATAATTCAGAAGGCACTCACGCTACTTATTGCTTGGCTGAGCAGATTACCATAAATATCTCTGGCTGCATCCCGCAGACGTCGCACCTGCGGGATGAATACCGTGAGAGAATGAACGGTTTGATGCCTTAATTGGCGACCTTCACCCACGTTTGCTGCTGATGGCTTTGCAAGATGGCGTCAATAATGAACATGATGTTCGCACCGTCGTAGAAGGTGGCGAAGGTGAACGGATCGACGCCCGGCTGTTTGCCGTCACGCAGATAGGTATAAAAGTTCGCCATCATGTTCTTGAACGCATCTGGCCAGCCTTCGATATGCCCACCGGGGAAGTGGACCGCGGCGGCAGCTTCTGGGTTCAGCAGTCCAGGATCGTCCGACAACACCTGATTCGGTTTATCGCGATGGCCGATCCACAGCTGCTGCGGGGTTTCCTGATCCCACGCCAGCGACTGTTCACTGCCATTCACTTCAAACGTCAGGCGATTTTTCCGGCCGGCGCTGACCTGAGAAACGGTAAAGGATCCGCGGCTGCCATCCTCAAAGCGCAGTAAAACGGTCGCGTAGTCTTCGGTTTTGACCGATTTGTCGTCGTACTCTGGCGGCGCGTCGGATGATGAGAATGTGGCCGTACTGTTCCGATTGGATTTTCGGATCGGGTGGACGATGGCTAAATCGGCGAAAACTTCGACAATTTTCCGACCGGAAATAAACTGCACCGTGTCGCACCAGTGCGAACCGATGTCGGCCACCGCGCGGGAAACGCCACCGTACTCCGGTTCAACACGCCAGTTATAGTCGGTGTCGCGCAGCATCCAGTCTTGCAGATAGCCACCGTGTACGGCAAAGACGCGGCCGATCTCCTGACGCTTAATCATGCTGGCAGCCTGCTGCACCATGCCAAATTGGCGATAGACAAAGCTGACCCCGTGGACAACGCCTTTTTCTTCCGCCAGCGCCACCAGTTCACGCGCTTCTTCGCTGGTCATACACAGCGGCTTTTCTGAAAAGACGTGCTTGCCTGCCTGAATAATCTGCTTATTGATCGCCGCATGGAGATGGTTCGGCGTGCAGTTATGGATCGCATCAATACCGGGATGAGCCAATAAATCAGCGACGCTGCCGTAGGCATGGGGAATGTTGAGCTGACGTGCTTTTTGCTGCGCCAGATCGAGCGAATTTTCCGCCAGCGCCACCACCTCGACGAAACCAAGGCGACGAATCGCTTCAATATGTGCTGGGCCAATAAAACCGGAACCAATAATGCCAACGCGAATCATTCTGCGCTCTCCTCTTTTAATCCCAACATTTTTCTTACTAACGGACGATCGTCGCTGGTCGCGGCGAAATCGTCAAAAGCGCGTCCTGCGACAGGAATAATATGACGGTTGATGAACGCCGCCCCTTCTTTCGCACCGCAGTTGCTGTCTTTCAGGCAGCATTCCCATTCCAGCACTGCCCAGCCGTCGTAATCGTATTGGGCAAGTTTGCTGAAGATGCCGCCAAAATCGATCTGGCCATCTCCCGGTGAGCGGAAGCGTCCGGCGCGTTCAGCCCATGACTGATAGCCGCCGTAGACGCCGCTTTTGCTCGACGTGTTAAATTCTGCATCTTTCACATGGAACGCTTTGATTCGTGCATGGTAGCGATCGATAAAGCCGAGGTAGTCCATCTGCTGCAAATGCATATGGCTAGGATCGTAAAGAATATTGGCGCGCGGGTGATGATTGACGACATCAAGGAAGCGTTCAAAGGTCACGCCGTCATGTAAATCTTCTCCGGGATGCAGCTCGTAGCACACATCCACACCGTGCTCGTCAAAACAGTCGAGGATCGGCGTCCACAGGCGACCAAGCTCTTTAAAGGCTTCCTGAATCAGGACTTCTTTACGCGGTGGCCAGGGGTAAAAATAGGGCCAGGCCAGCGCACCGGAAAACGTAGCGTGGGCGTTTAGTCCTAAGCGTGAAGAGGCTTTTGCTGCCTGCTTGATTGCCGCGATAGCCCACGCTTGGCGAGCCTGCGGATTGCGGCGGTAAGCCGGTGGTGCGAAATCGTCAAAAGCATCGTCATACGCAGGGTGGACGGCAACAAGCTGGCCTTCCAGATGGGTTGATAGTTCGCTGATGGTCAGCCCATGCTGTGCCAGTAGGCCTTTCACATCATCACAGTAAGTTTGGCTGTCGGCGGCCGTAGCCAGATCGAAAATGTGCGGGTGATTGCAGGGGATTTGTAGCGCTTTAAAGCCTAATCCAGCTGCCCATTGCGCCAGATTTTCCAGCGTGTTAAAGGGAGCCTGATCGCCAATATACTGGGCGAGAAAAATACCCGGTCCTTTTAACGTTTTCATTATTACCTCCTTTGGCAACAGGTGTGGTTATGAATACCGTTGCACGATTGTGATAGCCGTAGCGGAGAATGCACTGGGATGAGGTGCCATAGGCGACCTCATCCCGTTTTCTCCTTAAATAATCCGTCTCAAATGATTAAGCCTGCTCTTCTTTATATTTGAAGGAGAAGAGGAAAATGACGGCGATGATGGCGGCAGCAACCGCAGGGATCCACCAGAAGGTCGCCCAGATTTCAGGCGCGTTTAACGTGCCGTTGTTGAAGAGACGGTTATAGAGTGCACCGGAAACCTGCGAGCCCAGCAGCATACCGATACCGTAGGTGAACAGGACCACCATACTTTGTGCCTGACCTTTGATTTTCTCTCCCGCGATGCGGTCGGTATAGATGAAGCCAATGACGAAGAAGAAGTCATAGCAGATGCCGTGCAGCAGGATACCGATGTAGAGCAACCAGCGCGTTTCTTCATTCACGCCCATCGCGAAGAGGGCATAGCGTACGAACCACGCCAGCATGCCGATGAACAGCATGTATTTCACACCCAGCTTTCTAAACAGCAGCGGGATGATCAGCATGAAGACGATTTCGGACATCTGACCAAACGACATGGCGGTGCTGACGTCGCTGATACCTGCGTTGCTCAGGAAGGATGCGGTGTAAGCGTAGTAGGTGCCCAGTGGAATAGAGATCAGCATGGCGCAGATGGCAAAGACCAGAAAGTGGCCTTTCTTCAGCAGCGCAAACGCATCAGCACAGAACAGATCGCGCACTGCCAGCGGCAAGCCTTTTGCCGGCGCTGGGGTATGCGGCAGCGTCAGGCTGTAAGCAGCCAGAATGGCAGAGCAAGCGGCCGCGACGTAGAAGATATTGACGCTTGCGGAGATGCCCGCCGTCCCGATGCAGACACCGGCGACGATCCAACCGATGGTGCCGAAGACGCGCACAACTGGGAAGCTCTTCTCGCTATTGCTCAGGTTATGGAACGCGATGTTGTTGGTTAACGCCAGCGTTGGCATAAAGCACAGCGTGTAGGCGAACAGCAGGATCAGCAGCTGTGAGCCGTCTTCGCTGATTAACGCGGCAGGCACAAACCACAGGATGACCGCGCCGATCAGGTGCAGCAGCGCCATGACTTTTTGTGATGGGAAGAAGCGGTCAACCACCATGCCCAGTACAAACGGCGACAGGATTGAGGCGATTGGCCCAGCAGAGAAGGCGTCGCCAATCATGGCGGCCAAGTTGTGCTGTGTCATAACCAGGCCCAGAGTGACAGACCATGAACCCCAGATGAAGAACTCTAAAAACATCATGAGTGACAGTCTGGGAACCACGAAGGCCGGCTGTAACGATTTTGTAGCTGTGTTTTCAGATGAAGAAACCATGTGGTATCCCTCTTAAAAGTAATCGATTACAATTTGTGTTTTCTAAATGTAATCGATTACTTTTAACTTAACCGCAGCTTTTAGCCATAAATGAGATCCTTATCACTAGAAAGTTATATAGCCATAGCGTAGCTGGCTGTTTTCGCGCAATGATCGGGTATCTGCTTTGCTTGAGGGGAAAAGAAGAATGACGCACTTTGTTTTAGTGGGCGATGTCGGTGGCACCAATACGCGTTTGGCGCTATGTGATGCTACAACGGGCGAATTGTCGCAAATCGAAACCTATTCCGGGCTGGATTTCCCTTCTCTGGAAGCGGCCATTCGTGATTATCTCGATTCGCGACAGGTCACAGTGCAGGATGCTTGTATCGCGATTGCCTGCCCGATTACCGGTGACTGGGTGGCAATGACGAACCATACCTGGGCGTTTTCCATCGCAGAAATGAAAACGAGTCTGGGTCTACGCCATTTTGAGGTCATCAACGATTTTACCGCCGTTTCCATGGCTGTGCCGGTGATGGCTCACACGGATTTACTCCAATTTGGCGGCGGGGAGCCTGTGCCAGATAAACCGATAGCGGTGTATGGTGCAGGCACGGGGTTAGGTGTCGCTCATCTGGTGCATGTTGCCAATCAATGGATTAGCCTGCCGGGTGAGGGCGGTCATGTTGATTTCGCGCCGAATAGCGATGAAGAAGACAAAATTCTCTCTGTTTTGCGCCAGTCGCTCGGGCATGTTTCCGCTGAACGCATACTCTCTGGGCAGGGGCTGGTAAATATCTACCGTGCCGTAGTGCTGTCTGATGACCGCACGCCGGAGGCGCTGGAGCCGAAAGATATTACCGAACGTGCTGTCAACAATACGGATGTGGACTGTCGTCGCGCGCTGTCACTCTTCTGCGTCATCATGGGACGCTTCGGCGGCAATCTGGCGTTAAATTTAGGTACATTTGGTGGCGTGTATATTGCTGGCGGTATCGTTCCGCGCTTTCTTGAGTTCTTTAAAGCTTCCGGTTTTCGGGCGGCTTTTGAAGACAAAGGGCGGTTCAAAGGCTATATGCAGGATATCCCCGTGTACCTGATTACCCATGAGCAGCCCGGATTAATGGGGGCGGGGGCGTACCTGCGGCAGGTACTGGGTAGCGCGCTGTAAGTCTGTTTGCTCGTCAAACGCAATCAGGAAAAGCGAGGCCATTGCTGAATATGGTTCGCTTACCTGATTGCGTGATGATTGGTTATGCCAGAATGCGGGTGCGGATGACATCGGCGATGCTAGGTTCTTCATTGCTGCCAATCACCAGATCGGCTCTCGCCTTGATCTCATCGGCGCTGTTGCCCATCGCGACGCCTAAGCCTACGCCTTCCAGCATGCTGATATCATTAAAGTTATCGCCGAATGCCACGACGTCCTTCATGCTGATGCCCTGTTCGCCAAGCCATTGCTGGAGCAGCTTGCCTTTGCTGTTGCCGGTTTGGGCGATATCAACCTGATCCTGCCATGACCACTCGCAGGCCAGTCCGAGCTGCTTTGCCACTTCTGCGGCGAAATGGTTCAGCGTGGGAACATCGGCGTGTGTGGTCGCGAATTTCCAGATAGCGTGGGACGCTTCGGTCTGACGCACCAGATTTTCCACCTGAGCGAAACGAGGACGCTGCTGTTCCGGCAGGTTAGCCGCCCATGCCAGCGTGCGGACTACGTGCCCGGTAGGATACTGGTAATACATGTCGTCATCGGCATACATCAGCCCATGAATATCAAATTCCTCTAGCAGCGTGATGACATTTTTTGCTTGTTCGACAGAGAGCGGATTGGTGTGGGACGCTTGGCCCTGCTGGTAATCATAGACGTAGGTGCCGTTACAGCAGATGGCGGGCGTATCCAACTGCAAACCCTGATAGAAAGGATGAATTGCCGAGTGGTGGCGTCCGGTGACGATCATCACTTTTATGCCTTGCTGACGGGCCAGCGCAAGTGCAGTAAGTGATTCGGGCAGGATTTTTTTCTGTTGATTCAGTAGTGTACCATCAAGATCAAGTGCAATTACTCGGTAGGTCATCGTTATCTCGCAAATAAAAATGTGGGTATCAAATGAGTCTTACGATAAAGGACGCGGCGAAAAATAGACAGACAACAGCGAGATAAAATTGTCTGAGGTCCATTTGATGACGAAGGATTCAGCGCGGCGGTGGGAAATAAGGCTAAACGGACGATTTTACAGCGCCATTGTTGATTTTCTATGCTTTCAACGGCTTATCATCTATTTTTTAAGCAGTTGATCACAACGCTGCTTTACAATGTGCGGTGTACTGTTTATAGTGCGCGTCATTGCGGAGGAGTGGCCGAGTGGTTGAAGGCACCGGTCTTGAAAACCGGCGACGCGAAAGTGTTCTAGAGTTCGAATCTCTACTCCTCCGCCACAAAATTCAACGGGTTAGCTTAGGCTAGCCCGTTTTCGTTTTTACTCTCTTATCTTCCCCTGATGCTCTGAACTCTCACTTTTCATTACCTATTCGTTATTGCCCACATCCGCACCGTTAGCTAAATCAATCATTACTTAAATCAATAGTAGCCTTGCGATGTCTCTGTAGAATAGAGTAATTGGTCATTTATGGTATGCCGTGCGTCAGGTTGAGCAAGTTCGTTATCCTTCTGATGAACCTCTTTTGAGCCTTCCTGTGCCGCCACATTCGCGTGAAAAATAAGGAGAATACGATGCAGCAAGTGGTTTATGTCGCCAGCCCGGAAAGCCAGCAGATTCATGTTTGGCAACTCGGTGCTCAGGGAAATCTGACATTATTGCAAACCGTTGACGTTCCAGGGCAGGTTCAGCCGATGGTGATCGCACCGAACAAGCGTCACCTGTATGTTGGCGTTCGTCCTGATTTCAGGGTTCTAAGCTATCGTATTGATGAACAGGGTAAATTGACGCAAGCGGGTGTCGCATCATTACCGGGCAGCCCGACGCATCTGTCCACCGATAACGAAGGGCGTTTCCTGTTCAGCGCGTCTTACAGCGGTGCCTGCGTTAGCGTTAGCCCGATTGGTGCTGACGGCATCGTCGGCGAGCCGATCCAGCAACTGGACGGACTGGAAGGGTGCCACTCTACCAATATTGATCCAACTAATTCTGTTGTATGGGCACCGTGCCTGAAAGAAGACCGCATCCGTCTGTACGATCTGGGTGCGACGGGCGAATTGAGCGTACACCGTCAGTCTGAAATGACGACGGTAGCGGGTGCCGGCCCACGCCATATGGCCTTCCACCCGAATCAACGCTTTGCCTATTGTGTGAATGAACTGGACAGCTCGGTGGATGTGTATCAGTTGGATGCAGCCAGCGGCGAATTGCAGAAAGTGCAAACTCTGGATGCTATGCCAGCTGACTTTAGCGACACGTGCTGGGCGGCAGATATTCACATTACGCCGAATGGTCGCTTCCTGTACATCAGCGATCGTACTGCCAGCCTGCTGAGTGTTTTCCAGGTGTCTGAAGACGGCAGCACGTTAACGCTGACCGGACATCAGCCGACCGAAACGCAGCCGCGCGGTTTCAATATCGACAACACCAGTGAGTTCCTGATTTCAGCAGGGCAGAAATCGCAGCACATTGAGGTGTATCACATCGACCAGAACACGGGCGATCTGCAACCGCTGGCGCGTTACGCCGTCGGTCAGGGGCCAATGTGGGTGTCGGTGCTGGCGCTGGACTAAGTAAACCAAGCACAACAGTAAGCCCTGCATTGATCCGCAGGGCTTTTTTTTCGATTAACCGCGGTATTCGATAATCGATAAACCCGCGTTGTAGTCCGTGCTGTAGATGATTCCGTTGGCATCAACAAACACATCGCAAGACTGAATAATTTGCGGTCTGCCGGGGCGCTTGTCGACCATTCTGTCTGGCGCAGCAGGCACCAGTGCACCTGTTTCCTTCGGCTGATACGGGTTACTGATGTCGTAAGCCCGTACCCCTGCGTTTTGGTACGTGGCGAAAATCAGCGACGAACTGATGAAGCTGCCGGGCCGATTTTCATGCAGGTTATGTGGGCCAAAGTGTGCGCCTTTCTTCACATAGTCCGCCTCTTTCGGCTGCGGAAAGGTGGCTATGCTCACCGGATGACTCGGTTCACGAATATCGAACACCCAAATCAACTTCTCGCCATCTTCTTGATTATCTAATACCGCTTCATCCAGCACGATTAGCAGATCGCGATCCGGCAGCGGTAGCGCTGTGTGTGTGCCACCGCCAAACGGTGGGCTCCAGTTACGGTGGCTGATGAGCTGCGGGTTGGTACGATCGCTCACGTCCAGCAGCGTCAATCCACCATCGCGCCAGCTTCCATAGGCGGTGTCGCCGCTGATGATGGCGTGATGCAGGGCGTAACGCTTGCCTTCCGGCCAGCTTGCGGTTTCTCCGCCAGCGGTATGCATGCCGGGTAGCCAATAGCGACCAGCAACCTCTGGGCGCTGCGGGTCGGCCAAATCGATAGTTAGAAAGATGTAGTCGCTGTAGCCATCGAGCAGAGCGGAGACATAGGCCCAGCGTCCACCTACGTACCAGATGCGGTGAATGCCGATACCGTCCAATGGCAGGAAGCTGATTTCGCGGGGTTTATCTGGCGTCGAGATATCGAAAATCCGTAATCCAGCGCTCCAGCTTTTGTCCTGCTGTTTGGTACTGACCGTGTCGGCGACGGAGCGGGTGTAATAGACCTTTTCCTCGGCGAAGCTGGCGTCGGCAAACAAATCGCGCGCGTTGACGACAAGCAGCAGGTCATCGTGCGTTTGCAGATGGATATTCCAGGTGCCAGGCGGGGCTGCAATAAACCCCGCCGGCTTGGGATTCTTGGCATCGCGCACATCCACAATCGACACACCTTGTGAAACCATATGCCCGATGTAAGCGTAGCCGCGATGAACCATCACCTGCACGCCATCGGGTCTGCCGCCCTGATCGCAGTGTCCAATCAGCCGCATGTTGCGGCTGTAATCGGGAGTGGGCAGAGGAGTCGATGCCATGAGTTATCTCCGTGTTATTTCGCCTGTTTGGCTTCCAGTGTAGCAAACCACGGTGCGATAAAATCATCCGTGTGGCCCCAGCCTGGGATGATTTTCGCCAATCCGGCGACGTTGACTGCACCCGGCTGGCTGGCTAACAGTGCCTGTGGAATCGCCGCAGCACGGAACTCGTAGGTCGCAGGTGTCGCTTCACCGGCAATCTTGTTGGCAACCAGACGCAGGTTAACTTTACCGATCAGTTTAGGATCGACAGCCACGCTGACTTTCCACGGGCTGCTCGCTTCGCGCATCAGTTGTAAATCCTGATTGGAAATGTCGATGCTGTACAGTTTGATTTCGGTCCGGCCGTTTTCTTTCAACGCCTTATAAGCGCCCTGACTGAAGGCATCCCACGATCCCCAGATGGCATCGATTTTGCCTTTCGGGTATTTCGCCAGCACAGCGCCGACTTTGTTAGCGGTATCGCCCTGAACGTCAGAGGACACGGCACCAATCGATTCGAGTTCCTTGATGCCGGGGTTGGCTTTCAGGATCTGTTGATAAGCGAGCTGGCGGCGTTCCATCGGCGGGAAGCCAGCAACCCACAGTTTGATGATATTGGCTTTACCGTTGAAATCCTTCACCAGTTGGCCGAGTGATTCGTTAGTCAGCGAGGCGTCATCCTGCTGGGTGACGGTCACGCCCGGAATTTCGCCGTTCACGGCGGTGTCAAACACGGAAACGGCAATGCCGCTGTCGACAATGCGTTTAATTAAATCGGTCGAGTAGGGATCGCGGCCCTGCGACAGGATGATGCCATCATATTTCTGGCTAATCGCCTGATTCACAAAGTCCTGAAAACGGGCATCATCGCCGTTGCTCAGAAAGGTGCTGACCTTAAAGCCCAGCTTTTTACCTTCTTCAAGCACGCCGGAAACAAACTGCGTGGTGTTGTCATCCGAACCCAAGTTGCGGATAACCGCGATGCGAACCGGACCGTCATGGTTGGCGATAGCGGCCGGAACGGGAGCAATGGTGGCATTCTGATTAGCCAGTGCCGATAATGCAGTCAGTAAGCTCAGTGCAAGCAGGGCGGGCGTAAATTTCTTCATTATCAGCTCCATGGCGTTTTATAAAGGGATCTTGTGTTGATGAAAGTGTGTCGTATCGATGGCAGTATTGTTATGTTTTCTGCGTCACTACTTTATAGCTGTCTTTATGTCTGGATGTCTATTTAAAAATGATATTGCATCATAGCCGTTGAGTGATAGACGAGGAAGAGGGGAACATTATGACTTTTGGGTTTAAGTTATAACGATTCGTGCTGACTGCGGATAAAAAGAAATGCCCGCGAGGCGGGCATTCGAGGTTGCTGACAAAGTCCGTATGGCGGTAGTAACGGATAGATCGTAAAGACGCTGTAAATACATCCCTGTACGCTCGGATTGCGCAGATATGAATCTCATCCCTGAGATTCACCCTTTCAGGGCCGTCGCAAGCGACGTTCAAAAACGTTCCTGACGTTTTTGTCCCTGGCGCAAACGCTTTACTCTTCTATTCCGTTACTCCCGTTCTCGTTCGATAAATAGGTTTGTCAACAGCCTGAAATGCCCGCGAGGAGCGGCATTTCAGGTGAGTGGCAGGATGAAGAAAGAGTGAGTTATTTCTTCGTTTCTTTCTCTTCCATTTCACGCGCCCAGCGTGGGTGGTGTTTACGCGCCCAGCGCTTGGAGACTTTGCCTTCAATCATGCCCTTGATCGAGCCTTTAACCCAGAACGCCATGTACATATGGATCAGAATGGCATGGATGAGGACGATAGCCGCAACGGCATGAATCAGAATGGCGTAGCGCACGACATCAATCGGGAACAGGTGGGCAAAATAAGGACGCCACATGATTACCCCAGTGATCAGCAGCACCAGCGTCAGCCCCATGATGCTCCAGAACATCATCTTCTGGCCTGGGTTGTATTTACCCACTTCAGCGACTTCATGCTCATTGCCTTTCAACACTTCAATAATGTTGAGGAACCACGGCAGATCGCGCTTCTTCGGGATGTTATGACTAACGAACCGGAAGAACATCGGAATCAGACAAATGACGATCAGTACGCCAAAAAATGGGTGCAGAATACGCCCCATTTGCGGCGTACCAAATGTCTGCGTCAGCCATTGTAAGGTCGGGAAAAACAGGGCAATACCTGAGAGCGCGACCAGGAAAAAGCTAATCACCACAATCCAGTGACAGATGCGATCGATAAACTTGGTGCGCAAAATCATTTTTGGTTTACTCATGTTTGTCTCCCCCTTCTTTGTCTTCTCCCTCGTGTTCATGCTCCGTTTCTTCTGTGTTCGGACCCACACCGATGTAGTGGAACATTAACCCGGCGAACGTGGCGACAAATCCTAACGCAGATAGCGGCTTCAGAATGCCTTTCCACAAGTTGACCGGCGTGGAAATCTGCGGGTCATCCGGCAGATTGTTATAGAGCGATGGTCTGTCTGCGTGGTGCAGAACATACATCACGTGTGTGCCGCCCACGCCCTGCGGGTCATAGAGGCCTGCGTTCTCATAACCACGGCTTTTCAGATCGGCGATGCGTTCTTCTGCCAGATGCTTCATCTCTTCTTTCGTACCGAAACGAATGGCACCTGTCGGACAGGTTTTCACGCAGGCAGGTTCTTGCCCAACGCTGACTCTGTCGACGCACAGCGTACATTTATAGACGCGGTTATCTTCTTTATTCAGTCGTGGAATATTGAACGGGCAGCCAGCGATGCAATAGCCGCAGCCGATACAATGTTCAGACTGAAAATCGACGATACCGTTGGCATACTGAATAACCGCACCAGCGGAAGGACAGGCTTTCAGACAGCCCGGATCGCTACAGTGCATGCAGCCATCTTTACGGATCAGCCATTCCAGACGATCGTTCTCTTCCACTTCAGAAAAGCGCATCAGCGTCCAGGATTTGGCGCTCAGATCCGCTGGGTTATCATAAACCCCCAGGTTATGGCCGACTTCGTCACGAATGTCGTTCCACTCTGAACAAGCCACCTGACAGCCTTTACAGCCGATACAGGTGGTGACATCGATCAGTTTTGCCACTTCGCTTTTGTCATTACGCACATGCGGAGGCGGTGTAAAGCCGTTGGTGGCCGAACGTTTAATAATATCTTGTGATTGCATTGACATAGTTGGCTACCCTTACACCTTCTCTACATTAACCAAAAACGCTTTATACTCAGGCGTTTGTGAATTAGCGTCGCCGACGCTCGGGGTGAGTGTATTAGCCAGGAACCCTTTACGAGTTGTTCCCTCAAAGCCCCAGTGGCAGGGGATACCAATGGTTTCCACGCTGCGTCCGGCAATTTCCAGCGTTTTGATACGCTTGGTGACCACCGCTTTGGCTTTGATGTAGCCACGCTGGCAGGAGACTTTGACTTCATCGCCCGCCTTAATGCCTTTGCTCTTCGCCAGATTTTCACCGATCTCAACAAACTGTTCTGGTTGCACAATCGCGTTCAGACGCGCGTGTTTTGTCCAGTGACGGAACAATTCGGTAATCGAGTATGTCGTTGCCACGTAAGGGAAATCTTTCGCGGTACCCATGGTTTTCGCATCACGTGCAAACAAACGCACGACCGGACTGGAAATCACCGACGGGTGCAGTGGGTTAGTGCCGATAGGCGATTCGATCGGTTCGTAGTGTTCAGGGAACGGCCCGTCTACCAGTTTGTCTACGGAGAACAGACGTGCCAGACCTTCCGGCAGCATGATGAACGGCCCGGTGTCTTTGCCCGGTGGTACGGTTGCAGCGAAGTCTGGCACATCAATGCCTTGCCACTTCTGGCCGGTCCATTCCAGCAATTTACGCTTGCTGTCCCACGGCTTCCCTTGCAGGTCGGCGGAGGCGCGGTTGTAGAGAATGCGGCGGTTTTGCGGCCAGCACCATGACCAGTTCGGCGTACAGCCCAGACCAGCATCGGCGTTGTCGCGTTTATCCATCTGGTTACCGGCTTCTGTCCAGCTCCCAGCGTAAATCCAGCAGAAACTGGACGTGGTACCGTCATCACGCAGCTGTGAGAAATCGGCGAGCTGCTGGCCTTTCTTCAGAATCAGTTTGCCGCTGTCATCGTAGATATCAGCTAGCGCCATACCGTTGGCTTCGCGCGCGATCTCTTCCGGCGTCGGATCTTCCGGGTCTTTATAGTTCCAGTTGATATTCATCACTGGATCAGGATAAGTACCACCTTCTTCGTTATACAGCTCACGCAAACGCATCAGCAGCTTACCGAGAATTTTACCGTCGTGACGGGCTTCTCCTGGTGGCTCAGCCGCCGCCCAGTGCCATTGCAACCAACGACCAGAGTTGGCGATAGAACCATTTTCCTCGGCAAAACAGGAAGAAGGCAGACGGAAGACTTCAGTCTGAATAGACTTCGTATCCACGTCATTGAATTCGCCATAGTTCTGCCAGAACGTGGAGGTTTCTGTTACCAGCGGATCGATGATGACCATGTACTTGAGTTTGGAGAGCGCTTCGGTCGCTTTATTCTTGTTGGAGAATGCCGCAACGGGGTTAAAGCCCTGAACGATGTAGCCGTTCATTTTGCCTTCCACCATCAGCTCGGTTTGCACCATAACGTCGTAGCTACGATCCCACTTCGGCAACCAGTCATAACCCCAGTTATTCGCGGCCTGTGCGTGATCGCCGTAGAAGCTCTTCATCATGCTGATAAAGAATTTTGGCGTATTTTTCCAATAGTTAACTTGATCGGGCAATACGGCGGTTGGCGTAATTTGGCCCAGATAGGTTTTCAGATCCGGCTGCTTTTCTGACGGCAGTGGCATATAGCCCGGCAGATTTAACGACAGCAGACCCAGATCGGTATACCCCTGAATGTTGGAGTGACCGCGCAGGGCGTTGATGCCGCCGCCTGCCATACCGATATTTCCCAGCAGAAGCTGGATCATGCCAGCGGAGCGGATGATCTGTGCGCCGTTGGTGTGGTGTGTCCAACCCAGTGCATACATGAAGGTTGCGGTTTTATTCGGTACGCAAGTTTCAGCCAGCGTACGGCAAATCTCTTCATAATCTTTGGCTGAGGTACCGCACAGGGATGTCACCATGTCCAACGTATAGCGGGAGACGTGTTCTTTCAGCAGGTTCCAGACGCAGCGCGGATGGGACAGCGTGTTGTCGCGTTTGGCGAAACCGGCTTCATCCAGCTCATACTGCCAGCTGGATTTGTCATATTGACGTTTTTGTTCGTCGTAGCCGCTGAACAAGCCTTCGTCAAAGCTGAAATCATCACGCACGATCAGGCTGGCGTTGGTGTAAGACACCACGTATTCGCGATGAATTTTATCGTTCGTAATAAGATAGTTAACGATACCTAACAGGAAAGCGGCATCTGAACCCGCGCGAATTGGCGCGTAGAGATCGGCAACAGCAGCGGAGCGGTTAAAGCGTGGGTCGACAACAATCAGTTTCGCATTGTTGTGCGTTTTCGCTTCAACGGCCCATTTGAAACCGACCGGGTGCGCTTCTGCCGGGTTTCCGCCCATCACGATGATGACGTTGGCGTTTTTGATATCAACCCAGTTGTTGGTCATCGCGCCACGGCCGAATGTCGGTGCCAGTGCGGCAACGGTAGGTCCGTGGCACAAACGCGCCTGACAGTCGATGGCAACCATGCCGAGTGCGCGGGCAAATTTCTGGTCGAGAATACCGGTTTCGTTGCTGGCGGCAGAAGAGCACAGCATACCAGTAGTCAGCCAGCGGTTGACGGTTTCGCCTTTGGCGTTGGTGCGTTCGAAGTTGGCATCACGGTCAGCTTTCATCAGGCGCGCAATGCGTTCAATCGCGTCGTCCCAGCTGATTCGTTGCCATTTGTCTGAACCCGGTGCGCGGTATTCAGGGTAGAGCAGGCGGTTTTCGCTGTGAATGTAGTCAACCAGGCCCGCACCTTTCGGGCAAAGGGAGCCGCGGCTGACTGGGTGATCCGCATCACCTTCGATATGAAAAACAGAAGGCTTCGCATTTTTGGCGCCATCGCCCAGGCTATACATGAGCACACCACAACCAACTGAACAGTAGGTGCAGTTGTTACGCGTCTCTTTTGCCCGTAACAGCTTATATTGACGTACTGATGCCATTGCTTCCGTGGGTGTAAAGCCTAATACCGCGAGAGTGGTTCCAGCCATCCCCCCCGCGCAAACTTTAAAGAAACCTCTTCTATTCAGTTGCATTAGTTTCCCTGTGTAATTATGTGTCATTTTTGTTGCGAGCAATTTAACAACACACAAACTGTGGGCTTTGCGCAAAATCAAAATTTAAGTATTTAAACCCCCATAACACCTATAAAGAGGTATGTTTTTTATTCGCTGTATATTGTAATGCATAACGAATTTGTTATTTCATGGTTACAAATAATGTGGCGTGACGAGCCAGTCGAAGAGGAATACGCGGGGTTTTATGAGGGAATTGTTGCAAAAAAAAAGCCGGATAAGAATCCGGCTTCATGTGATGGTTATTTGACCTGCATACCCGGCTGAGCGCCGCTGTCTGGGCTCAGCAGGAAGATATCTTTCCCGCCGGGGCCGGCTGCCATCACCATACCTTCTGATATGCCGAAGCGCATTTTACGCGGTGCCAGATTGGCGACCATCACGGTTAAACGGCCTTCCAGCTTAGCCGGATCGGGATAAGCTTCACGAATGCCGGAGAAGACCTGACGGGTTTCACCGCCCAGATCCAACGTCAGACGTAAGAGTTTGTCAGAACCGTCAACCAACTCAGCCTGCTTAATCAGTGCGATACGCATATCGACTTTGGCAAAATCGTCAAAGTTAATCGTGTCCTGCACTGGGTTGTCTGCCAGCGGGCCGGAGACGACTTTTTGCGCGGCGACCATATCTTCTTTAGACGCGTCAACCATCGCATTAACTTTATCCAGATCGATGCGGTTGAACAGCGCTTTGAATGGACTAACCTGATGGCTCAGCAGCGGTGTAGCGATAGCATCCCAGCTGAGTTCTGTGTTCAAAAATGCTTCTGTCCGCTGGGACAGCGAAGGCAGAACCGGCTTCAGGTAGGTCATCAGTACGCGGAACAGGTTGATGCCCATTGAGCAAATAGCTTGCAGGTCGTCATCCCGACCTTCTGCTTTCGCCACAACCCACGGCGCTTGTTCGTCAACATAGCGGTTGGCGAGATCCGCCAGCGCCATGATCTCACGAATGGCTCGCCCGGATTCACGGCTGCTATAGGCTTCGGCAATGCTGGTAGCGGCATCGGTGAAGGTTTTGTACAGCTCGGCATCGGCCAGCTTGTCCGCCAGTTTGCCGTCAAAGCGCTTGGTGATGAAACCGGCATTACGTGATGCCAGATTCACGACTTTGTTAACGATGTCAGCATTCACGCGCTGAACGAAATCTTCCAGATTGAGGTCGATGTCATCAATGCGAGAAGACAGTTTTGCCGCGTAGTAATAACGCAGGCAATCGGCATCCAGATGTTGCAGGTACGTGCCCGCTTTAATGAAGGTGCCGCGTGATTTAGACATCTTGGCGCCGTTGACCGTGACGTAGCCGTGCACAAACAGGTTCGTCGGTTTACGGAAACCGCTGCCTTCCAACATAGCTGGCCAG
Source organism: Pectobacterium versatile (assembly GCF_020166435.1). Taxonomy (GTDB): domain Bacteria; phylum Pseudomonadota; class Gammaproteobacteria; order Enterobacterales; family Enterobacteriaceae; genus Pectobacterium; species Pectobacterium versatile. The sequence goes on along the minus strand of NZ_JAINZP010000008.1, from coordinate 83,553 downwards.
AATAGGCTGTGGAAATAAACGATGTCTTTACCGATGAAATGGTACAAATCCGCGTCGGAGTCTTTCTTCCAGAAATCATCAAAATTCAGATCGCCACGCTTGTCGCACAGATTCTTAAACGAACCCATGTAGCCGATTGGCGCATCCAGCCAGACGTAAAAATATTTGCCCGGTGCATCGGGGATTTCAAAACCGAAATACGGTGCGTCGCGGGTAATGTCCCACTGTTGCAGACCAGAATCGAACCACTCCTGCATCTTGTTAGCGACTTGCTCCTGCAATGCGCCGGAGCGCGTCCAGGCTTGCAGCATCTCGCTGAATGCGGGCAGATCGAAGAAAAAGTGTTCTGTTTCACGCATCTCTGGCGTAGCACCAGACACCACTGATTTTGGTTCGATCAGCTCCGTAGGGCTGTAGGTCGCGCCACAGACTTCGCAGTTATCGCCGTATTGGTCGGCAGCCTTACATTTCGGGCAGGTGCCTTTGACAAAACGATCCGGCAGAAACATGCCTTTCTCTGGGTCGTACAGCTGCGAAATAGTGCGATTTTTAATAAAACCGTTCTCTTTCAGACGACCATAAATCAGGCCTGACAGCTCACGGTTCTCTTCGCTATGCGTGGAGTGGTAGTTGTCATAGCTGATATTGAAACCGGCAAAGTCCTGCTGATGTTCCTGACTCATTGCCGCAATCATCTGTTCTGGCGCAATCCCCATCTGCTGTGCTTTCAGCATGATTGGCGTGCCGTGGGCGTCGTCCGCACAGATGAAGTGAACCTGGTTGCCGCGCATTCGCTGGTAACGAACCCAAATATCGGCCTGAACGTGTTCAAGCATATGACCGAGGTGGATCGAACCATTAGCGTAAGGCAGCGCGCACGTTACCAGGATTTTCTTTGCGACTTGAGTCATGAGGAACTTGCTTTCTTTTGTGAATAGAGGGAAATCGATGTTAACCGATAGCGCCTTGCTGCGTAAACCGCTGGCGTGAGTAAAAACGGCAGGAAACCACATGGCAGATTTTAATTTGCGTGGCGTTTCCACGTTTTTGACGCCGAAGAGCGTCAGACGGTTATGGCTCTGGTATGCTGTACACGGTCTCAACGGTCAAATATGAGAATTTCAAGGAGCCGGAATGAACGCGACAGTCCCCGAACAGCGTCCTGAAGCACTGCGTGCGATGGTCACCGGGGTTTTATCTACTTTTCAGCACCCGACACTGAAAAATAACCTGACGACATTGAATGCGCTGCGCCATTGTGCGCTGCTGGATAACGTATTGCACATCGACCTGACGATGCCGTTTGTCTGGCTGAGCGGGTTGGCCGTATTAAAAGAAACGGTTAGCGATGAGCTATTACGCTTATCAGGCGCAAAGGCGGTCGAGTGGCGCTTAACGCACGATATCGCTACGCTGCGCCGGGTTAACGATCAGGCCGGTGTGAAGGGCGTGAAAAACATCATTGCCGTCAGTTCCGGGAAAGGCGGCGTCGGCAAATCCAGTACGGCGGTCAACATGGCGCTGGCATTGGCGGCTGAAGGTGCCAATGTGGGCATTCTGGATGCCGATATCTACGGTCCTTCCATTCCGACCATGCTGGGCTCGGCCAGTGAGCGCCCAACCTCGCCGGACGGCCAACATATGGCACCGATTATCGCGCACGGCCTGGCAACCAACTCGATTGGTTATCTGGTGACGGACGATAACGCTATGGTGTGGCGCGGGCCGATGGCCAGCAAGGCATTATTGCAGCTGTTGCAGGATACCCTCTGGCCGGATTTGGACTATCTGGTATTAGATATGCCGCCGGGTACGGGTGATATCCAACTGACGCTGGCGCAGAGTATTCCTGTCACTGGCGCGGTTATCGTGACGACGCCACAGGATATCGCGCTGATGGATGCCATGAAGGGTATCGCGATGTTTGAAAAAGTCAGCGTGCCCGTGCTGGGTATTGTTGAGAACATGAGCGTACATATTTGTAGCAATTGTGGTCATTTGGAGCCGATCTTCGGCACGGGCGGTGCTCAGAAGCTGGCGGAAAAATATCACTGTTCCCTGTTAGGTCAGCTTCCGCTACATATCTCCCTGCGTGAAGATCTTGATCGTGGCGAGCCAACGGTGGTCAGCCAGCCGGACAGTGAGTTCACTTCCCTGTACCGTGAACTGGCTGGGCAGGTTGCCGCTCAGGCCTACTGGCAGGGCAGCGTTATCCCCAGTGAAATATCTTTCCGAGCGCTGTAACGCTCCTATGAGCGCTGTAACGCTCCTATGAATGCCGGGCATGGTCCCGGCTTGTTGAATGTGTCAGCGCCTTATTTCCCCTGATGCAATACGCGGAAAGTGTGGCGTGAAAGGGGCTAACTCCCTATAATTGCCGCGTCAAAGCGCCTGTTGGCGCATCCCCTCTCCTTTTTTATATTAATCAGGTCGTTAATACCATGACTGATCAGTCTCACCAGTGCGTCATCATCGGGATCTCGGGAGCGTCCGCTTCGGGTAAAAGTCTTATTTCCAGCACCTTGTATCGTGAATTGCGCGATCAGGTTGGTGATCAGCATATCGGGGTGATATCTGAGGACAGTTATTACAAAGATCAAAGCCACCTGACCATGGAAGAGCGGGTAAAAACCAACTATGACCATCCAAGCTCGATGGATCACAGTCTGCTAATCAAGCATTTGCAGATGCTGAAAGCGGGTCAGGCGATCGAAGTTCCACAGTACAGCTATGTTGAGCACACCCGTAAACAGGAAACCGTGCATATTGAACTGAAAAAGGTCATTATCCTGGAAGGTATCCTGTTGCTGACGGATGTACGCCTGCGTAATGAGATGAATTTCTCTATCTTTGTCGATACGCCACTGGATATTTGCCTGCTGCGCCGTATGCGTCGTGATGTTAATGAGCGCGGTCGTTCAATGGATTCTGTGATGGAACAGTATCAAAAGACCGTGCGCCCGATGTTCCTGCAATTTATTGAACCCTCTAAGCAGTATGCCGACATTATTGTGCCGCGCGGTGGGAAAAACCGTATTGCGATTGATATTTTGAAAGCCAAGATAAGCCAGTTTTTTGAGTAGTCGATACCCTAGATAATCCGTGTTGCATCACTAACGTGGAGGCAACGTGAAGCATGACGGGTAGATGAGGTTTATCTGATAGATACCGGCGTCGAATGGAGAATAAGATGAGACTGTGTGACCGTGACATTGAAGCCTGGCTGGATGATGGCCGACTGGTGATTACACCCCGTCCGCCTACTGAGAGGATCAGTGGCGCGACCGTTGATGTTCGTCTGGGAAATCAGTTTCGCGTCTTCCGCGGACATACTGCGGCCTTCATTGACTTAAGTGGCCCGAAAGATGAAGTCAGCGCATCGCTGGATCGCGTCATGAGTGATGAAATCAATTTGCCTGAAGGTGAGGCGTTTTTCCTGCACCCGGGAGAATTAGCGCTGGCCGTGACGTTTGAATCCGTTACGCTGCCGGATAACTTGGTTGGCTGGTTGGATGGTCGCTCTTCGCTAGCCCGTCTGGGATTGATGGTTCACGTCACCGCACACCGTATTGATCCAGGCTGGCAAGGAAGAATTGTGCTGGAGTTCTATAATTCAGGTAAGTTGCCGTTGGCGCTACGCCCCGGCATGATGATTGGCGCTCTGAGTTTTGAACCGCTTTCCGGACCGGCTGCTCGTCCTTACAACCGCCGTCAGGATGCCAAATATAAAGATCAACAGGGTGCGGTAGCGAGCCGGATCGATAAAGACTAAGTGTCTGGCGACAGGCCTGTAAAGTAAAACGCAGGTGGCCGTGCGTTTCGCAATGAGGATGGCATGAGAAGATTTCTGACGACGCTGGCAATTCTGCTTGTGGTGTTGGTGGCAGGAATGACGGCCTTGGTCGTACTAGTTAATCCCAATGACTTCCGCGCTTACATGGTGAAGCAGGTTGAGGAACGTAGCGGCTATCGTCTTCATATGGATGGCGATCTGCGCTGGCACGTGTGGCCGCAGCTGAGTATTTTATCTGGTGGTATGTCATTAAGTGCACCGGGCTCTAGTGAGCCAATTATTAGCGCTGAGAATATGCGCCTTGATGTGCAACTGTGGCCGCTACTGTCACACAAGCTGGCCGTAAAACAGGTGATGCTTAAAGGGGCCATTATTCGCCTGACGCCGGAAAGTGAAGCCAAGCAGGCCAACAATGCGCCCATTGCCCCGGCGGGATCGCAGACGCCATCCGAAGAACGGCGCTGGCGACTGGATATCGATAAGATAAAAGTTGCTGATAGCCTGTTGATTCTGCAACGTAGCAAGAATGAACAGATTAATGTTCGTGATATTAATCTTGCTATGGAGCAGAACCGCGACCGCCAGGTCAACATTGAATTATCAAGCCGCATCAATCGCGATCAGCGCGACATTGCCTTCTCACTTACCGCCGATGTCGATTTGCTGCATTTCCCTCAGCAGGTTAATGCCAATATTACCAAACTGGATTACCAACTTCAGGGGGCAGGAATACCGGCAAACGGTATCAGTGGAACGGGGAGTGTTCAGGCAAGTTATCAACAGCAGCCTGAAAAAATCACGTTTAGCCAGCTTTCACTCAATACCAATAATAGCCAACTGTCAGGAGCCGGTAGCGTGACGCTGGGGGATATCCCACACTATGAATTGGATCTGTTGTCTGAGAAGCTGGATTTGGATTCCCTGCTAGGGATCGCGTCGGTGAAAGAGAACAATGCCGCTGTCGTATCAGCTAAATCATCAGCTCCTGTCATTTCAAATGAAAGTGGGTTAACCAAGCCAGAAGACGGCTTAAAGACGTTCACAGCGAGTCTGTCGCTACAGGTCGCGACGCTGGTCTATCGTGGGCTCGATGTCCGCCAATTTACGCTACGGGCAGACAATCAGTTGGGGCTGCTGGATGTTACTGCCTTGAGCGGTGAACTGGGCGGTGGATATTTCTCATTGCTCGGTAAAGTTGTGACGAATTCATCAACCAACATCATGCTACGGCCGGAGCTCAAGGATGTTGAACTGTCTCAACTGATGACTGTGTTTACGCTGCCCGCCGAGACGGTCAGTGGGAAATTGTCGATGGCAGGGCAGTTCAGCGGCAATAGCTTTGCGCTACCTGCGTTGCTCCAGCAGTGGCAGGGGACGGCGACGCTGCAAGGCAATAACGTTCGTCTACAGGGTTTGAATATCCAGCAAATGGTGCAGATGGCTGTCGCGCGTAGCAATGGGAATGTCCGAGGACAAGAGCGCTACGAGCGCTATACCGAACTGCAACAGCTGACTGGGAAAGTACAACTGAATGCGGGTAAGTTACGTCTTACCGATCTCACTGGCAGCTCAGAGCTGCTGTCGCTAAGCGGTGTTGGACAATTCGATTTGCCAGCCCAGACGTGTGATGTCAATTTGAATGTCTCTATCACGCAAGGGTGGCAGGGAGATGAGCAACTGGTCAGCGTGTTGAAAAACACGGCAATCCCGTTACGCGTCTATGGCGAGTGGGATAAATTGAATTACCAATTGCAGGTGGATCAACTGCTGCGTAAACGCCTGCAGGACGAGCTGAAGAAACGCCTGAATGATTGGGCCAGCCAAAATCAGCAAAGCCAGAAGGGCAAAGATCTGAAGCAACTCCTCGATCGTCTTTAATTGTCTGACATGCTGCGCTTTTAGCCGGTTTGCTGATTCCTGTCAGCAAACCGGCAGCTTCTCCCTCATGCTTTCCCTTAATCTGTCATCCTTCCCCAGCTTGGCTTTGTGCTCGGTGTCTCTTTTTTAACGCCGAATGTTAATATTTTTCTCTTTTTTTATTTTCTAAAGCAGTAAACTTCGCTCCCTATTTTCGGTGCGGTGCTATTCCGCTGCCGAGGAATGTCTGTCAGATAATTTATTACTCAGGTATCGAAACCCACTATGCTCGAACTTTTGATTGGTGTTGCTGTAACGATTCTGGTTGGTCGTTACATTATAAAAGGGTACTCCGCGACTGGCGTGTTGCTGGTAGGTGGCCTCTTACTTTTGGCAATCAGTGCCATGCTGGGGAAAAACGTATTGCCAGCCAGTGCGAAGGCGACAGGCTGGAGCGCAACAGATATTGTTGAATACGTAAAAATTTTGCTGATGAGCCGCGGTGGCGATCTCGGCATGATGATTATGGTGCTGTGTGGATTTGCGGCTTATATGACGCACATTGGTGCCAATGATGTTGTCGTGAAGCTGGTTTCCCGTCCGCTGAAAATGATTAACTCACCTTACTTACTGATGATCGCGGCCTATTTTGTCGCCTGTTTGATGTCGTTGGCGGTGTCATCGGCCACGGGACTCGGTGTACTGTTGATGGCAACCCTGTTCCCCGTCATGGTGAACGTCGGTATTAGCCGCGGTGCCGCTGCCGCAATCTGTGCTTCCCCTGTGGCGTTGATCCTGTCACCGACGTCGGGCGACGTGGTACTTGCTGCACAGGCATCACAGATGAAATTAGTGGATTTTGCCTTTAAGGCCACGCTGCCTATTTCCATCATGGCGATCGTGTGTATGGCCGTCGCGCATTTCTTCTGGCAGCGCTATCTGGATAACAAAGCGAATGTTAGCCATGAGATTCTGGATGTCAGCGAGATCAAGACGGATGCCCCGCGTTTTTACGCCATTCTGCCGTTTACGCCGATCATGGGGGTGCTGGTGTTTGATGGCAAATGGGGGCCGGAACTGCATATCATCACCGTACTGGTTATCTGTATGGTGCTGGCCGCGGCGCTGGAATTTGTCCGTTCGTTCAGTGCGCAAAAAGTGTTTGATGGGCTGGATATGGCTTACCGTGGGATGGCCGATGCCTTCTCTAGCGTCGTCATCCTGTTGGTTGCAGCGGGTGTCTTTGCCCAGGGGCTTGGCACTATTGGCTTTATCAGCGGTCTGATTGGCCTTGCGCAGTCATTCGGTAGCGGCGGGCTGGTGATTATGTTGGTGCTGGTTGCGATCACGATGTTGGCTGCGATGACTACGGGCTCGGGTAATGCGCCGTTCTATGCGTTTGTTGAGCTGATTCCAAAGCTGGCGTCACAAATGGGTATCAACCCTGCTTATCTGGCGATTCCGATGCTTCAGGCTTCCAACTTGGGCCGTACCATTTCTCCGGTATCCGGCGTAGTCGTTGCCGTTGCTGGGATGGCGAAAATATCGCCGTTCGAGGTAGTGAAGCGCACATCAGTTCCCGTTCTGGTTGGGCTGATTGTGGTGGTGGTGGCCACCGAAATTATGGTGCCTGCCTGATAGCAGAAATTAGGTAAACAGCAGCACCTTTAAGCTATGTGCTCTAAAGGTGCTGGCTGTCGCTGTACCGGGCTATTTGTTTGATAAAATGTTCAAAGTCGCTTAAACGATGAGAAATGACGTGGATGACAATATCCAGATTGAGCGCCTGATAGTCATGCACGGCAATATTTCTTAATCCCACCATTTTTTGCAAATTATCAGACAGATCAACCGTAATAATTTGGTTTGCAGCAAGAAGCGCGAAGCTATCGCGGCTACTTTGTGGTATGCCTAGCTGCTTGATACGGATAAGATAATTAGCGATATCAATAGCGGCTTCGCAGGCACGCTGTATGTTAAGTATGACGGAATCTTGCTTGGTGAAGTTTTGACGAAACCCTTCCTCAGTATCGAATTCCTCACGAATACGACGTAGGCATCTTTGTATGGTGCTGCTTTTGTTAAGCAAGATATCTGTCATGCTTTTAGATCCTGATTAAAGCTACGAATGATATCCGCTCGCTCTTTTTGCAGATGCTGGTACATCGAAAGTGTTGTCATTTCAAATTCCCCCGCTGCTGTTTCCGCATCATAAAGCAGCTTGCCGTTACGAACGATCTCCATTTTTAATACCGTTGAAGCCTGCAATAAATCGATCAGATCGACGTCATGACCTACTTCCTTTGCTAATTGATTAGATAGCTCCCAGCGTTCAACGGGATCCAGTGCTCTTGTAGCCATGATGGCGATATCAATGTCGCTGTCCGCTCTGGCATTGCCTGTAGCCTGAGAACCAAAGAGATAAATAATTTTGATGTCGGACATCTGTTTTTTCAGTGTCAAAACGATCTTATCGAACATGTCATAGCCCCCGTTCCTACGATTCTCTTATTGTCTGATAGGATTGCTCGAACATCAATGCATTGCCCGTCAGGGGAGGGAACAGATAAGTCATCCCCCAGCTCCTATTTCATCACACTTCAAAATCAGTCTGTGGCTCGTCGTTCGGTGTGATACGGACCTCCACGATACGATGACTTTCCACTGCCAGAATAGTGAACTGATAACTATCAATTGACAGTGTATCGCCCACCTGTGGAACCCGCTGCGAGTGCTCCATCAATAGCCCTGCCAATGTGTAGTATTCGCGCTTTTCATCCAGCGTCAGCGGAACATACATCGTTAAGTCTTCCAGTGGAATATAGCCATTTACGATCCAACTGCCGTCGTCATTTTGCTGAATGCTGTGGCGCGCATCGCGATCTTCTCCTTCGCGCGGCAGATTGCCAGCAATGGTTTCCATCACGTCGCTTAATGTCACTATGCCTTCCATCGAACCGAATTCATCAACGACAAACGCAAAGTGCGTTCGCGCTTCTCTAAACTGTTCCAAAGCCTGTAAAAGTGAAAGCTGTTCAGGAAAGACCAGCGGCTGACGAATCAGAATACGTGGGTTAAACGGCTCGCGGTTTAGCTGCTGTTGTAGTAATTCGGCAACATTTATGATGCCTAGCGGCTCGTCGGAGGTGTGGCTGTCAGTGACCACGAGTCGGGAATGCTGGTTGGTCGTTAACAGTTTGGCGAGTGCATCCTGCGTAATATCCAGCTCAACCGAGTCGATATCATGCCGCGACGTCATAATGCTGCTGATGGTTCGCTGCGCCAGCCCTAATACCCGCTTTATCATCCGGCGTTCCTGAATATTGAAGACTTCCTGACCTGCCCGGGTGTTATCTGCAATCATCGACGAGGTTTGATTGTCCAGTTCAGCCTCTTCATGGTTACCGCGCAAAATACGCAAAACCACTTCCGCGGTGCGCTGGCGCAGTGGGACCGAGGAAGAAAGAAAGCGCCGGCGGTTGAACATAGAAACCTGATTCAACATCTCAATCATCACCGAGAAACCTATCGCGGCGTAGAGATAGCCTTTGGGAATGTGATAACCAAAGGCATCCGCTACCAGACTGAAGCCAATCATCAACAGGAAGCTGAGACACAGAATAACGATGGTCGGGTGTTCAGCGACAAAGCGGGTCAGCGGCTTGCTAGCCAGCAGCATCAGGAAAATAGCGATGGTCACGGCGGACATCATGACCAGCAGGTGGTCAGTCATGCCGACGGCAGTAATCACGGAATCCAGTGAGAATATGGCATCCAGTACTACAATCTGTGCGACTACCGGCCAGAAACGAGCGCCTTTACGTTGAGCTTGCTGCCCCTCATCTTTTCCTTCGAGACGTTCGTTGAGTTCCATGGTGGCTTTAAAGAGTAGAAACAGCCCTCCAACCAGCATGATGACATCGCGAGCGCTGAATGTGTGCCCAAGGAACGTGAAGAAGGGGGTAGTCAACGACACTAGCCACGAAATGGATGCCAGTAGGCCCAGTCGCATAATCAAGGCAAGTAACAGACCGACGACTCTGGCTTTATCGCGTTGTTCTTTTGGTAGTTTCTCAGCCAAAATGGCAATGAAGATAAGATTATCAATGCCCAGAACCAGTTCCAGGACAACCAGCGTGGTCAACCCGGCCCATATCGTTGGATCAGCGATCCACTCCATATCTCTTTTTTCACCTTTAAATGAACCTAACCTCGATAGCGTATCAGGGCATGCGCAGATGAACCAGAATTTGCAGGGATATTCTTTACCATGGGATAGCGTTAGCAGACGTTAGGTTATGTTTTTGTCTTTTTTATGCCCAACATATTGGGGGCGTTACTGACATTACAAAATAATGTAATAGATCTTAAGCAAAATTTTATGCGGCATAGCAGAGATACAGGTCGTAACATTTGATTACGCTATGTATCCGAGCATAGAATGGCGCCCAGTTGCGAATAGCCACACAATTCTGTGGTTTTACATTCCATACCGCTGCTTTTATGACTGAAATAGACTGGTCTTGTTCTTTTAGTTGATTTTTTATACTTATGGAGTTTTTTACACAATGGATACCCGTAGTCTTATTCCGAAAAAACCTCTCCCTAAACATCTTATCCTTGTGCTCCCGCTTGAGTGGTTAATACTATGTTAGTTGTTTAGGCTGGGTTTAGTATTGCCTTTCACATTGAGGATATGGAATGGCAGGTCTGTCAACTGCCGTATGCTTGCTGCTCGAGAGGGGGCACGTCGATGGTTTACTCTCTCTCTCTAAAATAAAAACCATAATAAATCTGTAGCTTAACGCTTTAAAAATGTAAACCACAGGACTGGGGCCGTATTTTGATAGTGCATTGGTAGCTACAAGCCAAGGGCGGTAGCGTGCCTGGTGCAGAAACATACAACGGTTGATGATGGTGTAAAAATGCAAGAATTTATAGTGATATTTCTAAGCGCTTTTGCCGCACTGTTCTTAGCTAGAAAAGTGGCAATCAAAGTGGGTTTAGTTGATAAACCTAACATCCGTAAGAAACACAAAGGCCATATTCCCCTTGTTGGAGGGGTATCGATCTATCTTGCCCTATGGGTTTTATACGTCTTGCAACCAAATTGGTTACCCGATTTTTCTCTCTATATGGTTTGTGCCACCGCACTTTTGGCTGTTGGGGTGCTGGATGACCGTTTTGATCTCCCCGTGTTACCCCGAGTAGGGCTGCAAGCTGGCGTCGCTGGATTAATGATGTATGCAGGGTTGTATTTAGAGACATTAGGGCACGTTCTCTTCGGATATGAGCTTTTCCTCGGCATCTTTGGCTACACGGTGACATTATTTGCCGTATGGGGAGCCATCAATGCCTTCAATATGGTTGACGGCATTGATGGCTTACTGGGAGCGCTTTCCTGCGTAACATTTGGAGCGCTCGCTATTGTGTTCTACCTTGGTGGCCATAATGAATTAGCGCTCTGGAGCGCGTGCCTGCTCGCGGCAACGTTGCCTTATATTTTCCTTAATTTAGGCATAGTGTGGGGGAGTAAATTCAAGGTATTCATGGGCGACGCGGGCAGTACGCTGATCGGCTTTACGGTGATATGGCTACTGATGTTGGCGACACAGGGTGAAAATGCAGTTATTCGTCCGGTGACTGCGCTCTGGCTTATCGCTATCCCACTCATGGATATGGTGACAATTATGGTTCGCCGTGTTCGACGTGGCGATAGCCCGTTTAAACCTGACCGTGAGCATTTGCACCATATCTTAATGCGCGCAGGCCTTACTCCGCATCAGGCGCTGGTCGCTATTCTTCTTGTAGCGATGCTATTTTCAGCGATAGGAATTCTTAGCGAGCGTATTGGCATCGCTGAGTCTATTATGCTTAGTGTATTCCTCATGGTTTTTTGCGGTTACTTCTGGATGATTAGTCGGATATGGCGTGTGTTGACATGGTTTCGGAAAACCACTCGCGATCCGCATTCTGCTGTAACGATCGTGGAAAAAAATGGTACAACACCGTTAAAACGGTGAATTGTCAGCATTTAACACCGTAGACCATGGGTTAATCTAATAACTTATTCTCTATAATAATGAGCTATTTTGTAGGGATTTGCGCAATATTCAATCAAGAGCGATGGCATAGACAGGATGATGAAGCACAAACGAAAATTGATGCCCTTGATGGTGTCGGTAGCGCTATTGAGCGGTTGTACCCTAGTTCCTGGTTCCCACCTTTCTACTAGCGGTAAAAACGTAGTTGAACAGCAAGATGCGGATTTCAATATCGATAAACTGGTCAATGTTTACCCACTAACCCCTTATTTAGTGGAGAAGATGCGACCTAAACCACTAATAGCGCAGACTAATCCTGCCTTGGAGAAAGAATTACAGGGTTATGAATACCGCATCGGTATTGGTGATGTCATCATGGTGACGGTGTGGGATCACCCTGAATTGACAACACCAGCAGGGACCTACCGTACCGCAGCTGATACCGGTAACTGGGTACATTCCGATGGTACAATTTTTTATCCATACATTGGAAAAGTCAGCGTTGCTGGCAAAACAGTCACTGAAGTGCGCGATCAAATTATGGGACGCTTAGCGCAATATATAGAGTCGCCACAAGTTGATGTCAGCATTGCTGCCTTTCGCTCACAGAAAGCTTACGTGACAGGTGAAGTAGCGACGTCTGGGCAACAACCAATCACCAACGTACCCCTGACGGTGTTGGATGCCATCAACAAAGCAGGTGGGCTGACAGAAAATGCCGACTGGCGTAATATTGTGTTGACCCACAATGGCAAAGAACAACGACTTTCTCTTCAGGCGCTGATGCAAAATGGCGACCTTTCACAAAACCATCTGCTTTACCCTGGTGATATCCTCTACATTCCCCGTAATGACGATCTGAAAGTCTTTGTAATGGGGGAAGTCAAAAAACAAAGCACCCTCAAAATGGATCGCAGCGGCATGACGCTGACGGAAGCACTGGGTAATGCTGAAGGGATGGATCAAACCTTTTCTGATGCCACGGGCATTTTTGTTATCCGCTCGTTACGCGGCATGCAAGGTCCAAAACTGGCAGACATCTACCAACTTAATGCCAAAGATGCCACGGCAATGGTGATGGGGACCGAGTTCCAGCTACAGCCGTATGACATTGTCTACGTGACTACTGCACCGATCGTCCGCTGGAACCGTGTTATCGGCCAATTGGTCCCGACCATTTCTGGCTTTAACGAGTTAACCGAAGGGACGTTGCGTGTTCGTAACTGGCCGTAGAGATAACTATGTTTGATTCAATTTTGGTGGTGTGTGTGGGCAATATCTGCCGTTCCCCTACAGGGGAACGGTTGTTGAAACAGGCTTTGCCGACGAAAAAAATTGCGTCTGCTGGGTTAGGCGCACTGGTAGGGAAGCCCGCCGATGCGATGGCAACCGAGGTGGCAAGTCATCATGATCTTTCTCTTGAAGGGCACGAAGCGCAGCAATTAACCTCTGCGCTATGCCGTCAGTACGATCTGATTCTGGTGATGGAGAAAGGTCACATCGATGGCGTAAGCCGCATTGCGCCAGAAGTGCGGGGCAAAACCATGCTATTCGGGCACTGGTCAAACCAGCAGGAAATAGCCGATCCGTATCGTAAAAGCCGCGAAGCATTTGAATTCGTTTACTCACAACTTGAGCGGTCTGCGCAAAAATGGGTGCAGGCGTTAAATCGTTAATCGTCAGAGAATCCGATGACAGAGAAAACTTCAGTAAAAGTATCTGAAACTAATTCAGATGAGATCGATTTAGGGCGTTTATTAGGGACATTGCTGGATAACCGCTGGTTGATTATTGGTGTAACTGCGGTGTTTACCGTACTCGGCATTATGTATGCCATGTTAGCCACACCGGTTTATAAAGCCGATGCATTGATTCAGGTGGAACAAAGCTCGGGTAATTCGTTATTAAATGACATTTCCAGCATGTTGCCAGATGCCAAACCCCAGTCTGCTGCTGAAGTAGAACTGATTAGATCCCGCATGGTGATTGGCAAAACGGTGAACGATCTGGCGCTGGATATTGATGTTGAGCAAAAATATTTCCCGTTAGTGGGTAAAGGTATTGCACGGTTATCGGGCAATGAACCAGGAAAAATAGCCGTGTCTCGTCTTGATGTACCGGCATCCTGGCAGGATGAAACGCTGTCATTAGAAGTGTTAGCTAATCAGCAATATGCCGTGGAAGCGGGCGATACCGTGAAATTCACTGGCAGCGTCGGTCAGTTAGAAAATCACAGTGGTATTACCTTATTAGTCAGTGGTATTGAAGCTGAACTGGGTACCATTTTTCGCATTCAAAAACTGAATCAGTTAACTGCCATTAATGACCTGCTGGATAATTTTAGCGTAGCAGATAAAGGCAAAGACACAGGGGTATTAGCGCTTAGCTTGGAAGGCGAAGATCCGGTGCTTACTGCTAAGATATTAAGCAGTATTAGCCAAAATTATCTACAACAGAACGTAGAGCGTAAATCCGAAGAAGCCGGTAAAAGTCTTGAGTTCCTTAAAGAACAGCTTCCCAATGTGCGTAGCTCACTGAATGACGCGGAAAACAAGCTTAACCAATTCCGCCAGCAGAATGAATCGGTCGATCTTTCTTTGGAAGCTAAGGCGGTGCTGGATACGACCGTTGCGGTTGAAGCGCAGTTAAATGAACTGACGTTTAAAGAAGCAGAAATTTCAAAGCTGTATACCCGCGAACACCCCGCTTATCGAGCCCTGATGGAAAAACGTAAAACGTTAGAACAAGAGCGGGATAAGCTGAATAAACGTGTAGGGGCAATGCCGAAAACCCAGCAGGAGATCTTGCGCTTAACGCGGGATGTACAGGCAGGGCAAGAAGTGTATATGCAACTGTTGAACAAACAGCAGGAGCTGAGCATTAACAAGGCCAGTACTGTCGGTAATGTACGCATCGTGGATAACGCCGTAATACAGCCTAAGCCGGTGAAACCGAAAAAGGCACTGATTGTTTTGCTGGCAATGATTCTGGGCGGCATGGCATCAACAGCTTTCGTCATACTGAAAACGCTGTTGCATAAAGGCATCGAAAGCCCAGAACAGCTGGAAGAATTAGGTATCAACGTCTACGCTAGCGTGCCACTTTCTGAATGGCAACAGAAAAAAGACCGAGCCTTACTAGGTAAGAAGAGTAAGAAAGGCAACACGCGAGCGACGGATTTATTGGCATTAGGCAATCCAGCCGATCTGGCGATTGAAGCTATTCGCAGCCTGCGTACTAGCCTGCACTTCGCCATGATGGAAGCGAAAAACAATGTACTGATGATTTCCGGCGCTAGCCCAGCAATCGGTAAAACCTTTGTCAGTGCCAACCTAGGGGCTGTTATTGCCCAATCAGGACAGCGCGTACTGATCGTTGACTGCGATATGCGTAAAGGTTATGCCCATGAGTTGATGGGGACCGATGGAGCCAATGGCCTGTCAGACATTTTATCTGGCCAGTGCGATGTGACAAAAAGTGTGCGCAAAACCGCTGTGGACAACATGGAATTTATTCCACGTGGGCAGGTGCCGCCGAACCCTTCAGAGCTATTAATGCATAGCCGCTTTGCGGAGTTCATTAAATGGGCAGGTGAGCATTATGATTTGGTGTTGTTGGATACGCCTCCAATCTTGGCTGTGACAGATGCAGCGATCATAAGCCGTCACTCGGGAACGTCTCTGCTGGTTGCTCGTTTCGAAGTTAACACGCTAAAAGAAATTGAGGTCAGTATCCGTCGCTTTGAACAGAATGGTGCCGAAATCAAAGGTGTAATTCTCAACGCTATAGTTAAGCGAGCAGCAAGTTATTATGGTTACGGTAACTATAATTACTATGCTTATGAATATAAGTCGGAAAAGTAATGCAGTTACATAGCGCCTGCTAAGATTTTTAGCAGGCGCTATAGAAATAATTTTATTTTTAATCACTATGTTTACCCTCCATCTCTCTCCTGTTATACATATATCCGGAATTTTATTAAGCGTTGAGCTTTTTAATATTAATGATTTTTATTAGGAAGGTAGACTTTATATTTTTGATAGTGATTAATTTTTTCATAGAATAATAAAATATGGCAGTAAGAGCGTTGAATAATTCAGCTCTCGTAGATGCTTATATTCAGGAGATAACTAGTGAAAGGTATTATTTTAGCCGGTGGTTCAGGTACGCGTCTTTACCCTATTACTCTTGGTGTTTCAAAACAGCTTTTACCTGTTTATGACAAACCAATGATTTATTACCCGCTGTCGACACTAATGCTTGCTAACATCCGTGATGTATTAATTATTACAACGCCAGAAGATAGCAGTTCTTTTATTCGTCTGTTAGGTGATGGTTCAAAATACGGTATCAATATTGAATATGCAGTTCAACCGAGTCCAGATGGATTAGCACAGGCTTTCATTATTGGCGAATCTTTTATCGGTAATGACACATGTTGTTTAGTCCTTGGCGATAATATTTTCTATGGGCAGTCATTTTCTCGCACCCTTGCTCAGGCTGCTAGTCATGGTAGTGGCGCTACTGTGTTTGGTTATCGTGTGAAAGATCCAGAACGTTTCGGTGTTGTAGAATTTGATAGTAGCAATAAAGTGATTTCTATCGAAGAAAAGCCCAAAAATCCAAAATCAGATTGGGCAGTTACTGGGCTTTATTTCTACGATAATCGCGTAATTGATTTTGCAAAAGCGGTTAAACCATCTAGCCGTGGTGAGCTTGAAATTACTGCTGTGAATCAAATGTATCTGGATGATGGCAGCCTTAATGTAGAATTATTAGGGCGCGGTTTTGCGTGGCTTGATTCTGGTACGCATGAAAGCCTACATGAGGCATCTTCCTTTGTTGAAACGATCGAACATGTCCAGGGACTCAAAATTGCTTGTCTGGAAGAGATTGCCTGGAGAAAAGGATGGTTAAGTGCTGAAGAACTGGTCAAACGTGCTGAACCTATGCTCAAAAATGATTACGGAAATTATCTGATATCTTTGCTTAAACCTATTATTTCTTGAGAGCCAAAATGAAAATATTAATTACAGGTGCACACGGGCAAGTGGGGACCCGCTTGGTCGAGCGCTTAACTGGCAATACTGACATTTTGGCTATTGATCGCGATGTATTAGATATAACAAATCGAGACGCAGTTTTTAAAACCGTTACAGAGTTTAAGCCTGATGTGATCATTAATGCTGCAGCGCATACTGCCGTAGATAGAGCAGAACAGGAAGTTGAACTGTCGTACAAGATTAATCGTGATGGTCCATTATATTTGGCTGAAGCTGCACACAGTATTGATTCTACGATACTACACATTTCTACTGATTATGTATTTAATGGCGAAAGCGATGTTCCTTATGTTGAGTCAGATTCTGTTGACCCTAAAAGTGTATACGGAAAAAGTAAACTCGAAGGTGAGTTATCTGTTGCTGCCGCATGTCAGCGCCATATTATATTAAGAACTGCTTGGGTATTTGGTGAGGATGGAAATAATTTTGTCAAAACCATGCTAAGGCTTGGAAAAGAGCGTGAGTCATTAGGTATTGTTGCTGATCAGTTTGGCGGACCGACCTATGCGGGCGATATCGCTGACGCATTAATCCTTATAGCTGAAAAAACACAGTCTCCTGATTTTAATGCCTGGGGTACTTTTCATTTTAGTGGAATGCCTTATATCAGCTGGTTTGGATTCGCAGATAAAATTTTTGACTTAGCAATTGAAAAGAAAATTTTAAATAATAAGCCTGTATTATCTCAATTGACTACACAAGATTATCCTACCCCAGCACAGCGACCTAGTTATTCCAAACTTAGTTGTGAAAAAATAAACCAAGTCTTTGGCATTAAACCAAGTGATTGGATTAATGCTCTGGGAAATGTCCATTTATATAATTAAGTGATGAGTCATGAAAATCATTGATACAAAAATTACCGATCTAAAAATTATTGAACCAGCAGTTTTTGGTGACGAACGCGGCTTTTTTTTTGAAAGCTTTAATAAGAATAAATTTGAAGAAGCAATAGGCTATTCAGTTGATTTTGTACAAGATAACCACTCTAAATCATCCCAAGGTGTTTTAAGAGGTTTGCATTATCAATTAGCACCACATGCACAAGGCAAGTTAGTCAGATGTATTGAGGGTGAAGTTTTCGATGTGGCTGTAGATATTCGTCAATCATCGTCAACCTTTGGTCAATGGGTTGGTGTCCATTTATCTGCAGAAAATAAGCGTCAATTTTGGATTCCTGAAGGATTTGCTCATGGTTTTGTTACACTGAGTAATTCGGCAGAGTTTCTTTATAAAGCTACGGATTATTATGCCCCTCAAAGTGAAAGAAGTATCAGGTGGGATGATCAAGAATTAAATATAATTTGGCCTTTAAGCATAGTTCAATTATCTGAAAAAGATAAAAATGCACCCTTCGCAAAAAACGCGGACTGCTTTAAATAGTGTTTAGTCTAAGGAAGTAACCCTTCTATGCAAATTAAATTAATTCAACTTCAGACTCATGGTGATGATAGAGGTTCTTTGATCGCTCTAGAACAGGATCACAATATTCCTTTTGAAATTAAACGTGTTTATTATTTATTTAGCACAAAAAAAAATGTTAGCCGAGGTTTTCATGCACATAAAGAACTTAAACAGGTAGCAATAGCTGTACGCGGTTCGTGTCGGTTCTTACTTGATGATGGTAATGAAAAGATAGAGTTACTATTAGACAATCCTGCTCAAGGGTTGCTAATTGAATCTTTTGTGTGGAGAGAAATGTATGATTTCTCAGAAGATTGTGTGCTAATGGTATTAGCTGACAGATTCTATGATGAATCAGATTATATAAGAAAGTATGATGAATTCATCGATCTAGTTAAGGTGTAGCAGAATGTTTATTCATCCCCTCAGCGATGTTAGTTCGAGTAATATCGGCGAAAAAACAAATGTTTGGCAATTTTCTGTTATATTAAAGAATGCTGTGATTGGAGCGAATTGTAATATTTGCGCCCATACTTTTATCGAGAATGATGTAATTGTTGGTGATAATGTCACTATAAAGTGTGGGGTACATCTTTGGGATGGAATGCGTATAGAAGACAATGTCTTTGTTGGGCCTAATGTGACATTTACTAATGATAAAAAACCTCGTTCAAAAAAATTCCCTAAAAATTTTTTGGATACAATAATAAAAAAAGGTGCATCAATTGGGGCTAACGCAACGATTTTGCCTGGCTTGATTTTAGGTGAGAATTGTATTGTGGGCGCAGGTTCTGTGGTCACTAGGGACGTCATTCCAAACAGTGTTGTTATTGGTAACCCTGCTCGAGTGATTAAAATGGTGGATGATATAAATGATTAGTTTTTTAGATTTGAAAAGCATTAATGAACAATATAAAAATGAATTAAAAGAGGCATGTTCAAGGGTAATTGATTCTGGTTGGTACATTAATGGCTCAGAGCTAAGTGATTTTGAAGAGTCGTTTGCCAAATATTGTGGTACAAAACATGTGATTGGTGTAGCGAATGGATTAGATGCGCTAATTCTTGTATTCCGAGCCTGGAAAGAGCTTGGCAAACTTACCGATGGTGATGAGGTTATTGTTCCCGCTAACACGTATATAGCATCAATTTTAGCAATTACTGAAAATAACTTAACTCCAATATTGGTTGAGCCTAACCCAGATACCTATAATCTGTGCCCATATAATGTCCGCATGGCTATTACAGATAAAACGAAAGCCATCTTACCTGTACATCTATATGGCCAATTATCTCCTATGCTAGAACTAATGAGTATAGCTAGAGAATATAATCTATTGGTACTAGAAGATAGTGCTCAGGCTCATGGTGCTCATATTAATGGAAAAAAATCTGGTAACTGGGGAGATGCGTCCGGTTTTAGTTTTTACCCAGGAAAAAATTTGGGTGCTTTAGGTGATGCAGGCGCTATTACGACTAATGATGATGAATTGATGAGCACGATAAAAGCATTGCGTAATTATGGATCCCACCAGAAATATGAAAACCTTTACTGTGGTGTAAATAGTCGTTTAGATGAAATACAAGCTGCTATGCTATCTGTGAAGTTGCCTTATTTAGATAAAGAAACACATCGGAAACAAGAGATTGCTAACCGATATTTGCATGAAATTAGTAATCCTTTTATAACTTTACCGCTTTTAACGTATCAGACTGCCCATGTGTGGCATTTATTTGTGGTGAGATGTAAGCAACGTACTGAATTACAAAAATATTTATATGAAAATAAAATTCAAACGTTGATTCATTATCCTATTCCTCCACATAAACAACAGGCTTATCCTAAATTTCATGATCTCTCACTTCCAATCACAGAACAGATTCATAAGGAAGTTATATCATTACCTATCGATTCTACTATGAGCGATGAAGCAGTTAGCCTAGTAATAAAAGTCGTTAATGGTTTTTCTATATGAAAAAACTGCTTAAAGTTACGGCAATGACTGCCATGTTGACTTTGTTTAGGATGGCTATGGGATTTGTTATCGCTAAAGTTGTTGCTGTTTATACTGGTCCGTCGGGTATGGCAATGCTAGGACAAGTTCAAAGCATGGTTATATCTCTCAATGGCATTGTTAATTCACCAGCGGGTAGTGGTATTGTTCGTTACACTGCGGAGCATAAAAATGAAGGATATGAAGCATGTGCACCATGGTGGAATGCATGTTTACGCTGGATAATTATTATATTATCTATAATTATTCCTTTAGGTTTATTATTCAGCGAATATCTTTCTCAGTGGCTTTTTTTTAGCAGTGACTATGCTTGGCTTATCACCGTTACTATTTGTGTACTCCCTTTTACGGCAATGGGAACGCTCATCAATTCTGTAATTAACGGACAGCAACAATATCGTCGTTATATTTTATTAGGGACTGTTTCAGTATTTGTTTCCGGTTCTGTCATGATTGGTTTGATTATTCAGCATAATCTAACAGGTGCATTGTTAGCTGCATCGCTTCAAGCTGGAATTATAGGTCTTGTTATGACTATTTCCTCTTTGAATCAGCCCTGGTTTAAATTACGTTATTGGTGGGGTAAAAGTAATAGAAAAGAGCGTAAAGATATCGGTGCTTATATTCTAATGGCTATTACTTCGGCTTTAACTGTTCCAATATCTTTAGTACTGATCCGCAATATTTTAGTTGCTGAGGTGGGTTGGGAACAAGCTGGCCAATGGCAGGCTGTGTGGAAAATTTCTGAAGTATATCTTGGTGTAATTACGATGGCTTTGGGAACATATTACTTACCTAAATTATCTTCTCTAAAGGGATCTTTAGCAATAAATAATGAGATAAATCAAACGGTTAAAATTATTTTGCCGATAGTCATTTCTTTAGCTCTTTCTATTTATTTTTTACGAGATTTAGTAATTACATTATTATTTACTGAGGCGTTTAGATCTGCTCGTGATCTCTTTGCTATTCAATTAATTGGTGATGTGGTGAAAATTATTAGTTGGTTATACGCATATCCACTGCTATCGCGAGGGATAACTAAATTTTTTATTTTGACAGAAGTTGTTTTTTCTATACTTTTTGTTTTTTTATCATATATTTTTATTTCAATATATGGTGTTATTGGCGCTAATGTTGCTTATTTGGTTAACTATATTATATGTACAATTTATATCATTTTTATCATAAAACCATCGCAGCGGTAAAATAATGAAAAGATATTTTGTTAAAATTAAAGAATTAATAAAAAAAAATAAGGAAAATCATTTTTTCCTTTATTTGCTTATTTTGAAGGTAAAAGAACGCCCATTTAGGGGATGGGGGGATTTTATATGTATGTATACATATTCTTGGTACTTAAGTATGCGTATTTTTGGATTTAGTTTTTTCCCTAAAGTGTGTTTTACAAAAAATATTTTTAAAGTGATAGTAAAGAAAAACAGTAAGGCAATTATAATTTCGAATGTAAAAATTGCTATATTATTTGAGGGTTTTTTTTATGGTAATGGAAGTTCCACACTATCTTTTGGCGATGGCTCACAGGTGGTAATTGATAATACTTTTTTAATTGGGGATGGTGTAAAAATAATTGTAGAGGAAGAGGCTAAATTGTATATTGGTGGCAAGGATAAAAATGATTTATCCGGCATTACTTGCAATACGATAATTATATGTTCAAAAGAAATATCTATTGGAAAGGGAACCATCATTTCTTGGGGGTGCTACATCACTGATTCATCTAACCATAAAATAAATGGATGTGTAAAGAAATTACCGGTTACTATTGAAGAACACGTGTGGATTAGTGAAGGAGTAACTATATCAGCAGGTAGCAGAATTGGTAGTGGCTCTGTAATTGGTTCAAAATCATATCTTAATAGTATATATCCTCAAAAATCTCTTATTGTTGGTTGCCCCGCTCAAGTTAAGAAAAGGTATATAACGTGGAATCGATAATGAGCGATGAATATATTTTACATGTATTCGTCATCATTGGATGATGTTTGATTTTATGTGGCAAGGAGGTTATGCTAAAGGAAGAATACGAAAAATGTATTCTTATGCTAAGAAGCCAGTTTGGCTAGTTTATCTGTGGGAAAATTCGCATCTGCCATATAATTTCACCGGTCTATAGATAACAAGTTGGAGTGGAGTTTGGACGCAGTAGTTGAGGAAGGAGTTTGTCGAATCAGAAGAAGGAGACGGCTGCATTATTTTCAGGAATAAGACATGTCGCGGTAAATATATTGTCAGTAAACAAAAAATCCAAAGCGGCTCTGTGCATAAATATGCGCGGATCGGTGATGAGAGGGAAGCGTTTTACGTCAACCTGCGGGGTTTCGTAATCTTCGCTTGGAGGTAGGGAACTCAGCTTGTACCACTCGTGGAGTAGCAACGGTAGCTCCAGCGTTAGCATAGGCCTCCGTGCACTGTGATATGAGATGACAGCGGAAGCAATACCGACCTCTATTCGATTTATTAAGGTGGTTTCAGAATTTACTCTATGAACAAGCAAAAAATTTCAATAATAACATTAACATATAATAATTGGTGTGAATTATTACCTGCGATTGAGTCTGTATCGCAACAAAAAATTTCCGATAATATAGAGGTCGAGTACTTAATTGTTGATGATGGAACCAAAGATTTTGACTATCAATATATTTATTCTCTTCTTGAGGAAAAATGCCCATTTCCTTTTAAAATATTGCAGAATAAAATTAATATCGGTACAGTTTGCTCTTTTAATAATGCAATAAAAAATAGTAACGGAGATATTATTATCCCTCTCTCAGCAGATGATCGATTTTTTGATGACAATGTGGTGAATATGATTGTTGATAAATTTCAGGATTCCAGTGTGTCTTTGTGTACAACGAGGCGTCTTCCTGTTGCGGATGGTAAGGAATATTCGAGTTTGCCGAGAGAAAATGAAATAAAGTTATTTGATAATCAAGATCTACTTCTTGATTATATTTTAAAATATGGTAATTTTATTTCTGGTTCTTGTACCTATTATCGTAAATCTTTATTGGAAGAATTAAGTTATTTTGATGAGAGCTATCGATTATTAGAAGATTATCCCTTCTATGTGAAGGTTTTGCTACACGATATTACTATTGATTTCCTTGATATAATATCCATCAAGTATAGTTTGAAGGGCGTATCTGCTCTTGGCAAAAGAAATCTATTACTTACACAAGATTTGAGGAAATTATATTTGTATATAATTTCTCTTGGCCATCTTGGTTTTTTCTGGAAAAGAAAAATTTACTTCACGAAGGTTCTTTCTTTTCACGAAAAAATGTCTTTAAAAAATATAATTAATTACCCTGATCAATTTTTTTTATTATCATTTTTATATTTTTTAAAAATCTTCAAAAAATAAATCAGTGCTATAGTTATTTTAATGAAAAATATATTCGTCATACTCCACGTGACACGTGCGCTGGTTTAATCTGATCACCTAAATAACTTACTCGAGTAAGCTTACTGAGATCCTCCCACTTGCCGGGTTACGAGGAAAATAAATACGCCTCGCCCTAAAGACACAACACTTTTTTCTGTTCAACATGATAATGTTTATCCTGAAACTTGAATTATTTAGGGTCTATACCTATAAAAAATCGATCTCATCCAAATGAAAATAATTTTTTCCGGAACAATAGGTCGTTATAAAAATAATTTTTTGAATTTCGTGATATTGATATTGATATTGATATTGATATTGATATTGATATTGTGAAAAATACATAATTGTTAAAACGCCAGATAAGAAAAATATTGGAGTTAAGTAGTGAAGAAAATTGCGGTGGTTGGAACTGTTGGTATTCCTGCTTGTTATGGCGGATTTGAATCTCTTGTAGAAAATTTGACATTGTATAAAAATGGAAAATATAGGTACTATGTTTTTTGTTCTAAAAAAAATTATAAATACAAAATGTCATCGCATAATGGCGCTAAGTTAATTTATTTACCTCTGAATGCTAATGGAGTGCAGAGCATTTTTTATGATATATTATCTCTTATCAAATGTCTTTTTTTTAAGCCTGATGTCGTTTTAATTTTAGGTATATCTGGAGGGATTTTCCTTCCTTTTTTCAGATTTTTATCAAGATCAAAAATAATCACTAATATCGATGGGCTAGAATGGAAACGGGATAAATGGAATTATTGGGGGAAAAAATTTCTGAAATTATCAGAGTATTTTTCTGTTAAATATTCTCACGTAATTGTGACAGATAACCAGGCTATTGGTGACTATGTAAAGGAAGAGTATGGTACTTCATCTGTTACTATTGCATACGGTGGAGATCATGCCTTTCGTAATGTAGATTCTTTGCCTTTTTGTCAAGCGGCTGAAAACTATGCTTTAGGTATTTGTCGCATTGAACCTGAAAACAATGTGGGTATGATATTAGAATCATTTTGTCGAATAAGTCATAAGATCAAATTTATCGGTAACTGGATGTCTAGTACATATGGCCGTGAACTCAAAGAGAAATACAGTAAATATATTAATATAGAGCTAATTGACCCAATTTACGATCTCGATGAACTTCATAAACTGCGTAGTGGATGTGATATATATATACATGGACATTCAGCTGGGGGAACAAATCCTTCTTTGGTCGAAGTGATGCATTTTTCTGTACCTGTATTCGCCTATGATTGTGTTTTTAATCGATATAGCACTGAGGATAAAGCACATTATTTTAAAAATTCTTCACAGCTTATTGAGTTAATTAGAAATACACATCAAAGAGATTTGAAAAAAAATGCTGCTAATATGCAAATTATTGCGCTAGAGCGATACACTTGGAAAGTGATTTCTTCATCATATGAACGTTTATATTAATTTTCTAGGGAATACTAAATAGCTTTTAAATAAGAGAAATAATTCTAATTATTAGAACATGTGCTTTTCCATCACGGTGCTGATGATTTTTTCATGGTATTCAACTGTGTGCGAAAAACAGAGATTTTTACATGCCACAGTCGCTTGATACGAATCCTCAGCATCAGGTTGTTACGTTCATACGCTGAGTAAATATCTTCCCAGTCAAATGCTTCTCCTTCGATATTTCTCTGGCATAGCTGTCCCAGTTATTGCCATACCGATATTAAAAAAGGCTGCAGCGTCAACAGGTTACGACAGGTTTCACTCGTTCGTAGGTCAAAGGTATAGACCAATACGCCAGCATTTTTCGTGTTGTACTCACACAAGAACCAGCGTTGCCGAATTTTCACGCTTTATAATGATAGGTGAGCTGAAATACACGATGGCAATAGTGATCGCGAAATTTGGAGTGTCCTTTAGGACTTTGACTATGGTGATAAACCAGAGTAGACCGACAGGGGGACCTATAAACATTAACGAATGTAATAGAGAATCTCAAAAACGAGCATTATACGTTGAATTTAACCAATATGAGGCATTACCGAAATAATATGCTATTTTGGTAAGGTAATGTTATAAACTAAAAATATTAAGCTATCATTATGCACAGTTCATTTTTTCAATTGCAGTTATCTTATGTGTTAAAATGTAGATCTTATATGAAATATAATATTAAGAGATTAGTATATTCTTTGTTTTTTTCATATAAATTAAACATTTCTGAAATGGATAAGACCGATTTCATAATTTTTAACACTACCTTTTTGAAAGGAAGAAAAGATTATGAGGATTATATGTATGATTTTATAGCAGCATCTAAGAATCAACGCCCTACCGTAGAGTGTTCTTTAAAATATTATTTTTGTTTACATGATTTTTTTTCTAAGATATGGTTTATATGCTTGAATGTTAAACGTGGATATGATTTAAAATACCTGATTCAATTATCTCAACTTTATGATTTATACAAAAAAATAAGTAAATTGAATTTAAAAAACAAAAAAATAGTGACTTTTTGTGATGCTCATCCGGAAGATAATCTTATTTCTCAACTTTGTAAAAAATACTTTGAGTGTCATACATATACCTTACAACACGGTTATTATACTTTTTCTCCAGGGTCTATAAACCAAGAGGTGTATTTGAATTTTGTCTCCGATTTTATGCTTTGTTGGGGGAATACATCTGTAGACAACCTTGTTGACTGTGGTGTTGAACGAAAAAGGTTGATTCCTTTTGGGTGTTTTAAAAAAGCTGAATTAATTTCTGAAAAAGGTAGTGGTATATTTATACTCCTTAATGGGAGGCACAATGCTTTGGGAAATAAATATTTGCTCACTCTTGCTGAAGAAATAGCGTTACAAACAGAATTCAATGTTTTTGTTAAAAAACATCCTGATGATTTGGATGACTATTCATACATCAATAATGTGACTTTTATTGATTCGATAAAACAGGGTATGGAAAACTCAAAAGTTGCAATTTTGTCTGAGAGTGGTATATTTTTGGATTTTTATCTTTCATGTTTCCCTTTTTTCATTCTTAAAACACCTTATACAAAAATGGAGTTTTCCAGATTACCAAATGCCATCGATTTAGGTGAAATTATGGATATAATCCAAAACGAAAAACCAATTTCATCACAATTATTTCCATTGCTAATTACCATATCTCCAGATTTTAAGGTGCTATAATGAAGATAATTAGATTTTGGGGATGGTATAGTGACTATGATTGTTTCACGATTGACTCATTGCACAAATATTACAATGTAAAAAATATTTCAATGTCAAGAATGACAAGAATGTTTTTCAAATTTATCAGGTCTTTTTTTTCTTCGGATGTGGTTGAGAATTTTATCAAATTTATTTTGAAGAAAAAATTAAATCGTGATTTTGTTTTAATATTTAGTGATGATGTCTTACACTATTTATTTTTAGTTAATGAACTGAATAATCCAAGGAAAATAGTTGTATTCAGAAATTTAATTAATAAGGAATATAAGGCGAGAATTGAAAGGCTGCGTGAGAATGGTTTTGAAATGTATACATTTGATCCATTCGATGCACAATTTTTTAATATTCAATTCAAAGGGCAATATCTGCCTGTATATAAAGATGGAACGGATTTTTATGAGAATAAAGCTTATTTTTTGGGTTTGAATAAAGGAAGGCGAAAAATATTGGAACGTCTTTCTGAAAAATTAACAGAGAAAGGTATTAAGCCTGACGTTACCATAATTGAAGAAAATGATTTTTTATACTCACTCTTTCGAAAGAAAGTAAGTTATCTGGAGAATGTGAGTGGTGTATTAAATTCAAGTTATATTATAGATATAGTTCGTGAAGGCCAAAATGGCTTAACATTAAGAGTTCTTGAATCTGTTTTTTATCGGCGAAAATTAATTACCAATAATAAAAAAATTGAAAATTATGATTTTTTTAATTCAAGGAATATATTAATATTAGATGATGACATGAACATTCCTGATGAATTTTTAAAAACACCATTTATGGCTCTATCTGAAAATGTATTGGATAAATACAAATCAGACAATTATTACATTAGCATTATTGAAAAGGTATCCTAGTGTGATCCGAATTCTCGATTTATCAGCTATTCTTCTCATCGTGTTTATCTTTGCTTTTTTATTTGTGATGAAAAAAAAGAATGAAAAATTGTTTTTCTTGATTTTTATTATATACTGCATTTTTTTAAGCTTAAGAACAATTGGTGATGATACTGCCGAGTATGTTGATATTTACACGGCTGTAGTACCTCAGTTTTCATGGGATATGCTTCAGGTTGTTAATGGTTTCAGGATAGAAGTGTTGTGGTTTAATTTCATCGCTATTTTAAAAATGATAGGTCTGAAAAAACATTATTTATTTTTCTTTCTCTCTGCTTTTTTACCTTCACTAGCGATCATCTGGGTCTATAGAAAAACACGTTTGTTTTCAGTGTCTGTATCTGCATTTTTTTATTGTCTTTTTATATTAATATTATACCAATCTGCAATAAATGGAGTTCGTGCATTTGCTGCTAGTTGTTTCGTATTTCTCGCGTTATGGTTTTTTTATGATAAAAAAAACTTGAAATGTCTAGTAACGGCAATTTTTGCAATAATGCTGCATACTAGCGCTTTTATTATTTTGCCGTTTTTTTTGTTTTTTAAAATAAAATTCAATATACGTTCGATTATTTTGGTTTCTTCTTTATTCTTGATAACCATTGTTGTCATTTCTCAGTTGGATTGGGACGACCCTTTCTTGGCGTATATTTATTTTAAACTCGATTATTATTTATTTTCTATTGAAGATGACATGTTGAATGGAAATCTTGGTAGGGAATCGTATATCCTTTTTGTGCGGAGTTTATTTGTTGCATCAATTCTTTATAGTTTCATTTTGTTATTGTTAAGTAGTGACTCTTATAAACAAAATGCATTTATTGAAGGTTTGTACAAATGTGCAATATTCACAACGATTAGTTGTATGTTAATGATGATATTTGGTATTTATATATTTTCTTATAGGATATTGATGTTTGTACAGATAAATCTTATTTTTACCACCTTGTACAGCATGGTATATAAACCCAAAAAATATAAATTGCCTTTCTTTATAGTGGTGACAGGTTTTTATTGGATTCTATTCATATTTTATGCAAGTAGAGTTTATGATTCCTGATTTTTTGTAGTAATCGAACGATTATGATTATAATGTGCCTTTACATGATCTGTCCTTGATTTAATGCCACCTTGTTTTCAAATCAGTCAACGAAAGCGAGGTCACTATGACAAGACAACAATATACCCCAGAGTTCAAGCGCGGAGCTGTAGTGGATCACAAAATCGGGACACTGGGATAGCCTGTTTCCACTGTTCTTCATACACGCAAGGTGGTACGCCACCATTGTTTGTATGAGGACGAAAAGCATTGTAATAACGGTTTATCCAGTCGTTGATATCACGTATCGCATCACCAAAATCAGCATAGCCTCTTTTTGGTAACCATTCGCTTTTGAGACTGCGAAAGACTCTTTCCATTGGCGAATTGTCTAGGCAGTTTCCTCTGCGACTCATACTCTGCATTACTCCATGTCGCCAGAGTAACTTTCTGTATTTGTTGCTTTTATACTGACTTCCCTGATCCGAATGAAACAACAGCCGCCCATTACGTTGTCGCGTTTCCAGGGTATTACGCAAAAGCCCTGCACACCAAATCAGGATCGGCGGTTAATGAAAGAGCTGAACCGATAATTCGACGTGCACATAAATCAACAACTAGTGCGAGATAGCACCATTTGTCCTGCACGTGAATAAAACTTATATCACCGCACCAGACGCAGTTTGGTGCGGCAGGGTTAAACTGCCGACTCAATAAGTTTGGCAATGCCATGCTGTTATCATCGTTTATCTGGTAACGGTGGTTAACCGGTTGGTTGCTTGTCAGCCCGCACTCCTGCATCAGGCGTCGCGCCAGCTATCGGCCCGCATCAATCCCACTCTGTCGCAGCATCTGGTTCATTGTTCGGCTACCTGCGGCACCACGACTAAGAGCATGCAATGATCTTACCCGACTTCGTAACTCAACTCTTTGCACATTTATTGGACTCTTCAGTTGCGCGTAATAAACGCTGCGGTGAACACCGAATAGATGGCAAAGAACCAGCAAAGGCCACTTTGTTTTCAGCCGTGTGATTAACGCGATAGTTTTCCGGAGATTTCGCTCATCAGCACGGCAGCCTGCTTTAGTATTTCTTTTTCCATCTCAAGACGCTTTATCTGCGCTTTAAGCTGCTGAATTTCACGTTGCTCAGGTGTAATGGCATTCCCAACCGGCTCAATACCCAGAAGTTCTTGTTTATACAACCGTATCCATTTGCGCAGATGGTCAGGATTGAGTTCGAGTGCCAGAGCAACTTCTCGGGCATTGCGCTGGTATTTAACAACCTGCTCGATAGCTTCGAGCTTGAACTCTGGGGAAAATGTGCGTTTAATCCGACGAGTTTTGATTATTCATCACCTCATGTTAACCGTTCAACATTAACAGGATTTAGAAGTGTCCTGAATTACTGATCCACTCCACTACATTACCTAAAACAGGACGTTTCAGCACATCAGAAAAAGTCGCTACCTGAGATCGCTTTGTGGCTGATTAGGTGTAATCTTAGTGTCATGCGTGGCGTTGTGGCATTACCCTCGCTGGGTGAAAACGATCGGCCAGATCAAAATAGTTAGATAAAAACCATCAGATTGAAGAGAGTCAATCCATGACATCATTGAAAGCTATTATCCCTGTAGCAGGTTTAGGGATGAATTTGTTACCAGTGACCAAGGCAATTCCTAAGGAAATGTTGCCATTGGTTGATCGCCCGGTGATTGAGAAAATCGTCAACGAGTGTGTGAGGGCGGGGATTAAAGAAATTGTTCTGGTGACGCATGCGTCGAAAAACGCAATTGAAAACCACTTCGACACCTCGTTTGAGCTTGAATCTCTGCTGGAAGAACGTGCCAAGCGTCAACTGCTGGCCGAAGTACAGTCAATCTGCCCGAAAGGCGTGACGATTATGAACGTTCGTCAGGGGGAAACGCTGGGGTTAGGGCATGCAGTCTCCTGCGCTCGCCCAATCATTGGCGATAGTCCGTTTGTGGTAGTGTTGCCCGATGTGGTGCTGGATGAAAGCACTGCCGATCAGACGAAGGAAAACCTGGCGCTGCTGATCTCTCGATTTGAAGAAACAGGGCGTAGTCAGGTGCTGGTGAAACATCGTCCTTATGAGGTGTTGCCTGAGTACTCTGTCGTCGATTGTGACAAACCGCTGGTGAACCCCGGCGATGCCGCAGCGATTACGTCTATGATTGAAAAGCCTGAGGCACCATCTGAAACGGGGTCTGATCTATCTGCCGTCGGACGTTATGTGTTAACTGCCGATGCCTGGCCACTGCTGGAAAAAGCGGTCCCTGGTGCATGGGGACGTATTCAGTTAACGGATGTGATTGCCGACATGATCGCGACTCAGCAGGTTGATGCTGTGCAAATGTCAGGCAAGAACTTTAACTGCGGCCGTAAATTGGGTTATGCACAAGCATTTGTGTCCTATGGATTGCGCAATCCTGAGTTTGGTGCCGAATTTAAAGAAAGTATTAAGGCGCTGCTGAAAAAGTAATATTGAGTGATAACTCGCTGTAAAACCGCAGATCGTTGAATCGTTCTGCGGTTTTTTCTTTTTCCCACCATACGTTCCGATTGGGTGAGCTTTCGCTATCAAACCAATCACTACCCACTCACGCAAAGCTGAGTTACCATGTCGGCCTGTTTTTAAATTGCTTGCGAGGTCGCACCGCGAGACGTTGTCGCCGTTGCAGGCAGGTTATCCTTCAGACAGGAGTTGCTTTAATGTCCAAACAGCAAATTGGCGTTGTTGGTATGGCGGTGATGGGGCGCAATCTGGCGCTGAACATTGAGAGCCGCGGCTATAGCGTTTCCATCTTTAACCGTTCTTCCGATAAAACTGATGAAGTTATCGCGGAAAATCCGGGTAAAAAACTGGTGCCTTCTTACACCGTTGAAGAGTTTGTCGAATCCCTGGAAAAACCACGCCGTATTCTGCTGATGGTGAAGGCCGGTGAAGCAACCGATAAAACGATTGAATCGCTGAAACCTTACCTGGAAAAGGGCGATATTCTGATCGATGGCGGTAACACCTTCTATAAAGATACGATTCGCCGTAACCGCGAACTGTCCGCTGAAGGGTTTAACTTCATCGGTACAGGCGTATCTGGTGGTGAAGAGGGCGCGCTGAAAGGGCCTTCCATCATGCCGGGTGGCCAGAAAGAAGCGTATGAACTGGTTGCTCCGATTCTGGAACAGATTGCCGCGCGTGCTGATGGCGAAGCCTGTGTGACCTACATTGGTGCTGATGGCGCAGGCCACTATGTCAAGATGGTGCATAACGGCATTGAATACGGCGACATGCAGCTTATTGCTGAAGCCTATGCATTGCTCAAGCAGGCACTGGATCTGGGCAACGACGAGCTTGCCGCCACGTTCTCTGAGTGGAACAAAGGCGAATTAAGCAGTTACCTGATTGAGATCACTGCCGATATCTTCAGGAAGAAAGATGAAGAAGGCAACTATCTGGTTGACGTGATTCTGGATGAAGCGGCTAATAAAGGTACCGGTAAATGGACCAGCCAAAGCTCTCTGGATCTGGGTGAACCGCTGTCTCTGATCACGGAATCCGTTTTTGCCCGCTACCTGTCTTCACTGAAAGATCAGCGTGTTGCGGCCTCTAAAGTGCTGACGGGCCCAACGGCTCAGCCATTCGGTGGTGATAAAGCCGAGTTTGTTGAGAAAGTGCGCCGTGCGTTGTATCTGGGTAAAATCGTTTCTTATGCTCAAGGCTTCTCACAGCTGAAAGCGGCATCAGACGAGAACAATTGGGATCTGAACTACGGTGAAATCGCCAAGATTTTCCGCGCTGGCTGCATCATTCGTGCACAGTTCCTGCAGAAAATCACCGATGCGTACGAGCAGAAAGCAGATATCGCTAACCTGCTGTTGGCCCCTTATTTCAAGAAAGTGGCTGACGAATACCAGCAAGCGCTGCGCGACGTGGTATCTTACGCGGTTCAGCAAGGTATCCCGACGCCAACGTTCTCAGCGGCCATTGCTTATTACGACAGCTACCGTTCAGCCGTGTTGCCTGCTAACCTGATTCAGGCTCAGCGTGACTATTTCGGTGCACATACTTATAAGCGTACGGATAAAGAAGGCGTATTCCATACCGAGTGGCTGGAATAGCCGTTTCTTATGCTTAAATAGCGCTGTTTGTTAATAAAACGCCAGATTAGGAAATATCTGGCGTTTTTTGTATTGATGAATCAGTGGATTGATATCGTTAAGATATCTATGACTTTTTTTCTGGAATACTGTAAATTTCATTAAAGAAATCTGCTTTTTTACCGAGATCATTGCTGTTTATTACATTGGGATCTTGCTATTTTTAACGGTGTTGCAAAAATTGAGTTGTAGTTTGCTTTCTGGTGTTGTTTGTCAGAGGTGGTTTTATCTCATAGAGGGGTTGTTTCCTCATTGATAGTTTCATCGCCATTGAACTGTAACTCATTACTGGGAGGATCCCAGTAACGGTCGGTAACGGCACAAAACTCAATCGGTTTGCTGTTGTGCTGGCTGAAATGAAGGACGGGGTATGGTCTTTTCGACGGTACCCCACCCTGAAGTATTTCATGTTAAAAAGGAAATCGTAATGAAGAAAACGTTAATCACGCTGGCTGCGGTACTGGCCATGTCGTCAAACGCGTTTGCTGTTGATGGCGTCTCTAGCAGCACTGCTGCTGGTACCTCTACCACCACGACCACCAGCGCTGCTGCTGCTGGTGCCGCTGGTGCTGGTGGTGCTGGCTTTGCTGCTGGTACTACTGCTCTGATTGCTGTCGGTGCTGCTGCTGCGATCGGTGTTGCTGTTGCAGTTGCTGTTTCCAGCAACGATGACAGCTCTCCTGCGGGAACAACGACGGCAACTACTGGTACTCGTAGTTAATTTCGTTTTAATTCTAAGGCCACTTCGGTGGCCTTTCTTTTTCCGGGCTACGCTGTTCAACGAGAACTGCATTCCATGACAAAAATAAAACGAATGGCAAAGGTGAGAGCGCTAATTGCCATACCTCTTTTATCGATTGTGCTGACTGGCTGTTCCCAAAATGTGGATCAAGTGGGGAAAACCTTCAAGCTGGCATTTTTCGGCCAGGATGACACCCATGTGACGGCTAAACAGGTTGCCAATACGCCCTATGCATCGGCCTATCTGAAAGTGGGTAAAGCGCCACAGGCGTTTGTTGTGCTCGCTTTCGCCGAGCAGAATCAGTTGAAATGGATCGGGGCCGATAAAAATATGGTATCGACCCAATATGGGCGCTTGGTGAAAACGCAGGGCTTCGGCGAAGACATTACCTATGTGGATAACCTGCAGCACGATCCCCTGGCGTTAGGCCTATTGAAGACATCAACGCCAATGACATGGCAGAGCCGGGTTGAATGGGCTCAGGTCTTCCGAGGCGGATACGCGACCACGTCCGTTTTTCAGGCCCGCGGCAAAGAAACCGTAAAAATTCTGGATATCCCGCGTGAGCTGCTGCGTTTTGATGAGCAGGTGACCGTCCCCGCGTTGAATGAATCTTACACCAATAGCTACTGGCTCGATCCGACTAACGGAAGTGTGGTTCAAAGCCAGCAGTATATGGGGCCGGATATGGCATTGGCCACATTCACCGTATTAAAACCCTACGTACAATAAGGGGCTGCAATGTTGGCACTCAATCGTATCGCTACCTTGTTGCTGCTGGTTTCCGGCGTCGCGACGTCTGCGCAACTGACTGTAAAATCGCCTCAAGAGACAATCGCTGTCGTTAAACTGGACGACGGTACGCGTCTTGAAAAATTTTACGAACAGGTTTCCTGGCCACAGAATATCAATTGGCAGACGGCATTTATTTCTGATTTTGCAACAACACAGAAGGTACGTGCGCAAGGGGATGTCTTGCTGCAAAAGCTGGCTGAACTGGAAACGCGCTGGCGCAATTCAGGCGATGGCGATCTGGCGATCTCCGCCTGGCTGCTGAGAAAGACGATTAACCCGA
Organism: Pectobacterium versatile; assembly: GCF_020166435.1. Lineage (GTDB taxonomy): Bacteria > Pseudomonadota > Gammaproteobacteria > Enterobacterales > Enterobacteriaceae > Pectobacterium > Pectobacterium versatile. The sequence continues at coordinate 48,810 of NZ_JAINZP010000008.1, read as the reverse complement.
TTAATGTTGCGGGTCGTATCCGTACCGATCTGGATCCTGACCGCGTACGTGTCTATATAGAAAATAATCGCCCTCTGGTGGGGGAATATGCACTGTATGTGGCGCCTCATGATGACAAGTTGTCGCTGATCGGTCTGGTGAATACGGCCGCTGATGTGGGTGAGCTGGAGACATCGGGGAAAGTGGCGCTGCGCGCCGGATGGTCGGTCGAGAATTATCTCTCTGGACGTCGGCTTCTCGCGGGAGCGGATAACAGTTACGGCTATCTGATTGCTGGCAATGGCAAGTGGCGCAAAGTGCCGCTGGCGCTGTGGAACCGCCAGCATGTTGAACCTGCTGCGGGCGAAACGCTCTTTATTGGTTTTAATCCCTCAGTTTTGCCACAGGATATGTCATCACTTAACGATCAGCTTGCTGACTACCTTGCTAACCGGACTCCACTCGAATGACAAAGAACAGAAACGTTAAACTAAGCTGTCTGTCGTTGGCGATTGGCGGCATTTTGAGTGCACAGGCGATGGCGGCTGAAACAGAAAGCAGCCGTACTGCGACCAACCCCAATACGCGCTTTCAGCCTGCGGGAGTGTCACAGTCTGATTTTGGTGGCACGGGCCTGTTGCAGATGCCGACGGCGCGTATGGCGGAAACGGGCGAGTTTAGCCTCAATTACCGCGATAACGAAGAATATCGGCGTTATTCCATATCCCTCCAGCTTTTTGACTGGCTGGAAACCTCAGTACGTTATACGGATACTCGTACAGCACCGTATAGTTTTAGCTCTGGTTTTAGTGGCAATCAAACCCATAAGGATAAAGGCTTTGATGTGAAAGCGAGGCTGTGGCAGGAAAGTTATTGGCTGCCGCAGGTTTCTGTGGGATTGCGCGATATTGCTGGCACGGGGCTGTTTGATAGTGAATATCTGGTGGCGAGTAAACGTTTTGGGTCTTTTGATTTCACCCTAGGAATGGGGTGGGGCAACATGGCCGAGAGCGGCAATATTAAAAACCCAGCGTGTTCATTCAAAGCCAGCTTCTGCCAACGTAGTGACGGTTATTCTGGTCGCGGCGGACAATTTGAGGTTGGGAATTTCTTCCACGGTTCGGCTGCGCTGTTTGGGGGGATTGAGTACCAGACGCCGTGGGATCCGTTACGCTTAAAACTCGAGTACGATGGCAATGACTACAGCCGAGAGTTTGCTGATCGTTACCGTAGTGAAAAAATCAAACATGATTCCCCTTTCAACATTGGTGCTGTCTATCGCGTCGGCGATGTGCTGGATACCACACTGTCGTGGCAGCGCGGCAATACCCTGATGTGGGGCTTTACCCTACGTACTAATTTCAACGACCTGAAGCCGAACTATTTAGACGATGCACCACCCGTCTATGCGCCAGTGCAGGATGGTAAAGGCACTAACTGGCAGCTCGTTTCGAAAGAGCTGAATGATAAGGCTGGCTTTAAAGACGCCGATATTTACGCCGATCAAAATCAGGTCACTATCGTTGCCGATCAGACAAAGTATCGTGATAGCGAAGAGGCCGCACAGCGTGCCGCGACGGTATTGGCGAACCGTGTACCTGGCAACATTGATGAATACCACCTTGTTCAGCGCAGCCAGCGTTTACCGATTGCCAGTACTGAAGTGGATGCCAAAGCCTTCCATCAGGTTAAACAGGCTGCCGTTCCATTGGGTCAACCGGATCCTGAAACGCATCGTAAAGAGCCGGTATCCGACGTGCGTGGTCAGCAGGTGTTGCTCGCAGAACCCGATCGTCTGACGTATTCATTAGATCCGACGCTGACGCAGTCTTTCGGTGGCCCAGAATCTTTCTACATGTATCAGGTCGCACTGAAAGGTAACGTGGACTACCGTCTGAGCGATCACTGGAGCGTAGGCGGAACGGCAACGCTGAATCTGGTGAATAATTATGACAAGTTCAATTTTAAAGCGCCGCCGGCGGATGGCGCAGCGCTGCCGCGCGTCAGAACCTGGGTGCGTGAATACGTTACCTCTTCGGATCTGCTGTTGACCAACCTGCAATTGACTCGCATGGATAATCCCGCGCAGGACTGGTATACGCAGGTTTATGGCGGCTATCTGGAAATGATGTATGCCGGTGTCGGTTCTGAAGTGCTGTATCGTCCGTTTGGTAAAAGCTGGGCGCTGGGGCTGGATGTGAACTATGCCAAACAGCGTGACTGGAATGACATCATGAGGATGGCCGATTACGATGTGGTGACGGGTCATTTGACTGCGTACTGGGAACTGCCGTTTGTGGAAGGTGCGGTAGCGAAGGTGAGCGTGGGTCGTTATCTGGCAGGGGACAAAGGGGTAACTCTCGATCTGTCTCGCCGCTTTGACAGCGGAATTATTGCCGGTGCCTTTGCGACCAAGACCAACGTCAGCGCCGCGGAATATGGTGAAGGGAGCTTTACCAAAGGCTTCTATGTCTCCATACCGTTTGATCTACTGTTCACTGAACCGACGGTGAAACGTGGCGCGGTTGGTTGGGTACCGTTGACGCGAGACGGTGGTCAGATGCTACAGCGCCGCAGTTCGCTGTATGGCCTCACCGAGCACTAATCGATTTCAGTTGGTTTAGGCTTAATCAAGCCCGTCATGGCCGAGTGCCACGACGGGCTTTTTTGCACTTTTGTTCTTAGGATGGCGATGATCATTAAAAAAATACTGAGTAATAACGCCGTGCTGGTGTTGGCAGATGACCAACGGGAAATTGTGGCGATTGGTAAAGGTGTCGGCTTTGGTAAAAAAGTCGGTGACCCTATCGATCTGCAGCGCATTGAAAGCCAGTTCGTGAAGAAAAGCGATGGTATATCGGATGTGCTGTCACAACTGCTGGCAGATATTCCACCTGATTGTCTGGCTGTCACGCAGCAGATTATTACCCTGGCGCAAAAAACACTGCGGCTTGATGTGCAGGACACACTATTTCTGGCATTAAGCGACCATATTAATTTTGCTATTCAACGTCATAAAAAAGGGCAGACAATCAAGAACCTGATGCTGTGGGATATTCGCCACTTTTATCGCGATGAATTTGCCGTTGGGTTGGAGGCACTGGCGTTGATCCGTACCCGGCTGGATATCAACCTACCGGAGGATGAGGCGGGGTTTATTGCGCTGCATCTGGCGAATGCGACGAATAACAGCGATATGCAGAGCACGATGCAAAGCACAAGTATCATTAAAGATATTTTAACCATTCTGAAATACGATTTGCATGTCGTTTTTGATGAACAGTCTCTCAATTATCAGCGTTTGATTACGCACTTAACGTTCTTTGCTCTGCGTTTGTTAAATCGGGAAACGGTGAGCCACGGCGATGATTCCATCTATCAGGGGATTACCGAACTGATGCCGCGAGCCTACAACTGCGCGATGAAAGTTTATGAATATGTGGAAAAAAACTACAACTGCCAACTGACCACCGATGAAATCATGTTTCTGACCATTCATATCAACCGGTTACAGCCTTCTCCCTCTTAATCACATAGGCCATCCTGGTGGGTACATTCGCGGCAATGACCGGCAGGGAACGACAGCCACGGGTAAGACAGCCACGGGTAAGACCACCGCGTGTTAGCACTTGTGTTACCCTATTTCGCTTTTACGATAGCAGCTCGTTTCGTTATGTAACAAAATAAATTCAAAAATTGCTCACTGTTGCTGACATGCTTTCAGCCATAATGTTCTTTTTTCTCGCTATTTATTCGTGAACCGCAATGGGGGTCGTTATGTCAGCCTCGCCGCCGATGTTTTTGACGGTAGATGTACGTCGCTCAGGGCTACGCTTTTCCCAGCGAGTCTATATTCCACGGATTGTCGGTACGATACTGTGCGCTCTCTTTATTTCCTCGGTACTGATTACCCGGCCTATCCCAACGCTCTTGTGGGGGCTACTCTTCCTTAACACCTTTATCTGGCCTCACATTGCCTACACGCTGTCCCTGCGGTCGCGCGACCCGATGCAGTGCGAGAAGCGTAATTTATTGATTGATGTGGTGTTTGGCGGCATCTGGATAGGGTTTATGGGCGTGAATCTTCTGCCCAGTGCCCTGATTGCGGCGATGGTTGGGATGAACTGTACGGCTGGCGGAGGGGTAAAGCTGCTTGTTCAGGGCATCGTATTACAGTGTGTCGCCTGTGTGCTGGTGCTTGTGCTGTTTTCCGCGCCTGTCTCGCTGGAGACGACACCGCTACAGCTTTATGCCTGTCTGCCGATGTTGCTGGTCTACCCTATTTCTCTCGGTTATGTCACTTACACCACCGCGCTGAAATTGGCAGAACACAAACGTATGCTGATGGAAGTCAGTATTCATGACGGGATGACCAGCCTCTATAACCGTCACCACTGGGAGCGCCTGCTGAAACATGAGTATGACAGTTGCCAACGCTATAAGCGCACGGCGACGTTAGTCCTGTTTGATATCGACCATTTTAAAGCCTTTAACGATAACTTTGGGCATAACGTCGGCGATCAGGCGATATTGCTGCTGGCGCGTGAGCTGACATCCGGTTTTCGGGAAACGGATGTGATTGGGCGATTCGGCGGAGATGAATTTGCCGTTATTTTACCGCAGACCAGTGCGGGAGACGGATTGGACGCTGTGAATCGTATTCGGGAGAGCTTATCGCTGAAGTTTCTGAACCAGACGCCGCAGTTGGCGGTGTTTGTCAGCGTTGGTATCGCGGAGATTTCACCGGAGATGGGTCAATATATTGACTGGTTAAAGGCGGCAGATATGGCGCTTTACCGAGCGAAAAATAAAGGCCGCCGCCGAACCGAAGTGGCCTGAATACATAAAGAAACGGCGGGAGATTCCGCCATGATTCTCAAGATTGGTTTATAGCCAGCAGGCGGCGCAGTGTCACTCAAACGGATCCATCAGCAGGAAGGTGCACTCGGCCCGCTGGTGGCTATTGATCATCGGAACCAGACGCTGGAAGTGTTCGGTCTGGCAGTGAATATCCAGCGCGGCTCTATCCGGCCAGGTTTCGATAAAGGTAAAATGCCCCGGATCTTTCTGATTGATAAAAAGCTCATAGGAGATGCACAGCGGCTCCTGTCGGGTTTTCTCTACTAATTCGCGGTACAGCGGCATGACGATTTCAATGTACTCAGGCTTAATAAAATCCTGTGCGATCACTTTAAGCATAAAACGGCTCTCCCTCTCTGTGAGTCCTGCTGATTAAATGATTCCGACTAGCCGCGCTGCTGTTTTTCACTCTGATCTGCCCCGTTTCCCTGCCGGTAGGCCAGCGATACCATCAGCGATTGCACCAGACATAGCGTGGCGGACTGTGAACGGAACGCATCAACCTGCGCTTCCTTTACGACAAAGCAAACGTCGCTGAGTGTCGCTAGAGGGCTAATTTGACTGTCGGTAATCACAATTTGCCGCGCGCCGGCTTTCGCGGCCATCTCACTGACCATCACGGTTTCCTGTGAATAGGGCGAGAAGCTGATGGAAACCACCACGTCGCGTGAGTTGACTCGACTGAGTTGTTCACGAAACATGCCTCCCAAGCCGTTGACCAGAATCGGGCTGCTTTCCAGATGGCTGAGCGCATAGGTGAGGTAAGTGGCGACGCTGAACGAGCGCCGTAGCCCGACGATATAGATGGTCTCAGCCTGTGCCAGCAGATCGACGGCTTTTTGCAGATCCTCTGGCGGGGTGCGTGCCGCCAACTGCTGCATCGCCTGCGCGTTTGAGCGGGCAAACTCATGCAGAATATCCAGCGGCGTTTCTGGCACGGCGTCAGCTTCCATCGCCCGAAACAGCCGCGCCCGGTCGGTATAGCTGGCGGTTTCCTCCACCAGATTCATACGGAACAACTGTTTCATTTCGTTGAAGCCGCTGAAATCAAAGGCGTTGGCGAAGCGAATCAACGTTGAGGGGGGAACGTCAGCGCGTTCGGCGATCACCGCGACAGTATCGAACGCGATGCTGTTGGTATTATCCAGCACATAGTGCGCCACCTGCTGTAACCGCTTGCTGAGCGAATCATAACGCTCGCGGATCTGTTCCTGTAACTCTCTCAGGCTGGTTGCCATGGGCATATCGGGTTATCTCCCAAAGACGTATAAGAACCTATCCCATTAGGGCGATTTCATGACTGGCGCCTGAAACGGAACAGAAAATTCATTTCTGGATACGGTTGTTTTATCTGTACGACATTTTGGCGGCACACCTTTTATCGATACGGCTATTTTCAGAGGCTGCTCGCCTGTCTTTATGGACGGCTGTCTTCAAGTTTACATAAAAACTCGCAGCAGATCACAATAATCAACATTTATTTTATTTTTACGTTAAATGGAATATTCATTTCATATACTGTAATCCGATGTCAGCCGTTTGTCTCCTCAAAACCCACAAAGGTGTAAACATGGAAACCGTATCTAACTTCATTCAGGGGGCGATTGCCTCCAGCAACAGCCAACGCTACGCCGCGGTGTATAACCCAGCGACGGGCGAGCAGATTCGCCAGGTTGTGATGTCTGATAAGGCGGAAGTCGAGCAAGCGATTGCCAGCGCGGCGGCGGCATTCCCTGCGTGGTCAAAACACTCTCCGCTCCGCCGTGCGCGCGTGCTGTTTCGCTTCAAAGCGCTGCTGGAAGAACGAATGGATACGCTGGCCCGCCTGATTTCACAGGAGCACGGCAAAGTCTATTCCGATGCCGTGGGGGAGGTGACGCGCGGTCTGGAAGTCGTTGAATTTGCTTGTGGTATTCCACATCTGCAAAAAGGCGAACACTCGGCGAATGTTGGCACCGGTGTGGATAGCCATTCGCTCATGCAGCCGCTCGGCGTGTGCGTCGGGATTACGCCGTTCAACTTCCCAGCGATGGTACCCATGTGGATGTTCCCGATTGCGCTGGCGACCGGCAATACCTTTGTGCTGAAGCCCTCTGAAAAAGATCCGTCGCTCTCGCTGCTGTTAGCGCAACTGCTGAAAGAAGCGGGCCTGCCGGATGGCGTCTTTAACGTCGTTCAGGGTGACAAAGAAGCGGTGGACATCCTGCTGACCGATCCGCGGGTACAGGCGGTGAGCTTTGTGGGGTCGACGCCGGTGGCGGAATACATTTATCAGACGGCGTCGGCACATGGCAAACGCTGTCAGGCGCTGGGCGGGGCGAAAAACCACTGCATCCTGATGCCGGATGCCGACATGGACATGGCTGCCAGCGCGATCATGGGCGCGGCGTTTGGCGCGGCAGGCGAGCGCTGCATGGCGCTGTCGGTGGTGGTGGCCGTTGGTGATGACACGGCGGAAGCATTGCATCAGCGTCTGAGCGCACAGATCAAAGCAATGCGCGTCGGGCCAGGTCTGGTTGACGGGCAGGAAAATGAAATGGGGCCGGTGATCAGTGCACCGCACCGTGCGAAGATTGCCGACTATATTCAAAGTGGCGTCGAGCAGGGCGCGACGCTGCGCATCGATGGTCGCACGCTGTCCGTACAGGGGCATCCGCAAGGCTACTTTATCGGACCGACGCTGTTCGATAATGTCACACCGGAGATGACGATCTATCAAGAAGAGATTTTTGGCCCGGTGCTGTCCGTGGTGCGGGTGCCGGATTACCAGACGGCGGTGACGCTGATTAACAACCATGAATACGGCAATGGCACCGCTATTTTTACCCGCGATGGTGAGACTGCACGCCAGTTCTGCGAAGAGGTGCAGGCAGGCATGGTCGGCGTGAACGTACCGATTCCGGTGCCGATGGCGTTCCACAGCTTCGGCGGCTGGAAGCGCTCCATTTTTGGGCCGCTGAACGTCCATGGCAGCGACGGTGTGCGCTTCTACACCCGTATGAAAACCGTCACCAGCCGCTGGCCTGCCAGTGTCCGTCTGGAACACCACACCAGCAGCTTCGTCATGCCCACGCTGGAGTGAGGATGTGTGTCACGTTAGTAACGATAACAAGAACCAGAAATGTGCTGCATCAAGAATGTGTAGTTTTAGGGGGAACACGGGGATGAGGTTCCCGCAGGGACGCCTCGCCCCGTGGTATACCCGTGTATCTCGATATTGCAGCAGGGATCAGTAATTTAATCCTCCCTTACGTGAAGGAGTAGATCAATGGATACGTGTCGCATCACCATGGCGCAGGCGCTGGTCAGGTTTCTCAACCAGCAATACCTCAGCGTAGACGGTGAAGAATCCCCCTTTGTGCAGGGCGTCATGACCATTTTCGGTCACGGTAATGTGCTGGGCATCGGCCAGGCGCTGGAGCAGGAGGCGAATCGTCTCACCGTGCATCAGGGGTGCAACGAACAGGGAATGGCGCAGATCGCCGTCGGATTTGCCAAACAGCACAAGCGGCGGAAAATCTATGCGGTAACCTCATCCGTAGGGCCGGGGGCGGCGAATATGGTGACTGCGGCGGCGACCGCCACCGCCAACCGAATTCCGGTGCTGCTGCTGCCCGGCGATCTCTTCGCCTGCCGCCAGCCGGATCCGGTGTTGCAGCAGGTCGAGCAGTATCACGATCTGTCGATTAGCACCAATGACTGCTTCAAACCCGTTTCCCGCTATTGGGATCGCATTAATCGCCCTGAACAACTGATGAGTGCGCTGATTAATGCGATGCGCGTGCTGACCGATCCGGCTGATACCGGTGCGGTAACGCTGTGCTTGCCGCAGGATGTGCAGGCGGAAGTCTGGGATTATCCGGCATCGTTTTTCCGCAAGCGCGTCCATCACCTCGAACGACGCCCGCCGGATGCGGCACGACTGGAGGAGGCGGCAGCGCTGATTGCGAAAAAGCGTCGTCCGATGCTGATTTGTGGCGGTGGTGTCCGTTATTCCGGCGCACATGAGGCGCTGGCGCAGTTTGCCGAGCAATTTGCCATTCCGTTTGGCGAAACGCAGGCAGGTAAAGGTGCGATTGTGTCATCACATCCGCTGAACTGCGGCGGTATTGGCGTGACGGGCGGGCTGGCGGCGAATCGGCTGGCGCATGAGGCGGATCTAATTATCGGCGTCGGGACGCGTTTAACCGATTTCACCACCGGTTCCAAGTCGCTGTTTCAGACCCCGAACGTCGAATTTTTACTGCTCAACGTTGCCGAGTTCGATGCGTTAAAACTGGATGCGCTACCCCTGATCGCCGATGCGCGTGTCGGGCTGGAAGCGCTGTCTGAACGGCTGGCGACGGCATCGTATCGTAGCGGCTGGCAGCAGGCCGTCGCTCAGGTTCGTGCGGAATGGAAACGTGAGCTACAGCGGCTGTTTACCGTGCAGGATAACGGTGAACGGGTGCCAGAAGTGGTGGATGGTCTGGAAGACAAGCTGGATGAATACCGCCAGATGCTGAATACCCATCTGACGCAAACGCGCGTGCTGGGCATACTGAATGAGGAACTGGAAGACAACGCGATTGTGGTGGGGGCGGCGGGTTCGTTACCGGGCGATCTACAGCGCGTGTGGCAGGTGAAAACGCCGGACAGCTATCATCTGGAGTATGGCTATTCCTGTATGGGATACGAGATTGCGGCGGCGATTGGTGCACGCCTTGCGGCACCGCAACAGCCGGTCTACGCGATGGTCGGCGACGGTTCCTATTTAATGCTGCATACCGAACTGCAAACGGCGGTACAGGAGGGCATCAAAATCACCGTGCTGCTATTCGATAACGCGGGCTTTGGTTGTATCAACAACCTGCAAATGAGCCAGGGAATGGGAAGCTTCTGTACGGAAAATCGCTACCGCGATGCGGAGTCGGGACAACTGCGAGGCGCACTCATTCCGGTGGATTTCGCCAAGAATGCGGAAAGCTACGGCTGCAAAGCGTGGCGAGTACATGATGAAGCCTCACTCAGGCAGGCGCTGACGGAATCACGTAAACATCCGGGACCCGTGCTGCTCGATATCAAAGTACTGCCGAAGACCATGACGCACGGCTACGAATCCTGGTGGCGCACTGGCACGGCACAGGTTGCCGACAACCCGGAGATCGAGGCTGCTGCCAATAGCGTGAAAGCCGCGCTCTCCCGCGCACGGCAATATTAGGTGATCTCCCCTTAGTGGCTATTTCTGAGTCACAAATAATGTCGGGACGTAAGTGGGATTTGGGCGTTACTCGGCGTAAAAATTATGCAGCGGTGGGCGTGAGCATCGAGTGAGCGGCATGGATGCCGCGAAAGCCAGTGCCGCGTAGGACAAAAACGTCAGAGACGTTTTTGAACAGCACTTGTGCTGGCCCGAAGGGCGAGTCCCATTTATGGGGCGAGTAAACGCGTCACTGGCGGCTCGAATCGTGCTCATGAACACCGATGGCATCGCGAAGCGACATAATTTAGCCGGAAGCCTGGGTTCGCAGGGCGGCGGCGACTGAGCGCCCTGCGTCGGGTGCGTGCTACGAGGTAGCATGGAATGGCAGTATTGTAGCGCACGAAACCTTCTCCTCGTTCGCATACAATTTGACGAAGGGACAGCCTGTGCAGATGACGTTTGCGATCTTTAGTGCTGCCTAATCCTCCCTCTAGACTCCCGAATTAAACTGAAATATTCATTTCATTTTCAAACCACGGTTTCATTTTCTCTCCTATTGCGTTCCTGTGCTGCTTCGATCCGCTGACAGCCTTGTATACCTCCACAGACGTACTCATACGATGTGTGATTGGGGTTGCAGAAAACAGCGAAGATGTCATGAAAATGTTAACTGGCACGCAAAAACATAATTTTCAATTTATACAAAACTGAAATAAATGTTTTATTTTATCTATCAGGATTCGCGGTAAAGAGCGGGTGATGGGGCTGGGGAGAATGCGACTAGCCGTTATCCGTCACTTTTTCAGTCTGGCATTACACGCCACTCAGGCAGCAAGGGAGCATCTATGTTTAACATCGCTTTACTGGGCGCGGGCCGCATCGGTCAGGTCCATGCAGTGAACATCGCGGCACACAAAGAAACCAACCTGTACGCGGTGGTCGATCCCAACCCGGCAAATGCCACGGCGCTGGCAGAACGTTATCATACCAAAGTAAAAACGGTTGACGAGGTCATGAACGATCCGGCGGTGCACGCCGTCCTGATTGCCTCCGCGACCGACACGCACGCCGACCTGATTGAGCTGGCTGCCAAACACGGCAAAGCCATTTTCTGTGAAAAACCGGTGCATCTGGATATTGCCCGTGTCCGTGATTGCCTGACCGTCGTCAAACAGCAGAACGTACCATTGTTTGTCGGCTTCAATCGCCGCTACGACCCGCAATTCCGCCGCGTCAAAACGCTGGCGGGTGAAGGTCGTATCGGCAAGCCGGAATCTCTCCTGATTATCTCCCGCGATCCGTCGCCGCCGCCTGCTGAGTATGTCCGCGTTTCCGGCGGTATGTTCCGCGACATGACGATCCATGATTTCGATATGGCACGTTTCATTATGGGCGAAGAGCCGGTGTCGGTCTTTGCGCAAGGCAGCAATCTGGTCGATCCAGCAATCGGTGAAGCGGGCGACATCGATACCGCGTTTATCGTGCTGAAATTTGCTTCTGGCGCGATGGCGACCATCGTCAACAGCCGCCGCTCTGGCTACGGCTACGATCAGCGTCTCGAATTGCATGGCGCGAAAGGCGTGCTCAGCGCGGGCAACATCCGCGAAAACGTGGTCGAGCAGTGGACCGACGACGGTTGTCTGGCGGCGAAACCCGAATACTTCTTCCTGCAACGCTATCACGCCGCCTACGCGGCAGAGTGGCAGCACTTTGTCGATGTGCTGAATGGCCGCACGCAGCCGGAATGCTCCGGGCTGGACGGTGAGCGTGCACTAAATCTGGCGGATAAAGCCTTTGAATCATTAGCTCAAGGCAAGGAGGTTGCCGTGTAACCGTATCGGCATCGGCACATCGCGTTTTACCTGCTTTCAACCCTACACCCATACCTATTACAGAAGCAGAGAAAAGACATATGAAAAAGATCATTAGCGTTTCCGCAATCGCCATCGCACTGGGTCTGTCTGGTTTTGCTCAGGCTCAAAATGAACAAATCGTTTTCAGTACGCCGAATCTCGCTATGCCGTTTGAAGTACACATGCAGCGCACCGCCGTTAAAGCCGCCAAAGAACTGGGCGTGAATTTGCAGGTGCTGGATGGGCAGGGTAGCTCACCGAAGCAGGCCGCCGACTTGGAAAATGCCATTACGCGTGGGGCACAGGGCTTCGTGGTGTCACCGAATGACGTCAACGCGGTGTCCAGCGCGGTTACCGATATTCAGGATGCCAAGCTACCGGTGGTGACGCTGGATCGTTCGGTAAAAACAGAAAAAGCGGTGCCGCACTTTGGTGCCAATAACTATAAAGGCGGTCAGGCGATTGCCGACTATGTCAAAACCAAATTCCCAGATGGCGCAGAGATCATTCTGCTGACCGGTCAACCGGGTTCGTCTTCTAACATCGAGCGGACGCAGGGGATTCGCGACAGCCTGAAAGCAGGCGGGAGCAAATACCACATCGTCGCAGACCAGACGGGGAACTGGATGCGTTCCGAAGGGATGCGCATCGTTGAAAGTGTGTTTCCTTCGCTGCCTAAACGCCCGCAGGTGATCCTCTCAGCAAACGACGACATGGCGCTGGGCGCGATTGAAGCGTTACAAGGGCAAGGTCTGAAACCCGGAGACGTGATGGTGACTGGCTTTGACGCCGTGCCGGAAGCGCTGGCTCGCGTACGCGACGGCTGGTTGGCGGTAACTGCCGATCAACGTCCGGGTTACGCGGTGACCACTGCGTTGACTCAGTTGACCAATAACATCCGCAGTAAAGCGCCTATCACTGGGGCTGACTACCAACCGACCATGATTACCAAAGATAACCTGAACGATGCCGAGCGTATTGGCGAAGCGGGTAAATAAATCGCTCTCTACATAACAGGTATTCAGCAGGCCGCGTCCGCGCGGCCTTGCCGGAGGAAGGTAAACATGACGGAACCCCTACTGAACATTACCAATTTGGCAAAGAGTTTCTCCGGCGTTTGGGCGCTGAGCAACGCGCAGTTGACCGTACAGCCGGGAGAGATTCATGCGCTATTGGGAGAAAACGGCGCGGGCAAATCGACGCTGTTGAAGGCGCTGGCAGGGGCGCAGCCGCAGACCAGCGGCGATATCTGGTTTGGTGGCGAGACGCTATTACCGCTCGAATCACCCGTTGAGCGCCAAAAGCGGGGGATTATCACCATTTATCAGGAATTTAATCTGCTGCCAAATATGAGCGTGGCGGAGAACATGTTCCTGGGACGTGAGCCGCAGCGTAGCAGCGTATTCGTGGACGCGCTGGCGGTGAATCGCGAGGCGAAAGCGGTACTGGATTATCTGAAATTGAACATTGCGCCGACGACGCAGGTCGCGCGTTTGAGCGTGGCGCAGCAGCAGATGGTGGAAATCGCCAGAGCGCTAACGCTGAACGCCAAGCTGATTGTGATGGACGAACCGTCGGCGGCGCTGAGCGACAGCGAAGTCGACAGCCTGCACCGCGTGGTGCGCGAGCTGAAAGGGCGCGGTGTGAGCGTGGTGTATGTCACACATCGGCTGCACGAAGTCTTCCAACTGTGCGATCGGTTTACCGTCTTTCAGGACGGCCGCTATACCGGTTCCGGGGATGTCGCCAGCACGAATGTGCAGGAGATTATTCGCCTGATGGTCGGCCGTGACGTGGTGTTTAACCGCCGTCCGCCTGCGGAAACGCATCATCAGGATAAGCCGGTACGACTGGCGGTCAAGGGCTTAAGCCGGGAAAAACCGCCGCTGGATGCGCACGGCATTGCGCTAAAGGACATCAGCTTTCAGGTGCATGCGGGCGAAGTGCTCGGTATTGCCGGGCTGGTGGGCGCAGGACGTACGGAAATCGCGCGCTGCCTGTTTGGTGCCGACGCGTTCTCTACCGGTGAATTTGTGCTGGATGACGAACCCTATTATCCCTCCACGCCGCTGCATGCGTTGTCGCAAGGCATCGCGCTGGTGCCGGAAGATCGCAAGAAAGAGGGCGCGGTGCTGGGGTTGTCAATCAGGGAAAATATCTCGCTATCTAACCTCTCGTCGCTGATGCGCTGGCGCTGGTTTGTCGACATCCGTAAGGAGGACGACCTGATTGAGGCCTACCGTCAGGCGCTGCACATCAAGATGGTGAACAGCGAGCAGGAAGTGCGCAAGCTGTCGGGCGGTAACCAGCAAAAAGTGATTCTTGCCCGCTGTATGGCTCTGAATCCCAAGGTATTGATTGTGGATGAGCCCACGCGCGGCATCGATGTTGGCACCAAGTCCGAGGTGCATCAGGTGCTGTTCGATATGGCGAAACGGGGCGTCGCCGTGATTGTGATTTCCTCCGACCTGCCGGAGATCATGGCGATTTCCGACCGCATTATCACGCTCAGCGAAGGGCGGATCAGCGGGGAAATTCATGGCGATGACGCCACAGAAGAAAAACTGATGACGATGATGGCCATTTGCCACGACGCATTACACGCAGCATAACGGAGGTGACGCATGTCCCAGCAGCCGCTTTCTAAGAGCATTACGCCGTCCAATCCGCGTGGACGTTTTGATCCGATTGCCTTTTTTGAACGCTTTGGCGTGTTTATTTTCATGATTCTGCTGCTGATCTTCTTTCAGTCGCAGAACAGCAATTTCCTGTCTGAACGCAACATCACCAACATCCTGACCGAAGTCTCCATCTACGGGATCATGGCCGTAGGGATGACGTTCGTCATTTTGACAGCCGGGATCGACCTGTCCGTCGGTTCGATTCTGGCGGTGTGCGCCATCACCGCTGCCTCGGTGATTAAAGGCGACAACTTCACCACCGTCGATCCGGATGCCTGGTACGGCTTGAGCTGGCTGGTTGCACTGGGCGTCTGTCTGGCGATGGGCACCTTCATTGGTTTCCTGCATGGGTTGGGTGTCACCAAACTGCGTCTGCCGCCGTTTATCGTCACGCTGGGCGGGATGACGATCTGGCGCGGGTTAACGCTGGTGATGAATGACGGTGCGCCAATTGCCGGTTTCGACCCAGGCTATCGCTGGTGGGGACGAGGCGAGATCCTGGGTATTTCGGTGCCGATCTGGATCTTCGCGCTGGTCGCCTTGCTGGGTTATTTAGCGCTGCATAAAACCCGCTGGGGTCGCTTTGTGTACGCCATCGGCGGCAACACCGAAGCCGCACGGCTGGCCGGGGTGAATGTGCAACGCGTACTGGTCAGCGTCTACGTCGTGATTGGCTGTCTGGCTGGGCTAGCGGGCTTTATTCTCAGCGCCCGTCTCGGCAGCGCCGAAGCGGTCGCGGGGATCACCTTCGAGCTGCGCGTTATCGCCTCGGTGGTCATTGGCGGTACATCGCTGATGGGCGGCTACGGCCGGATTAGCGGCACGATTATCGGCTCGATCATCATGGGGATCCTGATTAACGGACTGGTGTTGATGAACGTATCGGCTTACTACCAGCAGATTATCACCGGGTTAATTATCGTGCTGGCCGTGGCGTTCGATACCTACGCCAAGAGCCGTCGCGGCGCTATCTGAGCCGCACCCGTACCGACTCTTTTTTCGCACCGAGGTGGATATGAAGGATGTACGCATTGGGTTAATCGGCACCGGCTATATCGGTCGTGCGCATGCCATCGCCTACGCGCAGGCGCCGACGGTCTTCCCGCTGAAAGGCAATCTGGTGAAGGCGATGCTGGCAGAAGTGTCGCCGGAACTGGCGGCCAAACGGGCACAGGAGTTTGGCTTCCAGCGCTCAACGGGGGACTGGCGTGCGCTGGTGGCGGACCCAGACATTGACGTAGTGGATATCTGCGCGCCGAATTTTCTGCATAAAACGATGGCGATGGCGGCTATCCAGCACGGCAAGCACGTTTACTCGGAAAAACCGCTGGCGCTGAACGCGCGTGATGCCCGAGAAATGGTCGATGCCGCGCAGCAGGCCGGCGTGAAAACGCTGGTGGGGTTCAACTACATGAAGAACCCGACCTCACAGCTGGCCAAAGAGATTATCGCCAGCGGCGAGATTGGCGAAGTGGTGCATTTTTACGGCACGCATAACGAAGATTATCTGGCCGATCCGAATAAACCCGCCGATTGGCACTGTTTTAAAGAAACGGCAGGGCTGGGGGCGCTGGGGGATCTGGCGGCGCATATCGTCAACATGGCGCAGTATCTGGTGGGCGATATCGCCAGCGTCTGCGGCGATTTGCAAACGGTGATTACGCAGCGTCCAACGGCACCGGGCAGCAGCGAGCAGGTGCAGGTGGAGAATGAAGATCAGGCGCATGCGATGGTGCGGTTTGTCAGTGGCGCACGCGGCGTGATTGAAACCTCACGCATTGCCTGCGGCCGCAAAATGGGCCTGACCTACGTGGTCACTGGCACCAAAGGCACGCTGAGTTTCACGCAGGAACGTATGGCAGAGCTGAAACTCTATCGGCATGACGATCCAGAGAACCGGCAGGGATTCAAAACGCTGCTGACCGGGCCGCAGCATCCTGACTATGCGGCCTTCTGCGCCAGCGCCGGACACGGTATTGGCTTTAACGATCAGAAAACGGTAGAGGTGCGCGATCTGATCGACGGTATTGCGGCTGACGTCCCCATGTGGCCGGATTTCGAAGAGGGCTGGAAAGTCTCGCGAGTTCTGGATGCGATCGTGCAGTCACACGAAACGGCGCGTTGGGTGAATGTGGACGAGGTGGGCTAATCAGCCAGCTGACGTGATTTCTTCTTTTTATACCCGTCATACTTCAAGTTGCATGTGCGTTGGCCGCGTTCAGTCACCCGAATCACTTACTCAAGTAAGCTCATCGGGATTCCTTCGCTTGCCGCCTGCCTGAAACTCGAATTATTTAGGGTATATAAGGCTTTTTTACGCGACTTTTTTACAGGATTGGCCGCTATGAGTAAGGAAAAGACGTTTGATGTGATTTGCATGGGGCGCGTTGCTGTCGATCTGTACGGGCAGCAAATCGGCGCGCGTCTGGAAGATATGGGCAGTTTTGCCAAGTATCTGGGTGGGTCGTCCGGCAACGTGGCTTACGGCACGGCACGACAGGGGCTGCGTTCTTCTATGTTGGCGCGGGTGGGCGACGAACATATGGGGCGCTTCCTGCGTGAAGAGCTGAATCAGGTCGGTTGCGATACCAGCCATTTGATTACCGATAAGGAACGTCTGACGGCGCTGGTGCTATTGGGCATCAAAGATCGTGATACCTTTCCACTGATTTTCTACCGCGACAACTGCGCTGATATGGCGATCTCGTCGGAGGATTTCACCGAGGATTACATCGCGTCGTCACGCTGTCTGGCGATTACCGGCACGCATCTTTCCCACCCTAACACGCGTGAAGCGGTGCTGACGGCGCTGCAATACGCGCGGCGCAACGGGGTGAAAACGGCGCTGGATATCGACTACCGTCCGGTGCTGTGGGGGCTGACGTCGCTGGGCGATGGCGAAACGCGTTTTGTTGAAGCGCAGGTGGTCACGGAGCAGTTGCAGCAGGTGCTGTCGCTGTTCGATGTGATTGTCGGCACCGAGGAAGAGTTCCATATTGCGGGCGGCAGCACGGATACCTTGCAGGCGCTGCGCACGGTGCGGCAGCACACGCAGGCGGAACTGGTGTGCAAACGCGGGGCGCTGGGCTGCTCGGTGTTTAGCGATTCGATTCCCGACCATCTGGATAAAGGCATCACGATCAAAGGCGTGCGCGTGGATGTGCTGAACGTGCTGGGGGCGGGCGATGCGTTTATGTCCGGCCTGCTGCGTGGCTATCTCAACGGTGAAGGCTGGGAGAAAGCCTGTGCGTACGCCAATGCCTGCGGCGCGCTGGTGGTGTCACGCCACGGCTGTGCGCCAGCGATGCCAAGCAAGATCGAACTGGATAACTATTTAGCACGGGCGGCTAGCGTGCCGCGTCCCGATCTGGACGAAGAGCTTAACCATCTGCATCGCGTTACGACACGGCGTAAACAGTGGCATGAACTGTGCGTGATCGCGTTCGATCACCGTAGCCAACTGGAAGACATGGCGCTGAACTGCGGTACGGAAATCAGCCGTATTCCGGCACTGAAAAAGCTGATTCTGCGTGCCAGCTATGACGCGGCACAACAGGCGGGGCTGGAAGGTAAAGCCGGTCTGCTGTGTGACGGCACGTTCGGGCAGGATGCGCTGAACGACATCACCGGAAAAGGCTGGTGGATTGGCCGACCGATTGAGCTACCGGGATCGCGCCCGTTAATGATGGAGCGCGGCAATATTGGCTCACAGCTGGTGAGCTGGCCGCTAGAGCACGTGGTGAAATGCCTGGTGTTCTTCCACCCAGAAGATGCCCACGCGCTGCGGCGCGAGCAGGAAATGAAGGTGATAGAGGTCTATCAGGCCTGTCGTCAATCCGGCCATGAACTGCTGCTCGAAGTCATTCTGCCCGCGGGGATGCCGCACAGCGATGCGCTTTATCTACGTGCGATTCAACGCTTCTACAACCTCGGCGTGCGGCCAGACTGGTGGAAACTGCCGCCACTGTCTGCCGCAGGCTGGGAACAACTCACGCCGCTGCTGGCACAGCGCGATCCCTACTGTCGGGGCGTGGTCATTCTGGGGCTGGATGCGCCGCTGGAAACATTGCAGCAGGGATTCAGCGCCGCCGTAGGCTTCCCTATTGTGAAAGGCTTTGCCGTCGGCCGCACCCTGTTTGCCCAGCCTGCGCAAAAGTGGCTGCGTAACGAGATCGATGACGCCGAATTGATTGAGCAAGTTAAACATAACTACCTGCAACTGATCGCCGTTTGGCGTCAGCGCGGTTAACCCGTTTTTGTGCTCTAAATAATTCGAGTTTCAGGACAAAAACGGCAAGGCGTTTTTGAACAGCGCTTGCGCTGACCCCGAAGGGGTGAGGCCATCAGGCCGAATAATGCGGCAAGAGAAGGAGTCCCGATGAGCTTACTCAGGTAAGTGATTCGGGTGACTGAACGTAGCCAACGCACATGCAACTTGAAGTATGACGAGCATATCTATTTGAATAAAGGGACATAACATGACCGTTCAACTTGGTATTAATCCACTCACCTGGACTAATGACGATCTGCCTTCTCTGGGCGCGGACACGCCGCTGGAAACCTGCCTGAGCGAAGGGCGGCAGGCCGGTTTTGCCGGTTTTGAATTAGGTAATAAATTCCCGCGTCAGGCCAGCGTGCTGGGGCCGATCCTGCAAGCGCACGATCTGCGCTTAGTCTCCGGCTGGTATTCCGGCGAACTGCTCACTCGTTCAGTAGAAGAAGAGATTGAGGCGGTGCAGGGACATCTGGCGCTGTTGCGCGATCTCGGTGCGACGGTGCTGGTGTTTGCCGAAGTCACGGGCGCGATTCACGGCGACCAACAGAAACCCGTTCATCTGCGCCCGCGTTTCCCCGAAGAGCGCTGGCCGGAATACGGCAAAAAGCTGACCGAGTTTGCGCGCTACACGCAAAGTCAGGGCGTGCAGATTGCCTATCATCACCATATGGGCACGGTGATTGAAAGTGCGCAGGACGTGGATAATCTGATGGAACATACCGGGCCGGAAGTCGGGCTGTTGCTGGATACCGGACACTTTACGTTCGCAGGTGCCGATCCGGTGGCGGTGGCGAAGCGCTGGATTAACCGCATCAATCACGTTCACTGCAAAGATATTCGCCCTGATGTGCTGAAAGACGTGAAAAACCGCAAGACCAGTTTTCTGGATGCGGTGCTGAGCGGCGTCTTTACCGTGCCGGGCGACGGCTGTGTCGATTATCCAGCGGTGTTCAGCATCCTGAAAGCCCATAACTACAGCGGATGGCTGGTGGTCGAAGCGGAACAGGATCCGGCTGTTGCGCATCCGCTGACGTACGCGACGCTAGGCTACAATAACTTGCAACGTTTCGCCCAGCAGGCGGAATTGATCTGATTCGTGGTGATATCCCCCGCATCTTCAAGCTGCCAGTAGATCAACGTGCAGGCAGTTTGAAATCGGGGGAGATAAAGGAGGCAAAAGATGTCCCGACTATTATCACGCCATCGCGTTCCTGACGAACACGGACGTACGCAGCACATCACACCGGAAACGGCGGGTTGGCGCTACGTGGGGTTCGAGGTATATCAATTGGCACCGGAACAAGTGCTATCACTGCCCGCCAGCGATAACGAACGCTGTCTGGTGCTGGTCAGCGGCAAGGCAACGGTTGTCACGCCGAGTGAACGCTTTGAGCAGATTGGCGACAGAATGAGCCCGTTTGAGCGCAGAAAACCCTATGCGGTTTATGTCACGACGGGAGAGACGATTACGGTGACGGCACACACGGCGCTGGAGTTGGCGGTTTGCGCCGCACCGGGATTCGGCACGCATCCGACCCGGCTGATCGCGCCGCAGGATATTGACGCCGAGCAGCGTGGCGTCGGCAACAACCAGCGCTATGTGCATAATATTTTGCCGGAGGAGAAAGCGGCAGACAGCCTGCTGGTGGTCGAAGTGTACACCGATGAAGGCTGCACCAGCTCTTATCCCAGCCACAAGCACGATGTAGATAATCCGCCGCAGGAAACCTATCTGGAAGAAACCTACTACCATCGTTTGAATCCAGAACAGGGATTCTGCCTGCAACGTGTCTATACCGATGACCGTTCATTAGATGAATGTATGGCGGTCTACGATAAGGACGTGGTGCAGGTGCCGCGTGGCTATCACCCGGTTGCCACCATTGCAGGCTATGACAGCTACTATCTGAATGTGATGGCTGGCCCGACGCGCCAGTGGCGCTTCACTTGGGAAGCGGATCACCAGTGGATCAATAGTCCCGAGTATGCGGATAAGCATAGGCAGGGCAAGGTGTAGCGATACTGGCAAACGAACATAAGAATGGGCAGTGGCTTATGGGGAACCTGTAGGTTACTGCCATAATGTACTTGGGAAAGTTAGCTAGCTAACCCAATATTTTTAATCAGTTTCATCTGACAGCAGGTCGCTTTCATAATCCTGTCCTCCATGCCAAATGCCCAGAACTGTTACCGTTTTTTTCTCTTTTTCCACCATAAAAGCAATGAGTGTTCGTTTGCTGTGATTAGTGACGCGCAGTCCAGGAAAAATATCGTTGCGCTGGTTTCCCCTTTCAGGAAATAACTCAAGCGATTCACAGTAACTGACAATGCTTTCGGTGTAGCTGAGAGCAGTTTTGGGTGACGAAACCCTCGCGATGTAGCGGTACAGTGCTGCGAGTTGTTCCTCCGCTTCCGGTGCGAATACGACCCTGTAATCCATTACTCTTCTCCGGTCATCTTCCTGAACTCGGCTTTTAATCTGTTCCTAATGTCGCTACTGCTGAGGCTTTCTGTTTCACCGCGTTGCAGCGCGTTCCAGGCGGGAACGACTTGTTCCTGCAGCCAATTCTCTACTGCATTATCGCGTGCAATCAGCGCTCGAAGTCCTTCCCGAATAACCTCACTTTCTGACGCGTATTCACCGCGGGCAACTCGGGCTTTCACCTGCGCAGCCATTTCATTTGGCAGCGTTATACTCATCTGCTGTGTTGTTCTCATTGTCTACCCCTTTAACATACCGATAGGATTTAATCATACTCATTATTTCCCATCTTGTCAGGGATGAACCACCTGAATCAGACGTCTCGGGTCACCGAAATATTATCGAGCTTGCCTGCTTTCAAATAACCAATATGGCTGGCCATTAGCTCGGCTTCCTGTTCGCTGTGTGTGACCAGAAGCGCGGTTTGTCCGGCATCGCGTAGGATGTCGCGTACTTCCTGTCCCAGCCGTTTTCGGCTGTCGGGGTCGAGGCTGGATAGCGGTTCGTCTAGCAGCAGGACGGCGGGCTGCGGGGCTAGCGCCCGCGCGAGTGCAATACGCTGCTGCTGTCCGCCGGACATTTCATGCGGATAGCGCTGTGCCAGCGAGACGAGATCGACCAGCTCAAGCATGGCGCGCACGCGCGACTGCTGGAGATCCTTCGACTGTTTTCTCAGGCCAAAGGCAATATTCTGCGCGGCGGTCAGATGGGGAAACAGGGCATAGTCCTGAAATACCATCCCGACGTTGCGCTGTTCCGGCGGCAGATGCACTTCCGGGCCCGCCACGCAGCGCCCGCCGACGTGAATCGTTCCCTGAGTCAGGTGCTCAAAACCCGCAATTGCGCGTAAAGCCGTGGTTTTACCGCATCCTGATGCACCCAACAGGCAGGCCAGTTCACCGGCGGCAACTTCCATGGAAAAACCGTTCAGCACGTGATGAACATTATGCTTGTGCCCGTAGGCGACGTGGACATTATTCAGAACGAGTGTAGCCTCAGACACCTTGACTCTTCCTCATGATTTTCATTCTTTCTCAACCGACGTTTTTAGCTGACTGCGAGCCAGCAGGACAACGGGGAGCGTACCCGCCAGTACAATCAGCAGTGCGGCAATCGCGCCTTCTTCGTAGGTGCCTCTGGCGGCTTCGGCATACAGAACGGTCGCCAGCGTTTCGAAATTGACGGGGCGCAGCAGCAGCGTAGCGGGGAGCTCTTTCATTGCATCAGCAAACACCAGCAGCGCACTGGTCACCAGTGCGGGGCGCAGCAGGGGAAGGTGTACGCGGAAAAAGGTGACGAATTCACTTTCGCCCAGCAGGCGCGATGCCTGTTCCATTACGGGGGGAATGCGCGTCAGCCCGGCATCAAGCGCACCAATCCCAATCGCCATAAAGCGAATGGCGCAGCAGATTACCAGCAGGATACCGGCGGAAAGCAGCGGCAATCCCTTATAACCTATCAATTCAGCGAGAAAATTATCCGTCGCCATACCGGGCGTCAGCATGCCAATCGCCAGTACCGTACCGGGTACAGCATAGCCCAGCGAGGCAATTCTCAATAGGGTGCGACGGCGTTCCGGTGAACGGTCAGCGATGGCGGAATGACGGGCATACCACGCAATAATCAGGCTGACGAACGTGACGACCAGCGTGACGCCAACGGCCAGCAGAAGTGAGTTCTGCAATGACTGTATCAGGCCTGCGGAGATCGTCACGCTATCGCCCAGCCGCTTAGCGCTTTCCCATGCCAGAAAGAGGGCAGGAGCGATGAAGCCGAACAGGATAGGCAACGCGGTCGCACCGGTTGCCAGCCAGGCGCGTACCCCTTTCAACGGGGCGGGCAGAATGCCGCGCATCTGTCGGCTGGTGCCGTAGCGCTGGTTTTTCCGGCCGTAATACTCCAGCGTCAGCAGCAGGATGACGACCGTCAGCATCGTGCAGGCAATCTGCGCGGCGGCGGGTAAATCCGAACGGGTGACCCAGGTAGTGTAAACCGTCACGGTCAGCGTATTGACCCCAAGGAATTCGGAGGCGCCAATATCATTTAGTGTTTCCAGCAAGGCCAGGCTGGTGCCAACGGCCAGCGCAGGGCGCGCCATCGGTAGGGCAACGTGCAGGAAGGTACCTGTTGCGCTCAACCCCAGCGTGCGTGCGGCTTCCAGCAGGTGTGCGGGCTGGCTGATAAACATCGCACGCATCGTCAGATAAACGTACGGATAGAGCACCAGCCCGAGCAGCAGAATAGCGCCCGTCATGGAGCGCAGATCCGGCAGGCGGAACTGACGCGGGCTGTCATAGCCCAGCACACTGCGGATCGCTTCCTGAATCGGCCCTATAGGATGCAGCAGATCGAGCCAGGCAAAAGCGACAATATAGGTTGGCATCGCCAGCGGCAGCAGCAGCGCCCAGCTAACGAACTGTCTGCCGGGGAAATCAAATGCCGTCACCAGCCAGGCGCAGCCTGCACCAATCACCATGACGAGCACACCTACGCCGACGAGCAGAATCAGCGTGTTGAGTGCGGCATCGGGCAGCACGTAGCGCATCAGGTGATCCCAATGGCCGACGCCCGCGCCAGCGGCTAGCCAAAGCAGGGAAACCAGCGGAGCCAGTACGCCGAGAGCAATGACAACAGCAGCGATGCGAAGCGGAGAAAAAAAGAGGCGCGGCCGCCCGAAGGCGCCGCGCATGGTTGACGAACCGGTCTTATTGATCGAATCCAACTTTATCTACCAACTGACTGGCCTGTTTACGGAATTTAACGATGTCGGTTAGCGGAATGCTATCCACAGTAACGTCACCAATCGTGCTGCTAATGGTGGAATCCAGCGTGACGCCTTTGCGAACCGGATATTCATAGTTTGCCTGTGCGTAGATCTGCTGAGCCGGCGCGGAGACCAGATATTCCATCAATTTCACGGCTTGATCTTTATGCGGCGCGTGACGTGCAACGGCTGCACCGCTGATATTGACGTGTGTGCCTCCGTTTTCAAAGGTAGGCTGAACGACTTTGATGGCATCGCCCCATTTGCGGGCGTCGGTGCCTTCTTTGGCGTTCTTCATGTGGCCGACATAATAAGAGTTCGCCAGACCTACATCGCAGATGCCGCCGAGGATATCGCGCGCAACGTCGCGGTCACCACCGGTGGCTTTACGCGCCAGATTGTCTTTCACACCGCGCAGCCAGGTTTCGGTTTTGGCTTCACCGTGGTGGGCAATCATCGCGGCAACCAGTGCGGTATTGTAAGGGTGTTGACCCGCGCGGATACACACTTTGCCTTTCCATTTCGGATCGGCCAGATTTTCGTAAGTAATGCCGGTCAGCGGCAGTGATTTTTCTGCATAGAGCACGCGAGATCGCATCGACAGACCAAACCATTGGTTATCTTTGTCACGCAGCGCTGCCGGGATAGCCTCGGTTAATGCACTGGACTGAATCGGCTGCGTGACACCGGCGTCTACCAGATCGATCAGGTTACCGGCATCAACCGTCATCAGCAGGTCAGCCGGTGAGTTCTGGCCTTCTGCCTTCACACGTTCCAACATGCCGTCCTTGATGAACACGGTATTGACTTTAACCGACGTCTCTTTGGTGAACGCATCCAGCAGCGGCTGAATCAGGCCGGGTTCACGCGTGGTGTAAAGCGTCAGAGAGTCATCTGCGGCAGCAGCAGGCAGGGCATAGGCAACCATTATCGATGAGGCCAGCGTCAGCAGGCGTACTTTTTTGCGCAGAACAGACAGCGTTTTTGACATGTTATTATCTTCTCCAGAGTGAATGTGATGCGTAAATGAATAAAATAAGGAGATATTTTCGGCAGGTGACTAAAACAATATATGATAATCACTCTTGTTTGCAATCTCATTAACGCGGTTTATTCACTATCGTGATAGAGGTCAACATACTGACTCTCTAGGAGAGAGCGTGGTGCGGACGGTTTCCTTACGGCCTGCGAGAGACGAAAGGCGTGTATGATTTCTGTAACATGAAGAGATCATAGTAGCTATAATCAGTTTACACAGATGGCATTTTGAAGTACGCCACATAATATGTTAATTAATTGTTTTTTTTATTTAAAAATATACTCCGTTAGGATTTATTGTTATGACTGATAATTTGCTTTCTCACCTTTCGGGCGCATTACGTTCAGAGGCTTCTTTCGAGGGGTTGGTTCGCCAGTTACTGGTCATGCTGGAACTGGTCACCGACCTGGAATCGACGTACCTGACACAGGTTGATACCGAAGCGGGTTTCCAAAATATTCTGTTTGCTCACAATACCAAAACGCTCGATATCCCTGAAGGGATATCGGTTCCGTGGCATGACACGCTGTGCAAACGTGCGCTGGACGAAGGGCAAAGTTATACGCCGAATGTGGCCGAATGCTGGGGTGATTCGCAGGCGGCGAAAGTACTGGGTATTATGACTTATGCTAGCACGCCGGTGCGTATGGATGATGGACAATTATACGGTACTCTCTGCGCAGCAAGTTCCGACCATAAACCGCTGACGACCAAAGGCGAACAAATCCTGAGTTTATTCGCCCAGCTTATTGCTCAGCAGGTGCAAAAAGAGTGGTTGGTGCAACAATTGACGGCCGCGAATGCCGCGTTACATGAGTACTCTTACACCGATTCGCTTACTGGGGTGCTTAACCGCCGAGGCGTCTTTTACTCTCTGGAAGCCCTATTTTCTCAGGCCGAGAATGATAATCAGCAGGTGTTGATGGTATTCATTGACCTCGATGGTTTTAAGAAAATTAACGATCAATTCGGCCATGAAGCGGGTGATATCTTCTTACAAGAGGTGAGTCAGCGCTTATTAACGTGGGGCAACTCGGGAGATGTTGTCGGGAGACTCGGCGGTGATGAATTTGTTTTTGCTCGGATGGTAGAAATTGCATTGGGAGAAAGCGAGCATGTCATTTCTTCCTTCAGAGACAGTATTATGCCGCTGTTGCAGGGGAATTATCCGCTCGGTACGGTCAGCATTGACTATTTAGGTGCAAGCATGGGGATCATCACGGCAGACCCTTCCGTTGATGAACCTGATGGCGTGATCCGCCGAGCAGATGCTGCAATGTACGCTAATAAAGTTACGCGGAAAAAAGTTCAAGATAGTGCTTTTGATGTCATCACTGCACAGCGTTAAGTGCCTGTGCGGGTGTCATTATGTTCTTTCGTCTTTCGTCTTTCGTCTGGCGTAGGGCACAGGGGGCGCTTGTTAAGTCAAAAGACATCCAGCGCCTATTTTTTTAAATGAGTATGGCTGTATTAACCGCTAAATCTTAAATAATTGGAGTTGCATGAAAAACAGCATGAATTATGATGATGCTATGTCGTTTTACCAGCCGCAGACGTTCGTTTCTTCATCTGCATCGTAACCACGCACGATATTAACCAGTTCTTTTACTGCTTCAGAAGAAACCGTCTTATCTTTCAGTTCTGCAAGCGTGGAGAAGTCTTTATCAACGGATACGCCGTTGTTATTATTGATTACGGTAAGCAAAAAATCGTTATTATTTTCGCCGGTTAATGCCAAGTCGTCAATCAGTTCAGAAACCGCGCCAGCAGCGAATTCCGGTACATAAAAAGCCATCGGTTTAAGATAAGTTTTTTCTGCTTTTACGTTATTGCCGCGATTCAAGAGTGCTAATGAGTATCCTTTATTTTCAGTTGTCATTCTTTTTACCTCAGCCTTCTATCAGAATTTTTGGATCGACATAAAAATCTACGTTGAATAACGTATCATCAGACAACACTTCAATTCTGTGCCATTTTTCTGGGGGGAATATGCCAAATTGTCCGGCTTCGATAGTCAGCGTTTCAACGGGCTCAGGACTTGTCTCATCGGCATAGCCATAATAACGAACCCTCCCTTGCATCACGCACAAACGAGGGTAAACGCCTTGCCGTGTTCCTGCATCCAAATGGCGCTGCCAGATAGACACCGGTGCTGTGTCCTTGGTCCAAAACGGAGTGGTGCGGGTGTGAATATAATTCGCTGGTATTACAATTCGTTCCATGTTTAAACCTCATGTTTTACCCAGCCATGCTACGAGTGGGAAGGAAAAAATAATATGATGCATATCATATACCTCTTTTGGCGCTTGTGAATTATTTTTTGCTAGTTAATTTTTACAATACTGAAACACGCCGTAGAAAGGCTGTATTACTGAGAGACAGTGTTTATTATTTCGGTTATTTTTATCATCATAAAAATAGATGTAAAAACTAACATTATGGAATAGTAACATTAAGTTATTTTCTAATAACCTACTTATTAGGCATGGTAAATTAAAAAATACCATCACCGATACTCAATTATGGTTATTGTTAAAGAGAAACTAGCAGAGTAAAAATGTGAAAGTATAATATCACTCTATGATGAGGTCAGAACCAAAATGAAAAAGAATGTAAAACCAAGTTCATTTTATTATGGATTCCCAGTTTTCCTTGTGACGACAACGGATAATAACAGCGAAAATATCAATGTTGCTTCTATATCATCGTCAATCTCTCTTGGCGATAAAATTATTATCGGTGTCAGCAAGGGAAGTAAAACTCACAGTAATTTACTATCTGGTTCTGATGTCGTTGTCAATATTCCTGATTATAAACTTTGGGAGAAGGTTGAAGCGCTCGGTAAATTGACCGGAAGTGATACGTTATCTGAAGGTCAGATAAAATGGGGGGTTCAGATATGCCACGATAAATTCTCCAAAGTAGGGCTCCATACTGAAGCCTCTACCGATATTACCCCGCCTCGGGTTATTGAATGCCCTATCCAGGCAGAGTGTAAGACAGTCGGCACGACAGACAAAGGTCGTTTTATTCTTGTCGAGCTGGATATTGTGAATGTCTGGGTGGACAGCGAGTTATTAGGCTCAAATGATGTCATCGACTCGTCAAAATGGAAGCCTCTGATATACAACTTCCGCGAATACGGCACCACAGGGGATGCATTAGGCTTTAATTTTAAATACGGTCATTAATAGTACCATAGAGAGAATTCCGTCGCTCGGTGAACCGTGCTATTGGGTTCACCGACGTACCCCGATATATCTGGCGTTCAGATAAATTTGGGAAAAGAAGTGTTCTTACAACATGGTAAATATGTGGATATTTGATTGCATAAAGTAGAACGATAATGTGAAAAGTTATTTAGAGAGCATCTTATTTATTAAGAAAAGAAGAAAATAAGTGGTAATGATTAATTTAATAAATATATTAAATTTAACGAAAAAGTTAGACTAAAAAATGGTGGTTTGTTGGTGGGTCGTGCAGGGTTCGAACCTGCGACCAATTGATTAAGAGTCAACTGCTCTACCAACTGAGCTAACGACCCAACGGGATGATTATTCTCTTCCCAAGAGCACCTGTCAAACACTTCATATTAATTTTTAATACGCGATAATTGCGTTGTTAGCAGTTAGCAATTTTGTTAGTCTGCCCAGTCGGTATATCTTTGCTTTTCATCGTGAATACCCTCTTCATTTTAGAGCAAAAACATACAGCATTACTATGCATCATTATCCACCTTTTTATGCCTAGTTATCTCAGACATCCGCTGTAATAAGTACTGTGGTTGCGCTATCTTATCCGTTTTAATTTTCGCAAACGAGAGCGGCCAAAGAGCTCAAAAAAACATCACAGACAGAAACAGGAAAGTGTACTAAATGGTCGAACAATCAAAAGAAGCCGCAGATCTCACACCTGAACAAGGAGAGGGACTGCAACGGAATCTGACTAATCGTCATATCCAGCTTATCGCCATCGGCGGAGCGATCGGTACTGGGCTGTTTATGGGCTCAGGAAAAACAATCAGCATGGCTGGCCCTTCGATCATATTTGTTTATATGATCATTGGTTTTATGCTGTTTTTCGTCATGCGGGCTATGGGAGAGCTGTTACTCTCCAATCTCAACTATAAATCGTTCAGTGATTTCGCCGCCGACTTACTTGGGCCATGGGCTGGTTTTTTTACTGGCTGGACTTATTGGTTCTGTTGGGTTGTAACCGGTATTGCCGATGTCGTGGCCATTAGTGCCTACTCTCAGTTTTGGTTCCCTGATTTATCGCAGTGGATTTCTTCCTTGCTCTGCGTTCTGCTACTGCTTACGTTAAATCTGGCAACCGTGAAACTGTTTGGCGAAATGGAATTCTGGTTCGCGATGATAAAAATTGTGGCTATTGTCGCGTTAATCGTGGTTGGCGTCGCACTAGTTATGATGCAATTCTCTTCTCCATCAGGAAACGTCGCCTCTTTTACCAACCTGTGGAACGATGGTGGCATGTTTCCTAAAGGTATAAGTGGTTTCTTTGCTGGGTTCCAGATAGCTGTATTCGCTTTTGTTGGTATCGAACTGGTAGGGACTACTGCCGCTGAAACTAAAAACCCAAAAGTGGTGTTGCCTCGCGCGATTAACGCGATCCCGATTCGCATCATCATGTTTTATGTTTTTGCGTTAATTATGATTATGTCAGTAACACCGTGGAGTGCGATTACAACGGAGCGTAGTCCTTTCGTAGAAATGTTTGTGCTTGTCGGCTTACCTGCGGCTGCCAGCATGATCAATTTCGTTGTACTAACATCAGCGGCATCCTCAGCCAATAGCGGTGTATTCTCGACCAGTCGCATGCTTTTTGGCCTAGCCAAACAAGGCGATGCACCAAAACGTTTTGGTATGCTATCTAAACGTGCAGTTCCTTCAACTGGACTGATGTTTTCCTGTATTTGCTTGCTTTCAGGTGTGGTGTTGATCTATCTGATTCCAAATGTGATGACCGTTTTTACGCTTGTTACTACCGTCTCCGCGATTTTATTCATGTTCATCTGGAGTATCATTCTGTGTTCTTACCTTACATATCGTAGAAAGCGTCCTCAGTTACATGCCACATCATCATATAAAATGCCGTGGGGGTTTTTTATGTGCTGGGTATGCCTAGTTTTTTTCGCCTTTGTTATTGTGCTATTAACCTTACAGCCAGATACACGGCAAGCACTTATTGTCACGCCACTGTGGTTCATTGCTCTGGCTATTGCTTATCAGTTTATTCGTCGGAAAAAACAGGCTGTTGCCGCGGACTAAAGCGTATAATACAAGAAAGGCGTGGACAATGTCGGCGCCTTCAAATTTTTTCCAGGAAAGTCATGGATAGCATAAGCATTCTCTGTTATTGAATATAAAAAAATCATGTGCAGAAATTAATATGTGGCCAAGTAATGCCGTCGCCATTGATATATGAAAAACTATTCCCGTAACGAAACGGTTTTGATTCGATTGATGTTTTTCATTAATAGCTCGAAAGCTAAGTAATTTCGTTCATCCTTTCGCTGCGAGGCATCAGCAGCAACACCTTCAATTTTTTTATTTAATTCATTGATTTTATTATCATCAAGCGTTGAAACAATGGCAGAAATCAGCATCTCTAACGATTCAATCTTAGCGTTAAGCGCTTTTTCTCCAGCTTCTTTTTCTGCCAACTTTATTAAAATATGAGAGAGGATATTATTCATTTGAACTCCTTAATCAAAAAAATAACCGTCATACACCCATAAGGCAATACCTGCTCTTTGTCGCAGAGGATTAGAGAAAACATAACGAGGATTAATGTAACACTGTGAATACCCTGATCGCTAGTGTCTATTATCATTTTAAGGAAATCACATTCATATTGCGGCGGTAAAATGGAGTTGCAAATAAATAAATCAAATAAATAAAAAAAATAAAACTATATTTTATTTTTTAGGGTGAAAATCATCCTTTGAAAAAAATAATAATCTTATGAATTGTGATTTTTTTCACGGAAAAAATAAAAAATATATGATTGTAATGGGCAATGGATAAGAAAATCAGATGGATAGCCAACCATCGGGAAATGGCTGGCTCTATGATTAATGTTTACGCATTCATTGATTGCCGCGCACCACTTACTGCGTCCTTTGCTTGTTCACACTGCGACAATATTGTCTGTGCGTGAGAATAAAGAATTTTTCCCGCTTCGGTAGGCGTAACGCCACGCCGACTTCGTACCAGCAGTTGTTTTTCGAGTTCACTCTCTAGCGTCGCGACCTGCTGGCTCAGCGCCGGTTGTGCAATATGCAACAACTCAGCAGCCTGTGTCAGGCTACCGATATCAACGATTTTCACAAAATACTTGAGCCGTCTAAGATTCATGTCTGCCTCCTGAGTAGTTACTCTAAATAGGTAGCAAGAAGTGCGCCATATTATGCTCCTATACCTAGGGGAAACTGATACCTCATTGATAAGAAACAGGTAAAATAAGGAAAAACAATGATTCTGCTAACTAACGATCCTGATTTTGTATGGACAACATGTTATCGGGCCAATGCTTGTCTGCACTATCCTAAAGCAATCCTGCTATTTTAGGGTGCAGTCCTGCCAACTAATTAGCGTATTTTATTCGTTTGCAGTGTTCAACTTGAGCCATAATTTCAATATGTTGGTTATTAGTTCGGCAATCAAACACAACGAGTGATAACAGCCTTTGACAACCCGAAACGCTACCGCTATTATCCATCGCACTTAACCGATTCCTCTGTAGTTCAGTCGGTAGAACGGCGGACTGTTAATCCGTATGTCACTGGTTCGAGTCCAGTCAGAGGAGCCAATTTAAAGAAAGCAGACGTTCACTGACGTCTGCTTTTTTGCTTTCTATCAATTGCTTACCCTCTTTTTCAGGTTCACCCTCTTCCACCAAAAAACGCTACTACCCACTACTTTTGTTGGTAGAATCGTTGATATCTCTGGTTCGATTTTGCTTATACCAACAACTCAAGGGGGTAAGTCATGTCACTTACTGATTCCAAAGTAAAAAATGCCAAGCCATCAGAAAAGGTAGTTAAGCTAACTGATTGGCTCGCACTCTATGTACATAACTTAGTTCGATTGCAAGTGTGTGATGTTTGGCTATTGATCAGATAGTACAATTTCCCTTCAAGTGATCTACTATTTTGTGATAATGAAATGGACACCTCCCCACAATCGGCTTCAATGCGTCATGCTGTCAGTGTGTGCCAACAGCAAAATGAAAGAGGTATCCAATGGAACAAATTATAGGAATTGATCTGGCAAAGCGAGTGTTTCGATTACACGTTGCCACTTTGCAAGGACAGATAAAAGCCAACAAGATGATCACACCTTTCGTTGTTTAACAACCACCGTCAAGAATAGTCATTGAAGCCTGCGGTAGTTCGAATTACTGGGCTCGTCAGTTCAGAAAATACGGGCATGATGCTAGGCAAATCAGTCCCCAGCATGTTGTCGCGCTGGCAAACAAGAATGCTCGAATGGCTTGGGCACGGATCAATCAGCAAACTATTTATGTACCGAAGTGATATACGTTTTTAAGTAAAGTCAATGAGTTGATGTACTGACAGGTAGAACGACTCTCTGTGAACCTAGCAAATAACTTGGCTGTCAGAAACCATGGCGATAATGAGGTCAGAGAGTACGGCTGTTCATCAGGGTTCATCGAAGCCGAATATAGGTTTGTGGCAGACCGTCCGCCGTTATATTCGGATGCAGGACTCACCTGCTAAAGCCCGTTATTCTGAACGCTTTCCCCGACCCGAGAAGCTGGACCCGTTTAAGCCCTATATTCTTGAACGTGTTGAAGCTGCCAGACCCCATCGGATACCGGCCAGCGTTATGCTGAGTTCGCGGGTACGCCGGTGGATACTGCATGTTGACGGCTTTCTTGCTTCCGCTTAAGCAACAGCCGAACGATCCCGTCGTGCGTTTTGAGACGCAGCCCGGTGAGCAGATGCAGATCGATTTTACGGTGAGCAGACAGGGCCGGAACCCGTTGCTGGCATTTGTCGCGACGATGGGCTGGAGTCGGGCAACCTTTGTGCGTTTTTATCCCCGCCAAGATACGGCGGCATGGTGTGACGGTATTGAACAGGCGCTTTTGGCCTTTGGTGGAACGCCGAGACATCTCCTGTTTGATAATGCTAAGACCATTATTCTTGAACGTGACGTTCATGGCGACGGCCGTCACCGGTGGAACCCACCATTACTGGCTCTCGCCGAGAAGTACGGTTTTACTCCCCAGGTGTGCAGGCCTTATCGAGCAAAGACCAAGGGTAAGGTTGAACGGTTCAACCGCTATCTGAAGCACAGCTTTGTCGTTCCGCTGGCCACCACGTTTAAACAGGCCGGCCTGCTATTTGATGTCGACTCAGCCAACAGCCGCATCGGGCCTTATTACCGTGGCCAACGCCCGCAAGCATGGCACGACCGGTGTTCCACCAGAACACCAGCTGCAACAGGAGTTGGCTGCGCTTCTCCCCCTTCCGCGAGTGGAGAGAACGGCATCCGTAGCCAAGGATAATCAAAGGGTTATGCCAAGAGAGAGTTTTCAACATCCGCTTTCTGTCTACCAGTCACTGCTGGAGGCGGGATTATGAGCCTTCAGCACCAACGTATCAGCGAGCTCTGTGCCGACTTCAAGCTTGAACGTATTGCCAGTGAGTGGCCCGCACTGGCACAAAAAACACTGGATAATACCGGGATATTCGACGACTTTTTGGAACAGCTGCTACAACTGGAGATGAGTAGCCGTAACGAACGTCGCCGGCAGACGCTTTTGCGGTTATCAGGACTGCCAGCGATTAAGACACTGGAGCAGTTCGACTTTACGTTCGCCAGCGGCGCACCAAGAGCTCTGCTTCAGGAACTCGCCGGACTGGCATTCATCGAGCGGCACGAGAACATCGTGCTACTGGGTCCCTCGGGCGTAGGCAAAAGCCATCTGGCCTGTGCGTTGGCACATAAAGTCGTCAGAGTGTTCGGTTTATAACGGCAGCAGACATGATGTTGCAGCTGGTCGCCGCTCACCGACAGGGAGATCTCAAGGGATATTTAGGGCGCTGCGTCAACAAGCTGCGGCTGCTGGTGATTGATGAGGTGGGGTATCTGCCGTTTGGTAAGGAAGAGGCTAATTTATTCTTCCAGGTTGTCGCCCGGCGCTATGAGACTGGAAGTCTGATCCTCACGAGTAATCTGCCGTTTACTCAGTGGTCAGGTACGTTTGGTGATGATGAAACGCTGACGGCTGCGATGTTAGATCGATTGCTTCACCACGCACACATAGTCCAGATAAGTGGTCAAAGTTATCGCCTGAAAGACAAATTGAAAAGTGGTCAGTTAAAGAAATCGAAGGTCACTGAACCACAGGAATAATCATTGGTGGGTGGGTCAGGTTTACTTTGGCGGGGTGGGTCACAATTCAATCGGTATTGACACATACGACATGATTAGAAAGAAGGACTATTGCTATCTATTGCTCAGCAGGAAGCTGTGTCCTGCATCCTGAAGAGTAGCGAGAAAGTGCTATGCTATAGAAGATAGGGGGTCTACAGATCGCATTATGAGATTGATAATTGAATCACTCTAAATAATTTGAGTTGTGGGATAACGTGTTAGTATTTTGAATTACGCAATGCATTTTTCCTCTAGGGTGAGGCACATGTAGGGGATGGGTAGTGCAGCCAATGAACATGCTGCTTTGAAACCAACAAGCATGTAAATGGTTGTGGCTACATCTATTAGGGGCGCTGGCGTTTCCTGGTCTAGCCATAAGCAAGTTTCTGCTTGATTTTGGAGGTTCATATGGGATTCGAAAAATTACTAGCTGTCATAGAAAAAAGTCACCAGGATCCAAAATCGGTTATCTCGTTGTCTGAACTAAGTCAGGCAATCCATGAGATAATTTGTACGGAAAGTTCAAAAGAGTACAAAATAAATGAATGTTTCACCGAGCTGAGGGAACTGGTTGATGAAAGAAAAGCACTTTCCAGGAAACAGTTCCTAGACAAAGTGTTGGTGACGGAATTAACACAATATAAAAAGAAAGAAGAGGCACTACTTTTGAAGCTTATCAGCATTGGAAATAAATAGACGAGGGTCTCTATTTTTAAATCAGGAAAGGCAATACTAAATATCACTACACCGCCAGATCAAATTACTGAGATGATGGTGTAGCAAATAGTGCTATTTGCGGTAGCTGGTTTTGATTTGTTTAATCGTGTTATCAAAAACAGCAGCTTGCTCGGCATCTTCCAATTGAGCAATATATCTTTCCATATTCACGATAACTTTACCGGCATCTGCTTGGCCGATTGCTTTTAATAACAGCGTAACCATAGCCTTCAGACAGGTAACCTCATGGGCCAGTGTTTCAGCGGATGCGGTAGTAGAAAAATCTACGTTGCTCATGTTTTCTCCTCAACAAGAAAAAGATGTTTTCCTTTGCCTGCTGCGGGCGTTACCGCTGGCACAACAGGAAGAACTAGGTGGGCAGGAGTATAACATAAAGCATATTATGGATTGATATTATTCGTGGATAACGTCATTTTATTGACTGTTTTTTATGCATTTAATTCATCTAAATAGCGACTATGTTTGGGATGCTTTTTTGTGGCAAGTACTATAGATGTGTTTTGTTTAATACATATGATGTTCACTATGGACGTTTTTCCCTGAATATATTATTTGTATAATACAGTTGTAGGTAGTGATAAAATTCGTAGCAATACCCTGCTTACAATAGTGATTTTTTATTGACATTTAAGATGTAAAGCCAATTGTATGCCATCTGATTTGCATTGTTTTTTATACATTTTGTGTCATCGTTCTGTTTATACTGTATAGCGTATTTGAAATGTTAAGAATGTGATCAACATACACCATCAAGTTAACGATATATTGTTATGATCGGGGAACGCGCTTTATTCTTTTTCGGCATATTTTAAAATACATATTCATATAAATCTGTGTTCATTATTTTTTGAAACCAACGTAGTATCACCTGCAAGCAATTTTTCATGTAAGTGTTACTCCCTTTTTTGGAGAATTATTCTTTGATTAGCGTTTTTCTTGTTGATGACCATGAATTGGTGCGGGCAGGGATACGACGCATTCTTGACGACATCAAAGGTCTGAAAGTGGTTGGTGAGGCATGTTGTGGTGAAGATGCCGTCAAATGGTGTCGAAGCAATGATGTCGATGTTGTTCTGATGGACATGAGCATGCCGGGTATCGGTGGACTTGAAGCAACGCGTAAGATCTTGCGTTTTACTCCAGATATAAAAGTCATTATGCTCACTATTTATACGGAAAACCCACTACCTGCGAAAGTAATGCAGGCTGGTGCCGTGGGATATGTTAGTAAAGCTGCAGCCCCTCAGGAAGTGATCTCCGCTATTCGAGCAGTACACGCGGGCAAACGGTATATTGCTTCTGATATTGCTCAACAAATGGCATTAAGTCAGTTGGAGCCGCAGACGGACGCGCCGCTTGAGTGTTTGTCTGAACGCGAATTACAGATTATGCTAATGATAACGAAGGGACAGAAAGTGACTGAAATCTCAGAACAGCTCAATCTTAGCCCTAAAACAGTGAACAGCTATCGCTATCGCATGTTCAGCAAGCTGAATATCAACGGCGATGTAGAGTTGACGCATCTGGCTATAAAGCATGGGCTTTTTACCGCGGAGACATTGTTAAGTAGTGAGTGAGAGTTTCGATGCTTCGGCATTTTTAAAAACGGTAACGAGCCAGCCTGGGGTCTACCGTATGTACGATGCCAGCGATACGGTCATCTATGTTGGTAAGGCAAAAGACTTAAAAAAACGACTTGCCAGCTATTTCCGCAGTCATGTTGCCAGCCGTAAAACTGAGGCGTTGGTCAAAAGCATCAAGCATATTGATGTCACGATCACGCATACAGAAACTGAAGCCTTACTGCTAGAACACAACTACATTAAGCTGTATCAGCCGCGTTATAACGTCTTATTACGCGACGATAAATCCTATCCCATGATCTTCCTGAGTGGCGATGCTCATCCACGTCTGGCTGTTCACCGCGGCGCTAAGCATGCAAAAGGCGAATACTTCGGCCCGTTTCCTAACGGCAATGCCGTACGTGAAACGTTAATATTGCTGCAAAAACTGTTTCCGGTGCGCCAGTGTGAAAATAGCGTCTATCGCAATCGCTCTCGCCCCTGCCTGCAATACCAAATTGGTCGCTGCCTCGGGCCTTGCGTTAGCGGTTTGGTTAGCGATGAGGATTATCAACAGCAGGTTGATTATGTTCGCCTGTTTTTGTCTGGCAAAGATCAGCAAGTATTGAATCAACTCATTTCCCGGATGGAAGCGGCCAGTCGCGATCTGCATTTTGAAGATGCAGCCCGGATTCGCGATCAGATCCAGGCGGTTCGGCGGGTGACGGAAAAACAATTTGTTTCCGGTGACGGTGACGATCTGGATGTTATCAGTGTTGCTTTTGATGCTGGCATGGCCTGCGTCTATGTCCTGTTCATCCGACAAGGAAAAGTGCTTGGCAGCCGCAGCTATTTCCCCAAAGTACCTGGCGGTACGGAATTGGGGGAAGTCGTGCAGACGTTTGTCGGGCAATTCTATTTGCAAGGAAGCTTAGGCCGAACGCTTCCTACAGAAATTCTGCTTGATTTCACTCTGCCCGATAAAGATTTGCTGACGGAATCTCTGACAACGGTCGCGGGAAGAAAAGTACAGATTCAAACCAAACCCCGTGGCGATCGTGCTCGTTATTTAAAATTAGCGCGGACAAATGCTGCCACGGCGCTGGTCACAAAACTGTCTCAGCAGTCCACCATTCACCAGCGTTTGGCTGCGTTAGCTAACGTCTTGCAGTTGCCAGAAATCCACCGAATGGAGTGTTTTGACATCAGTCATACTATGGGGGAACAGACTGTGGCATCCTGCGTAGTATTTGATGCCAACGGTCCGTTACGTTCGGAATATCGCCGCTATAATATCAGTGGCATTACGCCAGGCGATGATTATGCCGCCATGGCGCAAGTCCTCCGACGTCGGTATGGTAAAGCGCTGGATGACAGCAAAATACCGGATGTCATTGTGATCGATGGCGGGAAAGGGCAGCTCGGCCAGGCTCAGGCCGTGTTTGACTCGTTGCAAGTATCATGGGATAAAAACAAGCCGCTGTTACTTGGTGTCGCGAAAGGCAGCGATCGTAAAGCCGGACTGGAAACGCTGTTTTTTGAGTCGACGGGCGAGGGTATGGCACTACCGCCTGATTCTCCCGCATTGCACGTTATCCAGCATATTCGCGATGATTCGCATGACCATGCAATTGGCGGACATCGTAAGAAGAGAGCAAAAGTAAGAAATACCAGTACGCTGGAGCTTATCGAAGGCGTCGGCCCTAAACGTCGTCAAACCCTGCTGAAATACATGGGAGGGCTGCAACCTTTGATGAATGCCAGTATTGAGGAGATTGCAAATGTGCCAGGAATTTCACATGCATTGGCAGAAAAAATCTTCCATGCATTGAAACACTAGGGACAATGTTGCAACATACTCTTAGTATCCACTCCAGCCAGATAGTTACCTAAGCGCTATGCAATTTAATATACCGACGTTGCTTACCCTGTTTCGTGTTGCTCTTATTCCGTTTTTCGTGCTGGCGTTTTATCTTCCATTCGTCTGGGCACCGCTGCTCTGCGCGTTGATTTTCGTGTTTGCTGCCGTGACGGATTGGTTTGATGGTTTCCTGGCCCGCCGCTGGAAACAGACCACGCGTTTTGGTGCCTTCCTCGATCCTGTTGCGGATAAAGTGATGGTGGCTGTCGCGCTGGTGCTGGTTGCGGAATACTATCATTCTTGGTGGATTACGCTGCCTGCAGCGACAATGATCGCGCGCGAAATCATTATTTCGGCATTGCGAGAGTGGATGGCTGAAATTGGCAAGAGAAGTAGCGTTGCCGTGTCGTGGATAGGGAAGGTTAAAACCACGGCCCAGATGATGGCGCTTTTTGCTTTGCTATGGCGCCCAGAACGCATTGTTGAAGGCGTTGGTGTTGTGGCGTTGTACATCGCGGCTGTACTGACTTTCTGGTCCATGTTTCAATATTTGAATGCTGCTCGACACGATCTGCTTGAACCTTGATCGGAGCGCCGTAAAAACCAGCAAACGAACGCGGTTGCTTGATAATTTTATTGACTCACTGCGTCATGTCAGTAGAATGCACCGCATCAACAGCAACGCTGGTTTGTAAGAAGTTAAGAGAATCAGCGGGTTCTGTGTTGCGGGAATAGCTCAGTTGGTAGAGCACGACCTTGCCAAGGTCGGGGTCGCGAGTTCGAATCTCGTTTCCCGCTCCAATTTAAAACATCGGCAATTGCGGATGTCGGTCACTAAGACCTGAATATTTTGGCGCGTTAACAAAGCGGTTATGTAGCGGATTGCAAATCCGTCTAGTCCGGTTCGACTCCGGAACGCGCCTCCAATATTTAAGCCCGGGTGGTGAAATCGGTAGACACAAGGGATTTAAAATCCCTCGGCGTTCGCGCTGTGCGGGTTCAAGTCCCGCCCCGGGCACCATTGATTTAACTTCAATAAAAACAAGAAGTTACAAAATAAAATTCAACCACCGAAAGGTGGTTTTTTTGTGCCTAAATTAACCCTTCACCATATTTTCGCCATATCACTTCGCCATATTCTGACCACCGACAACCGGAACAACCGCGATTTTTCTGTCGTATCTTGCCGTCTGGGTAACATTTTTATGGCCGGAAATGGCTTGTTTTTCGTACAGATTGCCATCCAGATCTGAAATGCCTTTCGCCTTCAAATCATGAAACGTGAAGTCGAAACTTAAATCCGGATGTAATTCCTCCGCTTTTTTCTTTGCCTTCATCCAGTGTGCGTTAAAGCTGTCGCGGGTGAATCGCGATCCTGATGGTTGGTGTAGTACGTATATGCTGGACATACCTGATTTTAGCGAGAGAGACTCTGCGATTTTTATTGCCGCTGACAACCGATCAGACCACGCTTTTACTTGGACGCGGCGACAGCTGAGAGATTGTTAAAAACTGGCGTTGTTCAGTATGAGTGTGCAGTAAATCAGTTAGTTCGAGTTCCGATTACTCAGAATCAATTCGATGCTCTCGTTTCGTTCACATACAACCTCGGCATACGCTCGCTCTCTACATCGACGCTACTGAAAAAACTGAATGCCGGTGACATCGCTGGCGCGGCTGCTGAATTTGCGCGCTGGAATCGTGCTGGTGGTAAAGGGCTGGTTGGGCTAACTCGTCGGCGAGAGGCAGAGCGTGCTCTGTTTCTGTCGTGAGTATGGCACTGGCAAAACGCTACTGGTTACAGTTGCTGGTGGTGTTGGTGTTGGTAATCGGATCGCTGGCCCTGCTGGTGAATCACTACCGGGATAACGCGATTACCTACAAAGGTCAGCGTGACGAGGCTACTAAGAAGCTCGGCCTGGCGAACGCCACTATCAGCGATATGCAGGTGCGCCAGCGCGACGTCGCCGCACTCGATGAGAAATACACGAAGGAGCTCGCTGATGCGAACGCTGAGAATGCTGCTCTGCTGCGCAAGCTTGATGCTGGTGGCAGGGTGCTCGTCAAAAGCAAGTGTCCAGTGCCAGCCGCAACCGAAACCCCCGGCACCTCCAGCGTGGGCAATGATGCCGCCATCGAACTCTCTGATGTTGCTGGACGAAACGTTCTCGGTATCAGAGCCGGAATCAAAAGCGATCGGTCAAAAATAGCCGCATTGCAACAGTACATTAGAGAGCAGTGCCTGAAGTAATTAGAGCCGTACTTGAAAGTAAAAAATCCATCCCCATTTGTTTATTGCTTTAGGAAAAAAACACTTACCAAGGGGCTACTCATGAATGAGTTAAGTAATGAAGACTTGAAGTTGATAACTAAGGATATCTCAAAGTTTAAAAAATATTTTGCGTCAGGCATCCAACAAGCCTATCAAGACAACACATTTCGCCTTAGTTCCCTAACCTTGAGCGGCCAAGACGAAGGCTTCCTTCACTTCAATTTTGAATATAAAGGGCAGTGCTCTTTGTACCCTGGTGATGGTAAGCACTCTGACAAAGTATCAATATCTGAACTCACTTCACCAGGTGCGTTTTTCCAAGCAATTGACAGAATTATAAGTCAAAGGGTGAGTGAAAGCTTCATCAAGGTTCGCTAACCCACAACACTACGCCTAAAGCTTAATTTACCGCCTACGGGCGGTTTTTTTTATTACCATCACACTATTCATCCCCGAACGAGTGAATAGCGTAATGGTTTTATCAAAGCGAGGATGATATGCCCAATACTCCGGACTGGGGGGCCATCGAAACGGCCTACAGCGCCGGAGTGTTGTCCCTCCGCAAGATAGAAGCACTATACAACATAAGCGAAGGGGCTATAGCTCGATGCTGCCATGTGTTCGCTGGTGGCTTACTACATCAATGATGGCTTATCTGCTCTGGGATGGGATTCGAATTTTGCGTCGATGGGCAGTGTGTTCATCGGATTCCTCGGTATTGATTACATCAGCTCTATTCTGCGCCGCGTTGTTGGCAGCAAGACTGGATCGGAGGTAGGCAATGCAGATCAGCGCTAACGGTATCAACCTCATTAAACGGTTTGATGGTTGTGAACTGGCTGCCTATCCAGACGTTGTTGGCGTATGGACTTTGGGTTACGGCTGGACGCAATCAGTTGACGGAAAACCCATTCGACGCGGCATGACAATTGATCGCGCTACCGCCGAACGGCTGTTAAAAACTGGCGTTGTTCAGTATGAGCGTGCAGTAAATCAGCTAGTGCGAGTTTCGATTACTCAGAATCAATTCGATGCTCTCGTTTCGTTCACGTACATTCGACAATCGTTATCTGCTGATGAGTGTGCTCATTGTTACGTTCCTGCTGCCGCTGTTAACAGCCTGCTCAAGCAGGCGGACAGAATACGCAGTGGCTCCAGTGGTGCCGATCCCCGCTGAATTGCTGATTGACTGCATCGTGCCGGAAATACCGCTTCAGATGACATTCGGCGATAGCGTTGAACTGAATGAGCGACTGCTGACCTGCGCAGCATTCGTGAAATCGAAGAATCACGAAACACTGATACGGCAATACGTCCGTGAGCCGTGATTGAAATGAATGGTAATCCAGTTTAATTAACTATACTAAATACGGGTTAACGTTAAATACTGATAAACTGGGAGTTAATTATGAGTGATATTTTCACTACACTGGATTTTGAAAACGGTG
The DNA here is from genome assembly GCF_020166435.1 of Pectobacterium versatile. Lineage (GTDB taxonomy): Bacteria > Pseudomonadota > Gammaproteobacteria > Enterobacterales > Enterobacteriaceae > Pectobacterium > Pectobacterium versatile. Next base: position 6,385 of record NZ_JAINZP010000008.1, on the reverse strand, counting down.
CAGACATCACGCAAGCGCAGCTTGCTAATGCTGTAGAGCAATATAAATATGTCCAGATTGATCTGACCAATGGCCATTTTTCACCCAATATTTATGTGCCTGATGAAGTGCCACTTAATGGCAATGTGGTTGATACTGCGCTGATTTATCTCACTAATACGGCTGATGAATCATCGGTTGTACATCTGTACGGGCGAAAATATACAGTAGCTCAGGGAGAGTGTGTGACACTGATGCCAAATCCGATAGTTAAAATGTGGCACCTAGTGCGCCCGGCTAAATAATTAATGGTTTTATAAAATGCTAATAACTCCAATGGTACCACGTAGTAAACAGCATATCGTATAGGTTTGTATGGCTTTGCATGCACGGTACCATAGGGTTTATAGTTTCCAATGTAGAGGATTTTTCTGTATGGCATCGAAAAAGCTCACGGCAGAGCAGCAGGCGCTTTTCGATGTGCTGACTCCGCTGCAAAAAAGATTCGCTCTGGCAATCCTCAAAGGAAAGAATCAGACAGACGCATATAAGTCCGCTAAGGGAAAAGCGAAAACAGCAGAGGCCGCTCGCAACTCAGATCTTTACAAATCTTGGTGTGCAGGTGTTTTTGAAATGCGTTCAAGGTGAGGTCATAAACGACGCTATCATGACGTATGAAGAAGCGATGGAGCGCCTCACTGCGATGGGGCGAACATCAATAGCTGATCTCGCAACGTTCGGCACTCACGTAGTTGGTGAAGACGATGACGGCAAACCCATCAGCCAATCGGTATGGTCATTCAAGAACGCTAGCGAACTCAAACCGGAACAGATGGCCGCCATCTCTGAACTGACAGCAGGGAAGGACGGACTGAAAATAAAACTCCACGACCCGACAGCTGGCAGAAATGCGCGGCTGGGAGGCACCGAGGAAAACCGAATTGACGGCAACGGTCAAATCCGAAAACGTCAACATGACGCCTGATGAGGCAGCGGAAGCCTATAAAAAGCTGATGGGGTAAAACTGCAAAAATAGCCACTTCGTGCAGCAAACAGGCTATGCACTTTCACCTCTGCTTTATGCACGATTTATTCACCGCTTTTTGGCCGACTTCCGCGAGAAAACATAGAGAAATAAGCGCTTCACGCGTCTTGCGCGATGAGTGCTGATCCGGTTGTCAAGGCTAAGTAGAAGTGTCCGGCCCATGTTTAGCTGTAGGCAAAAAGAAGAAGAACAAATACCAGATTAAACTAATCCAGTACTCAAACTTCGCGGCCAGTTCTTCGCAAATGCTGAAACTAATTCTGGTTCGGACTCGAGTTACTAGAGCCACTTTCCCAGTCAGTTTTAAATTCATTTGTTGCTCCTCAAATTAAGCATAGTTAATAACATAGCTCTGAGTGACATGGCATAATCAAGGCGATTTGGTGAGTTGAGTAGCGCCCCATCATCTGAACTGGGGCGGGGCGAATTTGTATTTATTGACAGTGCATAGCCACAAGCTACCGAGAAGCACACGTCGAACAACGATCAGAAGCTATATGTCACCTTCAGGCTGCCAGTGGGCGATGTTTTTCGTTGAACAATTGGACTATTTCGTGCATCACCAGCCAACTGCGTAAAACCTGCAGCGGCAACTACGCTCCAGTCTTGATTAAGCTTGTGCGTCCAGTCCATATTCAGTGAATAGGCATAAATTCCAGACTTGGCATCATATCGAGTAAACCCCGATGCGGCCGACTGTGATGCACTTACCCCGTAGTAAGTCTGCATGTACTTGCTGGTCCCCCAACTACTGGTCAGCGCCAGCGTCACAGCGTTTTTCGATGACGTATAGAGCGGGCTGACAATGCTGAAATGCAGGGCCTCACCATTGCTTCGCTGAGAAATCGGCACCTCAGCCTGCAATTGCAAATTAAGCCAGTCGGTCACCTCGTATCCTAGGCCAAGCAAACCGATAGCTGAGCCCTTAACGTCACCCATACCTCGCAAGTAGTCGCTACCGTAGCTGAGCGAGTCGCTGTCCACGTCACGATCCTTTCTGCCTGCGCGATAACTCAGCGCAGCGCTGTAATCAAATTTGCCGATGTTGTTACCGTAACCGATACCACGCGTGGAGCTGACGAAGAAACCATTTACCATAGAGTAATCAATCACTAGGGCCGTTGTGACTCGGCTTTCATCCGAACCAGAATAACGTGGCGCAACATCCACGCCTCCTCCTAGGGTCAACTCGTTGCCCTGTTTCTGTTCTGCTGCCAGTATTGGGGTTGCCAATAACGCGAGGACAAATCCTGACAACAATTTTTCCAGGGTATGCCCCGAGAGTGAATGGAGGAACTTATGACTCAGTTCGATGTTTCTCATTAAGGAAGTCCTTGTGGGTTCAACTGACTACGATACAAGCGGTTTTAAACGCCAGAACGCTCAGTTTGAATGCTGACCCTGAAGTTCTCATGAGCCAAAAATGAAGAAATACTGAAGTAAGTACCCGTTCTGCAAACCTGATAGATTTACTGACACCGTTTTTTTCTTCAGACGTTCTTCATTCACTGTTGATAAAGTAACTATTGTGAAAATTCTCCTAATCGAAGACGACATCGATCTCGGCAATGGCGTACGTATTGCCCTTACAGAGCAAGGATTAGATGTCATATGGGTTCGCCGTAAAGTGGATGCTCTGCATCAACTCGATGTATGCGTGCCAGAACTTGTATTGCTCGACCTCGGCCTGCCCGACGGTGATGGCATGAGCCTGATGGCGCGTCTGCGTCAGCAGCTCAAGGGGATCCCCGTCATCATCCTGACTGCTCGGGGCACTCTGCAAGATCGCTTGACTGGGCTGGATGCCGGTGCCGACGACTATCTCGTCAAACCTTTTGTTCTCGCTGAGTTATTGGCCAGGGTGAGAGCACTTGTGCGGCGCAGTTACGGTTTTCAGAATGAGGTGATAGAGATTCGAGGGCTATCTCTCCATGGGCCGACTCGTCGCGTGACAGTGAGCGAAAGTCATGTTGATTTGACGGCAAGTGAATACGCGCTGCTTGAAACGTTAATGTTGCGTTCTGACCGTGTTCTGACCCGTAGTTTTCTGGAGGAAAGGATCTTCGGTGCAAAAGAAAATATGAGTAATGCGCTCGATGTACATATGGGAAATTTGCGTCGCAAGATCGGTGACGGCTATGTGCGAACGGTGAGAGGTGTGGGGTTTGTCATTGATACCGTACCCATTCAGAAGGGGGGAGGTTGATGCGTAATTTTTGGCATTATCTGAGAATCCCAACGCTCGTACGGCGAATTATGATCGCCCAGATGCTATTACTCACGCTGATTTGGTGTATTTTTCTGACCTACATTTTATGGGATAACTTACGCAGCCCTCCAATGCTATCAGGCAACAAAACCTATGAAACCATTCTGACATTGGTGGATCGTATGGGGGATCGCCCGCACGATCTAACCGATGTGCTGGAAGCATTCAGCAAGGCATTGCGGGAAGGCTATGGCGGAGGTGAAGACCCAAAAATGTCAATCAGCCTAATCGTTCGGAAGAATAAAGAGATAATTTATTCATCTGATGGCGCTCCAGTAGGAGTGACAAACACCAGTTATGGGATGATTCAGAGTGTTCAGAGTAACGGCCGCACCTGGACTAGTCGTACTCTGAAGTCTAGGAGCTCCGACACAGAGGTAACACTGCTCACTCCTGCTGGCGGTTGGAACTTCTTCATATACCTGAACTCGCGCGGATACTACATATTACCGCTGCTGGTATGCATTCCTTTTCTTTTGTTTCCTGCGTGGCTGTCAATCCGCATTGCAATGCGTCCCTGGAACAAGGTGGCAAATGAAGTTTCCTTACGAACACCAGAAGATCTTTCTCCCTTAAAAGCAGTGCCAAAGCACAAGGAACTTCGCCAAATAGTGGACGCGATTAATATATTCCTTGCCAGGGTACGAGAAAGCACTGAAAGGGAACGGACTTTCATTGCAGATGCCGCTCACGAGTTGCGTACTCCCCTGGCTGCAATGCGAGTCAATGTTGAGGCTTTGCAGTCCGATGTAAGCAACTTTAGTCAACAGGAATTGCTTGCAGGGATTATTCGTAGCAATAGCCGTGCTGCTCGTCTCGTCAATCAGTTGCTGGTGCTGATGCACAGTGAAGCACGCATTGACACTGTTATGGAGCCTGTGCCGTTGACGACGCTCATACAAGAGCGAATGGCTGAGTTGGCACCGCTAGCTGCTGAGAGCAGAATTGAGCTTGAGTTCTACTCTCATGATGAAGTCCGGATTACAGGTGTCAGGGAACGCCTGATGTCGCTGATCGACAACTTAATTGAAAATGCTGTGAAGTACAGTCCTGAGGGCGGGCGGGTTGAGGTAGAGGTACGATCATTAGATAAATCCACTCAATTGCGTATCTCAGATGCAGGGCCCGGAATCAGGGTTGAATTGAGGGAGCGGGTGTTCGACAGATTTTTTCGTGATCCCAATCAGATACAAAGCGGGAGTGGATTGGGGCTTGCAATAGTCAAAGCGGTTGCGCAGCAACACAACAGCAGTGTTTTACTAAGTACGTCTGCAGAAGGTGGGCTCATGGTTATTGTTGATATCCCAAATCACAATTCCGTCTGAAAGAGAACGCAATTTTAGTCCCAATCATGCGTAGGACATTTACCAGAATAATGGAGCATAAATTGAAATATTTGGCCCTGGCTACAATATTATTTTCTATATCACTTAGCGGATGCGCCATAACCGTCAGCGATTTGAAAAACAGCAAATCCTCCTTAGACGGCAGTTTCATTAGCAAGACGGGGTCCTCCGATACTTATCGAACCATAAGGCACATGGCAAGGCAGTGTATGGAATATGAGACATATTCAGGAAATCCGGTCATCGTATTAAGCGAGTTTGACGGTGAGCGTAAAGAAGGTGAGATCACTCAAAAGCTTCTTTCAGAAGGACTGCTGATCAACAACACGCTAATTCAGATAGAAAGTCATGATGGTGACAAAGCTAAGATCAGCCTATACACAACCAAGAATATCTTGAGTACGGGCATCAGATCGCCAAAAGTGAGTGATATCAAGCGCTGGGCTGATGGCGATAGAACTTGCTAACACGACACTCTCGTACAACTCAGCTGTATTAGCTCAGACTTGATCTGACAGTTACCGGTTATTTATACAGGTGTCTGTCAGATTACATCTGGCTTAAATTTTTCTCAGCCCAGATGCGTTTTCCATCAAGTAATGTTTCCATCGGCGTTCGGCCACAACACCGTTTTCCCTGATGGGTTCGCTCATTATTATAGTGAGCCAGCCATTCATCAAGATTCGATTGTAACGTGTCGATATCACCATACTACTTTTTACGGAATGTCACCTGATAAAACTCGTTCAGTATCGTTTTATGGTACCGTTCGCAGATATCGTTGGTTTGCGGTGACATCGCTTTCGTTTTGGTATGGGCAATGTCATTTATCGCCAGATAAAGCTGATAGTCATGCTGCTCTACTTTACCGCAGAATTCTGTGCCTCTGTCAGTCAGTATCCTCAGCATCGGCAGACCATGAGACTCATAAAATGGCAGCACGCGATCATTCAGCAGGTCTGCTGCTGTAATCGGTGTTTTGGTCACATAAAGCTTACAGTGGACCACTCTTGAGTACGTATCAATGAAGGTTTGTTGATAAATACGTCCGACGCCCTTCAGATTGCCGACGTAGAACGTATCCTGTGACCCAAGATAGCCTGGATGGACAGTTTCTATCTCACCACAAGCCTCGTCATCGCTGGCTTTACGCTCCAGAGCAACTATCTGCGCTTCTGTCAGTTGGATACCCTCACGGGCTACTTTTTCCTCCAGTGCTTTTAGCCGCTTTTTGAAGTTCTCAAGGTTGTGACGCAGCCAGACAGAACGGATGCCACTTCCAGAGATAAAGATGCCTTGTTTACGCCATTCATTACTGCTTCTGTGCTGACCACGTGCTGGGAACCCGATAGCGTAGTCAACCACGGCCTGCTCAGTTGCATCATCGGTACGATTTTTGAGATTAGGAACGCGTCGACTACGGTTAATCAGTGCATCCATACCGCCTTCATCGGCAAGCTCGCGGTATCGATAGAATGTATTGCGTGAAACACCCATAATTTTACAGGCTTTAGACACATTGCTGAGTTCTTCAGCCAGATTAAGCAAACCGGCTTTGTGTTTGATGACGGGATTATTAGTATGATGCCTGAGAGTTGCCTCGTGTTTTGTATAAGGATTCGACACCCATATCAAAACCGGTAACTCTCAACCTTTCAAGGTCCAGTGTCAGATCAAGTCGCGACTAATACAAATTACACTGTTAACACCAAGCGGTTTTGTCGTACTTTAATTACCACGCGATTC
>NZ_JAINZP010000007.1 GCF_020166435.1 Pectobacterium versatile | reverse complement strand
TATTCGTAATGAATTTACTGTTGTTCACTCTTCAAGACTTTTTTATATCGTTAAGATACGGTCTTGTGAGTGCCCACACAGATTGTCTGATTAAATTGTTAAAGAGCAGTGCGTTGTGGTCTTAACCACTTCGCGAGGTGGCGTATATTACGCTTTTCACCTTCAGAGTCAACGCTTATTTTAAAGTGTTTTCTCTTTCTTTATCCACCCGATTGTGTGTTCACAACGCCGTGTCGATGGAGGCGCATTATAGGGATCCGATTCAGAAGCGCAAGCAAATCTCGTAAACTTTTTTCTGTTTGCGCATCTTTCATTCGTTCCGCTTGTTAACTGCGCGTTTTTATCCATTTTGGCAGGTCTGCGAGGCTTTCCAGCACACCATCAGCCAGTGCTTCGCCTTGCTCAGTGACGGGTTTACCAGTACGAACCAGCAGTTTTTTTCCTATACCAGCACCCATTGCAGCCTGAATATCCTCTAATTTGTCTCCCACCATATAAGAAGCTGCCATATCAATGTTCAACTCACGCTGTGCAGAAAGCAGCATGCCCGGCTCAGGCTTACGGCAATCACAACTCTGGCGATACTCACCTTCCCCAGCTTCAGGGTGATGCGGACAAAAATAGATGCCATCCAGATCAACACCACGATCGGCCAGCGACCAGTCCATCCACTCCGTCAGTTGCATAAACTGATCTTCTGTAAACTTACCGCGGGCGATGCCGGACTGATTCGTCACAACAACCAGCGCGAACCCCATGCTTTTCAACTCACGCATGGCATCAATGACGCCGTCAATAAATTGAAAATGGTCAATGTCATGAACATAACCGTGATCGACATTGATCGTGCCGTCACGATCAAGAAAAACTGCTGGAACGCTTTGTGCCACTGACTTTGCTCCTGAATGCCTAAATTACGCGGTAGTATCGCATGTTTTCGCCGAGAGGGAGAATGCAGAGCCATGACAATCCCGATTGACTTAGACGTCTAGACGCCCTAACATCCATTTCATATTCTGTTAATTCAGAAACTGATTTATCCAGCCATAGGCACTCACGATAAAAACATATGATTGAACTTTCTAATATTACTAAGGTTTTCCAGCAGAACGGGCGGACAATTACCGCGCTTGCTGATGTCAGCCTTCATGTTCCCACTGGGCAAATTTATGGCGTTATCGGCGCATCAGGCGCAGGTAAAAGTACATTGATCCGCTGCGTCAATTTATTGGAGCGACCGACAGAAGGGAAAGTTCTGGTAGATGGGCAAGAATTGACTCAACTGTCTGATAGCCAGTTGACGCGCGCACGCCGTCAAATCGGCATGATTTTCCAACATTTCAACCTGCTCGCTTCTCGCACCGTTTTTGGCAACATTTCACTACCGCTGGAATTGGATAACACGCCGAAAGCCGACATAACCAAACGAGTCAACGAGTTGTTGGAGCTGGTTGGTCTGGCAGATAAGCACGATGTCTATCCAGCCAATTTGTCCGGCGGACAAAAACAGCGCGTCGCTATTGCCCGTGCGTTAGCGAGCAATCCTAAAGTTCTGCTGTGTGACGAAGCAACCAGTGCATTAGATCCTGCAACAACGCGCTCGATTCTCGAATTACTGAAAGACATCAATCGCCGCTTGGGCCTAACCATTCTTCTTATTACCCATGAGATGGACGTGGTGAAACGCATTTGCGATCAGGTTGCGGTGATCAGCGACGGACGACTTATCGAGCAGGACACCGTAAGCGAAGTCTTCTCACACCCGAAAACGCCGCTGGCGCAGAAATTCATTCAGTCAACATTGCACCTGGACATCCCTGACGATTACCTCGCCCGTCTGTCCCCTGACTATCGCCCAGATACCACGCCATTATTACGGATGGAATTTACGGGTAAGTCGGTGGATGCTCCGCTGCTGTCCGAGGTTGCCCGACGCTTTAACATCAACAACAACATTATCAGTGCCCAGATGGATTACGCTGGTGGCGTCAAGTTCGGCATCATGCTGGCAGAAATGCACGGCAACGAGGCAGATATCAAAGCCGCAATCCAATTCCTGCAGGAAAGTCACGTTACAATTGAGGTTCTGGGTTATGTCTGAAGCAATGATGTGGTTAATGGTTAAGGGAGTATGGGAAACCGTCGCGATGACGTTCGTTTCTGGTTTCTTTGGCTTTGTACTTGGCTTACCTGTGGGCGTTTTGTTGTATACCACGCGTCCGGGGCAAATCATCGCCAATCCCAAGATCTATCGGATCGTTTCTGCACTGGTAAACATCTTCCGTTCGATTCCGTTCATTATCTTGCTGGTATGGATGATTCCTTTTACTCGCATCATTGTCGGAACCTCTATTGGCCTGCAAGCGGCGATCGTTCCTCTTACCGTCGGTGCGGCACCTTTTATTGCCCGTATGGTGGAAAATGCGCTGCTTGAAATTCCTACCGGCCTGATCGAAGCCGCTCGAGCAATGGGTGCGACGCCGATGCAGATCATCAGAAAGATATTGCTGCCGGAAGCATTACCAGGGCTAATTAATGCCGCAACCATCACGCTAATTACGCTCGTAGGCTATTCTGCTATGGGTGGAGCCGTGGGCGCAGGCGGCTTAGGTCAAATTGGTTATCAGTATGGTTATATTGGTTATAACGCGACGGTCATGAATACGGTATTAATATTACTGGTTGTTTTGGTTTACCTGATTCAATTCTGCGGCGACAGGGCAGTAAAAGCTGTCACACACAAGTAATCTCACCACAATACGCATTTGCCTGAAGGCATCTGTCAAGAAAATAGTTAATTAGGGGTAAGGATATGGCGATTAAACTGAAATCTATTGCGACCATTGGCGCACTCATTGGTGCTCTGGCACTCGCGGGATGTGGTCAGGAAGAAAAGAATCCTAATCATATTAAAGTTGGCGTTATCGTTGGCGCAGAACAACAAGTTGCAGAAGTTGCGCAGAAAGTGGCAAAAGACAAATACGGTCTGGACGTCGAGTTAGTCACATTTAACGATTACGTCTTGCCAAACGAAGCCCTGAGCAAAGGTGACATCGATCTGAATGCCTTCCAGCACAAACCTTATCTGGATCAACAGATCAAAGATCGTGGCTATAAACTGCTTTCTGTCGGCAACAGCTTTGTTTACCCAATTGCGGGTTATTCCAAAAAAATCAAATCGCTGAATGAACTGCAAGATGGCGCTCAAGTCGCTATTCCAAATGACCCAACCAACCTGGGCCGTTCCCTGCTGCTGCTGCAGAAAGTCGGTTTGATTAAACTGAAAGACAACGTCGGCTTGCTGCCAACCGTACTGGATGTGACCGAAAACCCGAAAAACATCAAACTGGTTGAGCTGGAAGCACCACAGCTGCCACGTTCTTTAGATGACGCACAAATCGCGCTGGCGGTAATCAACACCACTTATGCTAGCCAGATTAACCTGACGCCAACCAAAGATGGCCTGTTTGTTGAAGAGAAAGACTCTCCGTATGTAAACCTGCTGGTTTCACGCGAAGACAACAAAGACGCTGAAAACGTGAAGAAATTCGTTCAGGCTTATCAGTCTGACGAAGTAAACGATGCTGCAAACAAAACCTTTAATGGCGGCGCAGTGAAAGGCTGGTAACCCCACCCTAACGCGTTTAATTAAAAGATATTGTTAAGACGGGCTACGGCCCGTCTTGTTATTTGTGCAATTGCTTGCTTCAATACCCGCTCTTTGAGAAAAAGCAGAGGAATCCTTAATGCGTGCTGTTCCCTTTATATTGTTGGCCATGTCGCTGACAGGCTGTTCTTTATTTCAGAAGCCACCGGCACCGGCACCTCAACCCGCTCTTGAAACCAAGACTGTAGAACCTGCGCCTAAACCGAAGCCAGCGGCTCGCCCGACGCCAGCGGTGTTATATAAAAGTGCAGAAGAATTAGTCGGTAAACCTTTCCGTGATATGGGCGAAGTTTCAGGATCCTCATGTCAGGTCAGCGCTCAGGATTCTCCCCCTAACGCGGCAAATGCGCGTAAAAGAATGCAAAACCGCGCAACCGCAATGAAAGCCAATGCAGTTTTACTGCATGAATGCCAAACCGTCAGCGGCGTAGCAGGTTGCTACAGCCAGGTCGTTTGCCAAGGCACTGCGCTGAAAGTCTCTGCACAATGAGTCAATTTGTTTTCAATCAGATCGGGATTATCCGCTCACCGTATAAAGAAAAGTTTGCCATTCCGCGGCAACCAGGTCTGATTGAAGACGGAGGCGGAGAGCTTCAGCTATTACCGCCGTACAATCAGGCGGAATGTGTGCGGGGGCTGGAAGACTTCAGTCATATTTGGATCCTGTTCATCTTTCATCAAACGATGGACGGCGGTTGGCGTCCGACGGTTCGACCACCGCGTCTGGGAGGAAACACCCGTACGGGCGTTTTCGCTACGCGTTCTACCTTCCGCCCTAACCCTGTTGGCATGTCGCTGGTTGAGCTAAAAGGGATCCGTGCAAAAGGCGATGCCATTACGCTCGAATTAGGCAGCCTTGATCTGGTTGATGGTACACCGGTCATCGATATCAAACCTTATCTACCCTTTGCAGAAAGCCATCCTCAGGCGCGAGCGGGTTTTGCCCAAATGGCCCCCGATGCCGCGATGCCGGTAGTTTTTTCCGCCTTCGCGGGAAGCCAGATCGCAGAACACCACAAAAAATATCCCCAGTTGAAACGCTTTATCTCGCAGGTATTGGCACAGGATCCGCGCCCCGCCTACCGTAAAGGGGAAAGTGCCACGCGGGAATACGCCGTTTTGCTATTGGAATTCAATGTGCGCTGGCGCGTCTGCGAAGAACAAACCGAAGTATTGAGTCTCGACCCGTCACACACGTGTTAATACACGAACCGCAGCAATATATTCTAAAATTGTCCCTGCTCTCTTTTGACACGCCGCCCACGCTGGTAAACTAAGACACTTTTTATGTGCCTTCGGCTGCACGGCAGCCCTATGCTACTTGTCGTTCTAACGGAACTAAAACCCCATGCGTACTAGCCAATACATGCTCTCCACACTCAAGGAGACGCCAGCCGATGCAGAAGTCATCAGCCATCAGTTGATGCTCCGGGCAGGAATGATTCGTAAACTGGCCTCCGGCCTTTACATCTGGTTGCCGACCGGTTTACGTGTTTTGAGAAAAGTTGAAAATATCGTGCGCGAAGAGATGAACAACGCTGGCGCGATTGAAGTTTCCATGCCCGTTGTTCAGCCTGGAGATTTATGGGTGGAAAGTGGCCGTTGGGTGGACTATGGCCCGGAACTACTGCGTTTTGTCGATCGTGGCGAACGCCCATTTGTTCTCGGCCCAACACACGAAGAAGTCATTACTGACCTGATTCGCAATGAAATCAGCTCTTACAAGCAGCTGCCGCTGAATTTCTTCCAGATTCAAACCAAATTCCGCGATGAAGTGCGCCCGCGTTTCGGCGTAATGCGCTCGCGTGAATTCCTGATGAAAGACGCCTACTCTTTCCACACTTCACAGGAATCGTTGCAGGTCACTTACGACGCGATGTACGCCGCTTACAGCAAGATTTTCAGCCGTATGGATCTGGATTTCAGAGCTGTTCAGGCAGACACCGGTTCTATCGGGGGTAACGCGTCCCATGAGTTTCAGGTACTGGCGACCAACGGTGAAGACGATATCGTTTTCTCAACGGAATCCGACTACGCAGCAAACATTGAGCTGGCAGAAGCGGTTGCGCCGAAGTTAGGCCGCGCCGAAGCGACGGAAGAGCTGCGTCTGGTTGATACGCCAAACGCCAAGACCATCGCCGAGCTGGTTGAGCAGTTTACACTGCCAGTAGAAAAAACCGTGAAGACGCTGCTGGTTAAAGCAACGGAAGAAAGCGGCCATAAACTGGTTGCATTACTGGTTCGCGGCGATCACGAACTGAACGAAATCAAAGCGGAGAAAATTGCTCAGGTAGCCAGCCCGCTGACGTTCGCAACGGAAGAAGAGATTCGTGCAACTATCGGCGCAGGCCCGGGTTCACTGGGTCCGGTCAAGCTGTCAATTCCTGTCGTTGTCGATCGTACCGTAGCGGCCATGAGCGACTTCAGCGCTGGCGCGAACATCGATGGCAAACACTATTTTGGCATCAACTGGGAACGTGACGTTACGCTACCGCAGGTTGCAGATATCCGTAATGTGGTTGAAGGCGACATCAGTCCAGACGGTAAAGGTACACTGCAAATTAAACGCGGTATCGAAGTAGGCCATATCTTCCAACTGGGCAGTAAGTATTCTGAAGCGCTGAAAGCCACAGTTCAAGGTGAAGACGGCCGCAACCAGACGCTGACGATGGGTTGCTACGGTATTGGTGTGACGCGCGTTGTCGCAGCAGCGATTGAGCAAAATCATGACGAACGCGGCATCATCTGGCCAGACGCAATTGCACCTTTCCACGTTGCTATTCTGCCAATGAACATGCATAAGTCTTTCCGCGTGAAGGAAGTGGCTGAAGATATCTACCAGCAACTGCGCGCTAAAGGCATTGAAGTTCTGCTTGATGACCGTAAAGAGCGTCCGGGCGTGATGTTCGCCGATATGGAGTTGATTGGCGTACCGCATACCATCGTGATTGGCGATCGCAATCTAGATAGCGAAGAAATTGAATATAAGAACCGTCGGGTCGGTGAAAAGCAAATGATTAAAACCAGCGAAATCGTCGATTTCCTGCTGGCGAATATCGTACGCTAATCGCCGTCGGACCGCTCTGTCGTGTGAAAGGGCGAATACAAGCATAAAAAAATGGTGGGGAAACCCACCATTTTTTATTTCAAGACATCAGCAACTCGTCACTAATTATTCACGAAACAGTTCTTCAATGCTCAACCCCTGGACCTGCAAAATTTCCCGCAGGCGGCGTAAGCCTTCAACCTGAATCTGGCGAACACGTTCACGCGTTAAGCCGATTTCACGACCCACATCTTCCAGCGTAGCCGCTTCGTACCCTAGCAGGCCGAAACGACGCGCCAACACCTCACGCTGTTTGGCATTAAGCTCAAACAACCATTTAACGATATTCTGCTTCATATCGTTATCCTGAGTGGTGTCTTCAGGTCCGTTATCTTTTTCGTCTGCCAGAATATCCAGCAGTGCTTTTTCCGAATCACCACCCAGCGGGGTATCGACGGAAGTAATACGCTCATTCAGGCGCAGCATGCGATTGACGTCATCAACAGGTTTATCAAGCTGTTCGGCAATTTCTTCCGCACTCGGCTCGTGATCCAGTTTATGAGACAGTTCGCGCGCAGTGCGCAGGTAAACGTTGAGTTCTTTGACAATGTGAATCGGCAAACGGATGGTACGGGTTTGATTCATGATCGCCCGTTCTATCGTTTGTCGAATCCACCAGGTTGCGTAGGTTGAAAAACGGAATCCTCTTTCTGGATCGAATTTTTCAACCGCACGGATCAGGCCGAGGTTCCCCTCTTCAATTAGATCCAGCAGCGCTAGACCACGATTGTTGTAACGGCGGGCAATTTTCACCACCAGCCGCAGGTTACTCTCGATCATCCGGCGGCGTGATGGGACATCACCACGCAACGCGCGTCGGGCAAAATAAACTTCTTCTTCTGCGGTTAAAAGCGGCGAATAGCCAATCTCTCCCAAATAGAGCTGTGTTGCGTCCAAGACACGCTGTGGGACCCCTTGCGATAACAGCTCGTCTTCCGCCGAGTCATTATCATTGGTATCTTCCTCTGCCAGCGCTTTATCGTCAAAAACGTCAAATCCATTTTCTTCGAAATCGGCATCTTCATGTAACTCGTTAACTTTCAGCGTACTTTGGCTCATAAGTGGCTCCTACCCGTGATCCCTTGGCAGAATACCGAAATACTCTGCCCGATTTATCGCTGCGGCAGAAAACGCAGCGGGTTTACGGATTTCCCCTTGTAACGAATTTCAAAGTGCAAGCGAACTGAGCTGGTGCCCGTACTGCCCATCGTAGCGATCTTTTGTCCTGCCGTGACATCTTGTTGCTCACGGACTAGCATCGTATCGTTATGGGCATAGGCACTGAGGTAGTCATCATTATGCTTGATGATTATCAGATTTCCGTAACCACGTAGCGCATTCCCCGCATACACCACACGCCCACTGGCGGTTGCGGTGATCGGTTGCCCACGTGAGCCGGCGATATCAATCCCTTTATTTCCCCCTTCGGAAGCGGAGAAACTATCTATGACTTTCCCATCGGTAGGCCAACGCCAACTGCCGACAGCAGCCGTATTGCTGCTGGCAACAGCCGCTGGTGCGGAAACAGGAGCGGTTGTTGGTGCACCTGTCGTAGGTAACATCTTACCTACATTCTGTTTACCCTGATTACCAGAATACGCATTAGTTGACTGAGAATCAACCGATGTAGTTTGTATTTGCGCACTTGATGGCGGCGTTGGTACACCACCGCGTGTGGCATCGGTTGTTGCCAGCATTCCACCACCGCTCGTCAGGCCGCCGCCCGAAGCGTTGTTGCCGGAACCGCTGCCTAAGCTCAGTGATTGCCCCACATTCAGGCTGTACGGCTCAGGGATATTGTTGCGCTGCGCCAGATCCCGGTAGTCATTACCGGTAATCCACGCGATATAAAAAAGGGTATCGCCCCGTTTAACCGTGTAAGAACTGCCGCCGCTATAGCTGCCTTTCGGAATATTGCCATAGCTGCGATTGTAAACAATTCGTCCGTCGGACGTTGTTGCCACGCTTTCACCCGCTGTTGAAATGCGTGATGGTGGCGCAGATAACATCCCCCCTCGGCTGCCCGTATTTCCATCAACGCTGCTGATCGGTGCGGATTTGGAATTATTATTGGTACATCCCGCCAATCCTAAGACAACCACCGTACAAGCAGCAATGTGACGCAAATTCATCATTCGGCTTCCCATGCGCCTTACTCCTCTATAACTATAGCGTTCAAAAAGTGTCGATAACATTCAAAAAACAGTAGTATCCAGAACTCAATTCGGACATGTCAGCCTCGCATCTGCTCTCGCTTAACTGGCCGTAGCTCAACTACCTATCGCGTAAGTGATTGTAGTATAACCGGTATCCGGTGATTTATTCGTTAATTGGAACGAGAAAGATCGCTACTTCACCATCGCTGGCGCATAAGCAAAACGGGAAAGGCACCGCGATGATTAGATGCTAACAATATCAACAAATTCGCACTATAAAACAGTTATGTTGAAATTTTAAAGACTTAACAACAAATGCATACCAACGCCACGGTATCAGGCTAATTCCCCTTTGACCAGCGGAACAAACCGAACAGCTTCAACCGTTTGAATAATAAATTCGCCAGCATGGCGTTGCACAACTTGTAAGTATTGTGACTGTTCACCGACGGGCAATACCATCACACCGCCTTCATCAAGTTGCTCCATCAGCGCTAGGGGAATTTCCAGCGGTGCAGCAGTCACGATGATGGCATCAAACGGCCCGCGCGACGCCCAGCCATGCCACCCATCGCCATGACGGGTAGAAACATTATGTAGATCAAGCTGCTTTAAGCGACGTTTAGCCTGCCATTGCAGCCCTTTGATACGCTCAACCGAGCAAACGTGCCGAACCAAATGCGCTAAAATTGCCGTTTGATAACCCGACCCAGTGCCAATTTCCAGCACGCGGGATTCGGGCATCAGGCTGAGCAATTCCGTCATCTTCGCAACGATATACGGCTGCGAAATCGTCTGCCCAGAACCAATAGGCAGAGCGGTATTTTCATACGCTTTATGCTCGAAAGCCTCATCAACAAAACGTTCTCTGGGTACGGCTTCTATCGCCTTCAGCAGACGTTCGTCCTGAATGCCCTGCTGGCGCAGTTGTGCCAACAACGTTTCTATACGCTTGTTTACCATTCCCCGCCAACCTCAGCTCTGGTTAACCTCGTCACCAATACAGCAATTTTCCCGCACAGGGGTAAGCCAGCCGCCGCTATCGCACGGTTGCCAGCATTATTCTCTGCAACTATGTTCTGCAAAAAACGTATCGCAGTACATCAGGCACCGAGATCGGTATCCTGCTGTGAATGCAGCAATTCACGCACCACGCTGGTCGCAAAACTACCCGCAGGTAGCCAGAATGTCACTTTCACGGTTGCGTCATCCTGCCATTCCCAGTGCATCTGTTGTGGATACAGCAGTACCGCACGCCGTGCAGGTTCGACCCGCTCACGCTTGACCAAAGACCACAGTGTGTCTTGTCCGACCAAAGCCTGCTTTTCAAATAGCTGCGCGTCATCCTGCGTGCCCAGTTCACCATCTCCGGGCAGCGGCGCAGTAATCTGAAGCTCGCCAGCATCAAGGCGCGTCTGCAAAGTTTCCCGTTCATCAGCCTTAGCAACAAACCAACTGCCGCGCCCTGTCAGCTGCAATGCATCACCACACAAGACGGTTTTCGCCTGCTGCCCTGCCAGTCTTGCACTGGCAACCTGATTAAACATCGCACTGCGGCTGGCAGAAAGATAAAAACTCCGCTTACTGCGTTCTTTTACCCGAATCTCGTTATTTGCCCAAAGACGGGCCTGCTCAAGGTTATTTCCGTTGCGCCCGAAACGCTGGCTGCCGAAATAATTAGGCGCGCCTTTCGCGGCAATCAGCGCCAAACGAGCATCAACTTCGTTTCGATCGCTGACCTGACGCAGCACCAGAGTAAAATGGTTACCCCGCAGCGTACCGATCCGCAGCTTGCGACGATGGCGAATCACCTCAAGCACATCACAGCCTTCCAGTTCCAGCGAGGTGAAATCGGGCGTCTCTTTTCCTGGCATGTGCAGACAGAACCACTGTTCGGTGACAGCATGACGATCTTTCAGGCCCGCATAGCTGACGGCACGCAGCGGTAGACGAACAAATTTCGCCAGCATCTCGGCCACAAATTGCGTATTGCATCCGCGCTTGCGTACACGCACCAATACCTGTTCACCGTCGCCATCCGGCTGAAACCCCAGATCTTCCACCACCAGAAAGTCTTCCGCAGTGGATTTCAATGAGCCAGTAGCCTGTGGTTCACCGTGCAGCCAGACGAGTTGTTCGCTATTTTCCATCGTTATCCTACAAAGTGCATAATCGGGCGAAGCACGATCATGACATTGTTTTTTATACTGTTAATTTTCTATTCTTAATAAAGTATTGTCGATAAACCAACGACTTACCACGCGACAATTTCGCCCGTTTCTTTTTTCACCAGCAGGGCAACGGCTTCGCAGGCAATACCTTCGCCGCGACCTGTAAAGCCCAGTTGTTCCGTCGTGGTCGCTTTCACATTGACGTCGTCCATATGGCACTGCAAATCTTCCGCCAGGTTCACACGCATTTGCGGGATGTGCGGTGCCATTTTTGGCGTCTGCGCAATAATCGTGACGTCCAAGTTTCCCAACTGATAACCTTTATCGTTGATACGACGCCAGGCTTCACGCAACAGGCCACGGCTGTCAGCGCCTTTAAAGGCCGGATCAGTATCAGGAAACAGCTTGCCAATGTCGCCCAGCGCGGCAGCGCCCAACAGGGCATCGGTCACGGCGTGCAGCACCACATCCCCATCGGAATGCGCCAGCAAGCCTTGAGTATAAGGAATTCGCACGCCACCGATCACCAGCGGACCTTCTCCACCGAACTTATGGACATCAAAACCGTGACCGATACGCATCGCGCGTTCTCCTTATATGTATTTAACAAATAAATTTAACGAATAAAATGAGGTTACTGCAAACTGGTTAAATAGAATTCGGCTAATGCCAAATCCTCTGGACGCGTGACTTTGATATTATCCGAACGTCCGCTGATAATTTGCGGGCGATAGCCACAATATTCCAGCGCAGAGGCTTCATCTGTGACGGCAACGCCATCCTGAAGCGCCCGTTGCAGACACTGTTTCAACAGCGCCGCAGGAAAAAGCTGCGGCGTCAGCGCATGCCACAAATCGTTACGTTCTACCGTGCGATCGATAAACCCGTCCGTGCTGCGCTTCATGGTATCACGAACCGGTGCGGCCAGAATTCCACCAACGTCACTCTGCTCGACAATCGCCAGCAGGCGCGTCAGATCGTCCTGATGCAGACACGGACGCGCCGCGTCATGCACCAACGCCCACGCGCTATCGTCAACGGCAGCCAGCCCAGCCAGTACGGAATCCGCACGCTGCTGCCCGCCCGTCACGGCACAAATACGGGAATCTTTGGCAATCGCCAGAGTATGAAAGAATACGTCATCTGGACTGATAACGACGACGACACGCTGTACGCGTGAATGGCGTAAAAGCGCGTCGATGGTATGTTCGAGAATGGTTTTATGACCGGTCGCATCATTGCCAATCGTCAGATACTGCTTAGGACGATCGTTTTGCATCCGGCTGCCGTTACCCGCAGCGGGCAAAACAGCAACAATTTCAGGCGGGGAAAGGCGTGGTATCTGCATGCGTCAACGTTGTGTATTGTTGGATGAAGCGTTATTAGATGACGCCGTATTCGCGTTACGGTGGCTAGATTCTGGCACCAGACGATAGAAGCTTTCACCGGGTTTGATCATACCCAGTTCATTGCGTGCGCGCTCTTCAATCGCTTCCTGACCGCCATTGAGGTCATCAATTTCAGCAAACAGCTGTTCGTTACGGTCTTTTAATTTGGCATTGTTCCCCTGCTGGACAACAACATCATCCTTCACCCGAACATAATCATGAATGCCATTCTTGCCCAGCCACAGTGAGTACTGAAGCCAGCCAAGCAATATCAATAATAACAGCGTAAGCTTTCCCATCCCGCCCCCTGAAAAACCGCCTAATCATCCCATAACTTTTGTTTCGACTCCACTGTGTCCAGCAGTGGGAGGCAATATTCACCCTGCCACATGCCCAAATGGGGATATTTCGGGCAAAAGAGCATGCCAAACGCGCACCCACGTCACACTCATTTCATCCATTCATCCTCTCGTACTTTCTATTCATCAGAAGACGCAAGTGCGCAGGAGCCATGTGAATAAAACCGCCCATAGGAAAAACGTCAGTTGAACCATTAATGCTATCTGTGTATTTTTATGCATACAAAGTGCATAAAAAAAGAAAATGTTACATTTAAACTAGGAGAAAACCATGTTCAAAAAACTGTTATTCGTTAGTGCGCTCTTCGCAACCGCACTCTCTACTAGCGCCTTTGCCGCTGAACCCACTTACGTTGTCGGCTCTGGCGGCACCTATCGTCCCTTTGAGTTTGAAAACGCGCAGAAAGAGCTGGAAGGCTTTGATATTGATATTATTAAAGCAATCGCCAAGGCGGAGAATTTTAATATCAAGCTGATCAATACGCCGTGGGAAGGGATCTTCGCGACCCTTAACTCCGGCGACCGCGACATTATCATTTCCGGTATCACGATTACCGACAAACGTAAGCAAATGGTCGATTTCTCCACACCTTATTTCCCTGCTGAGCAGTCCATTGTGGTGCCTAAAGGCTCGACGATCGACTCGATTGCAGCGCTGAAAGATCACAAAGTTGGTGTCGTGAACTCCAGCACCGCCGATATCGTGGTGTCCGACGTATTAGGCAAAAACAGTACATCGATTAAGCGCTTTGATAACACCCCGTTAATGTTACAAGAGCTGTATGAAGATGGTGTGGGCGCAGCGGTTGGCGACGTGGGCGTGGTGAAGTTTTACATTAAGACTCACCCTGAAAAACAGTTCAATCTGGTTTCCGACGCCAAATTCGAACGCCAGTATTTCGGGATCGCCGTCGCGAAAGGCAACGATCAGCTGCGTGCGAAGATTAACTCAGGGCTGAAAAAAATCGTTGCTGATGGCACCTACGCCAAGATCTATCAAACCTGGTTTGATAACAACGTTCCGACCTTACCCGCAGAATAACGCCTGCAAGACACTGCGCACCTCTCCAGATCTCCATCGCCTCACGCGAGACGTCGCATCAACCGGACAGCCAGCCTGTCCGGTTTAATTTAGAATAATCATTACGTTAGCCTATTCAAAAAAGGAAACGATCTTGACGGGATTTCGTTGGGAGATCATTCAGGAATATGCCCCGCTATTTATGGAAGGCACCTGGATGACCATCAAATGCACCATTATCTGTGTCATTCTTGGCACCTGCTGGGGATTAACGCTCGGATTGGGCCGCTTAGCGCAAGCGCCGCACGGGCCGTGGAAATATATCCTGCACTACGGCGTTCAATGGCCAGTACGCATCTACATCAGCGCCTTCCGGGGCACGCCGCTGTTTGTGCAAATCATGGTGGTGCACTTCGCACTGGTGCCGCTGTTCATCAATCCGCGTGATGGACTGCTGGTGACCAGCAATATTATGTCGGTCGATTTTGCCCGTACGCTGCGCTCAGATTACGGTGCGTTCCTCTCTTGCGTCGTGGCAATTACGCTGAATGCGGGTGCCTATGTCTCCGAGATATTCCGTGCTGGCATTCAGTCGATCGATCGCGGCCAGATGGAAGCGTCACGCTCTCTCGGAATGAGCTATGGCCGTACCATGCGGAAAGTCATTCTGCCGCAGGCTTTCCGCCGCATGCTGCCACCGCTGGGCAACAACGCCATCGCGATTGTGAAGGATTCATCGCTGGCTTCAGCAATCGGATTGGCGGATCTCGCCTATGCCGCTCGTACGGTGTCAGGGGCTTACGCCACGTACTGGGAACCCTACCTAGCGATCTCTATCGTTTATTGGGTTATTACTTTCCTGCTCTCGCTGCTGGTGCGGCACATGGAAATGAGGTTTGGCAAAAGTGATTCACGTTAAAAACCTGCAAAAACAGTTTGGCGATACGCATGTCCTGCGTGGTATTTCCTGTGATATCGCGCCTCAGGAAGTGCTCTGTCTGATTGGCCCATCCGGTTCAGGAAAAAGTACCTTTCTGCGCTGTATCAACGCACTGGAGACACTGTCAGCAGGCGAGATTACGGTCAACGGTTTTGCCATTCACGATCAGAAAACCAATATCAATCGCGTGCGTGAAAGCGTGGGGATGGTCTTCCAGCGCTTTAATCTATTTCCGCACATGACGGTGTTGGAAAACGTGATTATGGCACCGATGGATGTGAAAAAATTATCCCGCGCGCAGGCCGTTGAGCGAGCGAAAGCGTTGCTCAGCAAGGTCGGCCTGCTGGATAAAATCGATGCCTGGCCGAACAGCCTGTCCGGTGGACAACAGCAGCGTGTCGCGATTGCCCGCGCGTTAGCGATGGAACCGGCGATCATGCTGTTTGATGAACCGACATCCGCGCTGGACCCAGAGCTAGTTGGTGAAGTGTTGGCAGTCATGAAAACGCTGGCGAACGAAGGCATGACGATGGTCATCGTGACCCATGAAATGGCATTTGCCCGAGAAGTGGCCGATAGAGTGATCTTTATCGATCAGGGGATTATTCAGGAACAAGGAACGCCAGAGGCGATCTTTACGCATCCGAGTAACCCGCGCACGCAGGCGTTCCTGAGCAAAATACTGTAAATACGTTAAAACGGTAAACCGTAGGCTGTCAGCGTCTTCCGCGCTGGCAGCCTTTTTCTTTTACCACCCCGTCAGAAAAGAAAATACCAACCAGAACAGGCAGACCACCGTCAGCCCTGTCGCAAAAAGCGTATAAAAAAGATAGCCTCTCAGCAAAAAGCTAAACCCGACGCCAACCAACACTGAAAACGGCATCAGCGCCAGAAAAAACGGCCAAGTGTAGAGCATGAAGAAAAACGTGGTATTGGAGCCGTATACCAAAAAAGGGATAGTGAAGGCCAACCAATAAAAAGAGAACCCCGTGACCGCCCCCATAAACAGGTAGGAAACGCCGTCATCCTCTTCTTGTTGCGCTGGCCGAGTCTTGCTAATCGTTAACTGCGTGGCATTTTGCATAATCTTTCCCATTCGTCCCCTTATCACCCACTGGCGCGGTGAAAAAAGCGGGATATCAGAGCTTGATAATAGCTCGCTTGCCCAGCAGATCTAACAATTGGTCTGTCAAATGTGTTACTAATTGTTCGCCATTCAGATGACTATCCGGCGCTTCCGGTGCTTCATATGCCGAGTCGATCCCAGTGAAATTACGCAGCTCTCCCGCACGGGCTTTTTTATACAAACCCTTGGGATCGCGCGCTTCACAGGTCGCTAACGGCGTATCCACGAAGACCTCGATGAACTGCCCTTCGCCCAGTAAATCCTGCACCATTTTACGCTCGGCGCGGTGCGGCGAGATAAACGCAGTCAGGACGACCAGACCCGCGTCCACCATCAGTTTTGCGACCTCACCCACGCGGCGGATGTTTTCGCGCCGATCGTCGTCGGTGAAGCCTAAATCGCGGCACAACCCGTGCCGCACGTTATCGCCATCCAGCAGGTAGGTGCTGACACCACGCTGATGTAGCACCTGTTCCAGCGCCCCCGCCAGCGTGGATTTACCGGATCCAGACAACCCGGTAAACCAGATAACAACGCCCTGATGACCATGCAGCGTTTCGCGCGACTCTCGGGTGACATCGTGCGCATGCCAGACGACGTTATCGTCAGTCGGTTCATCGCGTAAAGACACGTTATTTGCCTCCCAGCAGATCGCGCGCACCCCAATGTGGGAAGTGGCGACGCACCAGCGCATTCAGTTCCAGCTCAAACGCGCTGTACGCGCCCGGCTCCTGATACACCTGCTCGATAGGTTCCCGCACCAGACCCGCGCCCACTGTGACGTTGCTCAAACGATCGATGAAGATCATCCCGCCCGTCACCGCGTTGTGCTGATAGTTGTCCAGCACCAGCGGCTCATCAAAAATCAGCTCAACCGAACCGATACCATTCAGCGGCAGGTTCTCCGCTACACGTTGCGTCAGCGTATTGATCTCAACCTGATACTGAATATTCTCGACCCGAGCGCGCGTTTTCTTGCCGCCAATCTTGATGTCGTAACTTTGTCCCGGCACCAGCGGCTGCTCCGCCATCCAGACGACATCCACCAGCGCATGCTGCACCGCTTTCAGCGACTCGCTGCTATCGACCAGCAGGTCACCGCGGCTGATATCTACCTCATCCGCCAGCACCAGCGTAATCGCTTCACCCGCCTGCGCCTGCGGTAAATCACCGTCAAAGGTCACAATACGGCTGACGGTAGATTCTACGCCGGACGGCAGCACTTTAATCCGTTGCCCAACGCGGATAATGCCGGATGCCAGCGTTCCTGCGTAGCCACGGAAATCCAGATTCGGGCGGTTCACATATTGCACCGGGAAGCGCATCGGCTGTTCCAGCGTGCGCTGTGCCACATTGACCGTTTCCAGCACGTCCAGCAGCGTCGGCCCGGTATACCAGCCCATCGTCGTACTCGGCGTCGCGACATTGTCGCCATCCAGCGCGGAAATCGGCACAAAGGTGATATTCAGGTCGGCAGGCAGTTGCTGAGCAAAATCCAGATAATCCTGCTTAAACTGCTCAAACACCGTTTGCTGATAATCCACTAAGTCCATTTTGTTCACCGCCACCACCAGATCGCGAATCCCCAGCAGGGTCGCAATAAAGCTGTGACGACGGGTTTGATCCAATACGCCTTTGCGAGCGTCAATCAGCAGAATCGCCAGCTCACAGGTTGATGCGCCAGTCGCCATGTTGCGGGTGTACTGCTCGTGTCCCGGCGTATCGGCGATGATGAATTTGCGCTTTTCCGTAGAAAAATAGCGGTAAGCCACGTCAATCGTGATGCCCTGCTCACGCTCGGCCTGAAGCCCATCGACCAACAATGCTAGATCCAGCTTTTCGCCCTGCGTTCCAATACGCTTGCTGTCATTGTGCAGCGTACTGAGCTGATCTTCATAAATTTGGCGCGTATCGTGCAGCAACCGGCCAATCAGCGTACTTTTTCCGTCGTCGACGCTACCGCAGGTCAGGAAACGCAGCAGCGTTTTATCCTGCTGCGCATGTAAATAAGCTTCCACACCGCCCTGCTCGGCGATCTGTTGTGCAATCGCATTGTTGATGACGACTGCATCTTTCTCAGCCGCATTTTCTGCCGCTGTGTCTTTTAACGAAATTTGG
The DNA here is from genome assembly GCF_020166435.1 of Pectobacterium versatile. Classification (GTDB taxonomy): domain Bacteria; phylum Pseudomonadota; class Gammaproteobacteria; order Enterobacterales; family Enterobacteriaceae; genus Pectobacterium; species Pectobacterium versatile. Next base: position 203,563 of record NZ_JAINZP010000007.1, on the reverse strand, counting down.
CTCATTCGACGATTCCTCAGAAATACCCTTGACGCTTTTTCAGCTCCATTGAACCTGCCTGATCGCGGTCAATTACCCTTCCCTGACGCTCACTGGTCGTGGAAATCAGCATCTCTTCGATGATTTCCGGCAGCGTCTGCGCCTCCGATGCTACCGCCCCCGTCAGCGGCCAGCAGCCCAGCGTGCGGAATCGCACCATGCGTTGTTCGATCACTTCGCCCGGTTGCAGATCGATGCGATCGTCATCCACCATCAACAGCATGCCATCGCGTTCCACCACCGGACGCGGCGCGGCCAGATACAGCGGAACAATATCGATGTTTTCCAGATAGATGTATTGCCAGATATCCAGCTCGGTCCAGTTGGAGAGCGGGAAAACGCGGATGCTCTCGCCTTTGTTGATCTGGCCGTTGTAGTTATGCCACAGCTCTGGGCGCTGGTTCTTCGGATCCCAGCGGTGGAAGCGGTCGCGGAAGGAGTAAATACGTTCTTTAGCACGCGATTTCTCTTCATCGCGGCGCGCCCCGCCAAACGCGGCATCAAAACCGTATTTATCCAGCGCCTGCTTCAGCCCTTCCGTTTTCATGATGTCGGTGTGTTTGGCGCTGCCGTGCACAAAGGGGTTAATCCCCAGCGCTTCCCCCTGCGGGTTGCGGTGCACCAGCAGTTCACAGCCGTAGGCCTTTGCCGTCTGGTCGCGGAATTCGTACATTTCACGAAATTTCCAGCCGGTATCAACGTGCAGCAGCGGGAAAGGCAGCGCTCCCGGATAGAACGCCTTGCGCGCCAGATGCAGCATCACCGAAGAGTCTTTGCCGATGGAGTACATCATCACCGGATTACTGAACTCGGCCGCCACTTCGCGGATGATGTGAATGCTTTCGGCTTCAAGCTGCCGTAAATGCGTGAGTCGTTTCTCGTCCATACCCTTTCCTTAAGCCAAGTTTACTACCGCTGGGCGGCTGTCTTGCGGCACCGTCGGCGTTGTCTGACCAAACCAGGCAATCTGATGATGTAGATCCACCACCTCGCCAATCACCAGCAACGCTGGTGTCGGCGCTTGCCGTGCCAAATGTTCTAATTCTTGCAGCGTACCGATTTGCACCTGCTGATCGTGTCGGGTGCCGCGACTGATCACGGCAACGGGTGTCTGCGATGAACGGCCATGCGCGATCAGTTGCTGCGAAATCTCCGCAGCCTTCATCGTTCCCATGTAAATCGCCAGCGTCTGGCGGCCACGCGCCAGCGTTGACCAGTCCAACTCGTCGCCATCCGGGCGACAGTGTCCGGTAATAAAAAGCACGCTCTGCGCGTAGTCACGGTGCGTTAACGGAATCCCCGCATACGCCGTGACGCCCGCCGCAGCCGTCACGCCGGGCACGACCTGAAATGTGATACCCGCCTGCGCGACCGCTTGTAACTCTTCGCCGCCGCGGCCGAAAATGAAGGGATCGCCGCCTTTCAGGCGTACTACCCGCTTCCCTTCCTGCGCCAGCTTCACCAGTAGCTGATTAATCTCATCCTGCGGCAACGAATGCGCACTGGCACGTTTTCCAACACAGATGCGTTCTGCGTCGCGGCGCACCAGATCCAGCACGTCAGCGCTGACCAAATGGTCATACAGCACCACGTCCGCCTGCTGCATCACCTGTAATCCACGCAGTGTCAGCAGTCCGGCATCGCCGGGGCCTGCACCAACCAGTGCGACTTCACCGCGTGCGGCCACTGGTTGCTGCTGTTCCTCTTGCTGATGCACCAGTTGCTGCTGCAATTCGTCTTCGGCCTGCGCCAGTTGACCAGCAGACACCAGCGACGCAAAGCGTCCGACAAACAGCCGCTCCCAAAAGCGACGACGTGCTGGCATCGAATGCAGTCGGGTTTTAATTCTGTCGCGCCAGCTTCCGGCGATGTCCGCCATCGTGCCCAAACTGGCAGGCAGTAATGATTCCAGTTTTTCACGCAGCAGACGCGCCAGCACCGGTGCCTGTCCACCCGAGGAAATCGCCACCACCAGCGGAGAGCGATCGACAATCGAGGGGAAAATAAACGAGCACTTCGGCTGATCGTCCACCACGTTCACCAGCAAATGACGCTGGTTCGCCGCCTCAAATACCGCGGCATTCAGCTCGGCGTCATCCGTAGCGGCAATGACCAGAAACACGCCGGATAACAGCTCTGGCGTAAAAGTATGCGCCAGCCATTCAACCTGCCCAGCCTGATGCTGAGCCGCCAACGGTTCCGCCAGCGCCTGTGCGACAATTTTTATCTCCGCACCCGCGCGTTGCAGCAGATCGATTTTGCGCGTAGCAACCTCGCCGCCGCCCACAACCAGTACCGGACGCTGACGAAGATCGGCAAATAAAGGGAGATAGTTCACAGTCGCCTTAACTAAGCAAAAAAATAGATAATGCGACTATACGGTGCGGACAGAACACTTATGAAATGCCGAATTGGAATGACAAGTTCCGTAATGGAATAACACCCTGTTCACAACTGTGATTAGGTGGGGGTTTCCCCTAATAAAGACGGTTTCTTATACACAAACCCACAGGCTTCGCAGATTTTGCTCTTCTCCGGCGTAAAAAATTATGCTGAGGAGATAGCGAGCTTAGGATGAGCCGCAGGGACGCGGCGAAAGCTTGCGCCACGTATGGAACGTGTCGCAAGCGGGCCGTAAAGCCCGATACCGACGAAGGCACCGCATTCGCGGCATAATTTGCGCCGGAAAGCCAGGGGTCACGGGGCGAGCGGCGCTGAGCCGCCCCGTGTCGGGCGCGTGCTACGAAGTAGCATGGAATGGCAATATTGTGGCGCACGAAACCGTATCTGCATCTACATAAAAATATGGCTAAGAGACAGCATGGCAGGCAAACGACAATGTGTCAGATGCCTTTTACCCTTCGTGCAGTCCGCATTCGCGTTTCAGGCCAAAGAAGCGTGTTTCTTCTTCGGCCATACCCGGTTCCCATTTGCGGGTGGTGTGTGTATCGCCGACGGATAGATAGCCTTGATCCCATAGTGGATGGTAACTCAGGCCATTTCCTTTCAGGTATTGATACACAGTCCGATTATCCCAATCGATAATCGGCAGGAATTTGAAGACGCCACGTTGAATCGCCAGCACCGGTAATTCCCCACGACTGCCAGACTGCTCGCGGCGCAGGCCAGCAAACCAGGTTTTCGCTTTTAGCTCACTCAGCGCACGGTTCATCGGCTCGACTTTGTTCAGCAGGTTATAGCGTTCGATGCCTTCCACGCCCTGCTCCCACAGCTTACCGTAGCGCGCCTCTTGCCAGGCCGGAGACTCCGTTGCGCGATACACTTGCAGATTCAGCGTTAACTGCTCTGTCAGCGCATCAATAAACTGATAGGTTTCAGGAAACAGATAGCCCGTATCCGTGAGGATAACCGGAATATCCGGCCGCTGTTGCGTCACCAGATGCAGCGATACCGCCGCCTGAATGCCGAAGCTGGACGACAAAACATAGTCGCCCGGCAGATTCTCCAGCGCCCAGCTCACTCTTTCCTGCGCAGACAGCGATTCAAGCTGACTGTTCACCGTAGCCAACTCAGCTGTCTGTTCCGCTTTCGGTAACGCGTTGAGCGCCTCAAGATTAAATTCGGCCATCAGGCTCTCCTGTCAGTCATAAAAATCGCGAGCGGGATCCAGCACCGGTTTAATGATGTTGGTACGAATCACGAAATCACCGAAGCCTTCATTCGGCTGGCGATCTTGCGCCCACAGCCCGATAAGCCGATCGATGTCCGCGAGGATCTCGGTTTCATTAATATTTTCGCGATACATGCGGGGAATGCGTGTCCCCTCGCGATTCCCGCCAAGGTGCACGTTATAACGCCCCATAGCTTTACCCACCAGGCCGATTTCTGCCAGCATCGCACGGCCGCAGCCGTTCGGGCAGCCCGTCACACGCAGAACGATATGTTCATCGCCCACGCCGTGCTGCTGCATGATGCCTTCCACTTTCGTGACGAACTCCGGCAGGAAGCGTTCGGCTTCCGCCATTGCCAGTGGACAGGTCGGGAACGACACACAGGCCATCGAATTCTTACGCTGCTCGCTGACGCCGTCATCGATTAGGCCGTGCTCACGCGCCAGCGCATCAATCTTCGCTTTGCTACGCGCAGGAACGCCCGCGATGATCAAATTCTGGTTCGCCGTTAACCGGAAATCCCCTTTGTGGATCTTGGCAATTTCCGCCAGACCGGTTTTCAGCGGACGCCCCGGATAATCCAGAACACGACCGTTTTCGATAAACAGCGTCAGATGCCATTTATTGTCGATGCCTTTTACCCAGCCAATGCGATCGCCACGTCCAGTGAATTCATAAGGGCGCACGGCTTCAAATTTCACACCGGCACGCGCTTCCACTTCCTGCTTGAAGTTATCCACGCCTACACGCTCCAGCGTGTATTTGGTTTTCGCGTTTTTACGGTTAGTCCGGTTACCCCAATCGCGCTGCGTGGTCACCACCGCTTCTGCGATGGCCAGCGTATGCTCAATGGAAATGTAGCCCAGCTCACTGGCGGTACGCGGATAGGTTTCTTTATCGCCGTGCGCAATAGAAAGCCCACCGCCCACCAGCACGTTGAAGCCCACCAGACGGCCGTTATCGGCAATCGCAACGAAGTTGAGATCGTTCGCATGCAGATCGATATCATTCTGCGGCGGGATCACGACCGTGGTTTTGAATTTACGCGGCAGATACGTTGAACCTAAAATCGGCTCTTCATCCGTCGTTGCCACTTTCTCCTGATCCATCCAGATCTCAGCATAGGCCCGCGTGCGCGGCAGCAGATGCTCAGAAATCTTTTTAGCCCACTCATACGCCTGCTGATGCAGTTCGGATTCGATCGGGTTAGACGTACACAGCACGTTGCGGTTCATGTCATTCGCCGTCGCCAGCGCATCCAGCCCGATGCTATTCAGCATCTGATGTACCGGTTTCACGTTCGATTTGAGAATGCCGTGATACTGGAACGTCTGACGGTTCGTGATACGAATACTGCCGTAGATCGTATTTTCAGTCGCAAATTTGTCGATCCGCAGCCACTGCTCTGGCGTCATCACGCCACCAGGCAGACGGCAGCGCAGCAGCATCGCATGGCGCGGCTCCAGCTTCTGCTCGGCACGTTCGGCGCGAATATCGCGGTCATCCTGCTGATACATACCGTGGAAACGGATCAGCAGAAAGTTATCGCCCTTAAAGCCACCGGTCAGACCATCGTTCAGGTCTTCAGCAATCGTGCCGCGCAGAAAGTTACTTTCTGTCTTCATGCGCTCTGCGTCAGCGAGTTTCCCTTCTACCACTAAGGGGCCGGGGTGTTTTTCACTGAAAACGTATTTTTCACTCATTAGTACACATCTCGCTGATAACGGCGCTCAAGGCGCAGATCGCTTAAAAACTCATCGGCCTGTTCACTGTCCATGCCGCCATGCTCAACTATCAGATCCAGCAGTGCCCGCTCGACGTCTTTTGCCATACGGTTGGCATCACCACACACGTACAAGTGTGCACCGTCCTGAATCCAGCGCCAGACTTCCGCACCTTTTTCTCGCAGTTTGTCCTGCACATACACCTTGTTCGCCTGATCGCGTGACCAGGCCAGGTCGATATGGGTTAGCAGTCCATCTTTGACGTAGCGCTGCCATTCAACCTGATACAGAAAATCTTCCGTAAAGTGCGGGTTACCAAAGAACAGCCAGTTTTTCCCTTCTGCCCCTTCGGCATCGCGCTGCTGCATAAACGCACGGAACGGCGCAATGCCAGTGCCCGGCCCAATCATGATGACCGGTGCATCGGAGTTAGCAGGCAGACGGAAGTTATCGTTATGTTCGATGAAGACGCGGATTTCGTCGTCTTCGCTCAGCCTGTCGGCCAGATAGCTGGATGCGCCACCGGCACGCGCGCGGCCTTCGTATTCGTAGCGCACCACGCCAACGGTGATGTGCACTTCACTTTCGGCTTCCGCCTGCGAGGAGGCAATAGAGTAAAGACGCGGCGTCAGCGGACGCAGCAGACCCAGCAGTTGCTCCGCCGTCAGTTCAGTCGGCGCTTGTCGCACCATATCGACCAGCGGTGTACGCTGTGCAAACTGCTGAAGCGCAGGCTTATCGGCCAACAGCGACAGCAGCGTTTCATTACGCGACAGTGCCGCATACTTCTCGACAATCGGTGCCGTGTTCTGCGTCAGCTCAAAGTGGCTTTTCAACGCCTGCGATAATGGCAGCGTCTTGCCGTCAACGCTGACAGACTCATCGCCTTTCAGCCACAGTAGTTCCAGCAATTCCTGCACCAGCGCGGGATCGTTATCGAACCACACGCCCAACGCATCTCCCGGCTGGTAACGCAAATCAGAATCGCCCAGATCGATCTCGATATGGCGAACATCCTTTTCGGAGTTACGCCCAGTCACTTTCTGATTGACGGCAAACGTGGCATGCAGCGGTGAAGCTTTGCTGTACGGGCTGCTGGTAATTTCATCCAGTGCGCCCTGAGCGGCAATCTGCGCGACGGCGTCACCCTGAACCGGCACCCGCGCCTGTAAAATGTCCACCAGTTGGCGTCGCCATTGTTCGGCAAGCCCCTGATAATCGACATCGGCATCAACGCGATCCAGCAGGCGTTCCGCACCTAGCTCAGCCAGACGGCTATCGAAATCCTTACCCGCCTTGCTGAAGAATTCGTAAGAAGTATCGCCCAGACCAAACACGGCAAACGCGGTGTCTTTCATTTCTGGGGCTTTTTTGGACAGCAGGAACTTGTGCAGCGCGACCGCCTCTTCCGGCGGCTCCCCTTCCCCCTGCGTCGAGGCCACAATCAGCAGCAGTTTTTCCTGCCCGATTTGCTTGAATTTGTAATCACCCGCATTGACCAGATTGACGGACAGCTTGGCTGCCAGCAGATCGTCACGCAGCTGTTCTGCGACCCGGCGCGCATTGCCGGTCTGTGAGGCGGAAATCAGCGTAATCGTTTGTACCAGCACCGTGACTGCGGATGCTGTCGTTGCCGTGGCAGCGATCGCCCCCAGTTGCACATTCCCTGGCTGCTGTACTAAACCCCAGAAATAGCCGGATAGCCAGGCTAGCTGCGTCGATGAGAAATCACCGGTTGCCGCCTGTAAACGCGTTAATTGCTCCACACTCAGCGGAAGCAATGAAGTGGGGGAAACCGGAGTAGTCATTGTGATTTCTGTTTCCTTGTGCCTGTGCTGTTAGCCAACGACGCTAATACAAAAATAGGCAATAAAAAGATGGATGGAGGATAAGGGTAACGGTCTGCATCTTAACAATTAAAGAAATGATGGAAATATTAAATAACCAAAATGACTAAATGGTTTTTCTGATAGTCCTTATTGCTTAAAGTGTTATAGCTGACTGGACGCCTCTGGAGAGCCTATTTTTGAAATTATCCGGTATTGACCGCTCTTCTATAAAGAAGCGAACAGGCTCACATTTCTGGCGTTCGCTTCAGGAATTTATCCTTTGCGATAGCACATCAATGCGATACTCACGCCAGTGGCAACGGGAGAAAAATGATGTGGCAACGACGCGCACTGGAGCTCAATACGCAAGACATTTGGCACTGGCAACAAGTCATCTCGGTCGTCGATTATGCCCGTGAGCACGGCTTTAATACGCTGGTGCTGGGCGCAGCGGATTTGCTGGATAAACTGGTGACGCCGGAAGCCTACAATAATGCGCGTTTTGACGATCGCATCAGCAGCCAGCAGCGTTCCCGCTGTGTTTACCTGAATCAGGTCGCGGCGCACTGCCGTGAACAGGGGCTAGCGCTATATCTGCAATGCAAAGAGCTGTCGTTTCCCACGGATTTACTGCTTCATCACCCAGAATTACTCGACGACACACATAGCCTTCGCATGGATACCGATTTTTGGTGCGACTACCTTGCCGCCAAAGTCGAACTGTTGATGCAGCAAATTCCACGGCTGAGCGGCCTGCTTCTGGCGATCTCCAACAGCGATAGCCTGCTGCGCTTTTCCGCCCCTTCCGGCGATGCGATCAACGGCGTCGTTCCCGTTACCACGCACTGGCCGACCAACGCCGACAGCGAGCAGATCTATCACCGTCTATTTTCCGCCGTCGCCCGTGTGATGCACTACCACCAGCGCCATTTGGTATTGCGTGCGTTTCCTGCCAGCCATCAGGATATCGGTAATGTCCTGAACGCCATTCGCACGCTGCCAGAATCGGTCTCCGTCGCCATCAAAGTCACGCCGGAACGCTTCTGGCCTGAGTTCCCCAATAATCCGGCGCTGCTGGACATCAACGGGCGTGAAGTCTGGGTTGAGCTGGATCTGGCTGGCGAAGAGGTCGGCTGGGGCAATCTCCCCTTCCTGCGCTACACCGAAGTTCAAGGAAGACTGTTGTGGTGCCGGGAGAAAAATCCCGCGATTGTCAGCGCCCTGTGCCGCATCAGTTGGGAAGGCGTAGATAATCACAGCGTGATCGGCACGCTCAGCGAATTTACGCTGTTTGCCTGTTCCCGACTGCTGACTAACCAGACCGCAGCGGCAAACGAAAGCACGCTGTTTGCACAGTGGCTAATGACGCGCTACCAATGGCAGCCGGACGATACCGTGCTGCATGCGATGCTCGCCTTGTTGGATCAGGCTCATCAGGCCATTTCCCTATCGCTGTATGCGCGTCACCACGTTTTCCACCGTCACAGCCTGCTGCCGACCAGCTTTGGTCAAGCGATCTGGAGCCTGTACGGCCAGCTCAACCGTAACCACTGGCTGCCGGGTTCCGGTCAGGATATTACGTTCGATCCGCAGCATGCGGAACTGGCTTCGCAGAATCTCTATCACATTGCGAAAGAGAAAGATGCCGCCTGGCTGTTGGCGGAACAGTGCCAGCAGGCCGCACTGCAATTCTCCCGCGAACACACGATGCCAGAAGCGCTTAGCGTGCGCTGGCAGCAGGAATGGCGTGGTCTGACGCTGTACTGTCGCGCCTTTGTTCACGCACAGAAAGCCTTCTTTACGCTGCACTACTGCAAACAGGTGGAGAACAACTGGACGCTGCGGGAAATCGCCAAAACCAATATTCAGGCGCTGTACGGGATTGGGCATGAGATGGAGGATTTCTGCCTGCAACACCGGGATTATCCGGTGAGTCTGCATGTGATGTTTGACGCCGGGCGTCCACGCGCGTTAGCCGATAGCCTGCAACAGCAGTTGGCTGAACTCACGTAACGCACCGACAGTCACTACCTTAATTAATCACGATCTTAGTCAGCAACGACCTAGCGAACCACCCGTTTCAGAATGCGCTCACCTGAACTGCTGAAGTTTTTCGCCGATTCTTCCACGCTCTTCTTGCCATAGTCGAGCTGTTCGATGGTTTGCAGGATCAGGCTGGCAAGCTGCGGATCTTCAAGATAAGAGGAAACAGGCGTTTGCATCGGTTTTTCTAGCGCCATTGAGAGCCCTGCAACCGATAGATCGTTCGTATCCAGTTTCTGCTTTTCTTCCAGCGTTTGTCTGGCGATACGGCTGAGCGGAATGCCGCGCTCGGTGCCCATCAGCAGCGCACCTTCAGGATCGTTCATCAGATAATTCAGCAACAGCGCCGCTTCTTTCGGATGTTTCGTGTTTTTACTGATAGCAAACAGCATCGACGGTTTGAAGAACTGCCCAGAGTTATCCGATCCCGGCGTCATAATGTAAGGCCCTAATTCGAGCTTACCGGGTGCCGCCAGCGGATCGGCGTATTTCTTCACGACCGAAATCCACAGGTGTGCCCCGCCGTATTCCCCGTTAATCCAGGGGCGTGTTTCATACATCCCGACTTTACCAAACGCGTTGTAATACTTCGAAGACGGCATCACATGTTCGTCGATCAAACGCTTATAGAAGCGAAACGCCTCGATCCACTGCGCCTCGCTGTAGTTAAAGCGCTTGTTCTTTTCATCGATCATGCCGATCTGGTATTTCTGCGTCATGTAATAGTTGATCAACTCCAGCACGCCTTCACCGCTGTCCTGCGCAGGCGAGGCGATAGGGAAATAGTTATCGCCCAGTTTCTCTTTAAACACCTTGCCCGCATGGAACAGCTCATCCCAAGTGGTGGGATACGGCAGCCCCGCCTTCTTCCAGGTTTCCGTGTTGTAGTACATCACCAGCGCATTCAGCGAGGTGGAAATCGCGTTCACCTTGCCGTCAATTGTCGCGGGTTTCAGCGCATCTTCGGGGAAATCCTGTAATTTCAGCGTATCGGTCAGCTTATTCAGATCATAAAATCCGGTGCCCGTCTTGGAAAAAATCGGCAACCAGTTCCAGTTTACCTGTAGCACATCCGGTTCTTCACCGCTGGCAATCTGCGTCGTCAGGCGGGATAGGTGCCCGTCCCAACCGGTATATTCTGGTCTCACGCTGATGTTCGGATACTTTTTCTGAAACGCTTCCAGCGCCGTCAAGGTCGCCTGATGACGGCTGTTTCCTCCCCACCAGGAGAGGCGTAATTCCACGGGTTCAGCAGCCTGCGCGAACGAACAGAGCGCAGAGAAGGCGATGACAATCAGTCCAGGTAATCTCATTTTTCCCCCAACGACATTATTATTGTGTGTGTCTGGCGTACTGGTGTGGCGATATAGATGAGAAAGCAGGTAGGTACATAGCCGTGAATCAAACCATTTCTCGACCCTGACAAGATAGGCAGAACCCGTTTTATCGCGCTAGCCATCACGGCGGGAAAACGCGTGATTTGCGGGGCTGACGGAAGAAATGCTGATGACCGCACCACGTTAGCGGGCGTTTCAACCACGCGGTGTGAGCCCTATGTGATGTGGCAGGGAGGTGCCTCACATCATTAACCGGTGCACCACACCAAAAAGAGATTTAATTCACAAATAAGAAACACAAAAACAACAAAACCACGCCATGCGCGCGGCAAAAGCGAGAAAACGGCGCAAAAGTGTGATGAAACACACACGGCATAACGCGCCGCATCGTCCTCTTCGTTATGCCTTTCACATTCCCTTACGCCGCGCGCCGTGCGCTGTGAAGCCCGCTCCAACCTCCGCAGATTTCACCATGACAGACACAGCTAAAAACCCGCAAACGTGCTGCAATCGGAACAGGCTCGATCAGATAGGATAAAGCGATGAAGCACTCTATTCAGTCATACTCCCCCGCTGCCGACGGCATCACGCCGGATACCGCCATCTTTCAGCAGGCTATCGATCGGATTGCGGCACAGGGCGGCGGCACCCTGACGGTGGAACCGGGGCGCTATCTGTTAGGGGGATTGTTGCTACCTTCCAATTTTTGTCTGCAATTGGAGGCGGGCGCTGAGCTCATCGTCAGCGGTGACTATGAACAGTTTGCGCAGGCCACGACGATCAGCATGGCCGAGCTGTCGCACCGTGCATTTCTTTATGCCTACCAACAACGCAATATCACGATCTGTGGTCAGGGTAAGATCATGGGAAATGCCGGCGCCTATTTCTCTGCGGAACCCGACGATCAGGGCTATCGCCTGCCTGCACAGCATCGCCCACGCGTTGTGGTCTTTGAGGATTGCGAGCACGTCCGCCTGTGTGATTTTACGATTGAACACGCCCCGATGTGGACCGTGCATCTGGTCAGTTGCCGTCAGATCATCGTCGAGCGGTTGACGATTGATAACGATCTGAGCATGGCAAATACCGACGCGCTGGATCTTGATAGCTGCCAGCAAGTGCAAATCAGCAACTGCTCTCTGAGCGCTGCCGACGATGCGCTCTGTATCAAAACTACCCACAAGCCCCCCCACCTGCAACGGAAGGTACAGCAGGTGGTCATCAGCAATTGCCTGCTGCGCTCCAAAAGCTGCGCTCTGAAGATCGGCACCGAAACCTTTGCCGACATTGAAGATATTTCCGTCAGCAACTGCGCCATTTACGATACCAACCGTGCGATCGGCCTGATCTCGCGCGATGGTGGCGCGTTCCGACGTCTACAGTTCAGCAACATCACGTTCCAGTGCGTTGCTGCACATCCCTGCCATTGGGGCAAAGCCGATCCGATCTTTATCTCCGTGCGCTATCGCGATCCCGCCATCGAACCAGGCCGGATCGAGGCAGTGCAATTTTCTCAGATCGCAGGGATCAGCGAGGGAGCGATTAACCTGCACAGCACGCCCGCAGGCTACATTAGGGATATCCATTTCCATGTCGTGCATCTCGAACAGCGGCAGAGCGACTCACCGGAACAGGGCATGTACGATGTTCGCCCTCCTTGTAACCCAGAACGCCCGACGGGTATGGGGCTGGACAATGCGTATCGGGTCAATCCGGCGACAGGTCGCGCCTTCGGTGTCGACCATTACCCAGGCGGCATGCCCGCGCTATTTGCCCGTGGCGTTGTGAACCTGACCACCAGCCACATGACGATCCACCGCCCCGATCCGCTACCATCAGGCTGGCATCACGTGGCAATCGTGGAGTTGGAAGAATAGTCGTCGATCCAGTAGGCATTATTGGTGCAGCCAGGCAAATGAAATAGCCTAATGAAGTAGGCGATAAGTGATTCACGCGACACTTTCGGGTAGTATGCGACGGTTTTTTGCATACTCTGTTCTGAAAGCTCCTTTTTCAGAACGAAACCGGGAACATCGCTATGGTCACTACGCTATTTAAAGATTTTCAGTTTGAAGCCGCGCATCATTTGCCGCACGTACCAGACGGTCACAAATGCGGGCGACTGCATGGGCACTCTTTCATGGTGAGGCTGGAAATTACCGGTGAAGTAGATCCGTATACCGGTTGGGTGATGGATTTCTCAGAACTGAAAGCTGCCTTCAAGCCCACATGGGAACGGTTGGATCATCACTATCTGAATGAGATCCCCGGTCTGGAAAACCCGACCAGCGAAGTGCTCGCGCACTGGATCTGGCAGCAGTTAAAGCCGACATTACCGCTGCTCAGCGCCGTAATGGTGAAAGAAACCTGCACCGCCGGCTGCGTCTATAAAGGCGAGTAACAAAGAAGTGGTGGTGCTGTAGTCTGGCGTGAGCATTCCTCTCTCACGCCGCTACTAGCAGTCGATACATATCAGGCAATATTCAGGTATTTATGCGTCTGCATGGAAAGCCGCCAGTTACGGGCGATGCAGGTCGCGATGCACAGTTTGGTCGCATCCTCTTTCTGACTGATCGGCTGTAGCGCCACAATACGCGGTTTATCATCATCAAGCCGCGCCAGCAACGCATCCAACGCTTCAATATCACGTTCACGCGCCACCGGATGTTTAATCTCATCCGCCCGTTGCAACGCCTGATCGAGCACCTTCATACCGCCGCGCATATTCACCTTCGGCGATACCGTCACCCAGGTTTTGGGCGAACAGCGCACCTCGTGAGTGCCGCTGGTTTCGATCTGGCAGCTGAAACCCTGTTTTTCCAACTGTAGCGTTAGCGGTGCTAAATCGTGGATGCAGGGTTCACCACCGGTGATCACAATGTGGCGTGCCGTGTAGCCTTGCTGCACCATCAGCGCCAGAATGTCATCCGCGCTCGCCGCTCCCCAGGCATCGCTTTCTTCCGTTTTTACCAGCACCTGATCCAATGAGGTTTCCCGCTCTGCCAGTTTGTCCCAGGTATGTTTGGTATCGCACCAGCTACAGCCTACTGGGCACCCTTGCAGGCGCACAAACACCGCCGGAACCCCGGTAAAATAGCCTTCACCCTGTAACGTCTGGAACATTTCATTAATCGGGTACTGCATGTTTTTCACTGTCTCGTTCACTTAAAAAACACATTATACCCTAAATCATTCGCGTTGCAGGTGGGCGGCTGCGCCGTGGAAAACTCAGCGGGAACACGCCAAACCGTGGGACGGTTGAGTAATTCGCCCCATGCGTCAATAATCAATCTGTTGTTACGATTTCGCCTGCTTTCATTATTAACAAGGACAAAAATAAATGAAGTTATTGAAACCTCTAGCCTTATTGCTCATCTCATGCACGTTCGTGCCTGCATTTGTTCAGGCACAGGATATCGCGCAGATTAAAACTCAGCCGGGCTATTACCGCATGATGCTGGGCCAGTTTGAAATTACCGCGCTGTCTGACGGCACCAACACCATGCCGATGGATAAGTTGTTGCAGCGCACCCCACCGGAAAAAATCACCGAACTGCTGGCAGAGAAATCGCTGACGCCGCAGGTGGAAACCTCTATCAACGCCTATTTGGTCAATACTGGGAAACACCTGATTTTAATAGATACGGGCAACGGCAAGCAGAGCAACCCTACGGTGGGAAAAGTAATGCCGAATCTGATTGCGGCGGGCTACAAACCTGAACAGATCGATACCGTCTTGATGACTCACCTGCACGGCGACCATTTTGGCGGTCTGGTGCAGGACAAGAAACTCAGCTACCCGAATGCCACCGTGTATGTCAGCCAGCCAGAAACCGACTTCTGGCTAAGCTCGGATAACCTGAAGAACGCACCAGAGAACAGAAAATCCGCGTTTCAACGCGTGCAAAGTACCTTTGATGCTATTAGTAAAGAGAACAAGCTGAAAACGTTCCCGGCTCAGCAGGCAACATTGTTACCCGGCATCACCGCCATTCCGAGTCCGGGACATACGCCAGGGCACACGTCTTTTCTGATCGAGAGCGAAGGCAAAAAACTGCTGGCCTGGGGAGACATCATTCATGCGGAAGCGGTGCAAATGAGCTTACCAGACACCACCATCAGCTTTGACTCAAATATGGATCAGGCGACGGAATCCCGTAATAAGGCGCTGGCCGACGCCGCCAGCCAGGGTTACTGGGTTGCAGGTGCTCATCTGCCCTTCCCCGGCATCGGCCACGTGGGTACGCGTCTGGAACGTAACGGCACCACCAACGGCTATCGCTGGCTTCCAGTGAATTACAGTGTGGCAGGATTATCGCAATAATCTCCTTGCCGTCACTCAAGCAGGGGCGGTTCCATCCCTGCTTGAGTGACCTCGCTCTTTAGCCCCTACTCCACCATTAGCTCACGTAACATACGCTCGGAGTTGTTCAGGAAAGACGCGTGATTTGGTAATGTTCCGTATCCTCATAGGCTACCTGCTGTATCCCTTCCTCACTGAACTGAAAGATAATAGCATCAGGGACGCTATCAGGATTAGGGAATGCGTCGCGACATTGAAAAAGCCCTCCATGCGTAAGAAGAAGCCGTTTTTAGGTTTCTTACACCACCCGTAGGAAATGTAACAATTTTGAATGTGAAGTACGGGGGCCGAAGTTGAAATTGCGGGTGCCACCTTCATTTTCGCCACTACTGTGGGGTGGTTATTCCTTTCACTTATTTTTTATAACAATTTTGTAACCTACCTACGCAAGGTGTAAAAAATGACAGCGACGACAACCGAATCATCTAACCACACCAAAAAGGCGCGCCTCGCCTCAGCCATTGCCAAATTCTTCAAACATATTACCCCGATGCAGGCCATTATGTTGATTATTAATCAGATAGATAGGTCAAACATCGGATGTATAACAGCATCGGCATCGGCCTGCTTACCGTAATTCCTTAGCTGTACGCTATTATCGCCATCAACCTCGTTGAAAAATTCATTTAGAATAAATTCTCCCAAAGAGATCTACTATGTCAAAAATTACTTGGTATAAATTTAAGTTAAAAAAACCATTATTATTTGACTAAAAAACACAAAAAAGCATTATTCATTGTGAAATTAAATTGGCCTATGCTTTATTACCCTCATCCATAAATCATATTGAACACGTCGGGAATTACAATAACAATAAATACGACACGTCAAAAAAACAAATAAATCCCAGCATTACAACCTATTTATTATGTTTTAATGACATATGACGTTAATAAAAAACAATCAATAGAGGATTAAAATGGCTAAAATTACAGATTTTGTAGGAACAGCAGCAACTACAGGTCAAAAATTACCGGCTTCATGGCAATTATTTTCTTTTGGTAGCATGGATAATTGTGGTACTATCAACGTCAATTCCATCAGCGATTTCAGCGCCAACATCACGATTGACGTGAATATTCACAGCGTTCCTTTTAATACAACCCTTGATATTAACCTTCTCGATAAAGACCCTAATAGTAAAAAAGGTGAAGCCAGCATTTCTTTTGATGGTGGGGCTGTAGAAAAAATAAATTATTATGAAGGAAATGCCGATGCTCCTCATAATTACCCTGGAGGGAATGCATTACTTCTGGATAATATTAAATATCAAAATTACGATGTTAATATTCAGTTATGGCCAGCGAAAGATAAAACATTATTTTACGTTAAAATACCATTAGTCTCTTTCTGGCTAATGGCTGGGTAATAAAAAGCCGCCTTCATAGAAGGCGGCTTTTTATTACCCAGAAGGCTGACGAATCCCCAGAAAAAGAGACAGGCATAGAGTTCTATGATCTACTGATTTTCGCCAAAAAACTCAATGAGATCACCCTATGCCAGTCAGTAAAGTATGTCAGATTTTTTTCTGTGATGCTTTAACTTCGACACATCAATATCGGCAAAATTCGCTTATTGATTCAACCACTGCGTTGATAAACGGTGCAACACTTTCGCTCACCAGTATCAGGCGTTAAATACCTTTCTTGACACACTTGCCAGTGCCATCGCCCCGCAAACGAAAGTCCCCCTTATCACCGACACGAGCTTCCAAAGTGAATGGTTTTGGCATATCAAATCACTGGAGTAGGACTTTATTGGCCACATCTGGGGAATAGTAAAATTTTGCCTTCATCATGACAAAGAAAACTGGCTGAACGTGAAAGACTGATGCCGTTAGCAAGGCATTGTTACAAAAAGAACATTCGAGGAATTTATAACAGTCCGCTCAGCCCAAGGACGGCAATCGGCAGCGCAATGCCCGCCACCAGTGTCTGAACCGCAATGATGCCCGCCATCAATGGCGCATCGCCCCCCAGTTGACGAGCCATAATGTAAGACGACGATGCCGTCGGCAGCGCCTGAAACAGCAGTGCGGCAATCGCCGCGGGGCCAGACAGACCAAAGAGGTGGCAGGCGACGATCGTCACCAGCGGCATCGCAATAAATTTCGCGCATGATGCAATCACTACAGGACGCAGCCAGCTGCGCGCGGCAGAGAAATCCAGCGCCGCGCCCACGCACAGCAGCCCAAGCGGCAGCGACGCCTGTCCCAATGATTTCATTACTGGTTCAATCCCCGGCGGCAACCCTAACCCGGTAATCTGCAAAGTAATGCCGATGGCACAGGCCACCACCAGCGGGTTTAGCGCCAGCAGCCGCACGATATTCTTGAATGACGGCGTCCCAGCCTTGCCGTAGCGGGCGAAGATCAAGACACAAAGAATATTGACCGTCGGCACAATTGCCGCGTTCGCGACGGCGGCAAGCGCCACACCGTGTGCACCAAATAGCCCGGCAGCGGCAGACACGCCAACGTAGTTATTAAAACGGACACCGCCCTGAAATACCGAGGTAAACGCTGCATCATCAACAGGAAAGCAGCGGCGTACTGCGACCAGCCCGACAGCGACAGCCAGTGTCGAGCACACCAGCGTCAGGATCATCGCCGCTACCGGCACGCCATCCAGACGCGCTGTCGCCAGCCCATGCAGAAATAGTGCGGGAAGCAGAAGGTAATAGCCCAGCCTTTCAGCCTGTGGCCAAAATGCCGCCGTCAGAAAAGCGTGCTGACGTAACCACGATCCCAACACGATCAGTAGCACGATAGGCAACAGCGCCAGCAGGAGCGAGACGATCATTCGCTTGCCTCCAGCGCAGTGACAATCCGTCTGCATCCTTCGACCAAAACTGCCAAATCGGTAGCGAAAGACAGACGCAGGTGACCCGGAACACCAAATGCGCTTCCAGGAACCGTCGCGACGCCCGCATCAAGCAGGCGCAATGCCAACGCATTATCGTCACGCACACCGTGAATTTTCGGCAACAGGTAAAAAGCCCCATCGGGCGTCATCACGTCGATACATGGGCTACGGCGTAACTCCGTCAACGCCGCGTCGCGACGCTGCCGATAGATTACCGCTCGTTCTGCCAACCCATCCTGCGGCCCTTCCAACGCAGCGATAGCCGCCAATTGGCTGAGCGTGCTGGTCTGCGTACAGTTCTGCGATTGTATCGATGTGATCGCCCGAACCAATTCCGCCGAGCCGCAGCCCCACCCCACGCGCCAGCCCGTCATGGCATACGCTTTGGAAACGCCATCAACCACTAGCGTACGCTCTCTCATATCCTCTGCCACCGCCGCCAGCGTGGCATAAGGCTCCGAACCAAAGCGGATGTGCGCATAGATATCGTCCGAGAGCACACGCACCTGAGGATGCTGACGAAGAATTTCCGCGAAGGCCAGCAATGTCGCTGGCTCATAAGTGGCACCCGACGGATTTCCCGGCGCATTAAGTACCAGCCAGCGTGTACGGTCACTCAGCGCTGCCGCAAGGGATGACGGCTCCAGCCGAAACCCGTTCCGCGTTTCCGTTGGCAGGATAATCGGCACGCCACCAAACATCCGCACCATGTCGGGGTAGCTTGCCCAATAGGGTGCAGGAATGATGACCTCATCCCCTGGCCGTAGCGTGGCGAGGAACGCATTGAAGATAATCTGCTTTGCACCACAGCCAACGGCAATCTGATCATCGCCATACGTTAGCCCACGATCCTGCTGCAACCGCGCCCGAATCGCCTGACGTAAGCGCGGTAGACCATTCGCCGGTGAGTAGGTCAACGGCTGTGCGAGTGCCTCATGCGCCGCACTAATCACATGCTCAGGCGCGCTGAAATCAGGCTCACCTAATGTCAGATCGATAACATCATGCCCTTCGGCTCGTCGCGCTGCGGCTCGCCGAGCCATTTGCAAAATCGGTGATAGTGGAGGGGAAATAGACTGCGAAGTGGACACCATGAGTCAGTACCTGAAAGTGAAGAAACAGGCACTACCATAGCGGGACTTCTGATGAGAAAAAAACGAGATTAAATCGACATTAACTCAATTATTTCTCATGGATGACATCGTCACCAGACTGTGTTCGAATCGCTTCCGCCAGCGCCGCAGCAAGGCGTGCCGCTGGGCGGTCTTCGCGCTCCAGCAGCACAACACGACGCTGCTGCTGAGGTTCGCCGAATGGGATACAGACCAGATTATCCAAACGGTTCTTCTCCCGCTCGGACAGTGGAATCACCGCTACGCCAAGCCCACTGGCGACCATCTGAATAATCGCGTCCTGACTGTCCAGCTCCATATCGGTTTGTACCCGCAGCCGCTGACGGCGCAGCTCGCGATCGATAGTTCGCCCAGCCCAGGCTCGACGATCGAAACGAATGAAAGGACGATCTTGCAGGAGCTGTCTGGCATCCAGAGACGCTAGCGCCGGTGGGGCAACGATCCAGAATCCCTCCTGATACAGCGGCGTGCTCACCAGACCGGTTGGATAAGGTTTTACCGGCTCAGTGGTCACAGCGGCGTCCAGTTCGCCAGCATCAATGCGAATTGCCAGCTCCGCCGACATCCCCGAATTCACCAGAACACGCAGGCGTGGATGAGCGCGACGCAATGCAGCCAGCGCGGCGGGCAAAACGCCAGCCAGTGCGGTCTGGATCGCGCCAATTCGCAGGCGTCCGGCCAGTTCCCCACCCTCGCCTAACTCGGCGGCGATGCCGTCATACTGCGCAAGGATATCCCGCGCCTGCTCCACCGCACGATGTCCGGCTTCGGTGAGTACTGGGATGCGACGTGAGCGATCGAAAAGCGACACCTTGAAGTCTTCTTCCAGGCTGCGGACATGCAGGCTGACGGCAGATTGCGTCAGGCATACAGCTTCAGCCGCGCGGGCAAACGATCCATACTGAGCAATCGCGACCAACGTGCGTAAGGCTTTTAACGACATTCGATCGACTCTCCGACAGAGACAAACAGGGTAAAAAGGGGCATTTCTTGCCAAGATTTGCACAGAAAAGCCAAAGATCGCTAAACGCAGCCAACCCAAAGCAGCGTGAAGTATGACGGGTATAACAGCCCGGTAAAGTGAGAAAAGAGAAGCATAGAGGAAAAACGAGCAGGAAAATATTCACCTATGCCTCTTTCATGAGGCATAGGCTGACAGAGAATTGCCGTCTAGGCTGATTCAATCGCGATCGTTCCGAGCGCCTCGTCATAGCGTAATACCGTGCCATAGCGTGCACTCATACGCGTCAGATCGGCCGCAATTTCATGCCCGAGAGCCGCAGACACCGTAACGGGTAAGCCACGATCGAGCGGGCGTTCACGGTTCATACCCAGATCGAGAGGCAATAATGTGAACTGTAGCGCCCCGTCGGCGTAATCCAGCAGCGCGGCACAGTTTTTGGAGAAACGGGATTCAGCATTGAAGCCAATGAAATTCCCCTCCTGATCTTTTGCGCGCGCCCGGTGCAAATCGGAAGGACGCGCATCGTGCTCGTAGCCATAAGCGGCATACATTTCTGGCGCGATAATCGATTCACCCGCTTCAAACTCCATCAGCAGGCTGCCCAGATTGTAAAAAATCGGGCGTTTATTATAAATTTCCACCCCACGCAGGAAATGCGCGCCATGCCCCACCACGGCTGATGCCCCCGCATCAATGGCCCGGCGGGCAAAATCTTCGATAAATGCTGGGGGATGTGGAGCATACCAGCCATCGCCTTCCCCTTCATGCGTATGAAGGCTGACGATGGCGACATCAGAACGGTTTGCCGCATCGCGTACGCTTTTCAGAATCGCGGCGCAGTCTTCTTCATTCATAAACGTGCGAACGTGAGCCTGTTCACCGCGCTCTATCTGTATCGAACTTTCAAACAGCGAACCGAATTTAAAACGATCGGGCCCCTGATCTGCCATCACTTCAATTCGGGCACCTTCACGGTTACTGGCAGCGACGCCAAGCAGTTCAGTGATCCCCTGTAGTTGCTCGAATTCCTTGTCCGGTAATACGTAAGCTCGCCCCCAACGTAGCGGGTTAAGACCAGGGCGTGCAACCACACTGCCCCCTGCGACACTCGCGGCAAAGATTTCCGAACGGGTGCTGCTGACGGCAACGACACCGACTCGCCCTTTTGGCGTATCGAGGAACCGCGCCGCACGGGCATCATCAAGGTTACGCCCTACGCCGCAGTGAATCAGCCCGCGTTCTTCTGCTGCATCAATGGTATCAACGACGCCTTCCCAGCCAAAATCCCCCGTGTGGTTGTTGGCAAAAGAAACCAGCTTGATATTTAAATCAACAAACTCGTCCAGCGTTGCCTGCTTCACCGCCGTGATATAGCCACGACCCGCCGCAGGTGGCGTGGTGGGTTTTGGGCAACAAAATTCGGCATTGGCGAAAACCGCATCCGCCGCCGCAAGCTGATCAACGATATTTTTATCTACTCGCGCGGCCAGATTGCGACTGGAAAACAGTAAATCCCCACAGGCAATAATTCGCATAGCATGACTCTCTTTTAGAATGATTTGTCGTTCGATGAAATGCCTCGAATGGCAGGCTAAGATTGGCGAATAAGGGCAAAAGCCCGTTCCAGATCGGCCAACAGATCGTCCACACTCTCTAATCCCGCATGAATACGCAGCAACGTCCCAGGATGCGCATCAGGGTGAACAGATCGGACGGGGTTCAGCGGTAGGATTAGGCTTTCGTAGCCTCCCCAGGAACCGCCAATGCCAAACAAGGTGAGCGCTTCAACAAACGCAGTGCGTTTGTGGCTTAACGCAGGGTGGAGCGCAAACGCAAAGAGCCCCGATGCCCCCGTGAAATCACGTTTCCACAGGGCATGTCCCGGATCGCCGGGTAACGCAGGGTGAATGACGCGGGCAACTTCTGGCTGGCGGGCAATAAATTCGGCAAGCCGAAGCCCCGTTTGATAATGGCGTTCCAAGCGGACATGCAACGTGCGCAAACCGCGCTGCGCCAGATAACAATCGTCAGGGCTGGCAAGCAAACCCAGCTCATGCGTGGTCGCTTTCAGACGTTGGTAGGTCGCTTCGGTGGTGGTCACAATCCCCATCATGACATCAGAATGGCCGACAATGTATTTTGTCGCCGCCTGCACAGAGATATCTACGCCTTTAGTAAAGGGTTGAAAATACAGCGGGCTAGCCCAAGTGTTATCCATCACGACAATGGCACCATGACGATGAGCGGCCTCAGCAATGGCCGGTATATCCTGCATTTCAAACGTCATTGAACCTGGCGCTTCGGTGTATACCACACGGGTTTCAGGTCGGAATAATTTTTCAATATCCGCCCCCAGCGCCGGATCGTAAAACTCGACGTTGATACGAAATCTTTTCAACAGCGTGCCAGCAATCTGGCGCACTGGGCCATAGACACTGTCAGGCACCAGCACATGATCATCTGCCGAGGTAAACGCTAAAATGGCTGTCGCGCACGCGGACACGCCGGAGGGATAAACAAAGGATTTATAGCCACCTTCCAGCTCTGCGATGGCCTCTTGCAACGACTTCGTGGTTGGGGTGCCGTGGCGGCCGTAGAAGAGTTCTGGCTCATCGAAAGAGGTTTGCTGGCGCTGTTTACTGTCCCACTCCGCCATCGAATTGCAAATTACCGTGGATGTACGGTAGACCGGTGTATTAACCGCACCAAGAAAATCATCTGGATGGCGTCCGGCATGGATAACCTTCGTTTCAGGTTTCATGATAAATCGTGTTCTCGTTGATGGGCTGGCCCCGATTCCTCTCTTTTTACCAGTCTGCCGCAACCCATCCCTAAATCAACAACTATCTTAAATTTTGCATATACAGCAATATTACATCATATTCCGAATTGACCTTAACCTGATGTCATACGGTGAGAGACACGCCGGAACGCGCGGTCTCATCCGATTATTCAATGATAAATTTATTCGCTTCTTCACGCACCAGCACACCCAACGCATCGAGGTCTTCGGTGTGAATACGTACGGTTGGGCCAGAAACGCCAACGGCGCCAATAACGTAACCGTTGCGATCGAACAAGGGCGCAGCCGCACCGCGAATACCCAAATGAAACTCTTCATCATGCAGTGCATAACCCTGCTGTGCGATAGTCTGTAGCGCCATCTGAAAGAGACGTGGGTCGGTGATGGTGTGCTCCGTTTGCGCCTGCAATTGATCGGGCAAGGGTGCTCCCGCCAGCGCCAGAAAAATCCGGCCAATCGCGGTATACGCCAGAGGTGCCAGAGTGCCAGGACGGCTATCAACCCGCAAAGAGTAGCTGGATTCGATCGTATCCAGATATAAAACCTGCTCATCTGCCAGAATCGATAAATGTACCGCTTCTCCGGTACGGGCAGATAGGCGTTCCAGAACCGGACGAGCGCACACGCGCAGGCTTTTCTTTGGGCGCACGGTATTCGGCCTATCGGCCAATTTTGGCCCCAGCACAAAGCTGCGGCGCTCGCCAGATTGCGCATAGCCCGCCTGAGCCAGCGTTTGCAGAATACGTGACGCGCTGCTTTTATCGATTGCAAGCACATCAGCGACATCGCTAGTTCGCACCGTTTGGTTGTGCATCAGCAAATCCAGTGCCGCCAGACCTTTTGTCAGCGTCTTAAGCTCCCCTTTTACATTTTCAGTTCGAGTCGCCTCTTCAGCTATGTTCGCCACAGGCTGGACGTTGCGGGTTTTCACGTTTCCATTCTCTCCATTTAACGGGCATATACAAAAAGTTGATATATATACAACTTAATCGAATGTTGATTTTATTGACACAAAATGGCAGTTCCCCCTACATTCCCCTCTATCTGTGGGCTGCCTCGTTAGCAAAATATATCAGAGGCTCTTATCTTAACTAAGGTAAATTGATCATATGTCAAAAACAACGCTGAGTTCTCTGATGACCTTGAGTGGTGTTGCGCTTACCGCATCATTCATTCCCACGATTGCCCACGCTGACGTACTGGAAAAAATCGCCGATCGCGGTGTAATTTCAGTCTGTACTAACGTCAACAACCCGCCACTGGCCTTTCTCGAGTCATCGGGGGAAACCAAAGGCCTGCACATCGATCTGCTGAACGACTTTACTCAACGCCTGTCCACGCAACTGGGTAAAACGGTCAAAGTCGATCTGGTGCCTGTTCTGCCCGCAAACCGCGTGCAATTCTTGCAACAGGGCAAATGCGACATCCTGTTTACCTCACTGACGGTTAGCGAAGAGCGTAAGAAACTGGTTCAGTTTGTCGAACCTTACTATTACGCCGCAGGCCCAGCGCTGCTGACGAAAAAAGGCGTGACTTTCTCGAACTGGGAAGAGGTGAAAGGCAAAGCGATTTGTAGCAATCAGGGATCGAGCTGGAACGTCCCGTTAGAACAGAAGTTTGGCGCGAACATCGTTGCTTTCCAGACTCAGCAGGAAGTCGATCAGTCCTTACGTGACGGTCGCTGTGCCGCGCTGGTATCCGATGACAGTTATCTTCAGGCTCGTTTTCTTAACGACAAAGAAGGCATCTGGAAAGATTACATCATCCAGAACCTGACGCCGTTTACCGAAGGCCCGTGGGGTCTGGCCGTTCGCTTTAACGAGCCGCAGTTTACCCACTTCATTTCCGATGTGATCAAAGACTGGAACAAGCAAGGCACCATCATTGAATTGGCCAAAAAATGGGGACTGAAACCGGCACCGTTTGCCGTAAAAGCCCACGAAGAAGCCATTAAGCTGTAACAATGATGTTATTTATCGCCGATGGGTTTAAAGCACTCTACGAGCAAACGGGCTGGAACTTTTCGGTGTTTTACAACGCATGGGAAGCCCGTAAATACTTTACGGGGCTTACCCTTGCCGTTGAGCTGGCAGTCTGGTCGCTCCTCGGCTCAATGCTCATTGGCTTTCTGTGCGTGTTTGCCAGACAGTCCAGCCTGCAGCCTTTGCGCTGGCTGGTCACTGCCTATGTCGAACTATTTAGGAATACACCGGGGCTCGCCCAGCTCTACTTTTTATTCTTTGGTATCGGCTCCTACTTCCATCTTTCCACCTACGGACAAAACGGCGAACTGCCGCTGGTCTCGCCGTTTCAATTCGTAGTTATCGCCCTGTCATTGCAATACGGCGCCTTTGTCGCAGAGATCCTGCGGGCAGGTATTGAAGCCGTGCCGAGAACGACCGTCGAAGCGGCAGAATCCCTCGGTTACAACCGCACCCGCGCCATGGTTCATATCATTTTGCCGCTGGCCTTTCGCACCAGCCTGCCGGCGCTGGGTAATAACATGGCTCAGATAGTCAAAAGCACCGCGCTTGCCTATGCCATCGCGGTGCCTGAAGCCCTGTATGTGGCGCATGAAATCTGGACGGAACACTTTAATGTGCTCGAAATGATGAACGTGGTGCTGCTCAGCTATTTGGGATTAATGGGCATATTCACCCTGCTGGTGAAACTGCTGGAGCGTTGGCTAAAAGTACCGGGGCTAGGACGATGACGATCATAGACGCAATTTTCCCCGCAGGTAGCGCTTCCGCGGTATTACTTCCCTGGCTACCGCTGATTCTAAAAGGGTTCGGGCTCAATTTACTCATTTCGATTCTGAGTATGGCGATTGGCATGCTGGCCGGTACGCTGCTGGGCGCCGCCCAGATGGCCAATGTTGCGATTATCCGGCTGCCTGCTCGCATTCTGACCTTATTCTTTCGCAACAGCCCTTGGCTAGTCATCATGTTTTACGTGATGTTCCTGCTGCCGTTTGAGATCAAGATTGCAGGTACGTGGTTCAGCTTTCCCGACTGGGTGAAAGCCGTTGTGGCACTGGCTATCCCCGTCAGTGGCTATACCTCGGAGATTGTGCGCGGCGGGCTGAAATCCATCCCCACGACACAGTGGGAAGCCGCTGCCGCCCTCGCCTTTGGTAGCGTTCGCACCACGCTCACGATCATTTTACCGCAGGCGATACGCCAGATGGTACCGCCTACCATGAACCTCTATTGTTCAGTGGTCATGGCAACATCGTTGGCCAATGTGGTCGGCGTGCAGGAAGTCATGACAATCACCCAAACGATTCTAACCACGGAAACACGCCCCGGCCTGATTCTGCCAGCCTATGGCATTACGCTGATCCTCTTTTTTGCCTTTGTTTTTCCGATCTCGCTATTTTCACGCCGTTTAGAACGGACGTGGCAATTTGGAACCCGCTGATGACTGATACGCACACGCCACCTGCACAGGTAATCCTGACTGATGTTCATAAATCCTTTGGCAAAACAAACGTGCTGAGCGGTATTTCCTTGTCCGTCGCCCGTTCGGAAATTGTTTGCATCATCGGCCCTTCCGGCTCCGGCAAATCCACGCTGCTGCGCTGCATCAATGCGCTGGCTCCCATCAATGCAGGCTCGATCACCGTCGGTGGCATTGAGGTGAACGATCCCAAGCTGGATGCGCTGGCACTGCGACGTAAGGTAGGAATGGTTTTCCAGAGCTACAACCTCTTCCCGCATCGTACCGTCCTGGAAAACATCATGATGGCCCCTATGCAGGTGTTGAAACAGCCAGCGCGAGACGTGGAAGCGCGCGCCCGTGAGCTGTTGGCAAAAGTGCATCTGGAAGCCAAGGCCAGCGCCTATCCGGGCGAACTGTCCGGCGGGCAACAGCAGCGCGTCGCCATTGCGCGGGCGCTATGTATGAACCCGGAAGTGATGATGTTTGATGAAGTAACAGCAGCGCTAGACCCTGAAATGGTCAAAGAAGTGCTGACCACCATTCAGGATGTGGCGCGTGATGGCATGACTTGCATTTTGGTCACCCACGAAATGCGCTTTGCCCGCGAGGTTGCCGACCGTATTTACTTTACCGACAAAGGAAAAATCGTCGAAAGCAACACACCGCAGGCATTCTTTGATCATCCACAGGACCCTCGGACACAAGCCTTTCTGGACAAGGTGCTGTGAGAGTAACGGACAAAACACAATGAAGACGTCACATGCTGACGGGCTGGTGAGTACCGAATGGCTCGCCGCCCACCTGACCGACCCCGATATATTGATTTTTGACTGTACCACCCGTTTAGTTCCTGATGAAAAAACGCTATACCGCGCAGAACCGGCACGGGCTGATTTTCACGCTGGCCATATCCCCGGCGCGCAGTTTATTGATGTACAAGCCGACCTGTCTGATAACACCCACCGCTATAAATACATGCTCCCTACGCCAGAGAACTTCGCTGCTGCCATGACACGCTTTGGCGTTCGTCCCGACACTCGCGTTGTGGTTTATTCCAGCGCCGATCCGTGGTGGGCGACTCGCGTCTGGTGGCTGTTACGCGTTTTTGGCTTTGATAACGTCGCTGTGCTGGATGGCGGATTGCAAAAGTGGCGGCGCGAACACCTGCCGCTGGAAAGTGGCAAAGGTCGCCATCGTCCAGCAGGCCAGTTCATCGCTTCGCTGCGCCCGCACCTGATTGCCGAGAAAACTGAAGTGCTGGCCGCCATCGGTAACCAACACATTTGCATCCTTAGCGCACGCCAGCCCGCGCAGTTCTCCGGCGCAGAGGGGAACAATTACGGTCGTGCCGGACGCATCACTGGTAGCCATAATTTGCCTGCCGCCAGCCTGTTCGATGCCGACAGTGGAACCTATCTTCCGCTGGATCGGCTGCGTGAGGCCGCTGCCGCGCTCGATCTCGATAATAAAAAAGTCATTGCCTATTGCGGACACGGCGTGGCTGCCAGTGCCGACGTTTTTGTCCTGATGTTACTCGGCCATCCTAATGTCGCCCTTTACGATGCCTCGCTGTCCGAATGGGCAGACGCGGACGATCTCCCCATGACCGTCGGCTAATGGCCTGCAATAGCTCATGATTACCGAATAATTACTGGAGAACCGTTTTGATTTCTATCGGACTTATTGGTGCCGGGCGCATTGCCTCGGTACACGCTCAACACCTGAAAAACCACCCGTTCGCACGGCTGGTTGCTGTTACCGACCCCGTAGCGGCACGGGCAGAAGCCATTGCCGCTGAGCACGGTGCCCGTGTATTCCCTGACGCAGAAGCCATCATCGCGGCTCATGACATTGATGCCGTCATCATCGCGTCATCAACAGAGACACATTGCCCGCTAATGCTGGCGGCCGTGCGAGCAGGAAAAAAGGTGTATTGCGAAAAGCCGCTGGCCTCAACGCTGGCAGAAGCCCACAGCACGCTGATTGAATTAGGTGAACAGCAGCAGCAGGTGATGGTTGGCTTTAATCGCCGTTTCGATCGTAACCATGCCGCAATACAAACGGACATTACACAGGGGCGTCTGGGTCGAGTACAGACTGTGCAAATCACGTCACGCGGCCCTAACGGCATTCCCTCTCTGGAATATCTGCGCGTTTCCGGCGGCCTGTTTTATGACAAGATGATCCACTTTTTTGATCTGGTGCGCTGGTTAACTGGTGAAGAAGTTACGGATATCGCGGCCTTCGGTTCGGTGATTGCCGACCCGCTGTTTCTTGAAGCTAACGACGTCGATACCGCGATGGTGACACTGCGCACCGCCAGCGGGGCGCTTTGCCAAATCGATAACGCCCGTCGCGCCGTATATGGCTATGACGATCGCATTGAAGTGTTTGGTACAGGCGGGCTGGCTGAATCATCACGCATTACCGAGGGCAGCGTCATGCGTATTTTTGATGACAAAGTCCTGACGGAAGGGCTGCCGAAAGATCCCATGATCCGCATGGCACCGAGCTATGCGGCCGCGATTCAGGCTTTTACGGTATTTGTGCGCAATGCTGGTACGCCAGAAGCCATTTCCGTCCCCGGCGTTTATGATGGACTGCGCGCTCAAATGATGGCAGAAGCCGCAACGCGTGCCGCGGCAGAACGTCGCATTGTTTCTCTGGCGGAAATTGAGGCAGAAATAAGTTAAAGATATGCAGGATAAAGGAGGTCGGATTTATCATGGCCTCCACCTTGTTTTTAGTCAGCATATTGTGTTTAGCCAGCATCGGTTTTCAAGAAGATCAGCAAGTAATTACCCCCTCATAAAAAACACATTTTTCGACAAAACATACATTTTCATTATAAATGATCTGGTATTTTCCCTGGTGAGGCAAATACGTGCTTACTTTCTGATTATCATCAAAATACAATCAATGCTTATCAGATTATGCTGTTTATCATAGAGTAATATAGCCACCTAAGAACGAGTGAAATTCACTCTTGCCTAAATATATTTGATATGATAAAGAAGCATTCACATTGGAAGTATAATTTAGCGTGCTAATAATGAGGTTTTATTGTAATGAATCTACATATTACTAACACACCAGATTCGGATGAAGAAGAATTTGTAATAGCAAGCCTTTGGAAACACAATGAACAGTACGAAGCTGTTGATATTTCCCCTCTCTTTTTAAATTTCAAAGACGATGAAAACAATATTATCGCAGGGTTAATCTCCAGAACCTGGTGGGGTGCATTAGAAGTTCAATATCTTTGGGTCAGCGAGAAATATCGTAAAAGTGGACTTGGCCGCCAACTCATGCAGGTTGCTGAAAAAGAAGCATTAAAGCGTGGTTGCCATCTGGCTTATGTGGATACATTCGGATTTCAGGCGAAGGGATTTTACGAAAAATTGGGCTACAAAGAATATGGGAACCTACCGGGATATGCGCACAAGCATACTCGACATTACTTAGCTAAATTGATCCGCTGAATTAATTCCAGCCTATTAAGGAGGGCAGGATGCCATCATCACAAGCAAACATGACTGATTATATTCGTAATTTGATTATTATGATGGAATGTTTAAATGAACCATGGGGTATTAAAGATTTATCATCACGCCATGTTTACATGAATAAAGCCGCTTACCTTTATACCAATACGCCAATGCGTTTTGATATTGAAGGACGACTAGATGATGAATTTCCTGCCAGTTGGGCGGAACTTTCTGACGATTTAAAAGAACACGATAGATTAACAGAAAATAGTGAAAATAGAGTCACTGTTATCGAAACACACTATTGGTATGGAAAGAAAATACTGACGCCCTTCGTCAGTGAAAAGATCCCCATCTTTGATGAAAATAAGCTTTGCATTGGTACGATGTGGAATGCAAGGCCTCTGGATACGCGGTCTCCGCTCATCTATATAGACCAAAAGAAGCCGACCACGTTAAAAACCGAATTAACAACCAGTATTTTCACCCAATCAGAACTGGATATTATCTTCTTGATACTACAGCGCTTATCAAATAAAGAAATAGCCAGAAAAATGAACGTATCACCAAAAACAATCGAGAACAGAATATATAATATGTATCAAAAAGCAGAGGCGCATTCTTTACCTCAATTTGAGGAATTTTGTCGCCATCTTGGAATCGATGGTTATATTCCTAACTCTCTCATCGAGAAAGGCATTCAATTTATATAAGAGAACCTATCTACATGGAAAAAATAGATGACTACCCCGTCAGCCGCGTTCCGCTGAGTGTCCGGCTGCCTTTTTTAAATGTGGCATTAGTGCACATCGGCATGTTAACCGCGCTAGACCAGTTTATGTTAGGTGCGGTGCTCGGCCATTCCATGACGCTGGGCCAGGCATTTCTCGCCATCTTTATTGGCAGCGCCATTTTTGGCGTGGTGACCGTGGGGCTGGGCTATGCGGGCATGAAAGAAGGGATGTCGGGCAGCCTGCTCGCACGCTGGTGCGGCTTTGGCCGTATTGGTTCCGTCCTGATTGGGCTAGTGATCGCCGTTAGCCTCATCGGCTGGTTCGGCGTCCAGAACGCCGTATTCGCCAAAGCGCTTAACTTTGCAATGGCGGATAAGCTCGGTTTTGGCTGGTCTGCCACCCTGTCCGGCATTGCGTTGACGTTGCTGGTTGCCTTTGGTTTCAGGGCGTTACGCTTTACAGCCAAAATCGCCGTGCCGATGTTTGTCATCGTCGTCGGCTATATCTCGATCATGACGCTCTCCGGCCACAATATTGCTGAACTGATCGCCTCCGCACCTAACGGTGAAGCCATTTCCATTAGCGCTGGCGCGACGATGGTCGTAGGCGGTTGTATCGTCGCGAGTTTAATTACTCCCGATATGACGCGCTATTCCCAAAAAGGAAAACACGTTTTCTGGATGACGATGCTGTCGATTATCGTCGGGGAATTTATGGTGAATGGTCTCGCCATCATTATTGCCCGTGCGCTCAATACCGCAGACGTTGTAACGATCATGTCTCAGGCAGCGGGCGGCATCGGGCTGATTGCCGTGATATTTTCGACACTGAGGGTGAACGATATCAATCTTTATTCCTCCTCTTTGGGAATCGCCAATGCGATAGAAGGGGTCACGGGGAAGAAATTACGCTATGTCTCGATCACGCTGGTCATTGGCTTCATCGGCACACTGCTTTCGGTAGCAGGTATTCTGGACCGCTTTATTGATTTCCTGACGCTATTAGGCGTGCTGTTCCCACCGATTATCGGGGTAATGCTGGTTGATTATTATATTTTGCGCACCCACAAGACGTTGCTCGAAACCAGCCGTGCCGAAGGCCAATTACCCGACAACGCACAAACGCCGCTGATTGGCTGGCCGGCTATTATTGCCAGCATTGTCGGCGCCATCGTCGGATTAGCCTTTGAGTGGGGCGTACCGGCGTTTAATTCGCTGATCGTGGCCAGCATATTGTACTGGGCAATGAAAAGCATCCCTCACCCGCTACGCCAACCTGCATAGCGAGAAAGTCAGCCCATGGGATGAATGTCCAATGGGCTGGTTTACCACGAAGGATTATGCACGAATGGTTAGGCAGTACGGAACACTGCCACCGCTTTACTCAGCTCTTCGGTACGTTCAAATAATGATTCTGCGGCAGAAGCAGCCTCATTGACCAGCGCCGCGTTCTGCTGTGTTACCACTTCCATCTGGTTGATCGCCGTATTGATCTGCTCAATGCCAATACTTTGCTCATTGCTTGCCTCTGAGATTTCAGCAACCAGTAATGCAACACGCTGAATATCTTCAACCACAACGTGCATGGTATCGCCCGCTTCCCGCACGAAGCTACGGCCTTTCGTCACCTGATTGACGGAGTTACCGATCAGATCGTTGATCTCTTTAGCAGCGCTGGCACTGCGTTGAGCCAGACTGCGAACTTCGCCAGCCACCACGGCAAAACCACGACCCTGTTCCCCTGCCCGCGCGGCTTCCACCGCCGCGTTCAATGCCAGGATATTGGTTTGGAAAGCGATACCATCAATCACGCTGATGATATTGGTAATTTTTTCAGCAGATGTCACGATATCCTCCATGGTGGTAATGACGTTCGTCATCATTTTCCCGCCATCCACTGCACGTTTAGACGCCGTAGTTGCTAGTCCATTGGCATTTTTGGCATTAATCGCATTTTGCTTAACCGAAGAGGTCATCTGCTCCATCGACGCCGCCGTCTCCTCGAGCGAGCTAGCCTGCTGCTCTGTACGCGAAGACAAATCAATATTCCCGCTGCTGATCTGGCCCGATGCCGTGGCAATCACATCCACATTACTGTGCACGCGATCCACAATATTAGTCAGGTTCGACACCATATCTTTCATCGCCTGTTGAAGCTGCCCCATTTCATCTTTTGAAGTTACTTCAATAGGATGGGTCAGATCGCCTTCTGCAACTTTACGTGCTAACCCAACGGCGTTCTGTACTGGAACAGCAATCGACATAATTAACCGCCATCCCAGCAGGATCACAACAACGACACCGGCAAGAAATGTAACCACTACGGCTATCAATATTTTGGTGAAATCATGCTGAGAGGAAACATAAAGCTCATTACCCACCTCTGATTGAATCCGGATCAAATCATCCATCAACTTTTGAAGAGGAATATAATCATCTTTTAACGAGGCGTTAATAATACGTTCAAGCGTATTTTTATCTTTATTTTCAATCGATTTAACGGCGGCACCCAGCACATTTTCATCATAGTTTTTTCGCAATACATCGTACTCTTTTTCCAGCGTTTGCTCATCACCCGTTAAATAGGTTTTGCTATACAATAACCATTGTGCATCAGCCACTTTTCTTGCTTTTGATATATTTTCTAGTGCCTTTTTTGTTCGCTCAATGTTGGCAATATCTGCACTGGCAATTTCAAACATCACGCTACTCGTCTGGCGAGTCACATTATCAAGATACCCCAATGCGATAAGCCGATCGTTATACATCGTTTTTAAAGATTGATTTGAACTGTTTATCCCCGAAAGACCAATAATAGAAACGACTAATAATAAAACCGCCATCAGTAGCATAACTGATATAAGCCTAAATTTTATACTCATCAAAGCACCAAAAAACAACATGAAAGTAATGTTATATCGACAGGTAAAATAAAAAACTTACATTAATCAAAAAATAATATCTTTATACTGAATTACACATAAAAATCATGATTTAATCAAGATAAAATCAATGCAAAGACACAGTTATTCTTTATAGAAACCATGTGGCGCTATAAACTATCTTATCTTTATTTAATCACCATCACTGTCACATTTATTTCTCTTCCTCTACGAGACAATCCCTTTATTTATTTTTTAACAATGGCTAGTGATCACTGACTTACCCTGCCAATGATTCACAACAGAGTTTGCGTTAAGTATTGCACGCCTCACCAGAGGCCAGAAATTCAGATATGCCATCGTCTTAAAATTGTAATATAATCAATGGGTCCTTATTTGGGGCATACAAGTACTACTTAAGTAAAAATAGGCCATGATGGCCTGAGGATTGCCGTTGAATACTGGCGATGATGGGACTTTTTTCCATACATCATCAGTATGCAAAAAGGCAAAATAGCTATGGTTATCCCAATAGCTTTCGAGGGGCAGAGCCAAACGTTGTCGTATTGAACAACGTGCCTGCAACTGGAAAGATAGCGGGTATATGCTAGGAAAAGGATTTATGCCAAAGATAAAAAAATGTCTCACGCCGCTAAACTGTCTACTCGTTTTAAGTGGCGCATTAATGGTCAATACGGCAAACGCCGCTGAAGCCTGTGTCGCGGGTAACTGGCAGGTGGATAGTTCCATCACCGATATGCCTTCCGTGAAATACCAGACTGAGCACTTTGCCTTCCGCTGGAATAATAACGACGTTAACCGCAATGATGCCGTTGCCGCAGGGCAGAAACTGGAGCAAATTTGGGATAAGTTCATTAACCAAATTCAGTTCCCCGAGCCTTATTGCAAACAGACCGTGAAATATAAAGCCAATATTCACATCGACCCGACCTTTGGGCTTAGCGGCGGGATTGCAGGTGGTGGCAGCATGGGAATGTGGATCGGCCCTGCGTCACTCAAGGATAACTGGGGGCTGGCGCACGAATTTACCCATGCGCTGCAAGGGCAAACTGGCGGCTTCCAGAGTGCGGGCGATAACTACGTTGGCTGGATTTGGGAATCCCACGCGAACTGGATGACGCACCAGATGGATGAATTCCGCGGTACGTCGGCACACTGCTCAGAAATGCAGGTCAACTATTCGCATATTTATCTGGGTTCAACACGTAACCGTTACTGCAACTGGCAGTTTATGGAATATGTGAAGAACCGCTTTGGCTATGGTGCCATCAACGATATGTGGGCAAAAGCACCGAAATGGGGCGAAAGCGGTCAGTCTACCGCCGATCCGCTGTCTATTCTGCGCACCAACATGGGCTGGAGCCAGTCTGAATTCAACGATGTCTTCGGCGACTGGGCGATGCACAACGTCAACTGGGATTACATCGATCCAGACGGTTTCGACCGTGGCCGTTTTTACCGCTCAACCTATGGCAGCTATGGTGCGGTGCAACCCAACCAGAATAACGCTGACCGTTTGCTGAGAACCACCGCACTTGAGCCGGTTGTCGGTGCCAGCGCCAGCCTTCGCCGCTTCTCCGTACCGTTCGATCAGGCTCCGCAGCAGTTAGGCTATAACATCGTCAAACTTATCCCAGAAAGCGGTGCGACGAAAATCACCGTTAAATTCCGTGGCATGGTGCAGAGTAAATCGGCCATTACCCGCTTCCCTGGGTTGAAGAACGATCCGGCGACCATGCCACAGCCGAATTCCGACTGGCGCTGGGGTATTGTCGCTATCGGGTCGGACGGCGTTTCTCGCTACAGTGAATTGCAGCGCGGCGCGTCTGCCACAGTGAAAAACTTCACTATTCGTCAGGACGATCGCGGCATTTACATGGTGGTCATGGGTACACCGTCGCAAATGCAGAAGATCAAGTGGGATCAGGCTTACTATTCCCTTTACCGCTATCCGTGGATGGCTGATTTCACCGGCGTCTGGCCGGAAGGCAGCCAGCCTGGTGCGCCCAATCCAACCGCTAACGGTTCTCGTCACGCAAACGGCGGCGGCTGGGTATCGAACTCAGCCAATGTTGCCCCTTCCGCGTACGTCGGGCCTTATGCTCGCGTCATCGGCGGGACGGTGAGAGATAACGCCAGAATTGAAGATCGTGCAACGATTCTGAGCGGAACGGTGGAAGGTCGCGCTGTTGTCGGGGGCCTGACGGTGCTACAGGGTAATACCGTGGTACGCGATAACGCGCGACTGCATACGGTCTTCATGGGGCCGGGTGCGTTTGAGCGCGGTATTGTGCTGTCAGGCAATGCGCAAATGCGTGGCGATGCGGAAATTCGCGGCGCTTCTGCATCACAAGGCGTGTTCTATGGCTTTATTGATGATGAGGAAGTCAGAAGCAGCGCAGCCGGTGCTTACCTGACCGATGCCGTGCCAGAAGTGACGGCCGTTCCGGTCTATAGCACGAAGTAATATCACGACAGAAAGGGGAACTGACTCAGAACCACGTTATGTTGATTCTCAAAATAAGTCGGCCCCACAAATAAACAGGCCGCCCTATTGGCGGCCTGTTTCATACGATACATAGCACAGACTCTTAGAACAGTGCGCCGGGCGGCACGTCTTTATAGGTATTCAGGTAAGCCGCCAGCATTTTTTTAAAGAAGTTACGCACTTTTTTCACCTTGGTTTTACTTAACGTATTGTTTAACTAAGCGATGGAATGACTGTTTAGCGATGACTTGTCTTAATGGCGCAGTGCCCCGCTTTATGGGGATGAATTGTACACTCTTGTTGAGAAAAAGCACATTTTTTGTGATGCAAGTCACACAATGAAGTTCACCAATACTTCCCCTACTCCGTCCTTACCCACGATTATTTTCTTTTGTTGCGAATCATTACCATCAGTGACCAATACGCCACTGGCTATGCTATGCTCATGATGAAAGACGAAATTTTAGTCACTGTCCGTTATTAACTGAGCGCCATTTACTGTCGGTTAGCACACTTTTTCACGCGCAGTCACCACGGTTTCGCCATTGGTTATTCGCTGATGAAGGCCCATTCCTACCCCATGGAAACCTGGAAACTTAACCTCTTCTCTGCCTGGCTGGGATGTTTTTTCACCGGGCTGGCCATGAGCCAGATATTACCCTTCTTGCCGCTGTACATTGAGCAGCTTGGCGTTCACTCGCACGAGTCGCTGAGTCTGTGGTCCGGTTTGATCTTCAGTTCGTCTTTTCTCATCTCAGCCGCCGTTGCGCCACTGTGGGGAAGCCTCGCCGATCGTAAAGGGCGAAAGCTCATGCTGCTACGCGCCGCACTTGGCATGGCGATCGTGATGTCATTGCAGGGGCTGGCGACCAACGTATGGCAACTGTTCATCCTACGGTCACTCATGGGGCTGACCTCCGGGTACATTCCCAACGCGATGGCGCTGATTGCTTCACAGGTTCCGCGTGAAAAAAGCGGCTGGGCGCTAGGCATGCTATCGACTGGGCAGATTGCTGGCGTTATTCTCGGCCCCTTATTCGGCGGCTTTATGGCCGACTATATCGGGCTACGCATCGTCTTTTTCATCACCGGTGGCCTGTTGTTTATCAGCTTCCTGATTACGCTTTTCGCCATTAAAGAGAGCGTGGTTAAGGTCACCAAAGAGAATCGACTCAGCGGAAAAGCCGTCTTCGCTTCGCTGCCGTATCCGGCGCTCATCATCTGTCTGTTCATTACGACGATGATGATCCAGATGGCGAACGGCTCCATCAGCCCGATCCTGACGCTGTTCATCCGCGATTTGGCTCCCGGCACGGACAACATTGCCTTTATCAGCGGCGTGATTGCGGCCATTCCCGGCGTGTCCGCCCTGTTATCCGCACCGCGACTTGGCCGTTTAGGCGACCGGATCGGCGCACATCGTGTCCTGATCGCCGCACTGGCGATCAGCGTGCTGCTGTTTCTGGTCATGGCGATGGTACAAAGCCCCACACAGCTCGGCATACTGCGCTTTCTGCTGGGTTTTGCCGATGGCGCACTGATGCCAACCGTGCAGGCACTGCTGGTCAAATACAGCAGTCAGCAGGTAACAGGCCGCATCTTCGGCTATAACCAGTCATTCATGTATCTGGGCAACGTACTGGGGCCGCTGGTGGGTTCCGGCGTCTCCGCCCTGATGGGCTTCCGCTGGGTATTCGTCATCACCGCCTTTCTGGTGCTGTGCAACACAATCCAACTCTTTTTCGCCTTCAGGAAACCGCGCGGAAAAGGATAACGCTCCAGCTAAAAGACAATTCTCCGGCCAGTGATTCCACTGGCTATTCATTTCTCTTGATGAGCGCCCACCACATGTACCTCTCCCTTTCTCAGGGTATTCCCCCCCTTTGTTATAAATGATGTAAAAACATCAAAAAACTTATTTTTTGACAAAAAATTACCACCAACACGTATCTAAATGAAAAATTAATCACATAAATGTAAAAAAAATTAAACAAACCCTACCTATATTGGCTGCTTTGTTTCAGCGCCACGCGGATTGCCCTGTTCAGAAATGCAGACATTCGCGCCTGTAGGGAAGTGAGTAATGAGAAACTGGAACGAACCAAAGAAGCAAAAAGCCCACATCGATTTGGTTCCCATGATCGATGTGATGATGTTCCTGCTGGTCTTCTTTGTCCTGATCAGCATGAACGTTATTCCTGCGCTAGGCCTGAAAGCGCAACTCCCCGCCGCAGGCAGCGCACAGCAACTCAAGCCGCAGAAGAAAGCGATCATCACGCTTGGCGCGCAGGATCATCTTGAGCTCGACGGGCAGCCAATGGCCCTGAGCGATCTCGTGACGACGTTGCAACAGCAGCAGCAAGATCAGCAAACCACCATCATTATCAACAGCGATAAAAGCGTCGAGGTTGAGCGTCTGGTAGCCGTCATGGATACCCTGCGTCAGGGTGGGTTCTCGTCCATTTCTATCGCTACCCGGAAATTGTGACATGTATCAGCTCTATCGCTCACGCCACGCCATCAGTTGGTTGCCATTGCCGGTGTTTGCCACCTGCCTGTTCTTCGCCAGCCAACAGCCGCCGCTGAAAGTTCAGCAGCACTACGACGAAACGGTCATGGCGCTCACGCTGGCTGAACCGGAACCCATTCCCCAGCCCGAACCGCTCCCTGAGCCAGAACCGGAACCTGTGCCACAACCGGAACCCGAGCCGATTCCGGTTAATGAACCCGATCCGATTATAGAAGCGCCGCCGGTTACGCCCCCTAAGCCGGAAGTGAAGCCGAAGCCTAAACCCGAAGTTAAACCCAAGGCAGAAACCAAACCTAAACCGGCGCCCACACCCGCCAAGCCGACTACGCCACGCCCGGAAGCCCCGGCCAAGCGCCCAACACCGGCAGCCCCTTCCGCGCCGTCGGTGAATGTCGCCGCGCTGGAAAACAGCTATGCGCAGGCGCTGCGCGCGCAGCTTGAACAAACCAAACGCTACCCAACCGGGCGACAGGCATCGCTTGAGCGTCCCGAAGGCCGCGTTGAAGTCTGGCTGGAAGTCGATCGCACAGGGCGGGTCATCAATTCAGGGATCAACAGCAAAGCATCCAGCATGCTGCTGAACCGCGCGGCGCAGGCCAGCTTACAGAGTCTTAAACAGGTTCGGGCCTTCCCTGCCGATGCCTTTGCAGGACAAAGCACAAAACGCTTTTTAGCCACGTTCGATTATCAGGCGCAGTAGCGTTTCGCACCTGAGCAAGAGAGTGAATCAGCAAAAATAACGTCAACAGCATGTTGGCAGATAACCTAATGATAAAACTAGGATATTAAATGAAACCGTTCAAACTTTCTGGGGTATGTTTGTCCGTCGTCGGCGTATTACTGGCAGGCTCCGCGCTGGCAGAGGAGGCGACAGATGTCGGCACAATAAACGTACAGGGACAACCGCTCGGCGCAGGATTAATGGTTCAGGAAGACAGCGCCAAATCGCGCTCGACCGTGACAAAAGACGCGCTGGATAAAATGCCCGCCGCAGGCAACGCCATTGATAAACTAAAATACACTGCGGGCCTGAACGTCAGCAGCAACGACGCCAGCGGCTTAAGCGGCGTCAGCTATACCATGCGCGGCATGAGTGCGGATCAGGTCGGCCTGTCATCAGACGGCATTCCCGTCAATGATTCCGGCGACTACGCCGTGTACCCGAACGGCATGGGCGACCCGGAAAACCTGGAGCAGATCTTCGTTACCCAAGGTTCATCAGAAATGGATGGCCCGCACATCGGTGCCAGCGGCGGTAACATCGGGCTGGTTTCCCACCGTCCGGCGAAAGAATTTGGCGGCTTCGTTAAGCAGACGTTCGGCAGCAACAACCTCAGCAAGACCTTTGCACGTCTGGAAACCGGTCAACACAACGGCTTCAGCAGTTGGCTCTCCTACTCGTATACCGATTCCGACAAATGGCGCGGCGCAGGCTATTCCCGCGCCGATAAAGTCGAGTGGAACGGACTGTATGAACATGAAAATGGCCACAGCAGTAGCCTGATTGTGAAATACAATCAGCAAGACACTATCAACTACATGACGCTGAGCAAACGGCAGTTCGAGCAAAATGGACGCAAGATGGATTACGCCACGACGCCTATCTACAACAGCCGTGGACAAATATCCCAATACTACAAACTCAATCGCAATAACTTTGAAACACTGAATGTCACGTTCACCCAGAAGTTGCAGCTGCGCGATAATCTGGCGCTGACGTTACAGCCCTACTATTTCTCGACGAACGGCGGCAGTTTTAGCAGCGGAAGCGCCAGCGTGTTATCCGCGACGTCGGACCGCGCAGGTAACTACGATCTCAGCAACCTGACCTCCAACACTTATTATCGCCCGTCGTGGACAGAAACCTGGCGACCGGGTATCACCACCAAGCTGAAATGGGATATTAGCGACGAGCATAGTCTGGATATCGGCTACTGGTTCGAGCGTGCCCGCCAGCGTCAAACACAGCCGTTCATTCCGATTAAGAGCGACGGCACTCCAGTTAACATCTCCGGCAAACCCGGCGATGCGAATCAGGTCACCGACGCGAACGGGAACGTGGTTCAAGGCCGTAACCAATTTACCGTCACGCCAGCACATAAAATCTGGATTCAGGACACCTGGTTCTTCTC
This sequence comes from Pectobacterium versatile, assembly GCF_020166435.1. Lineage (GTDB taxonomy): Bacteria > Pseudomonadota > Gammaproteobacteria > Enterobacterales > Enterobacteriaceae > Pectobacterium > Pectobacterium versatile. Next base: position 163,114 of record NZ_JAINZP010000007.1, on the reverse strand, counting down.
CCCAGAATGGACGTTCACCGGCGGTCTGGCCTATCAGCACGTAGAACGTGACGGGACTAACCTCGGCAGCTTGTATAACGTCGCAGAGAAAAAGAACAAGAAATACCACGAGTTCCTTCCTAGCTTTAACGCGGCTTACCGCATCAATACCGAAAATCAGGTGTTCTATAACATCACGCGCAACATGCGTACCCCGCCCAACTACGTGTTGTATAACGTTGGCGATTCCATCAATACCAAGCCTGAGCTGAGCTGGAATCAGGAACTCGGCTGGCGCTTCCAGGATGAGGACATGCTGCTGAGCGCCTCACTGTTCTTTATTCGCTTTACCGATCGCCAGATCTCCAGCCGTAACGCCGCCGGCGATTACGAAATGATCAACGCTGGGAAAGTGGAAAACAAAGGGCTAGAACTGGAGTGGAGCGGCAAACTGCCTCATAACTTCAACTACTTCGCGGCTTATACCTATACCGATACCACACAGAAAAACAATCTTGCCACCGGTGGCAGCCAGCTCCCCACCACGGGCAAGCAGGTCGCCAACGCGCCGAAAAATATGCTCAACCTCGGGCTGGGCTATGACGACGGCCTCTACTACGCCGGAGTGAATAGCCGCTACGTCGGATCGTTCTACGGTGACATGACCAATGACGAGAAGATCGGCGGACGTACCGTTTTCGATCTTAGCGCCGGTATCTATCTGCCAGTGGATAAGAAGATCGTGAAAAGCGCCACCTTACGCTTTGGCGTCAACAACCTGTTCGACAAAGAGTATCTCGACTCCGCGCGCTCAGTGAGCTTCAACTCACGATCGTATAACGGCGTATCGGCAGGCACACCGTTTTACAACGTCGGGGAAGAGCGCACCTTCAACGCCTCACTGGAAGCCACGTTCTAATTCGTTAACGTAATACGCCAGCACGGTTTTCCGTGCTGGCGCTCATCACCAACAACGCCCCACAAGGCAACAAAAGGATCAGGCCATGAACGCCGATATGCTGCACGAGATTATTTTCTACGTCATGTACGCCTCACTGGTGATCGCCCTGATGATCATCATCGAACGCAGTCTCTATTTTTCCTATACGCATCGGCAAGCTAAGCGTCTGGAACGCGCGCTGACGGCGGATATTCGCCACGTTCACGATCTGCCGGACGCACTGACTCAGCGCCCCAGTCTGCCAATCGCTGTCGTCACGCCGGTTCTGGCACAGTCGCATCAGGCAGAAAACCGCGATGCGCTTAACGACCTGATCGACACACAATATCTGCAAAGTAAGCCGCAGCTGTCGCGCGGATTGTGGGTTCTGGAAACCGTCGTCACCGCAGCACCGTTACTGGGGCTGCTCGGCACCATCATGGGGATCATCGAAACTTTCAAAGCCCTGTCCGCCGCGGGAATCTCCGACCCAAGTCAGGTTTCCGCCGGCATGGGAACCGCGCTGTACGCCACCGGGCTGGGCATCGCCATCGCGCTGGTTTGCCTGCTGGGGAACAATTTCCTGCAAAGCCGAATGGAACACATCAACGAAATGCTGAAAGTCCTGCTGATTCGCGCCGGAATGCCGCATACTCGTCAACAGAAAGCGGGCTCCGCTGTAACGCACAGTGCCGTTACGGACAATGCAATGACAGACAAAGCGATAGCGGAGAAGCGCTATGCTTAATCGTTGTGGTTTCACCCATCCGGGGCAGCGCTGGAAGCATTGCATCAACACACTACTGGCAGGAGGCGTATTGTTTATTGTGAGTGCGTCAGCTCATGCCGACACTAGCGGCTATAGCATTCCCGGCTATGAATTAGTGTATGACGCCCCGGTGGAAACCACGCTGACCGCCCCCGATTTACGCCCCAGCGACGCGGTGTGGATATCGCTGTTTGATAACGCACAGCACACCATTGAACTGGGCCAATTCTATGTCGCTAATCAGGCTGGAACACGCTTCGATAACGTCTTACAGCATCTGCGTGCCGCCGGAGAACGCGGCGTGCGAATCCGCCTGCTGCTTGAAGAAAAAGGGCTAAAAATTTCCACGCAGGACACGCTGGAACAGCTCAAAACGATTCCGAATCTGGAGCTGCGCGTAATCCCCTTTGAACGCCTGAGCGGCGGTATTGTGCACGCTAAATATCTGCTGGTTGATGGCAAACAGGCCTACATGGGCAGCCAGAATCTTGACTGGCGGGCGCTGGAGCACATTCACGAAACGGGGTTATTAATCGACGATCCCCGCGTGGTGACTCAGATTAGCGCCATTTTTGAACAAGACTGGCTGGCGCAAGCGCGACTGACCCACGGCGAAACCGTTGCGCCGCTGCCCGCAGCAACGCAACCCGCTGACCGTTCGGGCAACTATCTGGTTGCCAGCCCCAAAGCATTCAACCCCGCTGGCGTGATAGATTCCGAAGAAGAACTCCCTCGTTTGCTGGCCGAAGCCCAACAGCAGGTTCGCATTCAGGTGATGGATTACGTCCCGCTCTCTTACGGCCCGGATAAAACGCGCCCCTACTACGCGGTGATCGATAACGCGATTCGCACCGCCGCCGCACGCGGCGTCCAGATCGAGCTGATGGTGTCCGAATGGAGCACCAAAATGCCGAATATCGCTTACCTGAAAAGTCTGGCCGTGCTACCCAACATTCAGATAAAAACGGTCTCAATACCGCAAGCCAGCAGCGGCTTCATCCCGTTTGCCCGCGTGATCCACAGTAAGATCATGACCATCGACGGCCAAAAAGCCTGGATAGGCACCAGCAACTGGAGCGGCGGCTATCTGGATAACTCGCGCAATTTGGAGATGGTGATTCAGAACCCAGCGATGGCGCAGCGGGTAGACATGCTCTATACACAACTGTGGAACAGCGAGTACGCGCATCCTTTGCGCATTGATTATGATTATCCTCAGCTCAATCCGGGTGGTATCACTTCATCCACGACAGGCGGCACGGTCACCGCACCGTAGCCACAACCCGAATGACATTTGATGGGGAATAGCATGAAACACACATTGTTAGCACTGCTGGTTGCCGAATTTCTGCGGAGATTTAGAGGAACCATTTTCTCCCTGAGTTCATCGCTTATACACTAAAACTAATGTCTGCCATTTTTAGCCCTCAGGAGTGATCACTATTTATTAATGAACACTCCTTTTGGGAGTGGCTATTAATTCACTGACTTCTGGCGCTGATAATTAACAACCACAACCCCAGTTTCAATTAACTCTGGATATTTTGATGTACATGCAGCAATATCGATTACCTTAATGTCATTTGGGGTATTAACAATTAGATAGTTCATAAGAATATAAGCAGTAGACGCTAAAAGAAGTCGATCATTAGTACGAGTTTCTTTGAATATGGTATCAAACGATTTAAAGATAATATCCAATGTATCTTTATCAAGATGAGGATTATAAATACCCAGTGCTGTTATGCAGTCCCTCCCCCCATAACTCATCGATGTTAATGGCTTTTTATCGCACATGTTTCTGCAGATTTCCTCTCTGCAACGCATTAACACATTGTCAGAAACACTATCACATTCGTAGTATTTCGTTCCTACCTCAATGAAATTACAAAAAGGTGTATTTTCACATGCTTTAAGATGTTGTATAGCTTGTGATAAACTATCCGATACATCCTCATAAAGAAATTCCTTGACATGTTTAAACATTGGGAAATGTCTTTTCATTATTTTTCCAGAAAAATTATTTTTTACTAGTTCATCACATATAAATCCAATAGATTTCAAATCTGCCTTCATCGTTTCAGATGAATTACGAAAATTATTATAATCTGTAGCATTAAGTTCGAATGCAATTTTTTCTTTTATTTCGACAGGTAGGTTACTGATATGATCTAGTTTATGAACAAAACCCGACTGCCCTTCTACTGATGTTGGTTGGCTACCTTGATTAAATGATATTGGTGTATTGTTTTTGCTATTTGATATGTTATGTAACATTTATTTTATCCTATTTAATAAATATATACCCAATAGTTACATAAAAATATAATACACTCTTTCAAAAAATGGTCATGTATTCAATGTGTATATCAGATCATTGTAGATAATGTTCACGCTCGATGAATGTACCGATTATGTTGTCATGCATTTCCACTGATTTTGAGTACCCAAGAGTTTTGCGATTCAGTCGTTTTAACCGATTGCGAAGATTCAGGTTTTCGCGCTCAATCTGCTGCGTGTAAAGCTTGCCAGTTATGTATTTTTTATCCGGCAACATTTCAGTTATCTGTACACCAGAAAGCTACGCTGAAGCCTGAAAGCAAACCTAGTAGTTTGGTGCAACGTCTTTTTGTTCCGCCCCCCAAAGCATGGGCAATGATTCGTTTGAGGCTAGGTTCCCACGCATACCACAACCAGCGTTGCTGCTTTTTGTTGCAAACAAATGATCACATTTCATCAACTTCGCAGATAAGCTAAATCTAGAGATTGTCCAGCGAAAGTGTGGTTACACATCGCGCGCGAGTTTTTTAAGGTGCGCACAACAGCATTAATGCTGATATGTAACGCCCGATCAGTATCACGAATGCAGGCATTGTTCATAGCAAGGTCAACAATTTGTTCTTTCATGCCGTGCTGGCAGGCGCAATACGCATAGTCGAGCTGGAAAGTACGGCAGCATGACTGATAGCGAGAGCGCTGGTATCCAGCATTACCCATACCATGCTTTTTAACTGCGTCGGTACATTCACAAAAAGGACATTTCACGTCAACCTGAGCCATCAACTCCACACCTGAAATCGCTCATTTTACAGGGGCATCAACGAATTGAATACATGACCTTCATTTGGAAGTGGTTCTTAATGCACTGACTCATTCCGCGAAGTAATCAAGTGTCATTCTCCCAGTTTCAATTAACTCTGGATATTTTGATGTACACGCAGAAATATCGCTTACCTTAATGTTATTTGGAGTTTTATCAATTAGTCCTTTCATTAAGGTATAAGCGCTAGCTGCAAAAAAAAGCCGATCGTTGGTGCTAATTTCTTTGAAAATGGTGTCAAACGATTTAAATATAATATCCAGAATATCCTTATTAATATCAATACTATTAAATTCCAGTGATAGTAACTCCACACCTACCTCTCCTGAATTCTTACGAAGAAAAAGCATTCCTGGTTTATTATTGCAATTATTACCGGATGCCTTCATTTTGAAACGCATTAATAAATCACCATACTTCTTATTATTTTTATAGCATTGTGTTTTTAATTCAAAAGGATAAACACCTTCAGACATTTCAAGTCCTTGTATAGCTAGTGATAAATCATCTGACATATCATTTTTAATGAGTTCATCTATTTGTTTACGGAAAATTGACAAATACTGCTCTCTTACCTCTCCAATACATTTGTTCTCCATTAACTCATTACAGATAAAACTAATAGATTTCAAACTCGTCTTCATCAACTCAGATGAATTACGTAAATTATTATAATCCGTAACATTAAGTTTGAATGCGATTTTTTCTTTTATTTCAATAGGTAGATTGCTGATATAATCTAGTTTATTAACAATCCGCCCCCCTTCTGTTGATACTAATTGACTATCTTGACACAATAATATCGGTGCATTGGTTTTACTATTTGATACTTCATTTAACATTTTTAATATCCTATTTAATAATAGGCGTTCAATAGTCACATAAAAATGTTATGCATTCTTTCAAAAAACATCCATAATTTATATATCTCTATTTTAACTTACTCTGCGAGGGCGAGCTGAATAACATTTCTCTTGGGCGTTTACCATATCCGACCACTCACTATATGAAAGGCTGATATGATTATTTCAAAATCTATGATGAAGTCTTGAGCAGCAGTGAAATTGCGGTGTTATCGCGCTGAGTGAGCAAACCATCACAGTATGGGCACGTAAGCACCATGCTGTGATAGCAGCCAGAAAATAGGGCAGCCTCATCCATTCGCTGAGGACAATGGTTCAGCGAGTGCTTCCCACCAGATTATTCAACGCAATAGCTACTCAGGCGTGCTCGAACCAGTCGCTATTCTGTTGCGCAATCGGCGTGATCGAATAGATCATTTCCTGCAAATGCTCACGAATCGCTTTTTCTGCGGCATCGGGATCGCGCGCTTTCAGGGCGCTAAAAATCAGGTAGTGCTGCTGGATCAGGCTGGTTGGTGGTGAAACCTGGCTCAAGCTGAGAAAACGCACGCGGTCCATCGTCGCTTTAATCGACTCGATGGTTTCCCACGCCAGCGGACAGTTGGCAATCTGCGTCAAAAGCTGGTGGAAACTGTCGTCAAGGCTGAGAAACTCCCGCACCTGCTCATTCTGCGCGGCCAGTTCCTGACGGCGTAAGTTGTGCTCCAGCGTCAACAGCTGTTCTTCCGTCACCATTTCTGCCGCCCGGCGCACAATCGCACATTCCAGCGCCTGACGGATAAAGCGGGCATCCGCCACGCGCTGCTCGGAGATTTTCATCACAAACGTGCCGCGCTGCGGCATAATTTGCACCAGCCCGGCCTCTGCCAGCTTGATAAAAGCCTCTCTGACCGGCTGGCGGGACACATCAAAACGCACGGAAATTTCTTTTTCAGACAGCAGTTTACCCGGCGGAATATTGCATTCCACAATGTCTTTGCGCAGTACGCGATAAATTTGCTGATTGACTGGTTCGTTGTTGTTGATCTGAAAAGAGGTATCCATGCCGCTGTGCTTACCCGAGAAATTTACCGCTTATGATACACGCTTAGCGCAGCGAGTGTCAGTGTTACAACGCCTGTCGTGGTAAGAGTGGGAGACACAGGGCAAGGCATCATCGGCACTCACCTCATCCTGTGTTGATTTATGATTACGGCATATCAATACAGTCACACGACGGCCGTCGCCGCCGCCCTTTCGTCCTACCAGTCGGTACCCTGCAATGTTCCTTTCACGCCCTTCGCTAACAGCGACAGGTAGTGCTGCGTCACCGCATCAACAAAGACAGGATTCTTCGGTAAGTCCTCACCAAAAATCGCCGTCAGCGTCAGCAATGCCGCGACTCGGCTTTCACCTTCCGGGCTACGTTGCACCGTTTCCGCGATCAAGTCTTTCAGCGGATCGCTAATTTCAATCGGTTGTCCTTGCTCATCCACACCGCCGACATAGCGCATCCACCCTGCCACGCCAAGCGCCAGCGCATCAAAACGGCTGCCGCGAGCCAGATGCCAGCGGATCGAATCCAACATCCGCTGTGGCAATTTCTGCGAACCGTCCATCGCAATCTGCCAGGTACGGTGTTTTAACGCACGGTTGCGATAGCGATCCAACAGCGCATCCGCATAGGCGGCGAGATCGACCCCCTGTGTACGCAGCGTTGGAGCCTGTTCACGCAGCATCAGATGATGCGCCGCCGCGACCAGTTCGCTGTCCTGCATGCACTCGCTGATATGTTGATAGCCAGCAAGGTAGCCAAGATACGCCAGAAACGAGTGGCTACCGTTCAGCATACGCAGCTTCATTTCCTCAAACGGCAGGACATCCTGTACCAGCTCCGCGCCCGCTTTTTCCCACGCAGGACGGCCGTTGACGAAGTTATCTTCAACCACCCACTGGAAGAACGGTTCACAGGCGATCCCCGCGGGGTCGGCTACACCCAGCTGTCCCTGAATTGTCTCCAACGTTTCCCCGGTGATAGCTGGAACAATCCTGTCCACCATCGTGGACGGAAAGGTGACGTGCTGTTCAATCCAGCGCGCCAGTTCGACATCCTGCAACTCGGCCAGTTGCACGATCACGTTGCGCGTGACGTGCCCGTTTTCCGGCATATTGTCGCAGGACATCACGCTGAATGCCGGTAGCTGGCGTTCCCGTCTGCGTTTGATGGCAGCCAGAATCACACCGGGCAGGGAGCGTGGTTCTGCGGGTAACCCCAGATCGTGGCAAATCAGCGGATGTTCACTATTCAACTGCCCCGTCGCCGGATGGTGGCAATAGCCTTTCTCCGTGACGGTAATCGACACAATGGCGATATCCGGCGCGCTTAGCGCTTCCAGTACAGCCTCGATACCTTCGACTTCCGCATGCAGCGCGCGGGTTGCTACGCCAATGACTCGGCTATTCCAGCCGCTGTCCGCCATTTCGGACACCGACCACAGCAAATCCTGCTGGCGAATGGCTTCAATCTGCTGCTCACCGCCAATCAGGTTGATTTCGCAATAGCCCCAGTCGCTACCGTGCTCCGCCGCCAGTTTATCGGCACAGACCGCCTGATGCGCCCGGTGGAATGCGCCAAAGCCAATATGCGCAATACGTGTTTTTAGCAGGCGTCGGTCGTAACGCGGCACCACAACCTGCGGTTTAAGAGTAGAAAATTCACTGATACTCATCGTTATCCCTGATAGGTGATTCAAAAAATATGTCAACTGCTGGAAACCTGAGAGGAACGGGGATAATGGGTAGATCGTAAAGACGCTGTGAATACATCCCTGTACGCTCGGATTGCGCGAATATGAATCTCATCCCTGAGATTCACCCTTTCAGGGCCGTCGCAAGCAACGTTCAAAAACGTTCCTGACGTTTTTGTCCATGGCGCAAACGCTTTACTCTTCTATCCCATTATCCCCGTTTTCGCTCCGCAAACAGGAGCGCAGTGGTGTTCTGTTATACCGCGTCGTCTAATGCATCCAAGTCACGGTCTTTCACTTCCGGCATACAGATAGCCGCGAATAAACCAATCACCGAGTAAGCAATCATCATCACGACAATCGGCCACCAGGAACCGGTCATGTTGCAGAAAATACCCGCTAACACCGGGCCAAAACCAACGGCAACCAGGCCGCCCGTTTCTTTGGCAATCGCCATTTGCGTAAAGCGGCTGCGCCCACCGAATATTTCCGCCATGGTGATGTTTTCCAGCGCAAATAACCCCAGCACCGCAAAGTTATGAATAATGATAATACTGACAACAATCACGTTAACGCTATTCTCTTTATCGACGATAAGAGAGAGCATTGGGTAGGCTAACAATATCGCCGAGATATTCAGAATAATATACGGTACGCGGCGACCAATTTTATCCGAGAGCCAGCCTAATAATGGAATCGTGATAAAACCAATAATGGAGCTGATCATCAATGCATCAGTAGGAATAGATTTATTGAACAAGAGCGTTTGGACTAAATACCCCGCGAGGAAAGTCTGAATTAACCCTGAATTTCCCGCCTGTCCGAAGCGTAATCCTGTTGCCAGCCAAAACGCCTTGCTTTTGAACATGGACAGTACTGATTTTTGCTCGCTTTGCTCAACCACCAGAGCCGGTGACGACTCTTCAGTACCAGAGACATCATTACTCACTTTTTCAAAGACCGGGCTTTCTTTCAGGTTCATACGCAGCCAGATCGCGAAGATCATCACGACGACACTGGCCAGGAACGGTACACGCCAGCCCCACGCCAGTAGCTCTTCTCTTGAGAGGGCAAAAAACATGACGGCCCAGATAGCCGTAGCGCTGAGCGTGCCACAGTTGGTACCCATTGCCACCAGAGAGGAAATAATCCCGCGTTTCCCTTTCGGCGCGTATTCAGCCAGCATGGTACCGGCACCGGAAATCTCGGCTCCCGCTCCTAATCCCTGCACGATACGCAAGGTCACCAGCAAGATGGGCGCGAAAATACCAATCTGTGCGTAGGTCGGCAACACGCCAATTAACGTAGTACAGATCCCCATCATGGTAATGGTGATAAACAGCACTCTCTTTCTGCCGATGGAGTCCCCCATACGGCCGAAAATAAAGGCACCAACGATACGTGCGACATAGCCTGCGCCGTAGGTTCCCATTGCCAGAATCAGCGCCATTGCCGCCGATTGTTCAGGGAAGAATATTTCATGGAAAACCAATGCCGCACCGAGCGAATACAGTTGGAAATCCATGAATTCTAATGCGGTGCCCAGCCAGCCGGATACTGCCGCCTTGACTAAATCCTTGGTACTTCTTACAGGCTTATCTTGTCCAGATGCTATTTGCGTATTCATATATACTCTCGACGATTTGTAATTATGGTAGAGCACAGTAAGTAAAATTACCGTTCATCATGGTGTCGCAATCCACTCCAGTCCGTTATTGACGATCTGGAGTGATTAAGAGAGAAATAATTACTTCAAAGGAATCATTATATTATTCTGTAGTCGATATAGTTTTTCCTTTTATATATCCCCTGTTGTTAATAACGTGTCATGCATCATTAAATGTCAGCAGGACTTTACAGCAGCGTTTTTGATCTTTTTCAAAGACCTCAATCGCCTGTACCACCTGCTGATAATCAAACCGATGGGTAATCAGTTTTGCTGGGTCGATACGCTTCTCTTTCAGCCACTCAATCACGATCGGGAATTTATTGGCATTCAAGCGCGATGAGAAAATGGAGATCTCTTTGCTGGTTATTCCCTGTTGGCTGACCTGACAAGGCTCGCTGGAAAAACCCATGATGGCGATGCGTGCCGCAGGAGACGCAATCGTAATCGCTTCCTGCAAAATAGACGGATGGCAGGCAGCATCAACAATCAGCGTAGGCTTGATATTCAGCGCTTCCAGCTCGTCTTTTAATGACAGCGATGCGTTGTTGATGACCCTGTCCGCTCCGCTGCGTAATGCCATATCCAGACGTTCAGGAATGCGATCGACGACAATGACTTCCTTCACGTTGAACACGCCTTTCAGCACCTGAACCGAGGTCAACCCCATCGGTCCCGCGCCATAAATCAGGGCGATATCCTGCTCCGTCGGCTTCACCTGTGCGGTCACGTTGGCTGAAATCGTGAAGGGCTCGACCATCACGGCGAACTCATCAGGGATCTCATCCGGGATGATGTGCGCGTTCTTCGCCGGTACGGCAGCGTACTCGCTGAACCCACCGTCACGGTGCACACCCAGCACCACCAGCGAGGTACAGACGTTCGGCTTGCCGATGGAGCAAGGGTAGCAATGGCCGCAGCTCACTACCGGGTCGACCGAGACACGTTCGCCCAGACGGGAAGCATCCACGCCCTCACCCACCGCCTCAATCACGCCGAAAAATTCATGCCCGATCACGCGCGGGTATTTGGCAAAAGGGTTATGCCCGCGATAGATGTGGCTATCCGAACCGCAGATACCCGCCAGCTTTACCTTCACCCGAACTTCACCTGCCGCGGGCTGCGGAATAGGACGTTCTTCAATCACCAGCTCATTCGGCTGCTGTATCACAATGCTTTTCATGTTTTGACCTCTGATTACCTATTCCACTCTTACCAATTCCACAACGTGCCGTCTTCCAGACGGGCAACCGGGAGATAAGCGGGGTCATAGGGGTATTTGGCCGCCAGCTTTTCATCGAACTCAATGCCTAACCCCGGTTTTTCGCCTGGGTGCATGTAGCCGTTATCGAATGTCCAGTTATGCGGGAATACTTCCAGCATTTGCTCCGAGTAACCCATGTATTCCTGCACGCCGAAGTTTGGCACCCAGAGGTCAAAATGCAGCGCCGCCGCCATGCAGATAGGCGACAGGTCCGACGGCCCGTGCGAACCGGTACGCACCTGATAGAGCGAGGCAAAGTCGGCGATGCGACGCATGCCGGTAATCCCGCCCGCGTGGGTAATCGTGGTACGGATGTAGTCGATGAGCTGTTCTTCGATCAGCTGCTTGCAATCCCAGATGCTGTTAAAGACTTCACCAACTGCAATCGGCGTAACCGTGTGCTGACGGATTAAACGGAAGCACTCCTGATTTTCCGCAGGCGTTGGATCTTCCATCCAGAACAGACGATAGTCCTCAATGCTTTTGCCAAAGCGCGCCGCTTCAATCGGCGTCAGGCGGTGGTGCATGTCGTGCAGCATGTGCTCGTTGAAGCCAAATTTGTCGCGCACCGCTTCGAACAGTTTCGGCGTGAAATCGAGGTATTTTTCCGTCGACCACAGCTGCTCTTCCGGCAAGTTGCCTTTCGTCGCCGGTTCATACGCCAGCCCTTTGCCTTTCGCCATGCCGTAGGTGGTTTTCATACCCGGCACACCGCACTGTACGCGAATCGCCTTGAAGCCCTCATCGCGATGCTTAGCGTAATCATCCAGCACTTCATCAATCGAGTGGCCCGTGGTGTGGCAATAGACCATGACGCCCGTGCGCGATGCCCCGCCCAACAGTTGGTAGAGCGGCATGTTGGCGGCTTTGGCCTTGATATCCCACAGCGCGGTGTCAACTGCCGAGATCGCGGACATCGTCACTGGACCACGACGCCAGTACGCGCCTTTGTAGAAATACTGCCAAATATCTTCGATCTGGTGCGCATCGCGGCCAATTAGCTGCGGACACACATGATCTTTGAGGTAAGAGGCGACCGGCAGCTCACGCCCGTTGAGCGTCGCATCGCCGAGGCCGGTTAATCCGCTATCTGTCGTAATTTTCAGGGTGACAAAGTTCCGTCCCGGACAGGTGACAAACACTTCAGCGCTGACAATCTTCACGTTACTTATCCTTCTGTGCATGTAGCCATTCGTTTATGCTGACTACCATACAAGTATATTAATCGAGATAATTTGAATCGCCTCACATTTATTCACATCTGCAACATTTATCTAAAATTCATGAAGAGCGGGAAGAAAAACCGGAGTGCGTCGGGGGAGCAGAACGTGGAGAGATAAAAGGTAGGCGGCAGCTTGTGCGGTCAATGCTCGCGCCACTATATGCGAGGCTGGTAGCGGTTCCGGTATTGAATCCCCCATAAAAAACGCCCAACATTCAGCTATCAAAAGGATTGTTTTACTGTCAAAGGAAAATGACGATGCCGGGTGCTGCCCGTAAAGGCGATGCAGTTCTACTTCATGATTGCCCCTGCCCCAATGCGCCGCATGGTCTCCATTCCCGAAAAATAGCCGAAGGCTCATCCAGCGTTATTATTAACGGCAAGCCTGCTGCGCGTATTGGAGATAGCATCAATTGTGGTGGTGTGATTATTTCCGGCAGTGGCAACGTTATTATTGGTGATACACCTTATCAATCTCCGGTTCAGGACTGTGCTAAACAGGCAGTATTAAGCCATGCACCGTTGCTGGCATTAACACCAATGCTGACCGTTCCTCCTGTTTACGCCAAATCTTGTTTACAGGATAAAGGTTGTATTGATGCAAGGACGGAAAAAGAGCCAGTCAAAAATTTCGGGGACATGGTGCTGTTTGCTCAGCCCGAACAAGACGATTGCTGTGGCTATGATTATCATTCTGCAAGTAATACGCATGAAGTTGTGCAACATGCACAGGCTACGAAGAAGAAAACAGCGGTATCAGAAACCGCAACATCTTCACCCAAGCCACCTCCTCCCAAACCTCTCCCACAAGAACCCTGGTATAAGACCCTGTTTGATTTGTTGGTCGCTGCTGATGACAAAACGCTTTCCCCAGTCCCCATTGCCAAACCGCTTATCGACCCGGTAGTCACAGAGAAACAGCAAGAGCCTGTCGCCAGTGCAGATGTCGGCTTACTGGCCGCGACGGGAGTCATGACACAAGTCTGGGGAGAATGGTCTCTAGGTGGCGTGCTGAGTGCGGCAAGAAGTGTGCCGTATATTGGCGCATTAGCCTCCGCGCTCTATATCCCGTCTGCGGGGAAAGGCAGTGATAAGGTTCCAGGACGAGATGAACACTGGCTGGAAGATGAGCTACGGCGTAAAGGCTGGGCGGGCGAAACGGCAACAACACGCGTCCGGTTTTTCTGGCGTCCTGATATTCATGGCAAGATGCAGGTATATGGTGTTCATACGGGGGAAGGAACACGCTATGAAGGCGTTCGCGTTGCCAACATGGTGTGGGATGCGAAGATTCAGGGCTATACCTTCACACCAGCGCCCGGCTTAGATGGCCCGACCATCACATGGACACCAAAAAAGCCTGATGGATCAGAGCCTGTAACGGATACCGGAAACCCGGTAAACCCCATAAGTCAACCAACCATCCTGATCTACCCTATCCCCGAGGATGAAATAGAAACGACCACGCTACCGTTTCCTGCAATAGATGAGCATGGTTTTAATGACTGGATCTTAGTATTCCCTGATGGGTCAGAGATAAAACCAATCTATGTTTATCTGCAATCAGCGCGGGATAAACCCGGCACCGTAACAGGAAAAGGTGAGGTATTGAGTAGTGAAGGTAAATGGCTGGAATCCGCCAGTTCAGGATTAGGCGCGCCAGTGCCTGTTCAGGTTGCAGATAAGCTGAGAGATCAAAAATTTGAACGCTTTGATGATTTTAGGGAAGCATTTTGGTTAGCCGTGGCAGAGTGTCCTGAATTAATGGTTCAATTCAGCAGGAATAATATAAGCAGAATGAAAAAAGGACTTTCGCCTCGAACGATTACGACAGAACAGGCAGGAAAGCGGCGTTCGTTTGAATTACATCATGTGGAATTAGTATCAGAAGGTGGGGATGTATATAATGTTGATAACATTAGAATTACAACCCCAAAAAATCATGTCAGCATTCACTCTATTCGGTAGGTGATAGTTATGAAGTTAAAAAACAAATTCTCAGAATATACGAAAGATGAATTTCTTAGCCTGATTACTGAAATATGTGACGCCAATGGAGGGGATGAATATCAAGATTCTTTAATGGAGCATTTGATTAACATCACCGGATATCCAACAGTTTCAGATGTTATCTATTACCCTAATGAGGGTGAAGATGATTCCCCGGAGGGCATTCTGAACACTATCGTTGAATGGAGAAAATCCCAAGGACTTCCGCTATTTAAAGATTCAAAGTAGCGTAGCCTGGCTACTACACATGGATTATGAATCTGACTGATTTGTATAGATAAAAAAATACCACAACCCTCTTGCTGCGTGATTAAAAAACGTTCAGCCTAAGCCAATCGAGGGGCCAACTATCAGGCGATCTGCACCTTCCAAACAAGGAAAATGCCTACCGAACGGGCTTGCTGTTGTAATCTTGCAGGAAATCCAGAAACAGGCGCACCATGGGAATGTTCGTGCTGCGTTTCAGATAGCTAATGGCGAAAGTCCTTTTCAGTTGCTCTTCCAGCGGAATCACCGCGACGTCGTAAGCGGTCAGGCTTTTGGCGACAGACGAACAGAGGAAGACCACGCCGGACAGGTTGATCACCAGATCCATAATGATGTCCATATTGCTGCATTCGCGAAAGTAGCTGGGGTTGATGCCCTGTCGAGTGAAGGATTCGGAAACAGCGGCATGTTCCCCCGTCCCTTTCTGCGGCACGATCAGCTTTTCTTTTACCAGCTGCGGCAAGCTAAGCATCTTACTGTCGGCAAGCGGGTGCGACCTTGCCATCACCGCAACAATGTCATCGATCTGACAAATGGTGTGATGAAACAACGGATCGGTCAGGTACTCATCAAAAGGCGTCGAGAAAGACAGGTGGATCTCGCCATTGCGCACCCTTTCCAGTAAATCGGTGCTTACGCCGTCAATGAAAGAGATATCGATATTGGGATAGGCCTTCTGAAACAGGTTAAACATGTTGTAGTGAGCCAGACGGTTAAAAATCGGGATCACGCCAACCAGTAACGCGCCATCCGTGCTTTCCTCATAGCTGCTGACGAACTGTTCCAGCTCATAATGCTCTTTAATCATCCCCTGAATTTTGTCAGCAAAGATCTCCCCGAATGGCGTCAGAGAAAACTGCCGGGTGGTTCGGTTAATCAGTTTTCTTTCCGTTTCAAGTTCCAGCCGTGCGATCTCCTGCGACAAAAAAGCCTGAGAGATATTCAGCGCCTTCGCCGCTTTAGTGAAACTCCCAACCCGGATGAGCTCCTGATAATAAATCACACGCTTTATGCTAAACATTGTTTTATATTACGCATCAACTGTCTCATTTATATACTCTAAATAATTCGAGTTTCAGGACAAAAACGGCAAGGCGTTTTTGAACAGCGCTTGCGCTGACCCCAAAGGGGTGAGGCCATAAGGCCGAATAACGCGGCAAGTGAAGGACAAATTCGTCGGGAACGAATTTGACCAGCCAACGGCTGGCCTTCGGTGAGAGACAGGACGTCTCTCATTTCATCCCGATGAGCTTACTCAAGTAAGTGATTCGGGTGACTAAACGCAGCCAACGCACATGCAACTTGAAGTATGACGAGTATAACCACCTGTAATAACAATTATAGGGACCTGTAAATAATCAAATGTGATTAGATGCACATTTAATTAATGAGAAATAGCGTTAATGACAGATATAGTCAACTTATTATCAAGGAGGATATAATTCATCACCTTAAGACAGTACACCTCATATCATTAAAGATTTTTTAATATTATTTTCACAACATGACATCGTTCTTCACAAACCTCACTAATTTACATGCTTCTAACAAAGGACTGAAAGTATGCACTATCCGAAAACAGCCAAAATAGTATTAGCTTCACTCACGATGATGAGTTCTACCGCAATCAATGCAGCACAGAACCAACATGAAATCACCGTAAAGCAGGAAACCACCTCGGTGAAGTTAATCTCTGACGTCGTTTATTCTCAGGTATCGATGCGCGGCTACCCTAACGTCGCATTAAAAATGGATATCCTTCAGCCTGAAGCAAAAACAGCACTTCCCGTCGTGTTATTCATTACCGGCGGCGGATTCATTAACGCCAATAAAGATAATTATCTACAACAGCGCCTTAGCCTTGCCGAAGCGGGTTATGTCGTTGCCAGTATGGAATACCGCGTCGCTCCTACCGTCCTTTTCCCCTCGCCGCTGGAAGATGTCAAATCCGCCATTCGCTATCTGCGCGCTAATGCGAAAAAGTTCGGTATTGACGGCCAACATGCCGCGGTTTTCGGTTCATCGGCGGGAGGGTATCTGGCGGCATTTTCCGGGGTGACCAATGGCTCACAAGCCTACGATAAAGGCGATAATCTCGACCAAAGCAGCGATGTCCAGGCTGTTATTGATTTCTATGGCTTATCCGATCTGACGCTCGTCGGTGAAGGATTCCCTGATGATGTCGTTCAGAAACACACCTCGCCTTCCGCGACAGAAGCTATCTGGGTCAACGGCACCGCAGTATTTAATGAAGGCGGCGCGATTACCCGCTCCCCCGAAAAAGCGGCTGCGGCAAACCCGATTAACTTTATCAGCGGCACCACGCCGCCGTTCCTGATTATGCACGGCACAAACGATACCTCGGTTTCTCCACGTCAGACTGAGAGACTGCATCAGGCTCTGACGGAGAAAAATATCGAATCCACCTACTACAGCGTTAAAGGCGCAGAGCACGGTGGGCCGCATTGGCTGCAACCGGACATCATGCAAATTACCGTGCGCTTTCTTGATAAGCACCTAAAACCCTGATGCTAGTTTAAAATCTATAGAATAGATTTCTTATTATTTATGTTGCATAAACGTTAGTGTAAAATAAGCACTAACGTTTTTATTTGTTGCAGAAAAAGAGACCTATCCATTCATCACCCTTTTATCCTCGCCTAAAAAAATGCGT
Source organism: Pectobacterium versatile (assembly GCF_020166435.1). GTDB lineage: Bacteria > Pseudomonadota > Gammaproteobacteria > Enterobacterales > Enterobacteriaceae > Pectobacterium > Pectobacterium versatile. The sequence goes on along the minus strand of NZ_JAINZP010000007.1, from coordinate 145,634 downwards.
AATCTGATACACATCAATTCTTCACATTTATCTTTCTCTGAAAAATAACCTGATAAAAAACCCTAGCAGAAACGCATCCCACTAAAAGGAGAAACTTATAAAAAATCATCTTCTAAATAAATAGCACAACAAAATGTCATTTATAACAAATCGGTATTTGTTATATACGGATATACAAAAAAATAAACGTGACCAAGCGCACATTTGGCTTTTTATTCCCATGCTCCAATAAAACCACAATAACAACGTGGCTTATTTATTATTTCCATCGTAATGATGGACCGCTATTTTCTATTAGCGCCACACTGCGAAATATTAACACGATGACGACATTAATAATGTCTATGACATCTTAGGGTATTCGCATGGCTATCACCTCAATGTGAAGATTTATGATATGGAAGAATTATCTCGCCGTCGTTTTATTGCCTATATGGGAAGTGCGATTGCCGTTAGTGGAAATATCGGTCTTGCACAAGCGCAAAATGAGCCAGAAAAAACGCTGGGTAAAGTAGCCATTAAATATGGCTTATTGCATAACGAAATGCGCTGTATCGGCTGCAAAGCCTGTATCAAGGCCTGCAAAGAGACGAATAGCGTTCCTGATGGCGTAACCCGGCTGGACATACTGCAAACCGTCGACATTCCCGCCGTCGAGAAAACGCGCGCCATCAAGCAATTTTTCCGTAAGTCCTGCCAGCACTGTGAGAATCCGCCCTGTGTTGCCGTCTGCCCGACCGGAGCCTCCTTCAAAGATGCGCTCACCGGCATTGTTGATGTGAACGATAAACGCTGCGTGGGCTGCCGCTACTGTATTGCCGCGTGTCCTTACCATGTGCGTTTCATCAATCCCGTCACGAAAACGGCGGACAAATGCAATTTTTGCAGGGAAACCAATCTGGCCGCCGGGAAGCAGCCCGCCTGCGTCGAAATCTGCCCCACTAAAGCGTTGGTATTTGGCGATCTCAACGACCCTGAAAGCAACATTGCCAAGATGATCGCGAGCAACGCGACCTACCGCTCCAAGGTCTATTTGGGCACTGAACCCCAGCTCTACCGTATGCCGGGGAAACGAGGAGAAATCGACAATGCATAATGCCTTCACATTCGACACGCTGGTATGGGATTGGCCCATCGCCGTTTATCTTCTTCTGGTTGGCATTTCCGCGGGAATGGTGTCGCTGTCTCTGCTCATCAGGCACTACGTTCCTACCGAATATCACGGCAGTAATCGCGTCATCAAAGCCACGGCTATCGTCGCACCGCTCGCCGTGATCCTCGGGCTGGGAATTCTGATTTTACACCTGACCAAACCCTTTACCTTTTGGTATTTGATGGTCTTTTACAACCCGCCCTCCATCATGTCGCTTGGTGTGATGCTCTTTCAGGTGTATTTCGTCGTGATGCTGTTATGGCTCATCACGCTTTATCATGATGGGTGGCTGACGCATCTTGAGACCGTCTGGCACCGGCCCGCACTGGCTGCTCGAGCGCGTAAGTTAACGACGATGATCGTCAAAAAGGCGGCGGTGATTGAAAACCTGTTGTTGGTGCTGGCAGTCCTGCTCGGTTGCTATACCGGTTTCCTGCTGTCCGCGCTGAAATCATTCCCGCTGTTGAATAACCCCGTTCTGCCCGTCCTGTTTCTGGTATCCGGCACCACCTCCGGCATTGCCGTCATGCTGCTGGCCAGTGCATGGGGCCGTAATACATCGGAGAATCCACGCTCCCTGCATTTCATCCACCGCGTGGAAACCCCAGTGGTGTATGCCGAACTGCTCCTGCTGTTCGCATTCTTTATCGGGCTGCTGCTTGGCGGCGGGCAAAAGGTTGTCGCCGCACAGACCGCACTGTCGGGTTTCTGGGGCGGTGTATTCTGGATTGGCATTATCGGCATCGGTATTGTGATCCCATTCATTGCCAATCAGGTGCGCAAGCCTTCCACTCATTCCGGCAAAGGCCAGTTGATTACGTTAGCGGCCATGAGCCTGTTCGGTGTGTTCCTGCTACGACTGTTCGTGCTTTATGCCGGACAAATGACGGTGGCCTGAATGAACACGTCATGGGTCTTATTCTGGATTGCTTCTGCCACCTTTTTCATGCAATCCCTGGATACCACCATGGTGTATGTCGCCATTCCTGCCATCGCGCAGTCGCTACACCAGCCGGTGTTGCATATGGAAACGATCGTGATCTCCTACATTGTCACGGTCGTCGCGTTTACGCCGGCCAATAGCTGGCTGGCGGAACGGCTAGGGGAACGGAAAACCTACCAGATTGCGATTGCCATTTTCACGCTCGGCTCGCTGCTGTGCATGACGGCAACCACACTCGGCAGCTTAAGCGTTTTCCGCTTTATACAAGGCATCGGCGGTGCGCTCATGCTGCCCATCATCAGAACCGTCATCTTGCGAACCACGCCGCAGAAGCTGAAATTACGCTTCCTGAATCGGGTGACCTTATTGGGATTACTCGGCACCCTAATCGGCCCCGTTTTCGGCAATATTCTGGTTAGCTTACTCTCGTGGCAGGCTATTTTCCTCGTTAATATCCCGCTGGCTTTACTCTGCTTTTTTCTGGCAACTCGATATATTCCTGTTGCTGCCATAAAAGAGACAACCCGAACGGGTGCCTATGAAGTCGCTTTTCCCATTTTGATGTTATTTCTCGTGGCCTTCATGTTAACCACCGCCACGAAAAATATCTTGCCAACGTTCGTCATGCTATTCCTGTCTTGCAGCACGCTGGGCTTGGTATTCATTTATTATCGGCAGCATCTCATTACAGAGACGGCATTATTCCCTCGCGCCCTGTTTGGCATCAGAACCTTTTCTGTCGGCGTTATTGGCGGCATCGCGACGCGAACACTACTGGCATCAACGCCCGTCGTGCTTTCGTTAATGCTGCAAACAACGCTGGCCTGCAAACCTGCGGAAACCAGCCTGATTCTGCTGCTTTTTTCCAGCGGTGCGCTGCTGTCAAAACTGCTGTTCGAGCCATTGGTCAAGCGTATTGGCTACCGTCGGCTATTGATGCTGACAACCAGCGTCACGTCGCTGTGTATTCTCGCCTTGAGTGTTGCCGTGCAAGAGAAATCGATGCTGCTCATCGGCATCATCGCCATGATGTTAGGCGTGCTGATTTCGACCTTATACTCAGCAGAAAGTACGCTGGCCTTTAGTAATCTAAATAACAGCACGTACCACAGCGGTAATAATCTGCTAACCATTAGCCAATTACTTTCCGTCATGCTCAGTATGACGCTGACATTTCCGATATTACGTTTTCTTTCTCAGTTTGAAATCCTCTTCAACCTTAATCATTTCAGCCTGTTGTTTTTATTACTCGGCATTGGCTTACCCCTTTGCTGCCTGATATTCAGGCACCTCAATAACGACGACGGTTATCACTTTATTCATGGGAGATAGCTTTATTTATGGGAAATAACGTGGCTATTCACCGTATTCATTCAAAAACTACTGGAACTATTGATATGAAAATCTGCTTAGGAATCCTTCCACTCTGCCTGTTATTCACAATGGGAAACGCGGTCGCACAAGAAGGAAATTTTAAAGCTGGCACCTATTCTGCCGCCAGACAGGGTATCGGCGGCGATGTCACCGTCACGCTTGATATCGATGCGCAGGGGAAAGTCCTCAAATCGACAATTAATGCCCCGGAAGAGACACCAGAAGTCGGTGGGGAAGCGGCAATAGAACTCGCAAAAGCCATGACCGAAAAGCAGAGCATCCAGGTTGATGGCGTGTCCGGTGCCACGATGACCAGTGGCGCGGTGCAAGAAGCCGCGGAAGACGCGTACTCGCAGGCTAAGGCGAATTAATACCGTGTTGTAAGAATACTAATAACATTAAGGAAAACATCATGAAACGCTTCAGAAAAAGTGTACTCGCGACGCTCTGCCTCTCGATGATGAGCTGGTCTACCGCACAGGCGGCGGACGCGGCAAAACCGGAAATCCCGAAAAGCGTGGATATCGTTATTATCGGCGCGGGTGCGGCAGGCACATCGGCAACAATGGCCGCCGCAGAGAAAGGGGCGAAAATCGTCTTACTGGAAAAACAACCGATAGTTGGCGGCACGGGTAACTTTGCCGAAGGCATCTTCGCCGCCAACAGCAGCATGCAGAAACGTCAGGGGATTGTGGTCACGCCGGATATGGCCTTTAAGACCATCATGGAGTACAGCCACTGGATGGCCAATCCCTTCGTGGTGCGTGCCTTCGTCAACCGCTCGGCGGATACGATTGAATGGGTGAAGTCGAAAGGCATCAAGTTTGAATACATCGGCCCCGGCGGCCCTGGCGGTATGCTGACCTGGCATGTGATCGACGGCCCCGGCCACGGACGCCACCTGATCAAGACATTCCACGAGCAGTTTAAAACGATGGATGTCACCACGCTGGTGAAGACAGCGGGTAAAGATCTGGTCGTGAAAGACGGCAAAGTCACAGGCGTCATCGCACAAGATAGCGAAGGCAACACCGTCCAGATAGACGCCAAGGCCGTCATCATCGCGACCGGTGGCTATGCCAACAACAAAGAGATGCTGCAAAAATACGCCGCCTTCCCCGATACCATTATGGTAGGTAACGTCGGTAAAGACGGCGACGGTATCAATATGGCCTGGAAAGCCGGTGCCAAACCGGACGGCTTGGGTCTCCTGCAAGCCTATCGCCCCGGCCTGCCAGACTACGCGCCCAACTCTCACCTGCTGGCCGCCGCGCGTCAGCCCTATCTGTGGGTTGACCAACACGGCCGCCGCTTTACCGATGAATCCAACGTCATCATCTGGCCACATTCCGGCAATGCACTGTCCAAAGCGGGCGGCATCATGTATTCCATTTTTGACGAAACATCCCGTAAGCATTACGTCGAAGACGGCATTGATGTACCGATTGGCGAATGGGTGATCGCCAATACCAAGCTGACTAAATTTGATAGCGAATTTACCAAGGAAAGTCAGAAAAATCGCGGCTTCGTCTTCAAATCCGCCACCATTGACGGGCTGGCGAAAGAGATGGGCGTTGATGCCAGCGTGCTGAAGAATACGCTGGAAGAAAATAACAAATTTGCGACGCAAAAGCGGGATGAGGTGTTCAACAAAAACATGGATTACCTGCGTCCGATAAAAAACGGCCCGTTCTATGCGGTGAGAATGCAGCCCGCCGCGCTGGGTACACTCGGCGGCGTGAAGATTGATGAGAAAATGCAGGCGATAGATAAATCCGGCGAGGTCATTCCGGGTCTGTACGTTACGGGTAATGATGCTGCTGGCATGTATGGCGACACCTATGACCTGCTGTTAGGCGGCGGCACGTTTGGCTTTGCGCTCAACTCGGGTCGTATCGCGGCAGAAAGTGCGCTTGATTATATGAAGTTCAGCAAGAAATAAGCTCCGCCCTTAAGCCTGATGTCGCTCGTTTGAGCATCGAGATACACGGGGCGGCCACAGGGGTGAGGCCTCCCTACGGGAACCTCCCCCTGTGTTTCCCCTAACAGCGGGCTTACATGACCAGCATTATCTAAGACAGCCTGTATTGCTCAATACAGGCTGGTCATTCCTCTTATCCCGCTTTACGAAATGTCAGATTAAAACGGCATTCGTCGGACATCCCTTCCGGCACGCTGCCGCTTTTCAACGGCAGAATGCCGTGGAAATAGAGCCGCGATTCACCGCCCCAGACCACCACATCGCCATGCGTCAGCGGAACACGCTGCGTTTTATCGCTACGCGCCATGCCGCCAAACAGGAACGTCGCGCTAAGCCCCAGCGAGACGGACACGATAGGCTGACGGAAATCCCGCTCGTTTTTATCCTGATGCAGAGACATGCGCGTGCCGACATCATAGCGGTTGATCAGGCAGGCATCCGGTTCAAAATCAGCAAAATCGGCTTCGCTTGCCACCAGCTTCGCCAGTCGGGAAAAAGCCTCTGGCATGGCAGGCCACGGCTCTCCGCTTAATGGATCCTGCGCGGTGTAGCGATAGCCGCGTTCATCTGTTACCCAGCCAAGCGGCCCGCAGTTGCTCATCGCCACCGACATCACAAAGCCGCCCGGCGTGACCATATTCCGCAACGGCGCACGCGCAGTGACGGCGTTCAGTGCCGCAAGCAACGCCGAGGCATCGTCATAGGCGCGACCGCGCAGGATAACTGCGCCCGGTGCCAGCGTTTCCGTCCAGCAACGCGGCGCTTCATCGGCAAATAAATCAAAATTCACGATAACGAATCCTTGGGTGAATACGCAACCTGAAGCCGTGCATCGTTAGTCTCCACAGTGGAGAGGATACCTGAAAGTATCCCCTTATAAATTTATGCCTACCGCGTGCGTCTTGTTGGGTTTTCGCTCATATCACTAGGGTATCAGCGGCGTTCCGCCAATATGTTTCATCACTAGGGTCGTGGAGGTTTCTGCGACACAGGGTATCCCCTGAAGCACGGTAGGGACAAAGTCCGCCAGCGTGTTCATATCCTTTACCCATACCCTCAGCATGTAATCACTCTCTCCGGTCACAAGCATGCATTCGGTTACTTCCTTCATGCCTGATACCGCGCTCACAAACTCGCGATGCGCTTCGGGATTTGGACGTGACAATTTAACCGAGATGAGAACGCAAATCCCCAGACCCAGTGCGCCAGGATTCAGCTTTACGGAATACCCCTCAATCACCCCAGCCATTTCCATCTGCCGTATACGCCTTCCACAGGGCGTAGGCGAAAGCCCGATGCGTTCTGCCACCTCTGCCGTCGTCATTCTGCCATTGTTGACCAAGGCCGCAAGGATACGGCGGTCGATAGCGTCTAATTTCATGCTTGGCCGTTTCCTTCAAAAAAAAATCTAATTTGCCGCTTTACGCCAATTTTAATGGTTTCTATGAAGATGTTTGCACACATTCCTCACCCTGTCATTGGTAAAATTTACGCGTCAACGATCCCTATGATGGCGGCAAAAGCGATAGACGTTTTTTTGCATATTTGCCGCTTTATTTCTTTTTTAGCTAAAAATAGCGACACCATAATGAATAAATCTACTCACCTGCCGCTACTGGCGGTTTTTGTTTCGCTTATTTCGATCCAGACTGGCGCGGCTTTTGCCAAAAGCGCCTTTTCCGTGGTGGGGCCACTTGGCATGTCGGCACTAAGAGTGGGTATCGCCATGCTGTTGCTCGCTGTTGTATTTAAGCCTTGGACATTACGGACTGACAAAAAGGGATGGAGTACCCTCGCCACCTACGGCGTGATGATGGGGGCAATGAACATCCTCATCTATATGTCATTCCAATACATTCCCGTGGGCATTGCCATTTCAATTGAAGTATTGGGGCCACTCACCGTCGCAGTGCTAGCCTCACGCCAAAAATCAGATTTGGCATGGATCGGCTTTGCTCTTCTTGGACTTCTACTACTGCCGCTAGGCAGTCAGAATGGCCCCCTCGATCCACGCGGAATCGCCTACGTCATCGCCGCTGCTTTTTGCTGGGGAATTTATGTCCGGGTTGGTGGCAAGGCGGCAGAATTTGGTAGTCGTGGCGTTGCAGCTGGCACAGTCTTTGCGTCGCTGTTTATCGTACCCATCGGTATTTATCAGGGAGGTTTTGCACTTTTAATTCCCGATATTTTCATGCTCGGTTTTTTAATTGCCATTATGTCGAGTGCACTACCGTTTTTACTGGATATTTATGCGCTGCACCGCTTATCCAGCAACACCTTTGGAATTCTGATGAGCGCATCGCCCGCAGTCAGTGCGTTGTCTGGATTTTTTATATTAGGCGAAAAACTCAGCCTTGCTCAATGTAGCGGCATACTGGCAATTACCGCTGCCTGTATGGGAACAACGCTTTGTGCACAATCGAAGAGGGAGCAAAATAAATGAGTAAAAAACAAAAAAACTCATTGTGATGGCAACAGTATATCATACCCGCTGAGCCAGCCAGTTCGAAAAGATCGGCGATTGTCGCCATCAGACAGCGCCACACCGAGAACGTTACCCTATGCTTACCTCATGGTATTTGTGGCGATTGCTTGAGCTACCGGCGAATCAGAGCGTCAAACTGACACACCGGTAAACATCGGGATTAGCGCAGGCGGGAATTGGCAGACACCTGCTGCACATGGCGGCGGCGGTTCACAATGCGTTCCCGCAGCGTATCGTAGGCCCAGTTATACACCACGGTGTACGGCAGGAAGAACAGGAAGAAGCCGATCTCCACCATCAGCGCCTGCCACAGCGTAACGTTCAGCATCCACGCCGCCAGCGGCAGACCAATCAATATAAAGCCGCCTTCAAACCCCAGCGCGTGAGCAATACGAACCGGCAGTCGGCGCTTAACGCGATCTACCGGCCATAGGCGATCAAATATCGAGTTGTAGATCATATTCCAGATCATCGCGACGCTGGACAGCATAATTGCCAGTGCGCCCATATCGAAGAGCGACTTATTCAGCAGCCAGGCGCCCGCTGGCGCACAGATCATCAACGCGATCAGCTCAAAGCCCACCGCATGGCCCAGGCGTTCACGTAACGTTTTGCTAGTTTTATTTTGCATAGCACATTCACTTTTATTGACTGCGTATTACTGGTCATTTTGTGTGGCAGATGTACACCTGCCAAGGCGACCGCAAAAATCTTTCTACGATTTTTTGCCATGACCATGGATGGCATTGTGTCACCGCCTCATTTTCATCGAGTAAGATGATAGAATGAAGTTAGATTCCATAGATAAAAGCGATAGAGACACAATGCGATATTCACCAGAATCATTGCTAGCGTTTATAACTACCGTTGATGCAGGCTCGTTTTCTGCCGCCGCACGGCGACTGCACAAAAGTCAGTCCACCATCAGCGCGGCTATCGCTAATCTGGAAGCCGATCTGGGGCTGACGCTGTTTGATCGATCCGGTCACCAACCGGTGCTCACGCTAGCGGGCAGAAAAGTGCTTTCCCACGTACAGGCGATTTTATCCGCCAGCGAAGCGCTGGATGAACTGGCGATCCGTCTGGCCGATCATATTGAACCTCGTCTGACATTTGTGTTGTCCGACATCTGGCAAGCGACCCACTACGAGCCCGTCATTCAACGTTTCGCCCATCATTTTCCCGATATTGAATTTGAATGTCTGATTGCGGAAGGCGATGATGTGATCGATCTGCTGCAAACGAACCGTGCGCATGTCGGGCTAGTTCGTACTCAGGCGGATTACCCGCCCGATATTGCCGCCGCGCGTTTGCAAGTCAAAACCGAAATGGCCATTTTTGTGTCGGCAGCCCATCCGCTCACAACGGAAAAAACTGTGACGCGCAGCCAGTTGGCGACGGTTCGCCAGCTCTATCTCAATACCTATAAACGCAGCGACCGGCTGCAACCGGAAGGGATCGTCTGGTCTGCGCCGTCCTACCTTATGTTATTGGAAATGGCACAGCAGGGGCACGGCTGGAGCATTCTGCCACGCTGGCTGGTGGCGCAATACGATCGGCAGAAGTTGGTGGAGCTGCCTGTTGCGGGCTGGCCGCAGTGGATTGACGTGGACGTTGTCTGGTCCAAACCCCACCCACCCGGTCCGGCAGGACTGTGGATGATCGACAATCTCCTTGCCCAGCAAGAGAGTACACCACCCTAACTGCGCCGCTGCGTTGGTAAAACCACATCAGTCATCACATCGGCCACCGCTCCGTGGCTTTTGTGCTCGATCTGTTTTTTCATGAAGTGATAAAAAACCAATAACGGTTTCTTTATATCACCAATGAATAACATTAAAAATTAAATGGTTATTGTTTTTAATTCCGCCATTTACTTTACTTAATTAAGCCAATTAAAAGAGAAATATTTTCACGCTAAACCATGAGCATTTTCTTGTGTTGCCTGCACAGGGAAACCCAGGCCACGCGGCGGTTTCGCACGTCTGTCACAGAGAAAATAATGCACGACATCATTATTATTGTGATGTACCAAAGTGGTACTTCCCGACAAAAAACCATACTATTATGGCGATTACTACTTTTGTATTCGAGACATCCCTGTAGTGCTACGGTAATACGCCTTACCTTAATAATAAGACGTTGGATCCTATAAAGGTCAGAATTGACTAATTAATGCAATTGCAAGTGAGAAAAAAATGTCGAATAAACCCTTCTATTACCAAGATCCTTTTCCACTCAGTAAAGATGACACCGAATATCGCCTGTTGAGCAGCGATTTTGTCTCTGTCGCACAATTTGAAGGCCAGGACATCCTGAAGATCGAGCCAGCCGCATTGACCCTTCTGGCACAGCAAGCCTTCCACGATGCTTCTTTCATGCTCCGCCCCGCTCACCAGCAGCAAGTTGCCGATATTCTTCACGACCCCGAAGCCAGCGAAAACGATAAATACGTTGCCCTGCAATTCCTGCGCAACTCAGAAATTTCCGCCAAAGGCATCCTGCCGACCTGTCAGGACACGGGTACGGCGATCATCGTCGGTAAAAAAGGCCAGAACGTCTGGACTGGCGGTAATGATGCCGAAGCGCTGTCCAAAGGCGTGTACAACACGTTCATTGAAGACAATCTGCGCTATTCGCAAAACGCCGCGCTGGATATGTACCAAGAGGTCAACACCGGCACCAACCTGCCCGCGCAGATTGACCTCTACAGTACCGAAGGTGAAGACTATAAATTCCTGTTCGTCACCAAAGGCGGCGGTTCAGCCAACAAGACGTATCTGTATCAGGAAACCAAAGCACTGCTGACGCCGGGTAAACTGAAAAGCTTCCTGATCGAGAAAATGCGCTCGCTGGGTACCGCGGCCTGTCCGCCGTATCACATCGCGTTTGTCATTGGCGGCACCTCGGCAGAAACCACGCTGAAAACCGTTAAGCTGGCGTCGACCAAGTACTACGACGAACTGCCGACCGAGGGCAACGAGCACGGTCAGGCGTTCCGCGATGTCGCGCTGGAGCAGGAGATTCTGGAAGCCGCGCGCGATCTGGGTCTCGGCGCGCAGTTTGGCGGGAAATACTTTGCACACGACGTACGAATTATCCGCCTGCCGCGCCACGGCGCATCTTGCCCCGTCGGTATGGGCGTGTCCTGTTCCGCTGACCGTAACATCAAAGGCAAGATCAACCGCAAAGGCGTCTGGCTGGAGCAGTTAGAGCAGAATCCGGGCAAATATATCCCTGAGCACCTGCGCGAAACGGGCGAAGGCGATGCGGTTAAAATCGACCTGAACCGTCCGATGGCCGAGATCCTGAAAACGCTGTCGCAGTATCCGGTATCCACCCGTCTTTCTCTGACCGGCACCATCATCGTGGGCCGTGACATTGCTCACGCCAAGCTGAAGGAACGTCTGGATAACGGCGAAGGCCTGCCGCAGTACATCAAAGATCACCCGATTTACTATGCGGGTCCGGCGAAAACGCCAGAAGGCTACCCGTCCGGCTCGTTAGGCCCGACCACCGCTGGCCGCATGGATTCCTACGTCGATTTACTGCAAGCCAACGGCGGCAGCATGATCATGCTAGCGAAAGGCAACCGCAGTCAGCAGGTGACCGACGCGTGCCATAAACACGGTGGCTTCTACCTCGGCAGCATCGGCGGCCCGGCAGCGATTCTGGCGCAGAACAGCATCAAGAGCCTGACCTGCGTTGAGTACCCAGAACTGGGTATGGAAGCCATCTGGAAAATCGAAGTAGAAGATTTCCCAGCCTTTATTCTGGTCGATGATAAAGGCAACGATTTCTTCCAGGTGATTCAGAGCGCCAAGTGCGTGAAATGCGGTTAAGGAAGTCCTACGGCGGTTAGATATTAGCCGCCAACGCTCACCGAGCGAGAGTAACGGATAGATCGTAAAGTCGCTGTAAACACATCCCTGTGCGCTCGGCTTGCGCCATCCCTGGCGCAAACGCTTTACTCTTCTATTCCGTTACTCCCGTTTTCGTTCGGTAAATAGGTTTGTCTACGACCTACAACGCCCTGACCGTTCGTCTGGGCGTTTTTTTATTTAATGCCTAACCGCTTCGCCAGACGGTGCAGGTTGCCGCTGTCCATTTCCAGTTCTCTGGCGCAGGATGACCAGTTGCCCTCATGACGTGCCAGCGTTTGTTGGATAATCCGACGCTGATAGTCGTCCGTTGCCTCTCGCAGCCCGCCGCTGATGAAATACGCTGGCTCTATCTCGATAGCATTCGACGATCCCGTGGCAGAATGAGCAGGTTGGGAGGAAAGTTCGAGATTGAAATGCTCACGCCCCAACAGCACCTCGCCCGATTCTTGCCCTGCTCTCGCCAGCACGGTGGCACGATAAATGGCGTGTTCCAGCTCGCGCACATTTCCCGGCCAGTCATATTGTTCCAGTAGTGCCCCCGCGTCGGCCGTCAACGCCAGACGCGCCAGCCCCAGCTGCACGCGACTGCGTTCACAGAAGAACCCCGCCAACAATGCCACATCCTGACGACGCTCGCGCAGCGGCGGTACGGAAAGCGGGAACACGCTCAGACGGTGGAACAAGTCGGCACGGAAAGCACCATCCAGCACCGCCTGCCGCAGATCGCGGTTGGTTGCCGCCAGCACGCGCACGTTCACTTTCAGGCTGCTGTCATCACCCACGCGCTGGAGATCGCCATACTGCAATACGCGCAGCAGCTTCGCCTGTAGTGTCAGAGACAGTTCGCCAATCTCATCCAGAAACAGCGTGCCGTTATCCGCCATCTCAAACTTGCCGGTTCGATGATGGATCGCTCCGGTAAACGCGCCCTTAACATGACCAAACAGCTCACTCTCCGCTACCGACTCCGGCAGCGCGGCACAGTTCAGGTACACCAAAGGATGACTTGCCCGGCTGGAACCGCGATGAATCGCCCGCGCCACCAGCTCTTTACCGACGCCGGTTTCTCCCATGATCAGCACGTTCAGGTCGGAACCCGCGACGATATCAACCTCTTTCTTTAGCCGCTGCATCGGTTCTGACAGCCCAACCATTTCATCCACGCTTTCCGCCGCCGGACTTTCGGCCCGCACCGACGCGGGCAACTGCCGCTCAAGACGTTCCATCAGCAGCGCGTTACTCAGCGCCGCCGCCGCCATCGCCCCCACCAGCCGCAGTTCTTCATCGCTAAAATGGTCGAACTGACACGGATCCATACCGTCCACGGTCAGCGCGCCGATCAGGTTCTGATTGGCAAACAGCGGCAAGCCAACGCAGGCATGTACCTTAAGATCCTCCTGACTGGGGATCAGACCGTCATACGGATCGGGAAGCTGGCTGTCCGCCGGAAAGCGCACCACGTCACCCGCGCGGGCAATCGCCTCCAAACGGGGATGATCGGACAGACGAAAGCGTCGCCCCAGCACGTCCGGCGCCAGACCGTCGATCGCCAAGGGACGGAACAGCTGATTCTCGTAACGCAGCAGCGCCGAGGCATCGCAGCGCAGCAGCTGGCGCAGGCTGTTGATTAAGCGCTGGAAACGGTCCTGATTTGATAGCCCCATTTGCAGCTCGATAGCAATACGAGCAAGGGCGTTAATAGAGAGCGTCATGGTGTGTCCTAATGACAGAGGCTGTGTCATTAGGACAATAGAGCAACAATGTCATTTTGACAATTATGTTTTATTAAAACCATATAAATCAATATATTAAAAACTGGCACACTTCCTGCACTCTCTACAGCATATTCCCGACTATGACGACTGAGGTTTCAGAACATGACGATTCACGTTAAGAACAATATCCACTGGGTTGGACAACGCGACTGGGAAGTCCGTGACTTTCACGGCACCGAATACAAAACGCTGCAAGGCAGCAGCTACAACAGCTACCTGATCCGCGAAGAGAAAACCGTGCTGATCGATACCGTCGATCACAAATTCAGCCGTGAGTTTGTACAAAACCTGATGGCGGAAGTGGATCTGAACACGATTGACTACATCGTGATCAACCACGCCGAAGAAGATCACGCCGGGGCGCTGAGCGAGCTGATGGCGCGTATTCCCAACACGCCGATTTACTGTACCTACAACGCGATCGATTCCATTACCGGTCACCACCATCACCCCGAGTGGAATTTCCACACGGTCAAAACTGGCGATACGCTGGATATCGGTAACGGCAAACAGCTGATCTTTATTGAAACACCGATGTTGCACTGGCCGGACAGTATGATGACCTACATGACCGAGGATGCCGTACTGTTCAGTAACGATGCGTTCGGTCAGCACTACTGCGATGAGCACCTGTTCAATGACGAAGTGGATCAAACCGAACTGTTCGAACAGTGCCAACGCTATTTCGCCAATATTCTGACGCCATTCAGCCGCTTAGTCACCGCCAAGATCCACGAAGTGCTGGGCTTTAACCTGCCACTGTCGATGGTTGCGACCTCACACGGTGTGGTATGGCGTGACGATCCTGCCCAGATCATCCACCTGTATCTGAAGTGGGCGGACAGCTATCAGGAAGATCGTATCACGCTGTTTTACGACACCATGTCCAATAACACCCGCATGATGGCCGACGCCATTGCGCAAGGCATCAACGATGTCGATCCCGGCGTCGCGGTGAAAATCTATAACGTCGCCCGTCACGACAAGAACGAAATTCTGACGCAGGTCTTCCGCTCGAAAGGCGTGTTAGTCGGTTCATCCACCATGAATAACGTGATGATGCCGAAGGTCGCCGCCATGCTGGAAGAGATCACCGGCCTGCGTTTCCAAAACAAGAAAGCCTCGGCGTTCGGTAGCTACGGCTGGAACGGCGGTGCAGTAGACCGCGTTCAAACCCGTCTGATGGATGCCGGTTTTGAAACGACGCTGGCGCTGAAAACCAAATGGCGTCCTGACGGTTCCGCGCTGGAAATTTGTCGCAATCACGGCCGTGAAATCGCTCGTCAGTGGGCATTACATCCGCTGGATGATACGCCAGCCCGTCGCGTCATCTCGCCCGTAAAACAGACCGCTGCGGCACCGCAAACCACCACCGCCCCGCAGAATGTGAGCGCCCCAGCCGAGAGCGCCTGCGGATGCAATGAAGTCGCTGCGGCACAGTCAACCGCACAGCCAGCGGTACAGTCAGAAAACGGTTGTATGGTGTGCAGCGTCTGCCAGTGGATCTACGATCCGGCGCTCGGCGAACCGATGCAGGATGTCACCCCTGGCACCCTATGGTCGGACGTACCAGACAGCTTCCTCTGCCCAGAATGTGGGCTGGGTAAAGACGTTTTCAATCCGATTCGCTAGGGAGAGGATGATGAAAGATATCGTGATTATTGGCGCGGGCTTTGCCGCCCGCCAGCTCATCCGACAGCTGCGCAAACAGGATGCTCACTGCTCTATCCGCTTGATTACCGCCGACAGTGGCGATGAATACAACAAGCCGGATTTAAGCCATGTGATGAGCCTGCAACAGCACGCCGACGATCTGACCAAAATGTCGGCAGCCGCGTTTGCCGAAGAAAACCGTATCACGCTGCTGGCCAATACGCGTGTCACCGCCATCGACCGCCATGCACAACGGGTCATCTGCGGCACGGCTCGTTACGATTACCACAAACTGGTGTTCGCGACCGGGGCCAGCGCCATCGTGCCGCCGATTTCGGGACGCGAACATATGTTGACGCTCAATAGTCAGCAGGAATACCGCACCCACGAAGGCCGACTCTGGCAAGCCGAACGTGTGCTGGTACTCGGTGCCGGACTCATCGGAACCGAGCTGGCAATGGATTTGGGACGCGCTGGAAAACAGGTCACGCTGGTGGACTGCGCCAACAGCATTCTGCCCGCGTTGATGCCGCCCGAAGTCAGCGCACGCCTGCAATTCACGCTAACGCAGCAGGGCGTTTCGCTGCAACTAAACACGACCTTGCAACAGTTGGAGAAAACCGAAACCGGCGTACAGGCTACATTTACCGATGGCCGCGCTGTCGAAGTGGACGAAATCCTCTCCGCTATCGGTTTGCAAGCCAACACACAGTTGGCGAAAGCGGCAGGGTTAGCGGTACAGAAAGGCATTCAGGCCAATGCGCAGTTACAGACCACCGATCCACAGATTTATGCGCTGGGCGACTGCGCAGAGATTAGCGGTAAGCTCCTGCCCTTCCTGCAACCGATTCAGCTCAGCGCGATTACGCTGGCGAAAAACCTGCTGGGTGCCAGCGAGACGCTAACGCTGCCGCCGATGCTGGTTAAAATCAAGACGCCACTGTTTCCCTTACAGATGGCAGGCGATACCACTGGCAGTGACTTACACTGGCAGCAGGAATGGAACGAACAGGGGATGGTGGCTAAAGCGCTGGATGGTCAGCAAATGCTGCGCGCCTTTGTGGTCGGTGGCGAGCGGATGAAAGAGGCATTTCCGCTGCTGCGACAGCTTTCCACCGTGAGTTCAACCACGGCCTGACACAGCAAAATAAATAATGCATTTAAAATACATATTTCTGGTCAGCCTGCGTGCGGATTAATAGAATAAAGCCATACCCTAAATAATTCGAGTTTCAGGACAAAAACGGCAAGGCGTTTTTGAACAGCGCTTGCGCTGGCCCCGAAGGGGTGAGGCCATAAGGCCGAATAACGCGGCGGCCCTTCAGGGCGAGGCTCAGAGATGAGCCGAGTATTGCCAACGCACATGCAACTTGAAGTATGACGGGCATATCGCTTTTGGAATTTACAGACCGAGGTAACGATGCAAGATCTCATTTGTTATAAGAAGATGCCGCAGTGGAACAGCCAGACGCTGCCTGCCGCGTTTCAGGAAAAGCACAACACGCAGGAAGGCACCTGGGCGAAACTGACCGTGTTGAAAGGGGAAATGACCTTCTCCATGCTGACCAAAGACGGCGATACGCTGGAGACATTCCAGTTCTCCGAGCAGAACCAGCCGCCGTTTGTTGAGCCGCAGGCGTGGCACCGCATCGTCTCTTTCTCTGACGATCTGGAATGTCAGCTCAGCTTTTTCTGTTCGGCGGAAGATTTCTACCATAAAAAATACGGTCTGACGCGCACCCATTCCGAAGTGATCAACGCCGTGCAGCACATCAAACCGGGCAAAACGCTGGATTTAGGCTGCGGTGGCGGGCGCAACGCGCTGTATCTGAACCTGCGTGGTTTTGATGTCACGGCCTGTGATAAGCACGAGCAAAGCATTGATTCGCTGAATAACATCATCAAGAGCGAAGCGCTGGAAAACATCTGGGCTGGCGTTTACAACATCAATCTGGCAGAAATCAAAGAGCAGTACGACTTTATCCTGTCGACCGTCGTGCTGATGTTCCTGGAACGCGATCGTATTCCGCACATCATCAGCAACATTCAGGACAGCACCGTTAACGGCGGCTATAACCTGATTATCGCCGCGATGTCGACGGAAGATTGCCCGTGCCCAATGCCCTTCTCGTTTACCTTTAAGGAAGGCGAACTGAAGAACTATTACGCCGATTGGGAGATCCTCAAATACAACGAGGATATGGGCGAACTGCACAAGACCGACGCGCAGGGTAACCGCATCAAACTGCGCTTCGCCACGCTGCTGGCAAGAAAGCCGTAAGCACAGGCTAGCCGTTAAAAAACCTAACCCCATAAAATACAAAAGGGCCGATTAATCGGCCCTTCTTATTTCTATTACGCTGCATGCATCAGCTGGCTTTGCGCTCTGTCGCGATGCGGTAAGCGACCAGATCTTCAATCGTCAGCACCGGCATGTTGTGCTGTTTGGCAAACGTGATCACTTCCGGCGCGTGCGCCATTGAACCGTCATCGTTCGTCAGTTCACACAGAACACCAGACGGCTTCAGGCCCGCCAGCGTCATCAGGTCAACCGTCGCTTCAGTGTGACCCCCGCGCGTTAACACGCCCCCCAGTTGAGCGCGCAGCGGGAATACGTGACCAGGGCGATTCAGATCGCTCGGCTTGGCATTATCCGCAATCGCGGCACGAATGGTGGTCAGGCGGTCGGCAGCGGAAACGCCCGTCGTCACGCCTTCGGCGGCTTCGATCGTCACGGTGAATGCCGTTTGGTAATGGCTGGAGTTCTTCTCCACCATCATCGGCAATTCCAACTGCTGGCGACGCTCTTCCGTCAGGCACAGGCACACGATGCCACTACCGTGACGAATCGTCAGCGCCATTTGTTCAACGGTCATATTTTCAGCAGAAAAGATCATGTCACCTTCGTTTTCACGATCTTCATCATCCAACACCAGCACGCCGCGGCCATGACGCAATGCATCAAGTGCGCGTTCTACGCGTTCAGTAGGATTGCCAAATTCAGAAAGTAATGTCTGATTCATGGTAAAAAACCTCAATGTTATTATGGATTACCAGAATCAGGGCGAGCTTGAGGAGTAACCATTACTACTGGTTGCATAGTAATAGCTAACAAAAATAACGCGAGCGAGCATATAGCTCGACAGATACCGTTACTCTCTCCCATCCGGACTTTAACCGTCGGCTCCGGAATTACACCGGATCTGCTGACCCCACGTTGCGAAACCGATAATAAAAAACCGGAAAACACAGCGAGAGCGCTCGCGGGCTTCCAGTGCGCAGAGACTGCGTTCACTGGTTTACCGCCGGTGGGGAATTACACCCCGCCCTGAGAATAAGCGGGTTTACTATAACGCTAATACCTCGATAGGGCAATTGATTCGCCACAGGAAATAGGGCAAAACGTCTGCTGGATTACAG
Source organism: Pectobacterium versatile (assembly GCF_020166435.1). Lineage (GTDB taxonomy): Bacteria > Pseudomonadota > Gammaproteobacteria > Enterobacterales > Enterobacteriaceae > Pectobacterium > Pectobacterium versatile. Next base: position 126,966 of record NZ_JAINZP010000007.1, on the reverse strand, counting down.
TAAAACTATTCTGAATTACAGTAAAACCATGCTGAATATGTGCAAAGCAGATGTCAGATTTTATTTATACCCATTACACTTGCTATAGTAATAACTTACATAACCTAATCAGGAAAGCGACATGATTGACCCAAAGAAGATTGAGCAAATCGCCCGTCAAGTGCATGAATCTATGCCAAAAGGTATCCGGGAATTGGGTGATGATGTGGAGAAAAAGATTCGTCAGGTCTTGCAGGCACAGCTGACCCGGTTGGATTTGGTGAACCGTGAAGAGTTCGATATTCAGACGCAGGTTCTGCTCCGCACGCGCGAGAAGATTGCTCGCCTGGAACAGCGTATGACCGAGCTGGAAGCGAAACTGTCTACGGAAGAAAAGCCCGCCGCAGCGCCAGAAAACGACCAATCGTCATAACACTCGTCTCATCACAACAGCTCGTCATCATCGCGATACAACGCCCTAATCAGGGCGTTGCTCGATTCCCTACTCTGCGCCAGCGGCAACCCTCAGAAACACAGATTTCACGTCACGGGACCCTGTACACGATTCTGTGTAAATGCCTTTCTCAGAAATGACCGTCTAGGCGGTACTAAACTCGATAATAAAGCGGCTCATCGCCATACGCCAGTCCCTCAGTGGCATCGTCCATTTCTGTGAGGCCGCCGGATTGCCAGCCACACCACCTTCTTCACTGAGTCATCTGTTGGGAACACCTTTCGTTTCTTGATGGCATGCCGGATCACGCTGTTTAGCGACTCAATGGCATTCGTCGTGTAGATCGCTTTACGAATGTCCGGTGGGTAAGCGAATAACGTGGACAAATTATCCCAGTTCGCCTGCCAGTTCCTGCTTATCTGTGGATAACGGCTGTCCCACACACTGGCCAACATACCCAGAGTCTGATGGCCGGTTTCTTCCGTGGGGGCCTGATAGATGGCTTTCAGCCCGTCAATGCAGGCTATCAGGATATCGTTAAGACCGCGATTTTTCAGCTCTGTCAGCACGTTAAGCCAGAACTTTACGCCTCCGTTTTCGGCCAGCCACATACCCAGCAACGCTTTCTGGCCTTCAATGTTAATACCCAGTGCAAGGAACACCGATTTATTGATCACTAGGTTGTCCTGCCGGACCTTGAGGGCAATACAGTCAAGATAAACAATGGGGTAGGTTGCATCCAGTGGACAATTCTGCCATTCGACAACCTGTTCCATGACCACTACATGGCCTAATCTGCTGCTCTTACCCGCTGCGGTGTTGTTGGGCGTAATATTATCTTTGATCACCGGAGCATTTAATAAACATCTATAAATAACATGAAGTAATTATTTTGTTTAAATGAAAACTCATATAGTTATTAACTATATAATATAGAATCAATGAGATGTGTATGTTTTTACCCCTCACAAAGCAAGTAATGTTTTTTTACAAAATAAATCATGGTTTTTAACATTGCATACTGCAAATTAAGCCGTATTATCACGTTTTCAATTCGTCCATTTCAATGGAATCTATGGTTACGGTTATCTAGCAACTGTAGGAAATACATGGAGAGTTTTATGAACGATTTGCTACGTTTCACTTCTCGTATAAATATTTCCGCCCCCACTATTTCAGATGTAAGTTATCTTTTTAAATTGCATTGTGCTCACATATATTCAATTCCATTTGAAAACATGAGCATGAAAGAAAATGCATCCAAGGGAATTAGTTATTTAACTATAGCCGAATCCATCTTAGGAAATAGAAGAGGAGGAATTTGTTTTGAATTTTCTGTTTTGCTTAAACCTTTTCTAGAACATGTTGGATTTATATATAGGTGCAGATTGGCCAGATTGTTAACACCGATATTTACCCCTGCAACCCACCAGATATTCGTTATTTCAATAGAGGAGAAAGATTGGATCTTCGACATTGGTTATGGGGCTAAAGGCCCAAGGGCCCCTTTACTTTTAGCTGATGGGTATGAGCACCAACACTCTTTTCTTTCTTCTCGTGTAAGTAAATGTCACAAGCATGGATGGATCATCTCAGTGAAAGAAAATAGTAAACCGGATGCATCGTGGGAAGCTATTTATGCTTTTCATGATATTGAAACAACGATTGAAGATATTGATATGGCGTATTTCTATACTCTGCATTCATCAAACAGTCTCCTCAACACGAATAATGTAGCAAGTATGCCAACGAAAAATGGGCGGATAAGTATACGCAACAACATTTTCACTGAGGTCGACGGGTTGTCTTCTTCTTCAAACGAAATAGCAAACCGAGAAGAACTATCGTTACTTCTTTCATCTCGATTTGGGATCAATATCGAACCCGAAAAACTACCCCATATGTGAGGAATAAATGGAAACTACTTATCTGATTGTCCCTGGCTACACTAACTCTGCTCCTGAACATTGGCAGTCTTACATGGAAAGAAAGTATACGAATGTTATCCGTGTCATACAGGATGATTGGAATAATCCTTGTCGCCAGAAATGGGTAGAGCGTCTGGATCAGGCAATAAAGAATACTACAGGTGACATCGTGCTAATCGGGCATAGTTGTGGCGCTGTTAGCGTAGCCCAATGGGCGGAATCTTACGCCAGTGAGAAGGTCATCTATGCAGTTATGGTTGCGCTTGCTGACGTTGACGCTCAGGATGCTCTGGAGGATATTCGTCAGCAAAGGCCGCTACCTACCAAGAACCTTTCTATAACTTCCCTTTTGATTTGTAGCGATAACGACGAGCATCTTTCATTGCAACGAGCCCATGAGCTGGCCTCCGCATGGGGAAGTGAAATAAAAGTAATTCCTGATGCTGGACATATTCATACAGCTGCAGGATACGGTGAATGGCTGACTGGGGAAAAACTAATTGAGGAGTTTACAGGTAGGAAATTAATCAGAAAGGGAGGAAAAGAATAAAAATGTTAAAAGAAATAGAGAGATTTAGTCCTGCGGTTAGGAATTTCCTGATTGCGACTTTTTTAATGGGGCTAAGTAATGGCATGTTTGATGCTGTTTATAATTTCTATCTGGAAATTCGTGGGATTGATAAATCAGATACAGGGCATATTTACGCCATTGCAATGATAATGATGGCCGCAGCAGTAGTGCCTTTGATTTATCTGAGTAAGAAAGTTTCTCAGAAAAGTCTTCTTATCTATTCTTCCTTCATTTATGCATTCCCTTTCATTTTACTCCCCTTCTTGACAACAATAACTGCGAGTGCACTAACGTTAGGGTTGATCTTATCTGGCATGATTGCGTTGCTATCGCTCGGAAATTCATTGGTAGGATCAAATGTTGAAGCAAGTAGCCGTACTGCGCTATTTAGCTGTTTCTTCATTTCCTATCTGGGGGCAGCCATGGTGGGATCAGTTATAGTTAGCCTAATAACTTATTATTCTCGTGCGACTAATCTAGTAAACTATCAGTTTATTCTAGTGGCATCTTTTTTTTCTGCCATATTGATGATTTATTTCCGGTTTAGATCTTTAGATGGAATTGTTGAGCCAGACAAAGAGGGAATAAAAATTTCAAGGGGTAGGGAAACTGAATGGTTTAATTTTTTTGTGCTGTTTGTTGCCTCTTCCTTGCTTGGCGGTTCTATTACTTTGATATTTCGATTCATTAACATTGTATTCAATCTTGCGTATTCAATGAATGTCAGTGAAATCTCTCTTATAATGGGGGGGGACAAAGTCATTAGTATTGTTGGAGCAATTTTTGCGCCTTTGTTGGTTAAACGATTTTCCCTTAAACCGACAGTCATTATCGCTGGAGTGCTAACATTCATATGCATCTATGCTCAGTCTCTCCATATGTCAGTTGCGGTTTTTATCGCTTTGTATTTTATCAGGCTCTTACTTAATTATTGTCTGATGCCACTTCTTGATACGCTTGCTATTACGGGGTTCGCGAAAGAGAGAACACTATTATCGACAAGTATACGCCAACTTTCTTTCTATCTCGGGAGTGCTTTATCGGCAGTCATTTATGGAAAAATTCTTGATAGTGGCCATTGGGAAAATGCTCTTGTAATTTCAGCTGTACTTGCACTCACTGGTTCCCTTTTTATGACCATGATTCGAGTTAAAAATAGTAATTAACAGTTACATGAGCTGAGGCATAATTTATGAATACTAATGTAGTGATCCCTGATAGTGAGAACGTTGCTATAATGTTGAAAAAGCTTTCCTTATTATGGAAAAATAGGGCAGCGGTCAATAACAGACATTCAGAATATTCAGACCTTGAGTTTGATGTATTAAAAAAAGACTTTAGTGAGTCACTTCTACCATTTCGTTTGCATGAAGCATGGAAGGAGGCACCTGATGAGCTAAAAAATAGATGCCTCTCGTATGCATGGGGTATCTATAACCTGAAGACAATATACATTGAATGCGACATCGTAACGCCAGCATGTGAGGATATAATCAAGTCACCCCCAGTGAACGCTCCTAACCGAGCAGAGTTACAAGATGTTATGTCTGAAGCTCTTTTGGATGAAGCGCTTCACACACGTATGTCAATTATGGCCTGCAATTATATCTATGATAGGAGACGTATTGCTCCATTAAACCACACAAATTTCAATCTGATTAGCTGGCGTCAGCAACTCTTGACTGGTTGTGGAGCTGAGTGGCAGAGGCGGCTTAGCCGATTTGCCATTGCTTGTGCAAGTGAAACGTTGATAACTGACTATCTTAAAGTCATGGCGGAAGATTCCAGTATTCAAAAAATCTGTCACGAAGTAACGAGAATTCATGCAGAAGATGAATGGAGTCATGCTAGCGTATTTAGCTATGTTGCTTATGATATTGTGAGAGACCTCAGCCGTAGTGAAAGGAAATATCTGCGGGAGACCATGTTGAAAACTGCTGATTTATTCGCAGATAACGAACTTGGTGCATGGGAAAATGTGTTCAATATGGTTGAATTCCCGTATGCCAGAGAAATTATTGCTGAAACAGACAGCTGCAATGAGATAAATATCTACCTTGACTCAGCAGAAACTGTCATATCTAGAATTGGCTTGTAATATTATTTATGGACAATCTCTGATGAAGCTTATTTGTTCCGAATCCTATTCACTTACAGCTAATACTAGACTGTTTCGTCTTAACCTTGTCGAGAACACCTCCGGAATTGATGCTGCTCTCAGTCCTGGTAAATATTTGGTTTTCAAGCTTTCGGATGTAGATAATTCATCCCAATATCGATGCTATACACTAGTCTCAGTCAGCAATGAACAATGCTACGATATTATAGTCGAGAATAAAGGGGCTGCCAGTTTTTCATCTAGGATAACGGAACTCTGTTTGATTGGAAAGGAAATAGAAGTTGTCGGTGTTGGTGGGGATATTACTTTTGATATCATTAAAAATAGCAATCATTTGCTAATGATTGCGGGGGGAATAGGAATCACACTTCCTCTATCACTGATTAGGGAATATTATAGATATTATGGAGAAAAACACACAGGACATACGGTAACACTCGTATTGAGTTTTAACGAACTAGTCGCTATCCCTTACTTAAATGAACTTATTGATCTATACAGGCGCTGTAGTTGGTTCAACTTGCATATTCATGTCACACGCAGTCCGTTATACAGGGTTGACGAACTTATTCGCTATGGAAGAATAGATCTACGGAAAATTAATTTTTCCTATGAACCCGATAAAGTTGTTATTTGCGGGAGTATTCAATTTGCTGCTGTCATGGGAGAATCAATACGGCTGATTTTTCCTATGGCAAAGGTCGAAACAGAATCATTTACTTCCTCAACGGCCTTAGAATTAGAAGAGGAAAAAACGGAAGAACAATCATATATGGTTATATCCGGTAGAAATCTGTCCCGACAGGTGAGAGTAAATAAAAAACAGACTGTACTGGAGAACCTGATTTTACATCAGGTTCCCATTAGAAGTATGTGCAGATCGGGGATATGTGGAAGTTGTAAATTCCGGCTGAATAGTGGAGAGGTTAAAAGCGAACCCGATTTCTGCCTTTCCGTAACAGAAAAAGATAACGGTATTCGTCTTGCATGCTGTTCTTATCCATCGAGCGATATCGCTAGTATAGAAATTATTTTTAAATAAGGATGCATCAGTGAAGAATAAATATGTTCTGGTAGTTGACCCTTTTTCAAGTGGCGCAGTGTTCGCGAATAGAATTAAAGCACTCTATGGATATGAGACTATTGCCCTGATAACAAACAGTCATCTTCCCGAAGCTATTATGGCAACCTTCAAAAAGGAAGATTATGCACAGGTTTTTTATTATAAATCACTGAGTGTTACTGTGGCTGAAATTGAGAGTTATTTAACACAAGCGCCTGACTTTATCATCTGTGGCTCTGAACCTGGTGTATCTGTATTTGATTTGCTGTGTGATCAATGGAACCGTATGCCTAATATACTGTCACTTTCGGCAGCGCGCCGTGATAAATATCTGATGCAGAAACAGATAAAATTGGAAGGCATCAGATATATTCCACATTTTAAATCGGGGGATTTTAACTGCATATTACAGTGGTGCAGTGATAATCCTTTCACTGAGTATGTGGTTAAACCTATTCGCTCATTCGGAACAGAAGGTGTTTTCTTTTGTAAAAGCGTTGATGAAATAAAAAAGGCCTATGATAGCTTAATCGGTACTTTAGACTACTCCGGTAACCGCAATAGTGAACTGCTCATAGAACAGAAAATCGAAGGGATCGAGTATGTTGTTGACGCAGTAAGCAATGAGGGGGAGCATTTCATCGTAAATATATTCAGATATATAAAAGAACAGGTAGATGGAGTGCCTATTTATCGGCAGATGATTACTGAACCGGTAACTGAACATTCGTCTCTCGTTAACTATGTCAAAAAGGTCCTGATCTCACTCGGGATTGTTAACGGTAGCTCCCACAATGAAGTCATCATGTCCTCAGATGGCCCCGTATTGGTTGAGTCAGGAGCAAGAATGCATGGTGGGCTTGGGCCCCGTCTCGTGAATGAATGTAATTCACATTCCCTCATTGATCTTGGTTTGATGGCTCGTATTTCTTCTTCTGATTTTAGAGAGAAAACCATGAATGCTCCGACATTGAAGAAGTATGCAGTTGAATATTTTCTCAGTTCATCCGCTTCAGGAATGGTAAAGGATGTGCGTATAAAGGAGATGTGTTCACCATTATCAAGCTACGGATTTACTGTATGTAAAGTTAAGTCTGGCGACCATATAGAGAAAACTACCGATCTTGTCACATCGTATGGCCGTGTTGTGTTGTTCAATACTGATTTGGCAATTCTTGAACAAGATGCAGCGGCTATAGTTGAAATGGAGAGAAATAGTAGACTAATCACCCTCGAAAACTAGATACCAGATTATGTGGGTACCCGATAGCCACATCCCAAGCGAAATAGGGAGGAAATATTCCTCCTTTTCTAACCAATGGCGTAGCGGCATGCTAATTTTCATCATCTCATAAAGACCCTGTACACGGCTCAGTGAGAAACCCGTTCGACCTGCTTACGCGGCAGGAACAGCCACAGCACGACCAGCATGATTAACGCATACAGCGATTTCCAGCCGATCATCAGCAACAGCGCACAGCAGAGCAGGCCGCCGATTGCCGCCATCACTTTGGCGCGCCCTTTCAGCAAACGCCACCCCGCCAGCATACACAGCAAATAAATCAGCACAAAGATGCCGTTCGCGTACACAATCAGCATATCCAGTGGCAACCTGAGCCAGTAAATTAACAGGCTGCACACCAGACAGCAGGCTACCACAACCGACAGCGCATTCACCGGCGCTTGCCCTGCGGACAGCTTCGCCAGTGCACTCCCTTTCGGTGCCTGCGACCAGACTAAACGGGCAAAGCCCTGCGTGTAGATATTCACGCTGGCAAAGCAGGCCAGATACCCGACAAAGCAGGCAATCCACAGCGCATGCTGACCAAACAATTGCACAACGATGCCCGGCAGTGAGGCCGTTGCGGCAATGCCTTCTCCGTAAGCTTTAAAATGCAGCACAGCTACCGTACATCCCCAATACACCGCACCCGCGACCAGCATGCCAATAAGTAAAGCCCGTGGGAAATCCCGCTCCGGCACCCGAAACTCCGTCGCCATGTGGGCAAAGGCTTCAAGGCCGACAAAGCACCAGAACATCACGGCCAGCGCACCGAAAGTGTTAGACCATGACAGTTCACTCACCGACGGCCAGGGAATATGCGCGGGCGTGATGTCGCCCTGCCACCAGATCGCGGCAACCAGCCCCACCACCAGCATCGCGATAACGATCTGAATATTGGCGCTGGATCCCGCACTGCGCAGGCCAAGCAGCCAGATACCGCCCAGCGTCAGCAGCTGTACGCAGAGTAGCCCCAGATCGCTCCAGCCAAATGCCGCCTGCCAGAACCCTGCGGCAATCTGCAAGGCAGCAGGTAGCCCCAGCGGAATAACGGACAGAAATAGCCAACCGGTCACCCGCGCCATGCGCGGCCCAAAAGCGAGGTTAACAAAGTGCGCGGCCCCGCCCGCATTAGGAAAATGTTGCCCCAGCGCGGCAAAGCCAATGGCGATAGGAAAAACAAGCAGGATCAAGATCGGCCACGCCCATAGGCTGTCTTGCTGTGCCAGCTGTGCGACCAGCGCGGGAACCGCAAACACCCCTGTTCCCAGCAGAGAAGTAGACAGCAACCCCACGCCCTGAATCAACCCAAGCTCTTGTTTTAATCCTTTTGCTTCACTCACTACGTTTCACCTTTTCTTGCTTTTTACACCACAGCACTACCGGCTCGAAGAATAAAAAAAGCCTCCACTAACGGAGGCTTCTCTCACCCACTGTATTCGCAAACTTATGCTTTCACATAGATAGTGCTATCAGGCGTTGGCTTTCAGCACATCGCGAATGCGGGCTTTGTAGGATTCAACCTTCTGCGGCGTCATCATACGACGTTCGTCATCTTGCACCACACCGCCAACATCGTCAGCAATACGCTGTGCAGACTGTAACATCAGTTTAAAGTTTTGGCTGGCATCGCCATAAGACGGCACCATCATGAAAATGGACACACCGAGCGTCGAGAACTCGGGCATCACATCGACATTAAATGAACCGGGTTTAACCATATTCGCCAGACTGAACAACACCGGGCCTCCGCCAGCGGGGTTCACATGGCGATGGAAAATGTTCATTTCACCAAACTGGAAACCAGCCTGAAGCAGGCTTTGCAACAGCAGTTCGCCGCCAATGACACCGCCCTGATGCGCCACAACATGCAGCACCAAAACCGCTTCTTTTGCCGCTGCGGGTTCAACTGGCTCAGGCTGAATTTTCTCATGCAGCGAATGTGCAACAGGCTGCTGTGGATCAGATACAGGTGCATCATACGCAAACGGCTCACGCGGAGCGTTAATGCTCGGCTCGGGAATAGCGGTTTCTCTAGGGACGACAACCGGCGGATAAGTATCACCACGTACTTGCGCACGCGGAGAATCCACTGGCGTCGCTTCATCCAGTAGCGGATCGTAAGAAGACACGGGAGACAGGTGCTCGAACGGCGATTTCGCCTCTGAACGAGCGTCTTCACGTGCACTGTTGTTAGTGAATGAGGGGTTATCAAATGACGCGTTATCAAATGATGAGTTATCAAGTGAAGCGCTGCCAAATGAAGGCTCACTTTGCTGCGGGCGGGCGCCCTTCACGCGAACTTGGCCAACGCCTTCATCCAGATCGTCAAGCGGCGTTTCATCACGCGCTTTTTTTCCACGTTTAACTGGGCGGTCACGAAAAAGGGACGAGCGCTCTTTACGGCTAGTCCACAAGCCGTGCAGTAACAGCGCTATTATAGCGATCGCGCCAACAACGATTAATATCAGACGCAAGTCCTGCATCATTGCTATCCCAATTGTTCCAAAAAAACATTGCCACCACGGCAAATACTTATACTACTAACTCTATTTGCCTGAGTACACAAGTGCAAGCCTGCACGGTACTTTATGACAATAAAGATAGATATAACGCACTTTTTTGCTGTTTTTTCATCCAAATGCGGGCTAGTCAGCATAAGATCATCCCGATATGATGCCTCAACAAACAAATGACTGAGTCTATCGGTACTATGTCTTCAGAAAAAAAATCGTCTTCAGAAAAACCATCATCTTCCGAAAAATCGTCTTACGGCAATACCGCAGACCAAGTTCGCAGCGGCATACACTATTTTCTTGCTGGATGGCGCCTGATCTCACTGCCGGGCATCCGACGTTTCGTTATTCTGCCCTTACTGATGAACATCGTACTGATGGGCGGGGCTTTCTGGTGGCTTTTTACCCAGTTGAATGACTGGATTCCGCAGATCATGAGCCACATTCCGAGCTGGCTGCAATGGCTCAGCTACCTCATTTGGCCACTTGCCGTGCTCTCCATTTTGCTGGTATTCAGCTACCTATTTAGCACGATAGCCAATTTTATCGCCGCACCGTTTAACGGCTTGTTGGCGGAGCAATTGGAAGCAAAACTCACCGGCCAAACGTTGCCGGACAGCGGTATACTCGGCATCGCTAAAGACGTCCCGCGCATTATGAAACGTGAAGTCCAAAAACTGGCGTATTACCTGCCACGCACGATTGTGCTACTGCTTCTCTATTTCATTCCAGGTATTGGACAAACTGTCGCTCCGGTACTGTGGTTCCTGTTCAGCGCGTGGATGCTGGCGATTCAATATTGCGATTATCCTTTTGATAACCACAAAGTGGGATTTGCCACGATGCGTCAGGCATTACGCCGCCATAAAGTCGCCAATATGCAGTTTGGCGCGTTGGTCAGCCTGTTTACGCTGGTGCCTTTTTTGAATCTGGTCATCATGCCCGTCGCGGTATGTGGTGCAACGCAGCTGTGGGTGGATCGTTATCGCGATCTGTCAGCAACCCTGCCGAAAAAAGCGCCATAAAAAGACCGCAAGCACGGGCTGATAACAGCCGGCGCTTTCTATTGTAATGAAAAGATATTTCTTAAGAACATAACGATATAGCAATTCTTTACTTCACTGAAAAGTGTGAACGGGTATTCTCTCTACGTTCGCAAAAATTTCATACAGTTATAAGGACAGGCTATGAGCAAGATCTACGAAGACAATTCTTTCACAATCGGCCATACGCCGCTGGTTCGCCTGAACCGTATCGGCAACGGACGCATTCTGGCTAAAGTGGAATCCCGCAACCCCAGCTTCAGCGTAAAATGCCGTATCGGCTCCAACCTGATTTGGGATGCAGAAAAACGCGGCGTTCTAAAACCAGGCATTGAGTTGGTTGAACCTACCAGCGGAAACACAGGGATTGCCTTGGCCTATGTCGCCGCAGCTCGCGGCTACAAACTCACGCTCACCATGCCAGAAACCATGAGCATCGAGCGCCGCAAGCTGCTGAAAGCGCTGGGTGCGAACCTGGTGCTGACCGAAGGCGCGAAAGGCATGAAAGGTGCCATCGCCAAAGCAGAAGAGATTGTAGCCAGCGATCCGCAGCGTTATCTGCTGCTACAACAGTTCAGCAACCCCGCTAACCCAGAAATTCACGAGAAAACCACCGGCCCTGAAATTTGGGAAGATACCGACGGTCAGGTTGATGTCTTTATCTCTGGCGTCGGTACTGGCGGTACGCTGACGGGTGTCAGCCGCTACATCAAGAACACCAAAGGCAAGGCCATCATCAGCGTGGCGGTTGAACCTACCGATTCACCCGTGATCACTCAGGCGTTAGCAGGCCAAGAGCTGAAACCGGGCCCGCACAAGATTCAGGGCATCGGCGCGGGTTTCATTCCAGGTAACCTGGACCTGAAACTGATTGACCGTGTAGAGAAAGTGACGAACGAAGAAGCGATCAGCACCGCGCGCCGTTTGATGGAAGAAGAAGGCATTCTAGCTGGTATTTCTTCCGGTGCAGCCGTTGCCGCAGCGCTGAACTTGCTCAAAGAAAAAGAATTTGAAGATAAAACTATCGTCGTTATTCTGCCTTCTTCCGGCGAACGCTACCTCAGCACAGCACTCTTTGCCGACCTGTTCACCGAGCAGGAACTGCAACAATAACCACTCGGTCACACTCGAACAACAAGTGACCAATGTGTTAAAAAAGCACCTATTTAGGTGCTTTTTTGTGGCACAGTTCAAACTTTCTACCACATATGGATTGCTTTTCTACATCAGGTTTAGTATTTAACCGAACAATTATTTTGATGCGTGAAATTAATATCCGACAAGTACCACGCCTCATCACATTATGTTTTTCCTGCGCACGATAGCCCACATCGCCGTTTTGCGACTGAGGTTAAGATAATGGGTGACGGAATCTGCGGTATTTGATGGTATTTTATTCAGGAAATACGTTTGACGGTTTTCTTGTCGCATCGTGGCCTGCCCCTGTAACATAAATCAGGAGCTAACCAAACAGGCTAAAGTTCAGTGAATCAGCTAAACTTTAGTTCCACAACATTAATCTAATCCATAAGTTGGGGAAAAAAGCATGTTCCAGCAAGAAGTGACTATCACCGCACCAAATGGCCTGCACACTCGTCCTGCTGCTCAGTTCGTCAAAGAAGCCAAAGGCTTCACCTCTGAAATCACAGTGACGTCTAACGGCAAGAGCGCTAGCGCTAAGAGCCTGTTCAAATTACAAACACTCGGCTTAACACAAGGAACTGTGGTTACTATCGCTGCGGAAGGCGAAGACGAACAAAAAGCGGTTGAACACCTGGTCAAGCTGATGGCTGAGCTCGAGTAAACGACGAGTTTTTTAGTGAACACCAGAATCGAGTAAGGTAGGGTTATGATTTCAGGCATATTAGTATCACCGGGTATTGCTTTTGGTAAGGCACTGTTACTGAAAGAAGATGAAATTCTCATCAACCGGAAAAAAATCTCTGCGGATCAGGTGGAGCAGGAAATTGAACGTTTTCTGACTGGCCGTTCCAAAGCATCCGTACAGTTGGAAGCTATCAAGAAGAAAGCGGGCGAGACGCTGGGCGCAGAGAAAGAAGCCATCTTCGAAGGCCACATCATGTTGCTGGAAGATGAAGAGTTCGAGCAGGAAATCATAGCCCTGATTAAAGATGAGCATGCTTCCGCCGACGCAGCTGCATTTTCCGTCATCGAAAACCAGGCTAAAGCACTGGAAGAGCTTGATGATGAATATCTGAAAGAACGCGCCGCGGACATGCGTGATATCGGGAAGCGTTTGCTACGCAACATTCTCAATATGACCATCGTCGATCTGGGCGATATTCAGGATGAAGTCATTCTGGTCGCAACGGACCTGACACCGTCAGAAACCGCGCAGCTGAATCTGGACAAAGTGCTGGGCTTCATCACCGACCTCGGTGGCCGCACGTCTCACACGTCCATTATGGCCCGTTCGCTGGAACTGCCTGCGATCGTCGGCACGACAAATGTGACCCAGCAGGTCAAAAACGGCGACTATCTGATTCTGGATGCCGTAAACAACCAGATTTATCAGAATCCGACCGCGGATAAAATTGAAGAATTAAAAGCGGTTCAGCAGCAATACCACGCTGAAAAGTATGAGCTGGCTAAGCTGAAAGATCTGCCGGCCATCACGCTGGACGGTCATCAGGTTGAAGTCTGTGCCAACATCGGTACCGTGCGTGATGTCGCGGGTGCTGAGCGTAACGGCGCAGAAGGTGTCGGCCTGTATCGTACCGAATTCCTGTTCATGGATCGTGACTCGCTGCCTACCGAAGAAGAGCAGTTCCAGGCGTATAAGGCTGTTGCCGAAGCCGTTGGCGCTCAGGCCGTTATCGTCCGTACCATGGATATCGGTGGCGACAAAGATCTGCCATACATGAATCTGCCGAAGGAAGAGAACCCGTTCCTTGGCTGGCGTGCTATCCGTATCTGTCTGGATCGTAAAGAAATCCTGCATGCTCAGTTGCGTGCCATTCTGCGCGCATCAAAATTTGGCAAGCTGCGTATCATGTTCCCGATGATTATTTCCGTGGAAGAAGTACGTGAGCTGAAAGCCGAATTGGAGATGCTGAAAGCACAGCTGAGAGAAGAAGGTAAAGCCTTCGACGAAAGCATTGAAGTCGGCGTGATGGTTGAAACACCTGCCGCTGCCGCCATCGCGTCACATTTAGCCAAAGAAGTCGACTTCTTTAGTATTGGGACAAATGACTTAACCCAGTATACTCTGGCAGTTGATCGCGGTAATGAGCTGATTTCTCATCTCTATAATCCGATGTCCCCCGCAGTCCTGACCCTGATTAAACAGGTTATTGACGCGTCTCATGCCGAAGGCAAATGGACAGGGATGTGTGGTGAGCTCGCCGGTGACGAACGTGCTACACTACTGTTATTGGGAATGGGTCTGGACGAATTCAGCATGAGTGCAATCTCTATCCCGAGCATCAAGAAAATCATCCGTAATGCGAATTACGAAGATGCGAAGGCGCTGGCGGAGCAAGCACTCGCTCAACCGACAGCACAAGAGTTAAGCAATCTGGTGAGCCGCTTTATTAAAGAAAAAACGCTCTGCTGATTCTGCTTTACCTAATAGGTTTCAAGGTGGCAATCAGCACCCCGACAGGCGATAGATTCGCAGTCGGGGTAGCGAAGAAAACCAATGCCACACCAACTTGAAAGATTAGGGTATACGCTGGCCCAATATTAATGCTTAGGAGAGAATCATGGGTTTGTTCGATAAATTGAAGTCTCTGGTTTCTGACGACAAAAAAGACACTGGCAGCATCGAAATTATTGCCCCGCTGTCCGGCGAAATCGTCAATATTGAAGACGTTCCTGATGTCGTATTCGCAGAGAAAATCGTCGGTGACGGTATTGCCATCAAGCCAACTGGCAACAAGATTGTCGCACCGGTAGACGGCACCATCGGTAAGATTTTTGAAACCAACCATGCGTTTTCCATCGAGTCTGACAGCGGCATTGAGCTGTTTGTGCACTTTGGTATTGATACCGTTGAATTGAAAGGCGAAGGCTTCAAGCGCATCGCCGAAGAAGGCCAGCGAGTGAAGAAAGGCGATCTCATTATTGAGTTTGACCTGGCTCTGCTGGAAGAAAAAGCGAAGTCTACTCTGACACCAGTGGTTATTTCCAACATGGATGAAATCAAGGAATTGACCAAACTGAGTGGTACGGTTGTTGTCGGTGAAACGCCGGTTATCCGTATCAAAAAGTAAACCGCCTTCTACGGATGGTTTACTACGTTTGCACGAAACGGCACCCGGATGGTGCCGTTTTCGTTTCAAGCTTTCCAGCGCGGCACGCACAGGCGAATCACTAATCCGCACTCTTCACCATTATCTGCCTCAATATGCCCGCCGTGCGCTAGCACGACTTTACGGGTAATCGCCAGCCCCAGCCCATAGCCCTTGCCAGATAGCGGCGAATCAACACGAATGAAAGGATCGAAGATACTGGAGAGCTTACTTTTCTCCACGCCAGGCCCCTGATCGGCGACCTGAATCATCCACTCATGTTCATTGCCAATGAGTGACACGGAAACCTGCTGGGCGGGAGCAGAAAAACGTAGCGCGTTGCGCATCACATTATCGACCGCCCTGCGCATCAGCTCCGCGTTGCCTTTAATCGTGTAGTCTTCGTCTTCATCCGCTGCCAGCAGGATTTCAACGCCAGTGACCTGCGCTTCATAGCGCGTATCGTTGACCACTGCCGTCACCAGCCCCAGTAGGTCGAAATAGGCTTCCTCAATGCCGGAATGCTCCGTGCGCGATAGCGTCAGCAGTTCGCCAATCATCTTATCCATCAGCAAGGCTTCACGTTCAATTCGCTGCAAGGAACTCTCTATATTGTCCGGGTTCTGCCTTATCAACCCGATAGCGAGCTGCAAACGCGCCAGCGGAGAGCGCAGCTCGTGCGAAACATCATGAAGCAGTTGTTCACGCGCGCTGGCCAGACTGTCCAGCCGTTCGACCATTGAATCGAAATCACGCGCGACATCGCTGATTTCATCATGACGTTTATGCATCACCGGCAGCAGTCGCACGTTCAGATCGCCCTGCGCAACCTGATCAAATCCCGCGCGGATCTGGCTTAGCGGGCGTGCCAGACTCCATGCCAATACCGAGCTGAACAACAGGCCACCAAACCCCGCAATGATCACAAACGGCACAGGCACGTTGAGAAATTCGACTGGGCGAGGAGGACGAAATTCGCTGCGCAGCAGCTCGGCGTCATAACGAATCTGATACCACTTTCCGGCAGGGCCGCAGACCTGCTTGATTATATGCGTGGCACGCGGCGCGCCACGTTTATCCGGCGCAAAAGCCTCATCAAGCAACACGTTCTGCGGAGCGGAAACTAACTCCTGATCGGACAGCGGCAACGGTGATTCCGTGACGGAAATGTATTGCTGCTCTTGCTGCGGCAGCAGCGACATCACATCGTTCAGTTCGCCCAAGCCGCCATGTTGCAGCGCCGCAGCCACCATCTCCGTTTGCATCGTCGCAATGCGCGACACCACGATTTCTTCCAGCGGCTTATGCCGCTCGCCGTAAAAAGAAAAAGCTAGCCACAGCAGTTGAGACATGACGAGAAACGTCAGCCAAAACCCGAGCAAGATCTTCCAGAAAAGTCGTCCACGAATCATCATCAGCGAATCCGGTATCCCACGCTGCGCACGGTTTCAATCGTCATGCTGCTGCCCGGCAAGGCTCCGAGCTTCTGACGGATATTGCTAATGTGTACGTCCACGCTGCGGTCATAAGCCTCACGGCGACGCCCCAGACATTTTTCGGACAGCTCATCCTTTGACACCACCCGCTCGGGGAAACGCAGTAGCAGCTCCAGCAAATTAAACTCAGAGGCCGTCAGATCAAACGGCTTCCCTCGCCATTCGCTGATGCGCGTTGCAGGGTTCAATACCAAATCGCCACTGGCCGCCAGACTCTCGTCCCGTTTTGTATTCGGCTGATCGTCATAGCGGCGTAGCACCGCACGTAGTCTCGCCACCAGCTCACGCGGGTAACAAGGTTTGGGCATATAGTCATCCGCGCCCATTTCCAGACCGATAACTCTGTCGATATTGTCGCCTCTCGCCGTCAGCATAATGACGGGCAACTGCTGGGTTTTTCTGATCTGACGCAGCACGTCAATCCCGCTCATATCTGGCAGCATGACATCCAGAATCATCGCGGTGTAATCCCCGGACGTCGCGCCATCGACGCCCTCTTTACCCGTCAGCACCCGCGAGGTCGAAAACCCTTCCGCATTCAGATACTCACAGAGCATATCGCCCAGCTCTACGTCATCATCGACCAGTAAAATATTCATATCCTGTCCTCATTAATCGGGTATACCCTACGTATTCGAGTTGCGGGAAGGAAACGCACGTGCAGCTTGAAGTATGATGGGTATAGATGATGTATTCTCAGGCCTCGCGTGAATATTCGCAGCCAGATTTACTTAATCCTTACCATTTCTTTCAGCAAAGATTACCGCTACCTTTACGGACTCGGGGTAAATTACTCACCTGCGTTATTTATTCCCGTTGATACCCTAAATAATTCGAGTTCCAGGCAGGCGGCAAGCGAGGGACAAATTCGTCGGGAACGAATTTGACCAGCCAACGGCTGGCCTTCGGTGAGAGACAGGATGTCTCTCATTTCATCCCGATGAGCTTACTCAGGTAAGTGATTCGGGTGATTGAGCGCAGCCAACGAACCTGCAACTTGAAGTATGACGGATACAGATGCATGAATTAAGGACGACTTTCCCTGATGCAATCACGATTTTTTACACGACGCCGTACGACGATCGCGCTGGGTCTTATCGCCGCTGCCGTGCTGCTTCATCTGTTTTTCAACAAGCCATCGCCTACGCCCAATACGCTTACCGCCGCCGCCGAGATTGCGGATCTCGAACAAACAGTACTTGCTGACGGCAAAATTGAGGCACAGAAGCTGGTCAGCGTCGGTGCACAGGCCTCAGGGCAAATCAAAGCGCTGCACGTCGAACTCGGCAATAAGGTGAAAAAGGGGCAATTGATCGCCGAGATTGATGACCTCACCCAGCAGGACACGCTAAAAAACGGTGAGGCGGCGTTAAAAAATATTCAGGCGCAGCGAGCGGCCAAATTGGCCGAATTGCGTAATAACGAATTAAGCTGGCAGCGTCAGCAAATGTTGATGAAACGTGGCGTTGGCGCACAGGCCGATTACGATAGCGCGAAAGCGACGCTGGATGCCACCCGAGCCAACATCGACGCGCTGGACGCCCAAATCATTCAGGCACAGATTACCGTCAACACCGCCAAGGTTAATCTGGGATACACCCAAATTCGTTCACCGATGGATGGCACCGTGGTGGCCATTCCTGTTGAAGCAGGGCAAACGGTCAACGCGATTCAGACGACGCCGACCATCGCTAAAGTCGCCAATCTGGACACCATGACCATCAAGGTGAAAATCTCAGAGGCCGACGTCGTCAAGGTAAAAACCGGCATGCCGGTGTGGTTCAGTATTCTGGGCGAACCGAATAACCGTTACGAAGCCACGCTGAGCTCGATTGAACCCGCGCCAGACTCTATCAACACGGACTCGACCACAACGTCATCCAGTTCGAGCAGCAGCACCAGTTCATCATCCAGCACCGCGATCTATTACAACGGCCTGTTCGATGTGAAGAACCCTGACGGCGTATTGCGCATTTCCATGACGGCACAGGTGTATATTCTGTTGTCTTCGGTGAAAAATGCCATTGTCATTCCAGCGACGGCGTTAACCTCGCGCGATGGCATGTGGTACGTGCAGGTCGTGAATGCGAATAAGAAGATCGAATCGCGTCTCGTCACGCTCGGCCTCAATGACAACGTGCGCACTCAGATCCGTTCGGGGCTCAGCGTTGGGGAACAGGTGGTTGTCAGCCCATCGTCCGGTGATGCCGCGTCTACGCATCCCGGCCCGCCGATGGGGATGTAACACATGTCCACATCCTTACTTAAACTAACCGGCATTACCCGCCGCTTTTCCAACGGCGAACAGGACGTCACCGTCCTCAAGGACATCAACCTGACCATCAATCAGGGAGAGATGGTGGCGATTGTCGGTGCGTCCGGGTCGGGAAAATCCACGCTGATGAATATTCTCGGCTGTCTGGATAAACCGTCCTCCGGTGATTATCAGGTGGCAGGACGCGCCGTTGGCAAACTGGACAACGACCAGCTCGCGGAACTGCGCCGCGAGCATTTCGGCTTTATTTTCCAGCGCTATCACCTGCTCGGCGACCTCAGCGCGCTGGGGAATGTTGAAGTTCCGGCCATTTATGCAGGAAAGAGTCGGCTGGCACGCCGTCAACGGGCAGCAGAACTGCTCACTCGGCTAGGACTGGAAAATCGTCTCCACTATCGGCCCAGCCAACTTTCCGGCGGCCAGCAGCAGCGCGTGAGTATCGCGCGGGCGCTGATGAACGGCGGCGGCATTATTCTGGCGGATGAACCCACCGGTGCGCTGGACACCCACAGCGGCAACGAGGTTCTGAGCATACTTCGCGATCTGCACAGACAAGGTAATACCGTCGTGATCGTGACCCACGATATGACGATTGCCGAACACGCTCAGCGCATCATCGAACTGCGCGATGGCGAAGTGATTGCCGACCGACAAACGCGCCCCGAAGAGGCCACCGAGCCGCCACCGAAAGCCGCCAGCTCTCCAGCGGCGTCCGCCCTGAATCAGTTCAAAGATCGCTTTATCGACGCGTTTAAAATGGCGCTGCTGGCGATGAACGCCCAGCGGATGCGCACCTTTCTGACCATGCTCGGCATCATCATCGGCATTGCGTCTGTCGTCTCGGTCGTCGCGCTGGGAAAAGGCTCACAGGAGCAAGTGCTGGCCGACATCAACTCGATGGGCACCAGCACGCTGGAAATTTTCCCCGGCAAAGACTTCGGCGACATGGATGCCAGCGCCATCCAAACGCTGCGGGCCAGCGATATTCAGCCGCTAACGCAGCAGCCCTACGTGCATAGCGTTACGCCTTCGATCTCAACCAGCGTAACGATGCGCTACGGCAACATTGCCGTTTCCGCCAGCATTTCCGGGGTTGGTGAGCAGTTCTTCACCGTACGTGGCTACACTCTGCAACGCGGCGTACTTTTCCCTCGCAGCAGCGTCGATGAACTAAAGCAGGACGCAGTGATTGACAAAAACACGCGCGATAAGCTCTTTCCCCATGGCGAAGATCCCATTGGGCAAGTGATTCTGCTGGGCTCGCTGCCCGTAAGGATTATCGGCGTCGTCAGCAAGAATCAGGGCGGCTTCGGCAGCGATGAAAACCTGAACGTGTGGGTGCCGTACACGACGGTGATGAAGCGCATGGTCGGGCAGTCCTACCTGAAAAGCATCACGGTGCGGGTGAAAGACAATATTGATATGAACGTCGCCGAGAAAAGCATCACTGCACTGCTGACGCAGCGACACGGTACGAAAGATTTCTTTATCATGAACACGGACAGCATTCGGCAGATGATCGAGAAAACCACCACCACGCTCACGCTGCTGGTGTCGATGATCGCGCTGATTTCGCTGCTGGTCGGCGGTATTGGCGTGATGAACATCATGCTGGTATCCGTCACCGAGCGAACCCGAGAGATCGGCGTTCGTATGGCGGTTGGCGCACGCACCAGCGATATCATGCAGCAGTTTCTTATCGAAGCGGTGCTGGTTTGCCTGTTCGGCGGCATCATCGGCGTGGCGCTGTCGCTGGCTATCGGCGTGCTGTTTGCACAGTTCAGCAGCAATTTCGCGATGATGTATTCCAGCTCCTCGATTATTGCCGCGTTCCTGTGCTCCAGCCTGATCGGTATTATCTTCGGCTTCTTCCCCGCCCGTCGTGCCGCGCGGATGGAACCGATTCACGCGCTGGAGCGGGAATAGCCAACGCACATGCAACTCGAAGTATGACGAGTAACGTTAATCAAATACCCCGGTGGACAGATACCGATCGCCGCGATCGCAGGCGATTGCCACAATCACGCTGCCGGGGTTTTCTGCCGCAATCCGCAACGCACCGGCTACCGCACCGCCGGAACTGACACCACAGAAGATGCCTTCCTGACGCGCCAGCTGTCGCAGCGTATTCTCAGCGTCCACCTGCGTCATATCCAGAATGCGATCGACCAGATCGGCACGGAAAATCCCTGGCATATAGTCTGGCGTCCAGCGGCGAATACCGGGAATGTGGCTCCCTTCCGCAGGTTGTAATCCCACCGTACAAATTGCCGGGTTCTGCTGTTTCAGATAACGGCTGACGCCGGAAATGGTGCCGGTCGTTCCCATACTGGAAATAAAATGAGTTAGCTTGCCCGCCGTCTGCTGCCAGATTTCTGGGCCAGTAGTCAGAAAGTGCGCCAGCGAATTATCTGGGTTATTGAACTGATCGAGCGTTTTCCCTTCTCCCGCCAGCACCATCTGTTCCGCCCGATCCCGAGCCCCTTCCATCCCCAGCTTGCGATTCACCAACACCAGCTCCGCGCCATACGCGCGCATCGCGGTCTGGCGTTCATAGCTCATGTTGTCCGGCATCAGCAGACGCAGCCGGTAGCCTTTTACCGCCGCAATCATCGCCAACGCAATGCCGGTGTTCCCGCTGGTCGCCTCAATGAGCCGGTCACCGGGGGCGATGTCACCGCGATTCTCCGCCTGCTGGATCATGGAGAGCGCAGCCCGATCTTTTACCGATCCGGCGGGATTATTTCCTTCCAGCTTCAGCCAGATTTCACTGTTCAACCCCTGTGTTATGCGCCGCAATTTCACCAGCGGGGTATTACCAATACAATGCTCAAGCGTTGTCACAAGTTGAGTCCTAAAAAGTCTCACCCACTTACGGAGTGAACGATAAAATTAACGTTGCTGACAAACCCATGATGGTTAATTCGAGATACACGGGCGACCACAGGGCGAGGTATCCCTACGGGAACCTCATCCCTGTGTTTCCCCTAAAATCTGACTTTGCCAGCAATCTCAATTTACTGCTTTTCAGGCGGATTCTGTTCCCGCCCTTGCGCCATTTGCCGCTTCACACGCCACTGCAAAGCGCTTTTGATGAACAGCGTCAATATCGCCATCACGGTTAACAACGCCGCAGCGGTAAACGCCCCCACGCTGTTATAATCCTGATGCAACAATTCGACCTGTAGCGGCAGCGTGTAGGTTTCACCGCGAATCGCACCTGACACCACAGACACGGCGCCAAAC
Organism: Pectobacterium versatile; assembly: GCF_020166435.1. Classification (GTDB taxonomy): domain Bacteria; phylum Pseudomonadota; class Gammaproteobacteria; order Enterobacterales; family Enterobacteriaceae; genus Pectobacterium; species Pectobacterium versatile. Next base: position 104,741 of record NZ_JAINZP010000007.1, on the reverse strand, counting down.
TCACCTATCGCTCTGGCATTGGTCAGCACCACGCCATACAGCAGCGCCCAGCGAATATTCGGTAGCGTTACCCGATAGAACACCTGCCAGCCTGACGCACCGAGCAGCACTGCCGCTTCTTCTTCCTGGCTGCCCTGACTCATCATCACCGGAACCAGCTCCCTGACCATAAACGGACAGGTCACGAATATCGTCACCAGCGCAATGCCCGGCCAGGCAAACATCAGCTGTATCCCCTGCTCATCCAGCCAGCCGCCAACCGGGCCGTTGGTGCTGTAAAAGAGCAGATACAGCAAACCCGCCACCACAGGAGAAACCGCAAAAGGAATGTCGATCAGCGTGAGCAGCAGTTGCCGACCCGGAAACTGAAAGCGCGTGACCAGCCACGCCAGCAGCGTGCCAAACACCAGATTCACCGGTACGACAATCGCGACCACCAGCAGCGTGAGGCCAATGGCATGCAGCATGTCAGGATCGCTCAGGTTACGCCAGACGCCCCCCAGCCCATGCGACAGCGCAGCGGAAAAAATTGACACCAAGGGGATGACTAGCATGATGAGCGATAATATCACGCCCAGCGCAATCAACGCCGCTCTCGCCCAGTTACGTTCCTGCCGCACCGGATGGGATTGACGCTGCGGCGTCACAGTCGGTATCTCTGCCATTACACGCTCCGGGTCCGTTGGCCAAAACGGCTTTGCAGCACGTTGACGGCAAACAGTATCAATAAGGACGCGGCTAACACGACGGAGGCAATCGCGCTGGCAGCAGGGAAATCAAACTCCTGCAAACGGATAAAAATCATCAGCGAAACGACTTCCGTTTGCCAGGCAATATTCCCCGCAATAAAGATAACCGCGCCAAACTCGCCCAGACTGCGGGCAAACGACAGCGCGGTGCCCGTTAGTAGCGCCGGCGTTAACTCCGGTAAAATGACGTAGCGAAAACACTGCCAGCGATTCGCACCCAGCGTTTGTGCCGCCTCTTCGTATTCCGGCCCCAGATCTTCCAACACGGGTTGGACAGTACGCACCACAAAAGGAATGCTGGTGAACGCCATCGCGACCGTAATCCCCAGCCAGGTATACGACACCTTAATGCCGTACTCTGCCAGCCATGCGCCGTACCAGCCGGTCGTTGAAAACAGCGCGGCCAGCGTCAGCCCCGCCACGGCGGTGGGGAGCGCAAAGGGTAAATCCATCAACCCATCCAGCAGGGCTCGGCCGGGAAAGCGATAACGCGTCAGAATCCACGCCATTAACAGACCGAATCCGGCATTAAATACCGTCGCCAGCCCTGCCGCCAAGAGCGTGACTTTGTAGGCGGCCACCACCTGCGGATTGGAGATTACCGTCCAGTACTGCGCCAGACTCATTTCTGAGAGTTGCATGACCAACGCACTTAAGGGCAGCAGCAGAATCAGACAGACGAACAGCAGGCTGCTACCCAGACTCAGCGCAAATCCCGGCAGCACCCGTTTACCTGAACCAGAAAAGACGTTACCCGACCCCAAAGACATTACTGACGACCAGCCGCCAGCAATTTATCCAGTTCACCACCGGTGTCGAAGTGGGTTTTCATCACCTGTGGCCACGCCCCAAACTGATCTTCCACTCGGAATAAGGTGGTCTCCGGGAAACGGGATTTCAGCGTTTGCGTCAATTCAGGGTTATTCACACGGTAGTAAAAATCGGTGATCACCTTCTGCGCCTCTGGGCTATACAGATAATTCAGATAGGCTTTTGCCGCCTGCTCCGTGCCGTTCTTCTCAACATTCTTATCGATCCACGCCACCGGGAATTCCGCCAGCACGTTGACCTTCGGGACGATCACCTCGTAGTTCTCAGCGCCGTACTGGTTGCGAATGTTATTCACCTCGGATTCAAAGCTGATCAGCACATCGCCCAACTGGCGTTCCACAAACGTAGTGGTTGCGCCACGGCCACCAGTATCAAATACCTCGACGTTCGCCAGAAAACGCTTTACCCACTCGCGAGTTTTGGCCTCATCGCCACCGTTGGCTTTACTGGTCGCGCCCCAGGCCGCAAGGTAGGTATAGCGGGCATTGCCGGAGGTTTTCGGATTCGGGAAAATCAGCTTAACGTCATCACGCACCAGATCGTTCCAGTCGTGAATCCCTTTTGGATTACCTTTGCGAACCAGAAACGCCATGGTGGAGTAAAACGGAGAGCTGTTATTCGGTAAACGCGCCTGCCAATCAGCCGGAATCAGTTGCCCGCGATCGTGCAGGATCTGAACGTCTGTCACCTGGTTATAGGTCACGACATCGGCCTTAAGGCCTTGCAGGATAGCCAACGCCTGTTTAGACGAACCGGCATGCGATTGTTTGATCGTCAGCGGATCGTTAGGATGCTGAGACAGCCACTGTTTTTCAAAGCCGGGATTGAGCGCAACAAATAGCTCACGCGATACATCATAAGAGCTGTTCAGCAGCTCGGTAGCAGAGACCATGCTCTGCCCGCCCAGCAGCAATGACAGCGCCAGAGAACCTTTCACCAGCCAGCCTTTCACCTGTACTTGATTCATCTTATGTCCTGCCAGAGTTAGAGCCTATTCGGTAGGCCTTGTTATAGGGGCCGTTTCATAGCCGTTTTTGTATATACCCTAAATAATTCGAGTTGCATGCAGGCGGCAACCGAGCGAATCCCCAGGAGCTTACTCAGGTAAGTGACTGGGGTGAGTAAGGGCAGCCAACGCCCAAGCAGCTTGAAGTATGACGGGTATAGCGCAAATCAGTGTAGGGGGAAGTGGCGGTTAACATATAACCTTTATATATAACATTTCGGGATTTTTAAGCGCTAAAGGACATAACCCCGAAACCAGCGAGGCGAGAAGAAAAAGTAGGATGAAAAAGGAAAGGTGCAGCCAGATAGCCAATGCAGGGAGCGGAAAATTGAAAGCTGAGAGAATTGATGCCTGCACAGGTGCAGGCATCAGGAAAACGAGTCAGATCTTACAGCGACAAAAGCTTCTCAAGAGAAGGCGCGAAGAAGTAGCTGCCGCTGACAGCACGCGTAAAGCGCAGCATGTCATCACGTTTGCCGTCACGATCGCCGAACATGCTCAGCAACTGCTGCTCAATGTTATGCAGACGCGCGCAGTAGGCGACAAAGTAAAGCCCGTTCTTCCCGCTAGCAGTGCCATAAGGCAGGCTCTGACGCAGAATTTTCAGCCCTTTGCCGTCTTCCTTTAAATCCACACGGCTAAGATGCGAGGTCTCAGGGCGCTCATCGGAAGACAGTTCCTCATTGTCCTGCTTGGTGCGGCCAATCATTTGCTCTTGCTGCTCCACGCTAAAACGCTGCAACTGCTTCAGATTGTGCTCCCAACGTTGAGTAAACACGTAGCTGCCGCCCGCATCCGGCTGGCCTTCTGGGATAATCGCCACAGCGTGACGCGCATCGCCTTGCGGATTTTCCGTGCCGTCGACAAAGCCGCTTAAATCGCGATCCTCCACCCAGCGGAAACCGTGCGTCTCTTCTTCGATACGAATCGCGCCACCAAATGCGGTCAGTGCCGCCTGTGCCAGCGTAAAATTAACATCATGGCGAAGCGATTGAATATGGATCAACACATCACGCTGCGTGGCAGGAGCAAGCCCTTTACCCAGCGGCGTGAACGGCTTCAGCTCCGCCGCACTATGATTACAGTCCAGATCGCGCCAGACATCGCTGCCAAACGCCAGCACTGCGCCTAATCCCGCATCGGGATACTGCTGCTGTAACGCTTGTAACGTCTGACAGAATTTTTTGCATCCCTGCCGGATAGCATCAAACTCTCCCTGAATCATCGCTTCCATAAAAATGGCAAAACGGCGGTGTTCCAATAAAATACCGCTTTGAATTGGTGTCATTTCTGCTTCCTCAAGCGTCAGTTTTTTCTTTGTTGTTATGGTTTACTACGATAGTTATGGCGCATACGACCGCCGAAAAAATATCAGGCGGTGCCGCTATCATACCGGAAGCCGCCTGACTTTTACCTTGCGTGAAGACAAATTCGTCTTTGATGTAAAGATGCCCTTTTATAAAACGGATGTGTTGCGCGCCTGCGCGTGCCACACGATCTTGCTCACTTTCCAGGTTTTCAGGATATCGTCGGGCGGCATCAAGCCTTCTGGGCCGCTCCACTCGCCGGAATAAACGTAGCTGATATGCGTACTCTGCGGCGCGGCACATTCCACGCTCTGCGCATCATCACCTTGCCCTAACTGGCAGGATTCAAACGCTTTACTGTAGGTATTGCTAAAAGCATCCCCTATTTTCACGCCACCTGCGCTGCCAATCGCCGGATCCATGACCTCAACTTTGCGCACGCTACCCTTAGGCTGCCCACTGATGACCATCTTCACGTCTTTGCCATCCAGCGCCTGATAAAACGCGACCAGTTGACCGTTGGACGTGCCCATTCCGCTACGCAGTTGATAACTGCCATCCAGCGCGCTCTGTAGCGCCCCTTCGGACAGCGGCGTACCAGCATTGATGCCACCGACACCTGCATCGGTAACCTCCAGCGAGCTGCCGAACCAGTTAAACGGCGACAGGCTGGACCAGGAGAAATTGGAAAGCGTGCTGCATCCGGTCAGCAACAGCGGTAAACCCAGCACCAGCGATAAACCCAGCGGGCGAAAATTCATGGCATGTACTCCTCAAGATTGAATGGCTTTCGTCATCAGCCCCCCTAGTAAGATGGGGATTGGAGTCTGCGAGCGACGAAAAGTGCCGTAAAGACGGGATAATCCTGCGGAGGATTATAGGGGGCATGGGACGAGAAACCTACCAGAACCGCAGACCTCCCGAGAGCCGGAAGGCCTGCGAGCAACATCAACTACGCTGTGAGGAAAAATCCGTTAAGTCATAACGGTGCGTGAACAGATCGTCCAGCTCCGTCTGGTGCGTAATCGCCACCACGGTACACGCTGGCAATGCCAGCTTGACCAGTGCCAGAAGCTGTCTGGCGGCGTCATGATCCAGATTGCTCGTTGCTTCATCCAGATAGAGCGTATCGGGTTTAGCAATCAGCGCACGGGCAAAGGCAACACGCTGCCGTTCCCCGCCGGAGAACACCCGATCCCAGTTCAGTTGCTCATCCAGACGATCGCGCCACGCGCCCAGCCCGACGCTATCGAGCGTCTGACGCAGCATCTCACTGTCGGCCAGCGGCGGATGCGGATAGCAGAGGATCTCTGCCAACGTCCCCTGCCCCAGATAGCTTTGCTGCGGTAACAACAGGCTGCGACCTTCCAGCGACTGCCAGCGGCCATCGTAATACGGCCACAGGCCGCTTAACGTACGCAGCAGAGTGGATTTCCCCAGCCCGCTACGGCCAGAAAACTTACTCCAGCTACCCGCTTCACAGCTCAGATCCACCTTTTGCAGCAGCGGAGAACCCTGCGGCGTGGTGAAAGAAAGCTGATCCACTTGCAGACGATCGCCGACCGGAATCACTTCCTGTTCAGACTGATGGCGTTTAATTTCCTGTTTGAACTGGCTCAGACGTTCCATGCTGGCTGATAATTCCACCAGCTCTTTATACATGCGGATAAACCAGCTCAACGCGCTATGCACCTGTGCAAACGCTCCGCGGATCTGCATTAACCCGCCTAGCGTCACCGTTTTGCTGAGAAAAGCAGGCAATGCGGCAAAAATAGGAACGATCAAGCTAATACGCATGTAACCCGTGGTGAAAAAACCCAGGTTACGTTCCGCATTCATTGAACGCCACCAGTTAGAGACAATCGCAGAAAATTGCCGCTGAAGATGGCTTTTTTCCTGCTGTTCCCCGCCATAGAGCGCAATTTGCTCGGCGTTATCATGCTTACGCAACAAAGACGCACGAAAATTCGCCTCAGCACGTTGCTTCTCATAGTTAATACCGTGCAGTCGTTTACCAATAAGATGCGTAATCAAGGTGCCGAACACGGTATAGAGAATGACGGCCCAGACCAGATAACCTTTGATTACCCACTCCTCACCGAACAACGTAAAGCGCTGTACTCCCGATAACTCCCAGAGAATGATGACGAAAGACGACAATTGGGCAGTCACAACCAAAAACGACACCACCAGACTCACCGTTTTATCAACAAATAAGCTGATATCCTCGGCGATACGCTGATCGGGGTTATCGATTTTTCCCTCTATCGACATCCGATAGAACGCGCGCTTTGCCAGCCAGCTATTCACTAATTCTTCCGTCATGGCACTGCGCCAACGAATGATCAACCAGCGGGTGAACCAGTCCTGATGCACAAATACCACGATATAAATCAGGATATAGATGCCGTACTCTTTCATGAGAGAGAGCAGCAAGCTGCTATCAAACGACCCTAGCGCATCGTAAAACGTTTTACTCCAGTCATTGAGCAATACGTTGAGATAGACGATGGCCCATCCCATGCTGGTGGCGATAATGAGAAGTAACAGCGCTAGCCAACCTTGCTTTCCCCGCCAAAAAGGACGGCAGAGATCGACAAACTGTGCCGTCATCTTTTTCACTCTTTCACCTCTTGCGGCAAGGTGATGTAAAGCACGCGGTTATCTGGGTTATACAGCTTCGCCGACATCGCCCGTACCTCTTCCAGCGTGATGCTGTCGGCCAGTTTGGCTACGCTAGTCAGATAACGCGGATCGTCATAATGTCGGTAACTCAGAAGCAGACGACGCTGTATCGTCATGAGATCGCCCTGACGCCCTTTTTCCGCACGAATGAACTGTGCTTTCTGATCTTCTACATCCTGCTGAGTGATATTTTTCGGCAGTTCAGCAAAGGCTTTCTCAGCCAGTTTCCACAGTTCCTGCGCACGTTCCGGCGCGCTGGTGAAGCTCACTTCTGTCTCAATACGCTGTCTTTTATCTTCCAGTTCACTGTCGACACGCATGCGATAAATACCTAACGCATCATCACGTAGGCTGGTTTTGAGATATTTATTCGCCAGATTACGGGCAACGCTCACCTGCACCGCGGCCTGCGGTGTCCACGCATGTGGTGTGAAGCTCCAGGCGCGGATATCGGCACGCGGTTCAATACTGATAGCCGATGTCGCTTCACGTTTACCCGGCAGAGCCAGATGTGATTTCACCTCGCCAGCAGGCTGACGCGGGATCGTCGCTAAATAGCGTTCAACCTGCGGCAAAATCTGTGCAGCAGGCATATCAGCCACGAGGTAGTAGGTTACCGGGGCAAACACCGCTTTATGCCACTGTGAAAGCAGCGCCGGCGCTGAAATTTGCTTCAGCTCCGCAATTTCAGGTTGCTGCCAGGCTGGCTCACCGAAACGTAGTTTGGCAATGTCACCAGCCCGTTCTCCTGAAACAGATTGATCGTCATTGGCTTTTTGACGCGCCAGACCCATCATGCTTTCTTTCATCACGTCAGGGTCGATACTCGGAGCCACATTCAGCTCACGGTATAGCCCCAGCAGACTTGCCAACTGCTCTGTTGGCGCACTTCCGTTCACGGTGAGTTGATCGGCTTCCTGAGCAATACCCAGCGACAGCGTCTTTTCCTTTTTCCAGTTATTAAGCGCTTCACCGTTCCATGCTGCAGGCCCGCTTTGGTTTACCAGTTGGCTTGCCAGCTGTACCTGCCACGGGTTGGTCGACGTGGACAAATATCCCGCGTCGCTCACTGCCGTCAGGTAGACTTTTTTACCCGCTTCTGGCGCACGCAGCCATACCACGCGGTCACCATTGCTCAACTGCCACTGCTCTACCTTCTGCGCGGCAAAGGTCTTCACCGCCGTGCGTTTCCCACTTTGCGTTACGGCAGGCAATTCAGGGATGACTTTCTCTTTTTCTACTTGCAGCGGTGCCAGCGTCGCGGCTGCCCACTGTGCCTGCAACTTACGAATCGCATCCGGTTTAGGCAAGGTGAAAGGCGTCGCGCCCGGCACGCTAAACTGAACCAACGTATCAGGTGACGCTAACCAACGTTGCCAATGGCGGTTCACATCTTCCGCCGTGATGGTATCCAGCGCTTCCAGTGCATCTTTACCGCGCTGCTGGCTGCCGACATAAGGGCGATCCTGCTGCCAGACAATGGTCAATTGTTGAACCCAGTCTGAAAACTCACGTTTTTCAGGTGTATCGCTCATACGCTGTGCGACTTCACGAATGTCGGATGTGATCTCCGTGATGTCCTGTTCGTTTAACGGATAGCGTTTGAAGCGCTCAATTTCTTTCAGTACGGCGGAAATAGCAGCGTCATGACCACCCGGCATCACATTAGCGAAAAAGCCTAGTGCAGCCGTCGTTTTACCGATATCCGATTTACGCACCACCAGACTACTGGCATCTTGCGGCAGTTCCACTTGTTGTCGACGAACCTGACGAGTTACCGCAGACAGTGTGATTTGCGTCAGCAAACGATGACGGTAATCGGATTGGCCGAATGTGTCTTTGTCATTGAAACGGTAGACAAATGACACCTGGCTGCTGCCACTCTGGCTATCCTGCAAACGCGCAACGTTGAGTCTCGGTTTCAGTAACGGCTCGTAGTAATCACGGGCTGGCACAGCGACATTGGGCAACGGTGCAAAATAGCGTTGAATTTCGCGTTCTGCATCCGCAGGCGTGATATCACCAATGATCATCAAACGCATATTCGACGGGTGATACCAGCGTTGATAGAAATCCTGTAGTACGCTGGCTGGCGTGTCGTTAATCGACGCTTCCGTGCCAATCGTTGGGCGGGAAGGATAACGAGAGTCATGGCGAATCGCCTGTACGCGCTGCTGGTTCATGCGTTCCGCTACGCCCAGCTTGCCACGCCATTCTTCCATGATAATTTTGCGCTCATCATCAAGGTCGCTTTGCAGCAGTTTGGCATGGCCCGTCATCTGGCTCAGCGCCTGCAAGGTCGTCCCCAGATCGCGGTTACCTTTCGGCGGGCTCATCATGTACATGGTGCGCTCGTAGTTGGTCACGGCGTTATAGCTCTGACCGCGTACCCACCCTTGCTTATGCAGTTCGGTACTTACGCCTTGAGGAAACGCCTCGCTGGCGCGGAACACCATATGCTCCACGATATGCGCCACACCAGATTCGTTGTCCTTCTCATCAATCGAACCGACATCAACAATCAGACGAATATCGACCCGTGACTTCTGCCCTTCCAGCGGCACAAGGGTGTAACGCAGTCCATTTGCCAACGTCCCTTCTTTAAAAACCGGCAACGGGCTTTTAACTTCTTCAGCCTGGCTCACCAGACTCCCCGCTAACAGACCGACAGCCGTTAGCGATAACCAGCAACATCTCTTCCAGTTCATAACAACCTTTTCGTTTTTATTTTTGCCTGCAAGGCAATTTCTGAATGCATCAATGCAAAATGCCCCGTCATACGTCAGCATGTGACGAATGACGGAGCATAAGATTTACCAAGTGTAAGCGACACCAAGCCAGAACTGACGGCCGGGTTTGTAGGTTACCGTCGTCGTATTAATATTCGTCTTCTGCTGCGTTTCCACCACGTTATCCAACACGTTCAGCACATCCAGCGTGATATCCAGCGTCTGAGTTTTGTATACTGGCTGCGAGTAGGAGAAACGCCAGTCGTAGGAGATAAAATCGTCATATCTGGTAGAGACATACTCTTTCGCCTCTCCGGTAAAGTCAGGTTCAGCGTTACAGGCAGGGCTCCCACCAGGACACACTGTATTTAATGCCAGAGGAGTATATCCTTTGTAACCGGAGGTATAGCCTACTCGCTGGCCCCAATTGAGGCGAATTGCTGGGAAGTAGGTATCCACATTCAAGAAGGCAGTCCAGGGCGTATTGAAGTCCATGGCGTCCATATCGCCTTTATACATCAATTTATTATCAACAATAACCCGGCTCTCATCTGTATTCGTATCATCGTAGTAAGCAATCGAGTTAGCTTTATTTTCCGCGATACCGGCACCCAATTTCCAGTTCACTTCAGCAAAGCTGAAGTGGTGTGGGCTGATGGGCTGTACTTCCAAAGACAATGTATTCCCTTCAGTCCGGCCATCATTATTCATCACGCGGTAACGTTGCCCAGCAACGGTCATTGATTCAGCGCCAAACTGATCTTTCCCCTGACGATTAACCCACTTTGCCGTCCATACGGTATTCATGACTCGCTGCGATAGTCCTAGCGTTACTTCATCACTATAAGGCGTATTTAAATCAGAAACGGTGTAATTATTACCCGTAATTCTTGAGGGATTAGAAACCCACGGTGCAGTGGACGAGGTGCGCCTTTGCGCGATATTCGTGCCAATACCCTCACGCAGCTTATATGACAGCATACCCGAGCCATAATAGCGGTTGGCTCCACCGAATACGCGCGTAGAACGATCGCCGAAGACATCGTAAGAGGCAGAAAAACGGGGGGCGAAGTTCAGATTTTCCAGAAAATCATCGTAGCTAACACGCACGCCAGGGGTCAATTCCAGCCGACCATAGCTCATACTATTTTGCAGATAAGCAGCATAGCTGTTATAGCTGACTTGCACAGAACGGGCTGGGTAGAGAATACGAGAACCTGCAAACTGCTCACCGGGAATACACAGTTTATCACCGGGCAAACACACAACGTTGGGGTTGACGTAGGTAGCATTCGCCGAGGTATTGCTCAAATAGGCATCTTGAGAACGGTGATACTGTGCACTCGCAAAGTCAGCCTGCCAGCCGAAATCGACCTGATGGGTCATCCCCAATAAGAAGGCCGGGTTAAGTTCGTAATTCTGCTTCAATGTGGTGGTATTTTTTTCCGTGGCAAATGTCCCATAACCACCAATCTGTGAGGTACGAATTGACGATTGCCAATCCAATGACTGGGAGACAAAACCTAACGAAGGCGCATTGTGGATCCAAGTAATAAATTCATTAGACTCATGTTCAATCTTGTTCTGCTCAGACTGATAACCCACCAGACTGGTCATTTTCCCCCAACTGGCGTTGTGCTCCCACTCCATATTGAAGCGATAGCCGCCCCCCGTGTTGGTAAATGCCCCGTTTTTTGCATCTCTTTTGTAATACTTAGATTCGTGTGGAGAATACATACCCGTTATGCGAACAATATCGCCATTGTCCGCCAGATAGGAGCCTTTGAGCAGGTAGGTTTCACTCATCCGTTCCTGATCGTCCCACTGTTGCAAATACTGATGATAATAGGGAATATCTGACTGCTGGCGGTTATAGGCAAAAATAAATCCCGCTTTATCACTCAATGGCTGGTTAAAGGTAGCTGAATAGAACTGCTTCTTAAATTTTGGCTGGTAGTACAGATTAGTCGCAGAATAAAACTCGTCGCTGATACCCCCATCGACGTGATAACTCGTCCAGCTATCGCGCGAGGTACGGTAAGAAACTTTGCCGGAGGCTTTATCCAGTTTTGGGTCCATCAGTTTGGCATCCACCACACCACCGGTGAAATCACCGTACTTAGCGGAGATGTTACTATCAAACACTTCCAACGATTCAATCAGCTCGGAGTTAATCCAGAACGATTGTGTCCCACCCGCAGGTAGATCTGTCGCATTGTAACCATCAGGATCAGTATCTAGCTGCCCCTTATTGGCTCCAGGGTTAATATTGCTATTATTCGATAGCCCATCGATCATAAAGTTATTGTTGTAAAATTTCTCGCCGTGGAACGAGACGTTTTCCGGTGCCAGCTCCCCCGGTGTATTACTGCTATTCGCCGTGTTCGAGAACTGCACAGCAGCGTTATTCTTCAATAACTCTGGTATCGAACCGTTTCCGGTCGGCATCTTTTTAATCTGCTCAGCATTAATAATTTGCGTTCCCATCGACTGACTGGTCGGGGTTGAGCGGACTAAAATCGTATCTTCGCTATTCTCCGAAGAGGAATCACCCTGCTGTTCTTCTTCGGTTTCTGCCTTGTTTTTCTGCTGATTTTCATCAGCAGAGGTATCATTTTGCTGTGCGAGCGCAGGCCCTGATAATAATGACAAAAGCATCATTAAATAGACGTTCTTATTCATTTATTCAAAATCCCCAATAAGCATAATTATTTGAAAAATAAAATATTATTGTAAATTCCACGTGTAATATTTATTGCTGGTCATCAACTCGAATGTGTCCATTCAGTTTGAAAACGATGGAAACGACCTGATTATCAACCGGCGCCTCCGTGCGATAGCGCCAGCGCGCCATGTCTTTCACCACGTCATCACCAAATACGCCGTCTGGCGTTTCAGACAGAATCTGTACGTTAGTGACCGTACCACTGCCGGTAATATCGAATTTGACGCGCACCTTTCCTTCCACACCCAGCGCTTTTGCCCGAGAGGGATAATTCACACGGCGATGCAGTGCTCTGAAATTTTGACTGTTGCTTTTCCCTGCACCGCGAGCTGCCTGACCGCTATCGCTTTCTCCTGCCTTGGCCGTTGCCGCACTGCCCGGCATGCCAGCAGAAGCTTGCATCGGTGAAGGTGCATCACCGGTCTGATTTGTCGCTACGGGAGACTCGCTCTTTTTTTCTGTCTGCTGCTGCGTAGCCTGTTGTTGTTCTTTTGGTTTGCTCTCAGGCTTCTTTTCAGGCTGCTTCTTCTCACGCACGGGCGGCTTCTTTTCCGTAACGGGCGTGATGGGCTTGCGCTCAATGACAGGTTGTTTAATAACCGGGTTGGGGTGTTCTGGTAACGGAGGCGAAATAGGCTGTTCTAAAGAAACGGTTTGCGTCGCCACAACGGGAGGATCGGAAGACTCTGCAGTAGAAGGGGATGAATCAGCCTGCTGCACCATTGCCGCAGCCATCATCGTCACCTGCATGCTTCCACCTGCGTTTCCTGCCATATCGTCAATGCTTTCTTTCGGGGAAGAGTGCAATAGAAAGAAAACCGCTAGCGCCGCATGCGCCACGCAGGACAACACAAAGAATGCCAGAGAACGCCAGTTAGGCACATCGGCGGTTAGCGCTGTGGTTGGATAGGAATGAGCAAGAGGACGAGAGCCCAGCAATACGCTGCTGCCAGTGCGATTCGCACCCAGTAAAGCCCCCTGAAGATTTTCACTACTCACTATCCAACTCCATCTCTTAAACTTCAACTTCCTGGTGTCAGTAGTGCAGTCACAATCTTCCAGGCGATAAAATGTAAGCAAGATCGGAACACGAAAAAACATGTCAAGGCCGATCGGACAACATTAATAAATAATAATACAAATGAGAATCGTTTTACAAATGAAAACTGTTACCCACAAAGTCTAACAAACTGCATGCAATATCATTACAAATCACAGTAACGCATTGAGGTTAAATGAAAAAAGTGCGCTAACAGAGGCGCACTTTTTACTAGGAAGGGAAATTAGGGGGAGAAACGGTGCTGGAATAGTGGTTTAGCATCAACGCAATAGCGATCAATATTCCCGATCTTCAATCAGCCGTTTTCCCAGCGTGACGCTATCGACAATCTCATAGTCGAGTTTTTCATACATGCCGATCACGGCATCGTTGTCTTCACGCACCATCAGGTGGATCTTCGGACAGCCGCGGGCAATGAGTTTTTTCTCCAGACGGCTAATCAACGCATTCGCAATGCCGCGCCCGCGAAAATCAGGATGCACGCCCAGATAGTATGCCGATCCGCGGTGACCGTCGTAACCGCCCATTACCGATCCCACGATTTCGCCGTTCACCTCTGCGACCAGAAACAGATCGGGATCGTGATTGAGCTTACGTTCGATGTCCATCTCAGGATCGTTCCACGGGCGCAGCAAATCGCAGCGCTCCCAGAGGGTGATCACGGCTTCAAAGTCATCCTGCCTGAATATGCGGATTTCCATCACAGTCGCCATTTTGCAATAAGGTAAATTGTGATTATCGCGTGATTTTTATCAGACGCAATCTCAAATTGCGCGCCGCCATCAGGAATCACACAACAGGTGACCGGGGATCGATTTTATTGATGGTATACTGCCGCCTTTATTATTGTGCCCTCATCGCCAGAGAAACGAGATGCCCACTATGTCTGACGTCAATGCGGTAAAACATTTTTTGCTTAGCTTACAGGAAGATATCTGCCAGCAGCTTGCAGCACTTGATGGCGGAGCCGATTTCGCCAAAGATGAATGGCTGCGTGCCGAAGGCGGCGGCGGGTGCAGTCGCGTGCTGTCCGGCGGACGTATCTTTGAACGCGCTGGCGTAAATTTTTCTCATATCATCGGTAAGTCGTTGCCGCCTTCAGCCAGCACCCATCGCCCCGATCTGGCAGGCCGCAGCTTTCAGGCGATGGGCGTTTCGCTGGTGATTCATCCGCTGAGCCCTTACCTCCCCACCAGCCATGCCAACGTGCGCCTGTTCATCGCCGAGAAACCGGGAGAAGAGCCGGTTTGGTGGTTTGGCGGCGGGTTCGATCTTACGCCCTATTACGGTTTCAAAGAGGACGCAGTGCACTGGCACCAGACCGCTCACGACCTGTGCCAGCCGTTCGGTGAGGATGTGTACCCGCGCTATAAAAAGTGGTGCGACGATTACTTCTTCCTGAAGCACCGTAACGAAGCGCGCGGTATCGGCGGACTCTTCTTCGACGATCTCAACGAGCCAGATTTTGCTACCAGCTTTGCCTTCATTCGCGCCGTCGGTAACGGCTTCCTTGATGGTTATCTGCCCATCGTTGAACGGCGTAAAGATCTGCCGTGGGGAGAACGCGAGCGCGAATTCCAGCTCTATCGTCGTGGACGCTATGTGGAATTCAACCTGATTTGGGATCGCGGTACGCTGTTTGGTCTGCAAAGCGGCGGACGCACCGAGTCAATTTTGATGTCCATGCCACCGCTAGCACGCTGGGAATACCAGCATCAGACTGAACTGGGTAGCCCGGAAGCCCTGCTGTATCAAGATTTTTTACCGGCTAAAGACTGGCTGGCAGAAAGTCACACGCACAACAAGGAAGCATAAGTCATGCAGATTTGGGTCGATGCCGACGCCTGTCCTAACGTCATCAAAGAAGTGCTATTTCGCGCGGCAGATCGCACGCAAACACAAGTCACACTGGTTGCCAACCAGACCATAAAAGTACCGCCATCGCGTTTTATTCGTACGCTACGCGTCTCGGCGGGTTTTGACGTCGCCGACAACGAGATTGTGCAACGCGTTGAAGCAGGCGATCTGGTGATCACTGCGGATATTCCGCTGGCATCGGAAGTGATAGAAAAAGGCGGCATCGCGTTGAATCCGCGTGGAGAGCGCTATACGCCGGATACCATTCGGGAACGACTAAACATGCGGGATTTTATGGATACCATGCGCGCCAGCGGGATACAAACCGGTGGCCCAAGCGCATTAAACCAGCGGGACCGTCAGCAGTTCGCTAATGAACTGGACAAGTGGTTGCAGCAGTCGAAAAAGCCGTAACGCTCTGCCTGATTCCCCTTCCGTAGACTACCGATCGTTAAAAGATCGAGATACACGGAGCAATCGCGGGGCGAGGTACCCCTACGGGAACCTCATCCCCGCGCTTCTCCTAAAAACAGACTCAAGCAACCAACATTAACTATCTCGTCCCTTCTGTTTTAGCAAAGCAGGATGGCGATATTACTTAGCGATAAACCGGCAGCAGATCGAGACTCGAAAGCACATGTATCAGCGCGGTGCCAATGCCAAATAGCAGCACCAGCGCAACCATCGCATTGCCGCCCCGCACGCGGAACAGCGGGCTACCGAAGCGGCGACGCGACGCAAGGGCCAGCAACGCAGGCGTAATCACCGCCCATACTGTAGCGGCCAATCCGGCAAACCCAATCGCATAAATAAAGCCGTTCGGATACAGCAGACCGCCGATGATTGGCGGCAGAAAGGTCACCAGCGCCGTCTTGGCTCTTCCCTGTCGGCTATCGTCAAACTTCAATAAATCCGCCAGATAATCAAACAGCCCCAGCGTTACCCCAAGAAATGAACAGGCGACGGCGAAGTTGGAAAAGACGGTGAGCAACACGTCCAGATAGGGGCTGTTCAACACGCTACCCAGCGTCTGCACCAGCACGTCAATATTACCGCCCCGCTCCGCAATCCCGATAAAATCAGGGCGGGCAATGTTTCCCATCGTACCAATCAACCAGATGGCATACATCACCAGTGCCAGAGCGCTGCCAATAAACAGGCAACGTTTGATGACCTGTGGCTTATGGCCGTAATGCTTCACCAAACTGGGAACGTTGCCATGAAAGCCAAAAGAGGCCAGGCAGAATGGCAGCGTCATCAGGACATACGGAAGATAGCTGGGTGCCTCTTCCGCAACATTGAGTAAAACAACCGGCTTAACGTTCCACAGCAGACTGCCGAACGTCATGAAAAAGGTCAGTACCTTTGCCGCCAGAAAAAAGGCGGTCATGCGACTCACCGCCGCAGTACTCCACCACACGGTCAACGCGACAAACAGCGCAAACAGGCAGCCGCCGACGCGGGCGGAGAAATCGATCGACATCTCAGCAAGCGTGTGATGGATAATTGAGCCACTCGCCGAGATATAGGCATAGGTCAGAATATAGAGGACAAAGGCAATCGATATGCCGTTAATCACATTCCAGGTCTTACCTAACAGATCTTTGGTCAGCGTATCGAAGCTGGCACCCGTCGGATAATTCAGGTTAGCTTCCAGTATCATTAACCCCGAGTGATACATGCAAAACCAGGTAAACACCAACACGGCCAATGACCAGAAAAACCAGGCACCCGACATCACCACCGGCAGGGAAAACATCCCAGCACCAATAATCGTTCCTGCAATAATCATCGACCCGCCAAACAGCGAAGGAAGACGCTTTTCTGTACCGCTTTTTTCTACTGTATTTTCGTTCACTGCGCGTGTTGCCATAGCCGATATTCGCTCGTTGGTTTTTTTATCGAGTCAGGGGAATCTCCCCCTAAAGACGAGGCGGGATCATGGCATAAAACAAAAATTATTCCATTGATTCATATCGGCCAGACAATCTATTTGGTCGATAAACTGCGATAAATAAAAAACCCAGCCAACAATCGGCTGGGTTTGTCTGTATGACTGGAAATAACTTACAGCGGCTGAGTTTGTGCTTCTACCACCGCCAGTGCGACCATGTTCACGATCCGGCGTACGGAGGCAATCGGCGTCAGGATGTGTACTGGTTTTGAGATCCCCATCAGTACCGGCCCTACCGTCACGCCTTCTGAAGAGGAAACGCGCAGCAGGTTATAGCTGATACGCGCAGATTCCATGTTCGGCATGATCAGGATGTTAGCCGAGCCTTTCAGCGGGCTGTCTGGCATTTGCTCGCGGCGAATCGCTTCCACCAGCGCGGCATCACCGTGCATCTCACCATCAATCTCCAGTTCCGGCGCCAGCTTGTTGACCAGCGCCAGCGTGGCACGCATTTTCTGCGCCGTCGGGGAATCCGAGGTGCCGAAGCTGGAATGCGACAACAGTGCAACCTTCGGTTCGATACCGAAACGACGTACGCTTTCTGCCGCCATCAGGGTGATTTCCGCCAGCTGTTCCGGCGTTGGATCTGCATTGACGTAGGTATCGGCGATAAAGGTGTTGCCGCTCGGCAGCATCAGCGCGTTCATCGCCCCAGCTGCATGTACGCCTTCGCGGTAGCCGAAGACTTTCTCAACCACATCGAAATGCTCTTCATACGTGCCAATCGTGCCACAAATCAGCGCGTCCGCTTCGCCACGGTGAACCATGATCGAGCCAATCAGCGTTGGGTTGCCGATCACCGCACGCTGCGCTTTCTCCTGCGACACGCCGCGACGCTTCATCAGTTCGAAATACTCACTCCAGTATTCTTTGAAGCGCGGATCGGATTCGTTATTGACCACTTCGAAATCTTTACCGATGGTCAGTTGCAGCCCCAGCTTTTGCAGACGCATTTCGATGACGCTCGGACGACCAATCAGAATCGGGAACGCCAGCCCCAGCGTAACCAGTTCCTGCGTAGCGTGCAGCACGCGCGCATCTTCACCTTCGGCGAAGACGACACGCTTCGGCTGCTGACGCGCCTGCGCGAAGATCGGCTTCATGAACAGGTTGGTTTTGTAGACGAACTGGGTCAGTTTTTCGATGTAGGCATCGAAATCCTCGATCGGACGCGTCGCCACGCCGGAATCCATCGCCGCCTTCGCCACCGCCGGTGCGATCTTGATGATCAGACGCGGATCGAACGGTTTTGGAATCAGATAATCTGGGCCGAATGACAGCTCTTGGTCGCCGTAGGCAGAGGCAACCACTTCACTCTGCTCTGCCAGCGCCAGATCGGCAATCGCATGCACGCAGGCCAGCTTCATCTCTTCGTTAATCGTAGTCGCGCCAACATCCAACGCGCCACGGAAGATGAACGGGAAGCACAGCACGTTGTTCACCTGATTCGGGTAATCCGAACGGCCGGTACAGATAATGGCATCCGGGCGCACTTCTTTCGCCAGCGGTGGCAGAATTTCTGGTTCCGGGTTAGCCAACGCCATGATCAGCGGACGCGGTGCCATGGTTTTCACCATCTCCGGCGTCAGTACGCCGGGGCCAGAGCAACCAAGGAAAATATCCGCATCAGGGATCACGTCAGCCAGCTTGCGAGCACCGTTATCCTCAATGGCGTAAGCGGCCTTGGTTTCTTCCATATTTTCGTCACGGCCGTGGAAAATCACGCCGCGTGAATCACACACCACAATGTTGTGCTTCTGAAGACCCAGCGCCACCAGCAGGTTAAGACAGGCGATAGACGCAGCGCCCGCACCGGACACGACCAGACGCACATCGGAGATATTTTTTTCGACTACGCGCAGGCCGTTCAGAACGGCGGCGGTACAGATGATCGCGGTGCCGTGCTGATCGTCGTGGAAGACCGGAATCTTCATGCGCTCACGCAGTTTCTTCTCGATGTAGAAGCACTCAGGCGCCTTGATATCTTCCAGATTGATACCGCCGAACGTCGGCTCCAGCGCGGCGATCACGTCGATCAGTTTGTCTGGATCCAGCTCGTCGACTTCGATATCGAAAACATCAATGCCGGAGAATTTTTTAAACAGTACGCCTTTGCCTTCCATCACCGGTTTACCGGCCAGTGCGCCGATATTACCGAGGCCCAGAACGGCTGTCCCGTTAGAGATAACGGCAACCAGATTGCCGCGCGCGGTGTATTTGTAGGCGGCCAGCGGATCTGCCGCAATTTCCAGACAGGGAGCCGCGACACCAGGGGAATAGGCCAGCGCCAGATCGCGCTGTGTCGCCAGTGGTTTCGTCGGGGAAACCTGAATTTTTCCGGGAATCGGATACTGGTGGAAATCAAGGGCGCTTTGCTTTAGCTGTTCATCCATCTTATGTACCTTTTCGGTTTTGTTGTGTTGTGTCTGTAGGGTCAAGAGTACCCAGTATAGTGTTTGCGAATGACGAAACTACCGAGGATGGCAAAAACTGCGGGGGAATGCTGGTTAATATAGTTATTTTATTTGACGGTTTTTTGTTCAACAATCAGATAACTTGTAGAGAGAAATCGCGCGGGACAGCACTGCTAAAGTAAAGCTGTGATGCCATCACATTACGATGAACTGAGACTGCGATACCGTGCGCAAAAGGATCGCAAACCGCGCTATTGTTTGTGATCCAGATCAATTAATTCACCTGAGTCCATTGCATGACTCCAGCGCCGCATGCTGATATTGCGGCGCAACACCACAAGTTGCACCAGCCTATTTTTATCGCGGCGTGCTACTGCTTCGGCAGGCAAGACCAAAGTAAAAATGCATTTCCTCTTTTTAAGAGGTGCATTTTTATTTTGGTCTTTTTTTTTGGCCTAATTGGCGTCAACACAGGGTAAAACTATGGATCATCAAAAAATGAATTATCAAAAACTTGGAGTCGACATCCTCGCGTTGAGCGGCGGCAAGCAGAACGTCAGCAAACTGACCCACTGCGCCACTCGCTTACGTTTCGAGTTCAACGACAGCCATGCCGTACAGGCAGAGGCGATTGCTAAACTTCCCGGCGTCATCAGCGTGGTCGATCGCGGCGGCCAGTTTCAGGTGGTGATCGGCAACGACGTTCAAGTCACCTACCGGGCGATTTTGAATGAGATTGGCGAGATGAACAGCCAGCGCAATGCTGGTAACAAGCAGCAGAAAAAAGGCGGCATTTTTACGCAAATCATCAGCGTGATTTCCACCACCTTTACCCCCGTCATTCCAGCAATTACCGGCGCAGGGATGATCAAAGCACTGCTGGCAATCCTCAAGTTGACGGGCTTAATTTCTGCCGACAGCACGACCTATCGCTTGCTGGATACCATCTCTGATGCGGCCTTTTTCTTCCTGCCCGTGCTGCTGGCTTACGGTGCCTCCATCAAGTTCGCCTGTAACCCGATTCTGGCGATGACGATTGCTGGCGCACTGCTGCACCCGAATCTGGCTCAGCTGTTAGCATCAGGCGGGCCAATCAGCTTTATCGGCATTCCGGTACGGCTGGCGGACTATGCCGGATCGGTGTTACCGATCATTCTCACCGTGTGGATCATGTCTTACATCGAGAGATTCGCTGAAAAAGTCTCGCCATCGATG
This sequence comes from Pectobacterium versatile, assembly GCF_020166435.1. Taxonomy (GTDB): domain Bacteria; phylum Pseudomonadota; class Gammaproteobacteria; order Enterobacterales; family Enterobacteriaceae; genus Pectobacterium; species Pectobacterium versatile. The sequence goes on along the minus strand of NZ_JAINZP010000007.1, from coordinate 84,209 downwards.
ATCACCTTCTTCACCAAACCGATGATCGTGCTGCTGTTTACCGCGCCATTGGCGTTAGTGGTGATTGGGCCTTTCGGTATTTTCCTCAACGATCTGGTCGCCAGCGGCGCGGCTATCATTGACGGCAAGGCAAGCTGGTTAATCCCGATGCTGATGGGTGGCCTGCAGCCGTTCCTGGTGATCACCGGTACGGCCTGGGCGATGACGCCGATTGCCACCTCGCAGCTTACCCGTAACGGCTTCGAAATGATCAACGGGCCCGGCATGCTGGCTTCTAACATTGCTCAGGGTGCCGCCACGCTGTGCGTTGCGTTTAAAACCAAGAATAAGAATCTGAAACAGCTGGCTTCTTCGGCGGGCTTCACCGCGCTGCTGGGTATCACCGAACCTTCCCTGTACGGGGTGACGCTGAAATTGAAGAAACCGCTGATTGCCGCCATGATTGGCGGGGGCTGTGCGGGCATCTATGCCGGTTTAGCCGGGCTGGTTCGCTACGCCTTCGTCTCGCCGGGGCTGGCAGCGCTGCCTGCTTTCATTGGTGAAAACCCGATGAACATCGTCCATGCGCTGATCACCTGCGCCATTGCGATTGTCGTCACGTTTGCTCTCACCTGGATCATGGGATTCGACGATCCGGTGGATGAAACTGACAATACCCAAACCGACTCAGCTCAGGCAGATCAACGCCAAGCGACACCGGCAGCCAATACCGTGCAAAAAACGCAGGCCGCAGAAGGCCACGCAGAACCACAAACTATACTCAGCCCGCTGTCCGGCAAATTGGTCGCGCTGAGTGACATCAACGATGACGTATTCTCACAGGGATTACTGGGACAAGGCGTGGCGATTATTCCTGACAACGGTGAAGTGGTTGCGCCCGTCAGTGGCGAAATCATCACGTTCCTTGAGTCTAAACACGCCATCGGCATCCGGGCTGACAACGGTTTGGAATTGCTGATTCACGTCGGTCTGGACACGGTGAACCTCAACGGCAAGCACTTTACCGGCTATATCAAACCGGGCGACCGTGTCACCGCTGGCGACAGGCTAATTAGCTTCGATCTGCATGAAATCACGCGTCTGGGTTATGACCCGGTTACGCCAGTCGTGATTATCAATAGCGATGAGTACGCCAGCGTCGTCTGCACCGCACCGCAGCCAATCGCCCCGATGGATAACATCATTAAAGTGAACGCCTGACGATCCATAAAAGCATTGGGCAAGGTGCCCAATGCTTTTCAGTCTCCCTGTATGTGAGAAAAATATGCACTATCAACAGCAAAAACACTTCCCGGCAGGTTTTCTGTGGGGGGCGTCGACGTCAGCTTATCAGGTAGAAGGTGGCTGGCAGGCCGATGGGAAAAGCCCGTCGATCATTGATCAATGCCAGCACCTGGAAAACACTGCCGACTTCACCGTCGCCAGCGATCACTACCATCGGTTTAAAGAAGATGTGCAGCTTTTCGCGGAGCTGGGCTTGAAGGCCTATCGCTTCTCTATCGCCTGGACACGTATTCTTCCCGATGGCACTGGTGCCATCAATCCGCTGGGTATCGCGTTTTACAACAGCCTGATTGATGAACTGAACGCGCACAATATCGAACCGGTCGTCACGCTCTACCATTTCGATTTGCCTTATTGTCTTGAGGCACAAGGCGGCTGGCAGAATCGCGCCACGATTGATGCCTTTGTTCACTACGCCCGCACGCTGTTTACGCATTTCGGCGACAAGGTAAAATATTGGCTGACAATCAATGAGCAGAACACCATGATTCTGCATCCCGGTGCGATTGGCCTGCCGGAAGGTGGCGTTTTACCGTCTAAAAAAGTGCTGTATCAGCAAAACCACCACATGATGTTGGCGCAGGCTCAGGTCATGGCCTTGTGTCACGAACTCGCGCCCAATGGCCTGATTGGTCCGGCGATCAACACCACGTCTATGTATCAGGCCACCAGCAAACCGGAAGATGCTATCGCCGCACACAACTGGGAAACGCTGCGCTGTTGGAGTTTTCTGGATGTTGCCGTGCACGGCCGCTACAACGCGCTGGCCTGGCGTTATCTGGAAGATCGCGGTCTGGCACCGGAAACATTACCTGGCGATGACGATATCCTACAGTCAGGAAAGCCCGACTACGTGGCAATCAACTATTACTCCACCGCCACCATTGCCGCCAGCAAAGGCGATGCGTCTGATGTCAGCGCCCGCGCGGGCGATCAGCAAATCATGCTGGGCGAACCCGGCGTCTATCGCGCAGCGGAAAACCCGCACGTTGATAAAACGCCTTATGGCTGGGTGATCGATCCTATTGGCTTACGCTTAACGCTGCGGAAAACCTACGAGCGCTATCATCTGCCGATCCTGATTACGGAAAACGGCATGGGCGCGCCGGATAAGCTTGAGGCCGACGGTACGATCGACGATCAATATCGCATCGATTTTATTGCTCGCCATATTGAACAGATGCAGCTCGCCATCAGCGATGGCGTTGATCTTATTGGCTATTGTCCGTGGTCGGCGATCGATGTGGTCAGCACCCATCAGGGCTACGGCAAGCGTTACGGGTTTATTTACGTGAACCGCGACGAATTCGATCTGAAAGATCTGCGCCGCATCAAAAAGAAAAGTTTTTACTGGTATCAAGGTGTCATAGAATCAAATGGAGCGCGCTTATTTCCCAGCGTCCCGTGATACCGATATCCAGTACACGTTGTTAAAACGGGGATAAATACGACGCCAGATATGTCACGTTGCAGGAAGCCTATTTCCCGCAACGTGACACATCATGAAGCAAGCTTATCTCACTGACTTTCCCACTGAATCACTCAAGAAACGCATGATGGCTGAACCGATAAAAGCAATAAAAATACTGAACAATAGCCTGGTGTTATCTTCTGATGCAGATAACAACGAAATCATTGTTATGGGGAAAGGAATCGGCTTTAACAGCAAGACCGGCGATATTCTCGATCCGGCCAAAATTGAGAAGACCTTTATTCTCAAGGATGGCACATCGCCACGCGAATTTGCTCGTCTGATTGAGCACGTTGGGGAAGAATATGTTCACATCGTGAATAAGATTATTGATGATGCGAACCGGCAGCTTCATGGTCGCTTGAGCGAGCAGGTCTTTTTTACGCTGATCGACCATATCAGCTTTGCGATTGAGCGCTATCGCAAAGGCATCAGCATACAAAATCGTCTGCTTTATGAGGTAAAGCGGTTCTACCCGCAGGAATTTGCGATTGCCTCACGGGCGCTCAACGACATTAACCAACAGATGAAGCTGGAATTGCCCGAAGAAGAAGCAGGCAATATCGCGTTTCATTTAGTCAATGCCCAAACCGACGTCCAGAATATGGAAAACACGCTCCAGTCGGTCAAGATGCTGAAAGATATCTTTAATATCATCCAGTACAACTTCCATATCGTGATTGATAAAGAGTCGATTAATTACTCCCGTTTTCTGACGCACATGCAATTCTTTATTCAGCGTCTGTTGGAAAATAGCCTGATTCATTCAAATGATGACTTTATTTTTGAGCAAGTCACCAAAGAATACCCTGATGCCTATAAGTGCAGTCGACTGATCAAAGACTATATTCACAACCTGCTCAATATCGACATTTCTAACGATGAAATGCTGTACCTGATTATTCATATCGTCCGCATCACACCGGAACAGGAAAATGCGCCCAATAGACGATAAGTTGATAAGCGGTTTTCCTGTCACTGCTACATACCTCCTCGTCCTTATGACCTCACAAGCACAACACGCACAAGAACCAATCCCTGATAGCTCATTTGGACAAGGTACAGCCCATGCAGGTGACACGGCGATGACTGAAAGCTTCATCGCATTTTTAGTTACTGGGCATGTTCAATCCATAAGGCATTGGCTACTATCATCTTCATAAGCAAATTATGGAAAATTTTTTGTGACAACGATTAGAGATATCGCCCAACAAGCTGGGGTGGCAGCATCAACGGTTTCTCGTGTGCTTAATAACGATCCCAGTCTGTCTGTAACTAAAGAAAAACGTCAACTCATCAAGAAAATTGCCCATGAACTGGAATATTTATCGCCCACACAGCGTAAACAGCAGAAAAAAAAGTCAGATAACGCCATTGTTGTACGCTCCCATTTCAAAATGGATAACGATAATTTATTAAATCTCGCCGTCGTCCACTTTCTTACGCCTTCAGAAGAACTCAACGATCCTTATTTCACCGCAATGCGTATTGGTATCGAAAACCGCTGCCATGATTTTAATATTTCATTGCGAAATATATTCACCACAAATTTATCATCTAATAGCAACACCTTAGCTCAGGCACAGGCCATCATTTGTGTTGGTCACTTTAGCGATAACGATATCGCCTTAATTTACGCATTAAATAAGAATCTGATTTTTATCGACTCAGCCCCCCTCGATAAACAATGTGACGCTGTGCTTTTCGACCGGGAAGCGGCAGCACGCGAGGTATTACATTACATCGTTAATAGCGGCGCTCAGCGCCCCGCATTTATAGGGAACAATGAGAGCCGGTTGCATGTATTTCAGGAGATAACGCAAAAACACGGTATCTACGACGAGTCGCGATGCAAGGTCAGCCAGTTATTCTGTATTGAGTCCGGCTATCAGGCGATGAATGAGTTGCTGCAACAAAAAGAATGGCCCGATGTCGTGTTCGCGGCGACAGACATTATCGCTATTGGCGTGTACCGGGCGATTCAAGAGAAAGGTATTTCCATCCCTAAGCAAATCAAAGTGATTGGGATGAATGACATCCCCACAGCACAACATCTCAACCCCAGTTTGACCACCATGCGGCTCTACCCCACTGAAATGGGCGAAGCCGCCGTCGATCTATTTTTAGAATTGGTAGCGGGACGCTATTACAAGAAACACGTACAACTGGGCTATGAGATGGTCTGGCGCGAAAGTTTTACGCTTAACAATCCGTAGCCATGCCGCTCATAATACCGCCCTTCTATTTATTACCTTTGCAAATAAAGCGGCCACGTAAGAAAGTTACGCGGCCAGAGAGCGTCAATTAGCGGTAATTTTCCACAGCTGATTCCATCCCCCGTTATCATGCCATTGAATACCTGCCGCGCCGTTCTCTGTCGAACGACTACTGATATCCAGTAGCTTTCCGCTATTTCTATTCAGAATTTTATAATAGCCATCTCCGGCATCCAAAATCAGCCATTGCTGACTAAAATGACCGGTGTTATACATTTGGAGAATCTGCGCGCCATCTTCATTGGCGCTGGAAGTAATATCGATATATTTTCCGCTATTCACATTCACCAGATTGAAGTAACCATTGCCAATCGCGTTAAAATAAAAACGCTGGCTGTCCCAGTTACCATCCGTGTATTGCTCAAGGAATGCGCTATCCTCATGCGATCCCGCTACGACATTCAGCGATTTACTACTGTGTCGATTAACGATTTTATAGCGGGTGCCGTTGACGAAATTGATTTGCGATTCGGCAAACGCGTCCAGTGCTCGGATAAACTGCAATACATTGGCTGAAACTCGTGTTGTCGCACCTAATGCATAGCCATCTGGCAACACACTGGCATTACCCGCAGGTTCCCAATAAAAAACCCCAATCCCTTTATTCCCCGGCACGGCTTTAACAAGATTAATGGTATCTTTGATAGTCCAGTAGCTGTCTGTCGGGTTGGTCTCCAAACCGCCGACTTCAACAACCATGACTTCCTTACCATACCGGCTCGCCATATCATTAAGATTGCTAGCCAAAGCACCAGTGAGCTCCCAATAGTTTTTCCCCTCCCAATGGGGATAGAATGAAAAACCAATCACATCGGTTTTCCCACCATACGTGGTGAGGAAATTGTCAAAAAACCAGCGAGCATTCGAATTATTATTCCCATGCGCCAAATGGCTGATCACCTTGGAAGAAGGGCTGACTGCTTTAACCGCATCATAGCCCGCATTCAGTAGCTGCGTTAAATTGGCAAATCGGCTTGTGCTGCCTTCCGGTAGTAAAATTCCGGGGTTCATTTCGTTACCAACCTGCACCCATTCCGGCGTCACGCCAGCGGCAATGAGCGCAGTCATCACCTCATGTGTATGGTTATAAACGGCCGTCGTTAATTGACCAAGATTGTAATTCGCCCACGCGGCTGGCTTTATTTGATGACCAGGATCTGCGAAAACATCGCTGTAGTGGAAATCCACCATGACGCGCATTCCCATCGCTTTGGCGCGCTGCGCGGCATCCACCACGCGGGTTTTATCCGTATAGCCGAGCATCGTCCAGGTCGTATTATCTTTATGCCATAACGCACTGGGATCGGGGTTAACGAAAATACGTAGTCGCACCGCGTTTATGCCGTGATCGCGCAATATCTGTAATACATCACGCTGAGCGCCAGCATCGTCACGCCAGGTAACTCCGCGATCTTCCAACTGTTTTACCCAACCAATATCCGCGCCATAAGCAAACGGCTGCGCCGCTTTCGCCAGATTGGCTGACATGAACCCGATAAACAGCATTAACAATACAGAGATGATTCCTGAATAATTATTCTTTTTCATTCATTTCTCCTTGAGGTAACACACTTAAAAGGTATTTATTACATAAATACCCAGGTACAGATTAAAAAATAGAGGTCGATATTTATAAAAATAAATTTTACATAAAAAACCAAGCAGCCAATTTTCATCGCTGCTTGGTTAACTTCATGACTATTCCCTTTACGTCATATATTTTATGGAGCAAATTTCATAATTACAGGCCGTTATTTTTTAATTAATTCGTTTTCCATTTTCATCAAAAAAATGCAGATGTTCACTACGGCACGTAAGCGGAATCGTTGAGTAGGGAACAATACTGTTGTCACCCGAAAAATGTACCTTGAAATGATTAACGCCAGAATAAGCACCAAAAATATACGTGGCATTACCCAGCCTTTCGGTTACCTCACTATTGATTGACAGGCTGACATCACCGCCATTTGGATCAATACTCAGGTGTTCAGGCCGAATACCCACGGTAATCTTTTGTCCGATTTTCAGGCCGTGATTGGCAACATTAACGGAAAGTGTATTGAGCGTATTGATCAATATACTCACGTTATTTCCTTCAACCTGTATCACTTCACCGGGTAGAAAATTCATGTTCGGCGAACCGATAAAACCAGCGACAAAAAGATTTTCTGGCTTATGGTATAGCTCCATTGGCGTGCCGACCTGCTCAATGTCGCCTTTGTTTAGTACCACGATTTTATCCGCCAGCGTCATTGCTTCCACTTGATCGTGCGTCACATAAATCATGGTATTACGCATTTCCTGGTGCAGCCGGGCGATCTGTAAACGCATTTCCACGCGTAATTCAGCATCGAGGTTCGATAAGGGTTCATCAAATAAGAACACTTTAGGATCGCGCACAATGGCTCGCCCAATCGCAACGCGCTGCCTCTGACCGCCAGAGAGCTGTTTCGGTGTGCGATCCAACAATGCTTCGAGCTGGAGCGTCATTGCCGCCTTTCGCACCATTTTTTCCACTTCGGCTTTGGGGTGCCCATTCATTCTTAGCCCAAACCCCATGTTTTCAGCCACCGTCATATGCGGGTACAGCGCGTAAGACTGGAATACCATCGCAATCCCTCGCTCTGCGGGGTCGAAATGGTTCACTAAACGGTTATCAATATGAATTTCGCCATCCGTGATCTCTTCCAACCCAGCGATCATTCTCAGCAACGTGGATTTACCACATCCCGACGGGCCGACGAATACCACAAACTCGCCAGAATTAATTTCAAGATTGATACGATGGATCGTTTCCGTCTTATCGTAACGTTTCACTATATTTTTTAGTAAAATATCAGCCATGTGAACCTCAAACTTTAATTTTCCATTGAGAGCGTATTACTTTACCGCGCCCGTCATGCTGGCGATAAATTGCTTCTGCATGGCAAAGAAGATAAGTAAACTGGGAAGTGTAGAAATCACCGTTCCAACCATAATCAATCCGAAATCTGGCGAGTAGGCAGAAGCAAAACTGGATAGCACCAGATTAATCGTCTTTAATTCATTAGACTGAAGGACAATAAGCGGCCAGAGAAAGGCATTCCATGACGTCATGAAAACAATAATAAAAGCAGCAGAATAGCTGGCACGCATAATCGGCACGTAGACATACAGGAAAATTTTCCACTCAGCGACGCTTTCCACGCGCGCAGCGTCTATCAGCTCCCTCGGAAACGTTTTAGTACATTGCCTAAAGTAGAAAATAATAAATGCGCCTGCCACCGTTGGCATAACAACGGCAAAATGCGTATCCAGCAAGCCAGCCTTACCAAACATGGTGAAAAGCGGGATCATTAATGCCGCAAACGGGATCATCATCGTCGTTAATAGCGCAACATAGACACGCTCGCGATTTTTACTGGAATAAATCTCAAACGCATAGCCTGCGATAGAGCACACCACAAGCGTTGACACTGTGCTAATCAACGCAATTTTTGATGTATTCCAAAATATTAATGACAGATCCACCTGACTCGTCAGATTGGTAAAATTGACCACTAGCTGATCGCCAAACGTGAATTTCCCCATGTTGATTTGGCTGGTGCTATTCGTGCTCGATACCACCATCCAGTAGAAAGGGAAAAGCGAAAAAATGCTCATCAACACGAGAAAAACATGCATCAGTATGCTGTTAATTTTACTTTTTCTCATATTATCCCTTCCGTGCCGCTTTAAATTGAATCAGCGCCAGTATTGCTGAGAAGACAACAATCACGTACGAAACCGTTGCCGCATAACCGAAGTTAGGCACAAATTTGAACGACAAGTTATAAATATAAAGCGATAACGTCAGCGTCGCATTTGCCGGACCACCATTCGTGATATTCATCGCTTCATCAAACAACTGCAATGTGCCAATCGTTGATGTCACGCTGGTAAAAAGAATCACCGGTTTCAGTAATGGTATAGTGATAAAGAAAAACTGCTTAATGGGGCTGACACCATCGACTCTGGCGGCCTCATAAATTGACTTATCAATGTTCTGCATAGCGGAAAGATAAAAGATCATATTATATCCCGTCCAACGCCATGTGATCGCAATAATAATCGTCACCTTTGCCCAGAAAGGATCGGACAGCCACGGAATCGGATCGTCAATAACATGAATAAACATCAGGAATGAGTTAATCACGCCGTCCAACTCAAACATACTTTTAAAAAGAATAGAGTAGGCAACCAGCGAAGTGACGCAGGGTAAGAATATGGCTATTCTAAACCATTGACGATATTTAAGTTGAGACGAATTCAGGCAAGAAGAAATCGCTAATGATAGCAAAATCATAATGGGCACTTGGATAACCAGAAAGGTTAATGTGTTCCAAAGTGCCGTTTTAAACATAGGATCATTAAATAAACGAATGATATTTCCCAGGCCAACAAATTGTGTCACCACACCACGGCCAGACTGAAAAGAGAGCCAAAGTGATTTGAAAATAGGGTATATCGTCATTAAGGCAATCAACCCAACAGCCGTAGCGACAAAAGCCCAGCCGTTGATGTTATAAAGCCTATTCATTTTAGGTTTATACATCATTATCACACCATCGATTTTTGGAGAGAAATACTTGAGGGCTTGCCGCCCTCAAGCTCACACTCGCTACTGCATAATCTGATTTTTTAATGTAGTTTCGGCGCGTTTTAAAACGTCATCAACAGAATCGCCTTTCAGTAATGCAGGTATTTCAGCGGCAATGGCGTTATCAACTTCTTGGGTATACATGCCATAGGAGACCTGTGGAATTTCAGTCACCCATTTAGAAAAATCAGCAAAGACGGGCTGACCGCCAAAGAACGGATCCTTTACTGCATAAGCCGGGCCGGAAGTGGCAGGAAGGAAGGTGGCAAGCGCACCGCGATCAACCAAAAGGGTTTGATACATATTGCTATCTGCCGCAAAGGTTTTCTGCAAAAATTCAATCGCCTGTTTAGTATTTTTGCCACCTTTTAAGACATACCAGCTCGACCCTCCCTGATTGGAAGCATGTACCGCTTTGTCGAGATTTAACCGAGGAATCGGCGCAACACGCCATTTTCCTTTCTGATCTTCGGCACTTTTAATGGAGCCAATCACCCATACGCCGGAAACCACACTCGCTGATTTCCCTGCGTTAAAACTCCCCACAAAACTCGACCAGCCAGAGATAGGCCGCACAATTTTCGCGTCATTAATCGCTTTAATCGTTTTTAACGTTTCTTTCAGTGCATTGTTTTTGGTGAGATTGAGCTGGCCTTGATTATCGAAGAACCATTCTCCACCGGACTGCATCATAATATGGGGAAGAACCACATCGTTCATATCGTAGGTCAGCATATCAACGCCGGTTTTCGCTTTTACCTGCTTACCGATTTCAATATATTTATCCCAGGTAATGTTCACCATATCGCTCTCTTTATATCCGGCAGCTTCCAGATAATCGAGTCGATAGAACATCCCCGCCACGCCGGAATCAAAAGGAACACCGTATACCTTATTCCCTACCGTCATCACTTTCGTTTTATAAGGTGCAAACTGGCTATAATCAATAGCATCCTGCAATGGGACAAATGAGTCAGGATAAGCCTGAAGATATTTCTGCGCATTATAATCCTCAATAAGCACAATATCAGGCAGCGCATTTTTAACACCAGAAGCCAACATGGTATTTAGTTTCTGCTCAATATCTTCTTTACCTGAGTCGATCACTTTCAGACTAAAATTTGGATCGGCTTTTGTATATATCGAAGAGGCTTCATGCATTGCCGCAACATTGAAGTTAGGATCCCAGGCCCATACGGTGACTTCAGCAGCCAGGCTGTGACTCGATAAGCCCAACGTGAGGAATGAAACTGCAAATAGGGTAGATACTTTATTCTTGATCTTCATCAGAGCAGTCCTTCTTTACTTTTTGTAAAGAGAGAATATGAGTTACTGCATAATGAAGCAACGAGTTACACCGCTTACATTCTTTAATCCAGTGATACGGCTCACACAACAAGGAGAGAAATAACTAAATATTCGATCTCAATACAAAAAATTTAGGAAAAATTTCCTTAGAAAAAACCCATATCCAATCGATAAAACAGACTAAAAATCAACCTAAAATAAACTCATCACATTGAAATTCAAGTAAAAACCTCATCATAAGAAAATAAATAAAAAGTTTACTCCGATAGTATTAGCCATAATCACACGGCCATCACGGCATTACCCAAAAATGAAAACGTTACCACGGCAAATCAAGCAGCACACGTCGATGCCCGTGTGCCATAAAATACGCTGACGCCTAGGCAAACCAGCCACGAATGATCGCGTGCTGTAATAGCATGATGGTCTTGCCGTCTTTAATCCGGCCATCGTTCATCATCGCGACGGCTTCACTGAACGGCAGCTCCAGCACCTCGATATCTTCGTCTTCCACGCCGCCGCCCGGATTATCGCGCAGCGACTCATCGTATTCAGCCGCGAAAAAGTACACGCGTTCCGTCACGCTGCCCGGCGACATGTAGGCATAGAACAGCTTTTCCACGTTGCCGATCGCATAGCCGGTTTCTTCGATTGCTTCGTTACGGATGCACTCTTCAGGCGAATGGTCGTCCAGCAAACCGGCGCAGGTTTCCAGCAGCATGCCGCTTTCGTTGCCGTTCACGTAGGTGGGAATACGGAATTGCCGTGTCAGAATCACCGTGCCTTTCGCCCGGTTGTACAGCAGAATCGTCGCGCCATCACCACGGTCATAGACTTCACGAACCTGGCGAACGATTCCGCCATTATTTCTTTTTAAATCAAAAGTATATTTATTCAGAATGTACCAATTATCGGATAGCAGCTTCTTTTCGACGATATCAATGGGAGACGACATGCAAACACCTCGGTGATCGATGGCTGGAGGGCTCTTCAAAATGCGATTGCCTTAGCGCAGATAGCAGAACAAAGAAGAGATTTCTGCCCTGGCACGAGACCAAGGCTCTTAAAACTGTAATGATGATACGCCATTTTCCGATACTAATCAGAGTAGCATCTTCCAGAACAGCCATACCCGTCCTAGTTACAAGCTACATCTGCGTTGGCTGCATCACCCGAATCACTTACCCAGCGTCTTTTATGCATCCTCAAATCTCAAAATTTGGTTTGTATTTTGCTCAAGCATCATCGACAGTTTCGACCCCAACCATCGCCCAGCACCTGGGTAAATTAAATCCTTGCACGAACCTTCAATAACTGAACAGAGAAAACTCTCTGCTTTTTTATGGGATTTTTTCATATCATGATATTTGGGAGTATCAAGAGTATATGAACAACCTACAACAAATGGCGAGATTTCACCCTCATATAAACATGCTTCTATATCAAACGTTATACGCTGTTTATCTGTAAGGATAATAGCGCCCGGATAAATACGATGGCTGTGCATCTGGTAAGATTTCAGCTCGGTATCAATATCTATTCTTACATGCTTAAGCTCAGGAAATATATCCGAAAAGTATCTGAGTGTAGTTGCTTCACGAGGTTGGTTCAGATAAATTTTTCTTTTAACCTCAACATATCCATCAAGCATACCTTCATTATTCAATGCGATTTTTTCCTCAACCTCACTTTTCCCAGTGATCCCTTCGGCAAAATCCAGCCTTGTGCCAAGAACACGATATGTATTTCTTCCCAGCTCTTTTGCTGTTAAAGATGCAGGGTAAACCACTGAACCATCGATCACCTTTGAATTTTGTCTGATAAGAAGGCCTCTTTTTCGCAACGCAAGATCTTCAGTATCAAAGTACTCTTTTATTTTGTGTGTTTCACTGAATGGATCCGATACATCCTCTACACCAAAACCATGAGCTAAACTAGCCTGTTTAATTCTGTCCCAAACTATTTGGTACCCTTCTTCCCTCGAACCTTCAAAAAAATCTGGACGTAACAATGCCTTAAATTCACGTGAATTAACTTCTTTCATTGGTTTCCAACGGCTAATATTTTTCTCAAATAGCATAATACTTATCCTTTCTGATATATTTAATTATTGGTTTTTAGTAAAAAAACGGGATTTTTAACACCCCATCGAAAAGTAATATCTTTGATGAAATTAAATACATAGCCGTCTTATATATTACATTGAATTTACTCTCATTCAGATTTTCTAGCAGTTTCCCACCAAGTAGTGTGCCTAATATTGATGCAGTAACCATGGAAAATACTGACAATATTACTGATTCATATTCTACACTGCTATTTTCACCTGAAAACAACCCATAAATAATCGTGTAAATTGCTGGAATCTTAATTAGATGGAGACTAAATTGGCATGCTGTGGATGTAGCAACAATCCTTTGTCGCCCTATATCTGTTTTAAGGAAATAGGGAGCTAAAACGGCACCATTAGCGCCAAAAAGCATACTCACGGGTGCAGAAAAGGCTCCAACTACATAAAAATTCACCGCTGGGCTACGCTCTATTGCGCTCCTTTTTGAACCAGATAACGTACTCCACCAAACGACAATCCCTATTATAATCATGAAGTAAGGTGATATTGCATCGTAATCACTGAATAAGCGATACAAGATGAATGTCGAAACAGCCACTCCGGGAATTGCGCCAATCATGTACCGTGCCCAAATTCCCACATCGATAAAACGCCAGTAAGCAATTAATCTGGTCGCATTGCTGACAAGACTGACGCATGCATGCATTGGAATCACCAGACGTGGGTCAGGCAAAAGCATGTAAAGTGCACTCAACAAGAGCACACCGCCAACACCTGTCGTTGCAGCAATCGCCGAAGTACAGGCTGCCAGCAGCGCAAGCGATGCTCCCAATCCCCATGTAATTATCATTTACCGTTTCTCAGCAGAAGCCGTAATAGCAATATCAGACAGATGATCTACTTGGCCCTGGGGACGAATATCTAACCTGGCCTTTACATAATTCAATACTTTATCTAATTCCAGTTCATCATTACTGCTATAAATATAGTCTGCTGTGGGAGTAAGAACATCATCAAATATAGATTTAATTTCAGACAATTCATTCAGATTTACCTTCTGCTTGTATTGCCTTTTTGCGTATCGTTCGGCCAAACAACAGACATCAGCGGTACAAAGAATAGTAATAAAATTCCGAACAATATAATCATTCAATACATCTAACTCTGACGCAGAGAAAGGAACCCCTCGTTTCCATAAACGACTGTAAATCAACTCACTGTAATGCGATCTATTGAATATAACCCGATCATTAACCATGTAATCTCGCATGTAACGATCAAATTGTGGACCATTTTGGTGCCCAAGCATTATGCAGTCATAAGAAATGACATCAGAGCGAACACGCTGAATGAGTGTGGTCTTTCCGCTACACTCTACCCCTTCAATAATAATCCCTTTTATTGCATTATTATCACTAATAATTCCATTCATCAGCATTTTTCAACCGCCCACAGGGTATATGGATTATCACCAATAAAGGCACCATAATATCTATTATCGTGTGTAACTTCCTGACCGACCCAAGACGGAATCTGAATAACTTCATCTTCTTTTGAAAGCTCAACCTCGACCATATTCAAGCCAGCATTCACGCCTTCAAATATATTAACCTCATACATAATTTCTTTTTCAAGGACACGATACCGTATCTTTTCGGTAATATGACCAGGACACAAGCTTTCAAGCATCTGCTGACCATCTTCGAAAGGGATTTTATATTCAAACTCCTGACGTTTTAGGTAACCAACACTTTTAATGGTAATCCAGGCTTCTTTTCCTACTGTCCTTACTCGAATCGAGTTCGCTGTGTTATCAGACGTAAGATAGCCCTGCCGTATCCGAATCTGATCAACAATTTTTTCACGCCATCCATCCGAAGCGATAAGAAATTTTCTTTCAATTTCAAACATTAATATTTCCCCTCGATGGCTACTTGGGGTGCATTCTCAAGCTCGGTATTTAAATTATCAGGCCCAAAATCCAGATGAATAAAAATTTCTTTTTCCAGACGCTTTTCCTGATCATATCGCTCATCCCACGAGACCCCATGTTTTTCCCAACTTTCTCGGTAAGTTTCGCGAAGATAAGCAAGGCGATCGTCGAAAGAGACGATATCAACCAGTTGAACCCGCCAGTCAGCGTAATGCAGCACTTTAAGTTCCACACCACCAAGGAGATACGAAGGGTTACCGGTAGAACCAATCATCTTCAGGAAGTTGGAGAACTCGGGATATTCATCCTTAAAAATTTCGGCAACGATCAAGGTTTCATGCATACCTTCATAACGTTCACGCAGTTCCGACCAAATTTCTATTTCACGCTCAGAAGGTGCATAGCCCCATTCTGGACGCGGCTCCAGTGATTTAAGAGATGCCGCTTTGAAAGCATCATGAAGTAAACAACCCGCTTCCAGTAAATTCATATCTACTTCAACACCTGCTTCTTGCAGGCGTTTCCCTAATAGCCCCCCAACATCTGTCACTTTTTCACAATGCCGACGGATCGGGCTTGGAACAGAATATTTATCAAAAATCTCGTAACATTCTTGGCGCGAAGGTATTTTCATTTTCTTCCTATTATTCATCAAATTAGATTGATACACGTATAAAATCATTTCCGTTTTAATATCATTCCCATTTTCGTCTATTTTTTATGGGAAAAATCCATTTCACGACAAATCCAATTATAGAATTGGATCATTTTTTATAAAAACACAAAAAGAGATGACGTATTCCCCAAAAATAAAATCACGTTAAAACTGTCGAATTATAAATTTAAAAAAGAAGGAAATGTTTTCTCATAAAGTGATATATCACTTGGATGGTCAACCTCTCCCCATGGACCACTTATAGGAACAGCATAAATATTAACACCTTTATTGATAGCAAAAGAAAATAGTGATGTCATATCTAATTGTGAAAACACCACGCCATCTTCAAGGCCGCTTGTGCATGCTTTTAGTTCTTTCCAACCTCTAGGCGTTATTTTAAACAACCCCATATATTGACCATCTACTCTGACTTTCGGCATAGCACGGCCACCAATTTTTGTTATTCTCTTTCTGCTCTTTAATATCCCCTTCCCGTTATCAAAAGGTATATGTCCCTCACATACCTCAGACGTATCTACATCAATGAATTGAAAATTTTCCGCATCAGAAAATGGCTCAGTGAATCTCGCCTCCCATAAGGAAAACCAATCAGGATCATAAGCTAAAACGATATCTTCATGGGTATCTATTAAAGAAGATACTGCACTAGAAGGATAGAAAATGTCTCCATAACTAACGATAGTTGTGCATTCATTCAGCCAAGCCTCTGCACAACACAATGAACCTGCAATATTTGTTACTGACCAGTCATTGTTTTTAAAATTATGTGAAAAATACCTATTAATTAACTCAGAACAATAGCCTGTCACACCGGCCACATTGCTCACTCCCGCAAGCTTCATTGCATTTATCTGTCTATCCAGCAGACTAACTCCATGAATTTTTACCATACACTTTGGAGCATACTCAGTTAATTCCCCTAAGCGAGAACCACGCCCAGCAGCAAGTATTAAACCATGCATGGATTAACTCCTTTTAAAAAATTCATAATGGTAACCAAATCAATTTTTGAAAAAGGTTCCTCCCGCTCAGGATGCCACATTAATCCAAGCCATTTTAATTCTTTGCTAAAAAAAGCTTCAATAGTACCGTCATCAGCCAATACAAAAGGCACGAACTGTTCAGGTATTTCCTTAACACCATAATCATGAAATGAATTAACTTGTGAATAATTACTCCCCGTTACCTGATGCCTTATATTGGTATGCCGTTCAATTTTGCATAATTCACCGCCGCAATCTTCTATCATTTTCTGCATACCACGACATACTCCGATAACCGGAATACTTTTTTCTCTTGAGTAGTTCAGAAGGATTTTTTCGATCTGATCTCTTTCAGTCATGTTGCCTGATATAGAAAATATATCCCCCCCTCCGCTCAAAATGATAAAATCAATTTTTCTATAAGCTAGGATCTGCTCGGCAACAAAGCAATTATTCGGTAAGATAATAGGTTGAGCGTCTAACGCATTCAGAAACTGATACCAGCGTATATCCAAACTATCTCGCTGTTCCTTTCGACTAATAATCATGTCACTACGCATGGTGATAGCAGCAAATTTCATTCGATGACCTCCACGCGCTCTACGGAACAGTCAATACGAAGCTTTTTAGCAGATACCCATGCATTAAAAAGCGCTTCTCCTGCCCCGATAATAGCAGGAACCTCAAGCTCAGCAGCTCTGATAGCCATATGTGAATTAGAACCACCATAGGCGGTAATAAGAGCCAATATACCTCTCCCAAATAACCAGTCAAAACCAGGATCGGCGTTAGGGATCATTACAATTGCATCTTTCAGATCCCCGCAATCGGAAGATCTTATGTAACCTTCGGCAATCTTTCTCGTTATGAAATTTGGCCGAGCAGTTGGAATGTGAAAGGTAGAAATATCTTCCTGAGCGGCGATAAGTGGTGGGAGCGTAAGTGAATGTGTCTCTGTATCGTGCTCCCTCCCTCGGTAAATCGACACTTCCAATGTCCTCTTCAGGCCACGGCTGTTTGTTCTAGACTCAACGATATCCATAATATCAGCGTGTGAAAGAGCCTCCTCATTAAATCCAAGCTTCAGCCCGAGATGACGAATGATATCCAACACACGTGATACCGATCGGCTAAAGATAAATTTGGCTTCTTCTCTCGCGACAATAGCCTGCTGTATAAACTCTATCAGAGAATAGGCACTGATTATCAGCCCTTCTTTCGCCAGAGCTGATTCCAGTGCGAGTTCCTCTTTTGGATCAAGCTGCCAACTGATGCGGTTTTTACTAAATGGCATATCAAATGAAAGGTACCGCTCAGGGTCTTGAGAATAAGAAGGAACTCTTATGTCATAAGTTCCAGGACGCAGGTGACCGTAAACTCTCAAAAAATCATCCCGTTCAAGACGAGACATGTCCTCAAGAAGCCGAGAGGCGGGAGTTCTGAGTGAAGCCAAAAAATGGGAATATGTCCGATCGGAAATAATGCCTTTATTCACAGCCGATCTCAGAATATCCATGCCAATGAACGCTGCACGCGCTAATCCTGCAAAAGGAGCCGTCCCATACTTTCTGCACTCAACCAGAGTTTGATAGATCCGCGCTACATCAGAAATGCTGGATTGTTCGCCTTCTCTTTGTAATTGCACAAGTTTGTTGAGCTTAGCCTGATCGGAGGCAATCCTTTTTCGACCATTACCCGAAAGATAGCTTTGCGTAAGATTCAACAGAGCACGTTTGATAGATAATTTATCTTCTGAAGTGATATCCAAGAGCTTATCGAGTTTGGAATCAATATCAAAAGTATAGCAAGTAGGAATAACCTCAAACTCCACCTTGTCATGTAATTGGGGATTATCAGTTAACCTTTGCAAACAAGATGAGACAAACCGATCACAAATAGATTGGGAAAGCTCCGCTGGTACGAGCGAATTGAAGCTCGCACGTACATCTACATATGGAATACCATGCAAACTCACAATCAATGGAATATATCGTGTATCTCTGTAGCCATATTTTCTTCTCTCAATTGCCCACACAGTATCCGTTATCAAAAACCGATATAAAGATAGCGCCAACCGACGAGGCCGAGCGCCAAGAATTTCGGCGGGATTCCAATCAGGCATAATCCCCAATAACCCTTTTTGCCCAGAGAGCCGTGAATCTGGAGCCAGAAACTCTAAGGTCGCATCCTGTATTTCACGTAAGAGCTGACGATGCCTGCATACTTCCACTCTGGCGATAGGAACACCAACAAATGGCCTGACTTGTAATAAAACCAATTGATGAGAAGAATCGACAGCAAATTCTATATCCAGAGGTTGCTCGCCATAAAGAGATTCTAGTTCTCGTAGAAGAAGAATTACGCCTTTTAACTCACTATGCCTAGCCTCAGTATCATGCGATGAGATATATGTCTGCAGATCAGTACCACGCCCAGATGTAACTAAAGACGTATCATCATTAAAAGTATAATTTATGACATCATAATGTGAGCCGGTCCGAGGATCGCGGTTAAACGCAACCCCACTCATTTTAGTCCCTTTCAGAAAGGGCTGAACAAGAACCTTATCAGATGCATTAATACGACCATAAGAATCAATTACAGCATTAACCGTCTTAGTTATTGAATGCTCTTTTCGTGAACTTCTTGCTGAGTGAAAAGCACCGGCACGGCTCCCAGAATAAGTATCTTCAAGAGTACAGCTTGAACGAACGATAATATCAGATGTGAGGCTGTCATTTTCAAGTACGTGCTCTATCACTTCGTGCCGGTTAGATATCCATTCATGAACAGTGAAAGAATAGCTCGGCAAAATATTGGCGAATTTAAGATTACGATACAGAGCAGCAAGTGTGTCAGATTTAGTTTTAAATTCTAATTTCATGTGTAGTCCAGACAGCAATGAGATTATCGCGGCCTACATAAAAATAACTTACCATACAAACTACTATTGACAGATTTCATCGAAAAAACAAGCCTGTCAACTTGAATGGTAGACGTAAGGCAGGACGTAGGCGACTGAGATTCTAACTGTGTTTTATCTTCTAATACTGACCCATTCAGCCACATAGATGGAAACGAGTCTTGTTTCCCTAAACATATAAACTATTGTACATTTATGTTTCAATTTCATTACAGATGAAAAAAAATTCAGTATTAACTAAAAACTTTCATTATTAAAAACCAGATGAATACGCATTTTTTATTTTATAAAAATCGACATAAAACCTCTCCATTAAGAAATCAATACAAATAATAATAAAAATAGAAACAATTAGTCTTGAAACTAAAAAATCACCTAAAAATATTTCATAAATGTGCATTGATGAAAAAAATCTAACACCAGTACTAACAAAACTGTGCATAAGCTAAAAATTCTCGCCACGCCATATAAACATTCTCTCAGTCTCATTAACCGACTCATTAATGTTCACTTTTATTTAGTGTGAACTCGGGCAAGATAGCATCATCATTTATTGCTATGAGCATAGCGTTATGAATATTCTGACGGACTCTGCTTACCGCGCCGCCACCCATCACCATAACCCCGGAGAACCTATGCCATACGTCAACATCAAAATCACCAATGAAGGCGTCACCCCTAAACAAAAACGTCAGTTGATTGAAGGCGTCACCCAGTTGTTGGTCGATGTGCTAAATAAGAACTCGAAAACTACCGTGGTCGTAATTGATGAAGTTGAAACGGACAACTGGGGGATCGGCGGCGTGTCGGTGACGGAGTTGAGGAAGGCTGTAGGGAAACCTTCCGATAAATCTGATATGGATTAACCATGTTTAACCGCAATGCGTTTATGCTGGGATCCGTATTTGCCGAATATGAACAGGAATACCTGCACTTCCTGTGGGAGTCCGCAGCTTAAAGGATAAAAAATATGGATATTGAACAGTTAGCCGATGCGCTATACGACGACTTAAATGGCTATATTTCCAGCGTGCAGTACACCAGCACAAATACACTAACGATCCATTTTTGCTGTGATAACTGGCGTTATGACGAGCAGAACCATTGCTCAGTGTACTGTGAACCACCTGAATCTTATCTTCGTCATTTTATTATTTGCTGTTGTGGCGTTGTCGAACATGACATTCAACCTGCTAGTTCAGGCGAGCTGACCTTTACCGATCAGCATCCACTATTGTGGGACTACAACGCGCCGAGAGGTGGGTTGTACTATTCCACCATAGCAACAGCATCAAGCTACGAACTACTTGGGCGAGTCTGGAGTGTTCACACACGTATTCTCAACGACTGGCGCCCGATGAACCGCTATATCAACGCTTATCGGCATCAGGACGAGCCGACATTCGGCAATAATGGCAATGGATTACTCGCGCAAGGGCCTAAACCCTTACTGGATGCTTATCAAGAAGCGTTATCCAGCGTACTTACAACCCGCTTCGTTCCATCCGTTGAAATGAAAAGTGACGTTAAAGCATTACTGTTTGATTCTGGATTTGTCATCTGCAAGCGAGTGGAATTACAGGAAATCTTTCCCGATGCTGAAACACCAGCAAACCATGAAGAAACCCCATATTGAATACTCATGAGACAATGATTAATGAACGAGTTACAGGAGATTCAACGGTGGTATCAGGCGCAGTGTAACGGGAAGTGGGAGCACGCATTCGGCATTAGCATCGATACACTGGACAACCCAGGCTGGAGAGTAAAAATAGATCTGGCTGAAACCTCACTTGCTGATAAGCCTTTTACATCTCTAAGTCGTAGTGCACATCCAGAAGCCAGCGACTGGATATTTTGCAAAACGGAAAATCTGCAATTTATTGGCTTTTGCGGCGTCAGTAATCTGGCCGAACTGTTAAGCGTTTTTCTGAACTGGTGTCGTGATGATAAAACATAAAACCGCTGAGTTTAAAGTAAGGCTATGTTTAGCCGCTGAATCAATAAGACGCTCACCCTGCCGCTCTGGCTATCGACCTAACCATAAAGACCCGATCAGCGGAGCATATTTTATGGGGCAATTTCATTTTGACGGTGAAATCACCTCCGGAGAAACAACCTCAGCCACCGTCACTGTTATCGCTTCCGCCGAGCAACTTGAAACACTTTCTTGCATCGGCGAATGGACTCTATGGGAAGGGCCACACTATGTTGGTAAGGCCACGCTGGATCAATAACGTGGCACAATTTCGGTAGAGAGAAATGTGCCGCTCCCCCAGAATTATATCCCCAACATCGTATCAATCAGCAGATACATATTCAGGGAAACTACCAGTACCACAATAAGCTGCCCGATGCGCTGTACCCATTTTCCGTTCACCATCGTTCCCATTAATTCACGGTTACCGGTGAAGGACAGCAAGGGAACCAGCGCTAGCGCAATCCCGAAGCTCAGCACCACCTGACTCAACACCAGCACGCGCGTCGGATCCATACCAGACAGAATCACGA
Organism: Pectobacterium versatile; assembly: GCF_020166435.1. Taxonomy (GTDB): domain Bacteria; phylum Pseudomonadota; class Gammaproteobacteria; order Enterobacterales; family Enterobacteriaceae; genus Pectobacterium; species Pectobacterium versatile. The sequence continues at coordinate 62,152 of NZ_JAINZP010000007.1, read as the reverse complement.
TAAACGATGGCAGCATTGTCACCGTGCGGCGTACCCAGAGTGGAATATGGAAACGCACGAATCCTTGCATCACCACCTGCCCCGCCAGCGTGCCGACAACGGTGGAAGACAGGCCCGCCGCCACCAAACTCAGACCGAAAATGACCGCGGCGGCTTTACCCAGCAGCGGTTCCAGCGTCAGGTAGGCTTTATCCAGATCGGCAATATCCTGATTGCCGCTGAAATGGAACGCCGCCGCGGCCGTTGCCATCATCGCCAGATTGACGAATCCGGCGATGGTCATCGCAATCGCGACATCGACTTTCGTTGCCGAATAACGTTCGGCACGGGTGTGGTTGCCCTCATGCTGCGTCAGGGAAGAGTGCAGGTAAATCACATGCGGCATAATGGTCGCCCCCAACACACCCGCGGCCAGCAGCACGGCATCGGAGGTCGGCAAACTAGGAATCGCCATACCTTTGGCTAACGCAGACAGCTCAGGCTGAGAGAAGACCAATTCGACAATATACGCCGCCGCCACAAACAGCAGTAGGCCACCGATGACCATTTCCAGCGGCTTCTGACCGCGCTGTTGCAGCATGAGAATCAGGAAGGTGGCAATGGCAGTGAGGATCGCGCCTTCCAGCAGCGACACGCCCAATAGCAGCTTGAAACCAATCGCCGCACCGATAAACTCGGCCAGATCGGTCGCCATCGCAATAATTTCGGCCTGCACCCAATACGCCCAAACAGCCGGACGCGGAAAGCGATCGCGGATATGTTCCGCCAGGTTCTTACCCGTTGCGATCCCCAATTTGGCGGACAACAGCTGGATCAGCATCGCCATCAGGTTCGCCCACACCACCACCCACAGCAGCGTATAGCCATAGGCCGCGCCAGACTGGATGTTAGTAGCAAAGTTACCCGGATCGATATAACCAATCGCCGCGATAAACGCCGGACCCATCAGAGAAAGTTTGACCTTCCTTGATGTGCGGCTTGTTGACTCAATAACACGGCTACCCGGCATAGTATGACCCTTCTAACACTGGTGTTTTATTACTCTCACAAAAACGATAATGATTATCAAGTGCATTTAGAGTGGTAATACCAATTCTTTTGATAGCTAATGATGATGAGTCATTCAAAACCTAAAAAACATCTTTTTTATCAAACAAATCTTAACAAAATGTACACTAAATAATTCAAGTTGCAGGAAGGCGGCAACACAGTGAATCCCCAGGAGCTTACATAAGTAAGTGACTGGGGTGAGCGAGGAAAGCCAACGCACATGCATCTTGAAGTATGACGGGGGATATAAACAAAAAACCCCATGCGGTGGGCACGGGGTTCGGAATAAAGCTACGTTGTAAATAGGATGCGTGTATCAGTCTTGTGCTTTTGATACTGCAACCATAGCTGGACGCAGCAAACGGCCGTTCAGCGTATAGCCTTTTTGCATGACCATCATGACGTGGTTCGGCTGGTGATCGGCCGAAGGTAACATCGTCATCGCCTGATGCACTTCTGGGTTAAACGGTACACCCACATCACCCACAACCTCGATGCCAAATTTACGCACGGCATCCAGCAACGATTTCAGCGTCAGTTCAACACCTTCAATCATTGCAGCCAGTGATTCATTGGCCTTGTCCGCCGTATCCAGCGCACGTTCCAGATTGTCGATAACTGGCAGCATTTCGCTGGCAAATTTTTCTACCGCAAATTTATGCGCTTTCTCAACATCCATTTCCGCACGGCGGCGAATGTTATCGGCTTCAGCACGGACGCGAAGCATATTGTCACGTTCACGCTGTTGCAGTTCGCTCAACTGGGTTTCCAGTTCGGCGATGCGCGCATCACGCGGGTCAGCTACGTCTGCCGTCTCTGGCGTGGCATCCGCTTGCTGCCCTTTTGCTACTTCCTTTTGATCCAGGACTTGCTCGTCAGGCGTTTTCTGTTCTTTACTACTCATGAAATTCTCCGCGGTTTAGCATTAATCTCGCTAGTTGCTTATTATGGGGATCAAAATCGGGGATTCAAGGGAACCAGTCACATATTGGTTCCAGCCGCTGCCGATACACCACGCTGAGGACAAAAACAGCAATGAACACACCGCTTACAATGAACAGGCCGTTTAATTGTATTGGCATTGTCGGCCATCCGCGCCACCCAACGGCGCTGGCAACGCATGAGATGCTTTACCACTGGCTCACCGACAAGGGTTACTCGGTTCTGATCGAGCAACAGATCGCCCGTGAGTTGAATCTGAAAGATGCGCCGACCGGTAGCCTTGCCGACATCGGCCAGCAGGCGGATTTGGCGGTTGTCGTCGGCGGTGATGGCAACATGCTCGGCGCAGCGCGCGTGCTGTCGCGCTATGACATCAAGGTGATCGGCGTAAACCGTGGCAACCTCGGTTTTCTGACCGATCTCGATCCTGACCATGCGCAGCAACAGCTTTCTGACGTGCTCGACGGCCATTACCTGAGCGAAAAACGCTTCATGCTGGAAGCGCACGTTTGCCGCGTAAACCAGCCCGACAGCATCAGTACCGCCATTAACGAAGTGGTGCTTCACCCCGGAAAAGTCGCACATATGATTGAATTTGAAGTCTATATTGATGACAAATTCGCCTTTTCTCAGCGTTCAGACGGCCTGATTATCGCCACCCCCACAGGTTCAACCGCCTATTCCCTTTCCGCTGGCGGCCCAATCCTGACGCCGTCGCTGGATGCCATTGCGCTGGTGCCCATGTTCCCACACACGCTGTCTGCCCGCCCGCTGGTCATCAACAGCAGCAGCACGATTCGGCTGAAATTTTCCTGCATTACCAACGATCTGGAGATCAGCTGTGACAGCCAGATTGCGCTGCCAGTGCAAGAGGGCGAAGAAGTACTGATTCGCCGCAGCGAACATTACCTGAATCTGATCCATCCAAAAAATTACAGCTATTTCAACACACTAAGTTCAAAGCTCGGCTGGTCAAAAAAATTATTCTAAAATTCTACCCAGCTACTTTACTGTATATAAAACCAGTTTATACTGTATGTAATCACAGGTGATTACATACAGAGGTTTATCATGCTGGCGCAACTCACTATCAGTAACTTCGCTATCGTGCGCGAATTAGAAATCGATTTTCAGTCAGGGATGAGCGTTATCACCGGGGAAACCGGTGCGGGGAAATCGATTGCGATTGATGCCCTCGGTTTATGTCTGGGAAATCGTTCTGACGCCAGCATGGTCAGGCCGGGCGCTGCCCGCGCCGACATTTGCGCCCGCTTTGCGCTGGCGGATACGCCGACGGCACGTCAGTGGCTGGAAGAAAACCAGTTGGATGACAGCAACGAGTGCCTGCTACGCCGCGTCATTAGTGCTGATGGTCGTTCACGCGGTTTTATTAACGGTACCGCCGTGCCGCTGTCTCAACTACGTGAACTCGGCCAGCACCTGATTCAGGTACATGGCCAGCATGCCCATCAGCTACTGCTGCGCCCCGACCATCAAAAACACCTGCTGGATGCCTATGCCGATGAACCGAAACTGCTGGTTGCGATGCAACAGGTTTGGCATCAGTGGCACCAAAGTTGCCGCGCGCTGGCGCAGTTGCAACAGGCGGCTATTGAGCGCGAAGCCCGCCGGGAACTGCTGCAATACCAATTAAAAGAGCTAAACGAATTCGCCCCACAGCCCGGCGAATACGAGCAAATTGACGTTGAATATAAGCGTCTGGCGAATAGCGGTCAGCTACTGACAATGAGCCAACAGGCCATGCAACTGCTGAGCGAAGACGAAGAGCAGAACATCATCAGTATGCTGCACAGCGTAAAACACCAGCTTGGCGAACTCATCAGCATGGATGACAAACTGTCTGGCGTGCTGTCCATGCTCGAAGAAGCAGGTATTCAACTTAGCGAAGCCAGCGATGAACTGCGCCACTACAGCGAACAAATGGATCTCGACCCGATTCGTCTGTATGAACTGGAACAGCGCCTGTCACGCCAGCTCGCGCTGTCACGCAAACACCATGTTGCTCCAGAGGCGCTCCCAGCGTTCCATCAGCAGCTATTGGAAGAACAGCAACAGTTGGAACAGCAGGAAAGTGACCACGACGCGCTCAGTGCCTCCGTTGGCGAATATCATCAGCAGGCGTTGCACCTCGCAGAACAGCTGCACGTGCGCCGCCAGCACCATGCCAGCGAACTGGCTCAGCTCATCACCACCAATATGCGTGAACTGGCAATGCCACACGGCCACTTCACCATTGATGTGAAATTTACGCCAGACAACCTGACGGCCACCGGTGCCGACAGTATTGAATTCCGCGTGACCACCAACCCCGGCCAGCCGCATCAGACGCTGGCAAAAGTGGCCTCGGGCGGTGAGCTATCGCGTATCGCACTGATTATTCAGGTGATCACCGCGCAGAAAATGGACACGCCAGCGATGATCTTCGATGAAGTCGATGTGGGTATTAGCGGGCCAACCGCCGCCATCGTCGGCAGAATGCTGCGCCAGCTCGGCGAATCTACGCAGGTGATGTGTGTGACTCACCTGCCGCAGGTCGCGGGCTGCGGTCATCAGCACTTCTTCGTGAGCAAACAAACAGACGGTGCAGAAACAGAAACCCTGATGCAGCCGTTGGATAAACGTGCACGGCTACAAGAACTGGCACGCCTCTTGGGCGGCAGCGCCGTAACCAAAAACACGCTGGCGAATGCCAAAGAATTGCTGGCGGCCTAAAATCTACCGCCGACAGGGCAAGAAAGGCGGATTACTGGTAAAAAAGCTCAACTTTTTTACCTTCCTGAGGTCATACAATCGCCTTGCAGGTTTCCAAGTCCTGCAAGGTCTATTATCATCGGCAACCTATGCCCTTAAGGAATGTAATCACTATGCGCTGTAAAACGCTGACTGTCGTCGCCGCGGTGGTTGTTATGCTGACTGCCGGTTGTTCCACACTGGAAAAGGTGGTCTATCGGCCGGACATCAATCAGGGAAACTATCTGGCACCGGCTGACGTTGCGAAAATTCACACCGGCATGACCAAACAACAGGTCGCTTATACGCTGGGTACTCCTATGATGCAGGATCCGTTTGGCAGCGATACCTGGTTTTACGTCTTCCGCCAGCAGCCTGGTCATGAGTCAGTAAAACAGCAGACGCTGACGCTGACCTTCAGCGGCAGTGGCGTGTTAACCAACATCAACAACAAGCCTGCGCTGAATTAATGCTTTCAATGCCGTTCGGCTGAATCAGGATGAACGATTCTGGTAGCCAAAGGCGGCGCGTTAAGACGAAGCCCACAATGGGCAGAGTACTTGAAGGAAGCCAACGCACACGCGGCTTGATGTCTAGCGGGTATAACAGCAGGCAAATCTGAACACTTCAGGTTTGCCTGTGTTTTTTTGTAAGGGCATTTCGGTAAGGACGCTCAGTAAAACGTCATGTGCCGTTTAGCAGCATTATTCAGGATTTGCTCTTCGCACGCTCTGCGCGCTGGCGGCGTAGTTCTTTCGGATCGGCAATCAGCGGGCGATAAATTTCCACACGGTCACCATCCTGAACAACATCGGCCAGCTTCGCTGCACGACTGTAAATACCGACTTTATTCACCTGCAAATCGATATCATGGCGCAACTCCAGCAAGCCCGATGCCACAATCGCCTGCTCAACCGTACTGCCCTCTTCCAGCTTTACCGTGCGTAGATACTGACGTTCCGGCAACGCGTAGACGACATCAACCTGCATTGCGGACACTGTAGACCTCTTTTGCTCGCTGCGTGAAAGCCTGCACCATATTTCCCGCCAGCTCCTTGAATACTTTGCCAAAAGCGAGTTCAATCAAGGCATTGGTGAATTCAAATTCCAGATGCAGTTCGACTTTACAGGCATCAGCGCTCAGCGGCGTAAAATGCCAGTCGCCCCCCAACTGACGGAACGGGCCATCGACCAACTGCATATTGATATTCTGGTTGTGCGTCAGCGTATTACGGGTGGTAAAGGTCTTGCTGATACCGGCTTTGGAAACGTCCACTGCGGCGGTCATCTCCCCTTCTGAGGAAGAGAGCACGCGGCTCCCCGTACAGCCTGGTAAAAACGCGGAGTAGGAAGCGACATCATTCACCAGCTTGTACATCTGTTCAGCGCTGAACGGCACCAATGCGGAACGACTTATCTTTGGCATACTATTTTCCGAGTTTCATAAAACGCGCAAAATAATAGCATTGATAGCCCGACAGACAAAAATTCTGCGAAGCTTATCGCACGATATCATTAACCATGACACGGACGCACGGCGGGGATTTCATTCCCAATAACATCCAGTATAATGACGGCACTATGACAAAGAAAAAAGCATACAAACCCGGTTCCGCCACCATTGCGCAGAACAAGCGCGCCCGTCACGAATACTTCATTGAAGAAGAATTTGAGGCCGGTCTTGCGCTGCAAGGATGGGAAGTCAAATCACTGCGCGCAGGCAAAGCAAACCTCAGCGACAGCTATGTCACCTTCATGAACGGTGAGGCTTACCTGTTTGGCGCAACGATCACGCCGCTTAATGTGGCTTCATCACACGTTGTTTGCGACCCTATACGCACGCGCAAACTCCTGCTCAACAAACGCGAGCTAGATTCGCTGTTTGGCCGCGTCAGCCGTGAAGGTTACACGGTCGTCGCGCTGTCCATGTATTGGAAAAATGCCTGGAGCAAAGTCAAAATCGGCGTGGCAAAAGGTAAAAAAGATCACGACAAGCGTGATGACATTAAAGAACGTGAATGGAAGTTAGATAAAGCCCGTATCATGAAGAACGCCAATCGCTAAGTCGCTGGCTTAGCGATAGTAAGTTCTGGTATACTGGTAACAGTTTCTTGGGGGCTGATTCTGGATTCGACGGGATTTGCAAAGCCCAAGGTGCATGCCGAGGGGCGGTTTGCCTCGTAAAAAGCCGCAAAAAAATAGTCGCAAACGACGAAAACTACGCTTTAGCAGCTTAATAACCTGCTTATAGCCCTCTCTCCCTAGCCTCCGCTCTTAGGACGGGGATCAAGAGAGGTCAAACCCAAAAGAGATCGTGTGGATGCCTTGCCTGGGGTTGAAGCACTAAATCTAATCAGGCTAGTTTGTTAGTGGCGTGTCTATTCGCAGCTGGCAAGCGAATGTAAAGATAGACTAAGCATGTAGTACCGACGGTAGAGTGGTTCCGGACGGGGGTTCAAATCCCCCCAGCTCCACCAATTTAGACATCGGTTATTACCAGATAAGTCCGATGAAGTACGAAAAGCCCGCATGGCGCAAGCCCTGCGGGCTTTTTTGTGTCCGTTATTGTCCGACGATATTCGCCTGAATCCAGAGATTATTGGTATACGAATTGGTATACGGTAGGATATGTACCAAAAGGCGTATACCAATTGCATGTGTATACCAATGACAAAGGATTCCCTCATGGCACGGACAACCCGCCCCCTCACCCACACTGAAGTACAAAAAGCCAAAGCGACAGACAAAGATCTGACGTTGCATGACGGCAACGGGTTATTTCTCTTAGTCAAAACTACCGGGAAAAAGCTGTGGCGGTTCCGTTACCAGAAACCAACAACCGGCCAACGCACCATGATCGGGTTTGGCGCTTACCCAGCATTATCGCTAGCTGATGCCCGCGCAATGAGAGACGAGAAACTCTCTTTGTTAGCCAAAGGTATCGATCCACAGGAAAAAGTGGCTAAAGAAGAGGAAGAAGCGCAAATCGCGGTAGAAAGCATCTTTATTAACGTGGCGCGTAGCTGGTTCACGTTGAAACAGACAAAGGTCAGTGCCGATCACGCCAAAGACATTTGGCGCTCACTGGAAAAAGATGTGCTACCAGCGATTGAGAATATCCCGGTACAGGAAATCAAAGCACGCACGCTGATACAGGCGCTAGAACCGATTAAAGCCCGTGACGCACTAGAAACCGTCAGGCGGCTAGTACAGCGTATCAATGAAATCATGGTTTACGCGGTCAATACGGGGCTGATTGACGCTAATCCCGCCTCCGGCATTGGTATGGCCTTTGAACGCCCTAAAAAGCAGCACATGCCGACTATCTGGCCAGAAGAACTTCCCAAGCTGATGCGCACCATTGCCATGTCTAACCTGTCCATCCCTACCCGCTGCCTATTGGAATGGCAACTACTGACACTGATTCGCCCGGCAGAAGCCTCTGCCACGGCATGGGCAGAGATCGATATAGAGAAAAGAACGTGGAGCATTCCGGCTGAACGAATGAAAGCTAAGCGCGTTCATATCGTGCCGCTCTCCGATCAGGCACTGGAACTGCTCGACATCATGTGCCCTATCAGCGGCAACCGGGAGCACGTATTTCCCAGCCGTAACGATCCTAAAAAGCCCATGAACAGCCAGACCGCGAATGCCGCGCTAAAACGCATCGGCTACGGTGGCAAACTGGTCGCACATGGTTTACGCTCGATAGCCAGTACTGCCATGAATGAAGCCGGTTTTAACCCTGATGTGATTGAAGCGGCATTAGCGCATTGTGATAAGAACGAAGTTCGACGGGCTTATAACCGCTCTACCTATCTTGAACAACGTAAAGAGCTGATGGATTGGTGGGGTTTGGCAGTGCATAAATAGAAGGGCTGAGCGTATATCGCTCAGCCACGTGAATTATCAAACTCATATTTTATCTTAATACAAAAGCAGTAAATAAATATTTACCCCTAAGACTCAGAATAAAACATACGCGAAATAAACTCACGAAAGTACATCTGAGAATTTAAAAAATCCACGCCTAAATATGGCATATCACCATGTATTGGATGATTCTCCAAACCAAATTTCTTACATAGTTCATAGTCTAGCTTAAGAATATCAGTATATAGATGGCGCATTAATCCAGTTGAACGAATAGCAAAATTATGGCATAAAACATCTTCAAGCAGTGACCTCTGATAAGTTCCCCAGTCCATAAAGCCATATTCTACATCTATATATTTCCCATCTGTATTCTTTGTTGCCACATCTACAACCTGCTTTCCAATTCTGAATAACTGAGAATTCCATATACGATGTAAGCTCTCAAGAACTTCACTATTTGATTCATAAAGCTCCCCTACTCCAAGTTTTTCAATTAATTCAGAAATGTGAGGTACGTACATATTAGGATCTGGAATTTCATCATCTTCATTTGTTCGCATCCCCATTAAATACTGAGCGCTACCTACTGCATAAGGATTTAAACCAACTAAGACAAGTGAGTTAGTATAAGGAAGCACGTCTGATAGTTCCGGCCACAGTTGAGAACAATATGTGAACCCATGAATCCCTATCTCTTCCATATGTTGCGCAGCTAAAGAAGATACGTTATCGAACTGATTGACAAAATATTCTGCAGGGGATTCTCCTTTTTCTGCATCCCACCTACCGGGATCGTATTCCCATGATAGTTTACAAACACTGAAATTTTCCTCTCGAAATGCTATATTTGAGAAAGAAGATAATTCAGATTCGCTTGGAACCCACAAATGAAGCCTTAATGTAGTTATATCTTGAGGATCTGTAAATCGAGGGACTAGAGCTACTATACTTCGATTATCAAAAGTCAAACTTTGAATAACTGCATCACGTGCTATTCTAGTTTCCATCGGTGATATCAATACATATATACTATCATCACGAGTCATTGCTGGAAATAATGTCGTCATATGATTTGAATATGCTAACAACTCAGTAAATGCTTGCCTCTCTGTTTGATTGCTTTTTTTTAGCTCTACAACAGCCAACCCTGTATCTCCGGGAAAAACAGCCAAGAAATCAGCTCTAATTGTTGAATTAGAATTTTGCTCTAATGGAACTTCATAACCAATCAGCTCCATACCATGTAACTTCGAATAAAGATGTGATAATCTTTTACTTATCTTATTTCGCATAAGTAATTTAGCAGTAACATCAGATAGATCATCTTTAAACTCATGTAATTCAATATCATATTTATCGTCTAAAAGCTCCGAAAAATCATCTCTTGCACTCCAAATATATTCTTGTATTTGTTTTTCTGAAAAAGATATCATTTACTTTCCTCTATTAGTTAATAAAAAATTGCCTAATAATTAAATCAAATCACTTCATTGCATTAATAATAAATTAAAAAACCATATCCATCATCGATAAATTAAAATATTCAATCAAATTTAAATAAGCCAATACATATTTTTTATAAATAGTTTTACACATTACATTCCACGTTGGGGAAGGTTTATAACACAAGGGGTCAGGCGTATTTCGTTCACAAACATTTTCCTATAGGAAGCTTAGCCGTTAAATTCGGCAACAGACAAAGTACTACCTATATATCTATACTGTGAGCAACTATTTAGCCAGTTGGCATTTCATGCATTGTTCATTCATAACGTCATAGCCTTAACACGCCCCCGCGCGCAATGCTATCCCCGCCACGCCTGCCCGCTTTATGTAGCGCTTTTCATGCAGTTGCATGGAAGCGCTCAGGCCGCGCCAGTACTGGCGCTGTAGGGCAGATTCAGGGGTAAGTATTGCATGCAATTCCATGCACCGTATGCATGCACGGTCAAAAAATCGCTAGCCAGAGAAAAAATCTCGCAAAAAAGCCCGCGCAATGGCGGGCGACTTCCTGATATTGACGGTAATGAAATTATAATCTGGCTAATTAATTCCGCAGGGCTGAGGCCGGGTAATCCTTATATTTTTTCTGCATGGCCGGGGATAACGGAATATCAGGCACTGGCAGATCTCGTCTATTCGACGGCTGAATAATTTCCTCTATCGATTCCAGTGTCCGGAATGTTGCTGAACATTCAATATTCCGGCATTGGTGATAGCGCTGTTTAACGTTCTCCGATAACGGACGACTGGTGCGAGCGTGGGCGGCATGACCGCAGAACGGGCAGTGCATCATACTTTCTGGCTCCGTGTTTTTAATGCTTCTTCTTTTTCCTTTAATTCACGCCAAAATTTCGTATTTTGGCAAGGCGTCGACACCGGCGGGAAATCGGAATGCGGCAGAGCGGGTTGATACAATCTCAGAGATGACAATTCCGGTTCACTGTCCATATTAAATTGATACTTATTCGATTTCGCCATCAGGTGGTCAATCACCTGATTAATCACCCTCTTATCAGGGTCTTGATAGGCAAGCCCTTCAGTAAATTCAGATGTAGTAACATCATACATATGCCGATATAGCTTAATAGCCCGGATAAGATCCTCGCTAATGTTATTCATCGCCAGCCCAAATTCCCGGTGTGCGTATTGGAATAACGCCGTTTTATAAGCATCCCGACAGCCTTTTGCTGAAAAGTGACATTTTGCTTTCTGCTTGAGCTGGTCGATTTCCAACTGCGCCAGCAATCCGTCATACTCCTGCGCCAGTTCACGCTGTGCCAACCGCTGTAATTGCTGGCTTTTTAATTCTTCCGTCATTTCGCCACGTGCCGCAAGAAAACGCGCACGCCAGTCGGTATCAGAAAGCTGATTTTCCGCTTCCGTATTGGCTTTCTGCTCTTTGGCTCGTGCAATAGCGGTATCGATGTTGTCCAGTTCGCTAGCGTTGGCAAAGTGTTCCGCTCGTCTCTTCTGGTATTCATCAGCCGTTTTTTTCAGGACATCAGGCGGGGTTACGGGTTTATCGGTTTGTTCTGCCTTCTGGCTCATGGTCATTCTCCGTATGGGGTGAGTGTCTGTTGGCTATTGTGCAATTCACCACACAACTCCCGCTATCTAAGCCGGTTGTGCTACTTCCCACACAAAACAATCTCTAACACAGGCTGTTTCCCCAATTGAGAACTAACTTTTTTATAAAACTATTCACTACTCTTCACCTGAGAAAAAAGAATATATAAATCAATAAATAAAGGGGTGAAGAGTTGATAAATAACTCTTCGCCGAGTGTTCACACTGTTCACCCGCTTTTTTGAGCCTTTTTTCTGGCGAGCAGTTTTTACGATGTTATTTCCTATAAATAACGTAGTGATTAATAGCCATAAACATGTAGACCTTTCTCGAATGGCAAACAAAGGAAAACTAATGGTAACTATTGGCAAACGTTGGCAATTTGGGGCTGTTTTTTGCCCATCGACAGCACAACAGCCCCTTGTTGTGGTCTCCGAAAATATTCACATAATAGCGAGCTACCAGAGAAATCCAGCGCCATCCGGCCAGAGCCGGGCGGACATGAACGAGGTAGCGTCACATGTTGTCAGCCACACCCCCAACTCCCATTCCTGCTATGCCCCCGATGTCACCGCATCCGGTCAGAGAGCGCTTAATGCGCCTGCCGGAAGTGCTGCACGTCACCGGCATTTCCCGCTCGACGCTGTATGAACTGAGCGGCCGCAAGGCCTTTCCTGCCCGTGTTCCGCTGGGTGGGAAGAACGTCGCATGGGTTGAGTCCGAAATTCATCACTGGGTGGCCGAGCGTATCGCCGCCCGTCAACAGGAGAACCACGCATGATCACCTTAACTATCGCCGGGCAGTCGGTCACACTTGATGAACGGGAAGCCCTCAGCCTGTGCGCGACAGCGGCCACCCCGACCACCACACTGCATTAAGGGGCAACGCATGGCACACCTTACCGTGACACAGACTGTGAAACGCGCCAGCGGCCACTGGCCGCAACTGCTCCCGGCTGTGGGTATTCGTATTGGTGCTATCGGGCAGCATACCGCCTGCCCGATGTGCGAGGGCAAAGACCGTTTCCGTTTCGATAACAAGGAAGGGTGCGGCACATGGTTCTGTAACCAGTGTGGCGCGGGTGACGGCCTGAATTTGGTTGAGAAAGCCCTGAAACTGACACCGACAGAAGCCGCCCTGAAAGTGGGCGCGTGGCTGGGCAACCTGCCGGACAGCCCGGCAGCATCAACGCCAGAGGACGAAGACAGCGAGGCCGCCCGGCAACGGGCGGCGGTTCAGGCACAGGCGAAACTGAAAGAGGCGGTGACGCAACCCAGCAACGCATATCTCAGCACCAAAGGCTAGCCGGACGTGACCGTGCCAACCCTTACAGGTAAGCCGCTGCGCGTAGGCGGTATCACCTATCAGCCCGGCGATGTACTGGTGCCGCTGACCACACCGGACGGCGAGGTGGTGAATCTCCAGCTTATCAACGCACAGGGCGACAAACGCACGTTAAAAGGCGGACAGGTGAAAGGCACCTTTCACTGTTTCAGCGGCAAACAGGCCAGCGTTATCTGGCTGGCCGAGGGCTACGCTACCGGGTTAACGCTGCATCAGTTAACGGGTGATAGCGTGTATGTCGCACTCAGCGCCAACAACCTGCCATCCCTTGCCCGTGAGCTGAAAACCCGCCACCCGGCGGTCACGCTGCTGATAGCCGCTGACCGGGACGAGAACGGCACCGGCCAGACCAAAGCCGAACAAGCAGCCGTTGCCGTCAATGGCCGTGTCGCGCTGCCGCCGGTATTTGGTGACTGGAATGATGTCTATCTTGCTGAGGGCGCTGACGCCACCCGGCAGCACCTGAATGCGTTTACTCAACCAGAGCCTGTCAGCCCGTTTAAGTCGTTGGGCGAGGCTGAATTCAAGGCCATGAGCGCCAGCGAGAAAGCGGAGAAGATACGCGACCACTACCGCGATACGCTGGCGATTGACGCGTTCGGGGAAACGTTCTTCCAGTACCAGAACGGCGCGTGGAAAGTGTTGCCCTATCGCCTGTTAAGCCGGGATATCGCCGCGCTGTTTCAGAAGATACAGGCACCTTTTACCGCGTCCGGAATTGGCAGCGTGTTAGACACCCTGAAACTGATTATCCCGATGCAGGAAAAGCCCCAGCGCCGGTTAATCGGTTTTCGTAACGGGGTGTTTGATACCGTCAGCGGGAAATTTAAACCCCATCGCAGGGAGCACTGGCTGAATACCGTCAATGATGTGGATTACACGCCGTTTAAGGCCGGGGAAAACCTTGCCGACAACGCCCCGCACTTCTGGCGCTGGCTGACCCGTGCTGCGGGGAACCACGCGGATAAACAAGAGCGCATTTTAGCCGCGCTGTTTATGGTGCTGGCGAACTGCTATGACTGGCAACTGTTCCTTGAAGTCACCGGCCCCGGTGGCAGCGGCAAGAGTATTCTGGCCGAAATCGCCACTATGCTGGCCGGGGAGGACAACACCACGGCTGCCACCATCAACACCATTGAATCGTCCCGTGAACGCTCGTCGATTATCGGCTTCTCACTCATCGTACTGCCTGACCAAGAAAAATGGAGCGGTGACGGTGCAGGTATCAAGGCGATTACCGGCGGCGATGCGGTGATGGTTGACCCAAAATACCGTGACGCCTACTCAACCCGGATTCCAGCGGTGATATCTGGCCGTCAACAACTCGCCGATGCGTTTTAGCGACCGCAGCGGCGGCGTATCCCGTCGTCGGGTGATTATCCATTTTGGTGAAACCATCCCAGCCAGCGAACGCGATCCCAAGCTGAAAGAGAAAATCCGCGCAGAGCTGGCGGTGATAGTGCGTCACCTGATGAAACGCTTTGAAGAGCCAAACGACGCCCGGACGCTGTTACAGGCGCAGCAACACTCCGCTGAGGCGCTGGAAATCAAACGGCAGGCTGATCCGCTGGTTGATTTTTGCGGCTACCTGCTGGCTCACAGCGACACCACCGGGCTGTATATGGGCAACGCCAACATCACGCCGCGTAACCCGCGTAAGTACCTGTACCACGCCTATCTGTCCTTTATGGAATCGCACGGCCACCAGAAGCCGATCAGCCTGACGGCCTTTGGTAAGGTGCTGCCTAATATGATGTCGGAATACGGGCAGAGTTACCTCAAGGGCAGAACCAAGCAGGGCATACAGACTAACCTTGAGCTGAAAGACGAATCAGACGCCGACTGGCTGCCCAAATGTGAATCGGCGAGGTAGACACCAGAAACGACAAAACCGACTCCGGCCGGTTTTTTTACGCCCAGACACTTCAATATTAGATGCCTCTAATCGTATAACCATTTCCCTGCTTTAGCTGACTCAATAATCATCTCGACCGTGAGCGGTTTTAACGCTTTTGATAGTGGTTTCTTTTGCCAGATGGGATACTCATATTCAAAATAATTTCTTCCATCAAAGTTTGAGTGCTCAATATTAAAATGTCCGAATATATCAAGAAGGAAATCATGAGCATCCTCCGGCAGAAACTGGTAATCATCCTGTAATGTCCAATCTTTAGTGACTTGTCTAATACCGGATTTAAACCAATGCTTCCTAATCGGGTAACGTTGCATTAGGTATTGAATAACCTCATTTTCGATATTTCTTTGGTTCATCAGAAATACGTCCATTCAATGCGGTCTTCTGGCCTAGCGATCAGGTTATATTGTCGACGGGTATCTCTTGCTACCAATTGCATTATAGCTATTAATTGGACATAACCTATCCATGGAATATAACGCCCAACAAAAGAGGCAATCTTATTCGTAGGAACCATCTTCAATGTCGCAAGATTCTTTCCCATAGGCGTGAGCGGCCTTAGCCCATAAGGGAAACGTAAATCTCTGAGCAATGCTCGTGATACTCTGGAAGCCACACTGGTTCCGAGCGTCGCAGTGGCGGCGGATAGTTTCCCTGATACCTTTAGATAAGGTTGCCCTGAGAGGATCAGCGCCGCCGCTGTAATCTCTAAACCGGTGCGAGAAGAAAAATTTTCAAGAAAGATCAGGTTAAATAACTCACCAGCAGTTAAATTTCCATGCCCATGATAATAATATGTATTATTGAGTTCCTCAGTAGTATCCATTAAACCTCCCTGTTTTTAATGTATTTTCAATATTATTTTATTTGGTGTCACATTTATACCGCGATTGTGCTGCTTTCTTGATTGAGTGCTAAATTCAGTATCAAATATCATACTTAAAAGAGGCTGATTATGTCCGTACAACCAATCCTTGCCAATGCTGCTGTGAGTATCAGCGACTTTAAAAAATCGCCCAATGTCGCGCTGAAAGAAGCTAACGGCGAGCCTGTAGCGGTGCTCACCAATGGCCGTATTTCTGGCTACTATGTTTCCACGGAAACATGGGAAGCGCTGGCTGACTATCAGGAAGATATCGAACTTGCCAAAATTGCCCATTCCCGGATGAAGGGTAAATGTGTGAAGGTTGATCTGGATGAGTTATAAGCTGGAGTTTGAAGAGCACGCGCTGAAAGAATTTAAGAAGCTGAGCGCTCCGATGCGGGAGCAGTTCACCAAAAGTTGAAAGGTGATGAGTAACTCGTCACCTGTTCACCAACTCATCACCCATTAATTTATTGATTATTAAAAATAAAAACCTCTGGTGAAGAGGGTGAACAGTTTTGTGCAAAATCTTTTTATTTTGGCTACTGACGGTTAAATGACGAACGGCGCTTTTCCGTCATCTCCTTCATCATGTAGCTCCGATTCGTCAATCAGGTGGGTATTGCGTCCAACGCGGCGTAAATCCCTCACAGCGGTTTTCTTCGTCGCTTGCCGTAACGGAGAATTGCCAAAATAGGTATCCTGCAAAATCTGCTCTGGTGGCCGCTTGGTATGGGTAAATTCAATCACCCCAAAAGGCGTTTTATGTTCTTCGGAACGTCCGGTGGTCATCACCGTGATCCGGTCAATCGGGATTTGAGAAATCACGCCATATTCAGACAAGGCGGATTCGAGGCTAAGATAATTATATTCACCACGGCGCAGTGCTAACACGATACGATCAAGCGTATAGGCATCTTTGCTTTTGGCATGGTTATAAACATACACGCCGCGAATAGCACGAGTTAGGATGCCATCTTTTACCAAACGATTTAGCCCGGCATTAAACGCTCTGGGCGTATCCTCATGGAAAATCTTGGCTAAATCACGGGAGGTGAAGACATAACGCCCTTGCTTATCGAATGCGTTTAAACGCTCAATAGCAGTGATCCTGTTCATTTATAAGTCCACATGAAAACCATATAATTACGTCATTCACGTATACTTGAATAAAAAACCCTCGTCAAGTACACACGAATGACATCAATAAATGACATTCGTGTGTACTTACCAAAGAATAGTCATAGATTTAGGTGACAAAAAGGTGGGTTTCACAGGGTGAGAACGTTAGCAAAAAGCCCTATCACTTTTCAGTATTGGTATACGTTTAGGTATACCAACAAAGTCTGAATTCACACTTAAAACATAAATATCACCACGTTACGATAGATATTCAGATTCCCTCAGTCCAGATAAGACCGATGAAGTACGAAAAGCCCGCACGGCACAAGCCCTGCGGGCTTTTTTGTGTCCATGATTGTCCGACGTTATCCAGCTAAATCCGATGATTATTGGCCTACGTTTAGGCCTACCCCGCCATGCCAAGAATTGCGCGCCCTTTGACACATACCGAAGTCAGCAAAGCACGAACGCCTGATAAAGCGTTAAGCCTGCATGATGGTGATGGCCTCTTTCTGCTTATCAAACCGTCAGGAAAAAATTATGGCGGTTTCGCTATCTACGCCCTGATACCAAGAAACGCACAACACTCTCCTTTGGCAGCTACCTGGCCTTATCATTGGCCGACGCAAGACAGCTACGGGCAGAACATTTAGCCCTGCTGGCAAAAGGCATAGATCCACAGCAAAAAGTGGCTAAAGAAGAAGAAGCGCAAATCGCGGTAGAAAGCATCTTTATTAACGTGGCGCGTTGTTGGTTCATGTTGAAACAGACGAATGTCAGTGCAGATCACGCCAAAGACATTTGGCGCTCACTGGAAAAAGATGTGCTACCAGCGATTGAAAATATCCCAGTGCAGGAAATCAAAGCCCGCACGTTGATACAGGCGCTAGAACCGATTAAAGCCCGTGGCGCACTAGAAACCGTCAGGCGGCTAGTACAGCGTATCAATGAAATCATGGTTTACGCAGTCAACACGGGGCTGATTGACGCTAACCCCGCCTCTGGCATCAGTATGGCCTTTGAGCGCCCTAAAAAACAGCATATGCCGACTATCCGGCCAGAAGAACTCCCCAAGCTAATGCGCACGTGTAGTGGATCAGTAGTTCAGGACACTTCTAAATCCTGTTAATGTTAAACAGTGAACATGGGTGATGAATGATCAAATTCCCCAGAGTTCAAACTCGAAGCTATCGAGCTGGTTGTTAAATACCAGCGCGATGCCCGAGAAGTTGCTCTGGCACTCGAACTCAATCCTGACCATCTGCGCAAATGGATATGGTTGTATAAACAAGAACTTCTGGGTATTGAGCCGATTGGGAATGCCATTACACCTGAGCAACGTGAAATTCAGCAGCTTAAAGCGCGGATAAAGCGTCTTGAGATGGAAAAAGAAATACTAAAGCAGGCTGCCGTGCTGATGAGCGAGATCCCCAGAAAACTATCGCGTTAATCACACGGCTGAAAACAAAGTGGCCTTTACTGGTTCTTTGTCATCTATTCGGTGTTCACCGCAGCGTTTATTACGCCCATCTGAAGAGTCCCATAACTGTGCAAAGAGTTGAGTTACGAAGTCGGGTAAAAGCATTCCATGCTCTTAGTCGTGGTGCCGCAGGTAGCCGAACAATCAGCCAGATGCTGCGACAGAATGGGATTGATGCGTGCTGACAAGCAACCAGCCGGTTAAACACCGTTACCGAATAAACGGTGATAACAGCCTGGCATTGCCAAACTTATTGAGTCGGCAGTTTAATCCTGCCGCATCAAACCGCGTCTGGTGCGGTGATATCAGTTTTATTCGCCTGCAGGACAAATGGTGCTATCTCGCACTTGTCGTTGATTTATATGCACGTCGAATTATCGGTTCAGCTCTTTCATTAACCGCCGATGCTGATTTGGTGTGCAGGGCTTTGCATAATGCCCTGGAAACGCGACAACGTAATGGGCGGCTGATGTTTCATTCAGATCAGGGAAATCAGTATAAAAGCAACAAATACAGAAAGTTACTCTGGCGACATGGCGTAATGCTATGAGTCGCAGAGGAAACTGTCTGGACAATTCGCCAATGGAAAAAATCTTTCGCAGTCTCAAAAGCGAATGGTTACCAAAAAGAGGCTATGTTAATTTTGGTGATGCGATACGTGATATCAACGACTGGATAAACCGTTATTACAATGTTTTTCATCCTCATACAAACAATGGTGGCGTACCACCTTGCGTGTATGAAGAACAGTGGAAACAGGCTATCCTGGTGTCCTGATTTTGTGATCCACTACAGTTTCATCAGACGGGTGATGCGGCTTTTTCCATGAAAATGCTGTTCATCCCGTAAATCACGTTGCAGACGCCGGATACCGTAAGTTCCCAGGCTGTCGTGATGCAACTGAATGAGCCGCTGGCTCAGGATGTCGTCAGCCAACTGTCGTTGACTGGGTGTTCGGTTGCGCCATGATCGGTAATCCCGCATGCTGACATTGAGCAACAGGCAAACGCGTTTCACCGCATGAAAGCCGATAACTGAGTGACCATGGCGTATCTTAGCGGCTTTAAAGCATTAGCGAGTGTTGAAAACGCTAATCCAGATGCTCTTGATACCGCGGCCAACGTTGTACCTTTCTTTCTTAAGCTGTAAGCGCACCAGTTTTAGTTCCACGCACTTTTTGAGATTTCCGAGTCTTCAGTCGCCAGGTGGGTAGCCACACGGCGTACATGCGGAATGTCTGCGACACCAGCAGCTTCAAAAAGCATGCTGCCGTCGGGAACGATAATCAGGATTTTCTTCATGCCCTGAAAGGTACATTAGCCCAAAATAAGCCAATCGGTCTTTTTTAGCAAAATATAACCATGTTAGTTCGTTGTGCTTTCCACCCCGTTGAAGAGCAATGATACCGTTCGCGTAGAGCAACGCGTCTGATTTGTGCACAATCGACGATCTGTTCTAGCACAGCAACATGCCAAAATGATAAAAGCCCTGACTATGTTAGCCAGGGCTTTTAAGGTACTGCAAATTTAAGATTTAACATTCATTAACTTAATAACATCTTACTACTATCGGTACTGCTTTAAATGTACACGTTTATAACAGATAATATTGGGCACTAAAATTAGCCAAGCCTCCCTATACTTACTGATTTAAACAATCTGCCAACCTTATAACCATTCAAAGATATGGCAGGTTAACAAGTACATCCCCCATCGCGATATATACTCTTTGATGCGTTGCCTTACTCATGTTGCGATATTTCACGACTAACTCAACAAACACGTAATCGCAAGCAATAACAATAAAATCATGGCTTTACATCATCGCGCCTTTGCCCATTTTTACGATTGTCGGTACTGACTACAAGGCCTTAAAGCATAACCAAGTGAGAATTTGAATTTCTCTCAACATTGATTGCCCATACAAAAATACTTCGTGACCTGTATCGCAAAATATTTATTAAAGAACGTATCTTATGTCTTTAACATCACAGCAAGCTGAAATTTCGCTGCCGTTGGTAACTAATTTACGGATTTTAAAAATAGTGTCAATACTGTTTTTAATAACATGATTTTAATAACATGATTTTAATAACAGTAATCATAAGGTCACCGATGAGGAAAACGTAGAAAAACAGTGCCCCCACAGTATTCACCTCTGCAACACTGCGTTTAATTTAATCTCAACCACCGTATGGCCAGTAGTTATTTTCTTTGTTCCAACGATGGTTAATCCACTTAACGTCAAAATATCTTCCAAATCTTTCAACTTTCTGTATCGCGTTCCATCCTGAGCAAGGAACCGCCAGTCATAGCCGCGCTCGAGTAGGCAAGCTCAGAGTGCAGAAACATCTGAAATAACCGTTTGATGTAGCAACGTCAGAAAAGCACGACTGACAGGTCTTGATACGGGCATTAGGGTCTGTGGATTTATAGACGCAAGCCGTCACATGCTGCTTACTCTTTATGTGAGTCTCCTCTGTTACTGAGTTTACTCACTTAGCCACGTGTCCACTATTGCTGGGTAGGATCAGTTTTCTCTGTGCTCGGGAAGCGGTCAAGCGTATGGCGTTCCGTCATGGAGGAAAAGGCGGTGCTATCGTTAACGTGTCATCCGCAGCCGCCCGTCTGGGCTCACCGCATGAATACATTGATTATGCGGCGTCAAAGGGCGCACTCGATACCTTAACGATTGGTTTATCTCTGGAAGTCGCCGATCAGGGCATTCGCGTTAACGCCGTGCGCCCCGGTTTTATTTATACCGATATGCACGCTGACGGCGGAGAACCGGCAAGAGTCGATCGCATCAAGCATTCGCTGCCGATGAAACGGGGTGGTCACCCGATGGAGGTCGCGCAAGCGATAGGCTGGCTGTTATCGGACGACGCGTCCTATGTCACTGGGAATTTTATCGACCTAGCGGGCGGTAAATAGACGCAACCTATGCAGGTTCCTCCTGCTTAGCCTATCTCTTAATCACATTTATATGCAGGTTAAGAGAGGCTTTCGTGCGCCACACCACCGCCACTCGTATGCGATACCGTACACGCGCCCGACGTAGGGCGGCTCAATCGCCGCCGCCCTACGAACCCAGGCTTCTGGCTAAATTATGCCGCTACGCGGTTCCATCGGTGCCCATGCCCGCTTTTCGAGCCGCCAGCAACATGCTCCCGGCATGGCGCTGGCTTTCGCGACGTCCTGTCGCTCACTCGGCGGTCAAGCCCACCGCTGCATAATTTTCACGCCGGATAACGGCCAAACCATAAAAACTCGCAGCATTTGGATATAAGAGTTGCGATAACCCGTTACAGATACACCCGCAGGTATTCCGCCAGACACAGAATCGCCATTGCCTGACCGTAAGGCATGGAGGTCAGGGCGATGTTACGGTAGAAATCCAAATCGTTGCCCATCGCGGTGCCGAATGACACCTGCGTCAGCTCACCATCCTTATTAACGTGATTAATCACGCCACGAATGGCTTTCTCCGCTACCTCAGCGTAGCTCGGGTCGACGTAGCGTTTGCGCACCGCTTTCAGGATACCGTAGGCAAAACCGGCAGTGGCCGAGCTTTCAAGGTACGAATTCGGATCGTCGATCAGCGTGTGCCACAGACCGCTGTCATCCTGATATTTCGCCAATGCTTCAATCTGGCTTTCCAGCACCTGCAACAGGAAGCGACGCGTGGCGTTGTGTTCCGGCAGATCCAGCAGTTCGATAAATTCAGGAATAACGATCGTCAGCCAGCTGTTGCCACGTGCCCAGCGCGCTTTGGCGTAGTTATGCTGCCCTTCGAACGTCCAGCCGTGGAACCACAGGCCGCTTTCGCGATCCATCAGATATTGCACATGCAGCAGGAACTGATATGTGGCTTCTTCCACAAACTCAGGCCGGTTTAACAGCTTGCCAATTTTCGCCAGCGGCAGCACGCTCATCATCAGCGTGTCGTCCCACATCTGCTGATGGTTTTCGTTGTTATAAACAATGTGCTGCAAACCCTGCTTGTCCGTGCGCGGCATTTCATACATCACCCACTCCGCCCAGCGCTCCAGATACGGCAGCCAGCGGGCATCGCCCGTTTCTTCATAGCGATAAGCCAGCGTCAGGAACGGGCATACGGTGTTCACGTTCTTCGTCGGCGTACCTTCCGCCAGACGCTCGGTAAACCAGTCGTCGATGATAGCGCGCATCTGCTCGTCGCCCGTCTGCTGGTAATACTGATAAATCCCGTACAGCCCGATGCCGTGCGTCCATTCCCATCCCGCCCAGCCTTTGGTATCAATCACCCGACCATCGTCCAGCCGTAACAAGAACTCACCGGTTTTATCCTCGATATTCACCAGATTGTCGGTGATACGGCAAATCAGCGCCTTCAGATCCTCACGGGAGATGAAGCGTTCCGGCTGACGTAAAAGCGGGCTATGTTTTACACTGAATACGGTCATAGTCATTCATCCAATTGAGTTATCAGTTAACAGTTCAATACAGTTACGGCTGCGTGGCATGCGTGACCGGCTTGTCGCCTTTGTGGCGGTTCAGATAGCCGATATTGTTGTTGCCCCACAGCGATTCATACGGCATACCAGCCAGCATTTCGACCGTTGCCCGCGCCTGCGGCGTAATTTTCTCCGGCACAGGACGCCCGGCTTCACGCATTTTCAGCGTCTCTTCCCGCAGCACGCTGTGCGTTTGCAGGTTGAGCTTAAAGCGCAGAGAAACAAGGAAGCCCAGCGCCAGCACGCCCACGGTGCCGAAGCTCAAAATCATCAGAATCGTGTGGCTAACGCTCGGTGCCTGTACGCTCTGGCCGGACACAAAGCCGGAGAGCTGTAACACCACGCCCACCAGCATCACCGCACCAGCCTGAGAGGCTTTGCGAGTCAGCGTCATAATCCCAGCGAAGATCCCTTCGCGACGCTGTGCGGTAATCACTTCATCCACATCCGCAATGTAAGTGTAGGTGTTCCACGGTACGTAGTTGATCCCGCCGCGCCCGATGCCCGCCAGCGCAGAAATCAACAGCAATAGAGAGAAGGTGTCATGCAGGCCGCTGTACCACAGGACCGCGTAGGACAGCGCACTCACGCCAAACAGGCACACGACCAAGCGGTAAGATGGAGCTGGCCCAAAGCGGATGCACAGCGGAATCATGCCGATCACCGCAATGAATTGCAGAATCGCCATGGTGCCCATCAGGTTCGACGCCATAGTCGGGCTTTGCATCAGCACAAAGACCACGTAGTAGGTGAATACGGCGTTGAACACGTCCTGCGCGATATACCCGCCCAGATACATCCCGAGATGCTGACGGAAAATACGAATACGCAGCGTGGAAACCAACTCAACGTTCAGCCGTTTCAGGCTTTGGCCTAACGTCAGAGACTGGCGCTCTTTCTCCGCCCGCAGCGACGCTTCCGACATCTGATCGCGTGGCCGTTCCCAGGTAAAGAAATAGACTAGCGTCAGCACCAGCGCACAGATAACGGAGAACACCAGACTCGAATAGAAGAAGGACACCGCATTGTCTTTGCCAAAGTAGCCTAACAGGATGCCCGGCAGAAACGCGGCCAAAATCGCAGACAGCTGCGCCAGCGCGATACGTGCGCCGGAAAACTTAGTCTTCTGTTTGAAGTCATCGGTCATTTCCGGCACCAGCGTTTCATACGGCACCAGCACCATCGTATAAACGACATCGAACAGCAGGTACGTCAGCAGATAGTACCAATAGCTCATATCCCCGACCCACATGAAGCTGTAGCTAAACACGAAGGGAATACCGAGCAGAATAAAGAACTTACGGCGGCCAAAGCGTTTGCCCAGCCAGGTTGAACCGAAGTTATCGGTCAGGAAGCCCATCAGCGGGCTGACGACAGCATCAAGCACGCGCGCCATCGCAAAAATAAACGTTGCCTCAATCGGCGTTAAGCCACAGAACGTAGTGTAAAAATAGAGTAACCAAGCGGCCGTCAGCGCGGTGGTACCCGCACCAAGAAAGTCCCCTGAACCGTAGGCTAAATAGTTAGCCAAACCGATCTTACGCGTTTTCATCGCCATCCTTCCCCGAACATTTTTAATTATGAAGGTGTCACGCTGATACGGTAGCGCCCGGCGATCGTGAAAACCTTTGCGCTTTTGCCACCACGCGCCCCACGCTGGCAGCACAGGGAAGATTGGTGCGATCCGCTTCAAAGATTTTATAAAAAGCGATTTTAACTGAACGAAACCAGCAGTTCGTTTATGGCGATCACAGGATAGAAGATAGGAAGTCAGCAGGAAGAAGGGCAACGTCGCCAACGGACGTTGCCTTGTGATGTCTTGAAAAATGGCGCTTTTTTTAGCAGAGAATAGCACTATTCAGCGTGCTGTAGTCGCCACAGGAAGGTTTGCCGCGCGTGGGCTAAACGCGGCTGGCGCAGAGCACCCGGCACCCAGGCCAGATAGTAATCCAGCTGCGTTGTGCCAACGGGAGGCGGAATGACAACAAGCTCCCCCGCATCCAGCAGGTCCTGACACAAATACACCGGCATCACCGTCCAGCCAAATCCACTGGTTAGCACGCGACGCAGCGCACGCAGATCCTGACTCACCACGGCAGGCACCAGTCCCTTATCCTCCATGCGGTTCTTCTTCAACCAGTGATCGATCAGAGGAAACTCAAGGTCATACGCCAGCATCGGCTCCTGCGCCAGCGCCTGCGGCAGATCGCCCGTCTGCAATAGCCGCTCGACGATCGCAGGTGCCGCCACCGCCTGTAATGTCGCACTCTTCAACAGATCGCTTTTCAGCCGCTTATCCGTCACCGGGTGCGCCGTTATGCCCAAATCACAGTGCCCTTCAAGCAGCATTTGTTTAATCAAATCGCCGTCGCCGGTATGCATGTGCACCCGCACACCCGCCTCAAGCAGCGGCAATAGCTGTTCCGACACCACTTCGGCCATGAAATCCGCATGACCAATGATATGCAGCGTCCCCGCGACGTCCATTGACCTCGCACGGGCCGAAGCCAGCGCCGCTTCCGCTTCATCGAGCTTATCCCCCAGATCCGCCGCCAGATCATCCGCTGCCGACGTTGGCGTTACGCCGTTTGCCTGACGCTCAAAGAGACGACGCCCCACCGCCACCTCCAGCCCGGCAATATGCTGCGACACCGCTGGCTGGGTCAGATTGAGCGCGCGTGACGCGCCGCTAATTGAGCGCTGCCGATAGACTTCCACAAACGTGCGTAGGCGAATTAGTGACATACGATACCTATAGATTTTATGCCCATAAAATTATTTATACCCCCCGAATAATAATCTTGTTGGCGGGCAGATCAACCCCTGCCGTATCCTTTATCCCATCTTGAGTGACCCGGAAACCCCGGCTAACTTTCTGTTTTCTCTGGTACTCGACGACGAAAAGGAGACAAAACATGTCGACACAACAATCCAAAAAGGATTTACAAGCCATCCTGAATACGATGAAGCGCGCTCACATTGCCTCTGGCCCCGCCGATGCCGCGCTGCGTCAAGATCGCTTACAGCGCAGCATCAACCTGCTCCGTGAAAACCATGCGGCGCTCGCGCAGGCTATGAGTGACGATTTCGGCCATCGCAGCCTGTATCACTCTTTCGCCGCCGACATCGGCATCACGCTGAAAATACTCCAGAACGCCATCGACAACGTTGAACGCTGGATGCAGCCAGAACCTGTGGATGAACCCGCTCCCGGCATGCAGGCATGGATTCAACATCAGCCTTTGGGCGTGATCGGCGTGATCAGCCCGTGGAACTTCCCCGTGAACCTATCGTTCGGCCCGCTGGCTGACATTTTTGCTGCCGGTAATACCGCAATTCTGAAACCGTCAGAGCTCACGCCGCGTACGTCTGAACTGCTGGCAGAACTGATTGCCCATTATTTTGATCCGCTGGAATTGGCCGTGGTGTTGGGTGATGCAGAAATCGGTCAGGCATTCAGCGAACTGCCGTTCGATCATCTGGTTTTCACCGGCAGCACCGCCGTTGGGAAACAGGTGATGCGCGCGGCGGCAGAGAATCTGGTGCCGGTCACACTGGAGCTGGGTGGCAAATCACCAGTCGTGATTGATAGCAGCGCGGATATCACTGAAGCCGTTGAACGCACGCTGACGGTGAAAACCTTCAACGCCGGACAAATCTGCCTGTCGCCGGACTATGTTCTCCTGCCCGAAGGTCAGGAGCAGGCTTTCCGCGATGCCGCAAAAGCCTTTATGCAGAAAAGCTTCCCGACGTTACAGGCGAATCCAGATTACACGTCTATCATTGCTGACAGACATTACGATCGCCTGATTCGTATTCTGAAAGAGGCTGAGCAGCAAGGCGCGACCGTCGTCAGTCTGGCACCGGAAGGCGAAGCGCCCTACGACGCCAAAAGCCGTAAGATTGCCCCGCATCTGGTGTTCGGCGTAAGCGATGAGATGACGATCATGCAGGAAGAAATTTTCGGCCCGCTGCTGCCCATCAAAACCTATCAGGCCGCAGAGGAACCGATTCACTACATCAATGCGCATCCACGCCCGCTGGCAGCCTATCTGTTCAGCAACGATGAGGCCATGCAGCAACGCTTCGCCAGCAGAACGACATCAGGCGCGCTGGTCGTCAACGATGTAATGACGCACGTGTCTATCGACACACTTCCGTTCGGCGGCGTTGGCGCATCCGGCATCGGCGCGTATCACGGCGTTCATGGATTCCGCCGTTTCAGCCACGCCAAACCGATTGTCATACAAAGTGAAGATGGCGCGTCTAACCTGACACTGCGTGCGCCTTACCATGAGAAACAAGACGCGATTGTCGCCGCCCTGAAAGGGTAACCAGCGTCTATTCACCCGATCATCCTGCAACCCTAGAGAGAAAAATGATGAAAATTTTAATGGTACTGACTTCTCACGACAAACTGGGCAACACGGGTAATAAAACCGGCTTCTGGCTGGAAGAGTTTGCCGCCCCTTATTACACCTTTAAAGACGCAGGTGCCGAGCTGGTGCTTGCCTCCCCTTCTGGCGGTCAGCCGCCTCTTGACCCGAAAAGCGATTTGGCCGATTTTCAAACCGAACTGACGCATCGTTTTAAAGCCGACCCGGCTGCGCAACAGGAACTGGCGAATACGGTAAAACTGGATACCGTCAGCGAACAGGATTTCGATGCCGTTTTCTATCCCGGCGGTCACGGCCCGCTTTGGGATCTGGCAGAATCGCCGATCTCTATCGCGCTCATCGAAGCTTTTGTGCGCGCCAACAAACCGACCGGTTTTGTCTGCCACGCTCCGGGCGTGCTGATTCATGTGAAAGCAGAAAATGGCGATGCGCTGATTAAAGGCCGCAAAGTGACAGGCTTCACCAACGGTGAAGAAGCGGCGGTTCAGTTGACGGACGTCGTACCTTTCCTGATTGAAGATGAATTCAAGAAACTCGGCGGGCTCTACGAAAAAGGCCCGGACTGGGCACCGTACCTCGTTGAAGACGGCAAGCTGATCACCGGTCAGAACCCGGCCAGCTCGGAAGTGGTTGCTAAAGCGATTCTCAAGCAGTTGGCTTAACCCGCGCTATACCCTATATCAATCAGGCGGCAAGAGAAGGAAAAATTCGTTGGGAATAAATTTGACCAGCCAGCAATTGGGCTTCAGTGAGAGACAGGATGTTTCTCACTGAAGCACAGTGCTAAATCAAGTCAGTGATTTAGGTGACTGGCAAATTTTTCTGGGACAGATTTGAACGCGGCTTGCAGTGTTCACAACGGGGTTGGGCGTGCTGAGTAACACAGCCAATACGCATACAACTGAAGTATTATGAGTATAAATATTTGCATGTGATAAAAATATGAAAGTAAGAAAATAAGGCTAACAACAGAAAGCCAACACAATGAATTTATTAAAAAACAAGCCCCCATAATCGTTAAGCTTCATAAAAAACCCTCAGAACAGAGGTTAAAAAAGTAATACTATGGACTAATAGAGAGAATATATATCACACTTAAATATTCATCTACTTCAATAAAATAAAACGTTTTTTTACAACCACAAATAAAAAATTGGTCAATAATACTAATTACACACATTAACGTAATTAGGTATATATAATGAAAGCATCAATATCCTCACGTCCAAATGTTCCCACCCCTTTAACCTCCTGCGCTTCACCTAATAATCAAGAATATCGTACTGTTATAGATGAAACGACCCTCGAAAAAATCAGCTTTATTATTAATTCAGAGGTCACCATATCACCAGGTAAAAGCAGAGGAGAAATTATCGGTCAGGTATCATCAACCTTTCTCAATACGCCCTACATAGCGAACACACTAATTGGCTCTCCTGACGAAGCGGAGGCATTGGTTGCTGATTTCAACGGAGTAGACTGTTTCACACTCACAGATTACGTTGAAGCACTCAGTCAGAGCCAAGATCAAACATCATTTCTGAAAAATCTAGTCAAGACACGCTATATCGACTGTCGTGTCACCTACCTTACCCGCCGCCACTTTTTTACTGACTGGAGCACCAAGAATCCACATAACACTCTGGATGTAACCGCAGATATCAGCCCAAATTATGTCACTGTCAATAAACAGCTTAATCATAACCCGCAGGGCGGGGAGTATGTTAAAGGATTAGGCGTTATCCCACGGAAAATAAATTTCATCCCAGGTAACTTAATTGATACGCATATAATCAGCCATCTGAAAACAGGCGATTACGTAGGTGTTTATTCACCTCTTGAAGGACTGGATGTTTCACACGTAGGAATCGCTATCCATAAGGATAACGCCCTATGGTTCAGAAACGCTTCTTCACTCGAAGCAAACAGAAAGGTTGTCGACTCGCCATTTCTTGAATATATGCGCTCAAAACCGGGAATGGTTGTTCTCCGAAGCTTGTAACGATACGCAGTCGAAAAAAATCCAGAAACGTTTTCACGCTTCTGGATTTTTATAGTTAATCACGCTGGGCGCGTATCAGGCCGCTTTCTCAGCTACCTGATAACACCAGAGGCGTAATTACTGGCCTTTAACTTCTTTCAGGCCATTGAACGGTGCAGCATTACCCAGCGCTTCTTCGATACGAATCAGCTGGTTGTATTTAGCAACACGGTCAGAACGGCTCATAGAACCGGTTTTGATCTGGCCAGCTGCGGTACCTACTGCAAGGTCAGCGATGGTTGCATCTTCAGTTTCGCCTGAACGGTGAGAGATAACAGCCGTGTAGCCTGCATCTTTCGCCATTTTAATTGCAGCCAGCGTTTCGGTCAGAGAACCGATCTGGTTGAATTTGATCAGGATAGAGTTAGCGATGCCTTTCTCGATACCTTCTTTCAGGATCTTGGTGTTGGTTACGAACAGATCGTCACCAACCAACTGGATTTTGTCGCCCAGAACTTTAGTCTGGTAAGCGAAGCCAGCCCAATCAGATTCGTCCAGACCGTCTTCGATAGAAACGATTGGGTACTGTTTGGTCAGATCTTCCAGGAAGTGGGTGAATTCTTCAGAGGTGAACGCTTTGTTGCCTTCGCCAGCCAGAACGTATTTACCGTCTTTGTAGAATTCAGAAGCTGCGCAGTCCATCGCCAGAGTGATGTCTTTGCCCAGCTCGTAGCCTGCTGCTTTTACCGCTTCAGCGATAACAGCCAGCGCTTCGGCGTTGGAACCCAGGTTTGGCGCATAGCCACCTTCGTCACCAACAGCAGTACCCATACCTTTGGATTTCAGAACTTTAGCCAGGGTGTGGAACACTTCAGAACCCATACGGATGGCTTCTTTCAGGGTTTTCGCGCCAACAGGCTGAATCATGAACTCTTGGATATCAACGTTGTTATCCGCGTGCTCGCCGCCGTTGATGATGTTCATCATTGGCAGTGGCATAGAGTATTTGCCTGGGGTGCCGTTCAGTTCAGCGATGTGAGCATACAGCGGCAGGCCTTTTGACGCTGCTGCGGCTTTAGCGGCAGCCAGAGAAACAGCCAGAATAGCGTTAGCACCGAACTGGGATTTGTTGTCAGTACCGTCCAGGTCGATCATGATCTTGTCGATGTTCGCCTGATCTTTCGCGTCTTTACCCAGTACAGCCTGAGCAATCGGGCCGTTAACAGCAGCAACGGCTTTCGTTACGCCTTTGCCCAGAAAACGGGATTTGTCACCGTCACGCAGTTCCAGTGCTTCGCGAGAGCCAGTAGAAGCTCCTGATGGCGCAGCAGCCAGACCTACAAAACCACCTTCCAGATGAACTTCCGCTTCAACAGTTGGGTTTCCGCGTGAGTCGATGATTTCACGGCCGATGACTTTAACAATTTTGGACATTAGATTTTCCTCAGTACAAGTTAAACTAAAACTTTAGATAGAACTAAAACCCTAGACGAACAACGCGCGATAGCGATCGCGCGTTGCTGATATAACTCTTACTTCACCTGACGCTTCTGGTACGCGCCAGCGGCTTTCACAAAGCCGGCAAACAGGGGATGTCCATCTCGCGGCGTTGACGTGAATTCCGGGTGGAATTGACAGGCAACGAACCAGGGATGATCGGGTAATTCAACAATCTCCACCAGTTTGCGGTCGGCGGAAAGACCAGCAACCCGTAATCCCGCCGCTTCAATCTGTTTCAACAGCATGTTGTTAACTTCATAACGATGACGGTGACGTTCGATAATCGTCTGCTCACCGTACATCTGACGCACCAGACTGCCTTCGGTCAGATGGCATTGCTGCCCACCAACGCGCATGGTGCCGCCCAGATCGCTTGCTTCATCACGGACTTCAACATTGCCGTTCTCATCACGCCATTCTGTGATCAACGCAACCACCGGATACTTACAGTCTGGCATAAACTCCGTTGAGTTTGCGCCTTCCATTCCGGCAACGTTACGGGCAAATTCCATTAATGCGACCTGCATCCCCAGGCAAATGCCCAGATAAGGGATATTGTTCTCACGGGCGTAACGCGCCGACATGATTTTCCCTTCGACGCCACGATAGCCAAAACCGCCCGGAATCAGAATAGCGTCTAAATCTTTCAATACTTCGACACCACGGGTTTCAACATCCTGTGAGTCGATCAGCTTGATATTCACCGTCAGACGGTTCTTCAACCCGCCGTGTTTCAGGGCTTCAATAACGGATTTGTAGGCATCAGGCAGTGCAACATATTTGCCGACCATACCGATAGTAACTTCACCGCCCGGATTCGCTTCTTCATACACAACCTGTTCCCATTCTGACAGGTTGGCTTCGGGACAGTTCAAGCTGAATCGTTTACAAATATAATCGTCCAGCCCCTGTGATTTCAATAGCGACGGGATTTTATAAATTGAATCAATGTCTTTAAGGGATATTACTGCTTTTTCCGGCACATTACAGAATAAAGCAATTTTTGCACGCTCGTTGGCCGGCACGGTGCGGTCGGAACGGCAAATCAGCACATCAGGCTGAATACCGATGGAAAGCAGTTCTTTAACGGAGTGCTGCGTCGGCTTGGTTTTCACTTCGCCCGCCGCCGCCAGATACGGCACCAGCGTCAGGTGCATAAACAGCGTGTGTTCGCGGCCCACTTGCACCGCCATCTGCCGAATCGCTTCAAGGAACGGTAAAGACTCGATATCGCCGACGGTACCACCGATTTCTACCAGAACGACATCGTGGCCTTCGCCACCTTCAATGATGCGCTCTTTAATCGCGTTGGTGATATGCGGGATCACCTGAATGGTCGCGCCCAGATAGTCGCCACGGCGCTCTTTGCGCAGGACATCAGAGTAGATACGGCCAGTGGTGAAGTTGTTGCGGCGCGACATTTTGGTGCGGATGAACCGCTCGTAGTGACCCAAGTCCAGATCGGTTTCGGCGCCGTCTTCGGTGACAAACACTTCACCGTGCTGCGTCGGGCTCATCGTGCCCGGATCCACGTTGATGTACGGGTCCAGTTTCATGATGGTAACGTTGAGGCCACGGGCTTCAAGAATAGCCGCCAGAGAGGCTGCGGCAATGCCTTTACCCAGAGAGGAAACGACCCCGCCGGTCACAAAAATATAATTAGTTGTCATGCTGAACCTGAGAGTTTAGGTTTAAAGACGATGGAGGTACCAAGACGGGAAAGTAGTATACCTGAACCTGATGAACGCCACAAATGTTCGTTTTACACAATGTGGCGATTCCAACCCCCTCGAAGGTGAAGTAAAACCGCTCTCACCAAAACCAATAATTACCTTTAATAACAATAAAATATATTCATTAAAATCGATAAAAACAGGGTTTGTGATTAAAAACGGATTAATGGCCTATTTCCTGTTTTTTTACCTGCTGCCATGCGGCTTCCATTTCATCCAGCGTCGCCTGTTCCAGCGTTTTTCCCGATGCCGTAACGATTTGTTCTACCTCACGAAAACGACGCGTGAACTTGCGATTTGCCGCCTGTAATGCATTCTCAGCCTTGTGCCCCAGATGACGAGAGAGATTGACTGTGGCGAACAATAAATCACCAATCTCTTCACCTAATTTTTCTTCATCGACAACGGCTTGCCGCGCCTCAAACATCACCTCGTCGATCTCTTCGTACACTTTATCGAGCACCGGCCCCAGGCTGTCCCAATCGAAGCCAACAGAGGCACAACGCTGCTGAATTTTTTGCGCTTTCATTAAGGCAGGCAGCGCATCAGGAATGTCGTCCAACGGCGAATGACGATCTTTCTCCGCCCGCTCCTGCGCTTTGGTCTGCTCCCAGTTTGCCAGCACGGCATCGCTGTCCGTCAGCGTCAGATCGCCGAAAATATGCGGGTGGCGGCGTTCCAGCTTGTCGCTGATGGCGTTACACACATCGGAGAAATCGAACAAGCCCTTTTCCTGCGCCATTTGCGCGTAAAACACCACCTGAAACAGTAAATCCCCTAACTCACCGCGCAAGTCATCAAAATCCTGACGGCTGATGGCATCCAGCACTTCATACGTTTCTTCCAGCGTATAAGGCGCGATAGTGTCAAAAGTCTGTTCCTTATCCCACGGACAACCATTTTCAGGGTCACGTAGGGTTTTCATGATGGCGAGCAGGCGCTCAACGGAGGATAAATTCGTCAAAGGTACAATCATAATATTCCTGAAAAAATTTGTGTGAAAATAGCAAAACACGGTAGCTAACTGTGCTAAAAAGCGCAAAGACATCACTATCTTCATTTAAACGGCGTAGAAAATTGTGCTGAGATGCACATGATCGCCGAGTGAGCCGCATGGATGCGGCGAAAGCCTGTGCCGCGTAGGGAACGCGTCACAGGCGGCTCGACAGCGGGCATGTTCATCGAAGGAACCGCATCGCGGCACAATTCTCGCCAAAAGCCTGGGTTCTGAGGGATGCGGCGTCTGAGCATCCCTCAGTCGGGCGTGGCAATGGTGCCACAAAGAACAATACGGCTAATCACGCACGAAACTGTTCACCACACCCGCACAAGATTTTCACCTGGCTGATGGTGAAACCAGTATTTACGCCCCCTGCTGGCGCCTCGCATCGATCACATCTGGAAGTTGGTTGAGCTTCGCCAGAATGCGGCCCAGCACTTGCAGGTTGTAGATCTCGATATCCATATCAATCGTGGCCAGTTGCTGCTTGGTATCGCTGCGGCTGGCGACGCCCAGTACATTAACCTTCTCATTCGCCAGAATTGTGGTGATATCCCGCAGCAAGCCGCTACGATCGTTGGCAATCACCCTCACCACCAGCGAATAGCCGCTGGAGTAGCTTTCGCCCCATACCGCATCCACAATGCGCTCCGGCGAGCTGGCGCGTAGTTCATCCAACTGTTCACAGTCGGCGCGGTGAATCGAAATTCCGCGTCCGCGCGTGATAAACCCGGTGATCTCATCACCCGGGATCGGCTGGCAGCAGCGGGCAATGTGGTGCATCAGATTGCCCACACCTTCCACTACCACGCGACCGTTGTCCTTCGTGTTACGTGCCGCTGGCTGATGCGATTTTTGCGTCAGCTGTCGCAGCGCTTCGCGATCCAACTCTTCCGCACTCGGCTGTTTTAGCTGCGATTGCAGGAAATTCACCATCTGGTTCAGACGAACATCACCGCCGCCGATAGCAGCCAGTAACTCATCCAGCGAATTCACGTTGTAACGTGGCAGCAACAGTTTTTCCGCGGCTTTCAGACTGACACCCAAATGCGCCAGTTCGTCATCCAGAATCTGTCGACCCGCCAAAATGTTCTTGTCGCGATCTTGCTTACGGAACCAGTTCTGGATCTTCGAACGTCCGCGGCTGGTGGTGATATAGCCTAAATTCGGGTTCAGCCAGTCACGGCTCGGGTTCGGTTGCTTCTGGGTGATGATTTCAATCTGATCGCCCATTTGCAGTTGGTAGGTAAACGGCACGATACGTCCGCCGATTTTCGCCCCGATGCAGCGGTGCCCGATATCACTGTGGATGTTATAAGCAAAATCCAACGGCGTGGAGCCCGTAGGGAGATCCACCACATCGCCTTTCGGCGTAAAGACATAAACCCGGTCGTCAAACACCTGACTGCGAACTTCGTCCAGTACATCATTCGAATCCGCCACTTCTTCCTGCCAGGCAAGCAGTTTACGCAGCCAGGCAATGCGGCCTTCGTAACCGGAACGCCCGCCCACGGAGGTGCCTTCTTTGTATTTCCAGTGTGCTGCGACGCCCAGTTCGGCATCTTCATGCATCTGTCGCGTACGAATCTGAATTTCGAGCGTCTTTCCACCCGGCCCTAACACCACCGTGTGAATGGACTGATAGCCGTTTGGTTTGGGGTTAGCGACGTAGTCGTCAAACTCGTCCGGCAGATGGCGATAATGGGTATGCACGATACCGAGCGCCCCGTAGCAGTCCTGCAAGCGCTCAACGACAATGCGTACCGCACGGACATCGAACAGCTCATCGAACGACAGCGCTTTCTTCTGCATCTTGCGCCAGATGCTGTAGATATGCTTAGGACGACCGTAGATCTCCGCCTGCACGCCCTCTTCTTTCATCGCGTTGCGCAGCGTTTTGACAAAATCGTCAATGTACTGCGCACGATCGATACGGCGCTCGTGCAGCAGCTTGGCGATTTTTTTATATTCATCAGGATGCAGATAGCGGAAGCAGAAATCTTCCAGCTCCCACTTTAACTGGCCGATACCTAAGCGGTTAGCCAGTGGCGCATAGATATTGGTACATTCTTTGGCCGCCAATACCCGTTCTTCTTCCGGGGCATCCTTCACTTCACGCAGGTGCGCGATCCGCTCGGCGAGCTTGATCACCACGCAGCGGAAATCTTCCACCATCGCCAGCAGCATGCGGCGGATGTTATCGACCTGCTCAGACGAGCCTGAATCATTCTGCGTCGCTTTGAGCTGGCGGATTGCATCCATATCGCGCACGCCATGCACCAAATCAACGATGTTTTTACCAAACGCGGCTTCCAGCGTCGCCTCATCCACCACGTTCGCGTCTGCCAGCGGAAAGAGCAGCGCCGCGCGCATGCTGTCATTGTCCATGCTCAGCGTGGACAGGATTTCCACCATTTCAATGCCGCGCCACAGCAGTAGCGATGCATCGGCGTGATCTTGCGTTTGCTGCTCACAGTAACGCCAGGTTTCGGCTAAACGTTCACACGATTGCTGGCTGGAAATACCCAGTGAAGCAATCCACGCGTCAGGGACAAACTCACCTGCCGTATTCAAATGCGCACTTCTTACCGCAACCATAATTTCTCCCTACGTTACCCTTCACCTTGCAAACGACGCCGCTTTGCTGCCTATTACGCCTTTCGCGTGCCGGTATCGTGCAAAAACAGTGCCATCGATTCAAGGTGACCGGTATGTGGAAACATATCCAACATGGCGACATTCGCCAGCCGATAACCAGCGGCCAGTAATACTTTGCTGTCGCGTGCTAGCGTCGTGGCGTTACAGGAGACATACACCACGCGTTTCGGTGCCAGTCTGGTTATCTGCTCCATCACGCCTGCCGCACCCGCACGTGCCGGATCAAGTAATATCTTATCAAAACCCTGAGCCGCCCATGGCTGCTGCGTGACGTCATCTTCAAGATTTTGGTGAAAAAATGTGACATTGGACAACCCATTGCGTCGGGCATTCTCGCGTCCTTTCTCAACTAACGCGGTCACCCCCTCCACACCAACGACGCTGGCGGCACGCTGTGCCAGCGGTAGCGTGAAGTTACCCATGCCACAAAACAGATCTAATATTCTATCCTGCGGTTGCACATCCAGCCATGCCAGCGCCTGCGCGACCATCTGCTGGTTCACTGCGTCATTAACCTGAATAAAATCACGCGGGCTAAAGGCCAGCGTCAGCCCAGCAACGTGATAAACCGGCTCTTCACCCTGTAAACACGTCAGCGAATCGGCATCCGGTGCCAGATAAACCGAAACGCCCTGCTGCTGCGCAAAATCACGCAGCGCCAGTTGATCCGATGAATGGAGTGGGTCAAGGTGCCTCAGCACCAGCAGCGGACCGTTCTCCGCCTGCACCAGCTCCACATGCCCAAGGCGTTTCACCGCCTTTAATCGACTCAGGCAATCGCGCAGCGGTTGCAGCAGCGCTTCAAGCTCGGGGCGCAACACCGGACAGGCTTTGATATCCACCAGATCGTGAGAATTTGACTGCCGGTAGCCCATCAACAGACGCTGCTCTTTTGCCTGAAAGTATAACGCAAGCCGCGCGCGCCTCCGATAGGCATAAGGTGTGCCAGCAATCAGCGAGGCTTCAGGCAGCTCTGCGCCCGTTTCCCGCGTCATCAAACGCATCAATGCAGCCGATTTACTGCTCTGTTGCAGCGCGATGTCCGCGTGCTGCTGTTGGCAACCGCCACAGCGGGTAAAATGCGGGCACGGCGGCGCAACGCGCTGCGGGCTAGGCGTCAGCAGGCGTTTAAGTTTTGCATGCGAAAACTGACGCTTCTCTTCTGTCAGTTGGACCTCGGCCTGCTCTCCCGGCAGTACACCCGTGACAAACACCGTCTTGCCTTCGTGACGCGCCACCCCCTGCCCAAACGGATCAAGCGACGTGACCGTAACAGTGAGGTTCTTAGCAGGAATTGCTTTCCGGGTCGTCACACGCCGGTTTGGAGAGTAGAATTGCGCCATAATGTACTATCGATTGATCTCTTGAGTTGAACGGCTGTAACCGGTACATGCAGTACCCGATAACTAATTACATCATTGGGTGCTCAGCATCCTCTAATTCTCCCACATTGGAACCCCATGACCAAATACAGTCTTCGTGCACGGATGTTGATACTGATTTTGGCACCGACGCTAATGATCGGACTGCTGCTTAGTTCGTTCTTCGTCATCCATCGTTACAATCAGTTGCAGTCGCAATTGGCCGATTCGGGCACCAGCATCATTGAGCCGCTGGCGACCATCAGCGCTTATGCCATTACTCATCGGCAGATGGACACGATTCCCGCGTTAATCAATACGCTTCATCGCCGTCACTCCGCGATTATTCGTACCATTAGCGTGTTCGATGCGCGTAATCAGCTCCTCGCCACCACCAACGTCCGCAACAACGTGACCTTAGAGTCGCTCAGCAGCGATGCGCTTGCACACAATAAGCTGCACCTGCACCACACGAATGACGCGCTGATTCTGCACATGCCGATCGTCACTGACAGCGAATTCATGCAGGGCGGAACAACGCCCGTGCTGCCCGGCACCGCGACACCTCTCGGCTATCTGGTGATCGAGCTGGATACCAGCACCATTCGGCTTCAGCAGTATCAGGAAATTTTCATTGCCGCGCTCTTGCTGCTGTTATCTTTGGGCGCCGCCGTCATCTTTGCCTATCGTCTGATGCGGGATGTCACCACCCCTATTCGCAATATGGTGGATACCGTCGATCGTATTCGTCGTGGGCAGTTGGATAGCCGGGTCGAAGGTTACATGCTCGGCGAACTGGATATGCTGAAAAACGGCATCAACTCGATGGCGATGTCGCTGACCGCCTACCACGAAGAAATGCAGCAAAATATCGATCAGGCGACCTACGATCTGCGGGAAACGCTGGAGCAGATGGAGATCCAAAACGTCGAGCTGGATCTGGCTAAAAAGCGCGCACAGGAAGCCGCCCGCATCAAGTCTGAGTTTCTGGCAAATATGTCGCACGAACTGAGAACGCCGCTGAATGGCGTGATCGGTTTCACCCGCCAGACGTTGAAAACACCGCTGAACACGACACAGACGGACTATCTGCTCACCATCGAGCGGTCCGCCAATAACTTGCTGAATATTATTAACGATGTGCTGGATTTCTCGAAGCTAGAAGCCGGAAAGCTGGTGCTGGAGGATATTCCGTTCTCGCTGCACAACACGCTGGACGACGTTGTCATGCTGCTGGCGCACACGGCACATGAAAAAGGATTGGAGCTGACGCTCAGTATTCAGAATGACGTACCCGAACAGTTTGTCGGCGATCCGCTACGGATACAGCAAATCATCACCAACCTGCTGGGCAACGCGATTAAATTTACCGAACAGGGCAACATCGATATTCGGGTGGAGAAGCGTCGTCAGGAACTTCATCAGGTGCAGTTAGAGGTGCAAATACGCGATACCGGCATCGGTATTGCCGAGTTGCAGCAATCGCAGCTGTTCCAGGCTTTCCGTCAGGCCGACACCAGCATTTCTCGCCGTCATGGTGGTACAGGGCTCGGGCTGGTCATCACCCAACGTCTGGTCAAAGAAATGGGTGGCGATATCAGTTTTCAGAGCGAACTCAGCAAGGGATCGACCTTCTGGTTCCACATCACGCTACCGCTCAACCCGCACGCGATACCGACCGAACCCGCCTACACGATGCTGCAAGGCAAACATCTGGCTTATGTCGAATACCATCCCATCGCCGCACAGGCCACGCTGGATATCCTGAGTCAGACGCCGCTCATCGTGAGCTACAGCCCGACGTTTGAGCAACTGCCAGAAGGGGAATTTGATATCCTGCTGCTCGGTATTCCCGTGCAATACCGTAATACGCTGCTCGATTACACGCCCAGACTGCGCGATATCTGCCGCCGCTCGCCCTGTGTGATTCTGGCGCTGCCCAGCCTGGCGCAAATGGATGCCGAGCAGTTGAAAACCTTCGGCGTGCATGCCTGCCTGAGCAAACCGCTCGCCGCCTCACGCCTGCTGCCGCTGTTACAGGACAGCACGCTGTTCCAGTTCTCTTTTCTGCCGGACGATACTGCATCGCATCAGAGTGCCGCACGCCATCTCGCCCGTTTACCGTTGAGGGTGATGGCGGTGGATGACAATCCAGCTAATCTGAAACTGATCGGCACGCTGCTGGAAGAGCAGGTCGAGACGATTATCCTGTGCGAAAGCGGACAAGATGCGATTGCACAGGCAGAACTGAATCAGTGCGACATTATTCTCATGGATATTCAGATGCCGGGTATGGACGGCATTTGCGCCAGCGAATTGATCCGTCAGATCCCTCACCATGCCACCACGCCTATCATCGCGGTGACGGCGCAGACTATGACGGGTGAACGTGAGCATCTGCTGCGTTCGGGTATGGATGACTATCTGGCGAAACCGATAGACGAACAGATGCTGAAAAGCGTGTTGACGCGTCATGCACGGCAAGATCCGTTGAAGCGCAATCGGGGCGAGATGACGGGATTACTGAACGAGCACGACGATAGCCAGCTATCACTCGACTGGGCGCTGGCGCAGCAACAGGCGGCCAACAAGCCGGAACTGGCGCGCGACCTGCTGCAAATGCTGTTGGATTTCTTGCCAGAGGTTCAGCGGAAGATAGAAAACGTGCTGAAGGGGCAGACGGATGATGACATCATCGAGCTGGTTCATAAACTGCACGGCAGTTGCAGCTACAGCGGCGTTCCGCGTCTGCAACGCATCTGCCGTTATCTGGAACAACAGCTGCGTAAAGGCGTTCACGCCAGCGATCTGGAACCCGAATGGCTAGAGCTGCTGGACGAAATCGACAACGTCAACAAAGCCGCCCAGCCGCATATCAAACCTATGCATTCGTAATCAATATCCCCAGCATAGCCCTGTCTCTTCGTCATATTTTATGTGGCTGTGGAGACAGTTTCGTGCGCTTACAATATGGCTATTCCATGCTCCTCCGCAGCACGCGCCCGACACGGGACGGCTCAAACGCCGCTCGCCCCGTGACCCCAGGCTTTTTGGCGGAAATTATGCCGCTAACGCGGGGCCTTCGTCGGTATCTGGCTTTACGGACCGCTTGCAACACGTTCCCGACGTGGCGCAAGCTTTCGCCGCGTCCTGCGGCTCATCCGAAGCCCGCTATCTCCTCAGCATAATTTTTTACGCCGGATAACGGCAAAACCCACAATGTCGCTGCATTCGTATAAGAAACAGCAGACTGACAGAGGGAGAACCTAACGCTGAACGTTTAAGGGACGAGCGCACGAAACCGCCTCCGCATCTGCATAAAAACGTGTAGATAAAAGGCGCTGATTAACCGCATCACGATAGTGCTCAGCGCGACACAGACTGCGCCAGTCGGATCGTGGCGGCGATATTACGTGCCGTCATCCGCACATTCTCTGCCGCATTATCCAGCGCTTCTTCTAGTGAGCAGATGTTGTAAAGCACGCTGAATACTGCATCCAGACCATGTTCATGCACCACGCCGACATCTGCCGTCAGGCTGCCAGCAATACCAATCACTGGTTTGTTATACTGTTTGGCAATTCGCGCCACGCCAATCGGCACTTTACCGTGAATCGTCTGGCTGTCGATGCGCCCTTCCCCAGTAATCACCAGCGTGGCATCTCGTACCAGTTCATCCAGCCCCAATGCTTCTGTGACAATCTCAATGCCCTGACGAAGCTCAGCGCCGCAAAAAGCCTGTAGCGCCGCACCCATACCGCCCGCCGCCCCCGCACCGGGAACGTGTTCCACGTCCATATCCAGATCGTGGCGAATCACCGCCGCATAATGCTTCAGCGCATTATCCAGTTGTTCAATCATCTCCGGCGTTGCCCCTTTCTGGGGGCCAAAAATCGCCGACGCACCCAGTTTCCCCGTCAACGGGTTGGTCACATCACAGGCCACTTCAAAGCGACAATTTTTAATACGCTCATCCAGCTCGCTGATATCAATGCGAGCGAGTTTGTCGAGTTCACCCCCGCCAAAACCGATCTGTTCGCCCTGCTTATCCAGCAACTTCGCGCCCAGCGCCTGCACCATGCCCGACCCGCCGTCATTGGTTGCGCTTCCACCAATGCCGATGATGCAGTGTCGAACACCGTGATCTAACGCGCAGCGAATCAATTCGCCCGTGCCATAGCTGGTCGTTTTTAACGGATTACGCAGTTGCGAAGGCACTCGTTCCAGACCGCTCGCTGCCGCCATCTCAATAAAAGCCGTTTTTTCATCGCCAGACAGGCCAAAGAACGCGTCGATGTTATCGCCTAACGGTCCTGTCACCTTAACATTCACAATCTTGCCATCGGTCGCAGCGACCATGGCTTCAACGGTGCCTTCCCCACCATCTGCAACAGGCAATTTGACATAGCAGGCATCGGGGAATATTTCACGAAATCCCTTTTCAATCTGCGTAGCAACCTCTTGTGCAGACAGGCTTTCTTTATAAGAATCCGGTGCGATCACTATTTTCATAAACGATCCGATTTCATCAACGTTCCGATTGCATCAATAATCCGCGCGCTCATGAAACGGCGCTTATACCTGCCAACGTTCAGGGCAGTAGATCCTGAAACCCAGTAGGTAGATCAGAGTGATTATCTGCCAGTCGGCTGGCATCCTGTGCCAGCCTCGTGACTATCGCTTCACGGCTTATCGCGTAACTTCAACTTTGGCCAGCTTCTCGTAGTAACACGCCAGCGCACTGTGGTCAGCCGATCCCAGATCGTCCGCTTTCAGCGCCTGCATCATTTCCATCACTGCCGCCGTTAACGGCAGTTGTGCGCCGACGCCGTGTGAGGTATCCAGCGCGTTCGCCAAATCTTTGATATGCAGATCGATGCGGAAACCTGGCTTAAAGTTACGATCCATCACCATCGGCGCTTTCGCATCCAGCACGGTGCTGCCAGCCAATCCACCGCGGATCGCCTGATAAACCAGATCCGGGTTAACCCCTGCTTTCGTCGCCAGCACCAGCGCCTCGGACATGGCGGCAATGTTCAGCGCCACAATCACCTGATTCGCCAGTTTGGTCACGTTACCTGCACCGATATCACCAGTATGTACAACAGAACCTGCCATGGATTTCAGAATCTCAAAGCAGCGCTCAAACTGGGCTTTGTCGCCACCGACCATCACAGACAGCGTGCCGTCAATCGCTTTCGGTTCACCGCCGCTGACTGGCGCGTCCAGCATAGCGATCTCTTTCGCCGCCAGTGCGGTAGCAATTTCACGGCTGGCAAGCGGGGCGATTGAACTCATATCCACCACAATGCTTCCGGCGCGCGCACCGTCGATGACGCCGTTTTCACCCAGCACCACCTCTTTAACGTGTGGAGAGTTAGGCAGCATGGTGATGATGACATCACACAGCTCCGCAACCTGTTTCGGCGTTTCAGCCGCCGTAGCGCCCGCTGCAACCACTTCCGCGACCGCGTCCAGATTTCGATCCATCACGACTAATGAGTAACCTGCTTTCAGCAGATTTTTACTCATCGGTTTTCCCATGATGCCCAATCCAATAAAACCAATTTTCATCGCCCTAACCTCATTGTCTGATGTAGATATCACTTCAATTCACGATGAACCCACCTCATGGCGGATCCGATTCGCACGGAATTAATCCATTACTTCTTGTACTTGTCGCTCAGCGCCTGTGTTGCGCTGCGGAACACGCCCAGATC
Organism: Pectobacterium versatile; assembly: GCF_020166435.1. GTDB lineage: Bacteria > Pseudomonadota > Gammaproteobacteria > Enterobacterales > Enterobacteriaceae > Pectobacterium > Pectobacterium versatile. Next base: position 18,892 of record NZ_JAINZP010000007.1, on the reverse strand, counting down.
GCTACCGACCGCAACGAAGCTTGCGCCCCATTCCAGATAGCGACGCGCATCGGCTTCAACCGGTGCCAGAATGCCGCACGGCTTGTTGTGCGCAGCGGTGCGATCGAAGATGTGGCGGATCGCTTTCTGCACGTCAGGATGATTAGGCTGACCGAGATAGCCCAGCGCCGCAGACAGGTCGCTCGGGCCAACAAACACGCCGTCTACGCCGTCAACGGCAATAATTGCATCCAGATTGTCGAGGCCGTCCTGACTTTCGATTTGCACTACGACGGTAATGTTGTCGTTAATCTTGGCGAAATAGTCCGGTTCGGTGCCATAGCAGTTGCTACGGTGCGCCACGGAAACGCCGCGGATGCCTGCTGGCGGATAACGGGTTGACGCGACCGCACGCGCAGCCTCTTCCGCCGTTTCCACGAAAGGAATCAGGAAGTTATTGAACCCGATATCCAGCAGTCGCTTGATGATGATCGGCTCATTGCACGGCGGGCGGACGACAGGCGCACTGTGGCTGCCTTTCAGCGCCATGAGCTGAGGAATAAACGTCACGATATCGTTAGGCGCATGTTCTCCATCCAGCACCAGCCAGTCGAATCCCGCCAGCCCCAGCACTTCAGTTGAAATCGGGTTGCCCAGCGCACACCAGCAGCCAATCAACGTTTTCCCCTGCAGCAAATCTTGGCGAAAACGGTTAGGTAACAGCGGAGTCTTCATTTTTTATCCTCGGTCATTCCAGCGCCGCTTGACTGAAGCGGCGCGCTCAAAAAACGGAAAATCAGAACGTTAGCGAACCAGACACGGACGTTTATTATCAAACGTCCACTCAGGAATAAGGTACTGCATTCCCATGGCGTCGTTACGTGCGCCTAATCCCATGTTTTTATACAGTTCGTGTGCTTTCATCACCTGATCCATATCCAGCTCGACGCCCAGACCCGGTTTCTTCGGCACTTCCACCATGCCGCCAACAATCTGCAACGGTTCTTTCGTCAGGCGTTGGTTGCCTTCCTGCCAGATCCAGTGCGTATCAATCGCCGTAATCTTGCCCGGCGCCGCCGCGGCGACCTGAGTAAACATGGCCAGTGAAATATCAAAGTGGTTATTGGAGTGAGAACCCCAGGTTAAGCCCCATTCGTGGCACATTTGCGCCACGCGTACGGAACCTTGCATTGTCCAGAAGTGCGGATCGGCCAACGGAATATCGACCGATTGCAGCGAAATAGTGTGCCCCATCTGTCGCCAGTCGGTAGCGATCATGTTGGTCGCGGTAGGCAGCCCCGTCGCACGGCGGAATTCCGCCATCACTTCACGACCCGAGAAGCCTTGCTCCGCGCCGCACGGATCTTCTGCATACGCCAGCACGCCACGCAACTGTTTGCCCAGACCGATGGCTTCATCCAGCGACCAGGCACCGTTTGGATCCAGCGTGATGCGGGCCTGCGGGAAGCGTTTCGCCAGCGCGGTCACCGCTTCGGCCTCTTCGCTACCGGCCAGTACGCCGCCTTTCAGTTTGAAATCGTTGAAACCGTATTTTTCATACGCAGCTTCAGCCAGACGCACGATGGTTTCTGGCGTCAGCGCTTCTTCATGACGCAGACGATACCAGTTGCATTTCTCGTTAGCCTGACTCTGGTAAGGCAGATCGGTTTTATTACGATCGCCAATGTAGAACAGATAACCCAGCATCTCGACGGCATCACGCTGCTGCCCATCACCCAGCAGCGAGGCCACGCTGACATTGAGGAATTGCCCCAGCAGATCGAGCATGGCGGCTTCGATCCCCGTGACGACATGGATGGTGGTACGCAGATCGAACGTCTGCAAACCGCGCCCGGAAGAATCGCGGTCGGCGAACTGCGCACGCACCGCCGTCATCACGTTTTTGTATTCGCCCAGCGTTTTGCCCACCACCAGCGCGGCAGCATCTTCCAGCGTCTGACGGATTTTCTCACCGCCGGGAATTTCTCCGACACCGGTATTCCCGGCGTTATCTTTCAGAATCACAATGTTGCGAGTGAAATAAGGTGCATGTGCGCCACTCAGGTTGAGCAACATACTGTCGTGACCTGCAACCGGAATAACCTGCATGTGGGTAATCACCGGCGTTGAACTTTGCAATGTCATTTTCTTATCCTTTCTCTCTCATTTTTCTATGTAGGGTTAGCGGCCAAAAACCGGGCGTTTACGATCAAATGTCCAACCAGGAATCAGGTACTGCATGGCGACGGCATCATTACGTGCCCCGCTCGGTAATTTTTTGTAGAGATCGTGAGCCTTCATGACCTGTTCCCTATCCAGCTCAATCCCCAGACCGGGACGATCCGGCACCTTAATTTTGCCGTTGACGATTTGCAGTGGCTCTTTGGTCAGATGCTGCCCTTCCTGCCAGATCCAGTGCGTATCAATCGCCGTCGGGTTACCCGGTGCCGCAGCCCCCACGTGCGTGAACATCGCCAGAGAGATATCGAAGTGGTTATTGGAATGGCAGCCCCACGTCAGACCCCACTCATCACACAGTTGGGCGACGCGCACCGCACCGTGCATCGTCCAGAAATGGGGATCGGCCAACGGAATATCGACCGCTTGTAGCATCACGGCATGGTTCATTTCGCGCCAGTTGGTCGCAATCATGTTGGTCGCGACCGGTAGCCCGGTGGCACGACGGAATTCCGCCATTACTTCACGACCGGAGAAACCTTGTTCGGCACCACACGGGTCTTCCGCGTAAGTCAGAATGCCCTTCATGTCTTTGCACAATCCGATCGCTTCATCCAGCAGCCAGGCACCGTTTGGATCGACGGTAATACGCGCATCCGGGAAACGCTTTTTCAGCGCTTTCACGGCATCGATTTCCTGTTCGCCGGGCAGTACACCACCTTTGAGTTTGAAATCTTTAAATCCGTAGCGGTCGGTTGTGGCTTCGGCCAAACGCACAATCGCGTCGCTGTCCATCGCCTGCTGGTGACGCAGGTGATACCACTCGTGCTTGCCTTTCTCACCTGATACTTTCTCACCCGACAGATAAGGTAAATCCGTCTTCGTGCGATCGCCGATATAGAACAGATAACCGAGCACGGTGACTTCATCACGCTGTTTACCCGGCCCCAGCAGCTCGGCAACAGGGACACCCATGAATTGCCCCAGCAGATCGAGCAGCGCCGCTTCGAGTGCTGCCACCGCATTCACGCGCAGTTCAAACGTCCAGGCACCTTTGCCGAAGGAATCAAAATCAGAAGACTGGTTGCCGACATGAATGTCATGAACCAGACGGTTCATGCGGGCGATTTGTTCGCCTTTCACACGAGGAATGGCTTCAACCAGCGTGTTGTAGATGACTTCACCACCGGGCGCTTCGCCGACACCAGTATGCCCGGCGCTGTCGGTTAAAATGACGAGGTTACGCGTGAAGTAAGCACCATGCGCGCCGCCGATGTTCAGCAACATGCTGTCATAGCCCGCAACGGGGATGACTTTCATGTCGGTAATCACAGGCGTCGCTGAAAAGTTTGTCATGACAGGCTCCCGTCATGAATGGATCGCACAGGATTGACGCTTAGGTTTCCGATGGTTGCCACAACGCAGGGGCGCGCTGAGGCGGATGAAAATAATTCAGTCATACAGAAATAAAAAACAGATGGTGCACCAGTAGATGATTTCATGTTGTTTTCCTACTTTATTAGCGCGACCTTGTTTTTACTCTGATTTGAACTGAACAATGCTTGTAGGGCTTGTAAGATTGTCAGAATAAAAACAGGTTATTACTGAAATAAACCAGTCAGGAATGCGGTGTTGTAATTCGTACCGCCTCACCAACCTCAGTAAAAAGTATAAGTTTTCTTATTTCACAACTCATTGGGCAATAGCACAGCATTCCCTGTCGAAATGCAGATTAAATATGTCATTATCACAGGCCAATGGGAGGTGTTTCACGAAAACTGGGAAAAGCGAATTCCTGCTTTATCAACACCGAAATACGTCCCCTTGGCACTCGATTTCGAAGAGGTAAAACCCGACGTTAAAGGGCATGAATAAATGACAAATCTATACCCTAAATAATTCGAGTTTCAGGCAGGCGGCAAGCGAGGGAGTCCCGATGAGCTTACTTGAGTAAGTGATTCGGGTGACAAATCTGCTGGGAGCAGATTTGAACGCTGCTTGCAGCGGCCCTTCAGGGCGAGGCCCACGACGGGCCGAGTATTTAAGCGCAGCCAACGCATATGCAACTTGAAGTATGACGGGTATATAGCGAAACGCTGCGCCATCATACTGATGGAACAGCGTTTTGTTTTATTGCCTATATCTAGACTAATACGGTAACGACTGGCCTTAATTCTTAACGAACGGCTTCAATTCGACACGTTTAATCTCTTTCACAATGAACAGGTAGCTGAAGATCGCAACCAGCGCATGAATCCCGACATACACCAGACCACCATTGAAAGAACCGGTCATTCCGATGATGTAGCCAATCGCAATCGGCGTCACGATACCAGACGCGTTACCAAACATATTGAACAGTCCACCGCTCAATCCGCTGATTTCTTTCGGTGCGGTATCGGCCATAACCGCCCAGCCCAGCGCACCAATGCCTTTGCCGAAGAAGGCTGCAGACATCACCGCAATAACGACCCACTCGGTTTCAACGTAGTTACAAATCACCATCGACATGGAGAGCAACATACCGAGAACGATTGGTGTTTTACGGGCAAAGGTCAGTGAATTAGTCCGGCGCATCAGGTAATCGGAAATAATGCCGCCCAGAACGCCTCCCACAAAACCACAGATAGCAGGAACCGAGGCGACGAATCCTGCTTTGAGGATCGACATACCGCGCGCCTGAACCAGATAAAGCGGGAACCAGGTGATGAAGAAGTAAGTCAGTGCGTTAATACAATATTGACCGATGTAAACACCAAGCATCATACGGGACTGCATTAATTGTTTGATCTGGTGCCATTTTTCACCCTTCTCAGTCGCTTTCTTCGACCCTTTGGCATCCATATTGATCAGTGCGCCGCCGGCCTCGATGTAATCCAGTTCGGCCTGATTCACACTAGGGTGATCTTTAGGATCGTGGATCACTTTCAGCCAGACAAAACTCAGAATGATCCCCAATCCGCCCATAAACCAGAACACATGCGCCCAACCCACGGCGTGTACCAGCCAGCCCATGATAGGAGCAAAAATCACGGTAGCGAAGTATTGTGCCGAGTTGAATATCGCGACAGCAGTACCGCGCTCTTGAGCAGGGAACCAGGCCGCTACAATTCGGCTATTCCCCGGGAAGGAGGGTGATTCACACAAACCAACCATAAAGCGCAGCAAGAACAGGGAAATGACGATGCCCGCACCGCTGAAAATATCGACAAAACCTTGTAATAAGGTAAAAATCGACCAGGTAAAAATACTATAGAAGTAGACTTTCTTTGAACCAAAGCGATCGAGCAGCCAGCCTCCGGGTATTTGCCCAATAACATATGCCCAGGAGAAAGCAGAGAAGATATAGCCCATCCCCACCGCATCCAGCCCAATTTCCTTAGACATTGCTGAACCAGCAATGGACAAGGTTGCGCGGTCCCCATAGTTAAATGACGTGACAATAAACAACATCACGACAATCCAGTAGCGGGCGTTTGTTCTCTTTTGTATCGCGCCAGCTGCTGAGCTTACTGTATTCATGATGAACTCCTGCTTCAATCGCGGTTCGCTCATTCATTCCGAATAACAGATAACGGTGTAGGGTTATCAGAATGAAGATCAGTGGATAGTTAACATTCCCATTTTTATTTTTTTTTGCGAATAGCCAGGCTATATAGCATCAGAGTAATTAGCTGACATCTTCAACTCGCAGGAACATTATAATTTTTACCCACTGACTGCTCACTAGCTAAAAGCACAACATTAAAAATGTCCTTTTGAATATGTTGGTGCACTTGCCCTATATAGTGCGAGGTGTTTCACGAAAAACGCCGCTATTCTCTTTTTACATTCATACACATTATTTTCATTTCTGACTTAAAAACCGTGCGCCGGAAGAATGTGATCAAACTCACCAAAAATTGGGTCTTCGCCTGATAAATCAGAAATAAAAAGCGCTGGCTTAGGTCAATTGCATAATGTACGAGAAGGGAACCTCACGTATACTCATTAGCGAGCAATGAAGTAATAGCGTGGTAATAGTTACCACCGTGTTTCTGATAAACCAATAATAAAGGCTTGCATCATGTCAGATAAATCAGAAAGTAATGCTGCACAAGAGCAGCCACTTTATATTAAGGTCCACGATTCTGATAATGTTGCCATTGTTGTTAATAATAATGGCTTACGTGCCGGAACCCGTTTTAATGATGATCTGGAATTAATTGAGCATGTTCCGCAAGGTCACAAAGTGGCCCTTGTGGATATCGCCAAATCAGGCGCCATCATCCGCTATGGTGAAATTATCGGGTATGCGCTGCGTGATATTACCAAAGGAAGCTGGATCGATGAATCTCTGGTCGAGTTGCCTCAGGCTCCCGCGCTGGAAACCCTGCCGTTAGCGACCAAAATCCCCCCCACGCTGCCTGCGTTGGAAGGTTATACCTTTGAAGGTTACCGCAACGCCGATGGCAGCGTAGGTACGAAAAACCTGTTGGGCATTACCACCAGCGTGCACTGCGTCGCGGGCGTGGTGGACTATGTCGTCAAAATTATCGAGCGAGACTTATTGCCGAGATATCCCAATGTGGATGGCGTGGTCGCACTCAACCATCTTTATGGCTGTGGCGTGGCAATCAATGCTCCTGCTGCGGTGGTTCCCATCCGTACCATTCACAATCTGGCGCTGAACCCGAATTTTGGCGGCGAGATACTGGTGGTCGGCCTGGGCTGTGAAAAATTACAGCCGGAGCGCCTGCTGGAAGGGACGCCTGATGTACAAGCCATCTCCCTCGACGACACCAGCATTGTCCGCTTGCAGGATGAACACCATGTTGGTTTCAGATCGATGGTGGATGACATTCTGACGATGGCAGACAAGCACCTGCAACGGTTGAACAAACGTCAGCGTGAAACCTGTCCGGCCTCTGAGTTGGTTGTCGGCATGCAGTGTGGCGGTAGCGATGCTTTCTCCGGCGTCACCGCGAACCCTGCCGTTGGTTTTGCATCCGATCTCTTGGTTCGCTGCGGTGCGACCGTCATGTTCTCCGAAGTGACCGAAGTACGCGACGCCATTCATCTGTTGACGCCGCGCGTCATCAATGAAGAAGTCGGTAAACGCCTGCTGGAAGAAATGGCTTGGTACGATAACTACCTCGAGAGCGGCCAGACCGATCGTAGCGCCAACCCATCGCCAGGCAACAAAAAAGGTGGCCTCGCGAACGTGGTGGAAAAAGCGCTCGGCTCCATCGCCAAATCCGGCACCAGCGCGATTGTCGAAGTCCTGTCCCCCGGACAGCGTCCAACTAAACGTGGCTTGATTTACGCCGCAACACCAGCCAGTGATTTCGTGTGCGGTACCCAGCAGCTTGCTTCTGGTATCACCGTGCAAGTCTTCACCACCGGTCGTGGCACACCCTATGGCCTGCTGGCTGTCCCTGTGATCAAAATGGCGACCCGAACCGCATTGGCAAACCGCTGGCACGATCTAATGGATATTGATGCCGGAACCATTGCTACCGGAGAGGCCACGATCGAAGACGTAGGCTGGCAGCTTTTCCACTTCATTTTGGATATCGCCAGCGGCAGGAAAAAAACTTGGTCCGATCAGTGGGGGCTGCATAACGCACTGGCCGTTTTCAATCCGGCGCCAGTAACCTGATTATCTTTCTCCGCAGGCCAGAATCATTATCTGGTCTGCGGATAGCGTTATTTGATCTGCAATAAATTCAGCGTCAATAAAAATGGAAGAAAGGCCGTAATTAAAAGAATAAACAGCAGGGCAGCAACATTTAATTTCATTCATGCAAAGAAAAGATAAAAAAAACTTAACAAGTCATTCTTCTTAGCGTCACCTTCATCAATTCTAAAACACCTTTTAAGAAAAATCCCTATTTTAATCCCCGCCTATTTTTAATCATTTTTTTACCAATTATTTATTGCCAATAAAATGAATCAATTGACAGGTAATCATCCTCATCATAAATTTACGCGTGCTGAAAAAGCGTGCTAACACTGATGAAATATTTGTTACAAAAAATAAAGTTACAAAACCTCCATCACGCACAATATAGGGTGAATAGACCGCTCATATAATTAAGGAATGCCATTATTTTATATAAGCGAATCAATCACCCAAGAAATTTCAGTATACCTATTTGAATAACTTGAATATTTACACAGCAATATGCCTGACAGATTTCACGGTATCACCAAGTAGCAGCTACACTGCGCACCCGCATCTGGAATAACCAGAGCGGCTGAGGCAAGAAGCTGCCAGCATGGCTGAACCTGGAAGCTGAGCGGGATACGTACGCCGGGGTTTCTAATGAGATTAAATACACCTGTAACACAGCAGGAGTATCTGTTAGACATGGACACCATATTGATGTCCACAACAAATATTCACAGCCACATTACCTATGCCAACTCTGCCTTCATTACAGTTAGCGGTTTTTCCGAAGAGCAGCTCATCAACCAGCCTCACAATATTGTGCGCCATCCCGACATGCCCGTGGAAGCCTATGCCGACATGTGGTTTACGTTGAAACAAGGCGATAGCTGGACCGGATTAGTGAAAAACCGTCGCAACAACGGTGACCACTACTGGGTTCGCGCCAACGTTACGCCGGTCTACCAGCAGGAGCAGCTCGCGGGCTATATCTCAGTACGTAACACGCCTAGCGCGGAAGAAATAAAGTATGCCGAAACGCTGTATAGCGCCGTGCAGAAAAAACAGGCGGGCAGCCGCAAATTCTACAAAGGGCTCGTCGTTCGCACTGGACTCTTCTCTCCACTGTCACTTTTACAGCAATTGTCAGTCTGCTGGCGCTTGCGCCTAGCAGTGCTGGCGGTGGGCCTCATTCCCGCACTGCTTGCTTTCAATGGCATGAATCCACTGTGGCTACTGGCACTGACGCTATTACTCATCGTCATCATGGATCAGTTTCTGCAAAAGCAAATTGCACAGCCAATCAGGATGATAATGAAGCAGGCTCAGCATGTAGTATCGGGCCGTAAAGTAAAGCATGTCCACCTGAACCGGGTCGATGAAATTGGCTTGCTGCTACGCTCTGTTAATCAGTTTGGCCTGAACCTGCATTCGCTTGTCGACGACGTCAGTACACAGGTAAACGGCATCACCAACGTCAGCCATAAGCTGGCGGAAAACAATGTCGATCTGAATACCCGCACGGAAGAGACATCGGCCAATCTGCAACAAACTGCCGCTGCCATTGAAGAAATTACCGTTGCCGTGCAGCAAAGTGCAGAGACGGCGGCACAGGCCACCACCATGGCAGAGGCCGCCAGCAGCACCGCGTTCAAAGGTGGCAATATCATGAAGGAAACCATCGGCATGATGGATTCCATCTCAAGCGCCAGTGATAGAATCGTTGATATCATTGGCGTGATAGACAGTATTGCCTTCCAGACCAACATCCTTGCGCTGAATGCGGCCGTTGAAGCCGCTCGTGCTGGCGTACAAGGACGCGGGTTTGCGGTGGTAGCCGCTGAGGTTCGCAATCTGGCGCAGCATTCCGCCTCTGCGGCCAAAGAGATTAAAACGTTGATCGATGCTAACGTCCAAAGTGTGAAACAGGGCAGCACTATGGTCGAGAACGCGGGCAAACATATCAGCGACATCGTTGATGAAGTCTTGCAGGTCTCCACCATGATCAAAGAGATCAGCAACGCAACGCATGAGCAAACCTCGGCATTGGGCCTGATCAATACCTCTATTGCACAGATAGAACAAATGACACAGCGCAACACCGATATGGTTACCCACTCCACAGAAGCGGCTGAAGGGCTAAACCTTCAGGCAAGGCGGCTGAATAGCGCGATTAACGTGTACGGTAGTTAACTGACATCATCTCATCCATTGCGGCAAGGGCGTGGAAAGCGCCCTTGTCCCCTTTCTTCCCTTCGAGCAAACGCATTGCCCCCTCACGTTTTGTAAGTTTTTCGTAAAGAAAAGAGCGACACAGCCGATAGTGATCGGAGAACTGACCTATTTCAGGAGGAAGTGATGTCCAATGATATCAGCCGGATTACAATGAATACGGTGTCAACAGTCGCGGTGGCCTCTACGGCCAGTAAGTCTGCATCTAATACAGAAAATAAAGCTGCGTCGACTAATGAGAGTAAGGCTGCACCTGCTGGCAGTAGTGGTGCTCAACAAAAAATTGCTGCATTGCAAAATCAAATCAAACAGCTGACCAAAAAGCTAAAAGATCTGGGCGAATCAGCCGCTAATGCGCAAAGTGAAAATGAGCGCAAACTCATTAAACAGCAGCAGCAGATGATTCAGGCACAAATACAGGCGCTCTATGCCGAAATTGCCCGCATCCAAAAGGAAGAAGCAGAAAAGAAAGCGATTGAAACTGCGTCAAAAGTAACATCACAACAAACTGAAAATAAAGACAAAAAAGGCGGAGTTAATATCTACGTCTGACAGCAATATCTGACGCATTCCCTTCTTTCTTTCTCTCTCTTTCCTGATTGATACATTTTGTTACATGAGCTATCAGGAAAGTGAGGATTTCATGTTTCATTACCAACAATATCCCCTTCGAGAAAGTGCTTAAATTGCCGATGCAAAGGCATGTAGCCCAAACCATTCGGGTATAAACCCTAAATAATTCGAGTTTCAGGCAGGCGGCAAGCGAGCGAATCCCGATGAGCTTACACAAGTAAGTGATTCGGGTGACAAATCTGCCGGGAGCAGATTTGAACGCTGCTTGCAGCGGCCCTTTGGGGCGAGGCCCACGACGGGCCGAGTATTTAAACGCAGCCAACGCACATGCAACTTGAAGTATGACGGGTATATCGGCATCTTTTCAGGAGGGAAAATGTCAAACACCATCAGCAGTATCAGCGTATCGACAACCACGGCAAGCAGCAGTAAAAGCAGTAGCAGCACTTCGGAGCAACAGATTGCGCAGCTCACCAAGCAGGTTCAAGCGCTTACCAAACAGGTCAGTAAACTGACCGAATCCGCTTCCAGCGCAGAAAGCGACGAAGAACGTAAGCAGATCGAGCAACAGCAACAGACAATTCAGGCGCAGATCCAGATGTTACAGGCGCAAATTGCTCGTTTGCAGAACGAAGAATCAGAACAACAGTCTGATTCCTCTGCTCCGACTCAACGTGCTAAACAAGAAGGCGTTAACCGCCCGACAGAAGACAACCAGATTAATATCTACGTGTAGTCTGCGTCAGGGATGGGGTAGCCAGTCAACGTGAAAGGTCGCTTCATTGAAGCGACCTTTTTTCATCAGGGGTTCGACAGGAAATGGATAATCAGGGACGGGGCCGTTTCAGCGGCGTGACCAACCCTTGTAGACCCTCAACCTTGATTGCCAGCGTAATTTGCATCAATTCCCCTAAGCGACCGTGAGGAAATTCATCCTTGCGGGAGAACCACAGCAGGTACTCTTCAGGTGAGCTATCATGGAAGCATCCATCCCGCCAAAGCATGAGCGACACCTATAGAAACTGGCATTGCTCATACCGTGCTCGCAGCACAATTCAGCAACGGGTGTTCCGGTTTCGGCTTGCTTAAGAATGGTCATAATTTGACTGTCGGTAAAACGTGATTTTTTCATAGAGATCTCCCCAGTACAGATTACGAGAAAATTCTACTTAGAGAAAATTCTACTTATAAACACACCGTTTTTTCGGGGGGATTACCCCAATGAAACTAACGGCTGGCCTATCACCATATTAGCCAGACGAGGTCTGCTCAAAGGCCGCCGAAAGCAGTGGCACCGCCCTCAGCACGAGACCCACGCTCTATGCTATAGTGGCCATACCGACCTGTTTATGACCCGAAACCAAAAGGGCCACAGGGACGCTGACAACGCTAAAATCAGACCACGCACACACGAAACGATAACTGACAAACCATGACAGACGTAAAATCAGGTATAAACAACAGGGCGTCAGCCGATTCCCGCGCTTCGCACCTCAACCGCTTCTCCATCGCGCCGATGCTCGACTGGACCGATCGCCATTGCCGTTATTTTCTTCGCCAACTGACTAGCCAGACGCTGCTGTATACCGAAATGGTGACGACAGGTGCAATTCTTCACGGTAAAGGCGACTATCTGGCCTACAGCGAAGAAGAACATCCGCTGGCGTTGCAGCTCGGCGGTAGCGATCCACAAGCGCTGGCGCAATGTGCCAAACTGGCAGAACAGCGCGGCTATGATGAAGTAAACCTGAACGTCGGTTGCCCGTCTGACCGTGTGCAGAATGGCCGTTTCGGTGCTTGCCTGATGGGCGAAGCGGCGCTGGTAGCAGACTGCATCAAAGCGATGAAAGACAGTACCTCCATTCCGATTACGGTGAAAACCCGTATCGGCATTGACGATCAAGACAGCTATGAATTCCTGTGCGACTTTATTCAAACCGTCGCCGAACGCGGTGGGTGCGATACCTTTATCGTCCACGCGCGCAAAGCCTGGTTATCAGGCTTGAGTCCGAAAGAGAATCGGGAAATTCCACCGCTGGATTATCCGCGCGTTTATCAGCTCAAGCGCGATTTCCCGGCGCTCACCCTCGCCATCAACGGCGGCGTTAAAACGCTGGAAGAAGCCAAAACGCATTTACAGCATCTGGACGGCGTGATGATGGGCCGTGAGGCTTACCAGAATCCCGGTATTCTGGCGCAGGTCGACCGTGAGCTATTTGACATCGACGCCGCCACGCCGGATTTGGCTGGCGTGGTACGAGCCATGTATCCCTATATCGAGCGCGAACTCTCTTCCGGCGCATCATTAGGCCACATCACGCGCCATATGCTCGGCATGTTTCAGGGCATCCCCGGCGCGCGTCAGTGGCGACGTTATCTGAGTGAAAACGCCCACAAACCCGGTGCCGACGCGGCAGTGGTAGAGCGTGCGCTAGCGCTGGTTAATTTGGTTTAAAAAACACTAACAGTTAGTATTTTTCATCAACACTCTTTCATTTCTCTTCCTCGTGCTGCTGGTAAATCAATCACTTACCAGCAGCACATCTTGGCACGATTCTTGTTATAGCTTATGTAGCACGCAGAACCTTCTCTTCCCTGCGTAAGATACGGTTTAACCGCTACAGGAGCGCACCATGTTGGAAATTTTCTTCGTTATTGGCTTTTTTATCATGCTGATGTTGACGGGCGTGTCACTGCTGGGCGTGATTGCTGCACTGTTTGTGGCGTCCCTTTTTATGTTGATCGGTGGGCTGTTTAGCATCGCGATAAAGGTACTGCCGTGGCTGATCTTGGCCGTCGCGGCGGTGTGGCTGTGGCGCAAATTTAGCGGACGACCTGTCTACAACTCGCACCGCTATACCTATCGCAAATACACGTATCGCCAGCGCAACGGGAATGAGTGGTAATGCCAGAAAGGGAAAAAACTGAATTACGCACGAAAATGACGGGCAACACCGCGTTTAACACTCGCGTGTATTAGTACCACCTTGTTTTAATACAAAAGTGTGCGCCAGCAGATATTTTTTCCCTGATGTGGCTGTTAGGATAACGCCACGGTTTGACTCCCTTTTTATCATTTAAAGCGTGAGTAAGCTAAGTGGCAAACTCGCCACACGATTTCATCATCGTCAGTGAAATAATAGCCGCACAGCGGTACCTTCGTGACGATCGCTACGCTGTACCCTACATACAGTCTGATGAAATTAGCGTAACGGCAAGGGCTTCCCGACGGGAGGCCCTTTGCTTTTCAGAAACAAAGATTAGGGAATCAGCAGGCAGGAGCCTTGCGTGCCGCGGCTTTCCAGCGCCCGATGAGCGGCTTGCGCATCCAACAGCGCGAATTTCTGGTTCTGCGGCACATCAACCGTAATCGCCCCGCTGGCGATCAGTGAAAAGAGTTCATTGCTGGCTTGTTCCAGCTCGGCGCGATTCGTCACGTAGCCAAACAGCGACGGACGCGTGACGTACAGCGAGCCTTTCTGGTTCAAAATCCCCAGATTGACGCCGGTGACCGGCCCAGACGCATTGCCGAAGCTAACCATCAGTCCACGGCGACGCAGGCTATCGAGCGAGGCTTCCCAGGTGTCTTTCCCGACCGAGTCATACACAACGTTCACCTTCTGCCCATCGGTCAGTTCCGCGACGCGCTGTGCGATATTCTCGGTACGGTAATTAATGGTCGCCCATGCCCCCGCCTGTTTTGCCCGTTCTGCTTTCTCATCGGAGCCCACCGTTCCGATCAGCTTCGCCCCCAGCGCCTTCGCCCACTGGCAGGCAATTAACCCAACGCCACCCGCCGCCGCATGGAACAGGAAGACTTCATTTGGCTTGATTTCATACGTCTGGCGCAGCAAATAGTAAACCGTCAGCCCTTTCAGGAAAGAGGCCGCCGCCTGCTCAAAACTGATGGCATCTGGCAACAGCGCAACCTTTTCTGCTACTACGTTATGCACTTCGCTATATGCCCCCAGCCCAGACTGCGCATACACGACGCGATCGCCGACTTTCAGCACGCTAACCCCTGCCCCGACTTTCGTCACGACGCCCGCCGCTTCGGTTCCCAGACCGGAAGGTAAGTCAGGTACTGGATACAGACCGCTGCGAATATAGGTATCGATAAAATTAATGCCGATGGCGCGGTTCTCAACCTGAACCTCTCCCGCAGCGGGGTCGGCAGGCGTGAAATCCACATATTGCAGAACCTCTGGGCCACCATAAGCCCGGAACTGAACGCGTTTTGCCATGTTATCTCCTTAATCGTGACAGGTTCGTTGTTTCTCTATAATACGTATACCCTAAATAATTCGAGTTTCAGGCAGGCGGCAAGCGAAGGAGTCCGATGAGCTTACTTGAGTAAGTGATTCGGGTGACAAATCTGCCGGGAGCAGATTTGAACGCTGCTTGCAGCGGCCCTTCAGGGCGAGGCCCACGACGGGCCGAGTATTTAAGCGAAGCCAACGCACATGCAACTTGAAGTATGACGGGTATATTGTGTTATTTCGGACGTGCGGCATATACAATGCCCCCTAATCCAATGGCAAATCAATCGGTAAAGAACCTGTTTTATGGCAGAGAAAAGACCCACCAATAAATCGAATGCACCTCGTGACCGCCAGATGGAAGGTCTGAAACTTCCGCCACATTCGCTGGAAGCGGAGCAATCGGTACTGGGTGGCCTGATGCTCGACAATGAACGCTGGGATAATGTCGCCGAGCGTGTTGTCGCTAACGATTTCTATAACCGCGCCCACCGTTTGATCTTCACCGAGATGCATCGGCTGCTGGAAATGAGCAAGCCGATCGACCTGATCACGCTGTCCGAATCGCTCGAACTGCAAGGTTCATTGGAATCCGCCGGTGGCTTTGCCTATCTGGCCGAGCTGGCAAAGAACACCCCCAGCGCCGCTAACATCGGTGCCTACGCCGATATCGTGCGCGAGCGCGCCGTGGTACGTGAAATGATCTCCGTCGCCAATGAGATCGCCGACGCGGGCTACGATCCGCAGGGTCGCAGCAGCGAAGATCTGCTCGATCTGGCGGAATCCCGCGTCTTCCAAATCGCTGAAAACCGCGCCAGCAAAGATGAAGGCCCAAAAAGTATCGACCGCATTCTGGAAGATACCGTTTCCCGTATCGAGCAGCTTTACCAGAAACCACATGATGGCGTGACGGGTGTGGACACGGGCTATCAGGATCTCAACAAAAAAACCGCTGGCTTGCAGAAATCTGACCTGATCATCGTGGCAGCACGTCCATCAATGGGGAAAACCACCTTTGCGATGAACCTGTGCGAACATGCCGCGATGACTCAAGAAAAGCCCGTACTGATCTTCAGTCTGGAGATGCCCGGCGAACAGATCATGATGCGTATGCTCGCATCTCTGTCTCGCGTGGATCAGACCCGCATTCGTACCGGTCAGTTGGACGATGAAGACTGGGCGCGCATTTCCAGCACCATGGGGATCCTGCTCGAAAAACGCAACATGTACATCGATGACTCCTCTGGCCTGACGCCGACCGACGTGCGATCCCGCGCCCGTCGCGTGTTCCGTGAACATAATGGCCTGAGCCTGATCATGATCGACTACCTGCAATTGATGCGTGTGCCGTCATTGTCTGACAACCGTACGCTGGAAATTGCGGAAATTTCCCGCTCGCTCAAAGCACTGGCAAAAGAATTGCAGGTTCCTGTTGTCGCCCTGTCGCAGCTTAACCGTAGTCTGGAGCAGCGCGCCGATAAGCGCCCGGTTAACTCGGATCTGCGTGAATCCGGCTCCATCGAGCAGGATGCCGACCTGATTATGTTTATCTATCGTGATGAGGTTTATCACGAAAACAGCGACCTGAAAGGCATCGCTGAAATCATTCTGGGGAAACAGCGTAACGGCCCGATTGGTTCCGTTCGTTTGACCTTTAACGGGCAGTGGTCGCGCTTTGATAACTATGCCGGCCCACAATATGACGATGAATAACGCAGCGCTCAGCAATGACAACACTGCACTAAGGAACAAGAATGAAAACGGCAACTGCCGTCATTAACCGGCGTGCTTTGCGCCACAACCTGCAACGTATCCGTCAGCTAGCGCCTGGCAGTCAGGTCGTTGCCGTCGTGAAAGCCAATGCCTACGGCCACGGCATGATCGAAGCTGCCCATACTTTTTCCGACGCTGACTGCTACGGCGTCGCGCGGCTCTCCGAAGCGCTGGCGCTACGCGCCGCGGGCATCACCAAGCCCATCGTCCTGCTGGAAGGCTTTTTCTCCACCGACGATCTCCCGCTTCTGGTGGAACACCAGCTAGAAACCGCTGTTCACAGCCCTGAACAGCTTGCCGCATTGGAACAGGCCGCGCTGCCACAGCCGATCCCCGTATGGATGAAGCTTGATACCGGCATGCACCGCCTTGGCGTTTTGCCGGAGCACGCCGACGCGTTTTGGCAACGCCTGACCGAATGCCGCAATGTGGTGCAGCCAGTCAATATCATGAGCCATTTTTGCCGCACCGATGAACCCGAAGCGGGAACCACCGAACGCCAGATGGCCTGCTTTGATGCTTTTACACAGGGTAAGCCCGGTGCACAATCCATCGCGGCCTCCGGCGGCATTCTGCTGTGGCCACAGTCACACCGCGATCGCGTCCGTCCCGGCATCATTCTCTATGGCGTATCGCCGTTGGATAACGAAGACGCCGCGCATTTTGGCTTCCAACCTGCAATGACCTTTACGTCTCACCTGATCGCGGTACGCGAACACAACGCAGGCGAAGCGGTCGGTTACGGCGGCACCTGGACCAGCCCGCGCAATACCCGTCTGGGCGTGGTCGCCGTCGGCTACGGCGATGGCTACCCGCGCGGCGCGCCAGCCGGTACGCCCGTGCTCGTCAACGGTCGCGAAGTGCCGCTTTCCGGCCGCGTATCGATGGATATGATTACGGTGGATTTAGGGCCAGATGCGCAGGACAAGGTCGGCGATGAGGTCATCCTCTGGGGGCCAACGCTACTGGTTGAACGCATTGCTGCGCATACGGGCGCCAGCGCCTACGAACTGATTACGCGCTTAACCCAGCGCACCGCGCTGGAATACGTCGACGGTGAGTAAAAACGGACTGACTAGTTTTTATCGGCAAGCTCATGGCTTGCCGACCTTAAAACGGGTCATCTACTATGCGGCAAGCTGGCTTGCCGTATCCGCTATCCTGACGCTGTTTGCCCTCATTAATTTCTATACTCTGAAACCGACGGACGTTGGCGGCACGCTGTTTGGCGGCATGTTTAGCGCGATGTTCGATCTCATCTACTGGTCTTGCGCCGCATCGGGTTTCTGCTTTCTGGCGCTCTTTCGGCTCTCGGGATGGCGTGTTGCCTGGATACTTGCGGGACTGGTGCAAATCGGTATCAGCGCCCTGTGGCGCATTCAATATTGGCAGGCGTATGAAAGCGGCGAGCAGATACTGTCCCCCATGTCCGGCGAACTGTATGTTTCCATGCTGGTAGGCGCAGGCATGGCCGCTATTGGCATCATGAAATATCGACACGCCCAGCGCAACCCAATAGCTCAACGCCCAACCTATGCGAAAGCGGTCGCTGCATTGCTGCTGATCGCGCTTTATTTCGCGCTCCCGCTGCATCTCTACCTGCGTGAACCTCTCCCCTACTGCGCCTTCAGCCCTGACGGGCAGCAGTTAAGTATCTGTCTTGGAGAGAATGATGAGCGGGTTATTGTTGAGTGATGGATTTACTGCCGTATAGGCAGCTTAGCAAGAATCAGGACTTTCACTTCACCAGACATCATCCGCGATTATTTAACCCAATCTTCCAACGTCAGCTCCGGTACTTGCTCAAATTCTCTCCGATTATTGGTGACCAATATGGCCTTAGCACTGATAGCATGACCCGCGATGGCCGTATCATTCGGACCAATAGGCGTGCCTGCTGCGGCTAGCGCGATTTTAATTTTCGTCGTAGCGTCTACTGCGGTGCTATCCCAAGGTAACACCGCATCAAGCCGGCGACAGAAAGCATCAACTAGTGGCATATGGCGTGAGGCTTTTTTGCCAACCGCCCCGAAACGCATTTCAGCGTAAGTGATGGCAGAGACCACAATCCGATCACGCCGCAGCGTGCACTGCTGCAACTTTTCAATCACCTCTGCAGGGTGTTCACGCATGATGAAGGAACAGATAGCATGAACAAGCGACTCACAGTTCGAATCTCCCCTCTTCGACCACATCCTGGCGTTCTGTCATAAAGTCAGCGTCAGCGCGCTCTTCTTGCAAAAACTGG
>NZ_JAINZP010000069.1 GCF_020166435.1 Pectobacterium versatile | reverse complement strand
CAGCCCGATCTTTAACAAAGAGAAAGAGCAAAAACGCCTGAAACAGGCGCAGCTGATTGGTGAGATCGGCGCGCAGGTGATGGATATCGTACGTACGGAAGGCGAGCTGAAAGCACAGAAAGCCGCAGAAGCCAAGGGCGACGCCAAAGTCAAACGTCCGCAGGGCGGTGATTCGGCGCAGGAATGGGAGGCCTATAAAAAGGCGCTGACGGAATCGCCGACCTACAAAGCCGAGATGCAGAAATACGGCACGGGTAGCGATTTCCAACGAGCGGCACAGGCGGCGACGGCGGCGATTCAGGCACTGGCGGGTGGGGACATCCAGAAAGCGATTGCCAGTGGTGCATCACCGTATCTGGCACAGCTAGTGAAAGATGTCACGATACCGAAGGATGAAAGCAAAATCACGGCGTCGGATATCGCGGCCAACGCGATGGCGCACGCGGTGGTGGGCGCGGTAGTCGCGCAGCTGTCAGGTCAGGATGCGGCTGCAGGGGCGATG
>NZ_JAINZP010000068.1 GCF_020166435.1 Pectobacterium versatile | reverse complement strand
GATAACCCACTTTCTTTTTCCAGACGCCATTACTCCGCTCAGGTGCTGATTCGCCACTGCATGGTTACGCTCAGGGTACTTGTCGGGCCAGTATTGCACACCCTTTCGCGGCGGGATGAGTGGCCTGATTTTTTTCTTCATCAGGGCATCATACTAGTAGCAGACATCGTAAGCGCCATCTGCTGAGGCTTGTTTGATTTTGCGGTGAGTCTGGTTTATCAACACAGGAAGTGCCTGCGCATCAATGGTTCCACTGAGAGATAAATCGGCACAGATAGTCTCATGTGTGACACTGTCTGCCGCCAGATGGCGTTTTCTCCATACTCAGTGCTTATCTGCCCCCATACTGCCTGACTTTCCATTCGTCTTCGCCGAAGACCTTCAGACCGGTACTGTTGATGACCAGATGCGAGATTTCACTGTAGTGAAGTGGTCGGCCACGACCTTCAGGCTGTGCGTTGTCGGTCCATGCAGCAATCGCTGATTCATCAAGTCAGACCGTCAGTGAACCACGTTGCCTGAGTGCGTTGTTGTAGGCAGACCAGTTGGTGATTTTAAACTTTTGCTTTGCCATGAGGATCTGTGTTGAAACGAACTGTCGTGATCAGATCCGCCAGTCACCT
>NZ_JAINZP010000067.1 GCF_020166435.1 Pectobacterium versatile | reverse complement strand
GCAACGGTGTGCTCCCAGTCAATTTTGCGGTAGGCCAGCGACACTTCAATCAGTTGGGTGTAGTCCAGCTTGGACGGGTCCTGACAGTGTGGCATTTTGCAGTCGATATCCACGATGGTGGCATCGGTCAGGATGGTAGAGAAGAAGTGCTCCTGCTTACCCTCCACCGAGGTGCGATACCACTTCAGGGTCGTGGTTGGCAACATTTCACCAGTAGACAGTGCGTTGTACAGCAGCGGGACCGCTTTGTTCAGTGCGACGGTGAATTTGAACGGCTTGTGCACACGCTGGCCGGATGGCTGACCGGACTGCGGGTCGGTGGGTACGGTAACCACGTGTTTGAATTCCTGCACCAGCATTTCATCTTCGTGGCCTTCCACATAGATGTTGCCGACAGAGTCAGAGGTGAAAGCACCCGCGGTGATGTTGCCCTGAGTTTTACCTTCGATGCTGATATAGCATGGAGTTGGCATAGTCTTGCTCCTTGTTGTTGAACGAGTTGAATAACTTCACGTTCTGTATAGCAATCCACATGCCAACTTTTATCTTGTTGTTTTTAATAAGAAATGACTTAACTAAAATTTTCCTTAAGTAAAATTTGAGCAAAAAGTTGCGCAGACCTCGTGAAAAAACGGCATCCATTGCGCAAAAAGTGATTTC
>NZ_JAINZP010000066.1 GCF_020166435.1 Pectobacterium versatile | reverse complement strand
CCGTAATGGCGAAGGCGAAACCCGCCACTTCCTGTATGACGGACGCGGGTTGCTCATCAAAGAAACCGCACCGGACGATACCCTGCACTACCGCTATGACGCGGCTGGCAGGCTTATCGAAGTCACCTCCGCAACCAGTCATGTACAGCTAGAGTATGACCTCCGTGACCGGGTGGTGCGGGAGTGGCTGAACGGCTCGCTTATCACCCGACAGTTTGATGATACCGCACGCACCGTAACGCGAACGCTGGCCAGAGAAAACGAAGGTGACGACGCGCTGACCAGCACCTTCAGCTACAGCGCAGCGGGTGAACTGCAGCAGGTGCAGTTGCCAGACGGCGCAGAGCTCACCCTTGCTCATGATGCCGCCGGGCGCGAAGCCTCCCGTTCAGGCGGTGAGTTCCTACAGCAGCGGGAATATGACGTGATGGGCAGGCTGACCCGTGACATGAGCGGTCAGCAGCAGGACGGGCGTCTGCACGCCTCACAGACGCGGGAATATCGGTATGACGGGGCGGGCAATCTGGCCGGTGCCCGCCATAACCGCGAGGCGGCAGGTTACAAACTGGACGCGACCGGACGGGTGCTGTCCGTCCTCAGCGGTGGCGCAGGCCGCACGGTGGAAACCGACGAAGCTTACCGCTACACCCGCAACGGCCTGCCGCAGGAT
>NZ_JAINZP010000065.1 GCF_020166435.1 Pectobacterium versatile | reverse complement strand
TCAGTCTTTGTACCGCTTTTGGTATACACCGCAGCAGTTATCGGTACTGGGTGAAGCGACGCGATACAATTAATCCGGAGAAGGTCAGGTTGTGCAGCGAAATACGTCGAGTCTGGAACCTGTGTCGGGGTTCCGCAGGAGCGCGTACTCTGGCTGATATACTGACCTGCAACGGCTTCCCGATGAGCCGTTATCGTGCCGGGCGTATGATGAAATACCTGAATCTGAGTAGTAGCCAGCCCGGAAAACATAAATACAAAAATGCCCATCAGACGCATACGTGTTTGCCGAATCTGCTTGAGCGCCAGTTCGCCGTACCGGAGCCAGATAGGGTATGGTGCGGAGATATTACGTATATCTGGGCGGGAAACCACTGGTGCTACCTGGCGGTAGTCATGGATCTTTTTGCCCGCAGAATTATTGGCTGGAGCCTGTCAGAGAATGCCGATACGGCCCTGATAAGTGGTGCCTTGCGGATGGCCTATGAGAGCCGGGGTCAACCGACGGATGTGATGTTCCATAGCGATCAAGGGAGCCAATATACGGGCTTGAAATATCAACAACTTCTCTGGCGTTACAGGATGAAACAAAGCGTCAGTCGGCGAGGAAACTGCTGGGATAACAGTCCAATGGAGCGCTTCTTCCGCAGCCTGAAAACAGAATGGGTCCCTGCAAAGGGTTATCGGGACAAAGATGAAGCCTGGCAACAAATCAGTGGTTATATATTGAACTACTACAATAGCGTCAGGCCACATCATTACAATGGTGGGCTAACGCCGGAAGAATCAGAGAACCGGTATCGTTCTTACCGTAAAACCGTGGCCAATATGACTTGACCACTAC
>NZ_JAINZP010000064.1 GCF_020166435.1 Pectobacterium versatile | reverse complement strand
CAGGCCTGCGAGGCTATGGGCGTGGGTAAAACGGCGATGCAGCGCTGGGTTCATCAACTCAATAGTGAACGCGGTGGCGTAACACCGGACGTGGGTAAAGCCCTGACGCCTGACCAGCAGCGTATTCAGGCGCTCGAAGCCCAGATCAGCAAAATTGAACGCGAGAAAAATATCTTAAAGGAGGCTACCGCTCTCTTAATGTCAGAGCCGTTCACTCGCTCGAAGTGATCCGGATATTGAGCGAGCGTTATCCTGTCGTCGAACTGTGCCTGCTTTTTGGCGTTCCGCGCAGCCGTTATTACTACCGGCGCGTGCCTGAACAACCTGACAGAGCTGAGCAAAGAGAACGCCTGTGCGAGTTGCATCAGGAAAGTCGCGGGTCGGCAGGGTCACGATCGCTATCGGTCGCGTTAAAAACCGAAGGCCATGAGGTTGGCAGAGACAAAGCCCGCCGCATGATGAAAGAGGCCGGTCTTGAAAGTACACAACGTCGCAAGCATCGCTATCGTTTAGCGAAAGATGAAGCCAAATATGCACGTAACCACCTGGAACGAGGCTTCACCGTTGAACGGCCTAATACCGTCTGGTGCGGCGATGTCACGTATATCTGGGCAGGAAAACGTTGGGTCTATCTGGCCGTCGTGTTGGATCTGTATGCCCGCAGGGTCATTGGCTGGTCTTTATCGTCATCGCCTGACAGCGTACTGACGAGTGATGCGCTGCGGATAGCTTATGAATCAAGGGGATGCCCTAAGGGCGTGATGTTCCACTCGGATCAGGGTAGCCATTACAGCAGCCGAGCATATCGGCAAAAGTTATGCCAGTACCGGATTAAACGGAGCATGAGCCGTCGCGGAAACTGCTGGGACAATGCGCCAATGGAGCGGTTCTTCAGGAGCCTGAAATCGGAATGGATACCGGAATGTGGTTACGAAAATGTGGAAGATGCAAAGACAGATATCCTGAGTTACATGACGTATTACTACAACCAACGCAGGCCGCAC
>NZ_JAINZP010000063.1 GCF_020166435.1 Pectobacterium versatile | reverse complement strand
AAAAGGCGCTGGCGGAGGCGGCGGCGATACTGGTGCTGCGAAAGCAGTTGCGGGATTTTTACGGGGAAACCGACGAGGACGACTGACGCCCGGAACAGAGCGGCAGGCACTTATCGGTTACGTGCGGGAAGCGATGGCGTCAGGAGCTCGGCTGTCAATAGCACTGACGGAAGCTGGATTAAGTGAACGGACGTGGCGACGCTGGCAAACGTCGTGGGAAGACAAGCGTGTCAGCGCGGTCAGGCCCTCCCCGGTGAACCAGTTAAGTGAGCAAGAAGAGCAACAGATACTGGCAGTGTGCCATCAGCCAGACTACGCCAGCCTCCCGCCGTCACAAATCGTACCGGTGTTGGCGGATAAGGGGATTTATCTGGCAAGCGAATCAACCTTTTACAGGGTACTGCGTCGTCATGGAGAGGTGCATCGCCGGGGACGGCAACGGACAGCACAGAAAGTCACCCCGGCAACGAGTTGGCAGGCCAGCGGGCCGAATGAGGTGTGGACATGGGACATTAGATGGGTTCCGTCAACCGTAAAGGGGCGCTGGTTTTACCTGTATCTGGTGGAAGACCTCTATAGCCGAAAAATCGTGGGATATGAAGTGCATGAAACTGAAAGTGGTGAGCAGGCGGCAGCCCTGATACAACGCACGGTCCTCCGGGAAGGATGCTGGCAAAACCCGCCAGTACTGCATGCGGACAATGGTGCAGCGATGAAGTCACAGACGTTGCAAATGAAGCTACATGAACTGGCAATAAGGCCATCTCACAGCCGGCCAAGAGTCAGTAACGACAACGCGTATGTGGAGTCGCTGTTCAGAACACTGAAATATATCCCGCAGTGGCCGTCATCGGGGTTCGGTACATTGGATGAGGCGCGTGAATGGGTAGAGGATTTTACGCAGTGGTATAACGAAATGCACAGACATAGCGGTATCAGATATGTGACGCTGGGTCAGCGACATCGTGGAGAAGACGGTGTGTTGCTGAAAAATCGAGATGAGGTGTACCAAAAGGCAAAAGCGCAA
>NZ_JAINZP010000062.1 GCF_020166435.1 Pectobacterium versatile | reverse complement strand
GGTGCCATCGCCACGCAGACCGCAACGATATGACGCGTTATTACAGCCGCAGCCCCAGCCTGCACCTTCAGGGCAACTGGCTGGAAGCCGCAGGATTTGGGACAGATACCCCGGTGATTGTCGCCGTTGAACACGGTCAACTGGTGATACGTATTGTGGCTGAATGACAGACAAAAAAATCCCGGCCTGTTTGAGAGACCGCGGTTTTAAAAAGTCAACCTAATAATTCCCTACTAACATCACCAGTTTCATAAAACTCTTTAAACGCTTCTATAACCTGAGAAAATTCTTTAACTGTTGATACTTCTGAATATGATTCGCCAAGTATTGATATAAAACCCCTAGACTCAGATTGATTATAAAACGTTCTGACATCTACATCATCATCCATACTTGTTTCAAGTAATATCATGTAAATTCCACTATCAGAATATAATGTCATTTTATAAGGGCTATGGTTATCCTCTTGATCATTATCAAGAACCAATATTCCATTGTGGTTTTTCAACACACCTAGATAATTCATTATTTGAACTACTGATGGCTGTACTATTAAAGGTAGTTGCACACGCCTACCATAGTCTAAATAATATCCGCCCAGCTCAAAATTTATCATTACCTATTGATTTCCTTTATTGATTTCATGCCAGATTCCCATACATAAGTTTTAGGTAACCCTGTTTTATCATCAACGGCATTTATCGTGACCGATTTTGCCCCGGAAGCTTGAGCTGCGGCGGCTATATCGCCTCTGCAATAACTACAAACGTCTTTGCCCGCTACATTAATAGTCAGATTAGCATCTTGAGTTTTACCTGCATTATAAGCTTGTTGTATAACACCTATTTCAGCATGAGCATTAGCCATACTACTGTTTGGTAGAGGTAAGTTGTTTGTTTTTCCCTTATCTATCAAGCTTTGTTCTTTCGAAGCTATTCTGTCTGCTATCAGTGTAGGTTCATTTTTATTTGCCTGCTCTGCCGGTCTTGCCGTTTGATTTGTATCTTTAAATTTTTGACCATTTGCTTCCAGTTCTGCTGTCACTGTAGGCTTTATTCCTACATTTTCTTTCACTGTGGAATTTTTGCCAGTTAAAGAACCCTCAACCGCTTTTCCGGAACCAATACCGGCAATACCACCAATGATATACATCGCA
>NZ_JAINZP010000061.1 GCF_020166435.1 Pectobacterium versatile | reverse complement strand
ACGCGTGGGCGCGTCTTTTTGCTCGCTGGGGCGGCAAAATTTATTCGGCTCCCCCCGGCCTGCTCGGTTTCCCTTGGGGGAAACGCTCGCCGATGGGTTCGGGCGACGCAAATTAGCAATTTCTGTGAAATTGAATTTACTCGCCTCACGCCACGGTTGAGTGCCCGCGAGGCGCAGGCATTCAACCGCCTAACTCCGTCGCGTTCTGCGTCGTGGCTGGATGGTCTGTTGAGCGCGGTCAGCGTTGCGAAAATAAAACGTGTTGGCATGTATTCTCCCATGCTGGAATTAGCCAGTAGGGAAGGCTATCGGGAAAGGGCGGTGTTGCCTGCAAACAACTCAATATCGGTTAGGAAGAATTATGGTTATTCAGCCATGAAAGCAAAAAAGCTCTGACCTAACGGCAGAGCTTTAATCAGGCAGAACATATTCAGATGACTATCTGGCGGCGGGTGAATGTGCGCGTTTGTGCATCGTGGTAAGGGCAGGGATAAGTAGACTGATTGCGGTTAGTCCATGCCCCAATTGGCACAAGCTTTCCGGTGTCGATTCACACACGTCATTATCGGCAAAGGTAATCAGCGCATCGCCAATGAAATTCAGGCAATGGCAAAGTCCGGCCTGTGTTTCAGCGCAATACTCAGTGACCTGAGAGAGTTCATCATTGCTCATGTGTGAAAAGTCCAGACGAGCCAGAGCGGCACTCATGGCGGAGTAACGGTTCTCATAATCCGGCAGTGATTGATAAGACGCGCCCGTGTTACTATCGGTGTCAGCCATAGCATTAGTCCTCATAATGTTGTGGTCAGAAGCCCGGTTAGTGTTCCTAGCACTGCCGGGCTTCGCTCTTTACTGTTGCAAAACACCATGTAATTGCGGTGTAATTACAACTATACCATGCTATGGAATTTGTAATTACAATGTCAAGTGAAAAATCCAAAACAGACCAGTATCAAATTCGACTGTCCCACGAGTTTCGTGCGCAATTAGAAGAACAAGCCCATAAAGATGGCGACAAGACATTGGCTACGTGGATAAAGCGTGTTCTGCGTAAGGAACTCCAGACGCGCGGTATTGAACCAAAAGGCTGAGCGGTGGTTAAAGTCAGTCGATGTAGCAAATCCTAGCGTAGCAAAAGACGGTTGGCAGAATGCCTGG
>NZ_JAINZP010000060.1 GCF_020166435.1 Pectobacterium versatile | reverse complement strand
TGTCTAAAGAAAAATTTGAACGTACAAAACCGCACGTTAACGTCGGTACTATCGGCCACGTTGACCATGGTAAAACAACGCTGACCGCTGCAATCACTACCGTTCTGGCTAAAACCTATGGTGGTAACGCGCGTGCATTCGATCAGATCGATAACGCACCAGAAGAAAAAGCACGTGGTATCACCATCAACACGTCTCACGTTGAATACGATACCCCGTCTCGCCACTACGCGCACGTTGACTGCCCGGGACACGCCGATTATGTGAAAAACATGATCACCGGTGCTGCCCAGATGGACGGCGCGATCTTGGTTGTTGCTGCGACTGATGGCCCAATGCCGCAGACCCGTGAGCACATCCTGCTGGGTCGTCAGGTTGGCGTTCCTTTCATCATCGTGTTCCTGAACAAATGTGACATGGTGGATGACGAAGAGCTGCTGGAACTGGTTGAGATGGAAGTGCGTGAGCTGCTGTCTCAGTATGACTTCCCAGGCGACGACACGCCGGTTGTTCGTGGTTCAGCGCTGAAAGCGCTGGAAGGCGAAGCTGAGTGGGAAGCAAAAATCATCGAACTGGCAGGTTACCTGGATTCTTATATTCCAGAACCAGAGCGTGCGATTGACAAGCCGTTCCTGCTGCCAATCGAAGACGTATTCTCCATCTCCGGCCGTGGTACTGTTGTTACCGGTCGTGTAGAGCGCGGTATTGTTAAAGTCGGTGAAGAAGTTGAAATCGTTGGTATCAAAGATACCGCGAAATCTACCTGTACTGGCGTAGAAATGTTCCGCAAATTGCTGGACGAAGGCCGTGCAGGCGAGAACGTTGGTGTTCTGCTGCGTGGTATCAAGCGTGAAGAAATCGAGCGTGGTCAGGTACTGGCTAAGCCGGGTTCAATCAAGCCGCACACCCAGTTCGAATCAGAAGTGTATATCCTGAGCAAAGATGAAGGCGGCCGTCATACTCCGTTCTTCAAAGGCTACCGTCCTCAGTTCTACTTCCGTACCACTGACGTGACAGGTACCATCGAACTGCCAGAAGGCGTAGAGATGGTCATGCCGGGCGACAACATCAAAATGGTTGTTACCCTGATCCACCCAATCGCGATGGACGATGGTTTGCGTTTCGCAATCCGTGAAGGCGGTCGTACAGTAGGCGCTGGCGTTGTTGCTAAAGTTATCGCTTAATCGCTGATAA
>NZ_JAINZP010000006.1 GCF_020166435.1 Pectobacterium versatile | reverse complement strand
CGGCGATATTCCTTACTCAAATGCTCTCCCCCTATGGAGAGAGCACGGGATTTTTTTTAACCCTGAGGCTTATTTACCACGGGCTTCAATTACGGCCTGAGCAACGTTGTTAGGCGCATCATCGTACTTCAGGAACTCCATGGAGTAAGAAGCACGGCCTTTGGTCAGAGAACGCAGTTGAGTGGCGTATCCAAACATTTCAGACAACGGAACTTCAGCGTGAATCTGAACACCAGTAGCGTTAGATTCCTGACCTTTCAGCTGACCACGACGACGGCTAAGGTCACCGATAACGTCACCAGTGTTCTCTTCTGGAGTTTCAACTTCAACCTTCATGATCGGCTCAAGCAGAACTGGTTTTGCTTTCTTAAAGCCATCTTTGAAGGCAATAGAAGCGGCCAGTTTAAACGCCAGTTCAGAGGAGTCAACGTCGTGGTAAGAACCGAAGTGCAGACGCACACCGAGATCTACTACTGGATAACCCGCCAAGGGACCAGACTTCAGCTGTTCTTGGATGCCTTTATCAACGGCAGGGATGTATTCACCAGGAATTACACCACCTTTGATATCGTTGATGAACTCGTAACCTTTCGGATTTGAGCCCGGCTCCAGCGGGTACATGTCGATAACAACATGACCATACTGACCACGACCACCAGACTGCTTGGCGTGTTTACCTTCGATATCGGTAACTTTCGCACGAATCGCTTCACGATAGGCAACCTGTGGTTTACCCACATTCGCTTCAACGTTGAATTCACGCTTCATACGGTCAACGATGATGTCGAGGTGCAACTCACCCATACCAGCAATGATGGTCTGGTTAGATTCTTCGTCAGTCCATACGCGGAAAGACGGGTCTTCTTTAGCCAGACGGCCCAATGCCAGACCCATTTTTTCTTGGTCAGCTTTGGTTTTCGGTTCTACCGCGATGGAGATTACCGGCTCTGGGAATTCCATACGTTCCAAAATGATGACGTTGTCTGGATCACACAGAGTGTCACCCGTCGTTACATCTTTCAGACCGATAGCAGCAGCGATATCGCCCGCACGAACTTCTTTGATCTCTTCACGCTTGTTAGCGTGCATCTGAACGATACGACCAAAACGCTCACGTGCTGATTTAACTGGGTTCAGTACAGTATCACCGGAGTTAACCACACCAGAGTACACGCGGAAGAACGTCAGGTTACCAACAAACGGGTCGGTAGCAATTTTGAACGCCAGTGCAGCAAACGGCTCGTCATCACTTGCGTGACGCTCAGCCGGCGTGTCTTTACCGTCATCCAAAAGACCATTGATCGCAGGTACGTCAACTGGGGATGGCAGGTAGTCAACTACCGCATCCAGCATCGCCTGAACACCTTTGTTCTTAAATGCAGAACCACAGGTTACCAAGATGATTTCGTTGTTCAGAACGCGCTGACGCAGAGCTTTTTTGATCTCTTCTTCAGTCAGTTCTTCACCACCCAGGTATTTCTCCATCAGCTCTTCAGAAGCTTCTGCTGCGGATTCGATCAGGTTTTGGTGCCATTCTTCAGCCAGTTCTTGCATATCAGCTGGGATATCTTCGTATTCGAAGGTCACGCCCTGATCGGCATCATTCCAGTTGATGGCTTTCATTTTCACCAGGTCAACGACACCAGTGAAACCTTCTTCAGCACCAATTGCCAGCTGCAGCGGAACAGGGTTCGCGCCCAGACGAGCTTTGATCTGACCAACAACTTTCAGGAAATTCGCACCCATGCGGTCCATTTTGTTAACGAACGCAATGCGTGGAACTTTATATTTGTTTGCCTGACGCCATACGGTTTCAGACTGCGGCTGAACACCACCAACTGCGCAGTAAACCATTACCGCACCATCAAGTACACGCATAGAACGTTCTACTTCGATAGTGAAGTCAACGTGTCCTGGGGTGTCGATGATGTTTACACGATGCGGTTCATACTGCTTAGCCATACCAGACCAAAATGCAGTAGTCGCTGCGGAAGTGATAGTAATACCACGCTCCTGCTCCTGCTCCATCCAGTCCATGGTAGCTGCGCCGTCATGAACTTCACCGATTTTATGGTTTACACCAGTGTAGAACAGAATACGTTCGGTAGTAGTGGTTTTACCGGCGTCGATGTGCGCACTGATACCAATGTTACGGTAGCGTGCGATGGGTGTTGTACGAGCCATTTGTATCCTCTGTTTACTAGGGCGTTCAATTTAGTTAACCCAAGCGGGTTGGCTATTTTTAGCGCCCGCTTGGTTAGCATGACTACAACGAAGGGATTACCAACGGTAGTGAGCGAACGCCTTGTTAGCTTCGGCCATACGGTGAACGTCTTCACGTTTCTTAACAGCAGTACCTTTGTTCTCTGCTGCATCAGAAAGTTCGTTCGCCAGGCGCAGAGCCATAGATTTATCACCGCGTTTACGAGCAGCTTCTACGATCCAACGCATTGCCAACGCATTACGACGAACCGGACGGACTTCTACTGGTACCTGATAAGTAGAACCACCAACGCGGCGCGACTTAACTTCGACAGTCGGGCGAACGTTGTCCAGAGCTACTTCAAAAGCTTCCAGATGATCTTTACCAGAGCGCTGAGCCAGGGTCTCCAGCGCGGTATAGACGATTGCTTCAGCAGTAGATTTTTTACCATCTACCATCAGGATGTTTACAAATTTGGCCAGCAGTTCTGATCCGAACTTAGGATCCGGCAGAATTTTACGTTGACCAATGACGCGACGACGTGGCATGGAAATACTCCGTTGTTAATTCAGGATTGTCCAAAACTCTACGAGTTTAGTTTGACATTTAAGTTAAAACGTTTGGCCTTACTTAACGGAGAACCATTAAGCCTTTGGCTTCTTCACGCCGTATTTTGAACGGGATTGCTTACGGTCTTTAACACCTGAGCAGTCCAGCGCGCCACGAACGGTGTGGTAACGCACACCTGGCAGGTCTTTAACACGACCGCCACGGATCAGGATCACGGAGTGCTCCTGCAGGTTATGACCTTCACCACCAATATAGGAGGTAACTTCAAAACCGTTAGTTAAACGAACACGACATACTTTACGCAGTGCGGAGTTCGGTTTTTTAGGGGTGGTAGTATATACACGGGTACATACGCCACGTTTCTGCGGGCATGCTTCCAGCGCCGGAACGTTGCTTTTAGCAGCCTTCAGGGAGCGTGGTTTGCGTACCAGCTGGTTAATCGTTGCCATTCAAAAAGCTCCTGGGTTTTGCTTCGTAAACACGTAATAAATCGCCTCATGTTTGCGCAAGGCAAAGTATGAGGACGCAGAATTTTAGGGCTGGCAGTGGAAGGAGTCAAGAAATATACAAAAATTCGGCGTTACCACGCGAATTGCTGCGGGTGTTCCACTGTCAGTTGAACAAACTGATTATAGTCAATGAGCGTCACATTGTTTGAAATTTGTTCAATCATTCCTCTTGCCGCCGTATCAGGCTGGAGCGCGTAGAGAAGAACCGCCGAATCAAGGAGACGCTGAATAATATCTCCACCAGCTAGCGCAGCGATAACACCGTCTTGCAATAAGACCAACGCATCACCCTGACCCAAACTGAGCAGAAGTGCATCTAGGTCAACGTGATAAGGAGAACGTGAGAGCGTATGCAGCATATAAAAAGGAGAAATCCGTCGCTAGAATGAAAGGATGGAATGATAATCGGCCAACTTACTACGCCATGCTTGCGGCGCTAATAGCTCTACATCTAAAACCCAGTCTGTTTCTATACTCAACCCACGCTGGCGCACAGAAGTCTCACACAGATAACAAGCTTCGATATCGTACAACGGCAGCACACCAAACGTTGCGATGTAATTACGCATCAAAATCTTTTCCGGCTGTTGATGCGGCAGCAGTTGAAGTACGCCATCACCAACAAAAAATACGCCAATCTCTTCCGTCAGTGCTGACATCGCCAATAGTGCATCCAGCCCCTCTCGCCCAGCAGCACTCCCATGTGGAGAATGCGTAAAAACAAATGCGACTCGCTTCATAACGCTACCTTAAAACTGAATAACCCGATCGCAGGTCAGCACCGATTGCGCCAGCTCCCCCAGCCCGCTCAGAACAAAGCCGGGTTGCAGATTCGCGCCAGCAAGGTTGAGCTGAGTCGCTTGCTGCGCATCGGTCACACCTCTGCGTAATGCAGCGGCGACACAGACATTCAGCGCCACCTGATGCATTTCACCCAACAGCTGCCAGGCGCGTACAAGATCAAACTCATCATTAGCGGGTGATGTTAGCTGGTTGGCATTTAGCACGCCCTCGCGATAGAAGAACACACTTTTCAGTCTGTGCCCTTCAGCCAACAGCGCCTGTGCAAACTGCAACGCGCTGCTTGCCTGCTGTGTGCCATAAGCCGGGCCAGTCACCAGCAAACAGTAACTCAGCATTAACGTTCGTGCCCGCTGAAGTCGCCGCTTTTGAATTGACGGATATAAAGGTAGACCGTGTGTTTGGAGATATTGAGGCGTTCGGCGACCTGGTTGATGGCATCTTTAATATCAAAGATGCCTTTCTCATACAGGCTCAGTACGATTTGGCGATTTTTCGCATTATTGGAGACGTTGCGATCCGCATTAACTTCCTCAATCGAAAACTCCAGCGTTTGTGCCACGAGATCATCAACGGATGAGGCAAAGTTAACGGAAGAAGCGGCATCATGCGTTTCAGGTGGAATAAAGGTCTGCACGATTTGGGAGAAAGGCACATCCAAATTCATGTTTATACACAGCAGCCCGATCACGCGCTGATCGCGATTGCGAATGGCAATCGTCACTGACTTCATCAACACGCCGCTTTTTGCGCGGGTAAAATAGGCTTTCGACACGCTGCTATCTTCACCTGCCATGTCATGCAGCATGCGCAATGCAAGATCCGTAATCGGCGAGCCAATCTTCCTACCAGTATGTTCTCCATTGGCAATACGCACGGCAGAACATTTAAGATCCTCAAGCGAGTGCAACACAATCTCACAATGCTCGCCAATCAACATGGCCAAGCCATCAACCACCGCTTCATACGATTTCAGGATCTCATAGTCCGTTTGACTGAAAGGACGTTCATCCAGCAAATCAAGCTCATAAGATTCGCCAGATACAAGCGAATTAGACATGGCAGACACCACCCTCAACGTCATTATCCCCTAAATAATTCGAGCTGCGTGACAAAACGTTAGCGTTTTGAACAACGCTCTGCGTTGACCCTTTAGGGCAAGGCCCATTTATGGCCTTGTAACGCGGCAACCGCGCAAATCGCCAGGAGCTTACTTAGGTAAGTGACTGGAGTGAGCAAGGGCGGCCAACGCACAAGCAGCTTGAAGTATGACGGGTCTATTTATTTTGTATTGACAAGGGGCATAGTCTAGCAAATGTCCACACTCGCGTCCCTGAATTTAACGGGCTACCTCTTAAGGTTGTATTAATTTAACCCCGCTAGAGTCAGCGTCTTCTTTCCTCTCCATAATGGAAATCACGAGAGACGTGCATGAAAAAACCAATACCGATGGGCAGACCACACCTGAACAGCATTACATTCGTGCTGGTATTTTCTGCCTTTATTACTCTGGTTCAAAACATCGCCTACTATCGTCAGACGCTGCAACTGCTGGATATGACAGACTGGATCAGTATCCCTTTCTTTCTCAGCATGCCCGTTGTGATTTTCGCGGTGCTGAATATTATTTTTACACTGCTGGCAGCACCTTATCTGCGTAAGGCCGTCATTGTTCTTTTCCTGCTGACCGGTGCCGCCACGCAATACTTTATGCTGAACTACGGCATTATCATTGACCGAACCATGATCCAGAATATCCTGGAGACAACAGCTGGCGAGTCCTTTTCACTGCTTACGCCGCAGCTTGTCGCCTGGGTATTCTTTATTGGCGTCATTCCCGCAGCGCTCGCCATATGGATAAAAATAAAGCCAGCCAAGCCGACAACTGTCTATATTGGCATGCGCTTTCTCAGCGTCATTATTTCGTTATTCGCCATTTTATCTATCGCAGCATTCTTTTATAAAGATTACGCCTCGTTCATGCGTAATAACAAAGAGTTGGTAAAAGCAATTACGCCCAGCAATATCGTGGCGGCCAGCTTGTCCTACCATAAACATCGTGTGCTGGCTAATTTGCCTCTGGAGCAAATTGGTCTGGATGCCCATAAAGTGCCGTCACCGTCCCCGACGGCAAAAAAGAACCTGGTTATTCTGGTCGTAGGTGAAACCTCGCGAGCGCAAAACTTTTCGCTGGGAGGCTACGGGAAAGAGACCAATCCGCTGCTGGCGAAAGACAACGTTATCTACTTTGAAAACACCTCATCGTGCGGCACATCAACAGGCGTTTCCGTTCCCTGCATGTTTTCCAACATGCCGCGCCAAAGTTTTAATGGTGACTTAGCCAGCCATCAGGAAGGGTTGCTGGATATATTACAGCGGGCAAAAGTTAACGTGCTCTGGCAGGAAAATGATGGCGGCTGTAAAGATGCCTGTACACGTGTGCCAACGGTTGATGTGACATCGCTGAAACTGCCGGGACTATGCACCAATGGTGAATGCCACGATGAAGCATTATTCCACGGCGTCGAAGACTATATTAGTAAACTCGATAACGACGGCATTATCGTATTACATACGATAGGCAGCCACGGCCCGAGCTATTATCAGCGCTATCCTGACGCCTTTAAGAAATTTACCCCAACGTGTGATACCAATCAGATTCAAACCTGTACGCAGGAAGCGCTGACCAATACGTATGACAACACGATTCTGTATGTCGATTTTGTTCTGGATAAAGCGATCAATGTACTGAAACAGCATCAGGATAAATTTAATACGTCGCTGGTTTACCTGTCAGACCACGGCGAATCGTTAGGGGAAAACGGCATCTACCTGCATAGCATGCCCTACTCTATTGCGCCGAAACAGCAAACGCACGTCCCGATGTTGATGTGGTTATCAACGGGTTATCAGCAACAACACGCCATTCAGGACACCTGCCTGCGCCAGAACGCGAAACAGCTGGATTACTCGCAAGATAATCTTTTCCATACCATACTGGGGATGTTTACTATCGCCACGAAAGAATATCAGCCTCAGCTCGATATCCTTCAGCCGTGCAGGGATAAGGCAACATGAAATTATTGATTGTTGAAGACGATAAGCTGTTGCAGGAAGGATTATTATTGGCGTTGAGTCATGAAGGTTATGCCTGCGATTGCGCAGGCACGGCCAAAGAAGCGGACGCGCTCATCAGCAGCGCGCATTACAGTCTGGTTATTCTCGATCTTGGCTTACCAGATGAAGATGGGCTCACTCTGCTCTCACGCTGGCGTAAGAATCATTACCAGCATCCCGTGCTCATCTTAACCGCGCGGGATAAGGTAAACGATCGCGTCAGCGGGCTGGATGTCGGCGCAGACGATTACCTTGCCAAGCCTTTCGCCCTGACGGAATTACAAGCGCGCGTACGCGCGCTGATTCGCCGCAATCAGGGTTCAAGCAACAGCAAAATACAGGTCGACAACATTACGCTGGATTTAAACAATCAACAGGTGTTGCTGGATGACAAGCCAGTGGTGCTGACGCCGAAAGAGTTTGCGATCCTGTCCCGCCTGGTGCTGAAAGCCGGCTCTCAGGTACACCGTGAGGTTCTGCATCAGGATATTTATGCCTGGAACGATGACCCGTCTTCCAACTCGCTTGAGGTGCATATCCATAATCTGCGGCACAAGATAGGGAAAGACCGCATCCGAACCCTGCGAGGCTTTGGCTATCTGCTGACTAAAGGTGAACAACCATGAAGGGCGATACCGACGCCGTCACCAGCATGCGTCGTCGTTTGGTGCTGGCTCTAGGCGGCATCCTGCTCGTATGCCAGATGATTAGCGTATTCTGGCTTTGGCACGAAAGCGAAGAACAGATTAGCCTGCTGGTTGATAAATCTCTGAGCGCCAGCGCGCAGAACATGCAGATCGATCAAGAGATCAATGAGGCGATCGCCTCGCTCAGTATTCCAAGTCTGGTAATGGTCATCCTGACGTTGCTCATGTGCTTTCAGGCGGTCAGTTGGATCACACGTCCGCTTTCCCGCCTACAGGAAGAATTGCAGGATCGCACGGCAGAAAACCTGGAACCGCTGCCGCAACAGAGTGACATAAAAGAGGTTGCGGCGGTCACGCATACCATCAACCAGCTTTTTCAGCGCTTGGACGAAACGTTGAAACGCGACAGGCAATTTACTGCGGATGTCGCGCATGAGTTACGAACCCCGCTAGCCGGAATTCGTCTGCACCTTGAGCTACACCAGCAACAACATCAGATTGATTGCAGTTCGCTCATCAAACGTATCGATAAAATGGTGAAGACGGTAGAACAGCTTTTGCTGCTTGCCCGTGTCGGACAGGAATTTTCGGCGGGCCACCACCAAAATGTTGCGTTCCTGCAAGACGTCATTTTTCCTATGCAGGATGAACTGGCCGAGATGCTGCAAAAGCGTCAGCAGACGCTGAAATGGGTATTGCCACCAGAAGATATCACTCTGCGCGGCGATGCGACGTTGCTCCAACTACTGCTACGCAATCTGGTAGAAAACGCCTATCGCTATAGCCCGGAAGCAAGTCAGATCACCGTAAGCCTGAGCACGCTGCCACATATTGAACTACAAGTTGAGGATGAAGGGTCGGGTATTGATGAAAGCAAAGTCGGTGAATTGAGTAAGGCGTTCGTTCGCATGGATAGTCGCTATGGCGGTATCGGCCTCGGGCTAAGTATCGTGACGCGCATTGCTCAGTTGCACGATGGAAAATTTTTCCTCTGCAACCGGCCACAACGTTCCGGCGCCCTCGCTCGCGTGGTACTCGCCGCCCCTGACGAATCCCCGGATGAGGCCTGAAGAGCAATAATAGCGGGTCTACTCAACAATATAGAGACGGAACACCTCCCTGTGCTCAGCCTCGAGTGCCCTACCGGTATACAGGATAGCGGCCGCACAACGTCACCACTTGCTGGCGTACCCGATCGCGTATTGCCGTTAACGCTTCATCACCCGCGCCAAGCCCATCCAGCACGTCACAGAGCCACCTCGCCAATTGCTCACACTCCGCTACACCGAAACCGCGCGTCGTCACGGCTGGCGTACCAATACGCAGGCCCGAGGTAACAAAAGGCGAACGTGGGTCGTTAGGCACCGAATTCTTATTTGCAGTGATGTAAGCATCGCTCAGCGCAGCATCGGCATCCTTACCGGTATACGGCTTGTCGGACAGGTCGATCAGCAGCAAGTGGTTGTCGGTGCCACCAGAGACGATCTTGTAACCGCGCTGCTGGAGAACATGAGCCATGGCCCGGGCGTTGGCCACAACCTGACGCTGGTACACCGTGAATTCAGGACGTAATGCCTCCTTGAATGCCACGGCTTTAGCAGCGATAACATGCATCAACGGGCCGCCCTGAATACCAGGGAACACGGCGGAATGGAGCTTTTTGTAGAAATCCTCGCTCTGCCCTTTGGCTAAAATAATCCCACCACGCGGGCCGCGTAGGGTTTTATGGGTTGTACTCGTTACGACATGTGCGTGAGGAAGCGGATTCGGGTATTCGCCCGCCGCAACCAAACCCGCGACATGCGCCATATCCACCCAGAAGATCGCGCCCACCTTGTCAGCAATCGCGCGCATCCGCGCCCAATCCTTGTGGCGTGAATAGGCAGAGAACCCTCCAATAAGCATTTTTGGCCGGGTTTCCAAGGCAATACGTTCCATTTCGTCGTAGTCGATCAACCCTGTTTCAGGATCAAGCCCATAAGGTACGATCTTATAGTGGCGACCAGAAAAGTTGGATGGGTTACCGTGGGTCAAATGCCCGCCTTGAGCGAGATTCATGCCCATCACGGTATCACCCAGGTTAGTCAATGCCAGAAACACGGCAGCATTAGCCTGAGCACCGGCATGAGGCTGGACGTTGGCATAATCGCAGTCAAACAACACTTTAGCTCGCTCGATAGCCAGACGTTCGGCTACGTCTACATACTCGCAGCCGCTGTAGTAGCGCTTGCCGGGGTAACCTTCTGCATATTTGTTGGTGAACACGGAATTCTGGATCGCCATCACCAGCGGACTGGCATAGTTCTCTGAAGCGATAAGTTCAATATGGGTTTCCTGACGGTGTTCTTCATTCAAGATGGCATCGGCCAACTCGGGGTCAAAATCCGTGAGAGTCAAAGAGGTGTCATACATGGGCATCGTCCTATGCGTTAATCATGGTTTTTTTAAAGATTTGCTTCTGTGCTGGTTTCATCAGGCCAGTAGTAGCTATCCGGCAGAGGACGCGCCCCGAAGATCGCCTGACCGACGCGTACAACGGTGGCACCTTCCTCAATGGCTATTTCAAAATCGCCGGACATCCCCATGGATAATTCATCCAGCCCAATACCAATAGGGGCGTTTTGCTGCAATTTATCGCGTAGGTTACGTAGTCGGATGAAACACTGGCGCACGCGTTCAGCGTCACTGGAAAACAGCGCCAGCGTCATTAGCCCACGCACACGTAGCGTAGGGAATGCGGGAAGAGCCTGAATAAAAGCGGGTACGTCTTCAGGAGACAGGCCGTACTTACTGGCCTCACCAGAGGTATTAACCTGCACGAATACATCCAGCGAACGTCCTTCAACATGTAAGCGGCGATCCAGTGCTTCAGCCAGTCGCAGGCTATCCAATGCCTGAAATTCAGTAGCGAAGCGCGCCACCAGCTTAGCCTTGTTGGTTTGCAGATGACCAATGACCGACCACTGTAAATCGGTTAAATCCTGCATGGCTTCCCATTTACGAAACGCCTCCTGCACCTTGTTTTCGCCCAATATCCGACAACCTGCCGCATGGGCCATGCGTAGGCGACTTTCGGGCTTGGTCTTGCTGACAGGCAGCAGTCGTACGGTGGCAGGATCGCGGCCGACGCGGTGACAGGCCGCCGCGATGCGCATCTGTACCGCCGCCAGATTAAGTTGGAAATCCTCAACCGTGGCGGCTTCGGGATAGCGACCGTGACTGTCGTGGCGAGTGGGTGTATCGGAAGGTATCGGCATCAGCTTAACTCCTGATGAAGAGGATGAGTGGATTGTGAAACGTATTTATAGATTTAAAATAGCCGGATGTTCCCCACCATTTTCTTGATAAGAGGCAGACCAATTGTTCAAACACGCCCAGCTTGAATCGGTCAAAGCCTGGATTGGCGACCCCGCGCACGGTGCTTTACCCTTACACGCTCGTATCCAGCGAGCGATTCGCCAGTTAATCCTCGATGGCGTTCTTGACGTGGGCAAGCCCCTACCCGCATCGCGCGCGCTGGCGACATCACTCGGGGTTTCACGTGATACGGTCGAATCGGCTTACAGCCAGCTTCATGCAGAAGGATTTATCGAACGTCGCGTCGGCAGCGGCAGTTTCGTGTCGGAGCGGGCAAAGCGTCTGCCGGGACGTGGCAAAGCCCGAAAAACGGGAGATAGCAAAGCAGAACTGCACCTCAGTCAACGCGGCAGCGCTATGTTCCAGAATGGTGGAGTTCGCGATTTCATCATACCGCGTGCATTCGCGCCCGGCGTGCCGGAAACCCGCAGCTTTCCCCTCCAGACATGGGAACGGCTAGAACGACAGGTGCTAAAAGAATATGGCACGCGGGCGCTGCTACATAGCCCGCCACAGGGCATGGAAGCGCTGAGACGTGCCATCGCAGATTATGTCAATCTCGAACGGGGAGCCCGTGCTACGCCCGATCGCGTACTGGTGCTGACCAGTTCCCAGCAAGCGCTCACCCTGTGTGCGACTGTATTGTTGGATGCTGGCGACCCGATCTTCCTTGAAGATCCCGTATACCACGGTGCCCGCAAGGCATTCGAAGCCGCCGGACTTGCCTGTGTACCGATTCCATTAGATGCCGATGGTTTGCAGATTGATCACCTGCTTGAGGCAAGCAACGCACACAGTGTGCCCGCTAAAGCTGTATTCCTGACACCCTCACACCAGTTCCCAACCGGCGCGACGCTGACGTTGGATCGACGGCTGGCCGTGATTGAATGGGCCTGGCAGCAACAGAGCTGGATTATTGAAGACGACTACGACAGCGAGTTCCACTATGCAGGCAAACCTACTGCCTGCGTGCAGGGGCTCGACCCGCACGATCGAACGATCTATATCGGCACCTTCACCAAATCGCTGTTTCCCGGCCTGCGCATCGGCTACATGGTACTGCCGCCACAGCTGGTTGCCCCAATGACCGTGGCCCGTACGCTGATGGATGGACACAGCGCCCCCATTCCACAGCTCACGTTGGCACGTTTTATCGAAGGAGGCCACTTCGGTGCCCACGTACGCACGATGCGTACCGTTTATGCCGAACGCCGCGATGCGCTGGCACGGCTGGTGCGTCAACATCTGGCTGACTTCGTGGAGCCACGGGTGCCGGCCGGAGGCATGCAGATGCCCTGTATATTCATCCGTGACATATCTGAACACGACGCGGTGGAATCCGCGCGTCGGGCCGGTATCGATCTGCTCGGGCTGACAGCGCTGTATGCATCGGGCCAGCATAAAGCTGGTTTCCTCATGGGATTTGCCGCCCACGCACCGCATGAACTGGAAGCGGCGGTCAAGACGTTGGCGAAGGTACTACGCGCGCTGTGCTGATGATGGGTAGCAGGCGGTGGATGACAGATAGGTGCCGTCACGGTTAACAGGAGAAAGGATTCAATCGCAGGGAAGTGATAGTGAAAAACAAAAAAAACCGCAGGTCGAAACCTGCGGTTATATCGCCATTATCGCGATGCTTATTTAGCCGCTTTCTCTTCGGCTGCTGGTTTTTCAGCTTTCGCATCATCCGCTGCTTTCAGGTCAGCTTCAGATTTAATGTCCAGCAGTTCAACGTCAAACACCAGCGTGGAGTTAGCCGGAATGCCAGGCACGCCGTTTTCGCCATAGGCCAGTGCCGGTGGGATAGCCAGCTTGATTTTACCGCCTTTCTTAACGTGTTTCAGACCTTCAGTCCAACCTGGGATTACGCCGTCCAGACGGAAAGAAAGTGGCTCACCACGTTTGTAGGAGTTGTCGAACTCGCTACCGTCAACCAGCGTACCTTTGTAGTTAACGACTACAGTATCGCTGTCTTTCGGCGCGTTGCCGCTACCTTCTTTCTCAACCTGATACAGAAGGCCAGATTCAGTTTTCTTCACGCCTTTTTCTTTGGCGAAGGACTCAAGATACTTAGTGCCTTTATCCGCGTTATCTTTCGCATCTTGCTTCATCTTGGCTTCAGCCGCAGCTTTCACTTTACCTTCAAAGCCTTGCAGCGTTTTTTCGATTTCTTCGTCAGTCAGCTTGCTCTTATCAGCAAAGGCATCCTGAACGCCAGCAATCAGCTGATCCTTATCCAGTTTGATACCTAATTTTTCTTGCTCTTTCAGAGAGTTATCCATGTAACGCCCTAAAGATGCACCTAACGCATAAGCCGCTGCCTGCTCATCATTCTTGAATTTGGCTGCCGCAGTGGTATCAGATGCCTGCGCCTTGTCTGCCGCCAGAGCCTGGCCTGCGTTCAGAGCCAGAGCCATCGTTGTTGCTAACAGCGTTACTTTAAACAGTGATTTCATCCATTTCTCCAGCATCTGGAGCGACGCGCTCCAGCCATCATTAAAATAAATTCGCGCCTACTATAACTGTGCGGACGAAGACAACACAACGACGCACTCGACAATCCTTTGATAAAAAACGTCAGGAAGCTTTTCCGACATCATTTGTGTCGTCCTAAGGCCTTCTGGCAACGATATGCCCCATTCAGGATAGTGTATTGCGCCCTACTGCGACCGTTTTTACTACCAGAAGTTTCCGCTTTCTGACAAACTCGCGGGTAACAAGAAGTAAGGGGAATACCGATGTCACCATCAGCACTTGAAGAACGGCTCGAACAGTTGGAAAGCCGACAGGCCTTTCAGGAATTAACCATAGAAGAACTTAACCAAACGGTTATTCAACACGAGCGGGAAATTAGCCGCCTGCGTGAACATGTCCGTCTACTCACCGACCGACTGCGCAGCCAGCAAACCTCGCTCGTCGCATCACAGGCAGAAGAAACGCCGCCGCCGCATTACTGAGATCGGCCCCCGCTATACTGGCGCTCACCAAGCCCAGATATAAAAAAACCTCAGGTGATCTTCATCAACCTGAGGTTTTTTTATGCGCTACGACTCATTAGTGGCAGCCGCATCCACCGTTGCCGCCGCAGCCGCCTTTACCGTGCTGGTGACCGTGATCGTGGTCATGATCATGGCCATGACCGCCACAGCAGCCGTCGCCGTGTTCATGATCGTGATCGTGTTCGCCGTGAACGTGACCGTGCGCCAGCTCTTCTTCCGTCGCTTCGCGGATAGCAACAACTTCAACGTTGAAGCTCAGGTTTTGGCCTGCCAGCATGTGGTTGCCGTCGACAACAACGTGGTCGTCTTCAACTTCGGTGAT
This sequence comes from Pectobacterium versatile, assembly GCF_020166435.1. Classification (GTDB taxonomy): domain Bacteria; phylum Pseudomonadota; class Gammaproteobacteria; order Enterobacterales; family Enterobacteriaceae; genus Pectobacterium; species Pectobacterium versatile. The sequence continues at coordinate 226,462 of NZ_JAINZP010000006.1, read as the reverse complement.
TTCCACTGGTACTGGACCCTGATCGGTCTCAGCCAGGAAACGCATGCCAACCTGCAGCTCGTCAACGCCCATAAAGACATCTTTCGGTACACGCTGAACCAGATTTTCATCGTAGTTGCCGTAAGCGTCGCTGGAACCAATGTTCACATCAAACTTCGCGCCAGCTTCACGGCCTTCTAAGGCTTTTTCCAAACCAGAAATCAGGGAACCGTGACCATGCAGATAGTCCAACGGCGCGCTCACCGGAGACTCATCAACCAACACACCGTCTTCTGTACGTACCTGATAGGCCAGGCTGACCACCAGATCTTTTGCTACTTTCATGATATCTCCTACCGTTGGAAATCAAACTGGCGCAAATTGTAGCTGAAAAATATCCCTATGTACCGTCTGGAATCAAAAAACGTCAACGGTTGGCGACAATGCCACCACGACACTCATCCCTCATTCTGGCCGGAAGATCCCGATAATCTCGTTAGCCTGTGGGGCGGGTGCCGTCGTGGGCTCATCTGCCTGGCTCTGGCGATATCCGCACTTCACACACACCACAACCTCGACATCATCCTCTCGTCCAACCGCCAGCGTATCCTGAGCCTGACACGTCGGGCACACGGCCCCTGCAATAAAGCGTTTACGCATGATAGATCCAATCCTTCTCCGTTCCAGAACCCAGAACCTATTCCAGTAGACATTATTGGTTCTTACACGTCGTCTTCATCCCACACACTAGGCCGACGGCGCTCGCGCAGCATTTCCCGCTGGAAAATATCCTCTAGCTCACGGCGTGCCTCTTTCACACGGGAGATTTGTGCGACATCCCCCGTCAGTTGCGGCATCAATTCACGCAGCATGCGCATATCCAAACGGCGGAAATGCTGTTGTGCACGCATCGCCTGATGGGGGTGCATGCCCACCGTCATCAGCGTTTTCCGCCCTAGCTCCAGCGCGCTGGAAAAGGTTTCGCGCGAGAAATGTTTTACACCTGTCTGTAACAACTCATGGGCTTCAACACGCCCGCGTGCCCGCGCCAGAATCTCCAGATTTGGAAAATGTTGCTGACAGAGATGCACAATCTCCATCGTATCTTCTGGCGCATTACAGGTGATCACAATGGAGCGCGCTTTATCCGCCCCCGCCGAGCGCAGCAGTTCAAGCTCCGTGGCATCACCATAATAAACCTTATAACCATAGCTGCGCATCAGGCTCACAGCACTGATATCACGCTCCAGAACGGTAATCCGCATTTTGTTCGCCATTAATAAGCGGCCAATCACCTGCCCGAAACGCCCGAAGCCCACCACGATCACTTGCGGTTCGTCATCCTCGACATACGGTTTCTCATCCGGTACATCCTGCACGTTGTAACGACGTACCAGAATGCGGTCGATTAACTGCATCAGCAGCGGCGTCGTCATCATTGATAGCGTCACCGTCACCAGCAACAGCGGCAGTTGCTCACCTTTCAATACGTTGAATGAAGCCGCAGCGGAAAACAGGACGAAAGCAAACTCGCCGCCCTGACTCAGCACCCCAGCAAACTGCAAGCGCTCGGAGCGGCGCATACGATTAATCCGCGCAAGGAAATACAGTACAGCCGCTTTCACCGCCACCAGCACCAATACCGCAACCATAATCTTCACGATGTGGGTGTAGAGGATCCCGAGATTCAGCGCCATTCCTACAGAGATAAAGAACAGGCCAAGCAGCAAGCCTTTGAACGGCTCAATCGCAATTTCCAGTTCATGCCGATACTCACTTTCCGCCAGCAGAATACCAGCGATAAAGGTGCCTAACGCCATGGAAAGCCCTAATGCTTCCATAAATAGCGCAGAGCCGAGCACCAGCAATAGCGCGGCGGCAGTAAACACCTCGCGCACGCCGGATGCCGCAATAAAACGGAACAGCGGGCGCACCAGATAGCGGCCACCGATGAGCATGCCGAGAAACGCAGCAACCTTCAGTCCAATCCGTTCCCAATCGCCGAAATCCCCCTGTACCCCAGCCAGAATGGGAATCAACGCCAGCGCAGGGATAACCGCCAAATCCTGAAACAGCAGGACAGAGAAGCCCAATTGCCCCGATTCATTGCGATTCATGCCCTTTTCGCGCATCAGTTGCAGCGCCATGGCCGTTGACGACATCGCCAGCCCCACGCCACCAATCAGCGCGGACTGCCACGAGAAGTCCGTCAGATACAAAGCTCCGCCTAAAATCAGCGCACTCAGACCAACCTGAGCCGCCCCAACGCCGAAGATTGAACGGCGTAGCGTCCAGAGCTTGGAGGGATTCAACTCCAGACCGATGATGAACATCAGGAAAACGACACCCAGCTCCGAGAAATGCAGGATGGCTTCCACATCACGGATAAAGCCAAGCCCCCAAGGGCCAATGGCGATCCCGGCGATCAAATAGCCCAGTACGGCACCAATCCCTAATCGGGCAGCGATCGGTACGGCTACTACCGCCACAAACAAAAACAAGACTCCGGCGGTCAGGAGCGAAGAACTCTCCATACTAGCGTTCCTCTTCAGGTAAAGGGGAGGATAGCCATTCACCGTAAGCTTTGGCTTGACTCAACAACACATCGGGCTGTAACCGACGCGCCCAGTAAATAATCATGGGATGCATCCAATGCATACGGCACATTGCTGCCGTCAGCTCAAACGGGCGTAGCAAATCGTCCATCGGGTAGCGATTGCTCCCATCAGCGTGGTAGGCATCTTCCGGCTCACCGGTCGTAATCACCGAGCGCCAGTATTTCCCCGCCAGCGCATTCCCGCCAATCCCATTGGCAAAACCGCGGGATAACACCCTGTCGAGCCACTCTTTCAACAAAGCCGGACAGCTGTAGGTATAAAACGGATGTTGGAAAACAATGACCTGATGCTCACGCAGCAGTTGTTGTTCATGATGAATATCGATAAAAAAATCAGGATAGTGTGCGTAAAGATCGTGCACAGTTACATTTGCCAACTGCTGCGCCGGTTGCAATAAGACCCGGTTTGCTACCGAGTCCTGTGGTTCCGGATGGGCATACAGCAGCAAAATCTTCGGTGGCTGCGACATCATTCCCCTCCAAAGCGTCGTCATGATAATCGTTTTCCGTTACCATGCAGCGCAACGACTAAAAACAGGGCACTGCGTGTCCTGATATGTCCACAATTTAACATACTCTGAACATACGGCGCTTTATGATTGTTTTCTCTTCGCTGCAAATTCGACGTGGTGTACGCGTTCTGATCGACAACGCGACAGCAACGGTTAATCCCGGCCAGAAAGTCGGTCTGGTTGGCAAAAACGGCTGTGGTAAATCTACGCTGCTCTCATTACTGAAAGGTGAAATCAGCGCCGATGGTGGTAGCGCGACATTCCCGCAAAATTGGTCACTGGCGTGGGTTAATCAGGAAACCCCCGCGTTGGATAAACCTGCGCTGGACTACGTGATTGACGGCGACCGCGAGTTTCGACAACTGGAAGCCGCGTTGCAGACCGCCAACGAAGAGAACGACGGTAACGCGATTGCCACGCTGCACGGCAAGCTGGATGCCATCCAAGCTTGGACGATTCAGGCCAGAGCATCAAGCCTGCTCAATGGGTTAGGATTTTCTCAGTCACAGCTACAACAGCCCGTCAGCGCCTTTTCCGGCGGCTGGCGGATGCGTCTGAATCTGGCACAGGCGCTGATCTGTCGTTCAGATCTGCTGTTGCTGGATGAACCGACCAACCACCTCGATCTGGATGCCGTTATCTGGCTGGAAAAGTGGTTGAAAAACTACGCTGGTACCTTGGTACTGATCTCGCACGACCGCGATTTCCTAGACCCAGTCGTGACCAAAATTCTGCACATCGAACAGCAGTCGCTCAACGAGTACACTGGTAACTACTCCTCGTTTGAACGCCAGCGCGCCACTCGTCTCGCACAGCAGCAATCGCTCTATGAGCACCAGCAGGAACGTGTCGCGCACCTACAACACTACATTGACCGCTTCCGCGCGCAGGCGACCAAAGCCAAGCAGGCGCAAAGCCGGATAAAAATGCTGGAACGCATGGAGATGATTGCGCCAGCACATGTTGATAACCCTTTCCGCTTCAGTTTTCGCGCCCCAGAATCGTTGCCCAATCCACTTATGAAGATGGAAAAGGTCAGCGCAGGCTATAACGACAAGCTGATTCTGGAATCGATCAAACTTAATTTAGTGCCGGGTTCCCGCATTGGGCTCCTCGGCCATAACGGCGCGGGTAAGTCCACGCTGATCAAGCTGCTTGCTGGCACACTTGCCCCACTGAAAGGGGAAATTGGGCTGGCGAAAGGCGTGAAGCTCGGTTATTTCGCTCAGCATCAGTTAGAGTTTCTGCGTGCGGACGAATCGCCCTTGCAGCATCTGGTACGTCTGGCAGAGCGGGAAACGGAACAGCAACTGCGCGACTACCTTGGCGGCTTCGGTTTTCAGGGCGACAAAGTCACGGAAATCACCGAACGCTTCTCCGGCGGCGAAAAGGCCCGTCTGGTGCTGGCGCTGATCGTCTGGCAGCGTCCGAATCTCCTGCTGCTCGACGAACCCACCAACCACCTCGATCTGGATATGCGTCAGGCACTGACCGAAGCGTTAATCGATTTTGAAGGCGCGCTGGTTGTCGTCTCGCACGATCGACACCTGATCCGTTCTACTACGGACGATCTCTATCTGGTACACGACCAGAAAGTGGAACCATTTGACGGCGATTTGGAAGACTACCAGCAGTGGCTGGTCGGCCTGCAACGTCAGGAAAATATGGCCGATGAGACGCCAAAAGAGAATACTGCCAACAGTGCGCAGGGCAGAAAAGATCAGAAACGCCGCGAAGCTGAGTTGAGAACGCAAACGCAGCCGCTGCGCAAACAGATAACCAAACTTGAGCAGCAGATGGAAAAGTTGGGGGAAACGCTGGCGGCGCTGGAAAACCGACTGGCGGACAGCGCCATCTATGACATCAGCCACAAAGCCGAACTCACAGACTGCCTGCAACAACAAACCAAAGTCAAAATCGAGCTGGAAGAAACGGAAATGTCCTGGCTGGACGCGCAGGAACAGCTAGAACAGATGATGCAAAACGAGTAAACCACACCTTCCCTAACAGCGTTGATCTTGTTCATGTAATGTTTCTCCCTGATTGAAACGGCCAGTGAAAGTATGACACTGGCAGCTTAGGGGAAGAGTCCATCACAATGCTACATTCGTTTTCCTAAATTGCAGTGCTTGCAGTTGAGCTAATTAAGCTATACCCATCGCAGATGCATTGGCGGCCTCGTTATACAGCCCAAGGATGGGCCGTATAACGAGGCCGCCACAAATAGCGTTCAAATCTTCTCCCAGCAGATTTGTCACCCGAATCACTTACCTGAGTAAGCTCATCGGGATTAATAAATATCCCCTCTGAAATTCACTCTTCGGGGCAGCGCAAGTGCTGTTCGAATTATTTAGTACATAAGCACTATCCAATTAGCTGCCAGAGCGTCTTATAGTCGTCCCCACCAGGTTGCCAACTGCTAGAGTAAGAGGTGTGTGCTTGGATACATATCCAGTTTCTCCCCAGATTCGTCACTTTAGCACCTACCGAATAGTAGGTATTTAACTTCCACTGAGGGTATTCACCCGGGTTGGCTGGAAGGGTGGTGGCCTGGACGCTATTACTCGGGTTTGACTCCTCAGAATTTCCGCTAAGTTTGAATGTCACAAAATAGCTATATTTCGTATCCGGCTTTAGCTGTTCCGCTGTATAGATGAGTGTTGTTGATGGAACGCTTTCAACTTTTTTACCATTTTCATAAATAATATATTCACTAACGGTACCCTGATCCAATACAGGATCCCAGCCTAGTGTTATACTATTTTCAGTTACATCCGCAACTCGTAGCGTTGTGGATGAGATCGTTTTTTCGAACGCATCCACAAACCGTTGACAATATTCACCGGCGATCTTTTGTGCAGGATTACTGGAACTTACTAAATCCACATAGCTATATGATGAAGGATTATCACGATTAAAACTCCAGCTTGCTAAAAAGCTAAAAGATCGTTCTTCAGCAAATGTTGCAAGCTCAGTTGCATCCTCCAGGGTAAACATGGTTCGGTCATCGTTCAGTCCAATCATGGGGGTAATAGCAACATGGTTATAACCCTTGTTGATCTGGCCTTTGATACTAGTAGCAGCATCGATGGCTGCTTGTCCCATCGCATCTTTGTACGCTGGGTTGTAATAATCCATAGCCATGCCATTCACGATAAAATCCAAGCCCGCTTCTGTTGCACTCTGAACGATACCCAACCCAGTCGCCGTCATTCCTGTCGGCATGGTAGGTAGAGTAAAAGAAATTCTGACCTGTGGATTGTTGCGTTGAATTGTTTTGAGTGCAGTACAAATATGACTAACATTATAGAGGCCATTCTCAAGATCAAAATCCAACCCAGCGACACTATAATCATCGATGACTTTCTGATAGATATTAATGAGTTCCTGCCCACTAAAATGAGTTGATATATCTGCGTTAACTGCCCCTCCAAACGAAACAACTACATCCATATTAGCGTCATTTAACTGATTTGCTAAAGGTAATGCCCAGTTTAATGGCATAGCATCATTCCCTGCCCAACAAGCATTTTTTGATGGAGATAATGTAATAAATGCAAATATTAAACCATTCGCCCCCCACTTTTTGGCTTGTTGGAAATAAAGGAGATTAGGTAATCCATTAGGGTAATCTTGTGAGCTAGACCAGTTCGCATTAACAGTAACATCAACATAAGGCGTATAAATCGTTGTCATTTAAAAACCCTCTATTGCTAATTTAGTATTTGTATATATTTAACCCAACCAATTATTAGTTTAAATATAAATTATCGATATTTATTAGGCAGAATCAAATACTTGAATGAAAGCATCTAACTAGTAAACATGCTCAATAAAAGTATATAATTAATATAAAAAATCACAAATACGTTTTTTGACAGAGTCGCTACTAACAAATAGCTCACACTACTAGATAAGGTGCTAATTAATCGAATGCGCATCCCTATTAGATTGAGTATATAGAAAAATTAATATTTTATATCTATGTGCAATAAAACTGTAAGCACACTTATTTTAGGGAAGATAAAATTTAATCCTCACTTGTGAGAATATAACACTTTATTTGCAATGACCTTTTCATAATGCCAGCCATTTCCAGATATTCTTCCCGTAAATTCCGTTTTCTTGACCGTATGAATGCGCTAACGACATTACTGAAGTTCTGCTTCCGTGCTCCCCCTCCTCCCGACGGAGCGCAGACCTTTTCCCTTGATGCCTATGTGTAAGTGTAAGTATCCCAGTAAGATCCCAAGGATGTTGAGTTGGGCACGGCGTTCCTTAATCGTTATCTTCCTGCCGTAGAAAAAATGGCAGGTGAGTTTGTCAGGCTCTCCACCCAATTGGAGAAACACGGTAAATCAGACGATTTTCTGCTGAAGAATGTTACTGCCCTGAAAGCACTCGGTTCCGCCTTTCAGCAGCAGCATGCACGGTTGCTAGAGAACGATACGCTGGATTTTGATGCTGAACTTAATGTGGTTAACAACCCTTTAAAAACAAATGGTTACAAGTAATTTCCACCGATAGTATTCTGCTGACAGTGTGGTTGCTAAGTCGCGAGCGAAAAACCGCTCGCGACTTAGCAACGAAGCCTTAATGCCAAATCAACAACACGCAGGCGGCGGTCAGCAGCCCCATTGACACATTAAAGATAATCCACGCTTTTTTACTACGCAGCAGTCGTCCAATCATCGTGCCGAATCCGAGCCAGATGACGCCGGACACCAGATTAACCAGCACAATCCCGATGCTTATGGCGATTACAGACTGGTTATAACTTTCCCCCGCCAGACTAAAACTGGCAACCGCGCCCAGCGCCATGAGCCATGCTTTCGGGTTCAGGAATTGCAGCAACCATCCCTGATAAAGCCGGATCGGCTTAGGCGGAGCAACGGAGGTTTCCAGCCGTTCGTAAGCCGCTGTAGCAATTTTCCACGCCAGCCAGAGCAGATAGGCGCTACCGAGGACTTTCAGGATAAAGTGCAGCGAAGGATAAATCAGAATCACCCCACCGACACCGAATGCCACCAGCAGCAAAATACTCTGCATGCCCAGCATGATGCCGACCATCAGCCACAGCGAACGCATAAAGCCGAAATTGGCGCCCGAGGTGGTTAACAGCATATTGTTCGGCCCCGGTGTAATGGCAGCCACCCACAAAAAACCCAACATCGAGAGAAATAAACTCAGTTCCATTATTTGTAGGCACTCCTGACCCAAATATCGTACCAACTGGCAGCATTGAAGCTAACAGTGTGATATTGATCGTACAAGAGTCGACAACAAGATTTCCATATCCTTTATGCATAATCACTTTCGTCCGCTGAGCGGCGCCCATAACCCACATCTGCAAACGCTATTACCGCGACTGATCCGCCGTCATGCGCAATTCTCACCAGTCTGGCAGTCACTGGAATTACCAGACGGCGATTTCGTCGATCTGGCGTGGAGCGAAGCACCTGAACAGGCGCGGCACAAACCACGCGTGGTGCTGTTTCACGGGCTGGAAGGCAGTTTTCATAGCCCCTACGCCCACGGCCTGCTGCACGCCTGCAAACAGCGCGGCTGGCTGGCCGTCATCATGCATTTTCGCGGGTGCAGCGGCAAACCTAACCGCATGAAGCGTATTTATCATTCCGGCGAAACCAGCGATGCCAGCTATTTCCTGTACTGGATGCAAGAGACGCTGGGCGATGCGCCTACCGCCGCCATCGGCGTGTCTCTCGGCGGCAACATGCTGGCCTACTTGCTTGGCCAGCAGGGCGAAGCCTGTTCCCTGTCCGCCGCCGTCATTGTTTCCGCACCACTGATGCTCGAACCCTGTAGCCGCCGGATGGAGCAAGGCTTTTCCTGTGTCTATCAGCACTACCTGCTACGCCTGTTGAAACAAAACGCTGGCCGTAAACTGGCAGCGTACCCAGACACATTGCCAATTCAGTTGCCGCAGTTGAAGCGAATACGCCAACTGCGAGAATTTGATGATGTCATCACTTCACGTATCCACGGCTTTCGCGATGCAGATGACTACTATCGACGCTGTAGTGCCCTACCGCTGTTGCCTCAAATACGCAAACCGCTGCTGATCATCCACGCGAAGGACGATCCCTTCATGACGTCTGAGGTGATTCCCGATCTGTCGCAGTTACCGTCTAATATTGAGTATCAGCTGACGGAACATGGTGGGCATGTCGGCTTCGTCGGAGGAACGTTGCTGAAACCGGAAATGTGGCTGGAACAGCGCATTCCCAATTGGCTTAGCCCATTTTTGGACCATGCCACCGATTCTTTTTCTTCGGGATCTTTTCATTCAGGAGGAATAGCGTGATTATTCCCTGGCAACAGCTCGATCCAGAAACACTGGATAGCATCATCGAATCTTTCGTCCTGCGGGAAGGCACCGATTACGGCGAACAGGAACGTTCGCTGGCGCAGAAAGTAGAAGATATCCGCAGCCAGCTCCAATTTGGCGAAGTGGTGTTGGTGTGGTCTGAGTTACATGAAACCCTCAATATTATGTCACGCAACCAGCTCAATACAGGAGGGCATGCCCCTTATTGAGCATGGCGAAAATCGTGAAAGAACGCGCCAAACATGCTAACAATGATGACAATTACGTCTTTTCTGAGGATACGCACAGGCCTTCGATCTGTGCGAGCCTCGCGATCACGGAGTCATGCACCTTATGTCACATCAGCATCCGATTATTGCGGTTACTGGTTCCAGCGGAGCGGGAACCACGACAACCAGTCTGGCCTTCCGTAAGATTTTCCAGCAGTTCGACCTGCGTGCCGCCCAGTTGGAAGGAGACAGTTTCCACCGCTATACGCGCCCTGAAATGGACATGGCGATTCGCAAAGCGCGTGATTTAGGTCGCCACATCAGCTATTTCGGCCCAGAAGCAAATGACTTCAATCTGCTGGAACAATCGTTTACCGAATATGGCCTGCACGGACGCGGTCAGACGCGTAAATACCTTCATACCTATGATGAAGCGATTCCCTATAATCAAGTTCCGGGAACATTCACGCCGTGGGACCCCATGCCGGAACCCACCGATATCTTGTTCTATGAAGGGCTGCACGGCGGCGTCGTCACCGAGCAAAACGATGTGGCACAGCATGTCGATTTGCTCGTCGGCGTGGTGCCGATCGTCAACCTGGAGTGGATTCAAAAACTGATTCGTGATGTCAATGAACGTGGCCACTCGCGTGAAGCGGTGATGGATTCCGTCGTTCGCTCGATGGAAGACTACATCACCTATATCACGCCACAGTTTTCTCGCACACACATCAACTTCCAGCGCGTGCCAACCGTAGACACCTCCAATCCATTCGCTGCCAAGTCGATTCCGTCACTGGATGAAAGCTTCGTCGTCATTCATTTTCAGGGGTTGGACAATATTGATTACCCCTATCTGCTCGCCATGTTGCAGGGATCGTTTATTTCCCATATCAACACGTTGGTCGTTCCTGGCGGGAAAATGGGGCTGGCAATGGAGTTAATCATGGCACCGCTGGTGCAGCGGCTGATAGAAGGGAAAACGATCGAATAATCCAAACTGGGCACGGCAGCATCGTGCCCTGAAAAATAGGTTATTGCAGCACTCTGATTTCGTGGCTGTGCGTCACCTCAACGGCTTTGCCCAGCATCAGTGCCACAGAACAGTACTTTTCCGCCGACAGGGCGACAGCTCGTTCGACAGCTTTGTCAGTCAGTCCTTTTCCCGTCACGATAAAATGCAGATTGATGTGGGTAAATAAACGCGGCGCGTCAGACCGGCGCTCTGACGTTAATTTCACCTCACAATCAGCCACATCGTTGCGACCTTTTTGCAGAATCGACACCACGTCAATCGCGCTGCATCCTCCCACGGACATCAATACCATTTCCATCGGACTGGGCGCTTTATCGCCAGAATTGCCGTCCATCAATATCTGATGCCCTGATGCGGATTCGCCCAAAAACGTTAAGCCTTCAACCCATTTTACCCGAGCCTGCATGATGTCTCTCCACTAAAAATTTTTTGAAAACTTATATCGTTACTATACAAAAACCAGCGTTAATCAGCACTTTGTCATGCTGAAGCGAGACAACACAAGACACATCCTTCAAGCTGTGTTAAAACGAAAATAGAATAGACCTTTTCTGGACAACCCCAGAAACGAAGAAGATGACGTAGCCAGACATACTCGGCCACGTTTACGGTGCGGCAAGGCAGCAACCGAAAAATCAAGGGTATAGTGGTTCCAGTATATTCCCTGACGTCATTCTGCCTAGACTGAATTTTATTTTTTTAGCAGTTAAACACGCCGTACAGGGAACTCTGACCCCTGTAATTTGCGCAGTGAATTACAACAGAGGATGATAGCGAATGGTTCTCGGCAAACCGCAAACAGACCCAACTCTCGAATGGTTCCTTTCCCATTGTCATATCCACAAGTATCCATCGAAGAGCACGCTGATTCACCAAGGTGAAAAAGCAGAAACGCTTTACTACATCGTGAAAGGCTCTGTCGCAGTGCTAATCAAAGATGAAGAAGGCAAGGAAATGATCCTCTCCTACCTCAATCAGGGCGATTTTATCGGCGAGCTCGGCCTGTTTGAAGAAGGTCAGGAACGCAGTGCCTGGGTTCGGGCAAAAACCGCCTGTGAAGTGGCTGAAATTTCCTATAAAAAATTCCGCCAGCTCATCCAGGTTAACCCGGATATTCTCATGCGTCTGTCTGCACAAATGGCAAGCAGACTTCAGGTTACCTCTGAGAAAGTCGGCAACCTCGCCTTCCTTGATGTGACCGGCCGTATTGCCCAAACCCTACTCAACCTGGCCAAACAACCTGATGCCATGACGCATCCAGATGGCATGCAAATTAAAATTACCCGTCAGGAAATTGGGCAAATCGTTGGCTGCTCGCGTGAAACCGTGGGTCGCATTCTGAAAATGTTAGAAGACCAGAACCTGATCTCTGCGCACGGTAAAACGATTGTCGTTTACGGCACTCGCTGACCCCTGCCGCTGTACCCTACCAACAAAAAAGCGTGAAGCCTCTGCCTCACGCTTTTTTATTACATTGATCTTGTCAATGCGCACTCAGTTCGTTGCGTTAGCTAGCCATTAACGACCTGCACAACAGCGTTGGCGAATTTATCCATCCCCTGTGCGATATCGTTTTCATCAATGATCAACGACGGTACAAAGCGGATAACGTTTGGCCCTGCCATCAACACCATCAGCCCCTGAGCCGTTGCGGCAGCCAGGAACTCGCCGGCGCGACCATGCCATTGCGATCTCAGCTCAGCCCCCAGTAACAGTCCCATACCGCGGACCTGCTCAAATACACCATACTGTCGGTTGATTTTCTCAAGTTCACTGACAAAGCGATCGTGACGATCCGCTACGCCTGACAGCACTTCCGGCGTGTTGATGATATCCAGCGCGGCTTCCGCCACCGCGCAGGCCAACGGGTTGCCGCCATAGGTCGTGCCATGTACCCCAACCGTCATAGCCGATGCGATCTCTTCCGTCGTCAGCATCGCGCTAATCGGGAACCCACCGCCCAATGCTTTAGCCGTTGTGAGAATATCCGGCGTAATACCGTAGTGCATGTAGCTGAATAATTTACCGGTACGCCCCATCCCGCTCTGCACTTCATCAAACACTAGCAGCGCCTTGTGCTGATCGCACAGATCGCGAACGCCCTGTAAAAACTCAGGCGTTGCAGGCGTAATACCGCCCTCACCTTGAATGGGCTCCAGCACGACCGCACAGGTGTGATCGTCCATTACCGCTTTAACCGCCGCCAGATCGTTGAAGGGAACATGAACAATGTCAGCAGGCTTAGGCCCGAAACCATCGGCATATTTAGGCTGTCCGCCAACTGAAACGGTGAACAGCGTACGGCCATGAAACGCATTGTAGAAAGCAATAATCTTGGTTTTATACGGGCTATGGCGTTTAACCGCATAGTGGCGCGCCAGCTTAAACGCCGCTTCATTAGCCTCTGCGCCAGAGTTAACAAAGAACACGCGATCGGCAAAAGTGGCATCGATCAGTTTGCTGGCGAGACGTAGCGCAGGTTCATTGGTAAAAATATTGCTGGTATGCCACAGCTTTTCGCCCTGCTGCTGCAACGCGTTGACCAATGCGGGATGGCAGTGACCGAGCGCCGTAACCGCGATGCCACCGGAGAAATCGATATACTCTCGGCCCTCCTGATCCCAGACACGGCTCCCTTTACCTTTCACAGGTACAAACTTCGCGGGTGCATAAACCGGCAAAATCACTTTATCGTGAGTGTCCCGCGTCACTGCTTTCTGCTCTGCTGCCATTTGCTGCCTCACTCTGCTGTCCATCATATCGAAATGAAAATATAGTCAATAAATATGCATAAAAAATCAATTTCAGGCAATATTAAATCAGCTACTGAAGAGAATAACTTTCTATATGGCTAAATTTTAAGGAAATTATCCAAAATCTGATGCCCTTGCTGGCTAAGAATGCTCTCTGGGTGAAATTGCACCCCTTCCAGCGGCAATGCGCGATGGCGAATCCCCATAATCTCATCACGCTTTCCTTCATGTTCGCTCCAGGCTGTGATCTCAAAGCAATCGGGTAGCGATGCTGAATCAATAATGAGCGAATGATAGCGGGTGACCGTCAAAGGCAGGGCTAGCCCTGCGAACACCCCCGTATCGCTATGCGCAATCGCTGAGGTTTTCCCGTGCATGACCTGCCGTGCTCGCACCACACGCGCGCCGAATGCCTGCCCCATCGCCTGATGGCCAAGACACACACCCAGAATAGGCAGTTTATCGGCAAAGTGACGGATAGCAGCCAGTGAAATGCCCGCCTCATCCGGCGTACAAGGGCCAGGTGAAATGACCAATCGCTCAGGCGCAAGCCGTTCAATCTCGCGCAGCGTCAGTTCATCATTACGCTTCACCACGACCTGTGCGCCAAGCTCACAAAAGTATTGGTAAAGGTTGTAGGTAAAGGAGTCGTAGTTATCGATAATTAGCAGCATATTGACTTAATATATTGATAGACATTGGTTATTTTAATTCATCCTACTTTTGATACCCGCAATAATACCTGAAAATTATGTCGATGCGTTTTTCATAAGCGGGTGTAACACAGGCTATTGTACCTGTATACGTGATTAGCATGATGACAAGAGATTAATGCTGTCTAAATCTAGGGGGCAGATGATAGGAGGCAGAGATTCCGAAGGAAATTTGAAAACATCGCGGAATCTCTGGTGTGGTTCGATATTGATTCAAGTAACGAGCACAATCATGAACGATCGTTAAGCATCATCCAGGATAAAGGTTACTGGTACATGATAAAAACCATCAACATATTCAGGCCTTAGCTCAGCAACTGAGTTCTCTGGCTTTTTCCCATATAGCTCGATAGCTACATCTGTCAGAGTCTTAGTCGTTACCGCTTCTTTCGCGCTAGACTGGAATACACCGATTGATGATAGATAATCCAGAGGGAAATTAAACCGATAGACGCCAAATTTATTTTCACTTCGAATAATAATATCCATAGGATTCATAACTTTCTTGCCTTTTAACGACAACTTAGGAATGTAGGTTGTGAACTCGACAGGCGCTTCATCTCTAATTTCGGCCCACGTGACATTACAACTCTGATTCGCAGAAGCAACTTTCCCTTTCGCTTTGAAAGCATCTGAAAGGCATAAGCCAACTCTGCTTCCGGTTAAAGGTTCCATTGTAGACTTACTGATAACATTAATAATAACTTTTACAGCATCCTGCTGCGTTGATTTAACGGAATTGCATTGACCTTTTTTAAATATAAATTTATCCAGACGTTCATTAATGTCATCCCTGTTATTAATTAATGCTGCATTTATTATTATAGATTTTCCATTGGGTTCACTATTGGCACGATATGTCAGACCGCACAGACTAAGTGCTACACTAGATAAAATAAAATTTCTTCTGCTAATCATTATTCAGCACTCCGAGTCAACCAGCTCATCCTCAACATGGGAAGTTATTGTCATATCTGATGAAGGGTACGTAACACAAGACAATATATACGTTCCCCTTTGGGAATCATTGAGGAAAGACTGGTCACTATCATCATATTCCCCAGATATCACCTTACACGCGCATGATGAACAGGCCCCAGCCCGACAGCTATAGGGAAGATCTATTCCAGCCTCCTCAGCAGCATCAAGTATATAGGTATCATCACTGCATGTTATTGTATGCATGCCACCAGACCCTGAAATCTTTATCTCGTATGAAGCCATGACTTATATCATCCTTTTAAAATCATTAATAAAAATTAGCAACATTAATTAATAATTAATAATTAACAAAATAAAAAATCAATAAAAAATAATATTAAATCACCAGATTTATATTTTATTTACATAAAAATAAAAATCAGAAGTCACACAACGGAATCTGTCCTTTACATTGTGAAAGGCAACTATGAAAGTTTGAACTTCCATAATCACCAGGTATATCTAATAGGTATGAACATTCGGCTATACATCTATCAGTTTCGGATAGTGAATATTTCTCGTTAATGAAAATTTTATTAATTTTTCTATTTTTAACAATACAAGAATTGTTTCTTTCTATAAAATTTATCTTTCCTTTTAAAAAATCGATAGAAAGTGGTTTGCTATCTGAGCTAATTGCGTTACCAGAAAATAAAAAACATGATAATAACAATATAATTAATGCCATCGGAGGGGATACGTTCAACACAACTCAATCCTTTAAAGGTATGTTAATTAATATTTTTAACTCTTGGATTTATATTTCCATAGCCAATAAAACTTAGGGAAATCATAATTTTTACAAAAAAACCAACCACTTGACAAATAATCTACAGATTGACATCCTTATTAACATAAACCGTGAAGCCATCTGGTTTTAAATCTGGATGATCAATTGAAATATCATTTATAACCTTACCCGTTAACGTATAAATTAAGTGCCCAGCAATATGCCGACACTTTTCATATTCCTCCTGAGGCAAAGAGCTTTTCAGCACGACTAATTCTTCTTTGATTTGCTCGATAAGAACAATTGATTTTTCAATTAAATTTTCTGCGATCTTTTTATCTGAGATGAACATCTTACGATCCTAGTGGCGTATCTGAAAATGGCTTTCATGCATTCTAATAACGCTACCCCTCACACATTTAACAGTCAAGAAAAACATACCTTGTCAACAAAAAATATGTGGCGAAAAATATTTATGCAGTTCAACGTCTGCGGCCCATCGATAGCTTCTCTATTTTTTAGTTTTTTCTTAGCGCTTCACAGCAGTGAGCGACAATATTCAGCGGTACAACTTCTCTGCAGACAGAGGAAAATCGGGGCTATGTGTTTACGCGATGTCAGAACATAAAATTAGCAAGATAATAATTATATAGGTAATTAATCATTTATTTCCGCAACCACCATCTTTATTAATAGGTATTATTTATTAGATTCAATATAGAAAACGATTACTTTGAAATTATTTTTAACAAAAAAAATAATAAACAAAAACCGTCTATGAATTAACTCAGTTTTTTAAAAAGGCAGGAAAGCTAAGAAAATTAGCTTTAAAGTAATATTTTTGATGGCGATCACAATTTCTCAACAAGCGAATAAATCACGCATATCAAATGGATGAAAAATAAAGAATCCAGATTGAAAAAACAAAGATAAAAAAACATAACACCATGAATTAAAATGATTTAAATAGAAATTGGTTTCTATTTAAAATAGATAGACACAAATCCTCTCAACTGTCCTCTGTTATTTAATTAATATATTTAACGCCCCATCTTGTATTGTTTATTTTTTCTGTTAACACTTAGCTTGGCTTTATAGACAAACCTTAATTTCATTTTTGTTGAAATGGCCTTTTTAAATTACACAGGGTGTGTAGTGATAAATACCCAAAAAAATTCTATGTCAAGGAGAGTACATAATGAAATACCTACTGCCTTCTGCAGCAGCTGGCCTGTTGCTGCTCGCTGCCCAACCGACAATGGCAGCAAATACGGGGGGTTATGCCACCACTGACGGCGGCGACGTTTCTGGTGCTGTGAAAAAAACTGCGCGTTCTCTGCAAGAGATCGTCGATATCATTGAGGCTGCGAAAAAGGACTCAAGCGGTAAAGCGGTAAAAGGTGGGGCCTACCCACTCGTGATTACCTATAACGGTAATGAAGATGCGCTAATCAAAGCCGCCGAAGCTAACATCTGCGGCCAGTGGAGCAAAGATCCACGCGGTGTGGAAATCAAAGAGTTCACCAAAGGGATCACTATCCTCGGAACCAACGGTTCTTCCGCTAACTTCGGTATCTGGATGGTTAACTCTTCCAACGTTATCGTACGTAACATGCGCTTCGGCTATATGCCGGGCGGCGCAAAAGACGGCGATGCCATCCGTATTGATAACACGCCGAACGTTTGGATCGATCACAACGAGATCTTCGCCAAGAACTTCGAATGTGCTGGGACGCCAGACAACGACACCACTTTTGAATCGGCTGTCGATATCAAAAAAGGTGCCACCAACGTCACGGTATCCTACAACTATATCCATGGCGTGAAAAAAGTGGGGTTGAGCGGTTCAAGCAATACGGATACGGGTCGCGACCTGACTTACCACCACAATATTTACAGCGATGTTAACTCACGTCTGCCGCTGCAACGTGGTGGTAAAGTGCATGCTTATAACAACCTGTATGACGGTATCAAAAGTTCAGGCTTTAACGTTCGTCAGAAAGGGATTGCGCTGATCGAAAGCAACTGGTTCGAAAATGCACTCAACCCAGTAACAGCACGTAACGACGATTCCAATTTCGGTACCTGGGAGCTGCGTAACAACAACATTGCCAGCCCATCTGATTTTGCTAAATACAACATCACCTGGGGTAAACCATCCACACCGCACATCAATGCGGATGACTGGAAGAGTACTGGCAAGTTCCCAGCTGTCCCATATAGCTACTCTCCTGTTTCAGCACAGTGCGTGAAGGATAAACTGGCAAGCTATGCCGGCGTAGGTAAAAACCTAGCGGTACTGACAGCAGCTAACTGTAAATAAACGCGTTTAGGCTTCCTCGACAGGTGATATCGCGGGTAAGCCTGAAGAAAAGCTTAAGCCCAGCGTATTCATTATGATGCGCTGGGCTTTTCCTAAGCGAGATTATCATTTAATTAACGGATGATTTATTTCACCAACAAATGGGCAGAGCAATAAAATCAATTAACGATATAAGAAAAATTGAATAGCCATGTGGTACTATATTTTTACTTAAGACGTATTTTTCACACCATTCGCAATTTTTATTACAAAAGCATGGCCTTGAAATCGTAAAATCAATATAGAAACCAGTTTTTATTTATTCTCAAATAAAAATTAATTTATTGATTTTACTAAATTTTAA
Source organism: Pectobacterium versatile (assembly GCF_020166435.1). Lineage (GTDB taxonomy): Bacteria > Pseudomonadota > Gammaproteobacteria > Enterobacterales > Enterobacteriaceae > Pectobacterium > Pectobacterium versatile. The sequence goes on along the minus strand of NZ_JAINZP010000006.1, from coordinate 207,917 downwards.
AAGAAAATAATTTCCTATAAAATCCATCTACTTTAATCATTGGTGTTACAGAATGTTTCATCATTAATACATTTAACATTTCACCCTTGAACTGAACTTATTTTTTGACCACACTCCCCTTGGTTTTTCACCAAAATTGAAATTCATTTTTGTTGAAAAATTTGTACCTGTTACATCGGGCATAGGGATCGATAAATGCCCATGAAAATTCTATTCCAAGGAGACAGTGATAATGAAATACCTATTGCCTACAGCAGCTGCTGGATTGCTATTACTCGCGGCTCAACCCGCAATGGCCGCAAATACGGGCGGCTATGCCACTACGGATGGTGGAGAAGTGTCCGGTGCCGTGAAAAAAACGGCACGTTCTATGAAAGAAATTGTGGATATTATTGAAGCCGCACAAGTGGATTCAAAAGGCAAGAAAGTCAAAGGCGGTGCTTACCCGCTCATCATCACCTATAACGGTAATGAAGATTCATTAATCAAAGCGGCTGAAAAGAATATCTGCGGCCAGTGGAGCAAAGACGCTCGCGGCGTACAAATCAAAGAGTTCACTAAAGGCATTACGATTCAGGGCACCAATGGCTCATCTGCCAACTTCGGTGTTTGGATCGTGAATTCTTCTAACGTCGTGGTACGTAACATGCGCTTTGGCTATATGCCGGGCGGCGCGCAAGACGGCGATGCCATTCGTATCGATAACTCACCGAACGTCTGGATCGACCACAACGAGATCTTTGCCAAGAACTTTGAGTGTAAAGGTACGCCAGACAATGACACCACCTTTGAATCAGCGATTGATATCAAGAAAGGGTCAACTAACGTCACGGTATCCTACAACTATATTCATGGCATCAAGAAAGTTGGCCTGAGCGGCGCAAGCAATACAGATACGGGTCGTAACCTGACTTACCATCACAATATCTATCGCGATGTTAACTCACGTCTGCCGCTGCAGCGTGGTGGTCTGGTTCACGCGTACAACAACCTGTATGACGGCATCACCGGTTCAGGCTTTAACGTGCGTCAGAAAGGGATCGCGCTGATTGAAAGCAACTGGTTCGAAAATGCGCTCAACCCAGTGACAGCACGTAACGACAGTTCCAACTTCGGTACTTGGGAACTCCGTAGCAACAACATTACCAGCCCATCTGATTTTGCTAAATACAAAATCACCTGGGGCAAACCTTCCTCTCCTCACATCAATGCAGATGACTGGAAGAGTACTGGTAAGTTCCCTGCCATCTCCTATAAGTACACCCCAGTTTCTGCACAGTGTGTGAAGGATAAACTGGCAAACTATGCTGGCGTAGGCAAAAACCTGGCAGTACTGACAGCGGCTAACTGCAAATAAACGTGGTCAGGCTTTCTCTGTCGAATCAAGACAGGAAGCAATAAGCCTGAATGTTCCGCGGCCATGACTCTTCGCGCTAAGACATGGTTCTATCCGAGCGAGCTCTAAGAGCTCGCTCGTTTTTTATGGAACCTACGCATGAGAGTGGATATGCATTCCTAAAAAATATGCATACATTAAATACCAAGCTAATTATTTATAATATGAATTAATAGCTTGATTTATTAATACCTCCCCTTTAATTAATGATTAACCGATAGAAATAACAACAGTCCATCAACACGTGATTAATTAATAATTTGATCGGCATCAACTATTTCTGACACCATCATCTCAACGAGGAAATTTTACTTATTTATTGATGTCGCTCACAATTATCACCTCTATCAAATCGCATCCAACAACGAGTAATAAAACGAAATATAATTTTATTTTTCATAAAACTTCCGACATCTTGATTTTAGAAAAAATGAAAAAAATATTATCATTTAAAATAGTCACTTATTAATCTTTTGGATTTACGTCATTATTCAATCCATATATTTAATATTGAAATATTGAATTCTTTTACTTTTATGGTAAGAATTAATTGGGATTTCAATAAACCTTGATTCCATTTTTATTGAAACACCAAAATAATATAATCTGGGTTATGTGGATCATAAATGCCCAAACAAAAATTCTATTCCAAGGAGAGTACCCTAATGAAATATCTACTGCCTTCTGCAGCCGCTGGGCTGTTATTGCTTGCGGCCCAACCAACGATGGCGGCAAATACGGGGGGTTATGCCACCACTGACGGTGGTGACGTTGCCGGTGCCGTGAAAAAAACAGCACGCTCCATGCAAGATATTATTGATATCATCGAAGCCGCGAAGCTGGATTCCAATGGCAAGAAAGTGAAAGGTGGCGCTTACCCGCTTGTCATCACCTATAACGGTAATGAAGACGCGCTGATCAAAGCCGCTGAGGCCAACATCTGCGGCCAGTGGAGTAAGGATGCCCGAGGTGTAGAAATCAAAGAATTCACCAAAGGGATTACCATCATCGGAACCAATGGATCGTCCGCCAACTTCGGGATCTGGCTGACAAAATCATCCGATATCGTCATCCGTAATATGCGCTTTGGTTACATGCCGGGCGGCGCGCAAGACGGCGATGCGATTCGTATCGACAACACGCCGAACGTCTGGATTGACCACAACGAAATCTTCGCGAAAAACTTTGAATGCGCAGGTACAAAAGACGGTGACACGACATTCGAATCCGCGATTGATATTAAGAAAGCCTCGACCAACGTGACCATTTCGTACAACTACATTCATGGCATCAAAAAAGTGGGGCTGAGCGGCTTCAGCAGCAGCGATACGGGCCGTGACCTGACTTACCATCACAATATTTACGACGACGTTAACGCTCGCCTCCCGCTGCAACGTGGCGGCCAGGTTCATGCGTACAACAACCTGTATACCGGCATCACCAGTTCTGGCCTGAACGTGCGTCAGAAAGGGATTGCGCTGATCGAACGTAACTGGTTCGAGAATGCGAAAAACCCGGTGACCTCACGTTACGACGGTTCCAACTTCGGTACCTGGGAGCTGCGTAATAACAACGTCATGAGCCCAGCCGACTTCGCTAAATACAACATCACCTGGGATAAAGATGCCAAGCCCTACGTGAATGCGGAAGACTGGAAAAGCACTGGCACATTCGCTTCTGTTCCTTACAGCTACTCTCCGGTTTCGGCACAGTGCGTGAAGGACAAACTGGCGAACTATGCTGGCGTGAACAAAAATCTTGCTGTGCTGACGGCAGCAAATTGCAACTAGTTGCGATGTGCAAAGCATGAAAGGTAAATAAGCGGGCTTCAGGCTCCGACCCTCATTGTTCTGTGCTAACCGGAGCCTGCAAGCGAGCTTAACGCCCGTCGGTTTATCGTTCGGGCCGCGCCTGAGCGAGCCCTAAGGGCTCGCTCATTTTTATCGTTAATATTCAAGGAAATGAAATGAAACGTTCTCTTCTGTTCGCCGCACTGTTCAGCACCGGCTTAGTGTTTAGTGTTGGCATACCGATGGCGAGCGCCGCCACACCGGCTGCACCAGAGTTGAAAGGATTCGGAGCGGATACCGTAGCAGGCAGCGGTGGACGCATTATTCGCGTCACCACGCTGGCATCTTCTGGAGCAGGTTCACTCAGGGAAGCGCTGGCTGCCAAAGGTCCGCGCATTATCGTTTTTGAGGTTGGCGGCATTATCGACCTGAATAAAAGTGACCTTAGATTAAGCGAGCCATTTGTCACCATCGCTGGCCAAACCGCCCCCTCTCCCGGTATTACGATCATTCGTGGCGGAATGGGGATCAGCACACATGATGTGCTCATGCAGCATATTCGTTTTCGCATCGGCGATGCTGGGACGGGTAAAAAAAGCGGCTTTGAACGCGATGTTTCCATCAACGGCAAAGATGCCTACAACGTCGTGATCGACCACTCTAGTTTCGCCTGGGGTACGGACGAAAACCTGTCAATTTCCGGCCCACGCTATGACGGACCGCAGGGCACCGCACACCGCATCACACTTTCGAATAATATCGTTGCTGAAGGCCTATACGATTCGGCTCACACCAAAGGTATTCACTCGATGGGGACGCTGGTTCACGATAACGTGACCGACGTATCGATCGTGGGCAGCCTGTATGCGCACAACAACGAGCGCAATGCTTGGTTTAAAGCAGGTTCTACGGGTGTCATGGTCAATAACCTGATCTACAACCCCGGCATTTGGGGCGTTCGCGTCGGTGGAGTAAAAGGAGAGTGGGAAGGGAAAACCATGCCCGCCAGCCCACGCGTCTCCGTTGCGGGTAACGTGATGCACTACGGCGCAAATACCAAAGCAGGTTTAGGATTGGTAGGAAGCAACAGCTCCGGCGATGTCTGGATGTCAGATAACCTCGCGTACGATGCTCAGGGAAAAGCGGCACCGCAAACGTCAGGCAGCGGGATTAATTTACTCAAAGTGTCCCCTATTTGGCCAGCAGGCTTAACGGCATCACCGGCTAGCGCCGTCACCAATCAGGTACTGCAAGGCGCAGGCGCACGCCCTAAAGATCGTGATGCCGTTGATAAACGTATCGTGGAGAATTTCAAACAGCGGAAAGGTGGCTTCGTGAACAGCCAGGAAGACGTCGGCGGCTATCCCGTTGCAACAGCGACCTACCGTCAGCTGAACGTACCGAGCACTGGCGTAGATGCCTGGCTACAGCAGATGGCCAACGCGCTGGAATAAAACGGCGCTCATGGAATAGCAGAGTAAAATGCTAAAAGGCCACATCAGTGGCCTTTGTCGTATTCTCGGTTCTTTGCTTATCTATTTTGCCAATCCGGGCAGCACTTTCGCGGACTGAATCACGACTGGCGTGGTCGGCACGTTCTGGTAAGGCCCGACATTCTTCGTTGGCACCTGAGAGATCTTATCCACGACGTCCATGCCCTTCACTACTTTACCGAACACGGCGTAGCCAAAATCACGCTGGCCGTGATCGAGGAACGCATTGTCCGCGATGTTGATAAAGAACTGGCTGGTCGCACTGTCTTTATCAGACGTGCGCGCCATCGCAATCGTGCCGCGCTGGTTACGTAAACCGTTATCGGCTTCATTCTTGATCGGCGCATTCGTCGCTTTTTGGCTCATTTCGCCAGAAAAGCCGCCGCCCTGTACCATAAAGCCAGGGATCACACGGTGAAATGTCGTCCCGTTATAAAAACCGTTGTTAACGTACTCGACGAAATTTTTTACCGAAACCGGTGCCTTTTGATTATCTAAAGACAGTTCGATATTGCCCGCAGACGTCGTCAACAGCACACGTGTGGTGGCGTCGGAAGCCGCAAAGGCGGGAGAAAATGCCGTCAGTGAAATAAGGGCTGCCGCAGCAACCAGAGTACGTTTGAACATGAGAATTCCTTTTTGAAGAGGCCGACTACAGAAAGCGTAATGATTGTAAGTATCCGCACTCTTCAACGCTACCCATTTACCTTTTTTTACGTATAAAAGTCTGTTCGTAACCAACTGTGAGCAAAAACCTGTGCCCAAGATAAAAAAAGGGCCGATTGCTCGGCCCTCATCATGATGATTATCGCGCAGCGCGACGAGTCCATAAGTACCTAGCCCATGCGCTCCGAACGCACCGCCAGATCGCGGCTGTACTGACGGCTGGCGTCCACCAGCATGGAAGTATAGGCATCCTTCGGCATATCGCTGGTCAGGTCGTCGGTTTCCAGCGTTTCCAGTATCTTACCGTATTGCATCACCGCCACTTTATGGCACAGGTGGGAAATCACGCCCAAGTCATGCGTCACCATCAGGTAGGTCAGCTTTTCCTGCTGCTGCAACTCCGTTAGCAAATTGAGAATTTCCGCCTGCACCGACACATCCAGCGCCGACGTCGGCTCATCCAGCAGCAGAACTCTCGGCTCCAGAATCAGCGCTCGGGCAATCGCCACACGCTGACGCTGTCCACCCGAAAGCTGGTGCGGATAACGCCGGCGGAAGTGCGTTCCCAGCCCCACCTTCTCCAACAAGGTATCGATACGATCGTCACGATCGTCAAAGCGGTGGATCGACAGCGGCTCTTCCAGAATCGACTCCACGGTATGACGAGGATGCAGCGATCCGTACGGATCCTGAAACACCATCTGCACCCGGCGACAACGCGCCTGATCGATTCGGTGTGCCAGTTTCTTCCCGTCAATATGCAGCGTGCCTTCCCAATGATTAAAAAGCCCGGCCAGACACTTCAGCACTGTGGTTTTACCGGAACCCGATTCCCCTACCAGACCAAAGATATCGCCGTCGTTGACGGTAAGATTCACATCGTACAATACCTGATTCGCCGTGCTGCCCTGCCCAAAAGAGAGATTCAGGTTATTCACTTCGATCATCGGCTTGCGCTGACTCATTGCTTCAGTTGCCATGATTATCCCCTTTATCCATTGATCCAGGCTGGATCGCGATTCATCACCGGCAAACGCGGGCGTCGATGGTCGATATCCGGCAGCGAATTCAGCAGCCCACGCGTGTACGGATGCTGCGCGTTGTCCAGATCGGCGGCGGCAATGGATTCCACGACGCGTCCGGCATACATCACCAACACCCGATCGCAGAAGCTACGTACCAGATTGATATCGTGGCTGATGAAAATCAGCCCCAGACCGCGCTCGCTGACCAGATCGTCCAGCATCGCTAGCACTTGCAGTCGCACGGACACATCCAGTGCGGAGGTCGGTTCATCGGCAATCACGATTTCGGGTTCAGTAATCAGCATCATCGCAATCATGATGCGCTGCCCCTGTCCGCCCGAGATCTCATGAGGGTACAGATTGTATACGCGCTCTGGCTGACGAATACGTACCACGTCTAGCATCGCCATGACCTTTTCCTTCGCATCGCGGTGCGACACCCGATGGTGCGCCAGATAGGCTTCGGCAATCTGATCGCCAACGCACACCACCGGATTCAGCGAATATTTTGGGTCCTGCATAATCATGGAGATGCGCTTGCCGCGGATCTGACGCATCCGCGCCTCATCCGCTTTCAGCAGGTCGGTATCGCCGAAGCGCAGTTTATCCGCCGTAATCCGCGCGCTGTGCGGATGCAACTGCAACAGCGCACGGCCGACCGTCGATTTACCGGAGCCCGATTCGCCGACAATGGCCAGCTTTTCACAGCCCAGCGTAAAGGAGACGCCGCGCACGGCATCCGTCACAGCACCACGGTTCACGAAGCTTACCCGCAGATTTTCCACTTCCATCAGGGGCGAGCTTCCCGGCGCACGTTGAGAAGACTTATTCAGTTCTGGGATCGAGGATGTCACGTAGGCCGTCTCCAAGGAAGTTGAACGCCAGGCTGTTAATTAAAATCGCCAGCCCCGGAATAGTTACTAACCACCAGCACTCCATCATGTAACGACGACCCGCAGAGATCATCGCGCCCCATTCAGGATCGGGCGGCTGTGCCCCCAACCCCAGAAAGCCCAGACCCGCCGCTGTCAGAATGATGCCCGCCATATTCATCGTGATACGAATAATTACCGACGGCAGACACAGCGGCACAATGTGGTGCAGCAGGATGCGGATAGAGGATGCACCTTGCAGCTTCACGGCAGAAACAAAGTCCGCGTGACGCAGCGACAGCGTCTCCGCCCTTGCCAGACGGGCAATCGGCGGCCAGGCCGTCAGCGTAATCGCAATCACCACATGCTCCAGACCCGGGCCAAGCGCCGCAACGAACGCCAGCGCCAACACTAGGCTAGGGAACGAAATGAAGATATCGGTGATACGCATCAGGATGGTATCGACGATGCCGCCGTAATACCCTGCAACGACACCCAGCGCCAGCCCGATAGGCCCAACAGTGACCGACACCAGCGCCACGATATACAGCGTGATGCGTGAACCATAGACCAGACGACTAAACACATCGCGCCCAAACTCATCGGTGCCAAAGTAATGCGCCGCACTCGGAGCCTGTAACGCATTAGCCAAGTCCTGTACCAGCGGATCGTGCGTGGCGATCCACGGGGCAAAAATGGCGACCAGAATCAACATCAGCACAATCGCAGAACCAATCGCGGTCAGCGGATTGCGCATCATCGTCAAGAGAAACCCGCCGATTCGCGCACCGCGTAGCCGCAGGCGGCTCACACGTTTTTCCGGTGGTGTTCGCATTACCGATTCACGGCTGACCGGCGGCTCAGAGGAAATATTCATGCGTTCGTCCTCGGATCAAAGATTTGATACAACATGTCCGACAGCAGGTTAAGCGTCACGAAGATCAACCCGACTAGCAGCACACATCCCATAACCGCGTTCATATCCCCCAGCAGCAGGCTGCCTGTCAGATAGGAACCAAAGCCTGGCCATGAGAAGACCGTTTCGATCAGTACCGCCCCTTCCAGCAGCGAGCCATACGCCAGTGCCACTACCGTCAGAAGCTGAACCAGAATATTGCGAAACGCGTGCGCCCAGACAACGCGGAACTCAGACAGCCCTTTCACTCGCGCGGTAATGATGTATTCCTGCGAAAGCTGCGCCAGCATGAAGCTACGCGTCATACGGCTGATATAGGCCAGCGAGTGGAAACCGAGAATCGTGGCTGGCAACACCAGATGGTTCAGCGCGCTGCGGAACACATCCCACTCGCCCGCCAGTAGCGAATCTACCAGCAGTAGACCGGTACGGTTCTCCACCAGACCGTCGTAGGCCATATCAACCCGTCCGGCACCGCCAACCCAGTTCAGCCAGGCGTAGAACACCAGCAGCCCCATCATCCCGACCCAGAATATCGGTGTGGAATAACCGGCCAGACTGATAAAGCGCACCACATAGTCTGCCCACTTGCCGCGTCGTGCCGCAGCCAACACGCCTAGCGGTATGCCCAGACCAGCACCGACGATAATCGCCATCGTTGCCAACTCAACGGTCGCTGGGAAAACGCGGATAATGTCATCCATAACCGGCCGTCCAGTCAGGAGCGCATTGCCCAGATCTCCATGCATCAGCGAATTGAAGTAAATAAAGAACTGCACATACAGCGGCTTATCCAACCCCAGCTGTTGGTAAACCTGTTGATAGGTACTTTGGTCGGCATCCTGTCCGACAATAGCCAGGACTGGATCGATTGGCATCACGCGGCCGATCACGAAGGTCAGGATTAATAACCCGAACAGCGTGACAACGACCTGAAACAGACGTTTTGCCAAACGACGCAGTACTCCACCCGGCTTGATCCAATCAGAGAAAACCATGTTCTTTCTCCTGATATCCCGGTGAGCGGCGACAACAAACCACCACTCACGCGGTTATCTCTTTTTAACGTATCTGATCGGGATGATTAGCCGGGAATGTATCGGCTAATCATCCGGTTTAACATGTGGACACTAGCGCTGCTTATACACCTCACGCAGATGCGTCGTAGAAGACGGATGCGGCACATAGCCTTTCACGTCCTTACGCAACACCACAGAATCGATCATCTGCGACACCGGAATGATGGCCGGGAACAGTTCTTCATAGCGATTCTGCACGTTGATATACATCTGCTTCTGTTTCTGAGGATCTTTCTCCAACAGCGCCTGATCGATCATGTCGTTCAGAGGCTTGTCGTAGAAAGAGGTGCGCCAGCCCTGGAAGTTGGTCAGTTTGGCTTCGTCGCTGTTATCCGGGTTATAGACAACAGAACGCAGGCTGGAGTGAGGATGCGGATCGACGCCACCGCCGCCGCGGCCGACCAGCATATCGAAGTTACGATCGCGCATCGCGCCGTAAACCTGATTACCGGTGCCGGAGATGATTTTGGCTTTGATGCCCGCCTGTGCCAGCGTGGACTGTACCGACGTCGCCAAATTCAGGAACGGCTGATCGGACAGGACACGCAGCGTGGTTTCAAATCCATTCGGGTAGCCCGCTTCGGCCAGTAGCGCCTTGGCGCGTGGCACATCCAGCTTGTAGCCAGGATCCGGCAACGTCGCATCCATCCCTTTCTGGATAGGGCGCTGATGATAGAAACCATAGCCAGGCATTACCGTCTTATTGACGCCATCGTAATCAATCAGGTAACGAACTGCTTCGCGCACTTTCGGTTTAGCGAAGTATTCGTTTTTCAGGCTCATTGCAACATAGTACAGCGTGCCTTTTTTCACCTCATCAACCACAACGTCTTTATCTTGTTTCAATGCATTGATATCCGGCACCGACATCCCAGAGGCAACATCAATATCGCCTTTTTCAATCATCAGGCGCAGCGCCTGTGACTCGGTCATGTGACGGAAAATCACGCGGCGCATTTTCGCGTCGCCCTGCCAGTTGTTCTCAACCTTGCTGATGCGCAGCACGTCTTTCGCCTGCCACACGTCCAGCTTGAACGGGCCGGAACCCGCTTCATTCGTGGTCAGCCAGCCATTACCCCAGTCACCATTTTTCTCATGCTGCATAACCGTTTTGCTATCCAGCACCGAGCCGCTACCCAGCGTCGCCAGCGAGTAGAGCACCAGTTTTGGATCGTTCGGTTTTGGCAGTTCGATTTCAACGGTGTGTGCGTCTTTGGCGCGGATCATTTTCTCCACGTTTTCCGCAGTGAAGCCGTAGGATTTCCACGTCGTGGCCTGTGCCATGTTGAGGTTAAGCAGACGCTTCATCGACCAGGCAAAGTCTTGCGCCGTCACGGGGTTACCGGAATGGAACTTGGCGTTATCAACCAGATTGAAGGTAATGACGTTGCCCGCCTCATTGACGCTCCAGCTTTTCGCCAGAGAAGGCTGGATGCTACTCAGGTTGGCGGGATCCAGCACCACCAGCGAGTCATAGAGGTTGACGATAATGCCCACCACTTCATTACCGGTCATGGCGGCCGGATCGAGTGAGAGCATGTTGTTCATGTTCATCCCCACGATCAGCTGATCGTCAGGGGTTTTTGCCGATAGAATGGCCGGCGTGGCGGCCATGCAGAGTGAACCTAACAGCAGGGTACGGAGTATTGCTCGTGCTTTCATCATTATTCTCCAAGGTGTGGGAGCATGGAAGACGACAACTTTTTATTTTTTAGGTAAGGCTATCTTTCAGATCGAACAAAAAACCATTAGAACAAAACGTTATTCTTTACTTAGGGTATGCTCCTCAATCCAGTCAAAATTAATATCTTCTCCCAACCCCGGACGTTGCGGCAGATGCACAAAGCCCTCGTTGTCCATTGGATCGACAATCGAATTCAGATACGCAGCAGGTTCGTCATAATCGAGGAAAGGGTGCAGCAGCCCGCGCTCATACCAGCGACAGTTTTTGATCGCCCCAACGACGTTGAGGTTTGGCGCACCGTTACCGTGAACTTCGCAGTCCATACCGAAGGATTCTGCCAGGCTCGCGACCTTCATACACGGCCAGAGACCGCCCACGCCTTGCACGCCCGCACGTAAAATGTCGCATGCGCCTTCTTTAACCCAGTCAGCACGACTGAAGTATTTGCCTGACAGACTTTCCGGCCCGATAACATCGATATCCAGGCTCTTGGTCAGCCAGCTGTAAGACGCCATGCTTTGTTCTTCCATCGGCTCTTCAAACCAGGTGAAATCGAGCTTTTGCAGTTCACGGCCGATATACAACGCATCGCTACGGCTGTACCAGTGGTAACCATCCAGCATCAGACAGATATCCGGGCCAACCGCTTCACGTACTGCCGCACAGGCTTGTACGTCAATCTTCGGGCTAGGCGCGAATGACACCGGCGGCATCCAGGTATGCAACTTGATGGCTTTATAGCCGCGCTGCACCAGCTTTTCTGCGAACTGACCGTATTCCTCTGGCGTAGATAAGCCACCTTCCAGCTCATCACCACACATGGTGCTGCCGTAAGCAGGGACTTTTTCACGATAGCCGCCGAGCAGTTTATGCACCGGCATATTCAGCACGCGACCTTGCAGATCCCACAAAGCGGATTCCACAATCGACAGCGCACGGTCGGTCAGTTGGTTGGCGCTACCGCGTTGCCAGTGCACCAGATCCTGCCACAGGCGCTCACGATCGAACGGGTTCTGCCCGATCAGCACTTTGCGGAAGAAAGCATTAACGATATGAGGACGAATCACTTCCGGCGGAGCGAAAGCGTAACCTTTTTGACCGTCATCTGCCGTGATGGTTAACAGCGCCATCTTGGCCTGATTCTCGGCTCCCGGGTGTGAATGACCCGCACTGTCGGAAACCCGGCGTGTGGGATAAGTGAAGACGGTGACATCAATTGATTCTATTTTCACGTTGTTACCTGCCTTGATGTTTAACACAACTCATGTACACGATGACGAATGTAAGCCACATAAATAATTAAAGAATAACTTCACTAACTGTGTTGGTCCTGTCGATAAAAAACATCGCTATCTTTCTGGTACGGCCTCATAAGTCGATCAACATCACAGAAAAGAAATAGCGTGCTAATTAAAAAAAAATGCCGTTTTATTTTCAATTATTAAGGTTGCGACGCCGTTAGTCATTAGGCAATTTCTTCCATATGACGAAATTATGTCGCCGATAACTGTGCAATTGCACATAAACCTGTGAGCATTATCACCAGAAAATTTCATATCCTTATTAAACAAATGGATAATCCCTTAGTTTTATTTTTAAACGCTCAGGAACGTGAATGATTGACGAGAGGGACGATTACTCTGATAGCAGATTGGCCGCTAACCAGTCGGCTTCTGACCAAAAGCGTGCTATAGGTCTCATTTTTGTCAGTCGCTAAAACCCCAACAAAAACCAAGGCTTAAGAAAAAATAAGCAAAATCAGCAAGATACTCATAAAGTAGTATATAAAAGACAATTTGATGTACATCAATAAGCGCCCACGGTGGAGCGATAAGGTAGCCTCAGAAGAAGCAATTTTGAGGCAAAAATGAACAAAGTCAGACTCGCTGTTATCGGTAACGGGATGGTTGGCCACCGTTTTATCGAAGAGTTGCTGGATAAGGCCCCAACGTCCACCTACGATATTACCGTTTTTTGTGAAGAACCCCGCGTCGCCTACGATCGTGTCCACCTCTCTTCTTACTTCGCACACCACACGGTAGAAGAGCTCTCTTTAGTACGCGAAGGCTACTACGAAAAAAATGGCGTTAAAGTCCTGCTCGGTGAACGCGCCATCACCATCAACCGCAGTGAAAAAGCCATTCACTCCAATTCCGGCCGTACCGTGTATTACGACAAGTTAATCATGGCCACCGGCTCCTATCCGTGGATCCCGTCAATCAAAGGATCAAACGGGCAAGACTGTTTCGTGTACCGCACGATTGAAGACCTGAACGCCATCGAAAACTGCGCACGCCGCAGCAAACGCGGTGCGGTGATCGGCGGAGGTCTATTAGGTCTGGAAGCTGCTGGCGCACTGAAACACCTTGGCGTGGAAACGCACGTCATTGAGTTCGCTCCCGTGCTCATGGCCGAACAGCTGGATGCACAGGGCGGCGCCCTGCTGCAACGCAAGATTGAAAACATGGGTGTGCGTGTGCACACCAGCAAGAATACGCAGGCCATTCAGCATTCCGGTCTGGAAAACCGCAAGACGATGGTGTTTGCCGACGGCAGCACGCTGGAAGTCGACTTTATCGTGTTCTCTACCGGTATCCGTGCACAGGACAAACTGGCGCGCCAGTGTGCGCTGGAAATCGGCCCACGCGGCGGTATCGCGATTAACGACTGGTGCCAAACCTCCGACCCAGACGTCTACGCTATCGGCGAATGCGCCGCCTGGCAGGGCCGTCCATTTGGGCTGGTCGCACCCGGTTACAAGATGGCGCAGGTTACCGTCGACCACCTGTTAGGGCATGAAAACCGATTCCAGGGTGCCGACATGAGCGCCAAGCTCAAGCTGATGGGCGTCGATGTCGGCGGGATTGGCGACGCACACGGCCATACGCCGGGCTCTCGCAGCTACATGTGGCTGGATGAAAATAAAGAAACCTACAAACGTCTGATCGTCAGCGCCGACAATAAAACGCTGCTCGGTGCGGTACTGGTCGGCGACACGCGGGATTACGGCAACCTGCTGCAATTCATGCTGAACAAGATCCCGCTGCCAGATTCTCCTGAAGCACTGATTCTTCCTGCATCCGCTGGCAGTGCGAAACCGACGCTGGGTGTCGATGCTCTGCCGGAAAGTGCGCAAATCTGCTCCTGCTTCGACGTGTCTAAAGGCGATATCATCAAAGCGATTAACGGCGGCTGTCATACCGTCGCGGCGCTTAAGGAAACCACCAAAGCCGGTACGGGCTGCGGCGGCTGTATCCCGCTACTTACGCAGGTGTTGAACGCGGAACTCAGCAAGCAGGGGATCGAAGTCAATAATCACCTGTGTGAACACTTCGCCTATTCGCGCCAAGAGCTGTACCACCTGATCCAAATCGAAAAAATCAAAACGTTCGATCAACTGCTGGAGAAACACGGTTCAGGTTACGGCTGTGAGGTCTGCAAACCGACCGCTGCGTCCCTGCTGGCTTCCTGCTGGAACGAGTACGTGCTCAAACCGCAGCATACGCCGTTGCAGGATTCCAACGATAACTTCCTCGGCAATATCCAGAAAGACGGCACTTACTCCGTGATCCCACGCTCCGCAGGCGGGGAAATCACACCGGATGGCCTGATCGCCATTGGTCGCATCGCGAAGCAATACAACCTGTACACCAAAATGACTGGCTCTCAGCGCATGGCGCTATTTGGCGTACAGAAAGACGATCTGCCTGACGTGTGGGCTCAGCTCATCGAAGCCGGATTTGAAACTGGCCACGCTTACGCCAAGGCGTTACGTATGGCAAAAACCTGCGTCGGCAGCACCTGGTGCCGCTTTGGCGTCGGCGACAGCGTGGGCTTTGGCGTAGAATTAGAAAACCGCTACAAAGGTATCCGCACGCCGCACAAAATGAAATTTGGCGTCTCCGGCTGTACGCGGGAATGTGCAGAAGCACAGGGCAAAGACGTGGGGATTATCGCCACCGAAAAAGGCTGGAACCTCTATGTATGTGGTAACGGCGGGATGAAACCACGCCACGCCGACCTGCTGGCAGCCGACTTAGATCGCGAAACGGTAGTCCGCTATCTGGACCGCTTCATGATGTTCTACATCCGTACAGCCGATAAGCTCCAGCGTACGTCCGTCTGGCTGGATAACCTCGAAGGCGGCATCGACTATCTGCGCAATGTGATTGTGAAAGACAAGCTGGGTATTAACGATCAGCTTGAAGCCGATATCGCACGGCTGCGAGAAGGCTATATCTGCGAATGGCAGGCGACGCTGGAAGATCCTGAAGCACAGAAACGCTTTGCTCACTTCATTAACAGCCCAGAACGTGACCCGAATGTGCAAATGGTGGGTGAACGTCAACAACACCGTCCGGCGCGCCCTGCCGAGCGCATTCCGGTGAAACAGATTGAACTGGAAGGGGAAAGCGCATGAGCCAGTGGACAACCGTATGTAAGTTAGACGACATCCTGCCCGGCACTGGCGTTTGCGCCCTCGTCGAGCAGCAACAGATTGCTGTGTTCCGTCCACGTAACGATGAGCAGGTTTACGCCATCAGCAATATCGATCCGTTCGCGCAGGCGAGCGTGTTAAGCCGTGGGATAGTGGGCGAACATCAAGGCGATCTTTGGGTCGCAAGCCCATTGAAAAAACAGCATTTCCGCCTTTATGATGGCTTCTGTCTGGAGGATGGAGCCTATTCTGTTGCAGCTTATGATACTCAGGTAACAAGCGGTAATGTGCAAATATCTATCGCAGACCGTGACATCGCGGTTGATAATAGCCAACCATTACCCTAATAACCTGAGCTTTCAAGAGGCGTTACATGGATTACCTACCAATATTCTGTCAGTTGCACGATAAACCTTGTCTATTGGTAGGAGGGGGTGAAATAGCCGAGCGTAAAGCCCGGCTATTGCTGGATGCTGGCGCAGTGATTACCGTCAATGCGCTCGATTTTAACGATCAATTTCGAGCGTGGGAGCAGGATGCTCAATTAACGCTGGTACACGGCACCTTCGATCCCACGTTACTGGACAAGGTGTGGCTGGTGATTGCCGCCACCGACGATCAGGACGTCAATAACCATGTCTATGCCAGCGCCAGTGAGCGCCGGATTTTCTGTAACGTGGTTGATTCACCAGAACGCGCCAGCTTCATTATGCCGTCGATCATTGATCGTTCACCGCTGATGGTCGCGGTGTCTTCTGGCGGTGCCGCACCAGTATTGGCTCGGCTACTGCGGGAAAAACTGGAAAGTATTCTGCCGCAAAATCTCGGTAAGCTGGCGACATACGCAGGCGAATTGCGCAGTCGGGTCAAAAGCCGGTTCCGCAATATGAGCGCGCGCCGCCGCTTCTGGGAAAAGCTCTTCGTACACGATCGGCTGGCGCAGGCTCTGGCAAACGACAATAGCCAAAGCGTTAACCAACTGACGGAACTGCTTTTCTCCGCGCCGCTTGATGACCGGGGTGAGGTGACGCTGGTCGGCGCCGGGCCGGGCGACGCAGGATTACTGACGCTGAAAGGGCTACAGCATCTCCAACAGGCCGACATCGTCGTTTACGATCGACTGGTATCGAAAGAGATTCTCAATCTGTCACGCCGTGACGCCGAGCGAATCTTCGTCGGCAAAGCCTCTGGCTATCACAGCGTTCCTCAGGATCAAATCAATCAGTTGCTGGAAGAAAAGGCACGCGCCGGTCATCGGGTCGTCAGGCTGAAAGGCGGCGACCCCTTTATCTTCGGCCGTGGTGCCGAAGAGCTGGAATACCTGCAACAGGCGGGCATACCGTTCTCCGTCGTCCCCGGTATTACTGCCGCGTCGGGCTGTTCAGCCTACAGCGGTATCCCACTCACCCATCGCGATCACTCGCAGGGCGTCAGGCTGATCACCGGACACGTCAAGCACGACACCGATCTGGACTGGTCCAGCCTCGCAGCGGAAAAACAGACGCTGGTGTTTTACATGGGCCTTCAGCAGGCTGAGCACATTCAAAGTAAGCTCATCGAACAGCAGTTACCGGAAACCGTGCCTGTCGCGATTATCGAAAACGGCACCTCAACCAAACAGCGCGTTCTGAGTGGACAGCTCTCCCAACTGAGCGAATTAGCGCAGCAGGCCAGCAGCCCGAGTTTGATCATCATCGGCAACGTTGTCGGGCTGCGGGAAAAATTGAGCTGGTTCTCTGACCAGACAGCATAATCCTCTCCCTATCGCCCTACTCACCCGCTATCCGCTCTGCCGGATAGCGGTTATTGCACCATCATAATGCAATGCTCCGCCAGATAGCATAACAATGCACTATTTTGAACATGCTCCCTTACAAAATGTCACTTTAATGCTTTACCGCAGGCCACATCTGCCTTATTTTGACTAAAACAAAACCCATTAATAAGCAGACTATATGAATAAATAATCAATAATCGTTTACGTAAAACGTGGCCCGACTATTGCTTAGCTTTCTAATAGATTCGCGGCACGACCTCTGAATCGTTCCTATCGAACCGATTTCATCGTCAAGCCATCGTGGTTTATCGAAATTAGTGCCTCATCTAACGAGTCCATATCGAAGGGTGATACATCGCGTCATTACGTATTTCTACTTTCGTTCCTGAACGGAGTATGTAGTCCTCTCATCACAAAAACAGTTCTGTTCAGCAGAACAATAAGCAAGCAGTTTGGAGTCACTTGTGGAAGACGTTACTTTCTGGCAGCTCATCAGTTTTGGTGAACATGGCTGGGGGAAATTATTACTGATTGGGGCAGGAATGACGCTCGCACTGGCGATCGGCGGCTTCCTGCTGGGAGCGGTGATCGGCACGATCGGTGCCTGGTCCAAAATTTGCGGCAATCGCCCTGTGCGCTATCTGGCCGATGGCTACACAACGCTTATCCGTGGCGTCCCCGACCTACTCATCATCTACCTGCTGTATTTCGGCGGCAGCTCTGCGTTAACCCTGCTCGCCAAACTGTTTGGCAGCAATGAGTTCTTTGGCTTTCCCGGCTTCCTCGCCGGAGTAATCGCCGTCGGCATTTCCTCCGGCGCACAGCAGACGGAAGTCTACCGTGGTGCCTTCTACGCAGTGTCCAAAGGGGAAATTGAAGCCGCCAAAGCCTGCGGTATGCCAACGCTACTGCGCCTGCGCCGCATCATCATACCGCTCCTGCTGCGCCACGCGATCCCCCCACTCGGCAACGTGTGGCAGCTGGTGCTGAAAACCTCTGCGCTGGTTTCCGTTACCGGTGTCGCAGAGCTAATGACGCAGTCGCAAACGGGGGCGGGTTCTACCGGTAAACCGTTTGATTTCTTCATGGCGGCCGCGCTGCTGTATCTGGCTATCTCAATCTGTTCCGGCTGGATTATGCGCCGTGCTGAGTCTCATTATTCCCGGGGTGTGAAACGCTGATGGATTTTCCTTTTCTGTACGAAACGTTTCTGGAGATTATTCCCGGTATCCCGTTAACTCTGCAACTGGCGGTCAGCTCGGTCTTTCTGGGCTTCTTTCTGGCGCTAGGCTTGGCGTTGATGCAGCTGTCATCCTTTGCCGTACTGCGCTCCATTGCCCGGACCTACGTGCTGTTTTTCCGCGGTACGCCGCTGCTGGTCCAGCTGTTCCTGATTTACTACGGGCTGGGACAATTCACCTGGGTTCGGGAAAGTATGCTTTGGCCATTCCTGCGAGAACCGCACTGGTGCGCCCTGCTGTCGCTCAGCCTGTGTACCGGTGCCTATGCCAGTGAAATTATCCGTGGCGGGTTGCAGTCCGTTCCAGTTGGCCAGATCGAATCGGCACGCGCCTGCGGCATGCCGTCGTTCATGATTTTCAAGCGTATCGTTTTTCCGCTGGCAATTCGTCAGGCGCTCCCAGCTTACGGCAACGAACTGATCTCGATGGTCAAATCGACCTCGCTGGCTTCCATCATCACGCTGATGGAAATCACTGGGATCGCGGCACGCCTCATCGCGGAAACCTACCGGGCGCTCGAAGTGTTCCTGGTCGCTGGTGCTATTTATCTGTTTATTAACCTTATTCTGACACGTTTACTGATGTGGACAGAATTTACACTTACCCCTCATCTCCGTGCGCCGGGTGCGCAACCGGCAGCGAAAAAAATTAAGAAATTGGGAGATCTGCAATGACGACACCCGCCATTAGCCTGCGCAACATTCATAAAAGCTTCGGCTCTCTGGACGTCCTGAAAGGGATTTCGATTGAGGCCAATCAGGGGGAAGTCATCTCAATTCTGGGATCGTCCGGTTCAGGTAAATCGACGCTGCTGCGCTGTAGCAACCTGCTTGAGCTTCCCGATCAGGGCGAGATTATCGTCGGCGGAGAAGCGATTGAAATGAAGCCGAACCGCAAAGGACAGAACCGTCCGTCGAACCTCAAACAAATCGACAGAATTCGTACCCAGTTGGGCATGGTGTTCCAGAATTTTAACCTCTGGTCACACAAGACCGTGCTGGAAAACATCATCGAAGCGCCCGTGCACGTCTTGAAGCGTCCACAGGCGGAGTGCGTGGAACACGCCGAACAGCTGTTAGAGAAAGTCGGTCTGGCGGATAAGCGTCACTACTATCCCGCACATTTGTCTGGTGGACAGCAGCAGCGCGCCGCAATTGCCCGCGCGCTCGCGATGGAACCGAAAGTGATGCTGTTTGATGAGCCGACCTCCGCGCTCGACCCAGAGCTGGTCGGCGAAGTGCTGCGCGTCATGCGCACGCTGGCGGACGAAGGGATGACCATGCTGGTCGTGACTCACGAAATGGATTTTGCCCGCGAAGTCTCCAACCGCATCGTCTTCCTCCATCAGGGGGAAATTGAAGAACAGGGAACGCCGGAGCACGTTTTCACTGCCAGCCAGTCGGCTCGCTTCCGGCAATTTATTGCCAGTTGGTAAACACAACCCCACCACTCTCGTTACAGTGGTGGGAAATAAACAAAATATAACGATATAAAACGCCAGGAGAACACCAATGATCAAATCAAAACTCACACTGCTCGCCTGCTCGCTGTGTATGGCAGGAACGCTGGCTGCCTCATTCACCGCCTCAGCGGAAGAGAAAAAATGGACGACCGTCCGCATCGCGACCGAAGGCGCTTACCACCCGTATAACTTCACCAAACCAGACGGTACGCTGGATGGTATGGAGATCGAGCTGTACAAAGTGCTGTGTAACAACATGCAGGTGAAATGCGAGATCATGGTTCAGCCCTTCGCCAGTGCTATTCCTGCGCTGAACGCGGGTAAATATGACGCGATCATTGCAGGCATGTCCGCCACAGCGAAACGTCGTGAAGTGATCGATTTCAGCCAGCCGTACACGCAGGCAGGGCAGACTTTCGCCGTGCTGAAATCCAGCTCACTCGCCAAAGATTTCCCAGACGCGGGTGTACGTTTCTCCATTGAGCCCGCCGATGAAGCGAAAGCACTGGCAGAGGTTGAGAAGCTGAAACCGCTGCTGGAAGGCAAAACTATTGGCGTGCAATCTGCTTCTATCGCCAGCGCCTTTTTGGATAAATACATGAAAGGCGTGATGAAAGTACGCGAATATAAAACCACACAGGAACACGATCTGGATCTGAAAGCAGGCCGTGTGGATCTGGTCATCGCTTCCGCGCCTTACCTGAAAAGCACAACGGACAAACCGGGCAATGAGAACATCGTGATGCCAGGGCCACAGTTCATCGGCGGCATTCTGGGCAGCGGCTCTTCCGTTGGCCTGCGTAAAAGCGATCCTGAGCTGAAAGCTATGTTCGACAAGGCAATCGATCAGGCTAAACAAGACGGTACCATCAGAAAGCTGAGCGAAAAATGGTTCGGCATGGACACCACACCGCTCTAAGCGTTACCCAATCGCTAAATCGCGTGTCATGGCTGACTGGCTGTGACACGCCCCTCGCCAATGCCATCAGAAAAATCAAACGAGCACACCACGCATGAATGCAACACACACTGAAGGAACGCTGCCGGCCGTTAATCGCCAGAACGTGGAAGAGATCTGCGATCTGATTGCCACCAAGCGACAGCAGTTCTGTACGCTGAGCGACGGCATCTGGGATACGCCGGAACTGAACTACGAAGAGCATCGTTCGGCGGCACAGCACGAAGCCATCCTGAAAGCAGAAGGCTTCCGTCTGACGAAAGGCATCGCCGACATGCCGACCGCACTGCTGGGTGAATTCGGCGAAGGTCTGCCGATTATCGCCATTCTGGGTGAATACGATGCGCTGCCGGGCCTGAGCCAGCAGGCGAATGTCGCTGAACCAAAACCGCTGGAAAACGGTGGCAACGGCCACGGCTGCGGACATAACCTGCTCGGCACCGCGGCACTACAGGCGGCTACGGCAGTGAAAGATTATCTGCAAAAGCACGCTCTGGCTGGAACCGTACGCTTTTACGGCTGCCCTGCGGAAGAAGGCGGATCGTCCAAAGGCTTTATGGTCAAGGAAGGCGTTTTTAACGATGTCGATATCGCCCTCTGCTGGCACCCGGCGACCTTCACCGGCGTCAACAGCCCGGTATCGCTGGCCTGTAACGAACTGAATTTTTACTTCAAAGGTCGTGCGGCTCATGCCGCCAGCAGCCCACATCTGGGACGCAGCGCGCTGGATGCCGTGGAACTCATGAACGTTGGCGTGAATTACATGCGCGAACACATGCCGTCCTCTGCCCGCATCCACTATGCGATTACCGACAGCGGTGGCCACGCCCCGAACGTCGTTCAGGCCAACGCCACCGTGCGTTACCTCGTACGGGCACGTCAGTTGCCGGAACTGCACCAGTTGGTCAAACGCGTGAAGAAAATTGCCGAAGGTGCAGCGCTGATGACGGAAACCGAAGTCAGCAGCGAAGTGATTAGCGGTGATGCCAATCTGCTGGCGAACCCGCCGCTGGAAGCGCGTATGCACGAACATCTGCTGGCGCTCGGCCCGATACCGTTCGATGACGAAGACCGCAAAATGGCAGCGATGTTCCAGACCGCGCTGAGCGCCGAAGACATTGCCGAATCCTACGCGCGTTTCGGCGTTAAACCGCAGCCGGGTTTAACGCTACACGACGGAATTTATCCGCTGTATAGCCCGAATGACGCCTTCATCGGCTCTACCGACGTGGGGACGGTCAGTTGGGTTGTGCCGACCGTGCAGATTCGCAGCGCCACTTACGCCATCGGCACACCAGCGCATTCGTGGCAGTTGGTCGCACAGGGAAAAACCGGTGCCGCACACAAGGGCACGGAATACGCGGCGAAAGCGATGGCCTCACTGGCTATCGACCTGCTGGTCACGCCCGAACTGATTGCACAGGCAAAAGCCGACCATCAGGAAAGATTGCAGCAGACACCGTTTGAGAACCCGATTCCAGACGACGTGTTTCCGCCTATCCCACAGGGATAAGGTAGCGGATTCGAAGGGATAGATAAGCAGTAGCAGGAAACCGTCAGGAGAGAGTCTCCTGACGGTAATTAAGACTTACGGGCGGCCAACAAAACCGATAGCGTCGTAGACTTTCTTCAACGTTTCCTGTGCGCGAGCACTGGCTTTGTCAGCCCCTTCACGCATGATCTGTTGCAGGAAAGCCTCATCGTTACGGTAGCGGTGATAACGTTCTTGCAGCTCAGACAGCATACCGGATACGGCATCCGCCACCGCGCCTTTCAGGTGACCATACATCTGGCCGTTAAATTCCTGCTCCAGCTCAGGGATGGGTTTTCCCGTCACGCCAGACAGAATATCCAACAGGTTTGATACCCCAGCTTTATTCGCCACGTCATAGCGAATGACGGGTGGCTCGTCGGAATCCGTCATCGCGCGTTTGATCTTCTTCACCACCGCTTTCGGATCTTCCAGCAGCCCGATAACGTTATTGCGGTTATCGTCAGACTTGGACATCTTCTTGGTCGGTTCCAGCAGCGACATCACGCGGGCACCCGATTTCGGAATGAACGGCTCTGGTACTTTGAAAATGTCGCCATACAGGCTGTTGAAGCGCTGACCGACGTCGCGGCTCAGTTCCAAATGCTGCTTCTGATCTTCACCCACTGGCACCTGATTCGTTTGGTACAGCAGGATATCCGCCGCCATCAGCACCGGATAACTAAACAGACCGGCGTTGATGTTCTCTTCATAACGTGCGGATTTATCCTTGAACTGCGTCATGCGGCTCAGTTCGCCGAAATACGCGTAGCAGTTCAGTATCCAGCTCAGTTGGCTGTGCTCAGGCACGTGCGACTGAACAAAAATGGTGCTCTTTTTCGGATCGATGCCACAGGCCAGATACAACGCCAGCGTATCCAGCGTCGCTTTTCTCAGCGCCTGCGGATCCTGACGTACCGTGATGGCATGCAAATCCACAATGCAATAGATGCAGTCATAATCGTCCTGCATGTTGACCCACTGACGTAACGCCCCCATGTAGTTACCAATGGTCAATTCACCAGACGGCTGCGCACCGCTAAATACAATGGGCTTGCTCATACTAAGGGTTCCTGATTGTGTGAAGAAGAATGCCCGATCAGGGGCAAAATATCGGCAAAACGATCCAGAACGACATCCGGCTGACTCAGCTCGATCGCTTCACCATAGTTATAACCATACGTCATGCCGACACTGCGGCAGCTCGCCGCCTGTGCCGCCTGAATATCATTGCGGGAATCGCCGATGAACAGGAGTTCGCTGGCACGCAGCCCCAGCTTACCGAGCACCAAATAGAGCGGCGCAGGATGCGGCTTTTTCACAATGACGTCATCACCACCGATGATCAGCGAGAAATAGTCGCTGATCCCTAATCCTGCCAGCAACGGCGCAACGAACGGCGTGGGTTTATTGGTCACCACTGCCATCGGAATGCCCTGCTGCGCCAACTGCGCCAGCGTCTCTTTTACCTGTGGGAACAGCGTGCTGCCGCTATCCACCGTCTGCGCGTAATAGCTATCGAACCGCTCACGGGTTTCCTGCAAGCGTGCAGCAGTTGGCTCAACGCCAGCCCAGCGCAGCGCCCGTTCAACCATCACATCCGCACCGTTACCAATCCAGGTTGCGACACGGGCTTCGCCCGCAGCAGGCAACGACTGCGCCACTAAGGCCTGATCGATCGCCGCCGCCAGACCCGGAGCACTGTGAACCAGCGTCCCGTCCAAATCAAAAGCCAACCCGCGAATCGCGGTGAATTCAGTCATGTGTCGTCCTTGAAATTTCACTACGCATTTGATCAATGACGGCACGGTAATCTGGATGACCAAAAATAGCCGATCCCGCCACAAACATATCTGCGCCTGCTTCAGCAATCGCGCCGATATTTTCTACTTTTACGCCGCCATCGACTTCCAGTCGAATGTCGTAACCGCTGTCGTCGATCAAGCGACGAACCTGACGCAGTTTATCCAGCGTGCTGGGAATAAAGGACTGGCCGCCAAATCCAGGGTTAACCGACATCAGCAGAATGATGTCCAGCTTATCCATGACGTAATCGAGATAGCTCAGCGGTGTAGCCGGGTTAAACACCAGCCCGGCTTTGCAGCCGTGATCTTTGATCAGTTGCAGTGAACGATCGAGATGATCCGTGGCTTCGGGATGAAAGGTAATGAAACTGGCACCTGCGTTAGCGAAATCCGGGATGATACGATCGACCGGTTTCACCATCAGGTGAACGTCAATCGGCGCGGTAATGCCGTAATCGCGCAGGGATTTCAGGACCAGTGGGCCAATCGTCAAATTTGGCACATAGTGGTTATCCATGACATCAAAATGGACCACATCAGCCCCGGCAGCCAATACGTTAGCGGTATCTTCACCAAGACGGGCAAAATCAGCCGACAAAATGGACGGCGCGATTAAAAACGGTTTCATTCATTTCTCCAAACGGTAAAGTCTGAATGCCTGCGGGTAACCTATTCCCGGCTAATGACGCCTCTCAGACGGCATTAACCGATTCACCGCGCTCTGTTTACCCCAAACGGTATTACCGATATAGGGCTAATAACTCGTTTACTTTACTACGCCCTAAAATATTACGGCTAATCGTTCTGCGCGCTTTAACAACATACAGCACAGCTTCCTGATACCACTCACGAGTCAGTAACGTGTCATGATTAGAAATCAGTACCGGAATCTGGCTTTCTGCTGACAAACGGCGCGCCAATTGCGCCAAACTCTGCTGGTCGGCACGACTGAAATTATTGGTGTGATAGGCCGTAAAATTCGCGGTCGCAGACAGCGGCGCATAAGGCGGATCGCAATAAATGACCGACCCTTTCTCTGCTTTTTCCAGCGTGTCCTGATAATGCTCACAGACGAAAGTGGCATTTTTCGCCTTGAAGGCGAACCAGCGAATCTCTTCTTCAGGAAAATAGGGCTTTTTATAGCGCCCGAAAGGAACATTGAATTCGCCGCGCATGTTATAACGGCACAGGCCGTTATAACAGTGGCGATTCAAATAGAGAAACAACAGCGCGCGCCGATAGGCATCGCTGCAAAGGTTAAATTCTTCACGCAGTAAATAGAATGTCTCAGACGTGTTGACCTCATCCGTAAAAAGTTTACGGGCGTCGGTAACAAACTCATCTGCATTCGATTTAACGATATTGTAGAGATTAATCAGGTCGCTATTAATATCAGCCAGTATGTAGCGCTCGTATTCCGTATTCAGAAATACGGAACCCGCACCAACAAAGGGCTCAATAAGACAGTCTCCTGCGGGTAAATAGCGACGAATTTCTTCTACCAGCGGATATTTACCACCAGCCCATTTTAAAAAAGCGCGGTTCTTCTTCATGCCGTCGTTAGTTACTCATACGTTTCAGAGCCGCGGATTGTACTCTGTGTCAGACAGCACATCAGGGCTAAAATTGGTGTTACTTATTCAAGTCCTGCTTCACCTGGCGGATCGGCTTAACCCATGGTTTTTTCGCTTGTACCTCTGCGGGCAACGCGGCAATCGCCTGTTTCGCGTCCGCAGAAGAAGCATAGACTCCGGTCACTAACACATACCAGGATTTTCCATCTCGTTTCGTTTCATACACCCACGAATGGGCGAGATTATGCTGTTTCGCGTAGGCTTTCAGCGTGTCCGAGCGTGAAGCACTGCTCAGTTGCAAAGTAAAGTGGCTAGCAGGCGCATTCTGTACGGATACGCTCTGTCCGGCGGTCACTGGGGCAGTTTTTGCATTAGCTGCGGGCTTGCTTGCTACTGGCGCTTTTGGCGCATTGTTCGCAACAGGCTTAGCATTGCTACCGTGTGTCGGTGCCGTACTATGCGTGTTTTTAGCTGGTGATGTCGTCGGCGTTTTCCCCATCGGAGCTACCGTCGCAGGCGCTGTCGGCAGCGTCGAGTTTCCTGTCGCTCCCTGAGAGAATTCGCTCACGCGCCCTTGCTGTTGCGACAGCGCATCGGTGATATTTCCCGGCAGCTCAATACGCTGCTGGCCTGCCACTGGCGCTTGAACCTGCGCATCCGTCGGCGTACCAGAAATCGGTGGGGCGCTTAATGTTTGGGGCGACATCGGCGCTTGAGAAGATGCCTGTGCTGATGTTTGGCCATCGTCGGAAACCGCCACTGGGCTCTCACCCAGTGAGGAAGGCTGTCCGCTTTGTGTCATGGAAGACGATGAAGAGAGATCGATATTTCGCTCGCCACCCGCTTGATTCTGCGTCTGTGACGTTTGTGGCTGAGAAGGTGCCTGCAAAGCCGATCCAATACCTACGATCAGCAACACCAGCACCACGATCCCGATACCAATCATCAGGTGCTGTCTGGAAAGCGCGATCTTAGGTACCGCGAAGTTGCTGCTTTTCTGCTGACGAGTAGGTCGACGGTCACTGGTATCAGGCTTCAGCTCATCTTCCGGCTTGAACTCATCCATTTAACATCTCCCCACTAAAAAGCTCGAATTCGCCACGCGGTCGCCAAGGCGAATCATTGAATCGTAACGCATTGTATTTTATTAACCATAACCCATCAGGGCGTGTCTGTCGTTAATACTTATCTTTCATAACGGATAGTCTTTCATAACGGATTGTCTTTCATCACCCGATAGCATTACGCATCAGGCAAGACAATCAGCTATCGAAGCCAACACCATGTCATGCGCGACGCCACCACGGACTTCTGATTGACCAATCGCCGTTGGCAGCACCAAGCGTAACTCACCCGCCAGTACTTTCTTGTCACGCATCATATGAGGAAGATAGGATTCAGGTGTCATTTGCGTCGGACCGTTTACCGGCAGGCCAGCGCGGATCAGCAAAGACTTGACTCGCTCGACATCCTCAGCGGAGAGCTGCCCGAGACGACGTGCCGTATGCGCAGCCATCACCATGCCAGCCGCAACCGCTTCGCCGTGAAGCCAGTTACCGTAGCCCATTTCTGCTTCAATGGCATGCCCGTAAGTATGGCCCAAATTGAGCAACGCACGCATGCCACTTTCACGTTCATCTGCTGCAACCACCGCCGCTTTAATCTCGCAGCAGCGACGAATGCAGTAAGCCAGCGCGTCATGCTGTAGCGCACGCACGGCTTCAATGTTTTCTTCGAGCCAAAGAAAGAAATCGCGATCCAGAATAATGCCGTACTTGATGACTTCCGCCAGCCCGGATGACAATTCCCGTGCCGGTAAAGATTTCAGGCAGTCCAGATCGATCACGACCGATACGGGCTGGTAGAACGCCCCGATCATGTTTTTACCCAATGGGTGATTGACGGCGGTTTTACCACCGACGGAAGAATCTACCTGCGATAACAGCGTTGTCGGCACCTGAATGAATCGGATACCACGCTGATAACTGGCCGCGGCAAAACCGGCTAAATCGCCGATGACACCGCCACCCAAAGCAACAATCGTTGTATCACGACCATGCGGCTTCGCCAGCAGCGCGGTAAAAACCTGATCCAATACGGCCAGCGATTTGTACTGCTCGCCATCAGGTAAAATCACCTGATCGACATGCACGCCATTGTTTTCCAACACACCACGAACGCGGTCAAGGTACAGAGGAGCCAACGTCTGGTTCGTCACCAGCATGGCCTGCTCCCCCGCTTTCAACGGCATAAAAGAAGCCGAATCATCAAATAATCCAGCGGCTATCGTAATGGGGTAACTACGTTCCCCTAGTGTTACGGTAATTCTTTCCATGCTCGTTAAACAACCCGTTCAGGATCCGCTCAATGCGGATAAGGTATGCTCTTAGTTACTTTCCAGCATATTGATAATCTGGTTAGCAACGACCTTGGCACTTTGCTCGTCAGTCCGAATGGTCACATCAGCGATTTCTTCATAAAGCGGGTTCCGCTCTCTCGCCAACGCTTCCAATACTTCACGTGGAGGGGTTTCAACCTGAAGTAACGGACGCTTTTTGTCACGCTGCGTGCGGGCTAGTTGTTTCTCGATTGTCGTTTCCAAATAAACGACAACGCCGCGCGCGGAAAGACGGTTACGCGTCTCACGTGATTTGACTGAGCCACCGCCTGTCGCCAGTACGATGCCTTGCTTTTCCGTCAATTCATTAATGACTTTCTCTTCACGATCGCGGAAGCCTTCTTCGCCTTCCACATCGAATACCCAGCCCACATCAGCCCCAGTGCGTCGCTCAATTTCTTGATCGGAGTCGAAAAACTCCATATTGAGTTGCTGAGCTAACTGACGGCCAATAGTGCTTTTGCCGGCACCCATAGGCCCAACCAGAAAGATATTGCGTTTCTCTGCCATGTTTTTTGGTATTACTAAGACAATTCGTTAATGATAACCCGCCCCGCCAATCAACCCAGCGGCGGGACCTAAACTGAAACCTCATGAGCGATAGTGCGAGAATCAGACAAAAAATTATCTCAAGACTCAGGGTAGTTTGGCAACCGAATAAAATGTCACACTGACCACAGGTGGTCAATGCAGTATGTTTTATAGACATTTTCGGTGGAACAACACTTCAGTGCTCAATTCGCTAACCCTTGTAAGCTAAATCCGCCGCAGCGTCAAACTCATAAGCGCCAAACGTGACAAAATATTGCCCCCAACCCGAGAAAAAAACACTTTATAACATCAGAGCGAGCCTGAGTTTACTCACGATGATGCAGGGATCAGCGTCGGCGTAATAAAAATGACCAATTCTCGTCGTGTATGCTGCTGAGTATGGTTTCTGAACAGATGACCAAATATGGGAACCTCACCCAATATTGGCACCTGTCTGTCGCTGTTCTTTTTTTGCTGCTGGAAAATACCACCTAATACGATGGTTTCTCCATCAGCGACTGTCACCTGGGTTTGGATTTCCTGTTTATCGATTGCTAACGCTTCACCATTGTCGCCCTGTTTGATCGTTTGTCCCGGCATGTTTTGACTGATTTTCAGGTTCAGCGTAATCCGTCCGGCACGCAGAATGTCAGGTGTAACTTCCATCCCTAATACCGCTTCTTTGAACTCGATAGACGTCGATCCGCTGGCACCGCTGGATACCTGATACGGAATTTCCGTGCCTTGTTTAATACTGGCGGTCTGCTGGTGCGCAGTAAACAAGCGAGGGCTGGCGATAATCTCGACCTGACTTTCCTGTTCCAGCGCCATTAACTCCAGATCCAGCAGGCGGCCATTCAGTCGCGCCAAATGGAACCCAGCATTGATCGCTGGCGTATCCACTGGCAGGCCAACGTTAAAATTATTCAACCTGAGCGCCTTGTTCGCCGCATCCCCTTCTCCCAGCCCCCAGTTTACGCCCAACGCTTGCAGGTGCTCGCTGCTGATAGTGACGATATGCGCCGCCAGCTGTACCTGCGCCAAGGGTAGATCAAGTTCCTTCACCCACGGTTCGAGCTGCGCCAGAGCCTCTTCCGTATCGCGAATCAATAAAGTATTCGTCCGTTTATCCACGGTTACGCTGCCACGTGTAGACAGCAGCGTCCCGCGTTGAGCCAGAACACTGGCCGCCACTCCCGTTGCATCAGCATATTGCAACGCCACAGAAAGGTTATGCAGCGGCAATTTCTGCGCCTGCTCAGCTAAACGATCGTCTCGTTCCTTCTGCAAGGATTCAAGGTGTTCGGCAGGGAAAACCATCAGCACGTTTCCGTTACGCTCGACGCTGAGCTTCCCCATGCGTAAAACAATATCCAGTGCCTGCTGCCAGGGAATATCTGCCAGCCTCAGGCTCAGATTCCCCGTCACACCCGGTGCGATCACCACATTGAGCTGCTGGTGATCCGCTAACGCCTGTAGCACCCGAGGTATCGGTGAATCTTCAAACGCCATCGATACCGAACTTTCCGCACTGGCCTGAAACGGCGCGGCGAGAAGAAGCAACCCGCTCCACGCCACTACCCGACATAACATCCTCATATTCATAACCTTCCTTGTTATCGAGATATGCTGTTGCCAGCGTTGTTTTCAAAGAACGATTGTCCAAAGACTGCGTTCAAAATACGTGTCGTCAGGCAGACTTCACCTATTCCACTGACTTATTGATAAACGGAGAAGCCAGCAGCAGGCTATCTGGCAGGCCATCACAGCCTGCCTCACGTGCTGTCGGGACAAGTTTGGCCCCTGATTGATCCAATTGGCTGACTAGCCAATACCCTGGGGGAATCGTTTCGCCACTTGTCAGCTTGATCCAACCGACCTCCGGCTGTGCTAGCCAACCAATCCAGCGATCGCCAGAGCCAATCACGCCTTTTAGCTGCCACGGTGGCAATGTCGCGGAGGGCAGACAACGCGTAGTAGTCAGAGGCTGAAAAGGGTCGATGCGTTCTGCAAGTTTTTCTGCCTGAACGTTATGTGACGCGAAGATCAACATTAATACGATACGCAATGGGGGATGACTCATGGCACCCCCTCTGGCCCGATTAGCGATAATTCAACCTGTAGCCACAGTGCTTCAGACAATGGCTCGGTTGGCGCGGTATCCGGCTTTATGGTCAACTGCGCAATTCGCAGCACATAAGGTAACCCCGCCAGCGCACGAAGCACCTGCAACACGCCCGTGTAATTCGCGCTAAATGCCAATTGCCAACGTTCCTGATGAGATGCTCCCGCATGAGGCGGAGCGGGCTGCCAGGATAGAAGCGAAGCCCCTGCCTGCGACAGAGGCTCGACGATAAGCTGTGCCAGCCTGTCAGGCTGAAAGGGATCGTTTTGCGCGGTTTTCTCCGCTAATTGCTCGCGTAGCACCGACAGTAACGGCATCGCATCGAGCTTTTGTTGAACGTCCTGTCTATCCAGACGCGCCTGAACGGTTTGCTTTTCTATGCCAATCACGGCCCTACGAACTTCACCGATGAGGAACCAACCAGATAGCAGCCCAGCAGCGGCGACAAACGCCAGTTGAAGCGCCAACTGCTGCCAGAGCGGTTTATTCACTAGCCCAGGCTGATTCAGCACGACATCAGTCAAAACCGATGGATTAATCATGGCCTTCCTCCCGCAGGGAAGCGCCTGTATCGCGCCAGTTAGCCTGAAAGGAAAAGCGCAGCCCGGTATTCACTCCGCGCTCTCGGGACGTCTGCAGCAGTTGTACGCGTTCGATGGAAACATGGCGTAATAACGCGTGCTGTAGCGTAATGATATCGTGATAGTTTTCACTCACGCCGGAAAGCAGCAGATACGAGCCACGGTCGGCGATTTCCGTCAGCCACAGACGCGCAGGCATCATACCAGCAAGCTGATCGAGCAAGTGGAGGCTACGACGATTGTCATGCCGGACCATCACCTCGGCGCGTTCTTGCGCCTGATAGCGGCGTAGCGTTTCACGCGCCTGATACGTTTGCTGGTACAACGCCGCCAGTTGCTGTTGCTGGGCCAGCGCTACATTGAGCTCATCCTGCGCACGTTGCTGTCTGTGCTGCCAAAACAGATAGCTCGCGGCGATAAGGAATAGCATCAACCCCGTCTGTAGCCACAGCAGCCCTAACCAACGACGTGCCCGCTGGCGCATCTGGGTTTTGCGCCAGGGTAAAAGATTAATCAGCAGCATAGTCAGACATCCTCAGGACGCAATGCCAACCCACCCGCGATCGCAAAAGCCGAAGGGAAACTCGGCAGAGGCGGCTGCATGTGATTAAACACCGTTAACGGCGACCACGTCTGTAATACATCGGTCTGCTGACTGGGTAAATCAGGCGAGATGCTAGAGTAATAGGCTATGTCATCGACGTCATGCTGATAGCGAGTGCTCACAATTGATAAGATATCAGCCTCGCCATTCAGCTCATCAAGGTGTACCACGCCCGAGTGGAAAGCGTGGTTCAGCGGGGATATCCACAGCCAGCTATCCAACAGGCGATGCAGAAACAAGCGGTTAGATTCAAGCCCTGACCGCTGTGCCATCACTCGAAGCGCACACGTTGAGACCTCAAGAATATCAGGGCGCAGCCCCGCGTTATTCAGACATGTCAGCCAATTATCAACTTCCTGTCGACGCGCGGCCGTCACCAACAGCGTCCCCTGCCTCTGCGGGTCTTCCCGATAATCTATCGCCAGCGATTCGCTACCGATCGGCAGTTGACGCACCGCCATGGTTTCGATATAGAGGCTGCGTTCCGGTTCCTGTAAACGCCGGTCTGGCAGCGGTAAATGCTGCTGCAAAATCAGCTGAGCAGGATACCCCACCCGTAGCGAAATGTGTCTAGGTAGCAAACGACGCCATGTGCGCAAGGCCTCACAAAGCATCCCAGTATGGTGTAGACTACCCTCGCGTAACGTGTCGTCTGGTAGCGGACATTGCCACCAGTGACGAAGTTGCCAACCATCGCGACGGCGCTGAACCGCCAGCGCACGCATGAAGCCGTTTTGTATATCTAATCCAACCCGCCAGATGTGATAAGCCATGTTCAACCCGATGTCCTTATATCCACAGTGCTGGCTTACCTTTATACTAGCGCCCGATTGTTTATAAACTGTCCAAACGCTACTGAATGGAAAATCCCAGGTGAAGTTCGTAAAGTATTTATTCATCCTTGCAGTCTCTTGCATTCTGCTGGGAGCTGCCTCGATATATGGTTTGTACCGCTATATCGAACCCCAACTGCCCGATGTCGCCACGCTGAAAGACATCCGGCTGCAAACGCCTATGCAGGTCTACAGTGCCGATGGCGAACTGATCGCTCAGTTTGGTGAAAAGCGCCGTATCCCACTCAAACTGGACCAGGTTCCCCCTGAGTTGGTGCATGCCTTTATCGCGACCGAAGACAGCCGCTTTTATGATCACCACGGCGTCGATCCCGTCGGGATTATCCGCGCTGCGTCTATCGCGCTGACGTCTGGTCACGCCTCCCAAGGGGCGAGTACCATTACGCAACAGCTCGCCAGGAACTTTTTCCTGAGCCCAGAGCGCACCCTGACTCGTAAGATCAAGGAAGTGTTTCTGGCTATCCGCATTGAGCAATTGCTGACCAAAGATGAAATCCTTGAGCTCTATCTAAACAAGATTTACCTCGGCTATCGCGCCTATGGCGTTGGCGCAGCAGCGCAGGTTTACTTTGGCCGCCCTGTTGACCAGTTAACGCTCAGCGAAATGGCGATGGTTGCGGGTCTGCCGAAGGCGCCATCGACGTTCAACCCGCTCTATTCCTATGACCGTGCCGTTGCCCGCCGCAACGTAGTACTTGCACGTATGAAGGATGAAAACTACATCACGCAGTCACAGTATGATGCAGCACGTAACGAAAAGCTGGTCGCGAATTACCACGCCCCAGAAATTTCGTTCTCCGCTCCGTATGTGGCAGAAATGGCACGACAGGAGATGATCAAACGCTACGGCGAAGATGCTTATAACGATGGTTACAAGGTCTACACGACTGTCACTAAGAAATTGCAAACTGCCGCGCAGGATGCATTGCGTAATAACATTCTCGCCTATGACATGCGCCACGGTTATCGCGGCCCGAGCAAAGTGCTGTGGAAAGTGGGTGAAGGCGTCTGGGATCAGGCGAAGATGCTTGCTGCCCTGAAAGCGTTGCCAGTCTATGGCCCGCTTTATCCGGCCATCGTCACCAGCACAACGTCGGACAACGCGATTGTGCTCCTTTCTGACGGCAGCAACATTGCCCTGCCGATGGCGGGTATGCGCTGGGCACGCGCTTACCGTTCCGATACGCAACAAGGACCAACACCGAAGCGCGTAACGGACGTTGTACAAGCAGGCCAGCAGGTCTGGGTGCGTAAAGTGAACGATGACTGGTGGCTAGCACAGGTGCCGGACGTCAACTCTGCCATCGTCTCGCTCAACCCGAAAAACGGTGCGATAGAAGCACTGGTTGGTGGTTTTGACTTTAACCAAAGCAAATTCAACCGCGCGACGCAGGCACTGCGTCAGATTGGTTCCAACATCAAACCGTTCCTGTACACCGCGGCAATGGACAAAGGTTTAACGCTAGCAACGATTCTGAACGATGTACCCATCACCCGCTGGGATGCCGGTGCAGGATCTGACTGGCGGCCGAAAAACTCACCGGCAACCTATGATGGCCCGATCCGTTTGCGTCAGGGGCTGGGTCAATCCAAAAACGTGGTCATGGTACGTGCCATGCGTGCGATGGGCGTCGACTATGCGGCGGAATACCTACAACGTTTCGGTTTCCCAGCACAAAATATCGTCCATACCGAATCTCTGGCGCTGGGCGCAGCGTCGTTTACGCCACTACAGGTCGTACGTGGTTATGCCGTCATGGCAAACGGCGGCTATCTGGTCGACCCTTATCTGATTAGCAGGATAGAGAATGAAGCGAGTGGTACAGTCTTTACTGCTACGCCGAAAGTGGTCTGTGATACCTGTAATCTGCCGCTGGTCTACGGTGAAACGCCGCGTTCTCCAGTATTAGCAACCACTAACGTTGAAGATGTTGCCACGTCAAACGAAGCACCGCTGCTAGGCCTGCCGCAGCCAGAGCTGGAGCCTGTCACGCCAGAGGCAGCACAGCAAAACGCCGCGCAGCCTTACGCACCGCACGTTATCAGTACGCCATTGTCATTCCTGATTAAAGACGCTCTGAACAGCAACGTCTTTGGCGAGCCAGGTTGGATGGGAACAGGCTGGCGCGCAGGCCGTGATTTAAAACGTCGTGATATCGGCGGTAAAACCGGTACAACGAACAGTTCTAAAGACGCTTGGTTCTCTGGCTATGGCCCAAATCTAGTGACATCTGTCTGGATCGGCTTCGACGATCACCGCCGCGATCTGGGTGCCAGCAGCGCATCTGGAGCCATCAAAGATCAGATCTCCGGCTATGAAGGCGGGGCGAAATCAGCGCAGCCTGCGTGGGATGATTTCATGAAAGCCGCGCTGGATGGCGTACCGGAACAACCACTGACGCCGCCGTCTGGCGTCGTCAGTGTGGTCATTGACCGCAGCAGCGGTAAGCTGTCCAATGGTGGCGGGAATAGTCGCTCCGAGTACTTCATCGACGGGACGCAGCCGAAAGAATACGAAGTGCATGAAGTGGGCACCACACTGATGGATAACGGACAAAGCGAAGAGTTATTCTAGTCAGCGTTCGATAACATCAGACGAGACAAAGAAGGCGTAGGAAACTGCGCCTTCTTCGTTTGCTATGTTGGCTCATTAAAAACAGGTCCGTTTATTAAAAATTAGCGGGGTGTACGACGCAACCAATCGTGGGCCAGAAACAGCGCACTGACATTACGTGCCTCACGGAAATCAGGCTCTTGCAGCAGCGACATCATGTTACCTATCGGCCAGCGGACTTGTGGCATCGGCTCCGGCTCATCGCCTTCCAGACTTTGCGGATACAGCCCACGCGCCACCACAATATTCATCTGGCTGGAAAAATAGGAGGGTGCCATGGTTAACGTCGCCAGCAACTCCAGTTTTTCCGCCCCAAAACCGACTTCTTCCATCAGTTCGCGGTTAGCGGCTTCAAAGACCGTTTCACCGGGATCGATCAACCCCTTGGGGAATCCCAGTTCGTATTCCTCAATACCGACGGCGTATTCGCGGATCAACAACAGTCCATCGTCAATGATCGGGACAACCATCACCGCCTGCCGACCGCTTGAACGCATCCGTTCATAAACCCGACGTACCCCGTTGCTAAATTCAAGATCGACGGATTCCACATTGAACAAGCGCGAACGCGCTATTGTTTCCACCTTGAGGATTTTAGGTTTTTGCAGGTTATGGCTCATTGATGCCCCCAGAGAGTTACGACCAGAACAGCACCTTAACCCAACGCGCATGAGAGACGGCGTTTACCGCAATCTGAATATGGCATGCTGTTGAAGTAAGAAGAGATCGTAAATATTCTTTTTTGATTCTGTTCACATTGTGCGTTAACACTCACCCTCGCTGCAACTATCGTGACGATGAATTTACGTGTGGGCAACATGCAAGACACATCCTAAATGAGAAACCACCAGTAAAAGTCAATAACTTAAAAAAAATAGGATTATCCTCATTCAAGAGACTCTTTTTGCTTGTTACTATCGTCGCCTTATACGATTAATTCCATTCACAATTGCGTTATTAATCTAAGAAAACAATGCCATACGGATTATCATCAATTGTATAATTTTGTTAAACTCCGACGAGAACAAGGAGCATCGTGTTTTGGAATGGAGATGACATGAGCACAATATTTATCCTATTGGCGATATTGCTTGCCTGTCTGATCGTTATCGGAGGTCTTGTCGGCTACCGTATGCGACACCGTTTTCTGTCCGCTCCGCCGTTACCTGTTTTGCAATCTCTGCCCCGACGGTTAACTGAAGATGAACGGATCGCCGTCGAACGTTATCTGGCTCAGGAAAACAGCCAGCAAACTACGCCACTTGATACCCCCAATGCGCAGCCAAAACTACCGCGTTCCCTGCAAAGTAATCGGGTTTACCCCATCACCCATACGATTACACGCTATGGCCTGAGCACCAATGTTCAGAATAAGTGGCGCTACTATATTGATACACAAGAAATCCATCTACCGCCCAGTTGGGAACAGTTCATTACCGAGAACAATACCGTCGAACTGATTAAGACACGCTCGATCCCGCTGGTTATTTCTCTCAACGGGCACTCGCTGACAGAGTGCTTCGACAATCGTCCGCTGGCCCCGCGACCTGCTGAAGTTCCCGTGCCAAATGCCTCAATCCGTCAGGAAGGTAGTGAACATGTCGAGCTGGTCACCATCCGCAAAGAAACGCGTGAAGAACACGCCATACACCATTCCAAAGGGTTGAAAGAAACGGCCGTGCTCTGCCTCTCTTTTTTGCTCCTGTTCATCAGCCTAAATAGCCCTATCGTCCTACTACCCTGGCTGATTGGCACCGCATCATTATTAGCAGGTTGGAGCCTGTGGCAGCTTTTCCGGTCGCCGTCCTCTCAGGAACTGCGGGACGTACATTGCCTTCACGGCACACCGCAAGGTTTGGGACTGTTTGGCGAATCCAACCAGGGGCCGCTTGGCAATATCTCTCTTGGCAACATCGATCTGATTTACCCGCCTCACTGGCAGCCCTATATCACACAGGATCTGGGGCGAAAAACGGACGTAGAGATCTATCTCAACCGGCAAGTGCTCCGCCAGGGAGAGTATCTTTCGCTGCATGATGAAGTGAAAAATTTCCCGCTACAGCGCTGGGGCAGGAATCTGCTGCTGGCCAGTGGTTCACTACTCAGCTTGATTCTGCTGGTCACTAACGTACAGCTAGAACTGCCGTTAAAGCTCAGTTTAGCCTGGCTTCAGGGTGCAGAACGCATTCAAGTAACGCAGGTCAGCGATCTGGAAAAAGCGCCTCTCCACATTGGCGACACGCTGGTTGTTCGCGGTAACGGCATGTGTTACGTACCCGCAAGAATCCATCCCGTCTCCGCACCATCATCCTATGCGTTCAGCCCTTTCGATTGCTCCGCCATTTACTGGAACAAAGCCGCACCGTTGCCGTTGCCGGAGTCCGAAACAATTGAAAAAGCCTCTGCTTTGCTTAAATCGGTCAATAGCCAACTCAATCCACAAACAGACAAAGAAGGTCAGATCAACTCTCAATTAGCGTCCACGATTCAGAAGTCAGGGCTGATTCTGATGAAGAACTTCGCTGATATTGTCCTGAGAACACAAGATTTGTGTAAGCAGGAAAACGATTGCTCCCGCCTAAAAAATGCGCTGGTGAATCTGAGCGACGTCAAAAACTGGAATACATTGGTAAAAGACGCAAACTCCGGCAAGCTGAAAGGCATGAATGTGGTGTTGCCCACCGTCAGTGCAGACACACTGGAGTCATTGGTCAACAGTTCCACCGATCAATTCTTCTATCAGGAAATCAATAACGCAGCAGATTCACTAAACAGTCCGCCGCCTGGTGGATTCTTGAT
Organism: Pectobacterium versatile; assembly: GCF_020166435.1. Taxonomy (GTDB): domain Bacteria; phylum Pseudomonadota; class Gammaproteobacteria; order Enterobacterales; family Enterobacteriaceae; genus Pectobacterium; species Pectobacterium versatile. The sequence goes on along the minus strand of NZ_JAINZP010000006.1, from coordinate 169,704 downwards.
TCGCAGCGACGAAGGCCGGCAGTTTGTTAACCATCCTCTCCCCCCGATGCCGCTCAATGAATACCGCCCATCGGATCAGTGGCAGGAACTCCAGCGGCTTTCAACCATGCTCTTGCATACGCCGTTTAATGCCACGGGCGTCATCACTCAGCTCAATACTGATGCCAACGGGACGCAGCATATCAGCCTGCACAGCGAACCTGATGTCATTACCATCTGGCGCTATCTTGGTAGTTGCCTGCTGCTCCTGCTCTTTTCCGCGACGTTTATCATTAACGCGGTTCTGACCAGCATTAAAATACGAAAAAATCAGAAGCGAGTTACTGATATTCAGCGTTATTACACTTCACGGTTCAACATGATGACGAATTCGTTCTCGGATAATCATCCCCTGCTCCCCCGCTAATGGCATCGTGCCCTTCCTGCGGGTATGTATGCTAACGTAGCGGAATCGGTTTCCCGTCACAATTGTATTGCGCGCTGCCTACTTCATCATCCTATGGCACAGCGCGACATCTGGAGTCGTTATGAATCCCCACGTTAACTGGCACGACATCGACACCGTGATACTGGATATGGATGGCACGCTGCTCGATCTGGCGTTTGACAGCTATTTCTGGCTTCAACTGGTACCGCAGTCGCTCAGTAAAAAACGTCATATCAGCCTTGAACAGGCGCATCAACTTATCCAACAGGAGTATCAGGCCGTTCAACATACGCTGAACTGGTACTGTTTCGATTACTGGACAAAACGCTTGGATCTGGATATCTATCAAATGACGACGGATATCGGCACACGCGCTCGTCTGCGTGATGACACCACACCATTTTTAGCCGCACTGCGCGAATGTGGCAAAGAGACAATGTTGCTGACCAACGCCCATCCGCACAGTCTGGCGGTAAAAATCGAACACACGGGGCTGGATCAGCACCTTGATTTATTGCTTTCCACCCATACCTATGGGTATCCGAAAGAGAATCAGCGCTTGTGGCAGGCAGTACAGCAGCAAACCGGCTTCGATCCCGCCAGAACCCTGTTCGTGGATGACAGCGAACCGATTCTGGATGCCGCGAAAACCTTCGGCATCCATTACTGTCTGGGCGTGCGTAATCCGGATTCTGGCCAGCAGGAGAAGGCATTCCTGCAACATCCGTCAATGAACGACTATCTTGCGCTGCTACCAGCCCTGCGTCGCTCCGTTAACGCAGGGTAATCAGGGGGATTTATGGTGAAAGCTACCGAGCAAGCCGACGACGCCGTTCGTCTGGACAAATGGCTTTGGGCCGCCCGTTTCTATAAAACCCGAGCGATGGCTCGCGAGATGATCGACGGCGGCAAAGTGCACTATAACGGGCAACGCGGTAAGCCGAGCAAACAGGTCGAACTGAATGCCGAGATCAAACTGCGTCAGGGCAATGAGGAACGCACCGTGGTCATTTTGGCCATCAGCGGCCAGCGTAGAAGCGCAACAGAGGCGCAGGCGCTGTATCAGGAAACGGCCACAAGCATTGAGAAACGAGAAAAGCTGGCGCAGGCGCGGAAAATGAATGCGCTGACGATGCCACACCCCGATCGCCGCCCTGATAAAAAAGAGCGACGCGATCTGATTAAATTTAAATACAGCGATCAGGAATAGCACTCCGCTCTTCAGAGAAGACCCAGCGATCGCCGCACAACTCATTCGCCGTACCACTCATCGCGCACTACAACGAGAAAACATTATGGCTCACGACCAACTACATCGTTATCTGTTTGAAAATTATGCCGTTCGTGGCGAATTGGTGACAGTTAACGAAACGTATCAACGTATTTTAACCAACCACGACTACCCAGCTGCGGTACAAACGCTGCTAGGCGAAATGCTGGTTGCCACCAGCCTGTTGACGGCCACGCTGAAATTCAGCGGCGATATTACCGTTCAGCTTCAGGGCGATGGCCCACTGAAACTGGCGGTGATTAACGGTAATCACCAGCAGCAGATGCGCGGCGTTGCCCGTCTGCAAGGGGATATCACTCCGGGGAGTTCGCTGAAAGAGATGGTTGGCAATGGCTATCTGGTCATTACCATTACGCCGACTGATGGTGAACGTTATCAAGGCGTCGTCGGTTTAGAAGGTGAAACCGTTGCCGAATGTCTGGAGAGCTATTTCCAGCAGTCCGAGCAGTTGCCGACACGGTTGTTTATCCGTACCGGACAGCACGAGGGCAAGCAGGCCGCCGCTGGCATGCTGCTACAGGTATTGCCCGCACAGGATACCGACCGTAATGATTTTGATCATCTGGCCCAGCTCACCACAACGGTCAAAGCCGACGAGCTGTTTACCCTGCCTGCCACCGAGGTGCTGTACCGCCTGTACCATCAGGAAGAGGTAACCGTGTATGAGCCGCAGGATGTCGAGTTCCGCTGTCACTGTTCGCGCGATCGTTGCGCAGATGCATTAATGACGCTGTCCGATCAGGAAGTGAATGAGATGATCGAGCAGGACGGTGAAATCGATATGCACTGTGATTATTGCGGTACGCACTACCTGTTTAATTCGCTGGACATCCGCGCGATCCGGCAGGATTCATCAGGGAATCTGTTGCATTAATTTTTCTAACGGGTACGAAAGTACCCGTTTTATTTTGCTTATTTTCCCCACCAGTAAACCACCGTGATTATTTTTCAAACACCCTAAATAAGCAAAGTTATTAATGAATTTATTTAATTTTATGATTGTTATCGCGGTTAAAATAAGCTCACTCCCTACAATGTTTAGTAGTACGACTATAACTTGAGGAGTAGCAACATGCAGATCAACGGTATTACCCCGCAAGCCCTGGCTGCTTATGGAATCCATGATGTCCGCGATATTGTCTACAATCCCAGCTATGAACTGCTTTTTAAAGAAGAACTCTCTCCTACCCTACAAGGCTATGAACGTGGCATCGAAACCCAACTGGGTGCGGTAGCCGTCGATACCGGCATCTTTACCGGCCGTTCCCCGAAAGACAAATACATCGTGCGCGATGACGTGACCCGCGACACCGTGTGGTGGTCCGATCAAGGCAAAGGTAAGAACGACAACCACCCGTTGAGCCAGGAAACCTGGACACACCTGAAGCAGCTCGTTACCACACAGCTGTCCGGCAAGCGGTTGTTCATCATCGATGCCTTCTGCGGTGCTAACCCAGACAGCCGCCTCAGCGTGCGTTTTGTGACGGAAGTGGCCTGGCAGGCGCATTTCGTCAAAAACATGTTTATCCGCCCAAGCGATGAAGAACTGGAAGGCTTTGAGCCGGATTTCATCGTGATGAACGGCGCAAAATGCACCAACCCGAACTGGCAGGAACAGGGGCTGAACTCCGAGAACTTTGTCGCGTTCAACCTAACGGAGCGCATCCAGCTGATTGGTGGCACTTGGTACGGCGGCGAAATGAAGAAAGGGATGTTCTCTATCATGAACTACCTGCTGCCGCTGAAAGGCATCGCTTCCATGCATTGTTCGGCAAACGTCGGTGAAAAAGGTGATGTGGCGGTCTTCTTCGGTCTGTCCGGTACGGGTAAAACTACGCTGTCCACCGACCCGAAACGTCAGTTGATTGGCGATGACGAGCACGGCTGGGACGACGACGGCGTCTTCAACTTTGAAGGCGGCTGCTATGCCAAAACCATCAAGCTGTCTAAGGAAGCAGAACCGGATATCTACAGCGCCATCAAACGCGATGCGCTGCTGGAGAACGTCACCGTGCTGGCAGACGGCAACGTGGACTTCAACGACGGTTCCAAAACCGAGAACACCCGCGTCTCTTACCCGATCTACCACATCCAGAATATCGTTAAACCGGTATCCAAAGCAGGTCACGCAACGAAAGTGATCTTCCTGACGGCGGACGCGTTCGGTGTGTTGCCTCCCGTTTCTCGCCTGACGTCCGATCAGACGCAGTATCACTTCCTGTCCGGCTTCACCGCCAAGCTAGCGGGAACCGAGCGCGGCGTGACGGAACCAACACCGACCTTCTCCGCCTGCTTTGGCGCGGCATTCTTGATGCTGCACCCGACGCAGTACGCTGAAGTGCTGGTGAAACGCATGAAGGCGGCTGGCGCACAGGCCTATCTGGTGAACACCGGCTGGAACGGCAGCGGCAAACGTATCTCTATTAAGGATACGCGCGGGATTATTGACGCCATTCTGAACGGCAGTATTGATGAGGCTGAAATGCAAACGCTGCCTGTCTTCGACTTGGCAATCCCAACCTCGCTGCCCGGCGTCAATCCTGACATTCTCGACCCACGTGATACCTACGCGAGCGTCGAACAGTGGCAGGAAAAAGCGGACGATCTGGCACAGCGCTTTATCACTAACTTCGATAAATACACCGATGCTCCGGCAGGTGCAGCGCTGGTGAAAGCAGGGCCGAAGCGGTAAACGTTGAAGAGAATCGATTACGAAAAAGGCGCGGATTCCGCGCCTTTCTTTTATTCATATCTGAACAGCTTTAATGCCAGTACTGCCCAACATACTTATGACTCTTTCACGGCTCCCATATCCGCTACTGCGACTTCCGAGAGCAGCGGCAGATACGCACGGACGCAGAGCCCACCGCGTTCGCTGCTGCCAACATCCAGCACGCCATTGTGCGCATCGATAATACGCTGCACAATCGCCAGCCCCAGCCCTGTACCGCTGGTGGTTCGTGCGCTGTCGCCGCGAACGAACGGTTGGAACAAGTGCTTCAACTGATCGGGCGCGATGCCTTCTCCATCATCTTCTACCTGAAACCAGACGCGCTGTAGCTCACGTCCGGTACTGACTTTGATCCAACCGTTCCCGTAACGCGCCGCATTCACGACCAGATTCAACGCCGCACGTTTGATCGAAAGCGAACTGATACGCACCAGCAGCTCGCCAGTAGCAAACTCGCTGTCAATCTGACGCTCATAGCCGCTTTCCGATGCGACCACTTCGCCCATAATGGCGTTCAGGTCGGCCACTTCCGTCTGCATTTCCTGACCAGTGCGCAGGTAGTCGAGGAACTGCTCAATAATCGCATTACACTCTTCAATGTCCTTATTGATCGACTCCGCCAGATAGTCATCTTCCTTACCCATCATTTCGGTCGCCAGACGGATTCGTGTCAGCGGCGTACGCAGGTCGTGGCTAACGCCCGCCATTAACAGCGTACGGTCATCGGCCAGCAGCTTCACGCCGGAGGCCATCTGGTTAAAGGCACGCGTCACGGAACGCACTTCGGAGGCACCATATTCACGCAGCGGCGGCGGAATAATGCCCTTCCCAACCTGCAAAGCCGCATGCTCCAGCTCAACCAAGGGTCGGTTCTGCACCCGAATAAATAGCCACGCGCCGCCAATCACCAGCAGCATAATCGCCAGCGTATAGCGGAAGAGCGGCGAGAAATCGCCCTGATGAATTTCAGTGAGGGGAACGCGCACCCAGATATCTGGTGACAGCCAAGTTTTCAGCCACACCACCGGCGTATTCTTGCTGACCTCAACCCGCACATCCGTCGGGCCGCCCAGCTGTTGTGCCATCTGGTCACTCAAAAACTTGTAGTGCTGGGCCCAACGCAGGCCGCTTTCTTCCGCCGCTGCATTGGTGTACAGCGATATACCCAATTCGCGGTAAATCTCACGCCGGAACGCTGGCGGCACCTCAAGCGTGGTGCCATCTTCCAGTTGCAGACTGTCCGTCATCAGCATTCTTACTTCGTATGCCAGCACCTTATTAAACTGCTGCAAACTCGGCAGAATAGCGAAGTTGAGCACCACCAGATAGGTGGTGACCAAACTGACAAACAACAACGTGACAATCAGTAGCAACGTCCGTGCAAATGAGCTGCGCGGAGAAAAGCGCCATTGCATCATGCCTTACTGCCGTCCGGGACAAACACGTAGCCAAGACCCCACACGGTCTGGATATAGCGCGGGTGCGCCGGATCCTCTTCCACCATGCGGCGCAGACGAGAAATTTGTACGTCGATGGAACGCTCCATCGCGCTGTATTCACGACCACGGGCCAGATTCATCAGCTTATCGCGCGACAACGGTTCACGCGGGTGGCTCACCAGCGCCTTAAGCACAGCAAACTCGCCGCTGGTTAACGGCATCGGTTCATCATCACGGAACATTTCGCGCGTGCCTAGGTTCAGCTTGAATTTACCAAACGCAATAATGGCTTCTTCCTGCGACGGCGCACCTGGCAGTTCATTCGCCTGACGACGCAGCACCGCACGGATGCGAGCCAGCAGTTCACGCGGGTTGAAAGGTTTAGGAATATAGTCGTCCGCGCCGATTTCCAGTCCGACGATACGATCCACTTCTTCCCCTTTCGCCGTCACCATAATGATCGGCATTGGGTTGCTCTGGCTACGCAAGCGACGGCAGATGGACAGCCCATCTTCGCCCGGCAGCATCAAATCCAGCACCATGAGGTGAAAGGATTCACGGGTCAGTAAACGGTCCATCTGTTCAGCATTAGCTACGCTACGTACCTGAAAACCCTGCTCAGTCAGATAACGCTCTAACAGCGCCCGCAAACGCATGTCGTCATCTACAACCAGAATTTTATAGTTTTCTTGCATTCTCTTTCTCCAAAGGCGTAATAGCGCCGACGCTGCTATTGTTCAGAAACACACGAATTACTGACAGTCGTTTCTGGTATACATTCTAGGCAAAATTGTTACAAAGCATATTAAAATTCGTGTAATCAATCATTTCCTTTGCTGTCAGTCATAAAACCATCGGCGATTTACACAGGTTGTGGTTAGCGAGGATTGTCGTTTACGACGATTTAACGTAATCAATCGCGTTAACGCACCACTCGCGTGGACCGTCTGGCGTGTTTACAGTGAACTCCTCATCAACTGCTTTTTTCAGCATCGCACGCGCCATGGGGGAGTCGATCGAAATATAGTCTTTATTGTCGCCGTAGATCTCGTCCGGGCCGACAATCCGCAAGCGCTTCACATCACCTTGTTCATTCTCGATCTCAACCCAGGCACCAAAAAATACGCTGCCATCCTGCTGCGGCGAATAATCAACGATTTTCAATTCCGTCAGGCATTTTCTCAAGTAGCGCACACGCCTATCGATCTGGCGCAATAAACGCTTGTTGTAGGTGTAGTCCGCATTTTCTGAGCGATCTCCCAGGCTGGCCGCCCAGGAGACAATCTTGGTAATTTCCGGGCGCTTTACATTCCAGAGATGATCATGCTCTGCCCGCAGTGTGTCATACCCCTCGCGGGTAATCAGATTGGTTTTCAAGTCGTTAACCCCGTTAGGCGCTTAGCGCGTACCATGTTCTTCACTATCCCCGCACGAAAAAAATCGCGCGTTCATTACACAGATTTACAGTTTTGGCTAATAATCTATCGACAGACATAAATATGTCATTTCTATCCCGTACTTTTAGCCACGGAGAGCTACGGAGAACGATTTATGTTTAGCTTAGACGCCATTCTGCAAGATCTTGTCCCGCATCGCCATACGCCACCCTGGCAGAAAACGGTTTTGCGTTCTCTGCTATTTGAAAATGAAATGCAGCAATTTGCGCGGCGTTACCCGCATTTGAAAGGATTGGATCTGGTCGAACAGATTCTTGATTACTTCAACTTCAATTGTGAAATGGTCGAAGGGGATTTAGAAAATATCCCCAGTCAGGGGCCGGTGGTGTTGGTTGCCAACCACCCCATTGGCTCACTGGACGGTCTGGCGCTACTCCGCACCGTCGCCAGCGTCAGGCCCGATGTCCGCATCGTCGCCAGCCAACTACTCTCTTATGTCGCCCCGCTCAAAAATCTGTTTTTTTCCGTCGATAACTTCAATAACCGCACCAAACGCCAACAGGTCAACGCCATCCAGCAGCATTTGGAAGGAGACGGCGCAATCATCGTCTTCCCAGCGGGTGAGGTTTCACGCGTCAGCCTGCAAGGGATTCGCGACGGTCACTGGCATAATGGTTTTATCCGCATGGCGAGCAAAGCCCGCGCGCCTGTGGTTCCGATTCATATCGGCGGACGCAACAGCGCGCTGTTCTATCTCTCCTCCATGGTTTATCGCCCGCTGTCCACCCTCCTGTTGGTGAGAGAAATGTTCGGCCAGCGCGATCAAACCCTCAAACTACGCATCGGTGCCAGAATTCCCTATACATCCTGGAGTCAGGGCGAGTGGAACGCCAACGATCTGGCGGCCCGTTTCCGGCGTCATGTTTATCGGCTGGGTCAAGGCAAACCCGGCTGCTTTTCCAGTGAAAAGCCCATCGCACTGGCCGAAGACCGCGTGTTGCTGAAGCGTGCGCTGTCTGAGTGTGAAACGCTGGGCACCACGCCGGATGGCAAAGTTGTCTATCTGTATCGACGCGGCGAAGAAGATTACGTGCCGCTGCTGCGTGAACTCGGGCGCCTGCGCGAAATCGCCTTCCGCGCGGTGGGCGAAGGGTCCGGCCAACGCCGCGATCTGGACAGCTATGACGATGACTATCTGCACCTGATCCTGTGGGATGACCGTGAACTGGAGATTGTCGGTGCCTATCGCTTTGTCTCGACGGCAAGCCTGATCGCAGAGAAAGGGAAAAGTGGCCTCTACAGCCACAGCCTGTTCCAGTACGGCGACGAAATGGACCCGATACTGGCGTCAGGCATTGAGCTGGGACGCAGTTTTATTCAGCCCAAATACTGGGGTAAACGCGGACTGGATTATCTCTGGCTGGGAATTGGTGCCTATCTGGCGCGTTATCCGGAACACCGCTATCTGTTCGGCCCGGTGTCGCTTTCCGGCACCTTGCCGCCGCATGCTCGCGATTTGCTGGTTGCGTTTTATCGCCTGCATTTCACGCCCGATCAGCCGCTGGCAACGTCGCGTCGCCCTTATCCAGCCTCGCTGCCTGACGTGCTGAAACAGTTTGAGGGAACAGACTACCAGCAGGATCTCACGCGGTTGAAAAGCATGCTCAGCAACATGGGCTGTGCGATCCCCACACTCTACAAGCAGTATTCGGAGCTGTGTGAGCCGGGAGGCGTGCGGTTCATCGACTTTGGCATCGATCCAGATTTCAATAACTGCATCGACGGTCTGGTGCTCGTCGATCTGAAGCAGTTGAAAGCATCACGCTATCAGCGCTATATCGCCCCTTTTACCAGCGACAGCGTTTCTTGATTGATCGATGCGTTAGCCCTCTAAAGGGGTTAATGCATCACACTTCTATTCATCAACACCATAGCCCCGCATATTTTGTCTCTCAGATCACACATTTCATACGAAATCCCATTTGCCGTAATTTACGTGATCAACTGAACGCTTTTCCTGCCGATATTAAAGATATTCTTATCTATATGTTTTTGAACGCGGGAGTTAACGATGTATCCCGAAAATGCGAAACATAGCTATAATCCCTTGTCATTACTTGCATCGATTACGATGGCAAGCCCCCTCCGTTATGCCTTCATAGCATGTCAAAAAATTAAGGATGTTTATGAATATGCTGAACAGAATCAAACTCGGCAAGATGCTGGGTATGGGATTTTCTCTGGTTATCATCATCAGCCTGATGGTGGCATTCTTCGGACGGCTCCAACTGGTTGGGCTGGGTAACGACATCAACCGGCTTTCCGGTACCACGTTAGCGAATATGTTATTGATTCAGGAAGTTAAAGCCGGTTTTGACGCCAATGCCCGTCTGATCCGTAACATGGCACTCAGCACCGATCCTGCGCAAATCAGGCAGGAAAAGCAGTTCGTCGACGAGCAAATCGCCCGCAATACCGCCAATCTGAAAAAGCTGGGGCAACAACTCGATACCGAAGGCACCAGCGCACTGCTGAAACAGTTTCAGGACACCCGTCCGCCGTACCTTGCGGCCTTTTTGAAAGCCATGGAGCTGGTGCAATCCACCGATCCACAGCAGCGCCTACAGGGTAATACCATTATTCTCAATGAGATGCAGACCGCGCAAAACGCGCTGTTCAAAGTGCTGGATGCGATGATGGCCTCGCAGCAGCAGGATACCAACGAGATTGTCAGCCACGCCCAGCAGGGGGCGCAGTCCGGCAGCGTCATCATGCTGATTCTCGCGCTTGCCGCCGCTGCCATGGCTGCGGTCGTGGCCTGGTTGATTACCCGCACGCTGAAAAACCAGCTGGGGGGAGAACCGCTCTACGCCACCCACGTTGCCCGACAGGTGGCCGATGGCGATCTGGCTGTCGATATCAACATCAAGCCGAACGACCATAGCAGCCTGCTAGCGACCATGCGTCACATGAGTAATAACCTGGGCGATATCGTCGAACAGGTGCGGCAAAGCAGCGAAGCTATCGCTTCCGGTTCTAGCCAAATCGCCGCGGGCAGTGAAAACCTGAGCCAGCGTACGGAAGAGCAAGCTGCCAGCCTGCAACAAACGGCCGCCTCAATGGAACAGATGAGTCAGGCAATTCGTCAGAATGCGCATACCGTACGCAGCGTCACTCAACTTGCTAGCCAGGCCAGCGAAACGGCGACCAAGGGCGGCGAGGCGATCGGCGATATGGTGATTACCATGAAAGAGATCTCCGACAGCTCACACAAAATCCGCGATATCATCAGCGTCATTGATGGTATCGCTTTCCAGACTAACATTCTGGCGCTGAATGCGGCGGTCGAAGCGGCACGCGCGGGTGAGCAAGGTCGCGGCTTCGCCGTGGTGGCTGGAGAAGTGCGTTCGCTGGCACAGCGTTCCGCCTCTGCCGCGAAAGAAATCGCGGTATTGATCAACACTAGCGTCGAAAAAGTGGAAGCGGGGAATCGTCTGGTTGAAGACACCGGCAGCACTATTGATGAGCTGGTACGTCAGGCGCGCAGCGTGGCAGATTTAATCAGCGAGATCGGGACGACCACGCAGGAGCAGGAATCCGGTATTTCGCAAATTCATGATGCCGTGAACCAGCTCGATCAGGTCACCCAGCAGAACGCCACGCTGGTAGAAGAGTCCGCGAATGCGGCAACCAGCCTGCGCGAACAGTCATCTCATCTGGTTACGCTCATGAACCATTTCCACCTGCGCGGCACACCAGCAGCCCGCCCAGCGCCGATGGCGAAGAAAACCCAACCGACTCGTTTAGCGCTCGCGCCGGTCGGCAACACACAGGATAACTGGGAAAAATTCTAGGCTTATCCGGCCTGCGATCACCATGCTGCCTATGCCGAGACATAGGCAGCATGGTGACAATCACATCAATCTGTCAACGAGGAAACATAGTCACGACGCGGCTGCCCGGTATAAATCTGGCGCGGACGGTAGATGCTGATGTCTTCCTGCTTATGCATCTCATCCCAATGCGCAACCCAGCCGATCGTTCTGCCAACGGTGGAGATAACTGTAAACATCGACGACGGCAGCCCCATCGCTTTGAGAATGACCGAGGTATAAAAATCGACGCTCGGGTAGAGTTTATTCTCCAGAAAATAGGCATCGGTCATGGCGATATGTTCCAGCTCCATCGCCACCTGCAACAGGCTGTCTTCCGTGCCGAGTTCATTGAGCACTTCATAACAGGTTTTACGCAGAATCGCCGCGCGTGGGTCGAAATGCTGGTAGACCGAGTTACCGAATCCCATCAGGCGGAATGAATCACAGCGGTCTTTCGCGCGTCGTACGAATTCAGGGACGCGATCGACCGTTTTAATCTCTTCCAGCATGCGCATACAGGCTTCGTTCGCCCCACCGTGTAACGGCCCCCACATCGATGCCAGCCCAGCCGCAATGCAGGCAAACGGGTTCGCACCGGAAGAACCTGACGCTCTGACTGCCATCGTAGACGGACACTGACCATGATCGGCATGCAAAATCAGGATGCGATTCATCGCCCGTTCCAGCACCGGATTCACTTCATACTTCTCTGCCGGAATCGAAAACAGCATGTGCAGGAAGTTGCCCGTATAGGAAAGCGAATTACGGGGGTACACGGACGGCTGTTCGATGGAATATTTGTAGCACATCGCCGCCAGCGTCGGCATTTTCGACAGCAGTCGCACTGCCGCCAGCTCACGGTGTTCCGCATTATGGATGTCCAAGACATCGTGATAGAACGCGGCCAGCGCGCCCACCACCGCGCACATCAGCGCCATCGGGTGGGAATCGCGACGAAAGCCGCTGAACATCCGGGCAATTTGCTCATGAACCAGCGTATGGCGAGTGATGTTGTCGGCAAATTTCGCATACGCTTCCGCCGAAGGCGCTTCGCCATGCAGCAGGATGTAACAGACTTCAGTAAAGTCACACTGCTCAGCGAGCTGTTCGACAGGGAAGCCCCGATGCAGCAGCACGCTATTCACCGCATCAATATAGGTAATCGCCGACTCGCACCCTGCCGTATTGGCAAAACCGGGGTCATAACTGCACAGCCCATGTTCACCGAGTGGACGAATATCCACCGCCGTTTTCCCCAGTACGCCGGAGCGCATATCCAGCGTGATATCCGCCTGCCCTTCTGCCGTCAACGTGGACGTTCTGACTGTCATGAACCGTTCTCCTGCCCGAATAGTGATGTTGTTCCCGTCCGCTCTCACGGGCTTCTGGATAGGTCATCCCGTGCGGCACTCAATGTAGAGTAATACTCGATTTACAACGGCATAAAGCCAACGTATGTCATACGCTAAAATCGTGAGTGGGTTGCAAGAATCTGACGGAAAATTGATGTAGGTAAATTTTGTTGCACTGAACAACGCGAGATCATCCGCGTTTTCCAGACGGCAGCGGCTGGCATTTTGCACGCTCAATCCGTATAACTGTCCCCACTTATTTAATTCACTTGATGACGATTGATATCAGACCCATGAATGATTCATTAAGCCACATTATCGCCAGCGAATTGCAGGCGCGTACGGAGCAGGTAGACGCGGCAGTCCGCCTGCTGGACGAAGGAAACACCGTCCCTTTTATCGCCCGTTACCGTAAAGAAGTGACCGGCGGGCTGGATGACACCCAACTGCGCCAGCTCGAAACACGCCTCGGTTACCTGCGTGAACTGGAAGACCGACGCCAGACTATTCTGAAATCCATCGACGATCAGGGAAAGTTAACCGCGCAGCTCGCTACCGCCATAAAAGGTACGCTGAGCAAAACCGAGCTGGAAGACCTCTACCTGCCGTACAAACCTAAACGCCGCACGCGTGGACAAATCGCGATTGAAGCCGGTCTGGAACCACTGGCCGATAGCCTATGGCAAGACCCGAGCCAGGAGCCGGAGCTGACGGCACAGGCTTATGTCGATGCCGAGAAAGGCGTAGCAGACGTGAAAGCCGCACTGGACGGCGCACGTTACATTCTGATGGAACGCTTTGCCGAAGACGCCACGCTGCTGGCAAAAGTGCGTAACTACCTGTGGAAAAATGCCCATCTGGTTTCCCGCGTCGTGGAAGGGAAAGAGGAAGAAGGCGCGAAGTTCCGTGACTATTTCGATCACCATGAACCGATTGCTCAGGTGCCTTCACACCGCGTGCTGGCGATGTTCCGTGGCCGTAACGAAGGCGTGCTGCAACTGGCGCTGAACGCCGATCCGCAGCACGAAGAAGCGCCACGCGAGAGCTACTGCGAACAGATTATTATCGACCACCTGAACCTACGTTTAGGGAATGCCGCAGCAGACAGCTGGCGACGCGCCGTCATTAGCTGGACATGGCGCATTAAAGTGCTGCTGCACCTTGAAACCGAACTGATGGGCAGCGTGCGTGAAAAGGCCGAAGACGAAGCGATCAACGTCTTCGCCCGCAATATGCACGATCTGCTGATGGCCGCTCCGGCGGGCATGCGCGCCACGATGGGTCTCGATCCCGGCCTGCGTACTGGCGTAAAAGTGGCGGTGGTGGATGCTACCGGCAAGCTGGTCGCAACCGACACGATTTATCCGCATACCGGTCAGGCTGCGAAAGCCGCTCCCATTGTGGCCGCACTGTGCCTCAAATATCAGGTTGAGCTGGTGGCAATTGGCAACGGCACCGCCTCACGTGAAACCGAGCGTTTCTTCCTCGACACGCAGAAGCAGTTCCCAGATATCAAAGCACAGAAAGTGATCGTCAGCGAAGCGGGCGCGTCGGTGTACTCCGCGTCCGAACTGGCCGCGCTGGAATTCCCCGATCTGGATGTCTCGCTGCGTGGTGCGGTGTCTATCGCCCGTCGTTTGCAGGATCCGCTGGCGGAACTGGTGAAGATCGATCCGAAATCCATCGGCGTAGGTCAGTATCAGCATGACGTAAGCCAAAGCCTGCTGGCGAAGAAGCTAGATGCGGTGGTCGAAGACTGCGTAAACGCCGTGGGCGTTGATCTGAACACGGCCTCCGTGGCGCTGTTAACGCGTGTCGCCGGGCTGACGCGCATGATGGCGCAAAATATTGTGACCTGGCGTGATGAGAATGGCCGCTTCCATAACCGCGAACAGCTGCTGAAAGTCAGCCGTCTGGGGCCAAAAGCCTTTGAACAGTGTGCAGGCTTCCTGCGCATCAACCACGGCAATAACCCACTGGATGCCTCTACCGTTCACCCGGAAGCCTATCCGATCGTAGAGCGCATTCTGGCCGCGACCGAACAGGCGTTGCAGGAGCTAATGGGGAACCCTAACGCACTGCGTAACCTGAAACCCTCAGATTTCACCGACGAGCGTTTCGGCGTACCAACAGTGACCGACATCATCAAAGAGCTGGAAAAACCGGGTCGCGATCCGCGCCCTGAGTTCAAAACCGCCAGCTTCGCCGACGGCGTGGAAACCTTAAACGATCTGCTGCCGGGCATGATTCTGGAAGGCGCGGTCACCAACGTCACCAACTTTGGCGCGTTTGTGGATATCGGCGTCCATCAGGATGGCTTAGTACATATTTCGTCACTGGCCGACCATTTCGTCGACGATCCGCACAAAGTCGTGAAAGCAGGCGATATCGTCAAAGTGAAAGTGATGGAAGTGGATCTGCAACGTAAGCGTATCGCGCTGACCATGCGCCTTGATGAACAGCCGGGCGACACCGCATCACGTCGTGGCGGTGGCAATGCGCGTGGCGATAGCAATACGTCATCGCGTCAGCCAGCCGGTAAATCACGTCCTCGTCCCGCTAGCGCCCCTGTCGCAGGCAACAGCGCGATGGGCGACGCCCTGGCCGCCGCCTTTAAAAAGCGTTAACGCAGCCCTCACTATTATTTAAAAGATGCCTGACCTCGTTTTCATAAGGTCAGGCATCTTTCCTGCCAAAATATCGCCATCCTGTTTCCCTAATAAAACCACGTTTCATTTATATTGAAATATTCAACCACTTCGCGAGTGTTTTGTGATCTGCATCTAGGTAAATAAATTACCGTTGCGTTATTATTGTTCTATATAGGAAACCATAGTTTTATATATAGAACACCATGAATATATTCCAACAGCTCGAACACAGTAAAGCGCCGGCAGCCGTTCGTTTAGTGATGATTATTGACTACATCGCCAAACATGACGAAGCCAGCTTCACTGAGATTTGCACTGATTTGTCTATACCTAAAAGCAGCGTACATCATCTACTGGAAGTGCTGGTGGTGACGCAATTGTTACGTCAGCGCGCTGACGGTCGTTATGTTTTGGGGTTAAGACTGTTTGAGCTTGGCGGTTTGGTAATAAAGAATATTGATCTGCGTAAAGACACGATTAACTTTATGCATGAATTAGTCAAAGAGACGGAGTTGACCTGCCATCTTGGTATTATGGACGGCGATAACGGTTTCTTCCTGAGTAAAGTGGAATCTCCCAAGGCCATTGTAAAAACATCCTGGGAAGGTAAGAAAATTGTATTTAACCGTATGTCTCTGGGGAAAGTGCTCGTCGCCTGGCTGCCACAGGAAAGAATTGAATCACTGATTGCCGATTGCACCTTTGAGTATTTGACGCCCCGGACGATTACCAACAAAGAAGATTTCCTACAACATCTGAAAATCGTCAAGGAACAGGGCTGGGCAATAGACGACGGCGAAGATATAGAAGAGATCTGCTGCATGGCCGCGCCAATCTTTAACCAAAATGGTGAAGTCATCGCCGCTATCGGCGTTAACGGTATGCAGTCGCAATATGCTAATGGAAAAAAAGAAAAGCATCTGGCAAGCCTGATTAAAACCAGCAAAGCGATTACCGCTCATATTAACAGTCGGAATATTGATAGTAGATAATATATTTATCGAAAATAACCAGAGTAAATTTTAATTTGTGAATACAGTCATGAAAAAATCAGCATGACGGATATTTCACGACATAAATACCTGTAAACGCTAATCAAGTGTTACGGGAAGGCCACCTATAACTAAAAATAGAGGAATGGCCATAAATATCAAAACAACGAAGAATATTAATTATCAATTTTATAATGGGGACAACCATCTTCACTAGTTAATGAAATCGGGTAATAACCCCTTGGGTTTTATTCCCCCTATTTATTACTGAATACCAATACTCCATCTGCTTTCACTGAAAGCGGGCTGAACATGCTTTTATCTTTTAATGAGGTCTTTTATGAAAATCAAACAAGCTATTGATAAAATCCCTGGGGGATTAATGCTAGTGCCGCTCTTTTTGGGCGCACTCTGTAATACCTTTACGCCAGGAGCCGGGAAATTTTTAGGTTCTTTCAGTAACGGCCTGATTACTGGAACAATCCCGATTCTGGCAGTATGGTTTTTCTGCATGGGCGCGTCTATTGAATTTAAAGCAACAGGAACGATGCTGAGAAAATCAGGCGTTCTGGTGGTCACCAAAATCGCCACCGCCTGGATTGTGGCGCTGATCGCTGGCACATTATTGCCGGGAGACGGCATCCAAAACGGGATGCTGGCTGGGATCTCCGTACTGGCGCTGGTCGCAGCAATGGACATGACTAACGGTGGTTTGTACGCTGCATTGATGAACCAATACGGTTCGAAAGAAGAAGCGGGCGCCTTCGTACTGATGTCTCTGGAATCCGGCCCGTTGATGACCATGGTCATTCTGGGTGCCAGCGGTATCGCTACCTTTGAACCTCAGTTATTCGTCGGTGCCGTACTGCCTTTCCTGATTGGTTTTGCATTGGGCAACCTGGACCCGGACTTGAGAAAGCTGTTCGGTAATTCAGTACAAACGCTGATTCCTTTCTTTGCCTTTGCGTTAGGTAACACCATTAATTTATCAGTGATCCTCCAGACCGGCTTCGCAGGTATCTTCCTCGGCCTGTTGGTGATTGTTGTTACAGGCATCCCGTTGATTCTGGCGGATAAATTTATCGGCGGTGGTAATGGCACCGCAGGCGTGGCCGCATCCAGCAGCGCCGGTGCCGCCGTCGCCACTCCCCTGTTGATCGCGAATATGGCTCCGGAATTCGCTCCGGTCGCTCAACAGGCAACAGCGTTAGTCGCCACCAGTGTGATCGTGACATCAGTACTGGTACCCATCCTTACGGCAGTATGGGCAAAACGCTTTTCACCTAAAACCGCATAAGAAGGTAGCAAAATGGACGTACGACAAAGTGTTCACAGTGAACATGCGAAAACGCTTGATACCACAGAGCTGAGAAAGAAATTTCTTATTGAGCAGATATTTACGCCAAACCAATACACCATGACCTACAGCCACATTGACCGTATTGTGGTGGGCGGGATCATGCCGGTGGATGGCGAGATAACGTTTGATGATGGCATCGGCAAACAATTTGGCGTGAACTATTTTCTTGAGCGTCGCGAGCTGGGGCTTATCAATATCGGTGGCCCGGCAAAAATTGTCATCGACGGTACAAGCTACGAGGTTGGCAATGAGGAAGCGCTCTATGTCGGAAAGGGAGCCAAAGCCTTAGCGTTCAGCAGCCTGGACAGCGCCAAGCCAGCGAAACTGTATTATAACAGCGCACCAGCGCATGCCGTTTTCCCGACACGTATCATTACGCAAGACGATGCGATCAAAGCACCGCTGGGCGACGTCAAGACCTGCAACAAACGGACGATTTGCAAATATCTGGTGCCGGAAGTGGTGGAAACCTGCCAACTGAGTATGGGATTAACGCGTCTGGCGGAAGGCAGCAACTGGAATTCCATGCCGACGCATACCCATGAGCGCAGAATGGAAGTGTACTTCTATTTTGATATGGCGGAAGACACCATTGTTTTCCATATGATGGGTGAACCGCATGAAACGCGTCATTTGGTGATGCATAACGAACAGGCGGTGATCTCCCCTAGCTGGTCGATTCACACCGGCGTCGGCACCAAAAACTATGCCTTTATTTGGGGCATGATCGGCGAAAACCTGACGTTTGACGATATGGACCATATCGCGATGTTGGATTTACGCTAATCCCTCTGGCGTTATACCGATAACGTAAGATGCAGCAGGGTGAACGATGTTCACCCTGTTTCTTTCTGTAGTATCAGTAATATATCTGATCAGTAATCCAGCTCTACCGGCACGGGGTAATCTTGCAATTTGGCCGCTCCGCCCAGCGTCTCACGAAGCGTGGCCGAATAGAGCGTGGTTTCCATTCCTCTAACAAGATTATCCAGTTCGCTAAAGGCAAAGCGTAACGAACGATTATGCGCCCAACTTTCCAATGGCGTTAGGCGGTAAGTGAAGTACACCACCGTCAGTTCCTGATTTACGCGATCGATTTTCTCAATGCTGTTAACCTGCATTCGGCCGTAACACAGGTCGCCATACTGACGCCAGCTCTTCTCACCCACGGGAGATAGACGGTATACCGTATCGGTTCCTTTAGACGTGGCGTATGCCAGCCCAGCCTTCACCAGCGCGTGTAGGCGGCTACTACTCCAAGGGGCATCATCTTTAGGGCTGTATGCAGGCCACTGCTTTTCTCCCAGACATAGCGGCGGCTCTGCATCAAAAAAATCCTGCATCCGTTGCTGGTAATCCTGCTCGCTGAGCTGTGCCAGTACACCAAAGGATAATAACAACCCGCATACGATCAAAAAGGACGTTTTCATTTTGTCAGCACCGCCTCATTCACTTCCTTGTAAGCGCAATCAACCGACTGGTAAGTATTCTGCGTCACTACTCTCTTCCGCTCAGACCATTCGTACAGCGGCACTCCTGGATCATCCAGCGATGTTTTAAAGTCGTAAATCGTTAACATGACTTTTGTGGGCTCAAAGACGTTTTCTCCCTGCTTTCTTGCCGTCACTAGGAAGTAACGCTTTCCAGATAGGAACAGTCGATTATCCTGCACCAGAAAATCCGCCGCCGCGGATAGCCGGTAATCAAACCAGGTAAACGTATTGTTGTTGGCAACTGGCATAATACTGTATCCGCCGTCTGGGCGTCGTACAAAGAAGGTCATCCCGAGATTGGGATGCGAGGTATTATTGTCAAACTGGGCGACAACGACATAGTCTTTCCCGCCGCCCTGATTGAGATCCAACCGGTTAATTCCATCTTTCAACACGACTGAAGATAGTGCAGAGGCAGTGCTGCTAATGGCATAAAGCGCCAACCATCCAATGAATTTATTTATCATCGAGTGCCCTTACCAATCGAAAGCCGATGTCAGACATAAAAAAACCAGGCGTATGCAGATCGCAGCTTGCCAGGCTATGCGTCCGTTCCATATAGCTTCCACCGCAAAAGTAGTACATGGTTTTTCCGCCTTCCACTACGTAGGACTCATTTAACCACTCAGATACATTGCCGCTCATGTCGTAAAGGCCGAGTGAATTAGGGCGCTTCGACGCCACGGACATCGTGCCGAACGACGATGAGCAAGAGGGAAAGTTCGCCACACTACCCGGCTTTTCGCTGCCCGCATAACGATAACCATACGTGGCATCTGCCAATCCCTTCTCCCCGCCTCTGGCTGCCATTTGCCACTCGGCAAGCGTCGGCAAACGATAACCCGAAGCCTGCTGATTCTCGCGTATGAGATTGATGCTATCGTCCTCCGGCACAGCTTTTAGCGTCTTACCGTCGATCGTGAGGTAATAGGGTTGCAGCCGCTGCCGTTCACTGAGTGCATTGGCAAAAATCACCGCGTCCCACCATGAAACATTGGTAACTGGGTGCTTCCCATCATCTTGTTCTGGTGGTAAGCAATCCTCAAAGGTGGCACCATTACAGCCACCGTTTAACTGATAACCGTGTGCTTCCGCCCATTTTTGCAGCGCATGATACTGCTGATAGGTAATTTCCGTTTTCGTCATGGCAAAAGGCGCGATGGAGGTATTGGCATTGGCGACATAGTCTTCTGGACCAAATACGGAGCCCACATAGAAATTGCCGCCTCTGACAACAACCTCATCGGAGGCTAGGATCTCTCCCTGCGCGGATAAAAAGGGGAAAATGCAGCATAGCCCAACGATAAAGTACGTCTTCAACATCATGAGATAGGCTCAATTTCGAGGTGAGAAAGCGGCACAGAGCAACATGGCAGAATATAGCCATCGGCAATCTCCTGGCGTGAAATCCCGCCAGAATGATTCATGTTGACTTGACCAGACGTTAGACGCATTTTGCACACGCCACAATAGCCAGAAGCACAGCGATAAGGCAGCTTGATATCAGCTTCATGAGCAGCACTCAGCACATTTTCATTCGCCAACACCGTAAAATCGATGGTGGTATTACGAATATGACAGTTAAATTTTGACATTATATTCCGCCCACCAGACGGCGCAGTAACTCCTTCCGCAAGAGTTTATTTTCTTTTTTGAATGTTGCTGTAGCAACCGCGTTCTCTTCAATCCGTCGAAGTAAATACGGCAACGATTTGTCGAGGGGGCCATAAGGCAGGTATTTGCATACACGAAGGCCGGTTTGCAATAACGAATAAGTAATATGATCGCCCAGTCCGTAAAGCTGCCCTACCCAGATACGTCCGGCACGCAACGGCTTGCTCTTCATAATTATTGCGAGGCTTTCTTCGTTATGCGTAGCAAAAAACGGGACGATTCGATCCAAACGTTGTGCAATATAGTCCACCGCAGCGTTATAACTACGATCCGTTTCCTGTTTGGTCGCAAAACAGCGTTCACCGCCGTTCACTTTTTTCTCTTCTTCCAGATAAGCACCACGCACAACTTTCACTCCGAGCATAAAGTCATCCTGACAGGCCTGCTGATAGTATTCAGCGAGGAAACGCTGCTGATCTTTCAAATAGAATTGCAGCGTCAGCGTTATTACCGCGCTATCACAGTTAAACTTGCACATCATTTTCAGGATCAGACAATCTACCGCTGGCTGAATCGCCGTTTGTTCAGCGTCCACCATCACTCTCACTCCATGAGTACGGGCATAATCGAATAGGTGTGAGAAACGCGCCACAATACGCAACCAAGCACTAGCCGATGCGTTATCCAGCGCTAATCCTTCGCTTTGTTGGGTATATACGGCAACACTGCCCAATGAGGATGGTTTGATCACGACAAAAGGCAGGCTATCCGTTTGTTGAGACATCTCGATAAGGCGTAGCGTATTCTCCATCGCATTATCGAACTGTACCTCATCATTTTCTCCTTCCACGGCATAGTCCAGCACGCTGGCAATTCCTGCGCGTGCCAAAAGAGTTGCCGTGCTCTGAGCTTCCTCCAATGTTTCCCCACCAAAGTAGATGCTGTTAATTAGAGAGAAAAGCCACCCCTGCGGCCGTGTGAGGCATTTCTTTAGTATAAAAAGTGACAGTCTGCGTGTCAGCTTATGGGTCAGGACCGCTGTCGCACAGTATTTAAAAAACAATGTCCCTGACGTGTAACGATTGTAGGTAGCGTAAAGATCGTTAGGCATGATGGTTCCAGATTAGTGGCAATCCGGCACGTTTCCGTGCCAGAATCATGAAGGTTAGCTCTCAGCGGTTTGTCCACGATATAAACGGCGTATGATGTCGTCATCGTTAAACTCTTCGCGTTCATGAATAACACGGCGGTTGTCCATAATCAGCAGGTCGCCCTCTTCCCAGAAGTGTTTGTAGTAGTAGCGTGGCTGTTTTAGAAATATTCCTAGCTCTTGGAAAAAGGTACAGGTTTCATGTTCGGTGAAACCAACAATTCGTGGTTCCCAGCTAGCCGGTTGCCCTTCATCAAATGGGAAATAAATCAGCATCTTTCTGACCCATCCCAGATCGGTGAAGACCGGTACTTTAAACCAGCCATCCGGTGAGACATCCACGTAATAGCCTCGCTCCAGCACACGAACCTCGAATGTCTCTTCTTCCAGTACGCGCAGCAAGTGGGCAGGCATTTCCTGACAGGCCAAGACATGGTCACATACGGTGGTAGCACCACGGAATTTGACGTTTTTTATCTCGGCAGCGTAGAGGAAAACCTGATCCACCTGTGACAGCAGCAGGCCGCCGTCAGCATGGAAAGGCAGTTGGCCGCGACCGGTTACGATCTTTCCTTTTTCCCCTTCCAGCTTCAACGTATCGCGATAGCCGAAGCCTACGCCGATCTTTTCATCCGCATATTCCACGATCTTACCGTAGGCCGAGTAGATATCGCGGAATGTGTCGCCATCAATGTCGAGGTTTTTAACAACGACAAACCCCTGACGCATGAGCAGATTTTTAATCGTTTCTGTTTTAGCTTCCAGAAAATCTCGATGATCGATATACGCACCAAAACCGGACGCCATAATCGGATTGAATCTCACTATTTCGCTCATTTCCTTCTTATCCTTAATATTTATTGCCAAGAACGTTTTTGAAATGTTCCTGGGCGTCGCGTGTCTGGAACGCAGCCTTATGAACAGCCTTGGAAACGTAACGGGTGTGTTCCAGCAGATGAATGAACGGCTTGTTGACCGCTCGTTTGGTATTAATAAATGCAGATACCGGATAACCAGCAATGACATGCGCCTGTGTAATCGCCACATCCAACAGCGCCGTGCTATCCACCACCTGATTAACCAGCCGGTAATCCATACAGCGTGTGGAATCAAGTGATTGGCACTGATAAATAATTTCCTGCATCGTGTTGAATCCGTGGGTGAATCCCAAAATTGCGGCGCCAACTGAACACCCGATACCATGCTGGAGTTCCGGCATGGCGAAACTGGCCCTCGACGCCATCAGTCGCTGGTCGAACATCAGGGCAAACTGAAACCCCATACCTATCGCATAGCCATCCACCGCAGCAAAAGTGGGCTTATTTACACTCAGTACGGCCTGATACAAATCGATAACACGATCAATCCATTCTTCAATGTCTTCGCTACGTGACAGCTGCTTCACCTCGTTGAAATCCCCACCAGCGGAAAATGAGCGGTCTGCACCGCCGTACACCACGATGGCATATACGCTGTCGTCAGCATTGGCACGAGCCAATGCGTCTTTCACGCTGTTCTCCAACGAGCGACTAAAAGGATTATGTTTGTTCGGATGATTCAACGTAATAATTAGAATTCCATCGGAATTTTCTTCCAAAATCATAATTAATCCTTATTGATCAATTTTTTAAGCTGATATGAGGTGACATCATTAATAGAGAGTCGTCCGCGTAGGAAAGCTTGATAGACACGGTAGGTAAAGCAGCTTTTGGTCTGGTAATTATCAACCCTTGAGCCGAGTACATTAGCGAATGCCTGATTAACAGAAGAACCTTCGTGAATACCGATTTTCTTGCGCCAGACGATGTCTTTAGGCAGCAATTGGAGCGAATCGGCATATTCACGCAGGATGTTTTTGACCTCGTTATCGTAAATCTTGTATGCGGGGTTTAGAGAATGGCACAGCGTAATTAAAGCGCTGGTCCAAAACGGGTGACGAACATCGATGCCGTAGTGGGAAGCCCCTTGAGTAGAGAATTCCCCCGTCCAACGCGTGCGGTATACTTGCTCAGCAAGGAGTTGATTAGGATTATCATAATGCGCTCCCGGTTTCAGTATGCCGCCAAATAGCAAATCGGAACCGTAGCCAGTAAGCATGCAAGATACCTGTCCCTCAGCCTGACGATACACATTGAACAATCCCGACTGGATTTCAGCAGATAAACCATCAAATATTTCGTTGTAATAGATGGACTCGATAATGCCGTTAATGACATCAGCTTCGGAAAGAATTCGCACCTGATGATGCGTGCCGAGCACCTCGGCAACCTGCTGAGAAAACTCAAACTCATTACTGAATTCCGTACCAATCGAATACGTATTCAACTGTTTGAAATGGCGGCTAGCGAGTGCTGTAACCAGACTTGAATCCAGCCCGCCAGAAAGTGGAATACCGACCGTATCAAAGCGCTGCGCCATATCCCCAAGTGGTGCAGTCAGGTAACGTTCAATTAACGTCAACAGCGGTTCGCGCGGCAAAGCTAATAGTTTATTGCCAGCAGGTGTGGTGAGTGTGCGACTCTCGACGAAAGAATAACCTTCGCTATCATGTGTAAACACATGCATCGCACCCGGTTTCAGGCGCTGTGCATTTTTCACTGGCGTGTAATTATCCGCCCGCATCAGTGACTGGCACACCAATGCTTCACTTTCGAACAACAATGCATCTTCGCCTTCTGCCGCAGTAACCAGCTTCAGGCTGTTAGTAATCCACGTTTTCTTCGCCTGCACGACATGAATGGGTGAGAAACCGCGAGACTCGGTGATCACCGTAAGCCCACCTCCCGGTTCGTCAATAAAAAAGCAGAAGTTCCCCTCAGCCAGTACGAGTGCGTTTTCTCCCAAACGGGTAAACAGTAACGCCAACAGCTCGGCATCATTGGCTAGATAAGCCCCACCTTCCCACATCCCAGCCAGCCCTGCCAGAAACGCCCGGTTGTACAACGTACCGAGCAGATAGGCCGATCCTTTTTCTATCTCACATTTCTGATAATCGCTATTTTGTTCAAAAAAAAGATAACCATTACATAATGCTTCGCCTTTTCCATCGAAGTAGTGTTGAATATTATTTATATCTGCGTCACAGCCATTATAAACAATGCAGAAATTATTACTCATAATAGTAATACTCTTTAGCCTAATAAATACATGGGAAGAAATTATTTTTAAAAGTCATCACATACAATAAGCAAGATAAATAAAAATATTAACCACATAAAAGATTAGGCTGTTCAATTTCCTTTAGATAGGGAGATACTATCCTTTTAGATAGGTAACTATCACATACCGAAGATATGATAAAAAAATTAACATTAGTGGACACCTACGTGTTTTATCATCATGGATTCACAGAGAGAATGAAAAATAGGTAATTATTCCAATATGTAGAGAATATATTTTTTAATGAAGGCTCCAATGACTTTTTCATGCAACGCAATCGAATGTGAAAGGCAGATAAGCGTCAGCGACCAGATAAGGTCGCTATTCATCGTGGCACGAGTTTTTTAAATTGCGAATGATGGTGTTAATGCACAATTTTCAGCGTCCTTGCGGTACCGTACATCGTTTAAAACTCTTTGAGTTATCCGCTCTTTGACACCTGGCTTACAGGTTTTGTAAGCAGAAACACTCGGTGGCAGCTACAGCAGCGAAATCTGCCATGGCCGGTCACAGCGGTAAACCAAAGCAGACTGAAAACGGGGCAATGAACATCAATGCTGGCCATGAGAGAAGCCTCAAAAACGAACATTATGCATCAGCCTCAACTAATTGGAGGTGTTACCGAAAAAGGTTTAACTCAAGAGCTTTAGCTATAGCATGGCGGGAATTAATAACGCCCAACTTTCGGACTGAATTGTTAATATGGAATTTAACGGTGACTTCACTAATACCTAATATACGGGAGATTTCTTTGTAAGTTCGTCCACTACTAACCAAGAAAAGTACTTCAGTTTCTCGCGGGGAGAGTAAAGCATTTTTTGGATTATCAGGTGACTTGGATTGATCTTTGATAGCACGCTGGTAGGCCATAACTTTTTCATGCACGTTCATTAGCAGCATCTGCAAATTATTTTCATGATTCTTCATACATTTTTCAAAACTTGCCTCTTCCAAATGATTAGCGATACTCAGGGTCGCCATATTATTATCACAATCGTGCAAGACAAAAGTATAGCCTGAGTTTATATCGTGCTGTACGGAAGAAATAAAGACATCCGGATTCTTAGATCTTAACGTAACAAGATCATTATCATCCCAAGAAAATGGTGCAATGCGCGACAATGAAGCAACAATCACGGGGTCGTCCAGAAACATTTTTTTTCTTCGATACTCATTAATCCACGACTCCGGATAATTAGATATAATATAAGGTTGATCGGCAGAAAATTTTCTCACCATGGAATAAGAAAACCATACATCTCCAACCTCCTTTAGCCTCTTTCTTATAAATGAATAGATTTCGTTATCCATATTCTCCTCTTATCTTATCGATCAAACATTTCTGATAATGGCTATTCTTTTAAATAAAAAGATAACCATTACATAATGCCTCGAATTTTCCACCCAAGTAGTATTGAACATTATTCAAACAGGCGTCACAGCCATTGTAAATAATGCGAAAATTATCACTCATAGTGATACTCTCTTCTTATTAAAAGAGTCAATAATTTACACGATAAATTAATTATATTTTCGTGGTGTATCTTCATTTTCCTTTCATTTTGGCACTTACATAATGAACCGCTTTATGATTTTTAAGCTCAATCACCACTACTTCATTGATAATCAATGAAAAATCGGTGCTGTATCAGCATTCACTAAATCTTAAGCTACAACCGGAGGACTATAGATTGGGATTTTTTTTAATTCAATTACACTCCTTGAATTTTTCTTGATTTATTTTTGATTTATTTTAAAAAAATAAATTCCCTGGAATTATTCAAATTTATTTACAATATTTTTTGTGATAAATCGAGTTCCCCCTAAATGATTTTGCATAATAACGCTATACTTGCAGGAAGTTGCACCCCGTCAGCACTGGCCTCGCGCGATGAGAGAAGTGAAGTATCAATGTGCGAAGTTATTTAGCCTATACCTCCTTCGATCACTGGTTGCTTATTTTAAGTCTTCAGGCCTTTATGAGACACATTTTTCATTACGTTTTAATCGGCAGACAGGGGCATTTTATGTTTCTGGGCCACCAGTCTATGTGGAAACGGAGGTAATCGCGTAGCAACTGCAGACGCCCGCATGACCATTGACACGAATACTCAGTATGTAATTGTGGCGTACTCCACAACCAATAGCGTATGAGTTCAAGGTTCGGCGCGACAGATTCGTCTTTTTGAAAATGTGGCTAGTGCAATTGATATACCGAAGCAGCAAATCCAACTTTATATAACTGAGTAAGTATTGCAGACCAAAATTTCACTTATACCCTACGCAATTCGAATTTTTACCAAACGTTAGCGTTTATCTTTCAAAGAGGCTAGACCAAATACCTCGAGATACGCCACGCGTCTCAGACTCTTTCTATTCCTCCATAAAGGAAACCAGCGGGCGCTCAGTAATAAGGCAAGGACGAAAGCATCGGACGCAGAAACGACACGCCCGATACCCAGACGGCTTAGCTTAACGATTTAGCCCGCCGCATTTCGCCGTACGTTACTCGCCACGCAGCGCCGTAGCAGGAGATTGGCGGTAAGACAGCATCGCGGGGATGGTGAGAACCACGGCGGCAACCAGCAACAGGAGCAGGACGAAGTGGATATCCTCCCATTCCAGCGTCACTGGCAGGACGAAGCCGCTTTTCTCGCTCATGACCACCGCAATCGCACGGGCAGCAAGATAACCCAGCCCGACGCCCAGCAGCACGCCGACGCTCACCAGCGACATCAACCCGCTCCAAATCAGCGTGAAAATGCCGTAGCGCGGCGCGCCAAAGGCACGGAGTGCGCCAATCTGTTTCTGCCGCTGCCGCAGATGGATAACCGCCACCATCGCCACCGCAACACCGACTAACCCCTGCGTACCCAGCGAGATATAAGTCAGCAGTTCACGAATATCGCCCAGCATCGAGTAAAGCTTCACCAGCACTTCGCTGGGAAACACCGCCAGCGTCGTGTTGCTGCGATACAACGAACGCAGTTGATAAGCGCCAGCGATCGTTTTCGGTTTAACGACAATCGCGGGCAAACCAGCCTGATGCGCGTGCCCGTGGGCTTCTGCTTCGCCGTACTCGTCATCGTGTGGAACCGTTACTGGCTGAGCGACAGTAGCATGATGATCATCACTTTCCGCACCTTCCGCTGGATGCGACTCGTTGTGATGCTCATCGGCATGCGCGGTTTCATCATGCGTATGGCCGCCATGTTCACCCTCATGATCATGTTCTCCCTCATGCTCATTGTGGTCGTGATCATCGTCCGCACCATGCGGTGGATGGATGCCGTGTACTCGCCACACCGCGTTCACCGGTACCAGAATCGCTTTATCCCACGCGCTGCCGTCAGCAGGAAAAACACCGACTACGGTGTAGGTGACGTCATCGTGCGCGTGCGCCCCTTCCGTACCCACCTGACCATGAATTGGGCTAAATGTACTCCCAACCGTCAGCCCCGTTTGCGCCCCCACCACGGCTTCAAAACCGTCGTTGAACACACGTCCGGCGGTAAGTGGTCGCTTACCGTTATCCGTGACCAGCGGCGGCGTGGTGCCGACAATCGGCATCCCCTGATAGAAATCACCAAACGCGACCGGTGCCGCCCAGGCGACCAGCGGGTTCTTCTCCAGATCGGTCAACACCTGCGCAGGAATCAGCGTCAGCGCCGACGGTTGTAGGAACACGGACGACAGCACCAGTTGGGTTTCACTCCCCGGCGCGCCGATCACTAGATCGAAACGGTCAGCCGCTTTGGCGCTGCCCATGCGCAGCGCCCTTTCCTGCAAACTCACCGAAATACTTAACGCTGTCGCCGTCGCGATCAGCAACACCACGACCAGCACTCCCGGCCAGAGCCGACGCCAGTCGACCCAGATAAGACGCCAAGGAATCATGCGCGATCCTCCTGATACGGCGTGTCCGCCACAAGGCGTCCTTTTTCCAGTTGAATACGGCGCGACATCTGCGATGCCAGACGCGCATCGTGCGTAATGGCGATAAGCGTCGCCCGGCTATCACGCGCCAGCGTCACCAGCAGATCGGCAATCTGCTCACCGCTCTGCGCGTCCAGACTGGCCGTCGGCTCATCGGCGACGATGATGTCTGGTTTGCTGAGCAAGGCTCGCGCGACGGCCACCCGCTGCTTCTCGCCGCGTGATAGCACTTCAATCGGACGGTTCGCGGTATCCAGCCCGACCTGCGCCAGCAGATCTGCCGCCCGTTGCCTGAGCGCCGCGGGGATCCGCCAGTGGTGAAACTGCGCGGGCAGTAAGACGTTCTCTATCGCACTCAGGCCGGGGAAAAGATGGAAATCCTGCATCACCAACCCGATGTGTTGTGCCCGCCAGCGGTCGCGTTCCGCTTCGTTCATCTGCCAGATATCCTGCTTTTCCCACTGCACACAGCCCGTTCCGCTGTGATCCATCCCGGTGATGGCATTCACCAGCGTGGTCTTACCGGAGCCAGAAGGCCCCATCACCGCGACTCGCTCGCCAGAACGAATAGACAGCGCGGGAATATCCAGCACCGCCTCGGACGTATCGGGGAAGGTCACACTCAGGTGTTGAATCAATAACTCAGCCATCAGCGCTCCTAAAGGGTATCGAACGTGGCTTCACGCAGTCGCAGCAGGCTGACAAAACCCGTTTCAGGGTCGGTCCACGATCCGTGTTCCAGCACACCTTCCACCTCAATCATGGTGTTGTTCTGTACGAAGGTCTGACGTTTGGCAAGGTAAACGACGAGGATATCTTCAGGCCAGTCCGCATCAGACGAACAGAAGGGGCACAGCGCCATCGGCATTTTGGTTAATACAAAGAATTGTGACTCCGCTTTGAGCGGCGGTGCCATAAAGCCGCGCATCTTGACCCGTTTACCGGAGAGCGCTTTGACGTCATTGGAGAATTCCAGACCCAGCACGCCGTAAGAGGCGTACAGCTTATCGAAGGAGAGTTCAGACTGCGCGGCGTTTACTGGGGTGATGCCACCAAGGAGGAGGAGCACCAGCACCGCACGCAACCAAGAGAATAAAAGCGGGGTTGCCCCCGCTTTGCTGCATTTCGCATTATTCATAGCGTCGTAGGATTACTTTTTGTCCTGCGGTTTCACCGCCAGTGCATCAACAATCACCCGGAACAGATCGGTGTTTTCCATGTAACCACGGATACGCTCTGCGCCTGGGCCGCTCGCCTGAATCACCATGTCGTCAACGGCATGAACGCCCGTATCGGAAGAACGTGGCAGAATCCCTTCGCGGAATACCGCACCCTGCACTTTCTCGTAGGCTTTGTTGGCAACGTATTCATCTTTTTCGTTCTTGATAGCAGGAACGAACTGGCCATCCAGCTTCGGACGGAACGTCTCGTAATAGTCAGGGAAGTTGTTGAAGAACACGGCCAGACGTTTAGAAACGTTCAGATCATCCGGATAGCCGTCTTTGTTGGCATCCTTATAGTTCGGGTAGCCCGCATCTTCATACACGCCGACCTTCTCACGCATCTCGGTGCCAGGCTTGTTGTCATCAATGGTTCCGATGATAGACAGACCATGCGTATGGTCGCCCGTCACGATAATCATCGTATCCGGGTTTTTCTCGGCGAATTTCTTGGCGATCGCGACAGACTGATCCAGCATGATGGTGTTAGTGAAAGCGCGTTCCCAATCCAACGGGTGAGACGCTTTGTCGATCAGTGCAGATTCCACCATCAGGAAGAAGCCGTCTTGGTTTTTGGACAGCACATCCAGCGCCGCCTGCGTCATGTCCGTCAGGTCAGGCTGGTTCGGGAATTTCTTGGCGACATCGTTTTTCAGGAAACGACGATCTATCACGCCATCCATGTTGCCGGTGTGGAACAGCCCCAGCAGCTTGGTAGCCTGTGCCGCGTTTTTCTTCAGTGAATCTGCGTCAGTAACCAGTGAATAACCCGCCTGCTGGAATTTCTCAACGTAGTTGGTTTCGTCTTTACGCTTCGAGCCCGGCGTGCTTTTCGGCAGGAAGTAAGCAGAACCGCCGCCCAGCATGACGGTAGGCTGCACGTTGTAGAACATCTCGACGATTTCGGCTTTATCCGCGCGACGGCGGGTATGAGAGACAACTGCCGCTGGCGTGGCGTCCTGAAGTTCAGCATCGCTGACTACGCCGACAGACATCTTGGTAGAACGGGTCAGCAGCTCACCCAGCGTTTCCTGCTTCGGGTGTTCCAGTGAATTTTTGCTACGGCTGACGTACACACCCAGTGCGTTCACACCGGATTTGTGACCGGTCATGTAGGCGCTCATGGTGTTGGCGCTGTCGGCCGCGATAGAGTCGGTACTGGACGTACCGGCAAACGCCATATATTGCAGGTCATCAATCGCCAGACGACCGTCCGCTTTCCCTTCCGTCACCCCTTTGGACAGGATGCGCGCGCCAGTACGGTGCGCAACGGACAGGCCATCGCCGATAAACAGAATCACGTTTTTGGCTTTACGCGTACCAGACGCCGAATAAACCTCCCAGTTCACCTGCGTCTTTTTACCTTTGGCTTCCGCCTCTACCACATACTTGCCTGCTTCCGGCAAGTTCACGTCGCGCAGCCAGATCGTGGACGCGTTGCCGCCATCTTCACGCTCAACAAACGAGGCCGTTTTGCCCAGCACCTGCTGGTAATCCTTGCCGTTGATCAGAATACGGATATCTTCTGGCTTAAGTACTTCATCAAACTCGACTTTAAAATCGAATTTTCCGCCTGCCAGCATGGTGGCACGGTCAATGGGATAAATAGCCTGAGCCTGCACCATCCCCGGTAAAGCAGCAGAAATCAGTAAAGGCAGTAACCAGCGAGCTTTCATTGTTATGTCCTTGGTTGCGTCATTTAGCAGGACATAACGTAGTTACCTTTTTTTACAGTTTGATGAATTTCACCATAAATAGACGGCACAGACGACTTACTTGGCAGAACGTTCAAGGCCTTTCGTCTCCACATTTGGATTCATTTTACGAAAGAACATCCGCCGATAGTCAGAGGGCAACGTGCCTAACTGAGCGCTAAATTGTTGCCTTAAAGATAAGGAGGTTCCAAAACCGGCTTCACCCGCGATACATTCAATAGGCAAATCAGTCGTTTCCAATAGCTCTTGCGCTCTGACAACTCGCTCAGCATTTAGCCATTTGGTTACCGTACTGCCAGTGGATTCGCGGAACCGTCGAGTAAACGTTCGCCTGCTCATCTTTGCCCTTTCAGCCAGAAGATCAAGTGAAAGCTCGCTGGCCAGATTCTGTCTCGCCCATGTCAACACATCAGACAGATGGGCCTCGGTAGCAAGCCGGGGGACAGAGTGTTCAACATATTGTGCTTGCCCCCCCTGCCGATGCGGAGGGGTCACCAAGAGCTTTGCGGTGCGATTTGCCGTTTCAGCGCCGTACCGCTGCATCACTAAATGCAAACAACAGTCAATCGCTGCCAGGGTTCCCGCAGAGGTCATGATGTTGTCGGTACTGGCGTATAGCACTTCGGGCCGAAAACGAGCCTTCGGGAATCGTTGTGCAAAAATATCGCGCGCGATCCAGTGCGTAGTCGCCTCTCTCTCATCAAGTAAACCGGCATCGCCGAGCACAAACGCACCTAAACATAAACCCACAATCAGCTTGCCTTGGGCATGGGCGAGTTGAAGCACCTCCACTAGTTGTGTTGATGCCACAACCGCAGGATCGCCCCAGGCCGGAATGACGATGACATCAGATTCCCGCATGAGCTCAAGCCCGTGCAGAACGGCTATAGCAATGCCCTGGTCGCTCTCTATCATGCCAGGTACCTCAGCGCAGTAGCTGACCTCGTATTGAGGTTCATTCTGCGCGGTTTTAACGGTTCCGAATACCAGCCCAGGCACGGAGAGATGGAACAGGCTTACACCATTGAAGGCGAGCACCGCAACACGTATGGAGGACATCGGTTAGACCCTGTTTGAATCTTGATGGCCCAATTCTATCTAAACATGTCATTTAGGTCACTGTTTAACGTTTGGGGATTGAGCAAAAATAGACTCCTTGAATAATCAACAGGACTAATCAAATGAAATTCAAAACGCTTCCCCTCGTACTATGCATCGCTTTTGGCACAGTCACCGCACCGGTGTTGGCAGGAGAAAGCGACACTCTGGCCTCCGCTGCAACGCATAAAGTAGAAATGCAGCAGGTTCGTAATGCAACAGTGAAAATCACTTACGCAGGCACGACATTCTTGATCGATCCGATGCTAGCTAAAAAGGGTGCTTACCCTGGGTTTGAAGGTACCTATCGCAGTAACCTCCGCAATCCGCTGGTGGATTTACCAGAATCGGCAGATAAAGTCATCTCCGGTGTTGATGCAGTCATCGTTACTCATACCCATCTTGACCACTGGGACGATGCGGCACAAAAAGCATTACCTAAAGACATACCGTTGTTTGCTCAGCATGAGACGGATGCGCAGTTGATTCGCTCTCAAGGTTTCAAAGACGTGCGTGTACTGACTGATGAAGCTGAATTCGGCGGAGTAAAAATCACCAAAACGGGTGGTCAGCATGGCACAGACGAAATGTATGCCGTTCCTGCTCTCGCAAAACCTCTTGGTGAAGCCATGGGCGTCGTTTTTCAAGCGAAAGGCTATAAGACCCTTTACTTGGCCGGTGACACTATCTGGCGTAAAGAGGTAGACCAGGCCATTGAGACGTATCACCCCGAAGTCATCGTACTCAACGCCGGGAAAGCAAAAATGACCGGATACGAAGGTGCAATCATCATGGGTGAGGAAGACGTGCTGCGCGCGTCACAGGCTGCGAAAAACGCGAAAATCGTCGCGGTGCACATGGATGCAGTTAATCACATGTCCTTGACCCGTGAAGAATTACGGGCTTATGTCAAGAAGCAGGGTATTGAGAGCCGCGTGGATATCCCAGAAGATGGCGCTTCGTTGGCGTTTTGATTTAAATCACATTGCACCGTAGTAGTCAGCCGCGAGTGATGACCTGCAAACTCTTCGGTGCTCAGTTGGAGAATGGATTAGTAAACAACCCACTCCTGCACACACTATGTGAGGGGCCAGCACGAGTCTCTGCCTTCACAAAACATCACGTTGATAATTTGACTGGAGATCGTTTATGAAACGAGGCCTTGTAGTCGTTGATCTACAAAACGAGTATCTGCCTACTGGAAAATTGCCGTTGTCCGGTATCGAAGCCGCTGTAGCGAATGCTAGCAGGGTAATTACCCATGCACGAAATACCGATATTCCCGTTTTCCACATACGGCACGAAGCCGATAGCAACGATGCTGGGATATTTCTCAAGGGATCCGACGGCGCCCAGATTCAGTCAGCCGTCGCCCCGGATGGCAAGGAACCCGTAATCGTCAAAAAATACATCAACGCCTTCCGAGAAACGGATCTCAAGAAGCAGTTGGATGCTTTCAATATTCAAGATATCGTCGTCGTAGGAGCAATGAGCCACATGTGCATCGACGCTGTAGTACGTGCGGCGGCGGACATGGGTTATCCGGTTACTGTGCTACATGACGCCTGCGCCACCTTGGATCTTACGTTTAATGGCGTGAACGTGCCTGCCGCTCAAACACATGCGGCGATGATGGCCGCTTTTGAGTTCGGCTATGCTACCGTTAAGTCTGTGGAGGACTACCTCTCGGCATAAAGCCCGATGGAGCCATTTTCATCATGAACATGGCTCCATCATGCCTTCTCCTTCAGAGGAAAGCGGCGGCTAGCATGCCACCGATCACGCCCGTCCCCACAGCATGCTGACTGGCTGAGCCTGCACCGCTGCTGGTCGCCATCGCGTAACTTAAATTATTTAGAATATAGGGTAAGCAGGAAAACTCAGAGAACCTACAACTTCAAGTATGACGGGGATAAAAGCAAAAACCAGCACTGTCGTTATATTTCCCCTAATCAAGAGCGACTGCCGCCATAATAATTTCTTTTTTATCAGGGTAGACACTCAGATAAACGTCATATTCACTATAAGACAGCGAACGCCAGCGGATAGTATTAGCATCAATATTTTCAGGAATAAATCCTTTAGCTATTAAATAGCTTTCCAATTTTAATTGGTCAGCTGCCCCCATAAAAAATATTATATTTGTCTCAGGTTTGTTACCATCATGGGCTGAATAGGTTATGTAATAATTCTGAGAGACAAGGGGAGCCTCCCTTATAACTTCCATTGAGAAGAAATGGTTATAAAACCAATTTTCCTTTGTATAAGAAAGACTATCAATAGTCATTAGTTTAATTAATGCACATATTGCCATCGCCATAAAAGCAAAAAAAAAACAATCCCCTTATTAATCCCCATAGACCCTCTCATTGTTTAAATATACTCCAAAATCACTGTCATTTACAATTACGACATCACCAGAATCGAAATTTGAATATGGCTTCACTGATTTCATAAAATTGGGTAATTCACCTAGATAAGGCCTTGCGTTTGGTGATTTTGATGGATCAGGAAACAACAAAGGCCTAAACCCTTTATTCTTAAAGTTGCCAATAGCACCATAATAATCCCATCGTTTAATTGACTCACTTTTGCTAACAGGCTTTAAGTCAGAAAGATAATTTTTACCATGGATTGCTCGATAAAACCCAAGCAAATCGGACACAAGGTCTTCTCCACTAAAGCCACTGTCTGTAGCCCAGCTAAAAGGCCAACTATCTTGCATTCCTTCAAATGCTATGCCCGTTCTCATCATCATAGCAAGAGCGATACTATGGCGTTCAGATAGTAAGCGTCCTCGGCGTATTTTCCAAAGACTGTACTTAGCAGTACCTGCCAGCTTTCGTTTAACGAACATGTTTTGTTCATAACGAATATGATAAAACTTATCGAGCTTACTTTCACCTAATTCCATTTGAGACAAAACACTCCTGATATCATCACCTGATGCATGCCCCAAGTCTACCCAACCTAATATTTCGGTGTAAATGATACCATACTTCGCTGATATTACCTGATTGACATCCAATATTTCTGATCGCTTACTCATTTACTTTATCCGTCCTTGGATTTCTAAAAATCAATAAATTGAATCACTCCATAGCATATAACTACTCGTACGAGCAATAACATGCTCCAATGTTATTGATGAAAATTTAAATGATACATTTTCCTGAGGTTGACCATCATTATCCGTCAATGAGTGGGGATAAAAATAACGAATATCGTTAACAATCGCATCTTTTAAAGATATTTTAAAAAAAACTTCATGCCCACCCAAGGATGACGTTCTATACAATGAAAATTCGCAATTTAATTTTTCTTTATCATTCAAAGCCTGAGCTAAAAGCGGTGTGGATTTATCTATTGGTTTTCTTATATCAACAGGATGAAGAGATACATTTTCCAATCGCGTAAATTGATTCATTAACTCATATATGAAAATTTCATCCTCATGCCCTGATTGATATTTATTACCAATCGAATCTACCGAGGATGCGCCTGCCGATATGAGGCCTTGTCTCTCACCGTTAATTTTTAAATAGATAATACTAGCCATTTACTACTCCTATTCATTCCATTGAAAGTTAATACATCCTAAATAAATTTCCATCATAAAATATTTTAAAGATCAAAGATAATATCATTACTGCTTTTACTTATCAGTCGCATATTTAATTATCATAATTATGAAATATTGAATAAATAATTTCACACATATTTATTTGGTAGCACGCTGTAATGAATGTACTCGCCAGTTTCAGGTTAATTGCATCACACACAAACGATGGAATTGTTGTCTGACCACGCACCGTTAAGAGAATAGTCAGACAAGTGCATTACTCGTCTTTATTAATGACGAAGGCAGCCACTGTGACCCCATCATGCCTTCTCCTTTAACGGAAAGCGGCGGCGCACGACGACAAAGAACAGCGGCACAAAGAAGATGGCGAGGAAGGTCGCGGCTACCATGCCACCGATCACGCCAGTTCCCACAGCATGCTGACTCGCCGAGCCTGCACCGCTGCTGGTCGCCATCGGCAGGACGCCGAAGATAAACGCCAGCGATGTCATCAAGATCGGCCGCAGTCGCTGACGGGAGGCTTCCAGCGTGGCCTCAACCAAATCCTTCCCTTTCTGGTTCATTTCGTTGGCAAATTCCACGATCAGGATAGCGTTCTTCGCTGATAGCCCGACCACCGTCAGTAGCCCAACCTGAAAATAGACATCGTTTTCCAGACCGCGTGCCCAGGTTGCCACCAGCGCCCCCAGCACGCCCATCGGCACCACCAGCATGACGGAGAACGGCACCGTCCAGCTTTCATACAGCGCGGCCAGACACAGGAACACCACCAGCAGCGAAATGGCATACAGCGCTGGTGCCTGCGCCCCGCTCAACCGCTCCTGCAACGACATGCCCGTCCATTGCAATCCAAAACCTTCCGGCAGTTGCGCCACCAGCGATTCCATAATATTCATCGCCGTACCGGTACTGACACCCGGTGTCGCCTCACCAACAATCTCCAGCGATGAATAACCGTTGTACCGCTCAAGACGTGGCGATCCGGTTTCCCAAACGGTTTGCGCAAACGCGCTGAACGGTACCATGCCACCGCTGTTGTTACGCACATACCATTTACTGACGTCGTCCGGCAGCATGCGGAACTTCGCCGCCGCCTGAACGTAAACTTTTTTCACACGACCACGGTCAAGGAAGTCATTCACATAGGTCGATCCCCAGCCCGTTTTCAGCGTGCTGTTAATGTCATCCACCGACACGCCAAGCGCCTGCGCTTTGCGCTGATCGATATGAATCCGCAGCTGCGAGCTGTCGTCCAGACCATTGTGACGCACACGTGTCAGCTCAGGATTACTGTCGGCCATACTTAACAACCGATCCCGCGCTGCCATCAGTGCGTCGTGCCCCAGCCCACCGCGATCCTGTAGCTGCATACCGAAACCCGCGGCACTCCCCAGCCCGTTAATCGATGGCGGGCTGCTGGCGAACACGCGCGCTTCCTGAATCTTGCGAAAGGCTTTGGTCGCGCGTTCGATCACGGCAAACGAGCTGCTCTCCGGCGTCGTGCGTTCATTCCAGTCTTTAAGGCGCACAAACAGCCGCGCGACGTTCTGCCCATTTCCACCCGGCCCCGAGCCGATGGTGGAAAACACAGACGTCACGGTGTCTTTTTCCTGCGTGAGATAGTACTGCTCGACCTTGTTGACCACCTGTAAGGTCTGCTGCTGCGTCGAGCCCGGCGGGAGCTGTACTTGTGTCGTGAACACGCCCCGATCTTCCTGCGGCAAAAACGAGGTCGGCAGCCGGAAAAACAGAAAGGCCATAATCCCGATGATGCCCATATAAAGCAGCAGCCAGCGTCCGCTGCTAATTAATATCTTGCCGACGCCACGCTCATACTTCAGCGACGTGCGGGTAAAGCTCTGGTTAAACCAGCCGAAGAACCCTTTGCGGCCATGGTGTTGGCCCTTGGCGAGCGGCTTGAGCAGCGTCGCACACAGCGCAGGCGTCAGCGTCATCGCCACCAGCACCGATAGGATCATTGAGGTCACAATCGTGATAGAGAACTGACGGTAGATCGCTCCCGTGGTGCCACCAAAGAAGGCCATTGGCACAAACACGGCGGACAGCACCAGCGCAATCCCGACCAGTGCCCCTTGCACCTGACCCATCGATTTTCGCGTCGCATCGCGTGGCGAGAGCCCTTCCTCGCTCATTACCCGCTCTACGTTTTCCACCACCACAATGGCATCATCGACCAGCAGGCCAATCGCCAGTACCATCGCGAACATCGTCAGGGTGTTCAGGCTAAAGCCGAAGGCATACAGCACGGCAAATGTGCCGAGCAACACCACCGGCACCGCAATCGTGGGAATCAACGTGGCGCGGAAATTCTGTAAAAACAGGTACATCACCAGAAAGACCAGCAGCACCGCTTCAAACAGGGTTTTCACCACATCGGTAATCGAAGCTTTTACAAAGGGAGAGGTTTCGAAGGCGATTTTGGCTTCTAGCCCGTGCGGGAAGTATTGCGACAGCTCCTCGATACGTTCTCTGACGCGCTTATCCGTTTCCAGCTCATTCGCGCCAGACGCCAGCGTCACCCCCAGACCGGAGGCGGACTGACCGTTGAAACGACTGAGAAAATCGTAGCGTTCGGCACCAAGCTCGACTTCTGCGACATTGCCGAGCGTCACGGCAGAGCCGTCTTGATTGACGCGCAGCGTGATATCACGAAACTGCTGTGGCGTCTCTAACAGCGATTGTGCGTTGATCGTAGCGTTCAGCGCCTGATTATCCACCGACGGTACACCGCCGACCTGCCCTACCGAGACCTGGCTGTTCTGCGATTCGATGGCCCGTACCACGTCGCTGGTGGTCAGCGCATAATCCATCAGTTTGGCCGGATCCAGCCAGATGCGCATCGCATACTGCGATCCATAGGCAGAAACCTCGCCCACCCCGCTGATGCGGCTGATCGGCTCCTGAATATTTGTTGCGACGTAATCGGCGATGTCCTGTTTGTCCATACTGCCATCGGTAGAGACAAACGCGACCATCAGGATATTGGTATCGCCAGTTTTACTGACGGTGACGCCCTGCTGCTGGACTTCCTGCGGCAGTTTGCGGATGGCGGACTGAAGCTGGTTTTGCACCTGCTGGCGGGCTTCATCGGGATCCGTGCCAGCCTCGAAGGTCAGCATAATTCGGGACTGGCCGGTGTTGCTGCTGTCCGAGGACATGTACATCAGGTTATCCAGCCCAGTCATGCTCTGTTCGATAACCTGTGTAACGGTATTTTCCAGCGTCTGCGCCGATGCACCGGGGTAGCTCGCCGTGATCCGCACGCTGGGCGGTGCCAGATCGGGATACTGTTCCAGCGGCAATGACTTGATGGCCAACATACCGCACAGGCTGAGAAGGATAGCCAGCACCCACGCAAAAATGGGACGGTCGACAAAAAAGTTCGCCATCTCTCCTACACTCCTCAGCCCTATTTTGACGTGGCTGCTTCACGAGCAGCCTACTTATTATCAACCGGAATAGATTCACTCAACCCAGAGAAAAACCCTGCGCACAGGGTGCCAAGTTACCTTAACTGCCGACGTCAGCTAAATCGTGGAGAAATTGAGGAGAAAATGTAAATTATCGTCGGCTACGCCTGAGCGAACGCGATCACCTGCTCGATAAAAGCATCAGGATGCGAGATAAACGGTGCATGCGCAGCCTTTGGAATCACTACCGAAGTTGAGTCCGACCACTGATCATCCAACAACCCAGCCACCTTGCGTGGTACTAGCCCATCTAAGGCACCATAGAGCCGCAGGAACGGCACGGCCAAGTCAGCTAACGGCTGGCGTAAATCCGCTTCACGCAAAATGGCCAGCCCGCCGTTTAATACCTCGACTGACGGCATCGGCTGTTCCAGCACCACACTTTTTAACAGTCGGGCATCCTGCCGTGCGCTTTCCGTTCCCAGTGTTTGCAGCGCCAGAAACCGTTCGACCGTACGCTGGAAATCTTCACTGAGCTGCTGTTGAAACCCCTGCAAGACGTCTGGCTTGATTCCCGGCCAGCCATCCTGTGCGCCGAAACAGGGCGACGACGCCACGGTAATCAGCTTTTCCACCCGCGCAGGGGCGCTCAGTGCAATCTGGCTGGCAACCAGTCCGCCCAGCGACCACCCTAACCAAACGGCACGCTCCGGTGCCTGCGCCAGCACGTAGTCTGCCATGTCGCTCAGCGACATCGGCCCAAATCCCTGACTTCTGCCATAGCCCGGCAGATCGACCAGATGCAGACGAAAATGCGGAGCGAGTCGCGCAATAATGCTTTGCCATACCTGCGCATTCAATCCCCATCCGTGCAGCAACACAAGATCCGTGTTTCCTGCGCCTTCGGTCTGCCAATACAACGCCGCCATCAGTTATCTTCCTTTCTCAGGGAACCCCTTAACGCTTGCATGGGGTCAATATATTTCAGGGAAAACCGTATTTAGGGAAAACGATCTTTAAGGAAAACAATGTTAACCATCTCCGCACGCTGCTGGCTATGCTTATTGCCGCTTCATCACAGCCAGCAGGGTATTTGCTCGTACTGCCAGCGCCATTTGCCCCGCTTGCCTATCTGCTGCCCGCGCTGTGGTTTGCCCTCAGCCGACACCACGCATCAGTGCGGACGCTGCCTACAGAACCCGCCGCCCTGGCAATCGATGACCTTTATCAGCGACTACGCGCCACCGTTCAACACGCTGCTGAAGCATTTCAAATTTCACGGTAAAACCGAACTGGCAGCGGTACTCGCCCGACAGCTGTTATTGCGCTGGCAGATGACCTACCGCGAACGAAAGCTCACCGGACACGTTCCCCTGTTTCGCCCTGACCGCCTGTTTACCGTTCCCCTGCACCGGAACCGCCAGTGGCGGCGTGGCTTCAACCAGACCGAGCTGCTCGCTCGGCCTCTCGCCCGCTGGCTGAACTGTACTTACGAGCCACGCGAATTGCAGCGCACCCGACGCACGCCGCTACAGCAAACGCTCAGCGCCAGCGCGCGGCGGCGAAACCTACGGGGCGCGTTTTCCTGTGATGTCTCGCTGTCTGGGCAACAGGTGGTTTTACTGGATGATGTGGTTACGACGGGTAGTACCGCAGCCGAAATCAGCAGGCTGCTGCTGGCCCAAGGTGCAGCGGGCGTTCAGGTCTGGTGTTTGTGCCGAACCTTGTAGTCGGGGGGAGGATGGGCGTATTATAACCGATAAGTGCAGTCAACTATCGAGCTTACTATTATGATCCGTATTACCGATGCTGCTCAGGAGCATTTCCTGAAACTGTTGGCAAAACAGGAAGAAGGCACACAGATTCGCGTATTTGTTATCAATCCAGGTACGCCAAACGCCGAGTGTGGCGTGTCGTATTGCCCGCCGGATGCCGTAGAAGCCAGCGATACCGTACTGAAGTTTGAAAAGATTTCCGCCTACGTGGACGAACTCAGCGCACCTTATTTGGAAGACGCTGAAATCGACTTCGTGACCGACCAGCTAGGTTCTCAGCTCACGCTGAAAGCGCCGAACGCCAAAATGCGTAAAGTGGACGACAGCGCCCCGCTGATGGAACGCGTGGAGTATGTGCTGCAATCGCAGATCAACCCACAGCTGGCAGGCCACGGCGGCCGTGTGACGCTGATGGAAATTACCGATGACGGTCTGGCGATTCTGCAATTTGGCGGCGGCTGTAACGGCTGTTCTATGGTTGACGTCACGCTGAAAGAAGGGATTGAGAAAGAGCTGCTGCAAACCTTCCCTGAGCTGAAAGGTGTGAGAGACCTCACCGAACACCAGCGCGGCGAGCACTCCTACTATTAATCGTCTCCCCTGCTGATTTCTCTGTGCTTTTCCTCCCCGACTCAGGGGAGGAAGAGTATTCGTTCTGTTGTCAGGCTTTCTGCGCTTTCATCGGCGCGCCACGACGCAAATCCATATCCCGAACCAATCGTTCAAGGCAGCGGTCAGCGAAGATCGACTCCAGCGGACGCGTGAGCTTACGCCGCCAGTTAGGGTATTCACGATTGGTGCCCGGCACATTGACCGGTGTCGCCATATCCAGCCAGTCTTCCAATTGGAATCCCACCAGTGCGCTTGCGCTATCGGCGACATAGCGGTGAACGCCGCGGCTTAGCGGTGCACCCATTGTCGTCAGCGCCGAGTTGCGGCCAACCCGCTGCGGCAATAATCCGAATTCGTGCAACGCGTTGAGCAGCCCCTGTTTCGCTTTCTCACGCTGCTGCATTTGTTCTTGCAGTAATGCTTCCGTCGGATACAGCCCCAATTCCCGCCCCAGTGATAAATCCACGGTCTGCCAGTAGCCGCGCAGCGTTGGGAGATCGTGCGTGGTAATGGTTGTCATCGCCTGACGCGGATAGTCTTCCGGTGCACGGAAGTGGTTCTCGTCGTCTTTTTCAAAGAACAGCACCTTGTAAGAATAAATACCGAAGTCATGTAGCTTACTGATAATTTCCGGCGGCACTGTGCCTAAATCCTCACCGATAATCAGGCAGCGATGACGCTGACTTTCCAGCGCCAGCACCGCCAGCAGATCGTCGACCGGATAATGCACGTAAGCCCCGTTGCCCGCCGATTCCGCCTTGGGTATCCACCACAGACGCAAGAGCGCCATCACATGATCGATACGCAGGGCACCACAATGCGCCATGTTGCTGCGCAGTACGTCGATAAAAGGCTGATAGCCGCGTAGTTGAAGCATGGTGGGGTTCATCGGCGCAAGCTGCCAGTCTTGTCCCTGCGGCCCAAGCGGATCCGGTGGTGCGCCGATAGAGGCATCAAGGCAATAGAGCTGACGTTCGTCCCAGGTTTCCGCGCCACCCTGTGCAACGCCAACGGCTAAATCGCGATACAGACCAAGCGGCAGACCAAGCTGTTTACTGTGCGCGTAGCACTCCGCAAGTTGCTCATGCGCCACCCATTGCAGCCAGCTGTAGAACGTAATTTCCTCGCTGTTTTCACGGCGGAATGACTTCACGGTTTCACTGTGTACATCATGATAGCTGGCAGGCCATTGGTGCCAGTCCGCGTAATTCTCACCCTGTTTTTTCAGGTAAGCCTGCAGCGCATCAAACGTCGCCTGAAGTTGCAGGCTCTGCCCGCCGCTAACGACAAACTGGCGAAAGGCACTAATGCGCGGATCCAGCGCGCTGCGCGTCGTAAAGTAGCGGAAAGCCAGCCGCAAAGCAGTCAGCTTAAGCGACGTCACCGGTTCATAATCGACCCAGCGCCCTGCCCGCAGCGCAGAAACCGCGCTTTGTGTATCCTCACGATGCCACCATTCCTGCGCCTCACTGCTCTGCTGGAAATCATCGATCCGATTCACATCGATATAAATAATGTTCAGCCAGTGCCGGGAGGAAGGGCTGTAAGGGCTCGCGGCCTCTGGCAGCGCGGGATACAGCGAATGCAGCGGGTTCAGCCCCACAAAGGCACCGCCGCGCCGGGCTATCTGTTCTATCAGTTGGCGCAGATCGCCAAAATCCCCTACGCCCCAGTTATTCTGCGAGCGCAAGGTGTAAAGCTGGACGGTAACGCCCCACCAGCGTTTACCCTGTAGTAAGGCTTCGGGTTCATAGCAGCGGTGCGGCGCGACAATAATCCGGCAGCTCCAGCGCTGGTCGGCTTGCGTCAACGTCAGGTAGTGATAACCCAGCGGCAGCACACCCGGCAGAGCCAGCGTTGAACCGCCTGTGATCTGCCCTTGAATTTGACCGCCGTTTTCATACATCAGCGTCCAGAGGAATTCACCGTGACCAGCAAGCTCGATGACCGCATCCCGGCCTTGCAAAAAG
The DNA here is from genome assembly GCF_020166435.1 of Pectobacterium versatile. GTDB lineage: Bacteria > Pseudomonadota > Gammaproteobacteria > Enterobacterales > Enterobacteriaceae > Pectobacterium > Pectobacterium versatile. Next base: position 125,433 of record NZ_JAINZP010000006.1, on the reverse strand, counting down.
ACACGAACGGGCGGCAAGGGTGCATTACCGCTATCAGAAACGTCCATCATTGCCTGAATCTGGTTTCTGATTGCGGCCGCAACCATGTGCTCTTTGCCATACGCATCGGTATAGCTTTCCGCGATGCCTGTCTGCTGGCTTGCCAGTTTATCCACCTTGAACACCCTCTCCTTTTCCTAACGATGCGCCTGCCAAATGCGCGTCTGGTAATCATGAATCGCCCGGTCTGAACTGAACATCCCCATTCTGGCGGTATTCAGCACACAGCGGCGCGTCCATTCATCCGGCTCACGGTAAAGCGCATCAACACGCTGCTGCACCTCACAATACGGTGCAAAATCGGCCATTAACATATAGGGATCGCCCAGCTTCAGCAGGCTATCCAACAGCGGGGCAAACGCGTTTTTATCCCCCTGACTGAACGCACCGCTCGCTAGCTCGTTCAGTACTTCACGTAGCAGCGGCGTCACGGCGAGGTAGTCAGACGGCTCATAGCCCTGTGTCTGTAGCGCTTTGACCTGTTCGACGGTGTGACCGAAAATGAACAGATTGTCTTCACCGACCTGCTGCGCCATTTCTACATTCGCCCCGTCCAGCGTGCCGACGGTCAGCGCGCCGTTCAGCGCCAGCTTCATATTGCCCGTGCCAGACGCTTCTTTACCTGCCGTCGAAATTTGCTCAGAGACATCCGCAGCAGGAATCATCCGTTCAGCCAGCGAGACGCGATAGTCCGACGGGAAGACAACCCTCAGGCGATCGTTAACGCGGCGATCCTGATTAATGACCGCAGCGACCCGATTAATGGCATAAATGATGTTTTTCGCTAATACATAGCCCGGTGCCGCTTTGGCACCGAACAAAAAGACGTGCGGCACTATATCCAGATGCGGATTGTCACGCAATTGACGATATAGCGCGAGGATATGCAGCAGATTCAAATGCTGGCGTTTGTACTCATGTAATCTCTTGATTTGCACATCAAACAACGCCTGCGGATCGATGACGATGTCGTACTGCTGGCGGAGATAGGTCGCCAACTGCGTTTTATTATCGGCCTTGATTTGTCGATAGCGCTCACGAAAGCCAGCATCGTCAGCGTAAGGTTCCAGCCCTTGCAGCGCAGGCAGATCATTCACCCACGGCGTGTGCAGCGTGTCGTCGATCAGCGCGGACAGCGCCGGGTTACACTGTTTTAGCCAGCGGCGTGGCGTAATGCCGTTGGTGACATTATGGAATTTGGTCGGCCACAGCTGGTGGTATTCCGGGAACAGATCTTTCACCACCAGTTCCGAGTGCAGCGCCGCCACGCCGTTGACCGCAAAGCAACTGACGACGCACAGGTTTGCCATGCGAATCTGGCGCTGATGGCGAATCGCGAGCTTCGCCCATACCTGCCGATCGCCAGGCCATTTCTGCTCAACCTGCGCCTTAAACTGCGTATCAATTTGCCGGATGATAGACAGGTGGCGAGGAAGCAGGCGGCTAAATAGTCGTTCGTCCCAGCGCTCAAGCGCTTCCGGCATCAGCGTATGGTTGGTATAGGCAAAGGTGCGTCCGGTTATCGACCAGGCTTCATCCCACGGTATCTGGTGTTCATCCAGCAGCAGACGCATCAGTTCAGGGATCGCCAGCGTCGGGTGGGTGTCATTAAGCTGGATGACTTCATAATCCGGCAGCGTGGACAACGCGCGCCCCGCGTTAAGATGACGGCGCAGAATGTCAGCCACCGAACAGGCGCAGTGGAAATACTGCTGCATCAGGCGCAGGCGTTTGCCCGCCGCGTGATTGTCATTCGGATACAGCACGCTGGTCAGGCTGGAGGCGGAAATCCCCACCTGTGCCGCACGCAGATAGTGCCCTTCGTTGAATAGCGTCAAATCAAACGGATCGCGATGCGTCGCACGCCACAAACGCAGCGGCTGCGCAGCGCCGTTGTGATAGCCAATCACCGGCAGGTCACAGACTTCACCTCTGAAAACGGTATCCGGTAACCAGCGCAGGGTTCCGTCAGTTTGGGGTTGCAGACGCCCGCCAAACCCGACATCCACCGCCAGCTCCGCTCGCGGTAAAAACCACGGATAGGTATCGCGCTGCCAGTCATCGGCTGTTTCCTGCTGTTTTTCCTGCGCAAAATGCTGACGGAACAGGCCATACTGATAGTTGAGACCGTAACCCGTTGCGGGCTGTCCCACCGTCGCCATCGAATCCAGAAAGCAGGACGCCAGCCGACCTAATCCGCCGTTGCCTAACCCCGGATCGGCTTCCTGCTCCAGAATATCACTCAGGTTCAGCCCTTGCTCGGCCAGCACGGCGGCTACTGCGTCATACCAGCCCAGATTCAGCAGGTTGTTGCCCGTCAGACGACCGGGCAGAAATTCCATCGACAGGTAGTTCACATGGCGCTGAGGCGTATGGGTATTGGCTGTAGGAGACGTTGAAGAGTCTGAATGCATCAGCAACTGTTCAGACAGCGCAAGGCTGACAGCGCGCCAGCACTGCACTGGCGTCATCGCGTTAAGCGAGGCCACGCCACCGAGCCGCTGTTGGCGGCGCAGCGCAGCGGTAAACTCTGATGCATCAAAGACGATGACGGGATGGGCGGAGGAAATGGGCTGCGTTAACGCATCTGGTTTTTTTGCAGCCGCTGAACGTTTTGGCGATCCTGATACTTTTGACGATTCTGATCGCGTTGCAGAACCCGGCTTTCTTGAAGAATCTGACATCGTGCCTCCTCCTTTGTCCATCATGGAAAAGGCACATCGGGTTCAACACAACTCCAACTGTACCTTATGTTGTTCAATGATTTTCAGTACGCTGGGTGGTGGTGACTGATCGGTAAAAAGATAGTCGATCAAATCCATGTTGCCCAAATTCACCATCGCATTACGACCAAACTTGGAATGGTCCGTCACCAGCATGACGCAGCGAGAGTTTTCAATAATCGCCCGTTTTGTGCGCACTTCATGGTAATCAAACTCCAGTAATGACCCATCCATGTCAATACCACTGATGCCCAAAATGCCGAAATCCAGACGGAACTGAGAGATAAAATCCAGTGTCGCCTCCCCCATGATACCGCCATCGCGGGTACGCACTTCGCCACCGGCCAAAATCAGGCGGAAATCCTCTTTTGCCGTCAGCAGCGTTGCCACGTTCAGGTTATTGGTGACGACGCGCAGATCCTTATGCTGCATCAGCGCATAGGCCACGGCTTCGGGCGTGGTACCGATATCGATAAACAAGGTGGCGCCGTCTGGAATCTGGCTCGCAACCCGACGGGCAATGCGCGCTTTTTCATCCGACCACATCATTTTACGGTCATGGTAGGCCGTGTTAACCGAGCTGGACGGCAGTGCCGCGCCGCCGTGATGGCGATGGATTTTATTCTGCTCGGCCAACTCGTTCAGATCGCGACGAATGGTCTGCGGGCTCACCGCAAAATGCTCCACTAGCTCTTCAGTACTGACATAGCCCTGCTGGCGCACCAGCTCAATAATGGCGTCATGCCGTTGTGTCTGCTTCACATTTATCCCCTAAGACGCCCCGATTTACCGGGGGTTTGTTTTATTATACGTGTCCCAAAAGGCCATCAATAGCCCGACAACCAGCCCAGCTACATGCGCCGCATTCGCAATCGACATACCTAAAATATCGAAATATCCGGCGATCAGCCACAGTAAAGCGAAGGCCATCAGACTGCGCGGCATGGATAAATAACCGTCAGGCTCTCGTTCCCCTCGCAGCCAGACATAGCCCATCAGGGCATAAACCACACCAGACAGGCCACCAAAATGGGTGCCGCTAAACCAGGACTGCGCCCAGCCGCTAACCAGCGCGGAAACCAGCGTGATGACCAGCAATTTTCCGGTTCCCAGCACTTTTTCAACTGGGCCGCCCAGGTACCACCACCACATCAGATTGAACAAAATATGCAGCAGGGAAAAGTGCAACAAAACATGACTAAACCAGCGCCACACCTCGACCTGTTGCCCTTCAGCCGGGAACGCTAGCCATACCATCACGCTCTCATAGCCCGAAATCTGCATCAGGATGAACACTGCAATCGTCACGACCATCAGGGATAGCGTCAGTGGACCTGCCTTCTGTTTCAGCGTTTGCAGGTAGGAGTAGCGTTGGTATTGAATACCAGTATCCATCGATCCCGTTTGCCAACTGGCCGCCAGATAGCGCGGGTTTGTCGGGTCGCGCAGAAAAATCTCCAGCGCTTCCTGAACCTTGCTCAGTTGAGTTTCATCCTCCAGCCACAGTTCAGCTTCATGCCCCTGAGGCCGCATTTCCAGATGGACCTGCTGTGTACGCATGTAATCAACAAATGCCTGAGCCAGACGCGGGTTGGAGAGAGCAATAACGCGAGTCATCATAGCGAGAAGCGCCAGTGAGTAGGTTGAGTTAGGTACATGATAATAAAGATTCTACTGAATAGGCAGGACTATTGAATAGGCAGGGCTATTTCGGTGAAGTCAGTCAATCGTCACATTTCCGTCACAAAATATTTTTCGGTTCACAAAAAAAAAGCATGATGTGAAATCGTGTCCTTCTACGCATTCACTATACGTGCCACTCACTGACCAGGAGCATGACCATGTCTTTACAACGAAAAGCGCTGTTTTGCCTCCCTTTACTATTGCCAGCCACCCTCTCTTTCCAGGCCGTTGCCAAAGAGGGCTATACGCTCGAACAGGTTGTAGTGTTTAGCCGCCACGGGTTGCGCGCGCCGTTAGCCAGCCCAAGCAGTGCACTCGGCAAGGTCACACCCGATGCCTGGCCGCAGTGGGATACGCCCAGCAGTTATCTGACCACTCGCGGTGGCGTGTTGGAGGCCTATTTCGGTCACTATTTTAGCGAATGGTTGGTGGATAACCACCTGCTGGCTGCCGATACCTGCCCCACAGAGAAAGACGTCTCGTTCTACGCCAACAGCCTGCAACGCACTATCGCTACCGCACAATATTTCTCAGCGGGAGCATTCCCCGGCTGTCTGGTGCCGGTGTTACACAAAGAAAAACTGGGCACAATGGATGCCACCTTTAACCCGATCATCCGCGACAATGGCGCGACGTTTAAGCAGCAGGCCATCGATTCGATCAACCAAAAAGCAGGCGCTGGCGGGGTAAAAGGGCTCAATGAGCGATTGAAACCTGTGTATCAGCAGATGGCAGAGATTATTCGTTATACAGAGTCTGCTAACTGCAAACAGGATAAACAGTGCGACCTGATGGCACAGGAAACAAACGTGCAAATTGAAGCAGGAAAAGAGCCTAGCGTGGTTGGCCCACTGAGAACGGGTACCGCCATTGCCGATGCTTTTATCTTGCAGTACTACGAGGGGACACCGATTAACAAGATCGTATGGGGGCGTATTAAAGATGAGAAGCAGCTTGCCGATTTGGTGTCGATTAAGGAGTACTACAACAGCGTAGTGTTTAGCGCACCGGTTGTGGCCAAAGCTGTCTCTGCCAATCTGGTCGGCGCACTCGCGGGATCGTTTGGCACACAGCAACCCAAATTCACGTTTTTGGTCGGCCATGACTCAAACGTCGCATCGCTGTTCTCTGCGTTGGGCGTGAAGCCATATCACCTGCCACATCAATTAGAAACCACGCCGATAGGCGGCAAAGTGGTGTTCCAGCGCTGGCGCGACAGCCTTCATAACAAGGAATTGCTGAAAGTCGAGTATGTGTACCAGTCTACCGAGCAGCTCGCTTCGCTGGCACCGCTTAACCGCGCCACCCCGCCGCAGCGCGTCACGCTAGCGCTCAATGCTTGTCCTGCCGACGAGGAAGGATTCTGCTCATTTGAGGACTTTGAAAAGATCACTAAGGCGCTGATGCCATAGCCATAAACAGAGAATCTTTGCGATCTTTCGGATAGCGCTTGAGTTATTGCTGTGAGGGTTTCGTGTTTACGAAGCCCTCACCTCTCATACGGCTGACCGCACATCCTGTGGGTAGCGATTTTGCCAGGCTTCAAAGCCGCCATCGATACTGAACACCGAATCAAACCCAAGGCTAATCAGGTACTGTGCGGCATTGCGGCTGCTAATGCCGTGGTAGCAAATCACCATGACCAGTGCTTCGAGGTCAGCACCGCGCACAAAGTCAGACAGCGTCTCGTTTGTCAGGTGCATCGCGTCAGGGACATGGGCTGTGGCAAAGCTCTGCGGATCGCGAATATCAACGACAACGCCCCCTTCCTGCCAGCGGGAATGGGCTTGCTCAATACTGATAGCTTCAAATTGTTCCATCGAAAGTGACAACCTTGTTAATAATGGACAGGATGTTAGTAACCACTGACGTCATGGCAACCCGAGGCGTCATTGTAACCCGCCTTCAGCGGCATAAAACCTATATGATTATAAGGTTATTCATAAAAACGGTGCTTCGCTAATGTGGATAGTGACGACAAAACAGTACCATTCCAGCTCAATATCCCTTCTTTTAATGTGACAACTATCATCATATTGTTAGGTTCGTCACGCATAAATGTTTTTATTTGGTTAACCATTGGCTGATTTGTTTGTTTTCGATTATCATAATGCTCGAAAACGAACATTTTGATTTATTCGAGGGTGGAGGAAGAAACGTGGAAACCAAAGATCTAATCGTTATCGGCGGCGGAATTAACGGTGCAGGCATCGCCGCAGATGCGGCTGGGCGAGGGTTATCAGTCCTGTTGTTGGAAGCGCAGGATCTTGCCTGTGCCACGTCCTCCGCCAGTTCCAAGCTGATTCACGGCGGCCTGCGTTACCTTGAGCACTATGAGTTTCGTTTGGTCAGCGAAGCGCTGTCCGAGCGCGAAACGCTGCTGAAAATGGCTCCGCACATCATTTTCCCCATGCGCTTTCGTTTGCCCCATCAGCCGCACCTGCGTCCGGCCTGGATGATTCGTATCGGCCTGTTCATGTACGACAACATTGGCAAACGCGTCAGCCTGCCTGCCAGTAAAGGCCTGAAATTCGGCGCAGATTCTGTGCTTAAGCCTGAGCTGAAACAGGGCTTTGAATACTCTGACTGCTGGGTGGACGATGCGCGTCTGGTGATGTTAAACGCGCAGGAAGTGACAAAACGCGGTGGAGAAGTCCGTACCCGCACCAAAGTCACTCGCGCTCGCCGTGAGCAAGGCGTGTGGATTGTGGATGCGGTTGATTCACTGACCGGCGAAACCTTCACCTGGCGCGCCAAAGGTCTGGTGAACGCCACGGGTCCGTGGGTGAAAGAATTCTTTGATGACGGCCTACAGCTGAAATCGCCTTACGGCATCCGTTTGATCAAAGGCAGCCACATCGTGGTGCCAAAAGTCCACAACCAGCCGCAAGCGTACATTCTGCAAAACAAAGATCACCGTATTGTGTTCGTGATCCCGTGGCAGGATGACTACTCAATCATCGGCACGACCGACGTGGAGTACAAAGGCAATCCGCACGATGTGAAGATCGATGATAGCGAAGTCGCCTATCTGCTGGACGTGTATAACGACCATTTCAAACAGCAACTTACGCGTGACGATATCGTCTGGACTTACTCTGGCGTGCGTCCATTGTGTGATGACGAGTCCGATTCTCCGCAGGCGATTACCCGTGACTACACGCTGTCAGTCGATGATGATAACGGTCAGGCTCCACTGCTTTCCGTATTTGGCGGCAAGCTGACGACATACCGTAAGCTGGCAGAGCACGCGCTGGATAAGCTGCACAAATACTACCCGCAAGCGGGTAAAGCCTGGACGAAAGGTGCAGTATTGCCGGGTGGGGATATCGCTGGCACGCGTGATGACTACGCCGCCGCGCTGCGTCGCCGCTTCAATCTGCCTGAATCACTGACGCGCCGTTACAGCCGCACTTACGGTTCAAACAGCGAACTGATTCTGGCAAACGTGAAAGGCCTCAGCGACCTGGGTGAAGATTTCGGCCATGACCTGTACGAAGCGGAACTGCGCTATCTGGTCGAGAAAGAATGGGCCGTTATGCTTGATGACGTCATCTGGCGCCGTACCAAACTGGGCATGCGCTTCGATGACGCCCAGAAACAACGCATCAGCGACTGGCTGGCAAACCATTACCAGCAGATGGCAAAAGCGGGTTAATTGCTCCAGCCTCTACTTCTCGATCAGGCCTCCTGATCGAGAAGCCTTCCTACTATAAATAGTAGACGTCTAACATCCGCAACATACTCTTATCGCACCCGGTTCCTCGATGAGGATTGAATCTTTTTGATTCGCTCTCTAATTTATTCCCCATGAGATTATTTCAATATTAATCAATTGGCTTGCTTAGTTTTAGTCCTTTTTTTGTGCTATTGACTCTGAAAAAATCTTGTTATCCTTTACGCGTACTTTCTTAAAAGGAATAGCGTCAAAGATGCCACATGGAACGTTTTCATTACTCTTCACACCGCTTCAACCCTGCAACCTTATTGTCTCCCACGACGTGAACACACCGACTCTCTGCTCAACCTAAATGTTTTGCGCTTTTCATACACGCTGCGTTTTTAGCCAACATGGCATCTTATCAACGTAACGCCTTATCAACATAAACGTTGGCGTGAGCAGACTCAGACCACAGCTCAGGTTTTCATTTTAATCAGGATAGCGACGTGCCGCTCCGGGAGAACCCGAGGCGTGCGGTAGCCATGGCAACGGCGAAGGAAGAAGGAGAGGACGGGTGGCAAACAGTACAGGATTACAGTTCACCGTAAAGGTCGGTGCCCTGGAAGCAGGCACTTTCGCGGTGGTGGATTTCAGGCTGGATGAAGAGCTGAACCGACCTTTCAGTCTGTCTCTGGGTCTGGCGAGCGCGTTGCAGGATGTGGATTTCGGCGCGGTGCTGGACCAGCCGTGCGAGCTGATGATTTGGTATGAAGGCGAACTGAAGCGTCGGCTCAGCGGGATTGTCAGTGGCTTCACGCAGGGCGATACCGGATTTCGGCGCACGCGCTATCAGATGGAAGTCCGTCCGGCGCTGTGGCGGCTGGGATTACGCACCAACGCCCGTATCTTTCAGGCGCAGAAGCCGGAAGCGATTATCGGTGCGCTGCTGGAAGAAGCCGGGATTACCGACTACGCCTTTGCGTTGCGTAACGAGCACGCAGTGCGCGAATACTGCGTGCAGTATCGGGAAAGTGATTTAGCCTTTATCACCCGGCTGGCCGCTGAGGAGGGAATGTACTTCTTCCACGAATACGAAGAGGGAAAACACCGCGTGGTGTTTGCCGACGATGCGGGTGCATTGGCCAAAGGCCCCGAGCTGTTCTTCAATCTGGCGACACAAGGGCTGAGCGAGGGCGAATATGTCCGGCGTTTCCACTACGCGGAGCGGGTGAGCACATCGGACGTGGAGCTGAAGGATTACAGCTTCAAGACGCCGGCTTATGGGTTGTCGCACAAGAAGATGAGCGGCGAGCTGGAGCACCAGCGCGAAAGCTATCAGCACTACGACTATCCGGGTCGCTATAAGCAAGACCCGAGCGGCAAGGCGTTCAGCGGCTATCGGCTGGATGCGCTGCGCTCAGGGGCGGTAACGAGCGAAGGGGAATCTAACTGCGCGGGGCTGATGCCGGGCAATACCTTCACCCTGACGGAGCATCCAAATACGACGCTGAATGCCGTGTGGCAGACGGTGAGCGTGACGCATGTCGGGCAACAGCCACAGGCGCTGGAAGAGGAAAGCGGCGGCGAACCAACGACCATGAGCAACAGTTTTGCGGTGGTGAAAGGCACGACGACGTGGCGCGCAGCCATGCCCTACAAACCGATGGTGGACGGCCCGCAAATTGCGACGGTGGTTGGCCCAGCAGGTGAAGAGATTTACTGCGACCAGTACGGTCGGGTAAAACTGCAATTCCCGTGGGATCGCTACGGTGCGAGCAATGACCAGAGCTCCTGCTGGGTGCGCGTCAGTCAGGGCTGGGCGGGCGGCCAGTACGGGATGATTGCCATTCCGCGCATCGGCCATGAAGTCATTGTGAGCTTCCTTGAAGGCGATCCGGATCAGCCGATTGTGACCGGGCGTACTTTCCACGTCACCAATCCGTCCCCCTATCAGCTGCCCGCTAACAAAACGCGCACCACGCTTCGCTCCAAGACTCACAAAGGCAAAGGATTTAACGAACTCAGCTTTGAGGATGCGACCGATAACGAAGAGATCTTCCTTCACGCCCAGAAAAATATGGCAGTGCGGGTGCTCAATTCCAAAGATGAGCGCGTGGACTATAACCGCACAACAAGCATCGGACATGATGAAGAGCTGGTGGTCGCCAACGATCGTAAAGTTACGGTGGAAGGCAATCAGGATCACAAAACCACAGGCAATCATTTATCGCTGACCGAAGGCGATCGGGGCACACAGGTTAAGGGCGATCTGACGCAGAAAATCAGCGGCGTATTCAGCGTGGACAGCAACGGTGATCTAACGCTGCAAAGCGGCAGCAAATTAACGCTAAGAGTCGGAGGCAGCTTTGTGGTTATCCACGCCGGCGGGGTGGACATCAAAGGACCGGCGATTAACCTGAACTCAGGCGGCAGCCCGGGCGATGTGGCACTCCCTGCCGATCCGGCGATATTGAAAGCGGCCGCTGCCGCAGGGACGATGTTTGTCGCGCACTGTCCGGCAAAGGAGAAAGAAAACCGTGAGTGAGATAAGACGCTGGGCAATAGTGGATGCAGCGGTAGAGCCTGAATTATTTTCGATGCTGGAACAATTAGATCCACCCCATGCCAGTTTATACGCGGAGCCAGTACCGGAAGATATTGGGCGATTGGCACCGCACCTGGTGCAGGTAGATGACAGGGTCTTTCACTGGCTGAATCGAAGGAAAACACCTTGGGGTATCTTGTTGGAAACAACGTCTGAGATGAAAGTATTGCGGCAACACTTGCGTAAATATCTACATGTACAGATCCCCAATGAAGAAAAACCTGTATTTTTCCGTTTTTATGATCCGAGAAATATTTGGTCTTTTTGCGATGTGATGACGGAGTGGGAACTGTTCTGCTTCATGGGGCCAATCGAAAAAATCATGACCATTTATGATGGAGTACTACGAGAAGAGACGTTTAATTCCGTTCGTGCTCAGTTTCCTCTCACAGCTAAGAGCAGGATGAAACATCTAAAATTTAGTCAATCACAACTTGATGTTCTCAATAACTACTCCGAAGTGAGATATATTGATGAGGTTTTTTCTAAAATACTTGTTAAATATAAAGAAAAAATACATCACATTTCTCACAGCAGTAACCAAAGTGATCCTGAAAAGGATTTTTATTTCTATAAAGACTCTCAGGAAAACTCGACAACTTTCTCAGTAAAACATATTGTCAGTGAGTGTTATTATTTTTGTAAAGAGCATAACATTAATGATGACCGCTCAATTCGTGAGTTAATTCACTTGTTAATAGAAAAGGATTATTATTCATTAGAACAAGCCCCTGAATTTTGGCGGGATTCTTTGCTCCGTGAAGAATTACCTGGTTACTATCGTGTTAGTAATTTATTAAAAGATGTTCTAGATGAATATTCTGCTTGAGAGGGATAGGCATGACTGGAGCATCGTACTTATCCACGGTTGAGTGCGGTAATTTTGACGAAAGGACTTGTGTCTTTCATTCTATCATATAGGGATATGTAATGAATAAATCATCTACTATTGGCATCTTTTTAATACCCACATTTATTTGGTTATCACTATCATTTGTATATGCTTTTTTTTGTGGTGATAGGGATGTGGATACGTATTTTTTTAATAGCTGGGATTTTGCCGCATGGATTATTTTTGCAATCTACACAATAATTTGTAGTGTTGTTTCCATCTTTTTTTTCTTAATAATGAAAAAATATTATATCGTTACAATGACAATCATTATTTTTATGTTTTCTATTACAGCCACAGATTTTGATTACATGTATTCATCTTTATTTTTTATTATTATGTTAAGCATTCCACTCTTTGGTTCATTGACCTTACGGTATCTGCGTAACAAACAGGCTCATCATGAGTAGGCCAGCGATGGGGACAATGAACATTAATGCAGTTCATTAGGAATTCTTAAAATAATCATTTCACATCAAACTCAACCAATTAGATTTCTCATCTGTAATTTTTAGACATGGCATCGTTAAAAAATGAAAAAAAATTATTACTTATAGGTATTTTACCAGGATAATTTCATATTAGAAGAATTGAAATAAAAAGGAATTTTAATATGCACCCTGAAAATAAAACTGAAGAATTACTCGAGTATATTTCAAAAAAAGATTTTTTAACTGTAGAACAAAAGAAACAAGAAATTGAAAAATTTGCACATCCTGATAAAAATTCGAATTATAATGCTGGTCAAGCTTGCGCCACATGCCCGCCATCCCATGCCAGAAAAGAGTTTGTAGATGAGCTTATTAACTCTTTAGAATCTAGATATGCTGTCACTATTTATACCGCTTACCCAGGAACGCCTTTAAATGATAACGATGGAAAACCAGAATTTAAAGAAGGAAAAAGAGTCGTATCTGAAGCTGGTCATATGTGGTTAGAGATATCTAAAATTCAAAAAAACAATATTAACACTTCAAAGTCTTATGGCTTTGCACCAAAAAAATCAGGAATTACAGGTGCTGGATCAGTCACAGACAAAGATACTCATCATTATGAAAACCCCTATTACAGAAGAAAAATAGAAATAAAAAAAGACCAATACAATAGATTAAAAGAATTTGGAGACACCGCAACCAAGGAATCTGAAAAATATTTCGATCTTTATTATAACGGAGCAACAAATAGTTGTATCGATTTCACATGGCAAGCATTACGCCACGCAGGATTAATTCCAGAAAGTACATGGAATGATTTTAGTCGTTATAATAAGGAGAAGAAAAAAGCAGGCAAATTTGACGGCGATCTTAAGGTCATTAATAACATTCCACATATAAAATCTATTCCCACACCATTTCCTGATAGTGAATTAAACTCAGAGAAATATAACCAAAAACCAGATAGAACAATGCTGCAATGGATTTTATCTAAAAATGATGACGATAAAAATGGTGATAGTGTCGAAGTTGCCAACAGGAAACACGACAGCGCGCCCAACCATGTTTGACAACTACAGATAAGCTGAAAAAACAACGCTGAGCCTGAATGGGCAAATCGTATTTGCAACGGAAAGTACCCTACGAAAAGGAATGCAATGTGGGTAACGCAGTTAAATTAGGCGATAGCGACACGGGGCATGGGAGCCATCCACCGACACCTGTCGCAGCGGGTTCATCAACGGTTAAGGTTGATGGCTTGCCATTGGCTCGTCAGGGCGATCCTCTGGTTCCTCACGGTCATAGTAGGAGCATCAGCGGTGGCTCATCCAGTGTGTTCATTGATGGCAAACCCGCGGCTCGTTCTGGGGATGGAGTAAGTTGTGGTGGCGTGTTGATTGGTGGAGGAAGCGTGAATATTGGCTGATACACTCCAAATACACGGCTCTCCCCCAACCTTAGTAAACAGGCGCTCATTGAACGCCTGTTGTCTTTTTAAAAATTAACTCTCAATTGAGAGGTCTTCTCTCATCACAACCGTATCGGTTTGATATTCCAGATATCTTCTGCATATTCGCCGATAGTGCGGTCAGACGAGAAATAGCCCATGTTGGCAATATTCTGGACGGCACAGCGCGCCCACTCGTCCTTTTTCGCATACAGCTCATCCACTCGATCCTGCGTATCCACATAGCTGCGATAGTCGGCTAGTAGCTGGTAGTAATCGCCAAAATTCACCAGTGAATCAAACAGATCGCTGTAGCGTCGACTATCATCAGGGCTGAAGACGCCCGTGGTGATTTGCGTCAGCACGCGGTGTAGCTCTTCGTCCTGATCGTAGTATTGCCGTGGGTTGTAACCGCTCTGACGCAGCGCTTCGACCTGATCGGCCGTATTGCCGAAGATAAACATATTCTCTTCGCCAATGTGTTCCAGCATTTCGACATTCGCCCCATCCAGCGTACCGATCGTCAGCGCACCGTTCAGGGCAAACTTCATATTACTGGTCCCGGATGCTTCCGTCCCCGCCAGCGAGATCTGTTCAGAGAGATCCGCCGCAGGGATGATCAGCTGTGCCAGGCTCACGCTGTAGTTAGGGATAAAGACCACTTTCAGTCGATCGTGCAGGGTCGGATCGTTGTTGATCACCTTCGCGACGTCGTTGATCAAGTTAATAATGTGCTTCGCCATGTAATAGGCTGACGCCGCTTTGCCCGCAAAAATGACGACACGCGGCACACGCTCGACCTCGGGGTCATCCTTAATGCGGTTATAGAGCGTGATGACGTGCAGCACGTTAAGCAGCTGCCGCTTGTATTCGTGAATACGCTTAATCTGCACATCAAACAGCGATTCCGGGTTAACCACAATATTCAGGTTTTCCGCCATATAGGTCGCTAAGCGCACTTTGTTCTTCAGCTTCACCTTGCTGATTTTCTGCACAAATGCCGGATAATCGATGTGCTGTTTCAGTTCGCTCAACTGGCTCAGATCGGTGCGCCAGGTCTGCCCAATGGTGTCATCCAGCAGTTTGGAGAGCGGCGGGTTGGCCAGCGCCAGCCAGCGCCGCGGCGTTACACCGTTGGTTTTATTGCAGAACCGGTTAGGGAAGAGGCGGGCGAAATCGGCAAACAGAGACTGCACCATCAGATCCGAATGCAGCTCCGATACGCCGTTCACCTTATGGCTGGCAACTACGGCTAGCCACGCCATGCGTATTTTACGCCCGTTGTTTTCATCAATGATGGAAACCCGCGCCAACAGCTCGTTGTCATCAGGGACTTCTTTCTGGACGTACTCCAGAAAATGTTCGTTAATTTCGAAAATCAATTGCAGATGGCGCGGCAAGATTTTACCCAGCATATCAACCGGCCAGGTTTCCAGCGCTTCCTGCATCAGCGTGTGGTTGGTATAGGAGAAGACCTTCCTCACCACGGTCCACGCCTCTATCCATTTGAATTTATGCTCATCGATCAGCAAACGCATCAGCTCAGGGATGGCCAGCACCGGATGCGTATCGTTCAGGTGGATGGCGAACTTCTCCGCCAAATTGGCGTAGGTCTTATGCATCATCCAGTGGCGGCTCAGAATGTCCTGCACCGTGGCGGAAACCAGAAAGTATTCCTGACGCAGGCGCAGCTCACGGCCTGAATAGGTAGAATCATCGGGATACAGCACGCGCGACACGTTTTCTGAGTGGTTTTTATCTTCCACCGCCGCAAAATAGTCGCCCTGATTGAATTTACCCAGATTGATTTCGTTACTGGCCTGTGCACCCCACAAACGCAATGTATTGGTGGCGTCCGTATCAAAACCGGGAATGATTTGGTCGTAGGCGCACGCGATAACTTCTTCCGTTTCCAGCCAGCGCAGTTTGCTGCCTTCCTGCTGGATTCGGCCGCCGAAGCGCACTTTGTAACGCGTGCTATGACGGGGGAATTCCCACGCATTACCGTATTCCAGCCAGTAGTCCGGCGATTCCGCCTGCCTGCCGTTAACAATATTCTGTTTGAACATACCGTATTCGTAGCGAATACCGTAGCCGCGCCCCGGCAGAGCCATCGTCGCCAGCGAATCCAGGAAGCAGGCAGCCAGACGCCCCAGGCCGCCATTCCCTAAGCCGGGATCGTTTTCTTCCTGTAGCAGATCGTCCAGTTCCAGCCCCATGCCATCCAGCGCGGCCTTCAGATCGTCATACAACCCCATCGCCAGCAGCGCGTTCGACAGCGTCCGCCCCAGCAAAAACTCCATCGACAGGTAATACACCTGCCGCACATCTTGAGAAAGCTGTGCCCGATTCGAACGTAGCCAGCGTTCCACCATCCGGTCACGCACAGCAAGCAGCGTGGCGTTCAGCCAGTCATGTTTATTCGCAATCGAGGGATCTTTCCCTACGGTAAACATGAGCTTGTAAGCAATAGAGTGTTTCAGCGCTTCCACACTGAGCGTTGGCGAAGTATAGATAAACGGCGAGTTCATAATATTCATTCCCAAGTAAGTGTTACCCTACCCTGTCGTTTTCAGATTGCACGAGGATGACGCGCAGCAGGAAAACTAGTGGGTATACAAGCGTTGATATAGCGCACCATAAGCCTGAGCAGAAACCTGCCAACCAAAATCCATCGCCATCGCCTGACGCTGCACATAGCGCCATAGCGTGGGTCGGGACCACAACACAAACACACGACGAATCGCGCGGGATAGCGATCCCACACTGCAATCGTTAAAGACGAACCCGCTTGCCAGCCCATCCGCCAGATTCTCCAGCGAACAGTCCGATACCGTATCCGCCAGCCCGCCGGTTCGGCGCACCAGCGGCAACGTGCCATATTTCAGGCCGTAGAGCTGCGTTAACCCACAAGGCTCAAATCGGCTCGGCACCATGATGACATCTGCACCGCCAATAATGCGGTGCGAGAAGGACTCGTGATAGCCAATCTGTACCCCAACCTGACCGTGATATTCCGCCGCCGCCGCCAGAAATCCCTCCTGTAAATCAGCATCTCCTGCGCCCAGCACCACCAGTTGCCCGCCCTGTTCCAGCAGATCCGGCACCGCGCTTAGCGCGATATCGAGCCCTTTCTGGCTGGTCAGGCGACTGACGATGGCAAAAACCGGTGCCTTGTCGTCAACCTTCAGGCCCATCGCCGTTTGCAGATGCCGCTTGTTTGCGGCTTTGTCCGCTAAAGCATCTCGGGTGTAATGGCTGGTGAGTAAAGGATCGTGCGCCGGATTCCAAATCGTTTCGTCTACGCCATTGAGAATACCGGACAGCCGTCCTTCTTCTTCACGAGTTTTCAGCAAGCCCTCCATGCCGTACCCATAAGCTGGCAGCGTAATCTCGTGCGCGTAGGTTGGGCTCACGGTCGTAATATGGTCAGCGTAGTACAATCCCGCCTTGAGGTAGGAAATCTGACCGTAAAACTCCAGCCCGTACACCTGAAAGAAATCGCTCGGTAGATGGATATCGGGCATATGCCGGGCATCAAACAGCCCCTGATAGGCCAGGTTGTGAACGGTAAAGACCGATTTCGCCGGACGGTTGCGCGCCGCCAGATAGGCACAGGTCAACCCCGCGTGCCAGTCATGAGCATGGACAACATCAGGTCGCCAATAGTGATCCAAACCGCATGCCATTTCGCATCCCATCCACCCCAGCAGCGCAAACCGCAGGTAGTTGTCGGCATAAGCATAAAGCGCTGGGTCGTGATAAGGGCTGCCCGCGCGTTCATACAGCTCAGGCACATCAATCAAATAAATGCCGACGCCGTTAAAATGGCCGAACAGCAACGTGACATGCCCCGCGAAGGTATCCAGCTCACGCACGACCTCTAGGTTGGCGATGCCTTTTTTCAGATCGGGGAAGGCAGGCAGGATGACACGGGCATCCATCCCCGCCGCAATCTGCGCGCCGGGTAACGCCCCCGCCACATCCGCCAGTCCACCCGTTTTCAATAGTGGAAATAGCTCTGAACAAACATGTAAAACCCGCATTATTACTCCCGTTTTGTTCCGATGGTGTTTACAGCTTTTCCAACATTGATCGTGTGACCAGCACGATCCCCTCTTCCGAACGGTAAAAACGGCGGCTATCCTCTTCCGCGTTTTCACCAATCACCATGCCTTCCGGCAAGTGGCAGGCGCGATCGATCACACAACGGCGTAAACGACAGGAGCGCCCCACGTTGACGTCCGGCAGGATCACCGTCGAATCGATACTGCAAAACGAATTCACCCGCACGCGCGGGAACAGCACGGAATGCGTGACAACAGAACCGGAGACGATGCAGCCCCCGGATACCAGCGAGTTCATCGTCATGCCGTGACTGCCGGAACGGTCCTGAACAAATTTGGCGGGCGGCAGCGATTCAATCGCGGAACGAATCGGCCAGTGCCGATCGTACACATCCAGTTCCGGCGTGACTGACGCCAGATCGAGATTGGCGCGCCAGTAGGCTTCCAGCGTGCCGACGTCTCGCCAATAGTGGTGTTCATCCTCACCCGACGTGACGCACGACAAATTGAAGGGGTGCGCCCAGGCCAAGCGCTGCGAGACAATCTTCGGGATCAAATCTTGTCCAAAATCGTGGGCAGAATCTGTCGCGTTACGATCCGCTTCCAGTAATTGATAAAGATAGTCCGCATTAAAAACATAGATCCCCATGCTCGCGAGCGCCATATCGGGGTTATCCGGCATTGGCGTCGGGTTATCTGGTTTTTCGGCAAAATCGAGGATGCGATGCTGTTTGTCCACGCTCATAACGCCAAAGGCGCTGGCTTCTTCCAACGGCACGGGCAGGCAGGCGACCGTACATTCTGCCCCCTTCTCCACGTGATCGATCAGCATACGTGAGTAGTCCATCTTGTAGATGTGATCGCCCGCGAGGATCACCACATACTCCGCACGGTAGCGCCGAATAATGTCGAGATTCTGACAAACCGCATCCGCCGTTCCCCGATACCAGTGATCGGTAGAATGGCGCTGCTGCGCAGGAAGCAAATCGACAAATTCGTTCATTTCCGCATTCAGAAATGACCAGCCGCGCTGAATGTGCTGCACCAACGTATGCGACTGATATTGCGTAATCACGCCAATACGGCGGATACCGGAATTCAGGCAGTTAGAGAGCGCGAAATCAATGATGCGAAATTTGCCGCCAAAATGGACGGCGGGCTTGGCACGCAATGCCGTCAGCCCTTTCAGTCTCGTTCCACGGCCTCCGGCCAAAATTAATGCCACGGATTTCAAAGGGAGCTGTCTTGCCAACATCAGAGGGTCATGCTTGTCGTTATTCACCATGGTTATCTCCTGATTATTCTTTTAATGGCTTGCGCTTAGGCGGTCTGTTTTATCAAGACGCCTACCGCCTGCGCTTGTCCGTGCCAAATTCCACCCTCAGGCGAATTCGTCTCATCAAACGGCGGTGAAACCTGCCAGTGGCCTTCTGGCAAAATGAACGCATCGGCATGCAGGCTGGCGTTAAACAACACGAGCCAACGACCGGAAAGTAAAATCTGTAGCTGGTGCTCTCCCTGCTCCCACTGTTGCGGCGTCAAAGGCTGTCCTTCTCTATTCAGCCACTGCACCGCGCCATCCCCTTCTTGCCACCACATTTCCTGCTGTAATGCCGGAATCGTGCGGCGTAACTGGATCAATCCGGCGACAAATTCGCGCAGTGCGCTATTCGCGTTTTCCCAGTGTAGCCAAGTCAATTCGTTATCCTGGCAGTAGGCGTTGTTGTTGCCCTGCTGGCTGTGTCCCAGTTCATCGCCTGCCAGCAGCATTGGCGTTCCCTGCGACAGAATCAGCGTCGTCAGCAGCGCCTTCTGGCTGGCCAGTCGGCGCTGAAGGATGTCGTCGTCCGCTTCCAGTCCTTCCGTGCCGTGGTTATTGCTGAAATTGCTGCCTGTGCCGTCGCGGTTGCCCTCGCCGTTGGCATCGTTGTGCTTGTGGTTGAAACTCACCAGATCGCGCAGCGTAAAGCCGTCATGGGCCGTCAGTTTGTTGATGGAGGCGTAAGGTAGGTGGTCGCGCTGCTGGAAGATGTCGCTGGAGGCGGCAAAGCGGCGGGCAAATGCACCGAGAGAAATATCACCATGCAGCCAGAAGCGGCGCATGTCGTCACGGTAGCGGTCGCTCCACTCGGCAAACGGCGTCGGGAACTGACCGAGCTGATAACCGCCATGCCCGATGTCCCACGGTTCGGCGATCAGCTTGCAGCCCTGCAAGCGGCTATCATTTTTCATGGCGGACAACAGCGGCGCGGCCGCGGTAAAATCCGGGGTACGCCCCAGCACCGTTGCCAGATCGAAGCGGAAACCGTCAACGTGGCACACCTCGCGCCAGAAGCGCAGGCAGTCCATCACCCAATCAATTACCGCCGGATGATTCAGGCGCAGCACATTGCCGCAGCCGGTCCAGTTAGGGTATTCGCCGTTTTCACCCAGCCAGTAATAACTGCGGTTGTCGATGCCGCGCTGGCACAGCGTAGGCCCTTCGACGTCCAGCTCGGCGCTGTGGTTAAACACCACATCCAGAATGACTTCGATGCCCGCGTGATGCAGCACTTTCACCGCATCCCGAAATTCATTTAGCGCGTCGTCGCCTGCGGCCAGGCTGTTATCCACCGCAAACGGCAGCAGCACGTTATAGCCCCAGTAGTTGCGCAGCCCCAACTGCTGAAGTCGGGGTTCATCGGCATGCTGCTGCACCGGGAGCAATTCCAGCGCCGTCACGCCCAGCGACGTCAGATAGTCAATCATCACCGGATGGCCTAACGCCGCATAGCTACCACGAATGTCTTCAGGAATATCAGGGTGCAACTGCGTCAGCCCGCGAACGTGCGCCTCATAGATCACCGTCTGATTCCAGGGCGTTTGCGGATGCTGGTCATCCTGCCAGTCGTAATCCTCAGCCGTAACGACGCACTTCGCCATGATGGCAGCGCTATCGCGCTCATCCCGTTGGTCAATCCCGCCTTGCAGGCAAGCGTCATCCACCACCCAGCCATCAAGCTGACGTGCGCACGGATCCAACAGCAACTTATGCGGATTGAAACGCAAACCCTGAGAAGGCTTGAACGGCCCATCGACCCGGAAACCGTAGCGTAGCCCCGGCTGTGCATCGGGGAGATAGCCATGCCAGATATCGCCGCTGCGTGCCGTCAGCTCAATACGCTGTTCCTGCTGACGTTCATCAAACACGCACAGCTCGACCCGCTCGGCCTCCGCCGAAAACAGGGCAAAATTCACGCCTTGTCCATCAAAACTGGCCCCCAGCGGCGTCGGCTTGCCCGTCTGCAATTCCGCCATTTACGCCTCCTTCACCAAGTACAGCGTGGCAAGCGGCGGAATGGTCAGCACCAGAGAATGCTGGCGCTGGTGGCTAGCGTGCTCCTCGCTGTAAATCGTCCCGACATTGCCCAAATCGCTACCGTTGTAGTGGACAGAATCCGTGTTGATCGCTTCTCGCCAGCCGCCAGGCTGGTTGATGCCAATCCGGTATCCATAGCGCGGAACCGGCGTAAAGTTGCTGACTACCAGCACTTCATTGCCTTGCTCATCACGCCGGACAAAGGCAAAGACCGAGTTTTCCCGGTCGTCCACCACCAGCCATTCAAAGCCCTGCGGTTGAAAATCCAGCTGATACAGCGACGGCTGCTGGCGATAGTAGTGGTTGAGATCGCGCACCAGCGTCTGCACGCCGCGGTGCCAGCCTTCCGGTTCATCCAACAGATGCCAGTCCAGACTGGCATCGTGGTTCCACTCACGTCCTTGCGCAAATTCGCCGCCCATAAACAACAGCTTCTTGCCGGGATACGCCCACATAAAGCCGTAATAAGCACGTAAATTGGCAAATTTCTGCCAGACATCGCCGGGCATGCGATCCAGCAGCGAGTGCTTGCCGTGCACCACTTCATCGTGAGACAGCGGCAGCACGAAGTTCTCGCTATAGGCGTACAACATGCCGAACGTCAGCAGATCGTGATGGTATTTGCGGTGAACCGGATCGAGTTGCATGTAGGTCAGCGTGTCGTGCATCCAGCCCATGTTCCACTTGTAGTGAAACCCTAAGCCGTTGCAGTCCGGCGGCAGCGTGACGCCCGGATAATCGGTGGACTCTTCAGCAAGCGTGATCGCCGCCGGTGCGGCATGACCCAGCATGTGGTTGGTGTAGCGCAGAAACGCGATAGCTTCGAGATTCTCTTTACCACCATAATGGTTCGGCACCCATTCGCCTTCGCTACGACTGTAGTCGCGGTAAATCATGGACGCCACGGCGTCTACCCGCAGCCCGTCGATGCCATAGCGCTCCATCCAGAACAGCGCATTGCCCGCCAGATAGTTACGCACCTCATGGCGGCCATAGTTATAAATCAGCGTGTTCCAGTCCTGATGATAGCCTTCGCGCGGATCGGCGTATTCATACAGCGCGGTGCCGTCAAACTGTGCCAAACCGTATTCGTCACCGGGAAAATGCCCCGGCACCCAGTCCAGTAGGACGTTGATGCCCGCGTCATGGAGCGCATCAACAAAGGCTCGGAACTCCGACGCCGTGCCGAAACGACGGGTTGGCGCATACAGCCCCAGCGGTTGATAACCCCAGCTGCCATCGAACGGATGTTCGTTAATCGGCATCAGCTCAACGTGTGTGAAGCCCATGTACTGAACATAATCAATCAGTTGATTCGCCAATTCCTGATAGCTCAGCCAGAAATTGTTATCCGTATGCCGCCGCCAGGAACCCAGGTGAACTTCATAAATGGAGATCGGTGAACGCAGCCCATTCGCCTCACGCCGGGCGTCGCTGGTCGGGACTTTCTCAGGCAGCGGTGTAATCAGCGACGCGGTATCCGGGCGCATCTGCGCTTCAAACGCATACGGATCGGCCTTCAGTCGGACGCTGCCGTGGCTGTCGATCATTTCATATTTGTAGAGCTGTCCCGCTTTCACATCGGGCAGAAACAGTTCCCAAATGCCGTTTTCCTGTCGCAACCGCATCGGGTGACGTCGACCGTCCCAGAAGTTGAACTGCCCCACCACTGAAACGCGCTGAGCATTCGGTGCCCAGACGGCAAAGCGCGTGCCTTCAACACCGTCCAGCGTTTCCAGATGCGCGCCTAACCGCTCGTAAGGTCGCAGATGGGTGCCTTCAGCCAAAAGCCAAATATCCATATCCTGCAACAGCGGGCCAAAACGGTAAGGATCCTCGATTACCCAGGTTTCTTCACCCCAGGTCACGGCTAATTGATAGTGAAAAGCCTGCTTCCGGCGTGGCACCAGGCCACAAAAAAAACCGCGTTCGTCTACACGATCCAGCTCAACGATTTTTCGTCCATTGCTGGCATCCACAACCCAGACTGCCTGCGCATCCGGCAGCAGTGCCCGAACTTCAAGACCTTTGGAGGAATGATGCATACCTAACAGCGAAAACGGGTCGGCATAGTGCCCAGAAATAAGTGAATTAATCGCCTCAGAAAACGCTGACATGGTATCCATCCTCTGATTAACCATTTGAATTAAATAAATAAGTAATATAAAAAGCGCATTACGTTGCGTTTATATTCTCCCGTTACTTATTTTTAACAAAAAACCAATAAAAATAACGGGTTATTAGCTTGCTAATGAATAACGGCGACGTGTAAAAATAATGAATACTATGAAAGAGTTCTTGAACCACGCCCCCTAATTCAGCGTAGTCAAAGAACGGAGAAATATCAGAGAACTGATGAAATTTTTCCGTTTATATTTATATGAATAAGTGATGACACGGGATAATTAGCATCTTTTGTTTAAATATCGATTCGTCCGCTAGCAAAAAGCAGTACAATTTGGCGGATTGCGTATGATGAGATCCCGTCCATGGTTAGCCAGATTGATCTGATTCTTTCCCTTTTACAGCAGATGTGTGTGTATCTGGTTATCGCTTATTTGCTCAGTAAAACACCGCTTTTTATCCCGCTGATGCAGGTCACCATCCGCCTGCCGCACAAGCTGGTCTGCTATCTGGTTTTTTCCGTGTTTTGCATTATGGGAACCTATTTCGGCCTACATATAGACGATTCTATTGCCAATACCCGCGCGACGGGCGCCGTGCTCGGCGGCATGCTGGGCGGCCCTTCCGTCGGTTTTCTCGTCGGATTAACGGGCGGATTACACCGTTATTCGATGGGCGGAATGACCGCGCTGGCCTGTATGCTGTCGACGATTGCCGAAGGCTTGCTCGGCGGGCTGTTACACCGCTATCTGGCACGCCGCAACCGCATCGATCTGCTGTTCCAGCCCCTCGTCGTCGGCCTGACCGCGCTGGTTGCGGAGATACTGCAAATGGCGATTATCCTGCTGGTCGCCCGTCCGTTTGATAATGCCGTTGAACTGGTTCGAGATATCGCCTTACCGATGATGATCACCAACACCATCGGTGCCGCCATGTTCATGCGCATCCTGCTCGACAGACGCGCCATTTTTGAAAAATACACCTCCGCGTTTTCCGCCAAGGCATTGCAAATCGCCGCCCGCGCCGAAGGGGCGCTGCGTCAGGGATTCAACCCGCAAAACAGTATGCGCGTTGCCCGTATTTTGTATGAAGAGCTGGGCGTGGGTGCCGTGGCGATTACCGATCGCGACAAGCTGCTGGCCTTCATCGGGCTCGGCGACGATCACCATAACGTCGGCGCGCCTATCACGTCATCACATACCCGTCGGGCGATAGACAACAATCAGGTGGTGTACGCCGACGGCAACGAGGTGTCTTATACCTGTTCGGTTTCATCACACTGCAAACTCGGTTCCACGCTGGTGATCCCGCTGCGTGGCGAAGATCAGCGCGTTGTCGGCACGATCAAGCTTTATGAGCCCAAGAATAAGCTATTTTCCAGCATTAACCGTACGCTAGGGGAAGGGATTGCCCACCTGCTTTCCGCACAGATTCTGACGGGCCGCTTTGAACAGCAGAAACAGCTGCTGGCCCAGTCGGAAATCAAACTGCTGCACGCGCAGGTCAACCCACATTTTCTGTTTAACGCGCTCAATACGCTGTCCGCCGTAATACGACGCAACCCCGATCACGCTCGCCAGCTGGTGCTGTCTCTGTCGACGTTTTTCCGTAAAAACCTCAAGCGCAGCAACGATGAAGTGTCACTCAATGACGAGCTGGAGCACGTTAATGCCTATCTCGAAATCGAAAAAGCTCGCTTTGCCGATCACCTGACGGTAGAGATTTCGCTGCCGGAAACGCTGCGTGAGGCGCGATTACCCGCGTTTTCCCTGCAACCCATCGTCGAAAATGCGATTAAGCACGGTATCTCACAGATGATTGAAAGCGGACACATCCACATCAGCGGACGCCTGCACGCCAACACGCTGGAGCTGTCAGTGGAAGATAACGCCGGCACCTACCAGCCCCGCAGCGGTGGCGATGGGCTAGGCATGAATCTGGTCGACCGCCGTATCAAAGCACGCTACGGCAACCGCTATGGCATCACGGTGGTCAGCGAAGCGGATAAATTCACTCGGGTAGAAGTACGCGTCCCACTGATCTCACCGCGTCAGGCATTGGAAAAGCTGGATAGCGTGGCGTGACGCAGAGAGCGTCAGATATCGTAATAAGAAGAGTGTCAGGTCCGTCATCGAAAGATGACGCAACACCAACCGATGTTGCGCCAGAAAAAGCAGGAAGATTACAGCAGGATGCGCAGCATACGGCGCAGCGGTTCAGCGGCTCCCCACAGCAGCTGATCGCCGACCGTGAAGGCGGACAGGTATTCCGGCCCCATGTTCAGCTTACGCAGACGACCCACCGGCGTGGAAAGCGTGCCCGTTACCGCAGCAGGGGTCAGCTCACGCATAGTGATGTCACGATCGTTCGGCACCACTTTCACCCAGTCGTTGTGGGTTGCCAGCAGTTGTTCGATTTCCGGCAGCGCCACGTCTTTTTTCAGTTTGATGGTGAACGCCTGGCTGTGGCAGCGCAGTGCGCCGACACGGACGCAAAGACCGTCAACAGGAATGACGCTGCTGGTGCTCAGAATCTTGTTGGTTTCCGCCTGACCTTTCCACTCTTCACGGCTCTGGCCGTTATCCAGCTGTTTGTCGATCCACGGAATCAGGCTGCCCGCCAATGGCACACCGAAGTTATCGGTCGGCAGTGAGCCGCTACGGGTCAGCGCTGTCACTTTACGCTCAATATCTAGAATCGCAGAAGCCGGATCCTGTAGCTCTTTCGCCACTTCACCGTGTAACGAACCCATCTGGGCCAGCAGTTCACGCATGTGACGCGCACCGCCGCCAGAAGCCGCTTGATACGTCGCAGCAGAAACCCACTCCACCAGATTGTTAGCAAACAGGCCGCCCAATGACATCAGCATCAGGCTGACGGTACAGTTACCGCCTGCAAAGGTTTTGATGCCTTTATCCAGACCCTGTTGAATCACCCCGTGGTTCACCGGATCCAGAATAATAATCGCGTCGTCTTTCATACGCAGTGAGGATGCGGCGTCAATCCAGTAACCCTGCCAGCCACTTTCACGCAGCTTTGGGTAAACTTCATTGGTATAATCGCCGCCCTGACAGGTAATGATGATGTCCAGCGCGCGCAGGGCTTCGATATTATAAGCATCCTGCAACACGCCTTTATGACCGCCCAGCGCTGGAGCAGCGTCGCCGTGCTGAGAAGTCGAAAAGAATACCGGGTGAATCACATCAAAGTCGCGTTCTTCCACCATGCGCTGCATGAGAACCGAGCCGACCATACCGCGCCAGCCAATAAAACCAACATTTTTCATGGTAACTGTCCTGCTTTGGGGGTAACAAAAAGAATTCTGGCTAACGTCGATAGCGCTTAGTGATTGCTGGCTCGGTGATCTCCCGCAGAGGTCGCGCGCGCGTCGTGTCGTAAACCTGTAAATAATCGTGTCATTCAACCTTACAAAATGTACATAAAGTCGCAAGTGAATTTATTCGATAGTACGGCAATTTTCAGCAGTCATTCTAATATCATCAACCTGGCCCAGGATAACAATGTTGGTCAGCCCGTAAAGATGGCCCAGGTCAGGAAACAAGGTTTCGGGAGTAAAAAACCAAAATGACAGAAATGATCTCCGCAACAGTGCTGCTGTTGCTCATTATGGATCCACTCGGCAACCTGCCGATTTTCATGTCAGTCCTCAAACACCTCGACCCCAAACGCCGACGTGTGGTGCTGATCCGTGAAATGCTGATCGCACTCGGACTGATGCTGATTTTCCTGTTCGCCGGTGAACACATTCTGGCGTTCCTGAATCTGCGCACCGAAACCGTGTCGATTTCCGGCGGTATCGTGCTGTTCCTCATCGCGATTCGTATGATTTTCCCTTCGCAGGAAGGCAATAGCAGCGGTTTGCCAGCCGGAGAAGAACCGTTTCTGGTGCCAATGGCGATTCCGCTGGTCGCAGGGCCGTCGATTCTCGCGGCGCTAATGCTGCTTTCCCACCAGTATCCCAATCAGCTACCTCACCTGACGCTGGCGCTGTTTATCGCCTGGACGATCTCTTTCATCATCCTGCTGATGTCCAATGTGTTCTTGCGTTTGCTGGGTGAGAAAGGCGTGAGTGCGTTGGAGAAATTGATGGGGTTAATTCTGGTGATGCTATCGACGCAGATGTTCCTCGACGGCGTGCGTGCCTATATGAAGTTATAGCTACGCCGTTACCCCCTCTGTCTTAGTCACATTTTTTATGCCGACTAAGAGACGGTTTCGTGCGCGAGAACGCCGTAATTTCCATGCTACTCCGTAGCACGCGCCCGACGCAGGGCGCTCAATCGCCGCCGCCCTGCGAACCCAGGCTTCCGGCTAAATCATGCCGCTACGCGGTGCCATCGGCGTTCATGAGCACCCTTCGAGCCGCCAGTGAGGCGTTCCCGACGCCGCACTGGCTTTCGCGGCATCCATGCCGCTCACTCGGTGCTCATGATCACCGCTGCATAATTTTTACGCCGGATTAATGTCAAAACCTTCCCTTGTAAGGGGGGCTAAACACATCAAAGGAGAATACTCCCCACCAACGCTATCAGGAACGCGATGGTGCCGAGCAGCGTTTCCATCACTGTCCAGGTTTTCAGGGTCGTTTTCTCATCCATTTCGAGGAAACGGCCAACCAGCCAGAAGCCGGAGTCGTTCACATGCGACAGCACGGTCGCACCGCCCGCAATCGCCACCACGATAAAACAGAGATCGAACTGGCTAAGGCCAGGGGTCGCCGCTACCGCCGGAGCCATCAGCGCCGCCGTCGTCGTCAGTGCCACCGTCGCAGAACCCTGTGCCACGCGCAGTGCAGCAGACACCACAAACGCCGCCACAATCACCGGCATACCCGTATCCGCCAGCGCACCAGACAGCGCGTCACCAATACCGCTGGAACGCAGAACGCCACCGAACATCCCGCCCGCACCGGTTACCAGAATAATCGAACAGACTGGACCCAGCGCGCCTTCACAGATTTTCTCAAGGTGTCTACGGCTATGCTGGCCGCTAAACATAATCATGGCGAACAAGACCGTAATCAGCAGCGCAATCGGCGTTTTCCCCAGCATACGCAGGAACTGCACCAGACCGCTATCGCCGCTAATAACGCCCATGACCGTCAGCGTATTCAATCCCGTATCGAGGAAAATCAGGATCAGCGGCAGCAACAGTACCCACATCACCACGCTGAACGGAGGCGGCGTATGCTGCTCATCGGCCTTTACTTCGGTCAGGAAAGTTGACGGCAGTGGCAAATGGAATTTTTTACCTGCCCACAGGCCGAACAGATAACCACCAAAATACCAGGTGGGATAAGCAATCACGGCACCAACCAGTACCAGCAGGCCAATGTTGGCACCCAGCAGCTCACTGGCAGCAACCGGACCGGGATGCGGTGGCAGCAAGGCATGCATAACGGCAAACGCGCCCGCAGCAGGGAATGCATAAGTCAGCGTTGAGCCGCCAAAACGTTTCGCCACGCTGAAAATAATCGGCAACATCACGATCAGCCCGGCGTCGAAGAAGATCGGGAAGCCGAATAGCAGAGAAGCAAGACCCAGCGCGAAAGGCGCGCGTTTCTCACCAAATTTATTGATTAGCGTATCCGCCAGCACATTTGCGCCACCGGTCACTTCCAGCAGGCGACCAATCATTGCCCCCAGACCAACCAACAAAGCAACGGATGCCAACGTGCTACCGAAACCGCTGAGCAGTGTAGGTACGAGTTTCTCAAAAGGGGTTTTCGTCGCCAGCGCCGTGATCAAACTCACCAACGTCAACGCCAAAAACGCGTGGACGCGGAAGCGCATAATCAGTACCAGTAACAGTGCGACCGCACCTGCGGCGATGGTTAATAGCACACTGGCGCTATAGGCGGATGTTATTTCTGTCATCGTTAATAATCTCTTTAGGGCACCCGGTCTGGATTGGCTGATTGTTTGTGAGGTGTATCACATCATCATTTGATACCGGTAACATGATACGGGTAACATGTTAAAATCAGGAACTATCAAACACCATTTAATTTACATTTTGAGATAGAGATCAAATTATGTCAGGTCGAAGCATTATTCTGATGGGCGTATCAGGCAGTGGAAAATCCTCAGTTGGCGCTGAACTTGGCCGCGCCATTCAGGCAAAATTTATTGACGGCGACGATCTGCATCCGCGCGCAAATATCCAGAAAATGGCCAGCGGTACGCCGTTGAATGACGACGACCGTGCACCGTGGCTGGAGCGACTCAGCGATGTTGCCTACAGCCTGGCGCACAAAAACGAGACGGGCATCATTGTCTGTTCCGCGCTGAAAAAGCGTTACCGTGACCGCCTGCGCGAAGGGAACGAAAAGATGGTGTTTATCTATTTGAAAGGCAGCTTTGAGCTGGTTCTTGAGCGTCACAAAGCCAGAGCAGGCCACTTCATGCCGACAGATCTACTGAAAAGCCAGTTCGATGCGCTGGAAGAACCGGGCAGCGATGAGCCGGATGTTCTGAAGGTCGATATTGACGGCACCCGAGAGGAAGTCGTGCAGCGCTGCGTTGAAGCACTGCGTGCGGCAGGCTAACGCAGACGCTTAGAGGCTTTCACCGTCCAGCACGGTGAAACCGACATCGATCCTATCCTGTGCGACTGGCTCGCCCCGCAGACGAGCCAGCAGTTGTTCGGTGCCGACGCGCCCCATGTGTTCACGCGGCGTCAGTACGCTAGCCAGCTTCGGCACCATCGCCTGACCAATGTCGTGCCCGTGGAAACCCGCTACGCCAATGTCATCCGGCACACGCAGCTCCTGCCGCTGGCATTCGAACATCGCACCGACGGCTAAGTCGTCATTAGTGCAAAATACGCTATCGACCTGCGGGTATTCCGCCTGCGTCTGCCGCAGCAGTTCGCCACCAAGCGAATAGGAAGACGCCCGCTCGCTCATCACGCAATAGCTCTTGAGTCCGCTTTCCCACATCGCTTGCTCATAGCCTCGGCAACGCATAATCGTACGCTCATCCTGCCGTGCGCCTAGATAAACGATATGACGATGCCCCAGCACGACCATACGCAATGTCATCTGCCGCGCGGCTTCGACGTTATCAAAACCGACAGCCATATCCAGACAGGGTGAGACAGAATCCATCAACTCGACTACCGGAATGCCGGCAACGTCCAGCATCTGGCGCGTGCGCGGCGTGTGGGTACGTTCGGCGAGAATAAGCCCATCGATGTGATACGACAGCAGTGAGGTCAGACGCTGTTCTTCTCTGTCAGGATGATAGCCATAGTGCGCCAGCATAGTCTGGTAGCCGTGCGCTTCCGCCGTGCGTTCAATCCCGCGCAAGACTTCGGCGAAAACCTGATTGGTCAATGACGGCAGCAGCACGCCAATCGCCCGGCTGGTGGAGCTGGCGAGCATATTCGGCGCGAGATTGGGGATATAGCCCAGCTCATCCAATGCAATAGCGATCTTTTCCTGCAACGCGGCGGACACCTGAGCGGGATTACGCAAATAACGGCTTACCGTCATTTTGGTAATCCCAACGCGATCAGCAACGTCCTGGAGAACGGGTCTTTTTTTCTTCATCGTCGACTAAAATGCCTGAAAAACAGTAAGCTAAGTCTAACAAAAAAAGCATAAAGAAAGTAAAGGCAAAGGGGCAGAATCTGAATGATGACGTCAGGCAGTGACAAGTAAAAAGCCCGCGTCTTTTCCTACGCGGGCTTCTTCATTTTTCTCACTCGTCATTATACCGGCGGCAGATCAAACAGCAGGATTTCGCTGTCCTCGCTGGCGTGTACGGAGATCGCCGTTTCGTCCCAAATCGCGAAGGCATCACTGGTTTCTGCCTTCTGGCCGTTAATCTCTACCGTACCGCGCACCACCTGAACCCAGACACGACGGTCAGCCTGAATCTGATACACCGTTTGCTCCTGCGCTTTCAGCGCCCAACGCCACAGCGTCATGTCCTGAAAGACCTTCAGCGAGCCTTCACGCGCATCCGGAGACAGCACCAGTTGACGCCCTTGCAGCACATCAAAGCGCTTCTGCTCGTAGCGCGGCGTCAGACCGGTTTTTTCCGGGATAATCCAGATTTGATACAGGTGCAGTTGCTCGTCCTTGCTGGCATTGTATTCAGAATGACGAATACCCGTTCCCGCACTCATAATCTGGAATTCGCCCGCTGGCACCTGCTCTTTATTTCCCATGCTGTCCTGATGTTCAACCGCACCGGACAACACATAGGTCAGAATTTCCATATCTTTGTGCGGATGCGTACCAAAACCCTGACCGCCTTCGATATAGTCTTCATTAATGACACGCAGTGCCGAAAATCCCATGAAATCAGGATCGTAATAATCGGCGAATGAGAATGTGTGCCAGCTGTCGAGCCAGCCGTGATTCGCATGTCCGCGATCTTGCGCTTGACGTAAATAGATCATGTTATTTCCTCCCGCGTTTTTGATAAGGAAAGTGTAACGGGCGGTGGTAAATAAGATAGCGCAAAAAACTCATCGCTCTGTTCGAAAAATCAGAACGGGATAATGGCTGGAAAGGAATTGCAAAAAAAAAGCCAGCACCCGAGCTGGCTAAATAATACTGGAAGCAATGTGAGCAATGTCGTGCCTTCACAGGGAAGCCGGATCGTCGTGAACACCATCAATAACTAACACAGGCGCATGACATCGTTCCCCGGAACGCACAGCAATAATAATCATTATCATTCGCACTTGTAAAGTGCTTTTTGCGATAAATTCTTATTCTCAATACGGACTGCGGAACAGCCCGTTTTGCTCCCCTTCTGTTTGCTACTCTGGCTGCGCCAATGCCCTTGCCAGCAGGGTGATCGGGTGTTCACACTTTTTGCTAGTCGACATCTCAATCTGCCATTTACAGGTTTCGCAGTCCGTCACCACGATATCGACCCCGCTCTCTTCAATCTGCTGAAACAGCGGAGCACCAATACCTTGCGACGTGGCGTAATTCTCTTTCTTGAAGCCGTAGGTACCCGCAATGCCGCAGCATTGGGAATCCAACATCACCAGCTCAAGACCGGGGATGCGTTGCAGCAGCGCCAGGGTATACGCCGTCCAGCCCATTCGTTCCAGATGGCAAGGCGTGTGATACGCCACCCGCAGCGGCAATTTACCCAGCGGCAGCGTTCGCCCTTCTTCTTCCAGCAGACGGTAGAGCTGACGTGTCACCAGTTCGACGCCATCGCGCACGTGGCCGTTATCCACGCCCAGCAGATGTGGATACTCGTCCCGCAGCGTGAACGTACAGCTGGATGACGTCGCGACCACTGGCAGGGATTTCTGATTAATCGCCTCATCCAGCGAGTTGATATTCGCGTGCGCCTGCTTTCTGGCCTTGTCGTGAAAACCATTGGCGATCAGCGGCACGCCGCAGCACTTCTCTTTATTCAGCAACTGGACGCCAATACCCATCGCGTTAAAGACCTGAACCAGATCTTTACCTAGCTGTGGATGGTTGTAGTTCACATAGCAGCCGTGGAAGTAAGCGATCTGCTCATCATAGGCCTGCTGTTTTGCCGCCTGTTGGCGATACCAGCGCCGGAAGGTGCCGAACGAGTATTTCGGCAACTGGCGACGGTGGTCGATTTTCAACGCCTTATCCAGCAGTTGGCGTACCGGTTTCAGGCTAGTCGCCGTATTCACCAGAGGCGCAAACGGTGTAGCAATTGACCCCATGAAGTCGGTATGACTCAGAATCGCATCACGCAATGTCGGCTTGTGACTGCTGTGCGTGGCTTTCGCACGCTGAATAATGTCGCCAATTTTGACATCCGACGGACATGCGACTTCACAGCGTTTGCAGTTGGTGCAGTATTTCAGCGCATCATCATACAGCGCCGGATCTTTACGCCGCAGGCGTTCGCCGTCCGGGCCAGCCTGTTTCGGACCGGGATAAAGCGGATTCACGCGCGACACCGGACAGTACGTGGTACAGACCGTACACTTGATGCAATCTTCAAAACTGTTATCGCTAAGCAGGCTCATGGATTGCCCTCCTTCAAAATCTGTTCGGCAACATGAAGTGCGCTGAGCAAGGAAACCCCCGCTCCACACCCCTGCACAATGGGGTCAAAGCCTTCCAGCACCGCACCAATCGCGTACAGATTATTGACCGTTTCACCCTCAATGCGCGGATGCAGATGTTCATCGACAATCGCACCAAATTGCAGATAAGGCTGCGGCGCAAATACATCCTGCTGGCTCCAGCCCTCGCGCTGGTCAGCAAACCGAACGTCCAGCCCAAAGACCGGTTCGGTCACTCGATCGAACTGCGTCACCAGCCCGTTACTAAAGAAGCTACCGCTCGCCAGCACCGCATGCTTCGCCCGCAGCGGAATATCACGGTGGTGGTGGCTATGGATCGCAATCTCCTGCGGCGACAGCGAGGCACGCACCGCGCGATCGCCCGGCATCACCATGCCACCCAGTTGGCGAAAGCGCTGCGACAGCGCCTGATGCAGGCGTAAGCCGAGTACTGATGGCGGTAATGTCGGTAGCAGCAGTACCGGTTTCCCTAACGCACCAGCGAGTTCATTGATGATTTCAGGGCTGTCCAATCCCAGACAGGCAGGCATGATGATGGCATCGTTACCGTTAGCCAGAAGCGACAGCTCTTCCACCAGCGCCGAGCGGTTTTCCGGCCGATCCAGCACGCGGGCGATATTTACCGCGCGGAATTCGCTGGGGTTCTGGCGTAGCCGATCCAGTACGGGCAGCTTGAGTTCATCACTGCGTGCCGCAATACCCTGCGCCTGAAGCGTGCCGGCCACAATACGGGACTGAAAATCCAGAAAGCCTTCGATACCCGCAATCAGCGGATTGTCGCCAAAGTGGGCATCCGGCAGACCACGCGTGACGCCATCGACTGGGCTCAGCCAGCATGAACGAAACTTACCTAGCGGCGTCATGCGCCAGTGGTTCTGCTGATAATGGCCTTGCAGGGTGATATTGCTGCGTTCCAGCAGCGCCTCAACTTGTGGCAACAGGGCCGCCACTGCCGTCGCGCCCATACGGGAATAAGGATGATGAGGAGCCTGACGCGCCAACTCATCCAGCGCATCGAGCGGCTGGCTAACGGGCTGTCCGTCAGGAAGATGGGAAAGTAAATCCAGCGCACCGGAAGAAAAATGCAGCGCATTCTGCCCAGCGCTGACAATCGCACAGCGCTTTCCCTGCTCCGCTAAGCGAATGCCGCAGGTCAATCCCGCCAGTCCGCCACCGATAATCACAACGTCATAGCGCATGACGATCCTCCTGACTGTCGCTGGCCGTCAGGCCGCACAATCCCTGATAAATCCAACTGGTAAACTCGCTTTCGCGCAGCGCATTGCCCCACGCAATCGGGCGAATCCCTTTCCAGCGTTCGTTCAAAAACTGACTGAGCTGCGTGAGCGACTGCTCCGGCGTCGCGGTACCCAGACGGCACAGCAGACCCGCCGCACGACAGGCGCACAGCTCCCCCTGACAGGTGCCCATACCCACACGGGTGCGCCGACGTAAATCAATCAGGTTATTCACCTGCAACGACTCCACGGCGTAGCGCACTTCCCCCGCCGTCACGGCCTCACATTCGCATACCAGGCTGCGATCCAGACGCTCACCGGACAGCATTCGTCCTGCTCGTTCACCGTGACGATAAATCGCCGAACCGCGCAGCGGCGCAGATAACGGTTTTGCCACAGGATAAGCAGATAGGGCGTGAGGGGCAGATTTCACTTCCTCCAGCGATTCAGAACCGGGCAGCGGCGTCTGTGCCGTCGAGCAGGCCACGTCATGACCCAGCTTTTTGCAGATAGCGTCAGTCACCCATTCCGCCATCAGGCGGTAGGTCATCAGCTTGCCGCCGGTGATGGTAATAAATCCTTCCAGCCCGTCGCGAATGGCATGGTCGAGCAGCACAATGCCACGGCTCACGCTACGTCCGCTGGGGTCACTATCGCTGGCAACCAACGGTCGGACGCCCGCATAGGCGCGTAGAATGCGCGTATTCGCCAACGTCGGCGCCAGCATCGAGCCTTCCCGCATCAGCGTTTCCACCTCGGCAGGCGTCACCAGCATATTGTCGATTTGATCGTAATCGATGTGGGTTGAGGTGGTGCCAATCAGCGAAATGGTATCGCCCGGCACCAGAATGTCTGCATCCGCCGGCTTACGGCAGCGGTTGATCACCATGTTATTGATGCGGTGTCCAAGAATCAGCAGCGCGCCTTTTGCCGGGAACATGCGCACGCGCAGATCGGCATATTCCGCAATGTGTTGCCCCCAAATACCGCCCGCGTTGACCACCACCTGTGCATAGATTTCTGTTTCTACACCTTTTTTATGGTCGAAAACGCGCACGCCGGTAATACGGTCGCCCTGACGAATCAGCCCGATGACCTCATGATAGGTCAGCACTTCCGCGCCGTGCTCGCAGGCATCAATCATGTTGGCCGCCGTCAGGCGAAAGGGATCGACAGAGCCATCCGGCACACGCACCGCGCCAATCAGGGTCGGGTTTGCCGCCGGTTCCAGCCGTAGCGCTTCCTGCGGATCCAACGCCTGAGCGCGAATCCCTGCCTGCTCGCAGGCGGTAATAAACTGCGCCTGCCAGCCGAGATCGTCTTCGGGCAAGGTGATAAACAGGCCGTCGGTAGGCTCAATACAGTGGCGAGCAATCCGCCGGAGAATCTGGTTTTCTTCAATACATTCGCGGGCAGACTCGCCATCGGTTACCGCATAGCGGGCGCCGCTGTGTAATAAGCCGTGATTACGCCCGGTCGCTCCGGTCGCAATGTCATAACGTTCAAGCAGCAGGCAGCGCAGTCCGCGCAGGGCACAGTCTCGTGCCGTACCCGCCCCCGTCGCACCACCGCCGATGACAACCACGTCAGTTTCACGCCAGTTCCCCGTATTTCGCATCATATTCTCGCTCCAGGCGGATGGTATCCCCGTCATACTTCAAGCGGCTTGTGCGTTGGCCGCCTTCACGCCGCCGAATTATTTAGGGCATGTATGTTGCTATTGGGACACAGAAAGAAGGGTTAATGTTTGATAAAGAGCAAAAACGAATACAAAACGAAAACAAATAAGGATTTAAAAACAGTAAATGTGATTTGGATCACTAAAACCACACGGTGTAATTTTCCTATTCTGTTAACATGAGCGCAAAAATCGTCACAGTTTCATAAAAATGTAACATTAGCGTCATGAATCACACTCATTTGCACGCTATCCCCTTACAATAACGTTCGTAATAGAACAAAAAAGCTATCGTTTTTTTTCGCATTGGAGATATCTATGCTGAGTATTTTTAGGCCCGCAGCCCACCAGCCGCGCGTGTCGCAAGAACACGTTGATCCGCTCTATCGCCGCCTGCGCTGGCAGATTTTCATGGGGATCTTTTTTGGCTACGCCGCCTACTATCTGGTGCGTAAAAACTTCGCACTCGCCATGCCTTATCTGATTGAACAGGGCTTCTCACGCGGCGATCTTGGCTTTGCGCTGTCCGGCATTTCCATCGCCTACGGCTTTTCCAAATTCATCATGGGGTCCATATCTGACCGCTCTAACCCGCGCGTGTTTCTGCCTGCGGGTCTGATTCTGTCAGGTGCGGTCATGCTGTTCATGGGCTTCGTGCCGTGGGCAACGTCCAGCATTGCGATTATGTTCGTCCTGCTGTTCCTGTGCGGATGGTTCCAGGGTATGGGTTGGCCGCCGTGCGGACGTACGATGGTTCACTGGTGGTCGCAGAAAGAACGTGGTGGCATCGTGTCCGTATGGAACTGTGCTCACAACGTCGGCGGTGGTATTCCTCCTCTGCTGTTCCTGCTGGGTATGGCCTGGTTCAACGACTGGAAAGCAGCACTCTATATGCCGGCCTTCGGCGCCATTCTGATTGCCCTGATCGCTTTTGCACTGATGCGTGACACGCCGCAATCCTGTGGTCTGCCACCGATTGAAGAGTACAAAAACGATTATCCGGTTGATTACAATGAAAAAGCGGAAGAAGAACTGACGGCTAAGCAGATCTTCATGCAGTACGTTTTCCCCAACAAACTGCTGTGGTACATCGCGATCGCCAACGTCTTCGTTTACCTGCTGCGTTACGGTATCCTCGACTGGTCACCGACCTACCTGAAGGAAGTTAAACACTTCGCACTGGATAAGTCTTCCTGGGCCTATTTCTTCTACGAATATGCAGGTATTCCGGGCACGCTACTGTGCGGCTGGATGTCCGACAAGGTCTTCAAAGGTAACCGTGGTGCAACAGGCGTGTTCTTCATGACGCTGGTGACAATAGCAACTATCGTTTATTGGATGAACCCAGCCGGTAACCCGGGTGTGGACATGGCCTGTATGATCGTCATCGGCTTCCTGATTTACGGCCCGGTCATGCTGATTGGTCTGCATGCACTGGAACTGGCGCCGAAAAAAGCAGCGGGTACCGCAGCTGGCTTCACCGGCCTGTTCGGCTACCTCGGCGGTTCTGTTGCCGCTAGCGCCATCGTCGGCTACACCGTTGACTTCTTTGGTTGGGACGGCGGCTTCATGGTCATGATCGGCGGCAGCATTCTGGCTGTACTTCTGCTGGTTGTTGTTATGCTGAATGAGAAAAAGCATAAAGCAGAGTTAGCCAATCGCGCCTAACCCGCTCTTGTAAGCATCCCTCTGGCGGCGTCCTGATGACGCCGCCTTTCTCTCAACAGAACGCATGAACGTTACCGTAATATCCCTACTCTCCGCCCTCGCGCTCTCCGTTTCCTTTAGTGCTTCCGCTTCATCAACCGACAAAATCGTTATTGCCTGAGAAAGAGGGACATAGCTTTAATTCAACAAAGCCTGCTTTTCTCTGAGTCAGGGTTATGGATAAAACTCAGATTAATGAAATAAAAATAGGTTCTCTATTTAAATAGAGACGTGAGATCCCACTTGCTACCGCGGCTGAGATGAGTGTGACCACTTAACTAAAAAGCGTTGTAACTTAGGTCACACCCAAAAGAGGAAAGGATAATTATTTTTTAGTTAATACTATATTTTCGAAAGAAAAAACCTGACTCACACCATCAGGTTTTGTATAAGATCGAGAACCACTCATTAATAAATCGCCATTGTTCTTAATAGAACCTGCCCAGCAATCAAAGAGAACAAAACGCCTATCTTGGGGTCTCGACAATCCGATGAAACCCATACCAGCAAAATTCGTATTCTTTGTGAAATTATACCTAGCAGGCTCTTCATCTCCAATGATATATTGGATTTCACCTTCCGGTGTGTCCTTAACTGTAAACGTTCCTTTGAATTGGCCAATGCTTGAAGTAGTCTCCGTTATTTTCAGATTGTATAGACCATCTTTATCTATATAATTACCAATAGGATTAACAGCATAATTATTATCAACAGACATAAAAATCACCTCTATATTTTAAAAATTAATATTAATGAATGAATATATTCATTTCCAGAGATCTACGTGATGGAAAATAGGTTGAAACACCACAATATATATATTGTGATTTAATAAAATTATATTTCATATTTTCATTAAATCAAATTTAACGTCTTAAAAACAAGCATGCCAAATGACCGATGATCTATTGATTAACCGAACACCAAACCACCACCGTTCTTAAACAAAGGCCTGCGAACCAAGGTCTTGAGGGTCGTGTACTAAATCTTTAAAACTAGCGATCAAGCGTCAGCTTGTCAGCTATCTGACAGCATAATTTGGCATGAAATTATATCAGGCGGATGTTGACGGCCTGTTCACCGACTTTCCCGACAAAGCGGTCGATTTCCTGAAAAAAACCGTGCTGAAGCGCTAATACTGGTCGCTTAAGCATGGATTTAGAGGGAAACACGATGATGAGGCTCCCGCAGGGATGCCTCGCACCGTGGTCGCCCTCGGTATCTCGATCCTTAAACAATCGCTGAGGCTCAGCTTTCCCATCGGGCACGATGTGCCCGATGATGCGTTGACTCGATAACACATCGATTATTTCAGAAACAGTTCACGCAGGTAATTCGGCACGGCGCTGTCCGCGTTAGAGCCAATCACTTCGCGATCTGGCAGCATATCTTTCAGGCGCTGATGCGCGTTCTGCATCACGCAGCCTTTTCCGGCCATCGACAGCATTTCGTAGTCGTTCATGCCATCACCAAATGCCACGCACTCTTTGAGCGAGAAGCCGATAATCTTCGCCACCTGCTCCAACGCATGGCCTTTAGACACGCCGCCCGCCATCACTTCCAGACAGGTAAGCGTCGAAAAGCTCACGTTGACGCGGTCACCCCAGCGCGCGTTGATCGCTTCTTCCAGCGGCAACAGTTGTTCATGGGAATCGCAGGTAAAGAACACCTTGCTGACACCATCGGTCTCAAGCAGTGCAGGCTCAAACAGCTTGTATTTAAAGATCGACTCTTTGAAGAAACGCTCTTCTTCCGCACGGGGACGGTTCATAAACCATTCGTCATCACGGTAAACGTGCGTCAGCATGTCGGGGTTATTGTGTACGACGCTGTAAAGGTCGCGGGCAATGTCCTGATCCAGATTGTGGCTGAAAATCAGCTCGCCCTGCGAGTTGTGCACGCGTGCACCATTCGAGGTAATCATAAACGCGCTGATACCAAGGTTATCGCGGATCTGCGCGACATCCATGTGATGCCGTCCGGTAGCGAACACAAAGTGAATCCCTTTTTCCGTCAGCAGCCTGAGGGTTTCTTTGGCATACGGGGACAGCGAATGGTCAGGTGACAGCAGTGTGCCATCTAAATCGGAAGCAACGATATGGTACATAGCGATGAGATCTCACTTCTGGTGTGTTGTGGCGGCACGCGCCGCAAAAAAATTAACGAGGTTGCTGGTAGCGTCCGTTGAACGACCTGCCAACAGTCTAAAATTAATGATAACGCGCAAAGTGTGCCAGAATCAGCGCAAATGCCTGAGCGCGGAGGTTATCCGTTTCAAAGAGAATTTCATGCCGCGCACCGTGGATAACCTGCAAAACATCGTTCAAATTGGCGTGACCGCTCTGCACCAGTGCCTGACAAAATGCATTCTGGCTACGATTATCCACCACGCGTTCTTCTTCTGCCTGTAGCAGCAGAAGCGGCGTGATGACGGCGCTGGCCTGAGCCAGTAGCTGTTTCCTCGACAGTATCGCCTCTCGCACCCAATGATAGGTGGGGCCGCCGATGCGTAAATCCGGTGAATCCGCATAAAAGCGAATGCCGCGCTGGTAGCGTTCACGGCTGTGCGTCAGCACATTCATCCGGTAAGGCAAAGGACGCCATTGCCCAGTGCCGATGGCGTAGTAATCGCGTATCGCCGGGCGACGCTCCGCCCAATCGACGATCCAACCAGCAACGCAGTGAGGAAGCGGCAAACGAATACCAAACATCGGCGCACACAGCGCCACGGCATCAAACGTTTCAGGTTGGCGAATCAAAAGCTGCGCCAGAATCGCGCCCCCCATTGAATGCGCTAAGGCAAACCGGCGGGTATAGTGTTTCGGGCCAATATGCTGCTGACACAGCGTTTCGGCATCATCGACATAGTCACTAAAGCGCAGCACGTGTCCACGGTGGCCGTCTTGCAATACTCGCCCCGACCGCCCTTGCCCACGGTGATCCATGATGAGCACATCATAGCCGCTATGAAAGAGGTCGTAAGCCACTTCGCTATATTTGACATAGCTTTCGATACGACCTGAAAAGACAACGACAATTTTGTCGTGCTGCGGCGCGGTAAAGCGAACAAACCGGATCGGCACATCGTCTACGCCAGAGAATTCGCCCTCTTCGCGCTGACGCCAGAAATCCAGTAATTCTCCGGTAGCAAAAGCGGCAAACTGCGCTTCTCGCGTTAACAAGTTCGAGGTTAACCCTTCAGGCGTTAACCGTTCCGACGTAAACAACGTATTGTGGCGTTGAATCATCACACCTCTCCGGTGACGCGGGAAAACAAAGCTAGCGGAAGAACATGACAAGCAGTGGAGCACAAGCGTATTGTGACATAAAAAACAGACAGACTCTCGTAATACAGAACGCGATTCAGGGGCATGCTTCATGACATTGGACTGGTGGTTAACCTACTTACTCACAACGCTTATTCTCAGCCTGTCGCCCGGCTCTGGTGCCATCAACACCATGAGCACCGGAATTAGCCACGGCTATCGCGGCGCGGCGGCTTCAATCTGTGGTTTACAGGTCGGGCTGGCGATTCATATCGTGCTGGTCGGCATAGGGTTAGGCGCGTTGCTTAACCAGTCTGTACTGGCTTTCGATGTACTGAAATGGCTGGGCGCGGCGTATCTGATTTGGCTGGGGATTCAGCAGTGGCGCGCCGCAGGCGCACTTGACCTTCAGGCGATCGCCAGCGCCATGCCGCGTCGTAGGCTCTTTAAACGTGCGGTGCTGGTAAATCTGACCAACCCGAAAAGCATCGTATTTCTGGCGGCGCTGTTCCCACAGTTCATTATTCCCCACCAGCCGCAGGCCGCACAGTATCTGGTGTTGGGCGTCACCACCATTGTGGTCGATATTATCGTGATGATTGGTTACGCCACGCTGGCCGCGCGTATCGCCGGATGGCTGAAAGGACCACGGCAGATGAAGACGCTCAACCGGATATTTGGATCGCTGTTCGTGCTGGTCGGCGCGTTACTCGCCACGGCGAGAAAGGCCTGATTAAGGCAGTGCGCCGTATCGGCTAGCGGCGCACGCCTATCTATCATTCAGAGGGAAAGGTTAGCGAGAGAAAATCAGGTGCAGGCCGAAACCGGTAAACAGCACGCCCGCCACGCCATCCACCCATTTCGCCAGACGCTGATAGCCACGACGCATTGCCGGTAGGGCAAAAACCATCGCGACCAGACTGAACCAGATCAGCGTTTCAATCGAGATCAACGCGAACAACCCCCAACGCGCACCGCTGCCGACACTGTCGCCAACAAACAGCGAGAACACGCTGCCGAAATAGATCAGCGCCTTCGGGTTAGCCAGATTCGTCAACAACCCACGCATGAAGGTTTTACCGCGCTGAGGCAGTACCACCGCCGTTTCCTGCGTGGTTTCTAACTGTGCTTTATTTCGCGCGGAGCACAGCATCTGCCAGCCCATCCAGCACAGGTACAGCCCGCCGCCGACGGTAACTGCCGTATGCAGCCAGGCCATTTTTTGCAACAGCAGATGCAGCCCGAGCAACGCGATAGCCGCCCAAACCATAACACCCAGAGAAATACCTAACACGCCCATCATCGCTTCACGGCGGGAACGGCTGGCCGCTGTTTGTGAAACGAAAAAGAAATCTGGCCCTGGGCTCATCAGCGCAATGAAATGCACCAGCGCCACTGTCATAAATAGCATCAGCATGTTGGTTTTCCTGTTTTTTAAGTGCAGTCAGACAAGACGAGCATCACTCATCATCATTATTATCGACATGATCGCGAATCATGTTCATGAAAGGCGCACCGAAACGTTCGAGTTTACGGTGTCCAACCCCGTTGATATTCAGCAGTTCACCCGCGGTGATCGGCATCATTTCGGCCATCTCCAGCAGCGTGGCATCGCTGAACACCACGTAAGGCGGAATATTGTCTTCATCCGCGATAGATTTACGCAGTTTGCGCAATTTGGCGAACAGCTTGCGGTCGTAATTTCCACCGTACGATTTTTGATTGGCGCGTGGTTTCAGGTTAATCACACGCGGCACGGCCAGCTGTAGCGGCATTTCTCCCCGCAATACCGGACGCGCAGATTCGGTAAGCTGTACCGCAGAATGCATTGTGATGTTCTGGTTCAGCAAGCCCAGATGAATCAGCTGGCGCAGCACGCTAACCCAATGCTCCTGCGATTTCTCTTTACCAATACCGTAAACCGGCAGTTTGTCATGGCCGAAGTCACGGATACGCTGGTTATTCGCCCCGCGCAGCACCTCAACGATATACCCTAAACCAAAGCGCTGCCCAACGCGGTATACGCAGGAGAGCGCCTTTTGCGCTTCTACCAGACCGTCATAGCGCTTCGGCGGATCGAGACAAATATCGCAGTTGCCGCAGGCCTCTTGGCGTCCTTCACCGAAATAGTTCAGCAGCACCAGACGGCGGCAGGTTTGCGCTTCGGCAAATGCGCCCATCGCATTGAGCTTATGACGCTCGATATCCAACTGCGGCCCAGCCGGTTTTTCTTCCAGACAGCGGCGCAGCCACGCCATATCCGCCGGGTCGTAGAACAGCGCAGCTTCGGCGGCGAGGCCGTCACGCCCAGCACGCCCCGTTTCCTGATAGTAGGATTCGATGTTGCGCGGAATATCAAAGTGCACCACAAACCGCACGTTAGGCTTGTTGATGCCCATACCAAAGGCAACGGTCGCTACCACCACCTGAAGATCGTCACGCAGGAACGCTTCCTGCACCTGTGCACGTCGTTCGTTATCCAATCCAGCGTGATAAGCCCCTGCGCTCAGCCCACGGGCCTGCAAGCGTGCGCTAATGTCCTCCACGCGGGAACGGCTATTGCAGTAGATGATGCCACTTTTTCCACGCTGCGCCTGCACGAACATCCAGAGCTGGTCGAGCGGCTTGAACTTCTCCACCAGCGTGTAACGAATATTCGGGCGGTCAAAGCTGCTGATCTGAATCAGCGGCGACTGGAGATCCAACAGGCGAACGATATCGTTCCGCGTGGCCTCGTCGGCGGTAGCGGTCAACGCAATAAAAGGAAGATGAGGGAAGCGCTGTTTAATCTGTCCCAGAGCCCGGTATTCAGGGCGGAAATCGTGTCCCCACTGGGAAATGCAATGCGCTTCATCCACCGCGATCAGGGAAATCTGCCAATGGGCAAGATGATCGAGGAAGCTGTCCGTCGTCAGACGTTCCGGCGCAATATAAAGCAGCTTGATATGACCGGTACGGCAACCTGCCATCACCTCAAGCTGCTGCTCGCGCGTCTGCGTCGAATTAAGGCAAGCGGCAGAGACGCCGTAGGCCTGAAGCTGATCAACCTGATCTTTCATCAGTGAAATCAACGGGGACACTACCAGCGTCAGCCCGTCCATCACCAATGCGGGGATTTGGTAGCACAGCGATTTACCGCCGCCGGTCGGCATGATAACCAGACAATCCTGCCCACTGAGCGTCGCGCTGATAATCTCCTGCTGACCCGGTCGGAATTGCTGGTAGCCGAACGTGTCCCGCAGAACCTGAACCGCCAGCGCTTCCTTATTCAATACTTCCGCCGTAGACACGCCTTCCCCAATTCAATGAAATCAAACAGGCGCTATTTTCAGCGCCGTCGGGTAAAACTGCAATCGTTAGTTTGGTAAAACGACAAGGGTTAAAACGACAATCGTTAAAACACCAGTCTCTGAAACACGATCGTTAGAACATGTCGTTCAGCGTCACGCCAACGCCAAAGCGGGTCTGACGGTGGTTGTAATCAATCAGGGATTC
Source organism: Pectobacterium versatile (assembly GCF_020166435.1). Classification (GTDB taxonomy): domain Bacteria; phylum Pseudomonadota; class Gammaproteobacteria; order Enterobacterales; family Enterobacteriaceae; genus Pectobacterium; species Pectobacterium versatile. Next base: position 80,948 of record NZ_JAINZP010000006.1, on the reverse strand, counting down.
GCCATAACCGCTAAACACCTTGGTGTAGAAACGGACATGACGCGTCAGCGGGTAACTCCAGCCCAGCTCACCGCCGCCGTAGCCGCTGTTCCAGTTATAACGCCCTTCTGCGCTAAGCACGCTGTCGCCCCACACATAACCGACGCGTAAGCGGTAATGACCCATGTATTTGGTGATATCTGGATTGTCATCCTGGCTGTCGGAGAAACGCACCCACGGCTTCACATCAACCTGCCAGTTGCCGTTCTGCGCCATCAGGCGGACATAAGCGCGGTTCCAGCTACGCGACGTCGGGTCAGAGCGGCCATTAGACTGGTGATTAAAGCCCGTTTCCACATCCCGCAGCGTCCAGCCTGCTAATGTGTAGTTCGTTGCCCAGCCCAAAAAGACCTGTGGCTCATAGTTGGTTTCACGGAACGGAGAAGACTCGCTCTTATTAGACAACTGCCACCACGAGCGCTGCGTATAGGAAGCACCTAGCAACGAGTTATCACCCAGAATGCCACGCCAGATCGGGAATCCCAGACTCAACTGGTAATGCACTTCATCTTTACGTGCTTCATCGCCCCAGTTATAGCTCTGTATCGCCGTTTTATTGATGTTGCTGGTATAGGTATACAGTATGTAGTTGCTCTCGTAAGGATAGAGGACAAACGGGGTGTTGTGCTCTTCTAACAAGCTGGCAATAATGCTGCCACGCACCGCAGGTTGATTTGGCGCAGGTGCGTTTGTTGTGTCTTCGGCATGAGCCTGTGCTGTCAGTAATACTGCCAGTACGAATCCGATTTTATGCATTCATTTTCTCCGACATGTTTTTCTCCAGCATGCTTTTACCCAAATAAAATCTTTTATCTAAATAAACTCATTTATCTAAATAGTGATAAGCCTTCCCCACTCAAGCCCGCCATTCTACACAGTTCAGCGACGTTTGAATTATCGTTCTCCCGTTTCTCTGCCTTTTCTGGAAAGAAACAAAATCAACGCACGAAACAAACATTCACATAACCTTGCCGCATCAAATAAACTACATTTAACAAGTCTCTCTCACCCAAACAGGAAACCACTATGGCTGACATTCCATCGTTTCACGGAACCACACTAACCAGAGAGACCGTGCGCCAGCTCGTTGGGGAGATTTTCATTTACAAGATGCCCTTCAACATCGAACTGGGCCTTGAGTTACAGCAGTTTGAAGCCGACAAAGCCGTCTTGACGTTCGCCCGGCAAGAGAAGCTCATCGGCAATGCGGCACAAAAAATTCTGCATGGCGGCGTGATTGCCGCTGGGCTGGACGTTGCTGCCGGACTGGTCTGTGTCGGCAATACGCTGCTGCGCCATGAGACGATCAGCGAGCAGGAATTTCATCACCGACTCGCACGCATGGGAACCATTGATATGCGGGTGGATTATCTACGTCCGGGCTATGGGGAACACTTCACTATTACCAGCACGTTGCTCCGCGGTGGTAATAAAATCGCCGTTGCGCGCGCCGAATTGCATAACGAACAGGGTTCACATCTCGCCAGCGCCACCGCAACCTATATTGTCGGGTAACCTTTACGTTAGAAAAAATTGTCATTAACACTTTACGTGAAAGCGCTCACCGTTTTGGGTAGACTTAGCGTTTTCCCGCCTTCCTTATCGAGTCACCCATGAACGCGCAACAAACCCGTGAGGGGATCTTTTTCGCCCTCGCCGCGTATTTCATTTGGGGAATTGCTCCCGTTTACTTCAAGCTGCTTGAGCACGTTCCGCCCAATGAAATACTGACGCACCGTATTATCTGGTCATTCTTCTTTATGCTGATCCTGCTGACCGTCGGTCGGAAATGGCGTCAGGTGAGCCTTGCCTGCCGCAACGTCAAGCATCTGTTTCTGTTGGCATTAACGGCGGTGCTTATCGGCGGGAACTGGCTATTGTATATCTGGGCGGTCAACAACCATCACATGCTGGAAGCCAGTCTGGGATATTTTATCAACCCGCTGGTCAACGTCATGCTGGGCATGATCTTTCTGGGCGAACGCTTCCGCCGTCTGCAATGGCTGGCTGTGCTGCTCGCCGTGACTGGCGTACTGGTTCAGCTGTGGACGTTTGGCTCGCTGCCCGTTATCGCGCTCGGACTGGCATTCAGCTTCGCATTATACGGCCTGCTGCGTAAGAAGATTGGTATCGACGGGCAAACCGGCATGCTGATCGAAACGCTGTGGCTGCTGCCAGTCGCGGTCATTTATCTGTTTTTTATTGCCGACACGCCAAGCAGCCACCTGACAGCCAACCCTTGGTCGCTGAACCTGCTGCTGATCTCGGCGGGCATCGTCACCACCGTGCCGTTGCTGTTTTTCACCTCAGCGGCGATGCGCCTGCGCCTGTCAACGCTCGGCTTCTTCCAGTACCTCGGCCCTACCATCATGTTCATGCTGGCAGTGGTGTTCTACGGTGAAACGTTTAGCAGCGACAAACTGATTACTTTCGCCTTCATCTGGGGTGCGCTGGCGCTGTTTATTCTGGATGCGCTTTATACGCAACGTAAGCTACGGCGCACGCCAGCTACAACGTCCCAGCCTCAACACGACGGGAAATAAAGCGCGATAAGATCGGGCTGAACAACAGCGTCGAAAACAGCCGCAGCGTCTGCATGGCGATGACAAATGCCATATCGACCCGACTGCCTGCGGCAATAATCGCAATCGAATCCAGCCCGCCGGGGCTGGTCGCCAGAAAGGCGGTCAGCATATCCACCGGCATCATTTTCGTCACCATCCACGCCATTCCGCCGCACAGCAGCATCAATCCGACTATCGATGCCATCATGTGCGGCAGCGTGCGTATCGCCAGCAAAAAGATGGGGCGAGTGAAGCATAACCCTACGCTCCAGCCGATAAAGGCATAGGCCAACGCCAGCAGCCATTCCGGAGTTTGCAGTTGCAAGGTGCCACTGGCATGCAGCATCGAACCGATAATCATCGGCCCCAGCAGCGCACCGGATGGAATGCGCAAACGTCTTCCCAGCCAGGCGCTACCAAACGCCACGCCGAGCGTTGCCAGAAAGCGCCAGTCCAGTGCGGGAAACCAGACCAGCATCGCGCTGTTTTCCGCCGCCTCGTCACCCAAACTCAGCCGCGCCACAAACGCGGCTGAAGCAGTGACCATCAGCACACGTAAATATTGCATGAAGGCAACCAGCCGCACATCCGCACCGAATTCTCCGGCCATCGCGACCATCGCAGACGCACCGCCCGGCGATGCTCCCCAGGTGCCGGTCGTGCCGGGCAGTTCGCTAAATTTGACCAGTAACCAGCCAGATAATCCGCTGGCAGCCAGCGTCGCGAGCAGAATGAACAGCACCAGCGGCCATTCGCTCATCAGCGGTTTCAGGATGGAAAATGACAGACTTTGTGCGACCAGACAGCCCAGAACGGCATTGCTGCCCGCAAAGCAGACGGGCGGGATGCGAATCGTCGCACCGTTTAACCCCATGACGACGCCGACCATCATCGGCCCCAGCAACAGGGCAGCGGGAACGTGGTAAACCTGTAACCCAAAACCCAGAATTAATGAGACCGACAGCAGGATTCCCCATTGCACCCACGGTGACATCCCTTTCATGCACACGACCTGTTTTCTTTATTTAAGAATAGAAAGTAAGAACGGAAAGACTGTCCACCATTCTAAACAGAAATAGTCAGGCGGCAAACTATCAAGCAGGAAAGGAGTTTTGCATCACAGGAAAGAAGCGCTATGCGCCTGATGGTTAATCTCCATCAGGCGCACCAGTAAAAATTTAGAGCCAGTTCTTACGTTTAAAATAGAGATAAGGAGCGAGTCCAGCAAGAATCATCAGCACAATCGCGCCCGGATAGCCAAACGACCACTTCAGTTCTGGCATAAATTCAAAGTTCATCCCGTAGCTGGACGCCACCAGCGTCGGTGGCAGGAACACCACGGAGACCACCGAGAAGATCTTGATAATCCGGCTCTGTTCGATATTGATGAAGCCCATCGCCGCCTGCATCAGGAAGTTAACCTTCTGGAACAGGGATTCGTTGTGCGGCAACAGAGATTCGATATCGCGTAAGATTTCACGCGCCTGTTCCAACTGACCGGATGGCAGGCGGGCTTTACGCACCAGAAAGTTCAGCGCACGCTGGGTATCCATCAGACACAGGCGAACTTTCCAGCCCACATCTTCCTGTTCCGCCAACGTGGACAACGCGTCGTCGTACTCTTCGCCTTGACGCCCTTCCATAATGATGCGGCTCAGCGATTCCAGATCGCTGTAGATATTCTCGATTTCGTCCGCCAGTTGCTCAATTTTAGTTTCAAAGAGGTCAAGCAGCAGTTCGTAAGCATTACCGTCTACCAGCGTTTGGTTACGGGCGCGCATGCGGTACAGGCGGAACGCCGGGAGTTCACGCTCGCGTAACGTGTACAAGCGACCATCGCGAATGGTAAATGCCACGGTCGAGTTACCCGCGTGATCGTCAGCATCTTCAAAAAAGAAAAAGGAGTGAATGTGCAGGCCGTCTTCATCTTCAAAAAAACGTGCCGACGCTTCAATGTCTTCCAGTTCCGGACGGGTTGCCAGGCTTTGTCCTAGCTCGGTTTGTACTTTTTCACGCTCATCGTCTTCCGGCTCGATCAAATCGACCCAAATTGACGTGGTGAGATCATCGGAGTCATCCAGTTCCAGACGAGATAAACGGCAATTATCCAGTTTAAATGCGCTCAGCATGGGCCATAGCTCCCCTTTCAGTAGCAGAGATGGACAACGCGATTGAAGCACAGAAACAGAGGTGAGGTGTCACCAGCAGGTTTCAGTCCGTTCGACGGATCTGACTCGTAGCGACAAAAACAGCATCGCTGACAACCACGAAGGGTATCAGCAGAGGAAGATAGCCTTAGAAGTTGTACCTAATGAACAGGTGAGTGAGCCAGTATCGACTGGGTGTGTCCAAGGCGTTAGTCCTCCGAGAATAATGATGCGCGCATGTTACGCTGAGATGAAAAAGACTTCAACTTTAAAACCGCGGCTGAAACACGCTGTAAAATATTGGTCAAATGGATAAGGTTTATCCAATAAATGCGGCGTGGAACGTGGTAAAAAACGCAGTCCTCAGAGTAAAAAAGAACTGCGTTTATCTGTCAGGCGTTGTCGGGCAAGTAGGCGATGGCACGGACAGGGAAGCCGGGTGCACCGGCAAAATTAGGGTAGCTAACGTGAATATAAGCGCCGGTAGACGGTAGCTGATGCAGGTTATTCAGTACCTCTACCTGCCAGGCATTCTGGTTCAGCACGAAGAACTCGCCGATAAGCCCGTTGTTGCGACGGAAATCAGCGGCAGAATCCGTATCCAGCGTCTCATGCCCGACCGCGCTAATACCGCGCTCTTCAAACAGGAACGTCAACGCCTCAAGCGACCACCCCGGCGTATGACTGTTTCCTTCTTCATCTTTATTGGCGAAAGCGTCAATATCGGGCCAGCGCGTGCTCCAGCCGCTGGCAAACGCAACAAAGCTGCCTGACGGGATTTCCCCGTATTCGTGCTCAAACGTCAGAATGTCATCGACCGACAGGCGGTAATCGGGATCGTGCGCGACGGCGTCTTGTTTGTGGATCACCACCAGCGGCAGCAACAGCTCTTTATTATCAATGCGATCCAGATAGCGCTTGCCCGCGACGAAATGCCCCGGCGCATCAATATGCGTCCCCGTCTGTGTCGCAAACGTCACGGATTGAGCGAAAAAGCCATGCTCTTCAACGTTGAATAAGGTTTTGCGCTGCAACACGCCCTCAAACGCGCTAAAAATAGGGATCGACTCCGTCACCGTATGCGTGAGATCGACCCATTTTTTCTTCTGTAACTCGGCAATAATCTGGTCTAGCGTCATGGGCAGGCTCCTTTTTTATTGTGATACCACACATCCATGGATACGCGGCAGGCCACCTAGCATTGTCGAAAATGACGATAAAGACTAAGACAGGGTTTTTATAAGTTATATAACCCCGTCATACTCCCAGCTGCATCGTGACGATTACACCGTTTCCAGTCTGGCGTAGGCGGCGACCAGCCATTTAATACCCTGCCCCTGAAACGCAACCTGAAGGCGGGCATGATCGCCGCTGCCTTCCAGATTCACGATCGTGCCTTCGCCGAACTTGGCATGGCGAACCCGTTGCCCCAATTTGTAGCCGCTGTCGTTTTGCGTGATTGGTGTGCCGAGGCGCTGGTGATTGACAGGGCGGGAGACGCTGGCGCGTAGCCGCACTTCTTCAACACACTCTTCCGGCAGTTCGCCGACAAACCGGGAAGGTCGGTGATAGGCTTCTTTGCCATATAAACGGCGGGATTCAGCGTAGGTTATCGTCAGCTTTTGCATCGCACGCGTGACGCCGACATAAGCCAAACGACGCTCTTCTTCCAGACGCCCACCTTCATCCAGCGACATCTGGCTTGGGAACATGCCTTCTTCCATACCGACGATAAACACCTGCGGGAACTCCAGCCCTTTCGCCGAGTGCAGCGTCATAAGCTGCACTGCGTCTTGATTAGCATCTGCCTGACCTTCGCCTGCTTCCAGCGCAGCATGCGACAGGAAAGCCTGAAGCGGCATCAGATCCTGATCTTCTTCCTGATAGCTGAACTGGCGCGTAGCCGTCACCAATTCCTCCAGGTTTTCTACTCGTGCCTGCCCTTTCTCGCCTTTTTCCTGTTCGTACATGCTCCACAGGCCGGAATCCTTAATCGCTCGGTCGGTTTGAATATGCAGCGGCAGCTCAGAGGTTTCATAGGCCAGCGCATCAATCAGTTCGATAAAGCGTTGCAGCGATGCCGCCGCGCGCCCAGCCAGCACTTTCTCCTGCAACAGCGCCCGCGTGGATTGCCACAACGTCAACTGACGATCGCGCGCCGTCTGGCGCACCACGTCCAGCGTACGATCGCCAATGCCGCGTGTCGGTGTATTCACCACACGCTCGAACGCCGCATCATCGTTACGATTAGAGATCAGGCGCAGATAAGACAGCGCATCTTTGATTTCCTGCCGTTCGAAGAAGCGCATGCCGCCGTAGATGCGATAAGGCATACTCTGCTGTAACAACGCCTCTTCCAGTACACGCGACTGCGCGTTGCTCCGATACAGAATGGCGTTATCGCTCAGCGCACCGCCATTTTCCTGCCAGGCTTTAATCCGGTTGACGACGTAACGCGCCTCATCCAGCTCGTTGAATGCGCAATACAGCGAAATCGGCTCGCCTTCTGCGCCATCGGTCCACAGGTTCTTGCCGAGTCGTCCGCCGTTGTGGGCAATCAGCGCATTCGCCGCTTTCAGGATGTTGCTGGTCGAACGATAGTTCTGCTCCAAACGAATCGTTTCTGCACCGGCGAAATCTTTCAGGAACAGCTGAATATTTTCGACCTGCGCCCCACGCCAGCCGTAAATCGACTGATCGTCATCTCCAACGATCATCACCTTGGCGCTGTCGCCCGCCAGCATACGGATCCAGGCATACTGAATACGGTTGGTGTCCTGAAATTCGTCCACCAGAATATTGGTAAAACGTTCGCGATAGTGATTCAGCACATGCGGCTTGTTCAGCCACAGCTCGTGTGCGCGCAGCAGCAGTTCGGCGAAATCCACCAGTCCGGCGCGATCGCACGCTTCCTGATAGGCCTGATACACGCGCTGCCACGTTTGCTCGATCGGGTTGCCGTAGCTTTCAATGTGCTGCGGACGCAGGCCTTCATCTTTCTTCCCGTTGATGAACCACATCGCCTGACGTGGTGGCCACTGTTTCTCATCCAGATTGAGCGCCCGAATCAAGCGCTTCAGCAGGCGTAGTTGATCTTCGCTGTCCAGAATCTGGAAATCCTGCGGCAGATTGGCGTCCATATGGTGCGCACGCAGCAGGCGATGTGCCAGCCCGTGGAAGGTGCCGATCCACATGCCGCCTTGGCTGGTGCCGATCAGATGGTCGATACGGTGGCGCATCTCCGCCGCCGCTTTGTTGGTAAACGTCACCGCCATGATGGAGTACGGCGAGCAGTTTTCGACGGACAAGAGCCAGGCAATGCGATGTACCAGTACCCGCGTTTTGCCGCTGCCTGCCCCTGCCAGCACCAATAAATTGCTGCGCGGCGCAGCTACCGCGTCACGCTGTTTGTCGTTGAGGCCATCGAGCAGATCAGAAACGTCCATAGGTACGGGTTATCCGGTGGCGGGAAACGCTGCACATGTAAGTAATGTCGATCGTTTAAGCATCGAGATACACGGGGCGACCACAGGGGTGAGGCCTCCCTGCGGGAACCTCCCCCCTGTGTTTCCCCTAATAACGAGCTTAAGTGACCAGTATTAGCCCATGTAAGGAGCATTTCCACTGATGATTTATACAGATTAATGCCGTGATTATAACAACGCCGACAGCGATGCCAACCGCGAAATTTCAATATGTGGCAGCAGTCGGGCATCGCCAATTTGCGTCAGGCTGCCTTCACGCAGGTTAATCCAGCAGGCCTGCATACCGCAGCGGATCGACCCTGCGACATCGGTCGTGAGATCGTCACCGACATGTAAGATTTCCTGCAACGGCAGATTGAGCTTTTCTGCCGCCAAATGGTACATGTCATCAAACGGCTTAGCACGGCCGTGCGGGCCAGCGCGCAGGATGAAAGAAAAATAGCGATCGAGGCCGAACCGGTGTGGTTCCGCGTTGCCATTGGTGATCGCTGCCAGCGGCACTTTCTCGGCTAACGCCGCCAACGTCTGGTGCGTTTCTTCGGTAATCGCAACCTGACTACGCCAGTGGGCGAAGTTTTCCATTGCGGCTTTTGCGCCATCCTTCGACTCGGCGGCGCTCAGGCCGCGTTCTAACATCGCCAGCTCAACCGCACGACGACGCCATTCGGTCACGTCGTGATAAATGTCCGGCTCACGCTCAAGCAAGGTCTGGCGTAAGTTCTGAAAATCATCCGCCTGAAAGTCACGAAGTGCAGGATGGTACTGTTGCAGAAAGTGGACTGACTCTTGCCCCGTGCGTCGAATGACGTCCGCGTTATCGTACAGCGTGTCATCCAGATCGAACGTGATCGCCCGGATCGGGCCAAGAGATCGGTAAAAATGCATCAGGGTTTCCCTCGTTTGGCGCGTGGATGCGCAGCATCGTACACGGAGGCTAAATGTTGAAAATCAAGATGGGTGTAAATCTGCGTTGTGGTCAGGTTAGCGTGGCCAAGCAGCTCTTGTACCGCTCGTAAATCGCCGCTGGATTCCAGCATGTGCGTCGCAAAGGAGTGGCGCAATTTATGAGGATGAACATGGCTATTGATGCCCTGCTTAATTCCCCATTCGGCGAAACGCTTCTGCACGTTGCGCATCGAAATGCGTCGTCCCTGATTGGAGATAAACACGGCATCATCCTGCGGGCCAAACAGTTCGCGCAGCGCCAGCCAGCGTTCCAGCCAGGTTACCGCCGTTTTTCCTATCGGCAACTTGCGCTCTTTACTGCCTTTCCCCATGACCCAGACTTCACCGCTGGCCAAATCAATATGCTGATAATCCATACCAACCAGCTCAGCCAGACGCAGCCCCGCGCCGTACATCACTTCCAGCATCGTGCGGTCGCGCACCGCAAGGGGATCGTCCCAATCGATCTCCAGCAGCCGATTCACCTCATCCACATCCATATTCTTCGGTAATGGCCGTCCGGCTCGCGGCGTGGATACGCCTTTAGCGGGGTTCGCCGTCAGCACACCGCGTGACACCATCCAGTCGAGAAAGCTGCGCAATGCCGATAAACGTAGCGCCAGACTGCTGGAATGTAGCCCATCGCGCTTACTGCGGGACACCACGGAACGCACACCTGAAGCATCCAGCTTGCGCCAGTCAGCCACACCCGCCGCGGAGAGTATCGTGATAACCGCAGACAGTTGATGTAAATAGCTGGTCTGCGTCAGCGGGCTTAGCTGACGCTCTACTTTCAGGTAACGCAGGAACGCATCAACATCAGCTTGTAACGGCGAAGAGGAAGGAGCCTCCGATGGCGCAGGCTGCTGGCTCATACCCGCTCAACCCAGCGCGCCAGCATCGCCGGCAGCATCATGGCCATTTGCTGAAGCAGCACGGTTCCCATGCCATCCTGATAATGGTGGCTGTCGCGGCTGCTGAAAATCAGCACGCCCAAATCGTGATGATTTCCCATCAGCGATAGCGCGACCGACCCAACCTGCCTGGCCTGCGGCAGCAGGAGCAGCAGCTCCGGCCCGTTCAGACTGCCAAGATAATGGTTACTTTGTCCGAAGCGCTGAATGCGCAGCGGCTCAAAGGTGGAGCGGTTTAGCCCAAGATGGGTAAAACCAGAAGGCGCGCCAAGGCGCCATTTATCGCTGAACAGACGAACCGTTGCACCCGCCAGACCAAGCTGACGCGCCCAGCGCTGCAAACGATCCAACATGTCCGTCAGGCTGTCCGCCGACGCCAATTCAGTTTGTAACCCAAGCAGGCGATTGAACAGCACTTCGTTCGCCCCCGCCTGCTCCATCAACAGCGTGATCTCTTCCTCAAGCTGAGTAATGTGGTTACGCTGACGTGCCAGTTGCCATTCTACCAGCGACACGGTTCCCCTGACGGGATGAGGAATGCGCATCTGCTCGACGGGACGCGCATTGCGGATAAAAAAATCAGGATTCTGTTGCAGGAACTGCAAAACCATCTCGTCACTGAGTGCGATCTCGCGCTCTGCCTGTTCCTCGACATTCTTCATAAATGAATAAATCCATCGTAGACATGCGTTGCAGGCCCGGTCATGAATAACGGATGTCCCGGCCCATCCCACTGGATATCCAACTCCCCGCCCGGCAGAGATACGCGAACGTTCGCGGACAATAATCCCTGCTGGATCCCTACCGCCACGGCAGCACACGCGCCGCTACCGCACGCCTGTGTTTCTCCCGCACCACGTTCGTACACCCGCAAACGGACAGTGTGGCTATCAACAATTTGCATAAAACCGATGTTGGCACGCTCGGGAAAACGCTCGTGGCTTTCCAGCAGCGGCCCCAGCGTTTCCACCTTCGCCGTGTCCACATCCTCAACCTGAATCACACAGTGCGGGTTGCCCATCGACACCACGCCACACAGCACCGTGTGCTCGTCGGCACGCATGATGTAGGTTTTCTCCGCTTTGACCGCGCGGAAAGGCACCTGTTGCGGCTCGAAATTAGGTTCGCCCATGTTGACGCGCACCAGTTCGTCATCGGTCACCGACAACACCATCCGGCCGGTCTGCGTACTGACAGCGATATCACGCTTGTTGGTCAACCCTTTCAGGCGAACAAAGCGAGCAAAGCAGCGCGCGCCATTGCCGCACTGCGCCACTTCGCTGCCATCCGCGTTAAAAATGCGGTAATGAAAATCCAGTTCAGGATCGTAGGGTGGCTCGACAACCAGCAGTTGGTCAAACCCTACACCACAGTGTCGATCCGCCAAACGGCGAATCAATTCGGGTGAAAAATAAACGTTTTGCGTAACGGCATCAACAACCATGAAATCGTTGCCTAACCCGTGCATCTTAGCGAACTGCATTATCCTGACTCCCCCGCTTGCTTAACCGGGCGCGTGACCTGTTATTGATTACTGTCGTCACGCATTAAGGACGCATTGACGTTTTCTTTTGCGGCGGCTGGTTCTCATTTTGCTGAGTCGTTGACGCACCGGATTTGCCATCGGTAGGCATATAAAGCGGCCCTTTCAGACCACAACCGAATAAACTCACTACTGATAACACCAGAAAAAACTGGCGAAACACGTTTTTCATCACGTTAAGACCTGTCATTAATACTCGTATGCTCTCTATAATCGCAGGTGGATCATGAAAATCAATAGGAATCGAAAATGAACGATAGCGAGTTCCACCAATTAGCCGACGAACTCATGCTTCAGTTGGAAGAAACGCTGGATCGGTTTGAGGGTGATGCCGACATCGATTACGAAACCAACGGCGGCGTGATGACGCTGAGTTTTGAAAATGGCAGCAAAATCGTGATTAATCGGCAGGAGCCACTACACCAAATCTGGCTGGCGACCAAAGCAGGCGGTTACCATTTCAACCTTCAGGAAGAACGTTGGGTATGCGCTCGCAGCGGTGAAGATTTTATCGCGCTGCTGTCAGCAGCCTGCTCGGATCAGGCCGGGGAAACCGTTCACTTCGGGTAACTGTCTTTTCAACGGGCCCGCGGCGCGCCACACATCAGCGCCGTCCCAGAATTATCAGCCCCAGAACCAGCAACAACAGCATGCCGATACCTACCATATTGACCATCGGCCAGCCGCTGGTCAGCGCCATCAGGCTGCCAGCAGACAGCGAAGCCAGCGCGTTAGGCACGTAAATCACCAGCGAGTTAATCCCCTGCAAACGCGATTTATGCACTGAATGGGTAAACGCGTTCAGCATGAATGTCCCGCCGTTGAACATAAACGCCCACCCGATGCCGAACAGCATCAGCGCAAACAGGAAGTGCCAGAACGTCAAACCGCTCAGCGCGACCGCCACCCCGACGACGTTACACACCATGCCAATCATCACGACCTGAATCGGCGTCAGTCGTTTTGCCAACAGCACTAACAGCAGCGCAGGCGCATACATGGCCACAAAATGCCATTGCAAAACCGTCGCGCTGTGGCCGACGGAAAAGTGGTGCTGGTGCATCGCCAGCGGCACGGAGTTCATCAATAGCGTCATCACCACAAACCCAACGGAACAGCTTGCCGTTCCCAACACAAATGCCCGGCTTTTCAGAATCGCCGCCAGCGGTTCACTACGCTGGGTGCTGGGCGTGGTAACGGACATTGGGGGCAGTTTAAGGCCAAGCAACAACAGAGACGTGATAACACAGATGAAGGCCGCTGCAATAAAACTGCCGAGAAACGGGTACGACGCCCAGAGCTGAGAAGATTGGCTCGCCGCGAACGGGCCGAGAAAACCGCCCAGAATACCGCCGCTGATCACCCATGAGATCGCCCGGTTTTTCTGCTGATTATCGGTAAATATCTCAGCCGCCGCGAAGCGATAATACTGATTGAAAGCGCAGGACATCCCCAGAACAAATGTCGAAAAGACAAAGAGGGAGAAACTGTGTAGCGCAATCGCCAGCGCCGCCAAAAGCGCGCCCACTAGCCCGATCAGCGTGCCGATGATGAACGCATTGCGCCTGCCATGTTTTGTCATCAGCGATGAAACGCTGTAGATCATGAGCGCAGCACCGCACACCGTCGCGGTAATCGGTAGCGTGGTCAACAAAGGAACGGGCGTCATCGATACGCCAACCAGCGTAGAACACAGCGTCATCAGGGAAATAATACTGCCGGTCAGCCCTTGTCCGAGCGCCAGCAGTATCAGGTTTCGGCGTTGCAACGAATCCATCAATACATCCTTTGCTGAATACGCTGAAACCCGAGTATCAGAGCGTTACTAGAGGATTTGCAGCCGCTGCTTCATCGTCATCGCTTCATCATCCACCACGGGCGTAATGCACAGATGAGAAAGCGCACTGCTGCGGAACGGAATCACCTGCGTGCGGCCGTCCAGCTGTACGATTTGGTAGAACTGCGGCAGATTGAAATTGATAAAGCTGGAGCCGTAGGTAAAGCGGTCATGCGAAGACGAATAGAAGCGGCTGACATCGCGCACCAGCTCTTCTTTACTGCCCTCACAGTGGTGGTAGACCTCAACGCGGTTCGACTCATCCAGAATATAGATATTAAAGCCCTGATTTTCTGTCAGGTCTTCAAAGAAGAACTGGATGATCCCTTCGCTGGCGACGCCATCGACCACTGGCGGTAAATGTATATGGTTGGTTTCAACCTGAACCGGCTGGCCTTGCAGTTTGTTGTTGGAAATCGCGCCATAAAACTCGACCGCATTTTCCAGCTTCTGCACCGAGACACTCAGCCGTTCGAAGAACAGGCCCCAGGTTTGGCCCGCGACTTTCACTGCTTTGAAACGCCCTGGCTCCTGCTGACGCGTACTGGTCAGGCGCAGCTCAATACATTCGGACACTAACTGCTGCACACGGGTACGGATCAGCCCGCGCAGATGCTGGCTGTAGCAGAAGACTTCCAGTGATTCCGGCAGCGCGGCATCCTGATGCATTTTGCCCAGAATGGTTTTCAGCGCTTCCAACACCGCCTGCTCGCCGCTGAAATGCAGCGTACGCACTTCATTCCACGAGTTACGATACAGCAGGTCGATACTGCCAACCAGACACTGCTGCTGCTGGCCGAAGCTAAAGACATCCAGATGACGGAAATCGAAATGCACGACCTGATTGCGGAAGGCCGCTGTCGGATCGTGTTCCAGATTGACGATAATCGCCAAATGACGAATTTCACACGGGCTGTACAACGCCTTCGGCGTCGGTGCAGGCAGACGCAGCGGGAAGTGGCTGGCGACGTCGTCCACCAGCACTTGCAGACGCGTGATATCGCACAGCTCGTTGCCTTTAATATACAGACGCGTGCTTGGCGTCAGCAGGCCATTAAAATAAGCCCACGCTACCAGCTTGTTCAGATAGCGGTTATATTCCAACGGTTGATGGCTGACGATCGCATCCATCGACGGTGCCTGGTTATACAGATACCAGCCAGAACGGTTCGCACGACCCGGTGGAACATAGATAAAGGTTAAATTCGGCTCCGACAAATCGGGCGAAATTTGTGGGTTCAGCAGGGTAACTTTACCCGGCAGCGCTTCAAACGCAGCGTACAGTTTACGGGTCAACACACCGATATCCTGCGGGCTGGCGCTGACGCTCAGATTATTGCGGCGGGCGAAGCGAATCAGGTTGCGATAGGTCTGCATCATCGCATCCAACAGCTCATTATGTGCTTCGCGTACCTGTTCGATTTTCCAGTTAGCGCGGTTATCCAGCATGGCCAGATGTTCGTCGCTCCATCCCCATTCTTGCACCAGTTGGCTCAGAATCTGGCGACGCCAGCCGACACAAGCTTT
Source organism: Pectobacterium versatile (assembly GCF_020166435.1). Taxonomy (GTDB): domain Bacteria; phylum Pseudomonadota; class Gammaproteobacteria; order Enterobacterales; family Enterobacteriaceae; genus Pectobacterium; species Pectobacterium versatile. Next base: position 65,947 of record NZ_JAINZP010000006.1, on the reverse strand, counting down.
TTCTCTGGAGAGCTTTTCACACACTTTTAAATAGAAACATCGACGCGCCAGATCCAGACGCGTAGGATCGTTGATCGCCGTCAGATAGTGCGTCACGCGATCCAGCATCATGCAGTAAGGATCAAGACCGAAAGAGACGATCTCGCCGTCATGCAGGCGCTTTTTAATTTCGGTCGACAGCAGGCTGGTGTCCGGGTATTCCCAGGAATAGGCTTCCAACAGCAGCGTTTTCAGTACGGCTTTATAAGGGGAATCGATGCTTTTATAGAGCTGCCAGAGACTCGCGCCGAAATACTCTTCCGCCGACAGCGTGCTTAAGCCGCCTAAATCCATCCACTCGTTAGGAGCCAGCGCCCCCTGTGAGTACAGCGACAGCACATATTCGTCGTAGTGGGATTCTTCTTCGACCGGCACCATGTTCCACAGAATACGCTTACCGGCCATACGCACGGCGGTACGGTAGAATTCGTCGAGTAACAGGATATGCTGCATGGTGCCGCAGTCTTCACCGCTCAGGCTGCCGCTTTCATTGTGGCGGAAGCGGCTTTCATCCATCAGGAAGAAACTGACCTCAGCGCCCTGCGATGCTGCCCACTGCTCCAGCAGCGTACATTTCTTCTGTAAGAGTTGGCGTTCTTCGCTATCCAGCCAGGATTGGTGGCACACCCAGATATCGAGATCGGAGCTACAGCTCTGTCCGATAGATGAGGTACTTCCCATGGAATAGATGCCCGTGATCGGCAGTTCACCCTGCGGATGAGAACAGTCAAACTGACCCCAGCGCAACGCGATGCCATCAAGGTACTGTTGTTGTTTTTCATCAGGCGTGTGAGTGCAGATACCGTGAGGCACCTTGCCTTCAAGGTAGCCTGGCATCAACGGGTGATGATGATGTAATAAAATGGGCAGAAGACTGTAAACCTGCTGAAAAGCGGGCTTCATTGCTCCCAGAGCACGGTCAACACGCAGTTGGTTGATCGCATCCAGTCTTTGCTTCAAAGTCTCGATGTAGAAGTACAAGACGTTTCGCCTGATTTATCCCAGTGCCTAGAAAAACCCCGTGTTCCAAATCCGCATGATGAAATTAGAAGAATGTTTAGCGAATTATTGCTGGAAACGTGATCAATTTAACACCTTGCTGATTGGGCGTAAAGAAAGTAAAGAAAGTTAGACTTACCTATCTTGCTTTATTACGAATTTCCCTACCCGATTGCATCAGCACGGCTTCTTACTCGACTTGCGGCACCCGAATTTCAGACCGTTTTAAAAGGCGCACCGCTAATGCCCACAACCTGACACCAACGCACCATCAATGATACGATGGCGGAAAATGATAAAAACGGTATCAAGCATGTTAGCCAATATTATTAGAATTGCCACCCGACAAAGCCCGCTCGCCCTGTGGCAAGCACGATATGTTCAGCAGTGTCTGAATCACCTCTACCCGGATTTACACGTGGAGCTGGTGCCGATGGTAACCCGCGGTGACATCATCCTCGATACGCCACTGGCAAAGGTCGGCGGTAAAGGATTGTTTGTTAAAGAGCTGGAATTGGCGCTGCTTGAAGGGCGTGCCGATATTGCCGTCCACTCCATGAAAGATGTGCCCGTCGAATTCCCAGATGGCCTCGGCCTGACCACCATTTGCGAACGCGACGACCCGCGCGACGCTTTTGTTTCCAATCATTACGACAGCCTCGAACAGTTACCGGAAGGCAGTTGCGTCGGCACCTCCAGCCTGCGCCGTCAGTGCCAGCTGCGCGCCCGACGCCCCGATCTGGTGATTCGTGATTTGCGCGGCAATGTCGGTACACGCCTGTCAAAACTGGACAACGGCGAGTATGACGCCATTATTCTTGCGGTCGCCGGTCTGAAACGTCTCGGCCTTGAAGAGCGCATCCGCTGTCCGTTAAGCCCGGAAGAATCTCTGCCAGCCGTCGGACAAGGTGCTATCGGCATCGAATGCCGTTTGGATGACGAACATGTCCGTCAACTCCTTGCCCCGCTGAATCACCCCGCTACCGCAGCCCGCGTACTGGCTGAACGCGCGATGAATGTGCGCCTTGAAGGCGGCTGTCAGGTACCGATTGGCAGCTACGCCGAACTGGAAGGCGATACGCTGTGGCTGCGTGCGCTGGTTGGCGCGCCAGACGGCAGCCAAATGATCGTCGGTGAACGTAAAGGAAGCGTCTCCGATGCCGAACAACTCGGGATTGCACTGGCTGAAGAGCTACTGGCAAAAGGTGCCAGCGCCATCCTTCAAGCCGTTTATCAAGGGTCAAGCTCATCATGACTATTCTGGTTACCCGTCCGTCACCAACTGGCGAACAACTGGTGACCCGTTTAAGAAAGCTCGGCTATAACGCCTGGCACAGCCCGCTGATCGAGTTTTCACCCGGACGAGAACTCGCCAGCCTGCCTTCACTATTACAGGCACTGAGCGCCGACGATCTGGTGTTTGCGCTCTCACAACACGCGATTCATTACGCCGATCCGATGCTGGCACGTACGGGCATCAGCTGGCCTGCCCACCTCGCTTATTACGCCATCGGCCGTACCACGGCACTGGCGCTACATAAAATCAGCGCACATCCGGTAACCTATCCGCCTGAGCGCGAAACCAGCGAAACGCTATTGCAACTGCCTGACCTACAAGATGTTGCGGGGAAACGTGCACTATTATTACGTGGCAATGGTGGAAGGGAACTGCTGGGAGAGACGCTAACCGAGCGAGGCGCGCAGGTAACCTACTGTGAATGCTATCAGCGTAGGGACGTTCACTATGATGGGCCGGAGCAAAGCCGCCACTGGCAACAAATAGGCATCGACAAACTGGTGATCACCAGCGGAGAAATGCTACAACGGATCTATACTTTAGTACCTGATTACTATCGGGCTTCCTGGTTACTCGGCTGCCAACTGATCGTCGTCAGCGAACGACTGGCAGAACAGGGTCGTCAGCTTGGCTGGCGCGATATCCGAGTGGCTGATAACGCCGATAACGATGCGCTCGTGCGCGCACTACAATAAACCTGATCATGGGATGTACCATTATGACGGAACACAATACCCCCACAGCTCCATCCGACGAGGTTGCTGAACGGGTTGAACCCGCGCATCAGCAACAGGATCCTGCACCGCAGCCCAAACGTAGCGGTGCCGTGCTCGGGGCGATCGCGATTGTGATTGCGCTGGCAATAGGCGCGGGCTTGTATTACCACGGCCACCAGCAGGCGCAGAAAGAAACCGCTGCGCTGCAACGTCTGGAAACGCAGTTAAACGCATTGCAGCAGCAGCATAAGCAAGAGCAACAGCAGTGGCTGGACGCTCAACAGCAGCAAAGCAAAGCACAGGAGACTGCCGCACAGCGTCTTGAGGCGCTAACGCGTCAATCAGACGAGCTGCGCGATAAGCTAGCAGCGCTTTCCAGCCATGACACCAATACCTGGCTAATCGCTCAGGCAGATTTTCTGGTGAAACTGGCAGGGCGCAAGCTGTGGAGCGACAAAGACGTCACCACCGCAGGCGCGTTGCTGAAAAGCGCGGATGCTAGTCTGGCGGAAATGAACGATCCCAGCCTGATAGAAATCCGCCGCGCGCTGACCAACGATATTGGGGCACTGGCTGGCGTCAGTCAGGTCGATTTTGACGGCATTATCCTGAAAGTAAATCAGCTAACCGACCAGTTGGACAACTTGCAGCTCGCCGACAACAATACCGATGAAGCGCCGATGGATGCCAACAGCACAGAGCTGTCCGCCTCTTTGAGCGAGTGGCGACAAAATCTCAGCAAGAGCTGGCACAATTTCCTGGCTGATTTTATCACCATTCGCCGCCGTGACAGCGCGGCCGAACCGCTGCTGGCACCGAATCAGGATGTGTACCTGCGCGAGAATATCCGCTCACGTCTGCTGGTTGCCGCACAGGCCATTCCGCGCCACCAGAATGAAGTGTACAAACAGTCGCTGGAAACGGCAGCAACTTGGGTTCGCGCCTACTTCAATACCACCGATCCCACGACGCAGGCCTTTTTGGATCAGCTCGATGCCTTAAGCCAGCAGTCAGTTTCACTGGATGTCCCAACGGAGCTACAAAGTCAGGTGCTGTTGGAAAAACTGATGCAAACGCGCGTTCGTAACCTGCTGGCTCAGGCGCCAGCCACACAACAGGGAGAGTGAACATGCTGAAAGTCTTATTGCTGTTCCTGATCCTGATCGCAGGCATGGTGATCGGCCCGATCGTCGCAGGCCACCAAGGCTACGTCCTGATCCAAACGGATAACTACGATATTCAAACCAGCGTGACCGGTCTGGTCATCATGCTGGTACTGTTCTTCCTCGCCTTTTTGGCGGTGGAATGGGTGCTCCGCCGGATCTTTCGTACCGGATCCCGCACGCGCGGCTGGTTCCTCGGCCGCAAACGCACTCGCGCCAGAAAACAGACCAAAGCCGCGTTGCTCAAGCTGGCCGAGGGAGATTATTTACAGGTAGAGAAGCTACTAACGCGTAATGCCGACCATGCCGAGCAGCCCGTGGTTAACTACCTGCTGGCAGCCGAAGCCGCCCAGCAGCGCGGTGACGAGTTCCGTACCAAGCAATATCTGGAGCGCGCCGCCGAGGTTGCAGATACCGATCAGCTTCCGGTAGATATTACGCGCGTGCGTATTCAGCTAGCGCGTAATGAAGATCATGCTGCACGTCACGGCGTGGACAAACTGCTGGAGGTCGCGCCTCGCCACCCTGAGGTTCTACGTTTAGCGGAACAGGCTTTCCTACGTACTCACGCCTATAGTGCGCTGTTGGATATTCTGCCTGCGATGCGCAAGATCAACCTGTACCCTGAAGAACGTCTGCTGGATCTGCAACAGCAGGCCTATATCGGTCTGATGAATCAGGCGATGGCGGATGGCGGCAGCGAAGGGCTGAAGTCGTGGTGGAATAACCAGAGCCGTAAAGTGCGCCATGAGATCCCGCTTCAGGTCGCGATGGTTGAGCATCTGATCGATTGTGACGATCATGATACCGCCCAGAAGATCATTCTCGACGGTCTCAAACGTCAGTATGACGAGCGCTTGATCTTGCTGATGCCGCGCCTCAAAGCCGGAAACCCAGAACAGCTGGAAAAAGTACTGCACCAGTACATCAAGCAGCAAGGCGCTACTGCGCTGTTGAGCAGTACGTTAGGTCAGTTGCTGATGAAACACGGCGAATGGCAGCAGGCCAGCGATGCCTTCCGCACCGCGCTAGAGTTACGCCCAGACGCTTATGATTATGCCTGGCGTGCCGATGCACTCGATCGGTTGCGTCTGCCGGATGAAGCGGCCCAAATGCGGCGCGAAGGGTTGTTGCTCACACTACAGCAGCCTGCCGACTAGTCGCTGCACTATTCCTTTCATAAGGCTCCTTTTTTGGAGCCTTATTCTTTTGTATGGCCCGTCCTGAATAGCCCGACAGAAGGCGGTTACCGAACATTTTCCTCAGACGAAAAAAAACGCTTACCGATAAACGGTAAGCGTTGAAAATATCAGGTCTGTCAGACAACAGAATGGTGCCTCACTCAACGTTATGTCCGGAAGGCCCGATGGAGATTTGCATCTTCATCTGGAGTTGGACGATAGGCACCTCAAATTGGCTCTGCGTCATTCCCAGGATTATGAAGCCGAAGCAAGCATAGAAGGTGGAATGAGCATCTACACGCTTATTTAAGCATAAATTATGCCAACATGCATAATTTTATTATCAGCACTTCATAAAATTAAGCTAACCAGCTAATAAGCAATAATATTTTTATTTATCCACTGGGAAGGAGCTCAAGACACATTGGGCAGAAAAAACGAGATCGCGCTCACAAAACCTGTCGTCCTTCAGAGACGCATTTATCAGATAAAATATTAATCATTATTAATCAATGAATTAAATGTCTCTTTTTTGCGACAGCAGAACCCCTAGAGTGTCGTGTTTTTCTGACAGCCCAGTCAAAACTATTGATTCAATTAAAAAAAGGGAAATATCCGCGCTGGGAAGCCCGACGCGGACAGAATTGGCTTAATGGGAGGAGATTAGCGGGAAGACAGCTGTTCTAAACTCTGTTTCGCGACCTGATACAGATAGTGCGCAGTCGGGAACAGCGCGCTGTCGTCAACGCGGAATTTCGGGTGATGCAGCGCATACGGCCCGCCGGAGCCGACCATCATGAACGTACCCGGCAATTTCTGCTGATAGAACGCAAAATCTTCACCAATCGGGCTTGCTTCCACGCGACGCGCTTCAAACCCTTCGTCACTCGCCACATTCAGCGCAAACTCAACCCACTCTGGCGTGTTGATCACCGACGGCGGCCCTGCATGCCACAGGAATTCAATTTCTGCACCAAAGGTGCTGGCGATGCCCGCTACGATCTGACGGAAACGCTGTTCAATTAAATCACGTGCAGCCTGATTGAACGTTCTGACCGTGCCTTCAACATAGGCCGTGTCTGGGATAACGTTCCAGGTGCTGCCGCTATGTACCTGCGTAATCGACACCACCGCGTTATTGTCGGACGATACCGTGCGGCTGATAATGGTCTGTACAGCAGAAATCAGCTGACCCAGAATGATAATCGGATCGTTGCCTTCATGCGGCTTCGCGGCGTGACAGCCTTTCGCTGCGATCTTGATTTCAAAGCGGTCAACACCCGCCGTCAATGCGCCGTCTTTCCCACCGATGACGCCAACCGGCAGCGTTGGATCGTTGTGAATGCCAAAAATCGCTACCGCATTGTCCAACGCACCAACGGCGATGACTTCCGGCGCGCCCAATCCTGTCTCTTCAGCAGCCTGAAACAAAATTCGCACCGTGCCTTTCAGCTCCTGCTCAATTTTCTTCAGCAGAATTGCCGCACCCAGCGCCGCAGAAGAGTGAAAATCATGACCACAGGCGTGCATCACGCCTTTGTTGAGCGACGTAAACTCTACGCCAGACTCTTCTTCAATCGGCAGGGCGTCGATGTCGGAACGCACCACGACCAGTGGCCCTTCCTGTAAGCCGCCCACTTCCGCAACCAGACCGGTTTTCAACGGCAGGTCGAGGATACGAATCCCTTCTTTTTCCAATACCGCACGAATCTTCTTCGTGGTCTCGAACTCCTGATTGGACAGTTCAGGATGGCGATGTAAATCGTGGCGAAACGCCTGAATAAACTGAGCCAGAGGCTCGTGCTGAGATGCTGTTCTCATGAATACTTGCTCCACATTATCGTGCCCTGCCTGACAGGGCTGCCTTGTTCAGGCGTGCAGGTGTATCTACGTATGCGTTAAATATCGTACTCAAGCGGCTCAGGCAGCTTGGTCAACTGACGCAGGAAACGCTGGGTTTGCGGGTTGTCCGAGAAGCTAATCACCTGCTCCGCCGGGCCTTCCTCAACGATGTGCCCGTCTGCCATGAAGATCACGCGGTCAGCCACTTCTTTCGCAAACTGCATTTCATGGGTGACAATCACCATCGTGGTGTCGTTTTTCGCCAGCTTCTGAATCACCTGAAGCACTTCATGTACCCTTTCCGGGTCAAGTGCCGAGGTCGGTTCATCAAACAAAATCGCCTTCGGATCCACCGCCAGCGCACGCGCAATACTCACGCGCTGTTGTTGTCCGCCGGACAGCGTCACTGGATACTGTGCCGCCTGCGGCAGCAGACCGACCTGCTCCAGCAGCGCCAGACCAATTTCATCCGCCTGCTTCTTCGGCATTTTTTTCACGACAATCAGCGCTTCCGTCACATTCTCCAGCGCTGTTTTGTTCTTAAACAGGTTGTAACTCTGGAATACCATCGCCGTCTGACGGCGCAGCGCATAGGCTTCTTTAGAGGTGTAACGGCGCGTATCCAGCGTTTGTTCACCAATTTCGATCGTACCCGACTCTGGCGTTTCCAGCAGGTTCAGACAGCGCAGCAGCGTGGACTTACCCGAACCCGATGGACCGATAATCGCGACGACTTCGCCTTTCGCGATATCCAGACTGATGTTGTCCAACACCACCTGATCGCCAAAGCGTTTAGAAAGATTCTTTACACTGATCATGTCAGCCCCTTATCGCTGTAGCGAGTGATTCAGTTTCTTCTCCAGCTGTTTTTGCAGCCAGGCGTAAACAATGATCACCAACCAGTAAATCAGACCCACAACCAGGAAGGTCTCAAAGAAACGCAGAGATTCGGCGGCAATCATCTTGCCTTCCGCGAACAGTTCGGAGACGCCCAGTGCAAAGGCTACTGAGGTATCTTTAATCAGGGAAATGAAGGTGTTCCCCGTCGCTGGCAGCGCATTCAGCATGGCCTGAGGCAACACGATGCGGCGATAGACCTGCGCTTTACTCATGCCAATGGATAGACCCGCTTCCGTCTGGCCGAAATCCACAGAGGCCAAACCCGCACGGAAAATCTCAGCCATATAGGCGGATGTTTTCAGGCTAAAACCGATAATCGCGGCCGTCATCGCATCCAGATTGGATAAGCCGGGGAATAGCTGCGGCAAGCCGAAGTAGATGATAAACAGCTGAACCAGAGACGGAATACCGCGGAACAGCGAGATATACAGTTCGACGATTTTTACTACCACGACGATCTTGCTTTCACGGACTAACGCCAGTATCAGGCCGAGAACCATAGCAAAAAACATCGAAACCACGGCAAGGAACAGCGTGGTCGGCAAATACATTAATACCTGAGGAAACACTTTTAACAGGTAGGCAAGATCGACATTCATGAGTCATACCATTAATGCTTCCACCGGCCATACTGCGCCGGTGGAGAAGGTGATAAGTCAACCGACAAGCGGCAATAACGTTACTTTTTCGGTGGAACAGAGATGTCCTCACCAAAGTATTTTTCGGCGAGCGCTTTCAAGCGTCCATCTTCACGCATTTTCGTCAATTCAGCATCGAATTGTTTACGTAATGCATCACCATTTTCGTCCTTATGGAACGGGAAGCTCACTTCTTCAATCACCAGCGGCTCACCGACCAGTTTGAACGGCAGGTTACGCTTATTGATTTCTGCCAACAGGATCGGACGTGAATTCACATAGCCTTCAACGCGTTTAGACAGTGCATCGTTCATCGCACCATCGCGCGTTTCATAGGTACGAATATTCACGCTGCCGTCGGCAAAGGCTTTTTTCAGGTTGTTGACGTGGTTGGAACCCAGAACACCGGCTACCGTTTTCCCTTTCAGGTCAGCCAATGTATTAATATCCGTGTTGTCTTTGTGCGTCACAATCTGGCTACCGTAATAACTGTACGGTTGGGCAAAGTTATACTTTTCCTGACGCGCGGGGGTAATTGCCACCACGTTCGCGACCGTATCCAGTTTTCTCGCTTCCAGTTGCCCCATCAGACCACTGAAATCGGCGGTAACCCACTCAACTTTGTAGTTCAGATCTTTCGCGATGGTTTCCGTCACTTCAACATCAAACCCGACCAGCTTGTTATCTTGTTTGAAGCCGCTTGGATAACTTTGACCTGTTGAACCCACTTTCAGTACTTTTTCCTGCTCAGAGCCGCTCTTCCCAGAGTCACAGCCAGCTACAAGAAAGGCGGTCGTCAGCGCCAGAACAGACAACGTTACTTTTTTCATCATTTTACTGCCTCTCTTTTTGAGTTTTTATCTTTCCACTGGTCATACAATTGGTTATCAAGGATTTTTTCCATCCAGATTGTCAGGTGTCCTTTTCCCAGATTCGTCTGCCCGACTTCCTTGAAACCATAATTTCTGTACATCTCAATCAGCCACGGGTGGTTTTGCGCGGTGCCAAGCGACACCGCAGGGGCTTTGAGCTGGTTAATCAGAATCTCTTCTTCAAGCCAGTTCATCATTTGCTTACCCAGCCCCTGTTTTTTATAACCAGGGTGCGTCGCAAACCAGCCCAAATGGGGCAAACCGAGCGGGCCTGGCTCCGGCCCCCACGGATAGCGGATGGTAAATGACGACACCATTTCGCCGTCTTTTTCCATCACATAAACGCCGTGTGAGGCAATATGCGTACGCACCATGTCGATGTCCGCATGGGCGGCAGAAAAATTGATACCCAGTTGGCGAATCGGCTCAAATGCCGCCAGCGCCAGTGCCAGATAGGTCTCATCGTCCGCAAGCGTAGCCTGACGAAATACGATACTCATGATGTCACCTTATGCTGGCAGCAGGCCGGAGTTATCCGCATAGCGAATCACGTCATCAACCTTCTGCGGCGCACTGCCAACGTAGTTAGCCGGATTCAGCCATTCGTCCAGATCGGCGGCAGTCACCTGTTCAGAAAGCACCGGGTGGGCCAGCAGTACCGATTTAAAGGACTGATTCTGCTCGAATGCCTGCATAGAACATTCGTAAACCAGATGGTGAGCAGTCTGCTTGCCGAGACGTTTGCCAATCTCGAACATCACTTTCTCGGACAGCAGCAGGCCATTTTGTAGATCGAGGTTCGCCAGCATCTGCTTCTCATTGACGGACATGCCACGCAAGATGCCAAGCGCGTTCTGAAGCTGAGCGGACAGATAGATATTGATTTCCGGCAGCGCGATCCACTCCGCACGCCAGCTCATCGCATCACGCTCATGCTCAACTTTCATGGATTCATGAATCAACGCAGCGCTCTTAAACAGCGGAGCAGTCAGGCTCGCCAGCCCTTCCAGCGCGGCAGGGTTGCGTTTATGCGGCATCGTAGTAGAACCGATTTTCCCTTCGGAGAACGGCTCTTCGATTTCGTTAATCTCGGTGCGCATCAGGTTGTACAGCTCGTTGCCGATTTTGCCCAGCGTACCGCTGATCAGAACCGTAACAGAAGCATATTCGGAGAAGCGATCGCGGGCAGACTGCCAGCCGATATTCGGCGTATTCAGCCCCAGCTTATCCAGCGTCAGACGCTCGATTTCCGGCCCTTTCTCGCCAAAAGAGGCATAGGTACAAATCGCACCGTTGATGTTGCCAACCAAAACACGTTCTTTGATTTCCCCCAGACGTTCGAGGTGACGGATAAATTCATCCAGCCAGACGGCCAGTTTGAAGCCAAACGTGGTGGGCAGCGCCTGCATACCGTGAGTACGACCGGCCATCAGCGTATGCTGGTGTTTCTTTGCCAGACGTTTCAACTCAACGGCCAGCAGTTGTGTATCTCTGACGACAATATCAAAAGATTGTTTCAGTTGTAACACCGTCGCCGTATCAACGATGTCCTGCGTGGTCACGCCGTAGTGAATAAACTCACCCGCGGCACCGCACTGTTTCTGAATCGCGGCAATCGTCGGCATCAGAGAATGCTTCATGCGCGCGGCATCTTTTGCAATCTCTTCAACGTTAAGCGCGCTTGCGTCAGCGTTTTCTGCAATGGTTTTTGCCGCATCCAGCGGAATGACACCCAGTTCACCCTCGGCAAGCGCCAGGGCAACTTCTACTTCGACCTGTTTAGTCAGGCGGTTATGCTCGGACCATACGCCGCGCATTTCAGGTGTGCCAAAATTATTCCCTATAAGAAGAAAATCAATAAGATGTGATGCCATAATTAACTCGTTAGTGTTGGATTTATCAGGCGGGGATTTATGTCGTCTTTTTAATTTTTAAAAATATAACATGCGGAAATTATGCGCTTTATATCTTTGGGATCTATCTTAGATCAAAAAGTTTTATTGCAAACTATGCATCTGGAAATGTTCACTAGCATTCTTTCCAGAGTGGGGCGGCAACAGCTAATTTAAAGGATAGAGGGTAATCTCACTGGGTGCATTTAACATATTGGTTCATCATATTTTCCTCGGTGTGCGAGTTAAATGTGTCAACGCTATTTACTGGAGGATTGCAGACGAAAAAAAAGCACATCTTTCGATGTGCTTTTCTTTGTAATTGGTCGGCGAGAGAGGATTCGAACCTCCGACCCACTGGTCCCAAACCAGTTGCGCTACCAAGCTGCGCTACTCGCCGAATGTACTGCTTTTTTGAACATCACTGATGTTCTCGTTTGTGTGTGGTGCGAAGAGAGGGACTTGAACCCTCACGTCCGTAAGAACACTAACACCTGAAGCTAGCGCGTCTACCAATTCCGCCACCTTCGCATAACTCACAAACCGTCAATCAACTACTCTAGTTGCAAAATCTGGGGTGGCTAATGGGACTCGAACCCACGACAACTGGAATCACAATCCAGGGCTCTACCAACTGAGCTATAGCCACCATCACCACACTTTACATCAACTACTTATTACGCGGTACTTCCTTTTTACGGGATACTTTCTTTACGAAGAAAAGTGTACCACCGCAGCTCTTGCACACAACATACTCGTTTACACAATATAATGGTGCGCCCGACAGGATTCGAACCTGAGACCTCTGCCTCCGGAGGGCAGCGCTCTATCCAGCTGAGCTACGGGCGCTTAGCGCCGTTGCGGGGCGGGATATTACGGGCTTAGTGACTGGCTGTCTAGTGCTTTTTTATCGAAATGATGCGTTTGATTATGATTTGCTCATTCCAAGCTAAATAACACACAGTTCCGCCCTTCCCGCCCCCAACTACTACGATTTACCCTCTGTCAGCGACGTCTTTTTGCCCAGTCCCAACGCAAAATAACACAGGCTAACCACGGCTAAAAACGCGACACCGACCAATAAAGACATCCGCGTATCGATATTGATGTACATTCCCACCAGCACACACAGCAAAAACGCCATCGTCAGGTAGTTTACCCACGGGAACAACACCGATTTAAACGGATGTGCGACCAGCGCGGCACGATGCTGCTCACGAAAACGCAATTGGCTGATTAACACCACAAACCACGGCACCATGCCCGGCAGTACGCTGGCGCTATAAACATAAACAAACACTTTTTCCGGATTAGGGATGATGTAATTCAACACCGACCCCGCCATCAGGCAAAGAATAGAAATCATGACGCCTGCTGCGGGTACGCCGCTGGCCGTCACTTTACCTAGCCAAGCGGGAAGCTGACGGTTGTTGGCCAGCGAATACAGCATACGTCCGCAGCTATACATGCCGCTGTTGCAGCCGGACAGCGCGGCCGTCAGCACCACAAAGTTGATGATCCCTGCCGCTGCGGTGATACCAATTTTCGCAAATGTCATCACAAACGGGCTACCCGAGGTCCCTATTTCATTCCAGGGGAAAATCGTGACGATAACGAAGATCGCGCCCACATAGAAAATCAGGATGCGCCACAGGATGTTGTTGATCGCGCGCTTCAGCGTCACCTGTGGATTTTTCGCCTCGCCCGCCGTAATGCCGACCAGTTCCACGCCCTGATAAGATGCCACGACCAGACAGAGTGCGAACAGCAGGCCTTTCCAGCCTCCCGCGAGGAAGCCGCCGTGTTCGGTCAGGTTACTGAATCCGGTTGCCTGACCGTGGTTACCGAAGCCGAAGAAAATAATGCCCACGCCGACGACGATCATCACGACGATGGTGGTGATTTTTATCATCGCGAACCAGAATTCGATTTCGCCATACAGCCTTACCGCAGCAAGGTTTGCCCCCGCCACCAGCGCAACTGCGGCAATAGCCGGTATCCATTGTGGCAAATCGGGGAACCAGTACTGAACATACACGCCAATCGCGGTAATTTCCGAAATCCCGACCGCCATCCACATAAACCAGTAACCCCATGCGGTGAGATAACCGAAGAAGGGATTCATGTATTTGTGTGCATAGACGGCAAACGATCCCGCAACCGGCTCCAGATAGAGCATTTCGCCCATTGAGCGCATGATGAAGAAAACGAAGATTCCGGCGACAATATAGGCCAGCAATACTGACGGCCCCGCCCACTTCAGCGCGCTGGCGGCGCCCATAAACAGCCCAACGCCGATCGTGCCGCCCAGCGCAATCAGCTCAATATGCCGGGCTTCCAACCCTCGATGGAGTTTTTCCTGCTTTACATCTTCTGCCATATATCCTCTGTCTTTATGTTGTGCTTATCCCGGCTGCTGCCGGTTATTGTTTTTTATTCAGTTTTATGAAGAGCCAATTCGGTTTCGTGAAGAGAAACCGGCTCTTATCAGGCATACCGCATCTGTCATGCTGCTTATTTTCAGAAAAAATGTGCCTTCGCCTCAAATTAGCGGCCATGAAAATACCGTAATGTGGGTTTGAATAACACATAAGGGATGACGAATACGCCAAAGATAGAATTCTGTATTTCTGATCGGCTGGCAAACAGACAATTAAAATCGAATAGGAATAAGAAATCAGGTTTATATATTGAGAGGAAAGATTGTGGAGCAAGGTTGGCGCGTTTAACGCGCCAATTCAATGAAGTTACAGACGACCGCTGTAGTGATAGGCGACATATTTCAACAGCTTAAACTGCCGAAAAATACGGCTCGGCTGGGACAACAAGCGATACAGCCATTCCAGCCCTAAGTTTTGCCACACGAGCGGGGCGCGCTTCACATGTCCGGTAAAGACGTCATAGGTTCCACCCACGCCCATATACAAGGCATCAGGATAGTGGTGACGACAGTCGCGCATCAGGATTTCCTGTCGTGGCGACCCCATCGCGACGGTAACAATTTGCGCACCGCTGGCGCGGATACGTTCGAACAGGGCATCGCGCTGCTCTGGCGCAAAATAGCCATCCTGACTGCCGACAATATTCACGTTCCACTGCGCCCGCAGCTTCGCTTGCGTTTGTGCCAACACATCAGGTTTGCCGCCCACCAGAAAAACCGGCGTGCCTAATTTGCCTGCCCGTTCCATTAGCGCTTCCCACAGGTCAGCGCCCGCAACTCGCGTGACGTCAGCCTGCGGATACTTGCGCCGAATGGAGCGCACGATGCTGATGCCGTCCGCATACTTGTACTCTGCACGATCGAGCAATGCACGCAGCGCCACGTCTTTTTCCGCCGTTAGCACTTTCTCAGCGTTAATCGCCACGAGCGTGCCCGTTTCAACCCGCTCGCCCGCAAACAGGTAATCAACAAACTGCGCCATGTTACGAAAACCGTGAATGGGCAAACCACGAATGGTATACAGAGGAATGGTCTCTGTGGTTTTTAACGCTGTCATACCTGCTCCTTTATCACAGGATCCTGTACGGTGTTGGGTGTCGGCGTGGCACGCATACGCATCAAGCGTTGCCGGATTAGCCCCGCGCTTTCCAGCAGCCAGTAGAGCAGCTTGGCAACAAGCAAGCACAGGCCGAAGACCAGACAGAAAAACACCACACGCGAAACAAAAGAATCAACGCCTTCACGCGTCAGCACAATAATATTGAACACCGCCCCGAAGCAGAACGCCTGCAAAATAGCGGCCTTATAGCGATTGCTGTCGTTCTTCCCTAACTCGTACACCCAGTCGAACCATTTGATAACCAACCCTACTGCAATCGCGCCGAGCGGGATAAACAGCACGCCCCCCATCACCACCAGCGAGCCCAACAGCGTGGGAGATATAGCCAGCCCAGAGTGGTTATTCAACACTTCCCAGGTGAAATAGTTCGCACTGTTTAACACCAGATTCGGACGATCTGGCCATAGCCAAGAGGGAATAAAGACGTAGAAATCACGGGCAATCGGTGCCAGTCCCTGGAATTCAATTTTGTCGTAGTTCTGCCACAGCAGCGCCAGATTTTCCCAGGGTGAGAAGGTGTCGCGGGTTAAATAGAGGAACGTATAAAATGCGTAATCACCGCTGACGTCCAGCCCATAGCGCTTCAGCGCCAGCCAGAACATCCCGACAATCCCGAATGCACCAGCCGCAACCAGCATCCAGAGCGTAATCCAGCCGCGCACAATACCAATAAACAAAAACAGGGCGAAGGCGATGATCAGATTCGCACGCGTTCCGCCGACAATCACATACGTCAGCATCCCGAACGCGACCGTTCCGATGAGGAACAGTAGCCACGCACGCTGCGTCTGGCGCAGGAAATACACTACCAGCATCGCCGGAATGAAGAAGTAGAAGAAGCGTTTCAACGCCACGCCAGACACATCGCTGGAAAATATTTGGCTGTACGAACGCAGCTTAAACAACAAGAAGCCGTTGTTGAGGAAGAAAATACCGACAGTGGCTACCGCAATCAACGCCAGCAGCAGCCAGGTCAGATTGGCTTCAACCCGGTTCACCGTCAGGAGTGGCGCACGCGGCGCGGAGGCTTTCTGGCGTAGCCGTGTCTTATAGCTGACGTAATAGATCGCATAGAACGCCGTCGCAGACAGCATCGCCTGAAGCAGAAACTGCACGGGAACCACTTCAACGCCAAACCGGAAAACCAGCACGCAGGTAAATGGAAAACCAAAATAGAACGTCAATAAATAGAGCAGAGAAAACAGCACGTTAAAATTAAAACGCACCCGCCGAAACTCCATCCAGGTCAGGCTCAGGATAAAGATGACTGAAATCAGGTAGACGACAAACAGCCCACCAAATTGCCCCAGCGTCATGTCGGTTCTCCCGCTGCCAATGCCAGTGCATCTCGCCAGCCTTGCAGATAATTGGGATTGAAGAATGCAATCTGGTGCTTATCGACCGATGCCAGTTGGCGCTGCGCTTCACGCACCAACGCCTCATCCAGCTCATCACCGTAAAACAACACGGGCAGCCCTTGTTCCGTCAGATCCTGCCAGAACGGATTTTGCCGGCTGATCACGAACGGCACGCCAAACTGAATCAGCAGACATAACGTCCCGATTCCCTGCTGGCGATCGAAAATAAAATAGCCCAAATCACAGGTGCGCAGCATATTGAGATAATCATCAAACGCCAGTTGGTCTTTCAGCAGTTGGAAATTTTTCACACCGAACAGCGCCAAACCGTCCTTTTCCACCTGTGCGATGTAGGATGCGTTATTCGCGGGGTAGCCCATCGGCACAATCACCCGCACATTTTTCCCGAACTGCTTGTGAATTGCCCGCAGCGCTTCCTGATGGCGATTGGTGCGATCGCCAGAATTGCCGACCAGAATCGTCATCGGCCCTGCCAGTGGTTTATCCACCTGCATGCCCGTTAGCGCTGGATTCATTCGCGTTGGGAAGTACAGCAACGACGTCGGCACGCGAGGTGAACGTTGCTGATACCACGCCAGATCGCCACGCGTGGCAAATACGTGCCCAACACGCTTTTGCGCCATACGCCGCAGCAGATAAAACAGGCGATACTTCAGGCTACTCGCCTCTTCATACAAATCCGCTCCCCAAACGTGCCAGTAAACCTGCTCGGATTTGATTTTTCCACTCAGCAACGCCAGCCACAGCGTGGGGTTAAACTGCCCATGCAGGAAAAAACGCATCTTGCGGTTCGCTTTGGCTCTGGCGATAACCGCCTCAGCCAGCGTTTTCTTATCCACGCAGGTTTCGATACGCAGCGCGGGGAAATCGGCCGATGAAATGCCGTCGCGGGACGCCACGATGAAGTGCCGAATCTGCTGTTCGGGGAGTTCCGTCGCCAGTACGTCGTTAAAAAAACGTAAAACGGTCTGGTTATGATGCGGGATGTCAGATCCCAATACATGAATCAGTGTCGTCATGCTCGCCTACGGTAAATAATGAATACGCAACAACAAAGCAAAAAATAGACCAGGTAGGTTGCCATATAGGCCTGCGCCGCACCTTGTGCGCCATAAAGCGGAATCAGCCAGTGGGAAAACCCAGTCAGCAGGAGAAACTGGCTCACTTCCGTGAGCAGATAAAAGCGCAACGCCGCTTTCGCAATGACCAGATAGCCAAAAACGTAAGCGCCCACTTTCATTACATCGCCTACCAATTGCCAAACAAAAAGATCTCTCATTGGCGTGAACTCGCTGGAGAACAGCAGCCAGATGGCAAAATCTCGCAGCAGCCACACACAAAAGCTGACGCCTGCCACGACGGGCAGCACAAATTTCAGCGAGCGAACAATCTCCTGCGACAACGCGGCTTTATCCGTCAGGCGCGAGAGTGTCGGCAACAGATACACGGTAAAGGAGGCGGTAATGAATTGCAGGTAAGCATCGGAAATACTGCTTACGCCCTGCCAAATACCCACTTCATCCCAGCTGTAATGTGCCGCCAGCAGGTTACGCATCATGATGTACGCAACGGGCAGCGTTACCGCCGTCATCAACGCCATCAGCGTAAATTTGCCCAACTGCCCGGCAATCGCACGATCCCACGCGGGTTTTAGCGATGTCAGCGCCAGCGGTGTGCGCCGCAATAGCATGATTCCTGCCGGAATCACCAGCAGCGCAGGCACCAGCGCCAGCCCTGCCAACGCACCAACGTAGCCACCCAGTTGCAGGCAGAGCCAAAAGGCCGCCAGCCCAATCAGGCTGCCACCGATAACGGCCAGCGCGTTGCCTATCGCATCTCGATAGCCTTTGAGGATCGCCAGACATAGGTTGGCGTAGGCGATACCCATTTGGATAAACGCCAGCGCCCGCACTAAATCGCGATAGTCGTCATGCCCAAATAGCAGATTAGCGATAGGCGTTGCGGCCGCCAGAAAGAGAATCGCCAGCAGCGTGGAGAAGCCCAGCACCAGCGTGACAGACGTACCGAGCAGCGGCCTCAGCCGTTCCGGCTGTTGCTGATACTCCGCCACGTATTTAGTGACGCCGTTGAAGATCCCGGCACCGGCTAACACGCCCAACACCGTAATAAGCTGGCGGAAATTTCCTGCCATCCCCACGCCGCTGGGGCCAAAAGCGACCGCCAGCAGTTTGACAACAACCAGCCCTGCGCCGATTTTTATCAGCGTGGAGCCTGCCGTCCATATCGATGCTTTCGCCAACGACATATCAGGAGAAGAAGCTCAGAATGGTATTGATGACCGTCCGCTGGTTGACGTCCGAGAGGTTGTAGAACAAGGGTAACCGCACCAACCGTTCGCTTTCCTGCGTGGTGTAGCGGTCCTCACCGGAGAAACGACCGAAGTTCAGGCCAGCCGGACAGCTATGTAGCGGGATATAATGAAAGACCGTCATGATTTCGGCTTCTTTCATGTAATTGATAAACGCGCTGCGGTCATCCTGATTGCGCAGTTTGATATAAAACATGTGCGCGTTGTGAATCCCATTGGCAGGCACGGTCGGCAGAGTAATACGCCCGGCATCGGCCAGCGATTTGAATGCCGCGTAGTAGTTCTGCCAAAGTTTCAGGCGACGCTCGTTGATCGGCCGC
Source organism: Pectobacterium versatile (assembly GCF_020166435.1). Classification (GTDB taxonomy): domain Bacteria; phylum Pseudomonadota; class Gammaproteobacteria; order Enterobacterales; family Enterobacteriaceae; genus Pectobacterium; species Pectobacterium versatile. Next base: position 46,820 of record NZ_JAINZP010000006.1, on the reverse strand, counting down.
GCCGCTTCCAACTGCCCCCAAAGATAGGCAGCCTGAATATCCGCCATCAGGTAGCTTGAACCGATATCCCGCCAGGTGTATTTGTCCACCTGTCCGCGGAAAAACTGGCTCCGGTTGGTGCCTTTTTCACGGATGATTTCCGCGCGTTCCACCAACCTTGCGTCATTAATCAGCGTGGCTCCGCCCTCACCGCCCGAGGTGTAGTTCTTGGTTTCGTGAAAGCTGAAGCAGCCGATATGACCGATAGAGCCCAGAACACGGCCTTTGTAGCTGGACATCACGCCCTGCGCGGCATCTTCCACGACATATAAATCGTATTTCTTCGCCAGTGCCATAATCGCGTCCATCTCGCAGGCCACGCCCGCGTAGTGAACTGGCACGATAATGCGCGTCTTTTCCGTAATTGCGGCTTCGATCTTCGTTTCGTCAATGTTCATGGTATCTGGGCGGATATCGACAAACACGATCTTCGCGCCGCGCAGCACAAAGGCGTTGGCGGTAGAAACGAAGGTATAGCTCGGCATGATCACTTCATCGCCGGGCTTAACGTCCAGCAATATCGCAGCCATTTCCAGCGAAGCGGTGCAGGAAGGCGTGAGCAGGACTTTTTTGCTGCCGGAATAATGTTCCAGCCATTGCTGACAACGGCGGGTAAAGCCACCATCGCCGCACAATTTGCCGCTGCTCATGGCAGCCTGCATATAATCCAGTTCTGTACCGACAATCGGTGGCGCGTTAAATGGAATCATGTGATCACCTGTATAACCAATACGCCGTGCTCTCAATCATGGCACCACGGCGAAGATAAAGACGAAGCGCCGCTACGTTGCTAACCTGTGTCGCGACCCGAAGACGTACCAATCCTTGTTGTCGACACCACATTTCCGCCAGCGCCATCAGCTGTGAACCGATGCCCCGTACCGTAACGCCCGGCCAAACGCCCAGTAGCCCGATACGTGCATCCGTGTCATCCATTCTGCGTAGCGTGACCCATCCTTGTGGATTGCCAGCGGCATCTTCCGCCAGTAAACAGCAGTGGTCGAACGTACCGCGCACGGCGTTTTCAATCCACTGCGCATAGAAACGTCCGCTATCCTCCGGCTGATACCACGGAGAACGAAAACGGCTCAGTGCAAAAACACGTGACGCCGCGCCCCTCAGTGCAGGGATATCGCCGAACGTAGCTTCACGCCAGCACGGTAGCGGTGTCACAACAGTCGCCCGTTGCAGCGGCAGACTGAGTTCGACCTCGCCTTCCACCAATCGAAAACCAAGATCGGCAAGCGCATCCACCAGCACCAGATTGTCCGCCGCAATTTTGGCCTGCGTCAGCGTCAATGCGTTCAGTGCATCGGGCGTCAACGCCGGAGCAGAAGGCGAAAAATTCAGCTTACCGCTGTCAATCTGGAAGAATTCGCTCTCCCAGCCTAGCGGTTCAACCGTGGCACGAATCTCTCCCTTTCCTATTGATATCGGATGGGTCATCGTTTCGCTCCTTCATTTCCGCCATCTGGTTCAGGCACGGGTTTAGTCGCTCAGCCCTAAACGCTCGCCGGTATAAGAACCATCTTGCACGCTGCGCCACCATTTTTCGTTATTCAGATACCAACTGACGGTTTTTCTCATGCCCGTCTCAAACGTTTCTTCTGGACGCCAGCCCAGCTCACGTTCAATTTTCCCGGCATCGATCGCGTAACGCATATCGTGACCTGGACGGTCTTTCACGTAGGTGATGAGATCGCGGTAATGCGCTACGCCAACGGGCTTATTCGGCGCCAGCTCTTCGAGCAGCGCGCAAATGGTCTGCACGACTTCAATGTTTTTACGCTCGTTATGACCGCCGATGTTGTACGTCTCGCCGATTTCGCCTTCCGTTACTACTTTGTACAATGCACGAGCGTGGTCTTCGACAAACAGCCAGTCACGGATTTGCGCGCCGTCACCATAAACGGGTAACGGTTTGCCCGCGACCGCATTCAGGATCACCAGCGGAATCAACTTCTCTGGGAAATGGTAAGGGCCGTAGTTATTCGAGCAGTTGGTGATAACCGTCGGGAACCCGTAGGTGCGCAGCCAGGCGCGAACCAGGTGGTCGCTGGAGGCTTTCGATGCGGAATAAGGGCTGCTTGGCGCATAAGGTGTGGTTTCTGTAAACAGATCGTCCGTCCCGTGCAGGTCACCAAACACTTCATCGGTAGAGATATGGTGAAAACGGAACGCACTCTTGTCCGCATCAGCCAGGTTCTGCCAGTAGTGCCGTGCCGCTTCTAACATCGTATAGGTGCCGACAATATTGGTTTCGATAAAGGCTGCTGGGCCATCGATAGAGCGATCGACGTGGCTTTCTGCCGCCAGATGCATCACCAACGCTGGCTGGTAAGCCGTAAAGACACGGTCCAGTTCAGCACGATCGCAGATATCCACCTGCTCGAACGCAAAACGTTCGCTATCAGCAACAGGAGCCAGCGAAGACAGGTTGCCCGCATAGGTCAGCTTATCGACAACGACGACGCTGTCCTGCGTTTCCGTCAAAATGTATCTGACCAACGCCGAACCAATAAATCCAGCACCACCGGTAATTAAAATACGCTTCAACGCCATACTCCTTTGGTATCGATAACCCACTGTTGTTTCACATCTTCTGGGTTAACCGCTTTAAACTGACGGTGGTCAACCAGCATTACCAGCACATCGGCTTCTTTTAATGCACTGCTGGTATCGACCAGTTTTACCTGTCCGGCCAACACGGACGGCAGGTGTTTGACATTCGGTTCGACGGCTAACGTCACGCCGGTATTCCACTGTGCAATCATGGACGTAATCCCTACCGCGGGACTTTCACGCAGGTCGTCAATATCAGGCTTAAACGCCAGCCCAAAGCAGGCCACCGTAACCTCGCTCGCGCGTTTATCCGTTTGCGCCAGATAATCCGCCACGGCCGCTTTTACGCGATCCACCACCCAGAGCGGTTTGCCATCGTTCACCAGTCTGGCGGTATGAATCAACCGAGCCTGCTGCGGATTCTGCGCCACGATGAACCAGGGATCGACAGCGATGCAGTGTCCACCGACGCCAGGGCCGGGTTGCAGGATATTGACGCGAGGATGGCGGTTTGCCAATCGGATAAGTTCCCATACGTTAATGTTTTGTTCGGCACAAATCAGCGAGAGTTCATTGGCGAAAGCAATATTGACGTCGCGGAAGCTGTTTTCCGTCAGCTTGCACATTTCGGCGGTGCGGGAGTTAGTAACCACACACTCACCTTCGAGGAAGATTTTGTACAGTTCGCTCGCACGAGCAGAGCACACAGGGGTCATGCCGCCAATGACACGATCGTTTTTAATCAGCTCGACCACGACCTGTCCCGGCAGCACGCGTTCAGGACAATAGGCAATATTGATATCCGCCGTTTCCCCAACCTGCTGCGGAAACGTCAAGTCAGGACGCGCGTCGGCCAGCCACTCGGCCATTTGCTCCGTCGCCCCCACGGGGGATGTCGATTCCAGAATCACCAGATCGCCCTTCTTCAGAACAGGAGCGATGGACGCCGCAGCCGCCTGAACGTAGGCCAGATCGGGTTCGTGATCGCCTTTGAAAGGGGTAGGAACGGCGATCAGGAAAGCATCGGCTGGCACAGGCTTTGTCATCGCCTGAAGGTAACCATTTTCCACTGCCACTTTGACCAACGAATCCAGATCGGGCTCGACGATATGGATTTCGCCGCGATTAATGGTTTCGACCGCCAGTTTGTTCACATCGATACCGATGACTTTTTTCTGGCGCGACGCAAACGCCGCGGCGGTGGGTAAACCGATATAGCCCAAACCGATTACGGAAATGGTAGTAAAGCTCATAGTGTCACCTGATAATTTTTATGTCGGGCCGTCGCAGCCCGAAAATGCACTTAGCGATTTTTTATGTCGGGCTATCCTTGCCCGACCCCCTTCGGGCCGTCGCATAGCGACGTTTAAAATCGCTCCTAGCGATTTTTTAAAGCATCAACGATGCGTTGACAGGCTTGTCCATCACCATAAGGGTTATGAGCGCGACTCATTGCCTGATACGCCTCTTCATCCGTCAACAGCATAGATACCGCATCGACAATGCTGGTTACTTCCGTACCTACCAGCTTGACCGTACCAGCTTCAATGGCCTCCGGCCGTTCTGTCGTATCACGCATCACCAATACGGGCTTGCCTAACGACGGAGCCTCTTCCTGAATCCCGCCAGAGTCAGTCAAAATCATGTAAGAACGATTCATCAAATACACGAAAGGCAGATAGTCCTGCGGCGCAATTAGCATCACATTATCAATGCCGCTCAATATGCGATTCACCGGTTCACTGACGTTAGGATTCAAATGGACCGGATACACAATTTGTACTTCAGGGTGTCGACGGGCGATATCGGCCAGCGCGCTGCAAATACGCTCAAAGCCACCGCCAAAACTCTCGCGACGGTGTCCAGTAACCAGAATCAGCTTCTTGTTGTCGTCTAAAAAAGCATATTTTTCATCGAGGCTGCGGCGTAACGCGGCGTCCCCGAGAATACGATCGCGCACCCAGAACAGCGCATCAATCACCGTATTACCCGTCACAAAAATATGCCGGTCAGACAGATGCTCACGCAGTAAATTTTGGCGGGAATTTTCCGTCGGGGCGAAATGGTACATCGCCAAATGTCCGGTCAATTTGCGGTTAGCCTCTTCCGGCCAGGGCGAGTAGAGATTGCCAGTACGCAATCCCGCTTCTACGTGGCCGACGGGGATACGCTGATAAAAAGCCGCTAGGCTGGTTGCCAACGTCGTGGTGGTATCGCCGTGTACCAACACCAGATCTGGTTTGAACTCCGCCATAACGGGTTCAAGTCCCGATAAAATCCGGCAGGATATCTCACTGAGTCCCTGTCCCGGTCGCATAATATCCAGATCGTAATCCGGCGTAATATCGAACAAACGCAGCACCTGATCCAGCATCTCTCGGTGCTGGGCTGTTACGCAAATTCTCGATTCAAAGGCTCCATCCTGAGCCAAGGCATGAACCAGCGGTGCCATTTTTATGGCTTCCGGCCGGGTGCCGAAAACAGTCAATACTTTCACATTGAATCTCTTTAATCAGGTTAGACGCAGACGCTCGCTGAGCATCAGACGCGAATCAGCAAGCTGGTTGGCGCGGACGGCGAGCCAAGGCAACACCCGCACCGACGAGCGCACCAATCGCACCCCACATCACCATCAGGAATGCCCGGCGCGGGCTGTCGCGCTTCACCGGTTCTTCCGGCGTACGCAAATAACGATATGTCTGGAAACTGCCCTCAAGCGTTGGGCCAACGTTCAGCGTTGCCAACATCGCGCGATTTTGATCGTAATCCAGTTCATAGTGCGGGCCGCTGGTCTGCAACGTTTCCAGTCGGGCTTGAAGCATCGGCCTGCCAAGCAGGAACATTTCTGATGCGGGGATTTCGTCTGCTGGCGTATCCGTCTGGCTACGGCTAATACCTTGCTGTTGTGCGATTTTCAGCGCCAGTTCAAGGCTGCGGACTTCGCGATCGTAAATCGCTTTTGCTACTGCTTCCTGACGCTTGATCTGCGACTTCATGAAAATGGTTCTGGCAGCCCAAGCCCCCTTGATCTCTTCATTCAGGTGGCTGGCTGCACGCTGGCTGGCAAAAACCACGTACTGACGAAGCAACGTATTGGAATCCGCAGAGGTTTCCGCCACCAGCTTCACAGAATCATTGGTTTTTTTCCCGCTGTCGCGCGGCGTAAACTGAATGTTGTTAACCAGTTCATCCAGCAGAGCCGCATCAGCTTTTCCATCACCTTCCAGACGCTGCTTATAATAGTCAGTCTGTAACCAGAAATCGCGGCGAGTATCATAGGCCGCTAATTGCATGATGAATTCGTCATAAGCATCAGCCGAAATAGACGGTTGCTCAGGCTGAGGCGTGGAAAAAGAGCGGGCGTCGAGGTTACGCAGGAATTGCTGCTGCGAATAATACCCGCCCAGCATATTGACCGTCGGCTTGTCGGTAATCGCTGTCGCGCTCCACTCCTGTTTAACAAGATAGGAATAGCCTAATGCCACAATGGCAAAAAGCAGGCCGATCGCTATCGGCCATACCTTTCCACGCCACAACAGGCGAAATAAACCACGGATATCCAATTCGTTATCAATCAATGCATTCCCGGTAGACAAGTTCTCTGATTTCATTACTTCCCCAAAATTATTTGGTCAGGATGACTGCTTTTGCTCATCAGAATGCCGCATACGGCGTTTGATTCGCTTGATAAAACGGGCGACCCGCCATGCTCGTTTCAGGCAGTAGCCATACAGTAGAAATGCAAGCAAGAATAATGCCAACATGAACCATTCGGGTATGAAAAAGAAATATTCTCCCAACACGCCGACCGCTGCCAACAAGGCGGCAGCAAGCGTAATCAACACAAATGCCTGACGGGAAGAAAAGCCAGCCCGCATCATTAAATGATGGATATGCTGTCGGTCAGGCGAGAACGGGCTCATCCCTTTGCGCAAGCGCCGATACATAATGGCAATCATATCGATCAGCGGGATAGCGATGATCCACAGTGCCGTAACCGGGTTAATCGGATGCTGTGGGCCTTGTGTCGTTTGAATCAGGAGCCAGATAGCAGTGAAGCCAATCATCGTGCTACCAGCATCGCCCATGAAGACCTTGTAGCGTGACCCAAACATGCCGAGGTTAAGCAGAATATAAGGCAACGTCGCCGCAATCATGGCGAAACACCACAATGCCAGATTCGTGTGGCCGCTCAGGTACAGCAAAATACCCATCGCCCCAAATGAGACGCTGGACAATCCGCCGAGCAATCCATCGATCCCGTCGACCATATTGAACGCATTGATCGCCGCCCAAACCGCAAACAGCGTGACCAGATAGCCAAACGGCCCCAGCCCCATTTGCCATGGGCCGAAAATGTATCCCAGGTTGTGTATCGTCAAGCCAGCAAAAGCCATCATCACCACAGCGACAAGCGCCTGCACAACGGCACGAATTTTTACGCTGATATCAAAACGATCGTCCAGCATGCCGATAAACACCAGCACACCCGCGCACATCAGATAAAGACGGAAATTGGGGATATATTGATCGGTAATAAAGTAGGTAAAACAGATACCCGCATACACGGAAATACCACCAACCAGAGGCACAAGACCCCGATGGCGTTTACGGTAGTTGGGACGATCGACAAGCCCTATTTTACCCGCGATGCTGCGAGCAAAAAAAAGGAAGCCTAAAGAAAACAAGAAAATAAATAGTAATTCGGTACTCATAGTGAGTAAGTTCACCGTTAACAGCTGCGCTGTAGCTGTTCAGTATAGACTCGGTTTACGCCTTATATCCTATCGCCCACATTGATCGCCAGTACAAATTGAGTGATAACCCAGTCTTACCAGTAGAAAGCCCCTTCACATCCGATCAATTAGGGGATAAAAAAACGCCACGACCCAGCGTGGCGTTCCCCGAGTTATCCGTAATGGATGAACGCCCGGATTTATGAACGTTTCATCATATCGAAGAATTCATCGTTGGTTTTCGTCATCGCCAACTTGTTGATGAGGAATTCCATCGCGTCGATCTCACCCATTGGGTGGATGATCTTGCGTAGAATCCACATCTTCTGCAATTCTTCAGAGGTGGTAAGCAGTTCTTCTTTACGCGTACCAGAACGGTTGTAATCAATCGCTGGGAACACGCGTTTTTCTGCGATTTTACGCGCCAGGTGCAGTTCCATATTACCTGTACCTTTAAATTCTTCGTAAATCACTTCGTCCATCTTAGAACCGGTATCAACCAGCGCGGTGGCGATGATTGTCAGGCTACCGCCTTCCTCAACGTTACGCGCCGCACCGAAGAAACGCTTCGGACGATGCAGGGCGTTGGCATCTACACCACCCGTCAACACTTTGCCCGAAGCCGGAACCACAGTGTTGTAGGCACGCGCCAGACGAGTAATGGAGTCCAGCAGGATGATAACGTCTTTCTTATGCTCAACCAGACGCTTCGCTTTTTCGATTACCATTTCGGCAACCTGAACGTGACGGGAAGCGGGTTCGTCAAACGTTGACGCAACCACTTCACCTTTCACCAGACGTTGCATCTCGGTAACTTCTTCCGGACGCTCGTCAATCAGCAGCACCATCAGCACGCAGTCAGGATGGTTGTAAGCGATGCTCTGCGCGATGTTCTGCAGCAGCATGGTTTTACCCGCTTTTGGCGGTGCAACGATCAGACCACGTTGACCACGGCCGATCGGCGAAGCCAGATCCAGCACACGCGCCGTCAGATCTTCTGTCGAACCGTTACCACGTTCCATACGCAGACGAGAGTTTGCGTGCAGCGGTGTTAAGTTTTCGAACAGGATCTTGTTGCGGGCGTTTTCAGGTTTGTCGTAGTTGACTTCATTAACTTTAAGCAGCGCAAAGTAGCGTTCACCCTCTTTCGGCGGACGAATCTTGCCAGAAATAGTGTCACCAGTGCGGAGGTTAAAGCGGCGGATTTGGCTGGGAGAAACGTAGATATCATCGGGGCCTGCGAGGTAGGAGCTGTCTGCGGAGCGGAGAAAGCCGAAGCCATCCTGCAATATCTCCAGCACACCATCGCCGAAAATATCCTCGCCGCTTTTGGCGTGCTGCTTCAGAATCGCGAAGATAATATCCTGTTTACGCATGCGGGCTTGGTTTTCCAGTCCCATATTTTCGCCAAGAGTAACTAATTCAGAAACTGGCGTATTCTTTAATTCGGTAAGATTCATAGTGGTGGGTTCTTTAACTCGGGGTAAATCTCGAACTATTAACGTGAATGGTATGGCAGGATCATCCGTGCCTCTATAGCAGTCTTCAACCACCGGATTCCTGTCTGGTTTCACACCTGAAGCGCATTAAACCGCGCAAAACGATATCCGCATAAATCAACGGCAGGAGATCGAAGACACATAAAACCAATTATTGTAATAACTAGTAGACTGTCCAAATCGGCTCACAAAAAGGTGTTGTAAAATAATTACCTTACTTTGCAAAACAATCATTTTGTAAAAAAACGATTTTTTGATTTAGACACAGAATAATACTTTAGACTCTAACTTTCAGGCTTAAGCCTAAGGGCTTAAACATAGGCAAGTACGATATGCAGTGTTAAAGAATCTACCACGCTTCCCGACGAGCAGCAAGCAGTCAATATGAGAATTGCATATTGTCCGATTGCGCCCGCCAGCAATCCTCTTTTAAAGGGGATTGAGCTAATTACAGATTTGACGTCAAGAACTCTTTCAGTTGCCCTTTGGACAGCGCGCCGACTTTCGTCGCAGCGACTTCGCCGTTTTTAAACAGCAGCAGAGTAGGGATGCCACGGATACCATATTTTGGTGCGGTAGCTGGGTTTTCATCAATGTTCAGCTTGGTAACCGTCAGTTTACCTTCAAACTCTTCGGCAATTTCATCCAGAATAGGAGCGATCATTTTGCAAGGACCACACCACTCAGCCCAGAAATCAACCAAGATAGCGCCCTCAGCTTGCAATACTTTCGTGCCGAAGCTGTCATCAGTCAGGTGAATTATTTTATCGCTCATATTTTACTCCGCAGGATTATTTCTACCTTGTTGGTGTAGCATTAACCAACAACGGCTTGACTTTATTTCACCGGATACGCTTTCGTAAAGCAATAGTTAGCTGATATTCTACCACACTATGAGCAAAACACACTTAACTGAACAGAAGTTTTCCGACTTCGCCCTGCACCCGCAGGTTATTGAAGCTCTTGAAAGTAAAGGGTTTCATAACTGTACGCCTATTCAGGCGTTAGCTCTGCCATTGGCTCTGTCAGGGCGTGATGTTGCGGGTCAGGCGCAAACCGGTACCGGCAAGACGCTGGCTTTTCTTGCGTCTACTTTCCATTATCTGCTTTCACACCCTGCAAATGCAGAGCGTCAGACCAACCAGCCACGTGCTTTAATTATGGCACCAACCCGTGAACTGGCTGTCCAGATTCACTCGGATGCAGAAGCGCTGTCTCATGCAACGGGGCTAAAATTAGGTTTAGCCTACGGTGGCGACGGCTACGACAAACAGCTTAAAGTGCTGGAAAGCGGCGTTGATATTCTGATCGGCACCACCGGTCGTCTGATCGACTACGCCAAACAGAACCATATTAATCTCGGCGCGATTCAGGTTGTCGTGCTGGACGAAGCCGATCGCATGTACGATCTCGGCTTCATCAAAGACATTCGCTGGCTATTCCGCCGCATGCCCGCAGCGGCACAGCGCCTGAACATGCTCTTTTCCGCTACGCTCTCCTACCGGGTGCGTGAACTCGCGTTTGAACAGATGAATAACGCCGAGTATGTGGAAGTCGAACCAGAACAGAAAACCGGCCACCGTATTACAGAAGAACTGTTTTATCCGTCCAACGAAGAAAAAATGCGCCTGCTCCAGACGCTGCTGGAAGAAGAGTGGCCGGACCGCTGCATTATTTTCGCAAATACCAAGCATCGCTGCGAAGACGTCTGGGGCCATCTGGCTGCCGACGGCCATCGCGTTGGGCTACTGACGGGCGACGTCGCGCAGAAAAAACGTCTGCGTATTCTGGAAGAATTTACCCGGGGTAATCTGGATATTCTGGTGGCAACGGACGTTGCAGCTCGCGGTTTGCATATTCCTTCTGTGACCCACGTTTTCAACTACGATCTGCCGGATGACTGCGAAGACTACGTTCACCGTATTGGTCGTACGGGCCGTGCGGGACAAAGCGGATTCTCTATCAGCCTGGCCTGTGAAGAGTACGCGCTGAATCTCCCGGCTATCGAAACCTATATCGGTCACGGTATCCCGGTCAGCAAATACAACAGTGACGCGCTGATGAATGATTTACCTGCGCCGAAGCGTTTAACGCGTCCACCGCGTTCCAATAATGGCCCGCGCCGACACAATGCACCGCGCCGCAGCGGACCGCCCCGTAATAACCGTAAACGAGCGGACTAACCGTCGATGCTGAGCTCTTCTTCACTTTACGCTGCCATCGATCTCGGCTCGAACAGCTTCCATATGCTGGTCACCCGGGAAACCGCAGGCAGCATTCAGACGCTGGCGAAAATAAAGCGTAAAGTCCGCCTTGCGGCTGGGCTGGATAAGCAGAATCGGCTCTCGCAGGAAGCAATGCAGCGTGGCTGGCAGTGTCTACAACTGTTCTCCGAACGATTGCAGGACATTCCGCAGGATCAGGTGCGCGTCGTCGCGACCGCAACCCTGCGGCTGGCAACGAACGCTGACGAATTTCTGCAACGGGCTCAGGAAATTCTGGGCTTGCCGATTCAGGTTATCAGCGGTGAAGAAGAAGCACGCTTGATTTATCAAGGTGTAGCACATACGACAGGTGGCCCAGATGCGCGTCTGGTCGTAGATATTGGCGGTGGCAGTACCGAACTGGCAACGGGAATCGGCGCAAAGACGACTCAGTTGATCAGCCTCCCGATGGGATGCGTAACCTGGCTGGATCGTTATTTCAGCGACCGCAATTTGGAAGCGGGTAACTTTGAACGTGCTGAACAAGCGGCACGTGAAATGCTGCGTCCTGTCGCCGCCTCCCTGCGAGAACAGGGTTGGCAAATCTGCGTCGGCGCTTCAGGCACAGTACAAGCACTACAGGAAATCATGGTCGCGCAGGGCATGGATGAATACATTACTCTGCCGAAGCTCAGACAGCTTAAAGAACATGCGATTCAGTGCGATAAGCTGGAAGAATTGGAAATTGAAGGTCTGACGCTGGAACGCGCGCTGGTGTTTCCCAGCGGGTTGGCCATTCTGCTGGCGATCTTCCAGGAACTCGACATCAAAACGATGACGCTAGCTGGAGGCGCACTGCGTGAAGGGCTGGTCTATGGCATGCTGCATATGCCCGTCGATCAGGATATTCGCCACCGCACATTGGCGACCCTGCAACGTCGTTATCTGCTGGATACCGAACAGGCTAAACGCGTCAGTACCTTGGCGGACAACTTTCTGCAACAGGTTACCCGCGACTGGCAGCTAGATAGCCGATGTCGCGAGTTATTGCGAAGCGCCTGTCTGGTACACGAAATCGGTTTAAGTATCGATTTTCGCCACTCTCCCCAGCATGCAGACTATTTGATTCGCCATAGCGATCTCCCCGGCTTTACGCCAGCCCAGAAGAAGCTGTTAGCCACACTCCTACAAAACCAAGTTAACCCAATCGATTTGATTCCGCTGAGCCAGCAAAATGCGCTACCTGCTAATCAGGCACAGTACCTGTGCCGCTTATTACGTCTGGCGATTATTTTTGCCAGCCGCCGCCGCGATGACACGCTGCCAGCAGTACGGCTACGCGTAGAAGGTGAAGCATTGCGTTTGATTCTGCCTGCCGGTTGGCTGGCTCAGCACCCGTTACGGACAGAAATGCTGGAACAGGAAAGCCGCTGGCAGAGTTACGTACACTGGCCCCTGATGCTGGAAGAAACCTCCGCTTAACAAGCACATAGGGGAGAACGCTTTACTCCCCTTTTGCTTTTGCTAACATCGCCCGGATACTGGCGACATTCGTCTGACCTTTCTGCATACGCTCTTGTGCGCTAACCACTTTTCTTTCCGTTTCCCACACCACATCATCCTGCGGCAATTCAAGCAGGAAACGACTCGGTTCGGGGCGCACCAATTCGCCATACTGGCGGCGTTCTTTGCACAATGTGAAGAACAGCTCACGCTGGGCACGCGTAATTCCCACGTATGCCAGACGGCGCTCTTCGTCGACGTTATCTTCATCAATACTGCTCTGATGTGGCAAGAGGCCTTCTTCCATCCCCACTAAAAAGACGTACGGGAATTCGAGGCCTTTGGACGCATGCAGCGTCATTAGCTGGACCTGATCCAGTTCCTCTTCGCTTTCACCACGTTCCATCATGTCCCGCAATGTGAAACGCGTCACCACCTGCGTCAACGTCATCGGTTCATTCAAATCGGAACCTTCCAGCATTTCCGTCATCCAGTTGAATAGCTGATTGACGTTCTTCATCCGCATTTCTGCGGCTTTTGGGCTGGGTGAGGTTTCATACAGCCAGCTTTCGTAGTCCAACCCATGAATCAGGTCTCGCACGGCGGCAACCGGTTCATGCTCTGCCAGACGGGCAATCTCCGCCAGCCACTGGGTGAATCGTTGTAGGGATTCCAGCCCACGACCGGTCAGCGACTGGCTCAGCCCGAGATCAAAACTCGCGCTGAACAGGCCTTTATTGCGTTGCCCTGCCCACTCTCCTAGCTTCTTCATCGTTGCCGGGCCAATCTCACGCTTAGGCGTGTTCACAATGCGTAAGAACGCACTGTCATCTTCTGGGTTGGTCAGTACGCGTAGGTAGGCCAGTAAATCTTTGATTTCAGGTCGGGAGAAAAACGACGTGCCACCAGAGATCCGATACGGAATACGGTTCTGCATCAGCATCTTTTCAAACAGACGCGATTGATGGTTACCACGATACAAAATGGCATAATCGCCGTACTGGGTCTTTTTAATAAAGTGATGGGCAATCAGCTCACCCACGACCCGCTCCGCTTCGTGATCTTCGTTGTTGGCAGTAATGACTTTGAGTTCATCACCGTAACCCAGCTCTGAGAACAAACGTTTTTCAAAAACGTGCGGGTTATTGGCGATGAGAATATTGGCGGCTTTCAGAATACGCCCGGACGAGCGGTAGTTTTGTTCCAGTTTGATCACATCAAGCGCAGGGAAATCCTGCTGTAGCAACACCAGATTCTGCGGGCGCGCACCACGCCAGGAGTAAATAGACTGATCGTCATCCCCTACCACGGTAAAACGTGCGCGGGTACCAACCAGCAGCTTAACCAGCTCATACTGGCTGGTGTTGGTGTCCTGATATTCATCCACCAGCAGGTAGCGTAAGCGGTTCTGCCAGCGTTCACGCACCTCAGCGTTCTGCTTCAGCAGCAGCGTAGGCAGCAAAATCAGATCGTCGAAGTCCAGTACGTTACAGGCGCGCAGGTGGTCGTGATAGAGCGAGTAGCAATGTACAAACAGCTTGTCGCGTTCGGAGCGAGCGGTTGCTGCCGCACCAGCAGGATCGATCAGATCGTTTTTCCAGTTTGAGATCGTCGAGATCAGCTGTTGCAGCAGAACTTTATCGTTTTCCAGCCACTGCTCCGTCAGCTCTTTCAGCAGCGCCATCTGGTCCTGATCGTCAAACAGGGAGAAATTGGATTTCATGCCCAACGCGACGTATTCACGTTTAATGATCTCCAACCCCAGCGTATGGAAGGTCGCGATCATCAGCCCACGCGTTTCTTTGCGCCCCAGCGTTTGCGCCACGCGCTCCTTCATCTCTCGCGCCGCTTTGTTGGTAAACGTCACGGCGGCAATGTGCCGAGCCTGATAGCCACACTGGCGAATAAGGTGCGCAATTTTGTTGGTGATAACGCGGGTCTTGCCTGAACCTGCGCCCGCCAGCACCAGACAAGGTCCGGTGACGAATTCGACGGCGTGTTGTTGGCTGGGGTTTAAGCGCATAACGATCTTGCTCACTCATAAAACGGAAGGCGATTGTAGCAGAAAGCCGTATCGATCTTGACCAAGGATTTGTTATTAAGGAAAGCACATCGCAGTCCACATCTTGCGTTGCAAATGTTACATTGCGCACAGGAATCTCTTTTGCAAAAAAGGTAATAACATGGCAAATACCGCAGCAGCCCTACACATCCTGGTAGACACTGAGCAGGAAGCTAATGACATTCTTGCGCAACTGGAAAAAGGTGCAGATTTCCAGAAACTGGCACAGAAGCACTCGACCTGCCCGTCAAAACGCAACGGCGGCGATTTAGGTGAGTTTCGTAAAGGCGACATGGTGCCGGCTTTCGATAAGGCGGTATTTTCCTGCGAATTGCTGAAACCGTTTGGTCCAGTGAAGACCCAGTTTGGCTACCATGTGATCAAGGTGTTGTACCGTAATTAAGTTGTACCGCCACTCAGTCGTCACACCGACACCCCGAACATAAAAAGCGCGCCGACCTTCTGGTTTGGCGCGCTTTTTCTATTAAATGCCTTATTAACCTATCGTCATCAGGCTGGCATTACCGCCTGCGGCGGCGGTATTGATACTCAGAGAACGTTCGATCAACAGACGTTCCAACTGAATGTGGGTATCGCCCTGCGCATAGCCTAACAGCAGGATAATCGGGCCATCGCGCTCTGCAAGCCCCTCACTCAACTGCCGTAACCGATCGGCATCCCCATGATAAATAACGCCATGAAAAGACACCTCGTGCCGCTGCCAATCAGGTGTGAACTGAATATGCGACTGCACATCTGCGGGTAAACGGCCATAGAGCATTTTCTCGTGCTCACCTTCCTGCCACAGCAATTTTCCTCCTGTCGCCAGCACCGCTGCCGCCTGAATCAAGCGATCGTCCTCATTATCCGCCAGACACAGAATCCGCTCACGCGGTAGTAGCGTATAGGAATTACGTTCTCCTGTCGGGCCGGGCAGTAGTCGCGTTGTCCCGCTGACGCTATATTCTCTATAGCGCTGGCATAACATCGCTAGCCCGTGACGCTCCCCGGCAATCGCCCAGTCTTCCAGCGCCTGTAGCCCCGCCAACAGCGACGATCGGGCAGACGCATCCAGCGCCTGCTCACGATTCTGCTGTGCGAATTCTGCCGCAAGCGCGTCGTCCGGCCGATGTGCCAGCAAGCGGTACAGATAAAGCGGCCCGCCCGCCTTTGGCCCGGTTCCCGATAAGCCTTCCCCGCCAAACGGTTGAACGCCGACGACAGCACCGACCATATTGCGGTTCACATATTGATTACCCACCTTCGCCTTGCCCGTCACACGCAGGATAGTTTCATCAATGCGGGTATGCACACCCAGCGTCAGTCCATATCCCGCCGCATTGATCTGCTCAATCACTGCATCCAACTGCTGGCTTTGATAGCGAACGACGTGTAAAACTGGACCAAAAACTTCTTTTTTCAGCTCGTCTATCTTGCCCAGTTCGATCAGGGTCGGTTTCACAAACGTCCCGTGCCGCCACGTCTCCTCATCCTGCAGATAGGCTGCCTGAAATACGGTATGCCCTTTCGCATGCATAGCCTGAATATGCCGATCCACGTTCTCTTTCGCCTCGGCGTCAATCAGCGGGCCGATATCGGTCGATAATCGTTCAGGATTCCCCATTCGACACTCCGCCATCGCGCCACGCAGCATAGCCAGAGTACGATCCGCGATATCCTCTTGCAGGCACAGAAGGCGCAGCGCCGAGCAACGCTGTCCGGCGCTGTCGAATGCAGAGGCAATAACGTCATTCACCACCTGTTCCGTCAGCGCAGACGAGTCGACAATCATTGCATTCAGACCACCCGTTTCGGCAATCAGCGGCGTCAAACGCCCCTGTGGGTCGAGCCTGCCTGCGATGCTGCGATGCAGGATTTTTGCAACGGTCGTCGATCCGGTAAACACCACGCCGCGTACCCGTTCATCGTTCACCAACGCCGCTCCAATCGTTTCTCCCTGTCCGGGCAGCAGTTGCAGCACGCCCTGAGGGACACCCGCTTCCCGTAAAATACGCACCGCCTGCGCCGCAATCAGCGGTGTCTGTTCAGCAGGCTTCGCCAGCACGCTGTTTCCTGCCGCCAGCGCGGCAGAAATTTGCCCGGTGAAGATCGCCAGCGGGAAATTCCACGGACTGATGCAAACCACTGGCCCCAGCGGACGGTTGGTATCATTGGTGAACGTATTCCGAACCTGAGCCGCGTAATAGCGTAAGAAGTCCACCGCTTCGCGCACTTCCGCAATCGCGTTACTGAAAGATTTACCCGCTTCCCGCACCAGCAACCCCAGAAGGCTTTGCAACTGCCTTTCCATCAGCGAGGCGGCCTGATTCAATATCGCCGCACGCTCTGCGGGCGGCGTCGCAAACCAGATAGTGCCTGCATGCACCGCCGTTTCTATCGCCAGCTCAACATCTGCCACGGAGGCATCGCGAACATAGCCCACCACATCGTGTACATCGGCGGGATTCACGACAGGCCTTTCTTCACTCGCCTCACTTTCCCCCTCAATCATCGGCGCGGCGTACCACGGCTGTGACGCGTGATTCAGCAACGCGCTGGAAAGCGAAGCCAGCCGGTGCTCATTCGAGAGATCCAGCCCGCACGAATTTTTCCGTTCCCGTCCATATAGCTGACGCGGTAGAGGAATCTTGGGATGCGGTGCGCCCATGCTCCATTCCACTTTTGCCAGCGCTTCTACGCTACGAATAGGATCGGCAATCAGCGTTTCCAGAGCCATTGAGGTATCCGCAATGCGATTAACAAATGAGGTATTCGCGCCGTTTTCCAGCAGGCGTCGCACCAGATAAGCCAACAGCGTTTCATGGGTGCCGACCGGAGCATAAATACGACACGGACGGTTTAATTTTCCGTCAGCAACCGCGCCCACCACCTGATCGTAGAGCGGTTCACCCATGCCGTGCAGGCACTGAAACTCATACTGACCGGGATAATAATTGTTGCCCGCCATGTGGTAGATCGCGCTTACCGTCTGCGCGTTGTGCGTGGCGAACTGCGGGTAAATCAGATTCGGTACGGCCAGCAGCTTGCGGGCGCACGCCAGATAAGCCACATCGGTATAGACCTTACGCGTGTAAACCGGGTAGCCTTCTAGCCCGTCAACCTGCGCGCGCTTGATTTCGCTGTCCCAGTACGCCCCTTTCACCAGACGAATCATCAGCCGTCGACGGCTGCGCTGTGCCAGCTCAATCAGCGCATCGATGACATACAGGCAGCGTTTCTGATAAGCCTGAATGACAAATCCGATACCGTTCCACCCCGCCAGCTGTGGCTCCATGCAGAGTTTTTCCAGCAGATCGAGCGAGATCTCCAGTCGGTCGGCTTCCTCTGCGTCGATATTGATCCCGATATCGTACTGACGCGCCAGCAGCGTCAGCATCAACAAACGTGGATAGAGCTCTTCCATCACACGGTCATACTGTGACCGGCTATAGCGCGGGTGCAGCGCCGACAGCTTGATGGAGATGCCCGGCCCTTCATAAATCCCGCGCCCGTTCGAGGCTTTGCCGATAGCATGAATTGCCTGCTGATAGGCCGTCAGATAGGCGGCAGCATCGTGCTCCGTCAGCGCGGCTTCACCTAACATATCGTAGGAGTAACGGAAGCCTTTGCTCTCCCGTTCGCGGGCATTCGCCAGCGCTTCACCCATGGTTTCCCCCGTGACAAACTGCTCCCCCATCAGCCGCATAGCCATATCGACGCCTTTGCGGACAAGCGGCTCACCACTTTTCCCGATAATGCGGTTCAGCGAATTCGAAAGATTCACTTCGTTGTGCGTCACCACCAACTTTCCGGTAAACAACAGCCCCCAGGTTGCAGCATTCACAAAGAGCGACGGGCTGTGACCAAGATGCGCCTGCCAATTTCCCCGACTGATCTTGTCGCGGATCAGCGCATCACGCGTGGATTTATCAGGAATACGCAGCAGCGCTTCGGCTAAACACATCAACGCCACCCCTTCCTGAGAAGAAAGTGAGAATTCCTGTAGCAGCCCTTGCACAATGCCCGCACGCCCACTTCCAGCTTTCTGACCGCGTAACTTTTCTGCCAGTTGATAAGCCAGTTTCTGCGTTAACTGCGACATTTCATCGGTAAGTCTTGCCTGTTCAAGCAAGATAGGCACCAATTCATTTTCGGGACGGCGGTAAACAGAAGTAATGGCGGCGCGGATAACGGACTGAGGAAGAACATGTTCAGCGAAATCAAGAAAGGGTGGGTGGGTTTCTTCTTCCTGAGATTGCGGCATAATCTCTTCCGCTTCAATGTGGCTGACGTTCGCCCATTGTGGTGTTTCAGGCGTGTCGAGGCCACTTTCTAGGCGTTCGAGGTAATGGAAAATAGCCTGTTTGATCAGCCAGTGCGGTGTGCGATCAATACGCTGTGCTGCCGCCTTGATGCGTTCGCGCGTTTCCTCATCGAGTTTTACACCCATCGTGGTCGAGCCCATAGAGTCCACTCCTGTAATAAGAAGATGCACATCGGGATAACGCCAATATCAATCATGTTGCAATTTTGTGCAACCTTGTTAACAAATGGAGCGATTGCAGCCCATCATCTCCGGTTTTATCTTCAACTGCCTGACCATTTTCATCGTCAGCCTGCTGGGTAAAGCGCCATCAAAAGCGATTACTGACCGCTTCAATCAAGCAGAAGCAGCATACCGCCACTAACCGAAATTCGTTCTGATCGCATCAACAAACGTTTTCACTTTGACTGTTGCTCGCCTCACAGAAGGCACCATGACATGTACGGGACGCACAGGCCCGTCATAATCAGACAACACCTGAATCAGACGCCCACGTTGAATTTCCTTGCGCAACACCGCTTCTGGCCCAAGAGTCACGCCGTACCCTTCTATCGCGGCATGCAATAACGCATTCCAGTCATTTGCATACAATCTGCCCTTCGGCCTGACTTCTTCCGTTTTTCCCTCTTTTTGAAAAATCCATCGGCACGGTGTAAGGACGGATTTCACGCCATAAATCAGGCACGTATGATTGACGAGGCTTGATGGCGTATCAGGCAGACCAGCGCGCGCCACATAATCTGGCGATGCACAGGCAATGAGCGAGTAAGGCTGAAGCGGCCAGGCTACCATCGTACTATCGGCCAACTCTCCGATGCGGATAACAACTTCAAACCCCTCTTCGATGGGGTCAACCTGACGATCGTTTAACGTTAACGCGATCTGCGTATCTGGATAACGTTCGAGATAACGAGTGATGAACGGCGCAAGCAAATGCGATCCCCAGGTTACAGGGGCGTTAACCTGAATAATGCCCGAAGGCGTCGTCTGCATTTCCCGGGCAATATCATCCGCCGCCTGCAATTCAGCAAGCACGACTTTGCAGCGTTCGTAATAGCGCTGACCGACATCGGTCAAGCTCTGACGACGGGTCGTACGGTTGAGTAACCGAGAACCAAGCCGGGCCTCAAGCCACGCCACATACTTTGCGACCATCTGTGGCGAAAGGGTGAGTGCATCAGCGGCGGCGGCAAAAGATCCCAGCTCCACAGTTTTGACAAAAATGTTCATACTGGTAAACCGATCCATGATTCCCTCATTTTTGTTGTTTATCCTTCTCAGATAACACACTTTATCTTCAAAAAGTAGAGGGTTAACCTTTTCATCTCAAAACTATTAAGGTGAAAAAAGATGAAAATTGGCATTATTGGCGCGGGTTTTGTCGGACGGGCGATCGCTAAACTGGCGATCCAAGCCGGACATCAAACCATGCTTAGCAACTCACGCGACCCTCAAACGCTTTTCAGCCTACGGCCGATGATTGGCTGCGACATTGGCACCCCAACACAAGCCGCAGCGTTTGGCGATATTGTCGTTATCGCGGTTCCGCTCTCCGCTATCGGCAATCTTCCTGCGCAGGCATTACACGGTAAGTTAGCGATCGATGCCGTCAACTATTACCCAGAACGAGATGGCAGCGTGATAACGCTTGATGCACAGAAAACAACGACCAGTGAACTCCTGGCCGAGACGTTACCCGGTGCAAAAATCATCAAAGCATTTAACGCGATCCCGATGACGGACCTGGAAAAAGACGGTTTATCCGCAGGTCATCCTAATCGACGAGCGCTACCGCTTGCGGGTGATGATTCTCAAGGAAAAGCGATGGTGGCTGAGCTTTATGACGCGTTCGGATTTGATGTGGTAGACGCTGGAGCTTTGTATGAAGGCTGGCGTTTTGAAAGAAACATGCCGTCTTACTGCGTACGGATGACAAAAGCAGAATTAACTACTGCGCTGGCGCTAGCCTCACGCAACACACGGCCAGTACAGGATGTAGATAACGCGAGGTGAGGGATAGCCGTGGATAAAAAAATGCTGCTCCCCAAGGGAGCAGCATAGAAATCATCGTGTTTCGGTAAACGTCAAAACAACATTAACCCGCAACGGCGATACGCTTCATGTCTTTCATGTAACCGCGCAGCGTGTGGCCTACGGTTTCGATTGGGTGGTTACGGATCGCTTCGTTAACATCACGCAGCTGTGCGTTGTCCACTTCGGTACCCGCGACCGCTTTGCCCAGATCGCCCGGTTGCAGAGAGGCCATGAACGCATCTTTCAGCAATGGAACGGCAGCATTAGCGAACAGGTAGTTACCGTATTCTGCGGTATCAGAGATAACCACGTTCATTTCATACAGACGCTTACGCGCAATGGTGTTGGCGATCAGCGGCAACTCATGCAGTGATTCGTAGTAAGCCGACTCTTCGATGATGCCAGAGCTAACCATGGTTTCAAACGCCAACTCAACGCCCGCTTTCACCATCGCAACCATCAGCACGCCGTTATCAAAGTATTCCTGCTCAGCGATTTTACCGTCGAACTGCGGTGCGTTTTCGAATGCAGTTTGGCCCGTCTCTTCACGCCAGGTCAGCAGTTTCACGTCATCATTCGCCCAGTCAGCCATCATGCCGCTGGAGAATTCGCCGGAAATGATGTCGTCCATGTGTTTCTGGAACAGCGGAGCCATGATGCCTTTCAACTGCTCAGACAGTGCGTAAGCACGCAGTTTCGCTGGGTTAGACAGGCGATCCATCATCAGCGTGATCCCGCCTTGCTTCAGCGCTTCGGTGATGGTTTCCCAGCCGAACTGAATCAATTTTTCTGCATAAGCCGGATCGGTGCCTTCAGCAACCAGTTTGTCGAAGCTCAGCAGAGAGCCCGCTTGCAACATACCACACAGAATAGTTTGCTCACCCATCAGGTCAGATTTCACTTCTGCAACGAAAGAAGATTGCAGAACGCCAGCACGGTGACCGCCGGTGGCCGCAGCCCAGGCTTTAGCGATGGCCATGCCTTCGCCTTTCGGATCGTTTTCTGGGTGAACTGCGATCAGCGTTGGTACGCCGAAACCACGTTTGTATTCTTCACGGACTTCCGTACCTGGGCACTTCGGAGCCACCATCACAACGGTGATGTCTTTACGGATTTGCTCGCCCACTTCAACGACGTTGAAACCGTGAGAGTAGCCCAGCGCTGCGCCCTGTTTCATCAGCGGTTGTACCGCCTGAACCACTGCAGAGTGCTGTTTGTCCGGCGTCAGGTTAACCACCAGATCAGCCTGCGGGATCAGATCTTCGTATGTACCAACGGTGAAGCCGTTTTCGGTCGCTTTGCGCCATGATGCGCGTTTTTCGGCAATCGCTTCAGCACGCAGGGCGTAAGCGATATCCAGACCAGAATCGCGCATATTCAGACCCTGGTTCAGACCCTGAGCACCACAGCCGACGATCACCACTTTCTTCCCTTTCAGGTAGCTCGCCTCATCGGCAAATTCATCACGCCCCATAAAGCGGCACTTGCCCAATTGATCCAGCTGCTGACGCAGGTTTAATGTGTTGAAATAGTTAGCCATGTTGTGCTCCGTATACGGTTTTGTTTGTCTATTATTCAGAAAAGGATTCCCGTCAGATGGGAATTCACTATGACCCCATCATATGACAGGAATTGCGTTGCTTAAATTGATATATTAACAACGTCACATTGCACTATTTGCAAGATCAAAAGCGGTTGCAAGATAAAAAGCGGCTGCAAGATAAAAAACGGGGCCTGCATCGCATGGATTTACGTGATCTCAAATTATTCCTGCACCTCGCAGAAAGCCGGCATTTTGGCCGAACCGCCAAGGCGATGCACATCAGCCCGTCCACGCTGTCGCGGCAAATTCAGCGGCTGGAAGAGGATTTAGGGCAGACGCTGTTTCTGCGTGATAACCGAACCGTACAGCTCACCGATGCCGGAGAGCACCTGAAGCTGTTCGCCCAGCAAACGCTGCTGCAATACCAGCAGCTACGCCACACGATAGACCAGCACGGGCCGTCATTAAGCGGCGAGCTGCGGATCTTCTGTTCCGTCACCGCCGCCTACAGCCACCTGCCGCCGATTCTGGATCGCTTTCGGGCGCTGCACCCGCTGGTAGAAATTAAGCTGACAACCGGCGATGCCGCCGATGCCGTTGAGAAAATTCAGTCGAATGACGGGGATTTGGGGATTGCAGGACGCCCGGAGGCGCTCCCAGCCAGCGTTGATTTCATGCCGCTCGATAAGCTGCCTCTGGCGTTGATTATCCCAGCACTTCCCTGCCCCGTGCAGTCGCTGGTGCGGCAAGCAGACCCAGACTGGTCGCAGGTTCCGTTCATCCTGCCGGAACACGGCCCAGTACGTAAGCGCATCGATCTGTGGTTCCGACGCAACCACATCACCAATCCGCAAATTTACGCCACCATCTCAGGGCATGAAGCGATGGTATCGATGGTCGCGCTGGGCTGCGGCATCGCGCTGATTCCCAACGTCGTGCTGGAGAACAGCCCGGAACCGGTACGCAACCGCGTTTCTGTCTTTGTCGAACAGGTGATGGAGCCGCTAGAACTCGGCGTGTGCGTACAGAAAAAACGGCTTAGCGAGCCGCTGATTGCCGCCTTTTGGGACATATTACAGGACACGCCATGAAGATAGCCTTCACTGCCATCATCGCCGCTGGGGTGACGTTGGCCGCCCTCAGCCACACTGCGCAAGCCGCCAGTTTCCCCTGCGAAAAAGCCGCCTCAGCGCAGGAGACGCTGATTTGCGCCAGCCCGCTGCTCGGGCAGCTTGATGAAGAACTGGCACAGGCATGGAAGACCTCCCGCGCGTCCCTGACGGCGTACGACAACAGCGCACCGTGGGAAAAAACGCTCAACCAGTTTCAGCGTAGCTGGCTGACCACCCGCGATCAATGCAAAGACGAAGACTGTCTACGCCAGCGCTATCAGCAGCAGTTAAATCGGCTGCGCTATCTGAATGACATCGCGCAGCACGCACTCCCCTCGCCGATTACGCCAGTGAAAAATACGTCCTGCTTCCACGGTTCATTCAGCTATGAGTATGTGATGTCAGGGCTTTCTGCCGAAGAGTACCGCGAGTTGGGTGATTATTTTCGGGAGATGTATGACCAGAAAGCGCCCTACCACGCCGTCAGCCTGACGATGACCAACCAGCGCGGCAAGATTGAGGGCGGCGCATCCATTGCATTCCGCTACGGTAACAAGCTGGATGATTCTGCCTTCACGGCCCGTCAGATGAGCGATATACAAGCGATTGGCAAAGGCGAAAGCAGTTTCGGCCAGCAGGTGAAATTACTGCTCACCTGCATTGACGATGATCATCTGCAAATCGCCACCTTCGGCAGCAATCGGGAAGAAGGTTACCTGTTTAACTATTTGCTGGAGCGCGATAAAACCCCACTGGAGCCGCAGAAAACGCCGTAGCGTTGGCTCACTTTGGCTCTAGCGTTCAAACCACTTATCCGCCGAAAATGCTCGCGTATCGGACTCCGTTTCCTGCGCGGCTTTCTTCATAGTTTCGACGTTCATCAGGTAATGATAGAGCGGTTCAAGCTGGGTAAAACCCTGTGACAGAACCGTCACCAGATCACCAGAAAACAGCGCGTCCATATCCTGTCGGGTACCTATCGCAGCAAACGACTTACGGTTATACCAGTCAGCCAGTTCCGGCTCCTGACCTTTAATCAACGGACGTTTGTAGCTTTCGCCTTCCAGCGTGAAGGTATTGCCCAAACAGCTCGCCACTTCAAGAAACTGTGACGGATTCCCGCGCAGCGTCTGACGGAACAGGTCCATTGTATTACGTGTCGCGCTGTAATAGCCCAGCCCGTAACGCCAGGTATCCGGTGTGATTTCAAAGAAATACACTGGCGCGTCCGTCCAGTCTTTGCGAGTACGTTTGAAAGTGAGCCACATATGGCTGCGATAGCGTGATTTATCGTGAGAAAAGCGCGTGTCGCGGTGAATACGGGAGAGCGTTTTGCCGATGGCAGGACGCGTTTCAAAATGGTCGTCAATCTGCAACATGGTCAGACTGAGTTCATCCACCAGCGTGCGGAACGGCGCAACCAGTTGCTCGTCGTAAATTGCACGATGCTCGTCAAACCACGCTTTATCGTTGTACTGACGCACCTGTTGAAGAAACGTTAAACCCGCTTGAGAAAAACCTGTGAACTGCGTTGCCATAAAGAGATGTCATCCCTGTTGCTGTCAGATGACATAAAGATAACGCCGCTGACGCTGAAACACCATCGGCGGTGGAAAGGCCATATTCTACCGTGACAACAAGGCAATCAACCTAGTCTTATTAACGTTAGTCACGCATGACGGCACTTCACCACCCAAACCAACATATTTTTTATTTTCCCAAAGGAGGAATAAGGGCTCCCTGCTGACCTTCTACAAACGTTAACCATTTTATAATTACCGTTTTTCTTCACGGACTCCCCCAGAATACATCTATGTGATTTATTTCTGAGGCGTCATAGGCAAATAACCGTAGGATTTGACTTAATTTAGAACATACCACTGCAACCAATATGTTAACATTAGTATAATTTAATCTCGATAATTATTAACAACAAAATATCTGTAACAAGGCAATCATATAATGAAGACAGCATTAAAAGTTGGGTTAATCGGTATTGTCGTCCTTTCCGTTTCTGCTTGTGATAGTTTAGATCCAACCAGTCAGAAAGGCGTATTTTATTACAGCAACCCCACTGCCAGTAACCTTACATTTAAGGTTGATGGAAAAAATTATGATGTTTTACCGAATCATCGCGACACGATAAAACTTTCACCAGGCAAACATATATTAGAAAATAGCAAAGGTGAGAGTTTTTCATTCATGGTTTTTGATAATAACAACGGTGGGATTATCAATCCCAATAATTATACTTATTATACGTTATCAGAAGCTTATGCTGTCGAAGGCAAGGAAAAAAGATTTAACCCCATGACCTATGAGGTAATGATTAATGGTCACCAATTAGAGATGGCTGTCAGAAGCGCCAATGCTTCTGTAATTGATGCAAACATGTTCAAATGTACCTATCAATTAGGCGAAGTATTTCCTGAATCAATCACCGTCCATGATAGAACATCGAGTGGTAACATCCAATCTAAATGCTTTGATAAGCCAGAGTTAGTCGAATACATTGCAGAGGTATATGGTGAGAACCTTGCGGCTAATTCTATCGAAGAAAAAAATAAAGACTCCATAAATATGGTATTTAGTTATGATGTTCCTGCCACGAATGGGCTTAACCCTAGTATTCAGGCACCAGCAGAAAAACTAGTAGAGCTATTAAAAAACCTAAAAGAAACTGATGACACCGCTATTCATGAAAAATTAAGAAAACAATTCACTCAACTGAACATTGATCTAGTAAAAGCCTCTACCAGTACCAGAAAAACATCCTCCCACTCCGTTGAGCAAAATGAGAAATATAACGATTTCATTCATCAAACAGGATATTTATTCAGCTATGGTATTTTGGCTAAATAATTAAATTTTATTTTTACACAAAGGCCATAATGAAATGGCCTTTGTGATAATAACATAGAAATAAGTATATATTTCACCCCCCTCATCCTTAAATAATCCGTATGAGAAACACCGTCGGCGGTGTTACACACTTATCCAAGGGATAAGTATTAAGGGATATTGAGTTCACCGTCTAGCGACTCGATCCGTCTGTAGTTTTCGACCGCCTCGCAAAGGCTTTTATCTGAGAAATAAATAGGGCTATCTTTAATATACGGGTGTACTTTATACGCACAACGATGGACAACATAATTTTTCCACGCGGCTTGATCTGTTTTGAAGAGCTTAACTGCACTTTCCTCATCTTCCATAGTTATAAGTTTGGAAAGAAAGCTTATTGCTTCTTTATTTTTTTGTTCTAATTTTTCTGTCGAATCAGCAAGCATCCGATCAATACAAATATCCACTTCATGATAACTCTCTCCTTTCATTAGGTCTTTACATAACGTTTTTTCGATTACGTCCAGTTTACTCAGGTAAATCTCACCAAATGCAGGAGATATACCGTTCACAGCAAATAGCATCAGCATACAGAAGTAGATGTTTTTCATTTCTTCATCCTTAAATAATCCGCTTGAGAAAAGCCGGTGAACGGCGTTGCCATAAAAAAATACCATCCCTGTTGCTGTCAGATGGCATTAAAGATAACGCCGCCGACGGTGAAACACCATCGGCGGCGTTACACACTTATCCAAGGGATAAGTATTAAGGGATATTGAGCTCACCGTCTAGCGACTCGATCCGCCTGTAGTTTTCTACCGCCTCGCAAAGATCTTTATTTGATAAATAAACGGGGCTATCTTTAATATATGGGTGTCCTCTATACGCACAACGGTGGACAACATAATTTTTCCACGCGGCTTGATCTGCTTTGAAAAGCTTAACGGCATCTTCCTCATCCTCTATAGTTATAAGTGTGGAGAGAAAATTTATTGCTTCTTTATTTTTTTGCTCTAGTTTTTCCGTCGAATCAGCAAGCATTCGGTCAGTACAAATATAAAGTTCATGATAGTTTTCCCCTTTCATTATATCTTTACATAACGTTTTCTCCATTAATTCTAGTTTACTCCAGTAAATCTCAGAAAATGCAGGAGATACTCCGCTTACAGCAAATAACATCAAAATACAGAAATAGATATTTTTCATCTTCTCATCCTTAAATAACCCGCTCGGTTTCTTCCAACCTCATATTTTAGCAACTCAGGCTCACTCTCTATTAACTTTATTAACAGATCGATATCATTCTTTGCCGCCACAGGGATAGTTTTCTTCCCCTCCATCCCTTGATAGGCCAGATCCACCAGAATATCTCTGATAGCGGGATGAAGCTCATTCCAATTCGCCCTATCAGGTATATTAGCGGAACGATCTGCGTATCGATTTTTCGCTATTTTTATATACCCACCATAAATAATATTAAACAAATCCACCTGCTGTTGATGTGTAATCACACCAATTTTTCCTTTGTACTCTTTCACGAAAGTGGCGGCGGCACCGCCCTTTAACCCGGCTCCCGTCGCTATTAAACTCGCTTTTTCACTCCCAATACCAACTCTAAGCATATCCGAATAAATTTCGCCCTTGGTTCTCTTCCCCATATCATAGCCTCGCCCCAGTGTCACGCCAGATTTGGCATTTCCTGGCCAATGAACGACTCGGCTAAAAAAAGGGCTATTGGGGACATCATCCCCCTCTCCATCGAAGGTTATTTGTCCTTGAGGTACTCTTAGCATTGAGTAAATTCCTTTTCATTAACACGAAGCATCAATGTGCGAAGTTAATTATCATCTCTTTAGATTAGTGATGAATTAGTTAATAAAAGCAGCCATGAATAACATAATTATCAATGGCTGTATGTTCTATTACCAAATAAACTAAATACCACTATCATTCCAGATGCTATACCCTGATGTTCCCGCAACTTTGTGATCCCATGATATAGAACCATACTTCAATAAAACTTTTTCATATGGCATGACGTCATTATCATTAATCGAATGCGGATAACTACAAGAAATATCAACAATACGGGCATCTGTTAATTTAATGACATAAAACAACTCTAATTGCCCAGCGGTATTTATCCTATACAAAAAGAAATTTGCACTTAGCTTTTCATTGGAAGAGGTAGAAACACCAAGCAACGGTGACGACTTATCGATAAGTTTAATTATTTCAACGGGATGACAAGATAGATTATCATCATGACTCATTGAATGGTTTAAACTTAATACTTGAATCTGATCTTCATGACCAATTTGGCTTCTATTACCAATTGACTATAATGTTGAACAGCCAGAAGAAATTAACCCCTGTTTATCGCCCGTCAATTCTAAATAGATAATACTCGACATTTCTAGCGGCATCTAAGAATAAATATGATCAATGCACTGATGGTGTATCGAGCTTGAGTGAAAGTTTTCGCCCATCTGACGTCTTCATTTCCACAAGATTACTTTGAGTCACCTGCATCAGAGAAAGGCATAGCTTCATCATCAATGCGAGTATTTCTTCAGGAGGTAACGAACTATTAATAAGGCTACTTTTTAATTGTTCATTTAACTGAATGGCAAGTTTTTCTTTATTTTTCATACTCGGTCTCCATGTGTTATTCCACTATTCATCAAACTAACCTAGGAAATAATAATTAGCAATATTTAAAGGAATTAGAAAAAATGAATAATTGATTTTAAATTAATAACACACTGCAATTAGATTTATTCAACAACGCCTTGAGAAAACTGCTGAAGAAACGTTAAACCCGCTTGAGAAAAACCTGTGAACTGCGTTGCCATAAAGAGATGCCATCCCTGTTGCTGTCAGATAGCATTAAAGATAACGCCGCCGACGGTGAAACACCATCGGCGGCGTTAAGGGAACACTCAGCAATTAACCCGCTAAAAAGAAGCGGAACGCAGGGTTATTGGTTTCGTCGTGGCATTCATAGCCCAGCGCCTTCAAATGCTGCTCGAATTCCCGATCGCCCGCATCCAGTTCGAACGCAGCCAACACGCGGCCAAAATCCGTGCCGTGGCTGCGGTAATGGAACAGAGAAATATTCCAGTGCGCCCCCAGCGTATGCAGGAATTTCAGTAACGCCCCCGGCGACTCTGGAAACTCAAAGCTGTACAGCCGTTCTTGTAGCGGTTTGGAAGGACGTCCGCCGACCATATAGCGAACGTGCAGCTTCGCCATTTCATCATCGGACAAATCCACCACTTCATAACCGTCTGCGGACAGCTCGGCGATGATCTCCTGCCGTTCCGCATAGCCGCGCGTCAAACGCACACCGACAAAAATGCAGGCGTCTTTGGCATCCGCGTAGCGATAGTTGAACTCGGTAACAGAACGGCCGCCCAACAGCTGGCAAAACTTCAGGAAGCTTCCCTGTTTCTCGGGGATCGTCACGGCCAGCAAGGCTTCACGCTGTTCACCTAGCTCGCAACGCTCGGAAACGTAACGTAACCCGTGGAAGTTGACGTTTGCACCGGACAGAATATGTGCCAGACGCTCGCCCTTAATCTGATGCTGTTGGATGTATTTTTTCATCCCCGCCAAGGCTAACGCCCCAGAGGGTTCAGCAATCGCACGGACATCTTCGAACAGATCTTTCACTGCCGCACAAATGGCATCGCTGTCGACGGTAATCACGTCGTCCAGATATTCCCGACACAGGCGGAAAGTCTCATCGCCGATACGTTTCACCGCCACGCCTTCGGCAAACAGCCCGACACGTGCCAGATCGACCGGTTGACCCGCATCCAGCGCCGCACGCAGACAGGCGGAATCTTCCGCTTCCACGCCGATCACCTGAATCTGCGGCATCAGCTGTTTGATCAGCACGGCAACACCTGCCGCCAGGCCACCACCACCAACTGGCACAAACACGCGATCCAAATGCGCATCCTGCTGTAGTAGTTCCATCGCCAGCGTGCCCTGCCCGGCAATCACCGCAGGATGATCAAACGGCGGCAGAAAGGTCATATGCTCCAGCTCTGACAGCTCAATAGCCTTTGCCTTGGCTTCATCAAAGTTGGCGCCGTGTAGCAGCACTTCGCCGCCAAAACCCCGCACCGCATCCACCTTGATATCAGCCGTCGCTACCGGCATCACAATCAGCGATTTAATCCCCAGTTTGCTGGAGGAAAGTGCAACACCCTGCGCATGGTTACCGGCTGATGCCGTTACCACACCGTGTGATTTTTGCTCATCGCTCAGACCCGCCATCATCGCGTACGCGCCACGCAGCTTGAAACTGTGCACCGCGTGTCTGTCTTCACGTTTTACCAGAATGACATTACCCAGCCGCGAAGAGATCTTATCCATCTTCTCCAGCGGTGTGACCTGCGTGATTTCATACACTGGCGACCGCAAGATCGCCCGCAGGTATTCCGCGCCTCCCGGCGCGGCAGGAAGAGGTTGTGACACAGCCATCAGCATTAGCCTCCCAGCTTGCTTTTATCCCGCACAGCGCCTTTATCTGCGCTGGTTGCCAGCATGGCATACGCACGCAGCGCAAAAGATACCTGACGTTCACGGTTATGTGGCGTCCAGGCCTGCTCGCCTCTCGCCTCTTCCACTTCACGGCGGATTGCCAGTTCATTCTCCGCGACATCCAGCGCAATACTGCGGTTAGGAATATCAATGGCAATCATGTCGCCATCCTTCACCAGACCAATAGTGCCACCGCTTGCAGCTTCAGGAGACGCGTGGCCGATAGACAGCCCTGACGTACCACCAGAGAAGCGGCCATCAGTGATCAGTGCACAGCTTTTACCCAAGCCCATCGATTTCAGGTAGGTAGTCGGGTACAGCATTTCCTGCATGCCCGGCCCACCTTTCGGCCCTTCGTAACGGATAACAACCACATCGCCCGCCACGACTTTTCCGCCCAGAATCGCTTCTACCGCGTCATCCTGGCTTTCATAGACTTTTGCCGGGCCACGGAAAATCAGGCTATCTTTATCAACGCCTGCGGTTTTCACGATGCAGCCATCTAGCGCAATGTTGCCGTACAGCACGGCCAACCCGCCATCCTGACTGTAAGCATATTCACGCGAGCGAATACAGCCTTCCTGACGATCGGTATCCAGTGAATCCCAGCGACAATCCTGAGAAAACGCTTTAGTCGTACGGATACCCGCTGGGCCAGCAGAATACATACGCTTCACGCTTTCATCTTTCGTCAGCATCACATCGTAGGCTTCCAGCGTTTCCGGCAGCGTTTTACCCAGCACGTTGTTGACTTCACGGTTCAGCAGACCGGCTCTGTCCAGCTCGCCCAAAATACCGATAACCCCACCAGCACGGTGTACGTCTTCCATATGGTATTTCTGACCGCTAGGCGCGACTTTACACAGGTGTGGCACCTTACGTGAAAGGCGGTCGATATCCGACATGGTGAAATCAATTTCACCTTCCTGCGCCGCGGCCAGCAGGTGCAATACGGTATTGGTGGAACCGCCCATGGCGATATCCAGAATCATGGCGTTTTCAAATGCGGCTTTATTAGCGATGTTGCGCGGCAATACGCTTGCATCATCCTGCTCGTAATAGCGTTTCGCCAGACCCACGATGCGCGTACCCGCGTTCAGGAACAGATCCTTACGATCGGCATGTGTCGCAAGCAATGAACCATTGGCTGGCTGAGAGAGCCCCAAGGCTTCGGTCAGACAGTTCATGGAGTTCGCCGTAAACATTCCTGAACAAGAGCCACAGGTCGGACAGGCGGAACGTTCAATTTGCTCACTGTCGGCATCGCTGACGTTAGGGTTTGCCCCCTGAATCATGGCATCGATGAGATCGAGCTTGATAATTTGGTTGGAAAGCTTGGTTTTCCCTGCTTCCATCGGGCCACCAGAAACAAAAATCACTGGAATATTCAGGCGCAGCGACGCCATTAACATCCCTGGGGTAATTTTGTCGCAGTTGGAAATACACACCATTGCATCCGCACAGTGGGCATTGACCATGTATTCCACGGAATCGGCGATCAGTTCACGGGAAGGCAGGGAATAGAGCATACCGCCGTGCCCCATCGCGATACCGTCATCAACCGCAATGGTGTTAAATTCTTTCGCGACGCCGCCGGAGGCTTCGATCTGCTCGGCAACCAGTTTCCCCAGATCGCGCAAGTGCACATGGCCCGGCACGAATTGAGTGAAGGAGTTAACCACCGCGATAATCGGTTTACCAAAATCGTCGTCGGTCATCCCGGTGGCGCGCCACAAGGCTCGGGCACCCGCCATATTACGGCCGTGAGTGGTTGTGGCTGAACGGTACTTAGGCATGCTCTTTTACTCCAAAAATTACGAATTTGGCGATGACGGAACGTATCACCGCCTGACTGTCTGTCTTGATTGCTTACTGATTTATCGGATCCAACCAGCCCCATTGATCTTCGGTTTCACCCGTAAAGAGGCCAAAAAATGCCTGCTGCAACGCTTTGGTAACTGGGCCGCGTTTGCCAACACCGACCTGAATGCCGTCAACACTGCGCACTGGGGTAATTTCTGCCGCAGTACCGGACATGAAGACTTCATCGGCCAGATACAGTGACTCGCGGGATAACACTTGCTCACGCACTTCATATCCTGCGTCTTTCGCCAGTTTGATGATAGCGTCACGCGTAATACCCGGCAGCGCCGAAGAGGTAAACGGCGGCGTGAAGATAATACCGTCCTTCACTTCAAACAAGTTCTCACCCGCACCTTCGGAAACATAGCCGTGGACATCCAACGCGATCCCTTCCTGGTAGCCGTGGCGACGCGCTTCGCTACCCACCAGCAGGGAGGACAGATAGTTGCCACCCGCTTTTGCGGCGGTTGGAATGGTATTCGCCGCCACGCGATTCCAGGACGACACCATAGCATCGATGCCTGCTTCCAGCGCTTCTTCACCCAGATATGCGCCCCACGGGAAAGCCGCGATGATGACGTCGGTTTGATAACCATCTGGCGGGTTAACACCCATACCCACATCACCAATGAACACCAGTGGACGAATATAGGCGCTGGTCAGGTTATTTTTACGCAGCGTTTCACGGCAGGCTTCCATCAGCTCATCCACGCTTTGCGCGACGGGCATACGGTAAATTTTTGCCGAATCACGCAGGCGCTGCATATGCTCACGGTGACGGAAAACTACCGGCCCCTTATGTGAATTGTAGCAACGAACGCCTTCAAAGACGGAGGTGCCATAATGCAGGGCATGCGACATGACGTGTACTTTTGCTTCAGCCCATGGAACCATCTCACCATTGAACCAAATGTAATCCGCTTTTTTTGTCATTCTTCTTTTTCCTTACTCTTTTGCGTTAGGCGCTGATCTGCTGTGATGTCGTCATCGGTTGAATGTCAACGCAGGAAATATCCAACAGCTTGCTCAATTGCGTTGACAATAAATCCACCGAACGATGGCTGGCAACGGTCAGTTCAATATTAATGTGATCGGCATTGGTGGTTTGCACCATATTCATCGCGCAAACTTTGAAACCGCGATGGCGGGTAACACGCAATACACGCTCCAGAACCTCGGGACGAAAGCGCGCCTGAATCGAAAGTTGATGGTGTGTCATTCTGTTATCTCCAGCACTTATTCTGTGTAAGTCGGCCATTGTTCGGTTTTGTCGAGCTTAGTTTGGTTTTATCGAGCCTTACTTGGTTTTATCAAGCATCGTTTCGTTGCCCGCACCCGGCGGAACCAGTGGCCAAACATTTTCGTATTCATCAATCGATACGTGCAATAAATAGGGTCCTTCGCTGTTAAACAGGGCATCCAGCGCGACATCAATTTGATCTTTACGGGTGATGCGCTGGCCGGGGATATCAAACGCGCTTGCCAGCGTCAGGAAATCAGGGTTATCGGAGAGGTCGGTTTCACTGTAGCGTTCATCAAAGAATAACTGCTGCCACTGGCGCACCATGCCTAACCGCTGGTTATCCAGCAGTACGATCTTCAACGGCAGCCGTTTTCGTTTGATGGTGCCCAATTCCTGGACGTTCATCATGAAAGATCCGTCGCCGGAAATGCAGATAACCATGTCGTCTGGGCGCGCAACCTGTGCGCCTACCGCAGCGGGTACGCCGAAGCCCATCGTACCGAGGCCGCTGGAGGTAATGAAATTTTCAGGACGGCTGAACGTCATATGCTGTGCAGCCCACATCTGGTGCTGGCCCACATCGGTCGTGACCACGGTGTCTGCATCCATTCGTTCAGAGATCGTTTTCAGCAGCGCGGGCGCATAGATAGCCTGGCCGGGATGATCATAACGCCACGGGTATTCCGCCTTCATCATGGTCGCCTGCTGGCGCCACGCGCTGACGTTCAGCGGCTGTTGCAGCGCGGGTAATATCGCTTTCAGATCGCCTTGCAACGCAACATTAGCATGACGCAATTTGCTCAATTCTGCTGGGTCGATATCCATATGAATAACACTGGCGTGAGGCGCGAAGGCGTTCAGTTTGCCGGTCACGCGGTCATCAAAACGCGCCCCGACCGCGATTAACAAATCGCACTCCTGCACAATCAGGTTCGCCGCCTTCGTGCCGTGCATACCAATCATACCGAGGTAATAGGGATGATTGGCATCCACGGCACCCAGCCCTTTCAGGGTAGAAACGGAAGGGATATCCGTTACGTTCAGGAATTCACGCAGTGCCGGAACCGCATTCGCCATGCCGACCCCACCGCCAACGTACAGCACCGGTTTTTGCGCTTTCGCCAGCAGAGCGTACGCCTGCGCAATATCTTGCTCGGGGAAATCAACATCGTTAGCAACGGGCGCAAAGTTTGGAGTGAAATCCCCCACTGCCAGCTGAATGTCTTTAGGAATATCGACCAGAACAGGGCCTGGACGACCACTGTTGGCAATCGCGAACGCTTCTGCCATCACTTCCGGCAGTGATTCGAGAGACTCAACCAGAAAACTGTGTTTCGTACAGG
Source organism: Pectobacterium versatile (assembly GCF_020166435.1). GTDB lineage: Bacteria > Pseudomonadota > Gammaproteobacteria > Enterobacterales > Enterobacteriaceae > Pectobacterium > Pectobacterium versatile. Next base: position 11,358 of record NZ_JAINZP010000006.1, on the reverse strand, counting down.
CCAGCGACAGCCCCAGCACGTCGATCTCCTGGAAAGCATCGGTGCCAATCAGCGCCGATCCGACCTGCCCGGTGATCGCGACCACAGGGACAGAATCCAACAGCGCATCGGCCAAACCAGTGATCAGGTTCGTCGCTCCTGGGCCAGATGTCGCAATGCAGACGCCCACGTTGCCCGTGGAGCGAGCATAGCCAATCGCCGCCATCACCGCGCCTTGCTCGTGGCGACACAGCAGGTGTTTAACGCCGCCGTCATAAAGTGCATCATAGACTGGCATTATCGCGCCCCCCGGATAACCAAAAACGGTTTCCACTCCCTGCGCTCGCAACGCTTGAACCACCCACTGTGCTCCATTCATAGTTATTTCCCCGACATCTTATGGGAATAACAGAATTTTATGCTGATGTTCATTTTCTGTTCCTTTCCGTTATAGATTACGCCCAACAAAAAACCCCCGACCTTTCGGTGCGGGGGTTTTCTTGAATTAGGCCTTGATTTCTAAGCCATTCTTCGTCCAAGTGCAGCCCCGCACGGTAGGATAATAATCACCACCACGCTAATCACGACTAGGCTAATCACTAGGGATAGGGCTTTCATAATAGGTTGTTCATTAATCTTCTGTCGAACGAATGCCTACAGAGTTATCACAGTCAGACATGGCCTGACAACAATTTTTTTTCATTGCCACCCGTAAGGATTACCTATGATACGGGAAAAAATACAACGTAATCATAAGGTAGAAGCGCATCAAATTATTTTTTCCTATTGGCTTAAAAATGAGCGTTGTACGAGAAACGTGGCAGATGAAAACGGGAGTCATTGATCGTCGTATCGCGTTAAGCGATCAGTTCATCTTAGATAATTGCGACACATCGCGCACAAATTTTACGCATTACTGAAACAGTGAATTATTTCATGACATCGCCGCGCAGACTGGCGAAGACGGTCTCTACTTCTTCTCCCTTGCCAGACATGATGCAAATCATCAGCAAAGGGGAAATAGCATGTCATTGGCAGTTACCTATACTCGGGCAATGATTGGTGTACAAGCACCGGACGTTTATATCGAAGTTCACATCAGCAGCGGGCTGCCGGCCCTAACGCTGGTGGGCTTACCTGAAACCACCGTCAAGGAAGCGCGCGATCGCGTGCGCAGCGCACTCATCAATTGCGGATTTACCTTTCCAGCAAAGCGCATCACGGTCAATCTCGCTCCCGCAGATCTACCAAAAGAAGGGGGACGCTACGATCTACCGATTGCTCTGGCGATTCTGGCGGCTTCAGAACAAATTGATGGTGAAAAGCTAAGCCGCTACGAGTTTCTTGGCGAACTCGGCCTGTCTGGCACCTTACGTGGCGTCAATGGCGCGATTCCCGCCGCATTAGAAGCCATCAAGTCAGGCCGCCAGCTTATCCTGCCAGATGACAATAAACGGGAGATGACGCTGATACCGCAGGGTGAAGCGCTAATGGCCGGGCATTTGTTGGACGTGTGTGCTTTTCTCAGTGGGGAAGAGGAATTGCTCAGTTGCTCCGACATGACGCCCGTTCCACCGATCGAGGAAGATACCCTCGATCTGAAGGATATCATCGGTCAGGAGCAGGCGAAACGCGCGTTGGAAATCGCGGCGGCAGGCGGCCATAACTTGCTCTTACTGGGGCCACCGGGAACCGGGAAAACCATGCTGGCAAGCCGATTAGGCAATCTGATGCCGTCATTAAGCGATGAAGAAGCGCTGGAAAGCGCCGCTATCAACAGTCTAATCAACATTGATGCCACCATGACGCGCTGGCGAGCCAGGCCATTCAGAGCACCTCACCATAGTTCCTCCATGGCTGCGCTCGTGGGCGGAGGGTCGCTGCCCAAACCCGGAGAGATCTCGCTCGCCCACAACGGCGTGCTATTTCTGGATGAATTACCGGAGTTTGAGCGACGCGTTTTAGACTCACTACGAGAGCCTCTGGAGTCCGGTGAAATTATCATTTCCCGCACTCGGGCTAAAGTGTGCTACCCAGCACGGGTGCAGCTCGTCGCCGCAATGAACCCCAGCCCTTCAGGCCACTATCAGGGCGTTCATAACCGATTGCCAGCACAACAAATACTGCGCTATCTCAGCAAACTTTCCGGTCCCTTTTTGGATCGCTTTGACCTTTCAATCGAAGTCCCTTTGCTGCCTCCGGGGGTGTTATCTCAGCAGCATTATCAAGGCGAAAGCAGCGCGACGATTCGCGAGCGCGTGCTGATCGCACGGCAGATACAGCTGAAGCGGGCAAATAAAATCAACGCACTACTCACTTCACGTGAAATAGAAAAACATTGCGGATTGGAGATGGCTGATGCGACCTATTTGGAAGAGGTAATGAACAAACTTGGCTTATCCGTACGTGCATGGCACAGGATATTGAAAGTCGCGCGCACGATAGCTGACCTCGGCGATCGGGACAACATAGAGAGAAAACACCTTGCCGAAGCGCTGAGCTATCGCTGTATGGATCGATTGCTCATCCAGCTCCACAAAAGCCTTGAATAGCGAAAGCGCTATATTATTCGCCACAAAAGGAAATGGGGCTAACGCCCCATTCTTAATTAATCATCGCTTTCAGTGTATTCTTCCACCGCATCCATCTGCGGCTTACCACCAGACAACGTATGGAAGCGTTTAGGACGACGGATACGATCCAGATATTTGGACCAAATTTTTTCCAGTTCCGTTTCCGCTTTACGTTCGCCGCGGCACATTGCAACAAACGATGTCTCTTCCTCAGTCACTGGTTCACGTTTACCCAAATCCAGCTCGTTAAACGCGTAACCGTGGCGCTCCAACAATTGTGCTTCTTTAATCGTAAAGTCGCCATGTCGGGAAAAACCACGCGGGTAGAACTTGTTATCAAAAAAACGATTAGTGGTAGAGAAGCTTTCTGCCATCTTACACGCTCCTAATTCTTCTATGGTCGTGTTGTTTATGGCGCGGAGTATTAGATAGGCTTGACATTGTGTAAAACAAAACATTTAAATCATTACGACAAAATTTTTTTGGAGATGGGCGTGGATACCGAATTACTAAAAACCTTTCTGGAAGTCAGCAGGACAAGACACTTTGGTCGTGCCGCCGAATCCTTGTATCTCACGCAGTCAGCGGTGAGTTTTCGGATTCGCCAGTTAGAGACGCAGCTTGGTGCCAACCTGTTCACGCGCCATCGGAACAACATACGCCTGACGCCCGCTGGAGAACGGCTTCTGCCCTATGCGGAAAGCCTTATCGGTACCTGGCAGATTGCCAAAAAAGAAGTCGCACGCTCGCAGCAACACAGTCTGCTTTCGGTAGGAGCAACGGCGTCACTCTGGGAGGCCTATCTGACTCCCTGGCTACAATCGCTGTATCAACAGCGCCCGCTGCTCCAGCTAGAAGCGCGCATTGCCTTACGTCACTCGCTGGTAAAACAACTCCATGAGCGTCAGTTGGATCTGTTGATTACGACTGAACAGCCAAAAATGGAAGAATTGGCAAGTCAGCTGCTGGGCAACTTCTCCCTTTCGCTGTTTGCTGCAGAAGCGCACCCACCCGGGCAGGAACTGCCCTATATAAAATTGGAGTGGGGCGCAGACTTTCATCAGCAGGAACATCGCCTATTAGCCAGCGATCAGCTTCCCGTTTTGACAACAACATCAGCCCAGTTGACCCGCCAACTGCTTGAAACAACCGGCGGCTGCGCGTTTTTACCCAGCCATTGGTTACAAACCTATTCCAACCTGCGGATAGTTGGCGACAGTCAGCCCGTCGTGCGCCCGTTTTACGCCGTTTGGTTACAAAACAGCGATCAGCAGACGATGATTCGTCAATTGCTGAAAACGCCTATTGTGATTAATCCATGAGCTATTTTGCTCACAACCCACTTAAGCACGTCTGGCTAACCAGAATGTGCTTAACGCCTTCTGTAACCCAATGAAAGCAAACAGCAGGAAACCAATGACGATTTTTGTCCACCATGAGCTCAAGGTGCCGTCAAACGTGATATACGTCTGAATCAGGCCCTGAATCAGCACGCCAAACAGGGTTCCCAATACGGTTCCGACAGCAGCGATGGCGTCCAACTCCACACCGCTTGCTGCCAGCGCATAACCAGCACAAGAAAGGTAAACCATCTACCATCAGGTATGCGCCATGCTAAACCCCGCCAGTTGGATGATCGGTTGGAATCGACTCCTGTGAAACGATAAAGCTCATCCCTCGGACAAAGAACATATTGGCTAGTGTGATAATAAATGCAGGTAATTTCAGCGTATCGATAATCCATCCCATCAACTCACCAAACATGGCTCCCATCATCAGCGCAATGTCGAACGCAAAGAAAGGATCAATGCCATACGTGCCGATCAATTTGGCCAGTAGCACACCGGTAAACGTAATAACTGATCCCACAGAGAGATCGATCCCGCCAGATAGGATAGTGCATCTGATTAGTTGAAATAGATGTATAATACGGCCTTTTGAGATTACTTATGATCAGCATTAATGTTCATTGTCCCCGTTGTGATTCTGCTCTGGTTTGTCAGCATGGTAAAAATCCGGCAGATCAGGAACGTTCGGTGTCGTGAATGCACTACGTATTCCAACTGACTTACACCTATCAGGCCCGAAAACTCGGCGTGAGAGACCAGATTGTTGACATGGCTTTCAATGATGCTGGCGTTCGTGATACGGCAATAACACTCAATGTTGGCATCAACACTGTCATCCGCACATTAAAAAACTCACGCCAAAGCGAGTACCGTCGCTCATGCCGATGTATCACTTATCTGCAAGCTTGATGAGCAAGGGAGTTTTGTTGGCAGTAAAGCGCGTCAGCACTGACTTTGGTATGCATACAACACCAAAACGGCGGTGTTCTGGCGTATACTTTTGGCCCCCGTACTGATGAAGTCTACCGTGAATTATTGGCATTACTCACACCGTTCACTATTGGCATGATAACCCACGACAACTGGGACAGTTATAGTCGGGAAGGGCAAAAGGATAAGCATCTCACCGGAAAGATTTTCACCCAGTGTATCGAACGTAATAATTTGACGCTAAGAACCCGCATTAAGCGTCTGGCACGTAAAACAATCTGTTTCTCACGTTCAATTGAGGTACATGAAAAAGTGATCGGGCCTTCATAGAAAAACATATATTCTACTAATTGGATTCACTACCCCAAAATCCATCTGGTGACAAACGGAAGCGGTCTCGCGTTAAACATCGTGCTAAGTCCCGGACAAGCGCACGAAAGTCAGTTCGCACTACGTCTTCTCAACGGAATGGGTATCCAGCGCCAGAAGGGCAGCATGAAGCGTCGTGGCTATGCTGTGCTGGCTGATAAAACTTACTCAGGACATGCGTTACGTAACGCGCTGATGCTCAAAAGTGTCTTTCACCTTACCTTGCGGGCGTTGCAGGGGTTTATCGACTCGGTTTTCCAGATGATGGATGTGCCGTTGCGTTGCCCGGATGACACCAGCATCAGCAAACGGTCTGGGAGTGTTAACGTCAACATCAAGACGCCGACACGTGGAGAGATAGCGCATCTGGTCATTGATTCCACCGAGCTGAAAGTGTTCGGCGAGGGGGAATGGAAGGTCAAAAAGCACGGAGCGGAATCAGGCCGTGGCGCATCAGCGGCTGACAGGCAACAACAAGTTATGGAAAGAGAAAATGGGTTACCAGTGACGGAAACGGCGATGTCGCGGGTAAAAAAAGTGTGTGTGGGACGGCTGACACTACGGAACTACGATGCACAGGTGGGTGAATCAATGGCGTTAGTGAAAGCACTAAATATCATGACATTACTGGGTATGCTGCACAGCGTGCGCATTGCCTAAAAAGTGTGGGAACGGTTTTGCTGTATCTCGAAAAATATTTATTCAACAAAGTCCTGTAGATAATAAAGCTGGGCTGCATCCGGCTATTTCACAAGAAGTTATGCAATTAAGGGATACAGCCTAATATTTAGCATTCTTTTTGAGCGGTATGATCCAGCAATATTCTTCCCCTTTGTTTTCCACGCGTGTAGAAAAACAGCGCTGAAATATCCTTTAATTGGGATTATAGCTTCTGAGCCAGCGTTACTTCACTCTTTTTACAGGCATCATGGGGTACTGGCAGTAGCATATGCGATCATAGAAACATCAGCGCCACCACCCTTGCCGGCTAAAACATAAAGCTAATCCGGAAAATTTAGGGTTTTCCGGATTAGTTCAAAACTGTAGGATCATTTAAGTTTTCTTAAACGATCGGCATTACCTTCACCTTCGATGAAGACAGATTTTTATACACCTCGTAACGAAATTTCGCCACCAATATAGGGGGTTACCAAACCGTTACTTTCTAGTAATAATGCACCTTGACGATCTATTCCACGGTCAATTCCATATATTTCTCGATTACCGATAATCAAACGTACCGAGCGATTGAAATAGTTATCCAATCTTTCCCATCTGGAAAGAAATGGTTCAAGACCCTTCAGTTCAAAAACAGCCAAAGCACCTCTTAACTCAGAAATGAGGGTCGAAGCGAGCGTATTACGATTAATATCGATACCCGCTTCTTGTAAATTTATCCAGCCTTGATTAATCATATCTGGAGCTGGTTCTCTCATTTTTAAATTAATACCCACTCCAATTACCAAGTTAGCAGCATCACCCGTTTTTCCTGTAAGCTCGACAAGAATACCAGCTAGCTTTCTATCCTTTAGATATAAATCATTGGGCCATTTGACCCGCACACCATCAGCACCAAGCTTATGCAGAACTTCAGCCATGACGATACCGATTACCAGACTGACTCCAACAGCCGCCGCCGGCCCCTGCTCCAAGCGCCAATATAGAGACAAATATAAATTTGCACCAAAGGGAGAAAACCACTGCCGGCCCCGACGGCCACGGCCAGATTGCTGATATTCAGCAAGGCAAACGTCACCCGAGGATAGCGTGTCGAGCCGTTCTAAAATATACTGATTCGTAGAATCAACGACAGGTAAAACCGTCACTCCACCTTCTGATAGGTTCCTAAGGATTACTTCCTCATCTAATAAATGCATAGGAACGGGTAAAGAATAACCTTTCCCCGTCACAGTGAACACGTCAATTCCCCAATCACGTATAGTTTGAATATGTTTATTAATCGCAGCTCGACTCATCCCCATCATTTCACCCAGTACTTCACCGGAATAAAATTCACCACCAGAGAGAATCTTAATTAATTTAAGAGGAACCGTAACATCTTTCATGATAATACCTCAATGGCATTAACCTCTCCATTCGCAGCAATAAAGCGGACTTCGGGTTCCAGCTGTATAGAAAACTTGGCAGCTACCTGATTGCGGACATAACGAGCTAACTCGACAATATCTGAGCTTTTTGCATTATTTTTATTGATCAGAACTAATGCCTGTTGATCGTGCACAGCAGCACCACCGATTTGAAATCCTTTAAGCTTGCACTGCTCAATTAACCATCCAGCAGCCAATTTAACGTTTCCATCAGCTTGTAAATACTGAGGAGCATTCGGATACTCTCGTAAAATACGTTCAGCATGCTGTTTTATAACTATTGGGTTTTTGAAAAAGCTGCCTGCATTGCCTGTCACGATAGGATCAGGGAGCTTGCTTCGACGCATATGACATACAGAATCAAATACTTGCTGAGGTGTAACAGTTGCAGGATTCAATTTTTCCAAATCACCGTAGTTCAGCACTGGATTCCACTCTTTTTTTAAAAAAAGCCCCACTGCGGTAATTGCAAATCCAGAGCGGTATTGATTCTTAAATATACTTTCACGGTAGCCAAACTGGCATTCCTCAGCGGTAAAGCGTATGCTTTTACCTTCTGTAAGATCCAATAATTCAACATAATCACAGACGTGTTGTAATTCGATACCGTACGCACCAATATTCTGTATTGGTGCAGACCCCACACATCCGGGAATTAAGGCTAAATTCTCTAATCCAGTAATGCCACATTTAAGCGTAAATTCAACTAATTGATGCCAATTTTCGCCAGCTCCGACATGGAGGTACCAGCCATCACTTTCTTCACGAATATCTATACCTTTGAGCCGGTTAAGCAAAATTGTGCCTAAAAAATCCTCCAGGAAAAGAACATTACTCCCTTCTCCTAGCAACAAAACGGGCTCCTGTGATGCACTAGCGACGCGCCATCCTTCAATCAATTTATCCTGAGTATCCGCAACCGTAATACAAGATGCAGAAACAGACAATGAGAAAGAATTATGAGACTTCAATGAAATAACGCTTGGCGCCATGATAGAAATACCTACTAATTTGGATATCACATAGTCTACCTGATCTACGCGAGATACCGACGCTCTTTTGCCACCAGAGACGCGTAACTCCCCCCAGCACCACACCTCCTGTCTTTCGACAGGGGCTTCCGCTTATTTGATGCCCGGCAGTTTATGGTGGACGTCCTGCCCGCCACTCCGTACCGCTCCCAGCAGATTTGTCCTACTCCAGAGAGCGCTTACACTCTTACCGACAAACAACAGATAAAATAAAAGGTTCATCGCAGTTAAGCGTGAACCAATAGAAAACGGCAGTAAGAAGGTTTAGGTTTGTATTCGCCAAAACGGGACTGTAATTAAAATTGTGTAATTGCCTGTTTTTGATATGTTCATTCCAACAACGGTGACAGGCAATTTATGGACGAGAGGAAACTCAAGGCCCTTGCAGCTGAACTGGCTAAAGGCCTTAGAACCGAAGCCGATCTCAATGCATTTTCCCGGATGCTGACGAAGTTAACCGTCGCAACGGCACTGAATGCCGAACTCACAAACCACTTCAAGCACGAGAAAAATGCCCCAAAATTAGGCTCTAATACCCGCAACGGTTACTCATCAAAAACGCTGCTGTGCAACAACGGTGAAATCGAACTGAATACGCCGCGTGACCGCGAAAACACCTTTGAGCCTCAGTTGATAAAGAAAAACCAGACGCGTATCACGCAGACCCTCAGTGTCAGGATAGTTGTCACCCCCACTGAAAATAAATTCGAGGGTGATGGAATGACAAATGAAACGTATTTCCCCTGAACGAAAAGCCAGCATACTGGCAAAACTGCTGCCACCCTACAATATGACCGTGGCTGCTGTTGCACAGATGGAAGGAATATCCGAAGCTACCCTCTATAACTGGCGAAATCAGGCTAGATCAGAGGGAAACCCCGTGCCCGGAGCAGAGAAAACAACAGACCAGTGGTCAGCAGAAGCACGCTTTGCCGTGATAGTCGAAACCGCCACGCTCAGTGAGGCAGAAATTGCGGAATACTGCCGCAAGAAAGGACTCTACCCGGAGCAACTTATTCATTGGAAACAGGGCTTTATACAGACTGAAAACCCCGGTGGTAACGCTGCCCTGAAACAGAGTCAGAAAGAAATTAAACAGCTGAAAAAAGAGCTGCTTCGTAAAGAAAAAGCCCTTGCGGAGGCGGCAGCCATACTGGTATTGCGAAAAAAGCTTACAGACTACTACGGGGAAGCCGACGGGGACGACTGACACCTGAAGGTGAGCGACAGCAGTTTATTCTCTGGATAAATGAAGCGGTAACCTCGGGAGCGAGACTTGCCATTGCCTGCCGTGAAGTCAACATCAGCCTGCGTACCTGGCGACGCTGGCAGTGCTTTCCCCGTGACTGGCGAGCTGAGGCGGTAAGAGCCGTGCCGTTTAATCGGCTGAGTCCGGAGGAAGAAAACCGGATACGGGATGTCTGTCATGAACCGGAATATGCCAGCCTTCCCCCCCTCACAAATCGTGCCGCGCCTGGCCGATAGAGGTATTTACCTGGCCAGTGAGTCAACATTCTATCGGGTGTTGCGTCGCTCAGGTGAAGTCCATCGCAGAGGACGTCAGGCACGGCAGCAGAAGTTATCAGCACCGACAACCTTTATAGCGTCCGGGCCTTGTCAGGTGTGGTCGTGGGACATCACCTGGCTACCCTCTGTAGTGCGTGGTCGCTGGTTTTATCTGTATATGATACTCGACCTGTACAGCCGAAAAATCACCGGTTATGAGGTGTATGAGACGGAAAGTGGTGAACAGGCAGCGGCACTGATGCAACGTAGCGTGATACGGGAAGGCTGCTGGCGTCAGCCCCTGGTGTTACATGCTGATAATGGTGCAGCGATGAAATCGCAGACGCTGCGGATGAAACTACATGAACTGAATATCACAGCGTCTCACAGCAGACCGCGAGTCAGTAATGATAATGCGTATGCAGAGTCGCTGTTCCGGACGCTGAAATATGTGCCACAGTGGCCCTCGTCGGGGTTCAGAACGCTGAGTGAGGCGCGTCAGTGGGTGGATAAATTTACCCACTGGTATAACGAAGAGCATCGTCACAGTGGAATACGCTATGTGACACCGGCAGAACGACATCGTGGTGAAGACAGAGCTCTGCTGACCCAGCGGGATGAACTGTATCGTCAGGCACAGAAAGCGCATCCTGAGCGCTGGTCAGGGAAGACAAGAAACTGGCAGCCGGAAGGCCCGGTAACGTTGAATCCGGAACGGGAAAAACAGGCGGCTTAAATTAACCAAGGGTGCCAACTTCCTTGACACTTACCGCAGATGGGCAGCCAGATTTTATCCCTGTACGCCAAAGGCATGACCACACGCGAAATCGTCGCCACGTTTAAAGAGATGTACGACGCTCTCTTAATGTCAGAGTCGTTCACTCGCTTGAAGTGATCCGGATGTTGAGCGAGCGTTATCCTGTCGTGGAATTGTGCCTCCTTTTTGGTGTTACGCGCAGCCGTTATTACTACCGGCGAGTGCCTGAACAACCTGCCAGAGTGGAGCAAAGAGAACACCAGTGCGAGCTGCATCAGGAAAGCCGCGGTTCGGCAGGGTCACGAGCATTATTGGTCGCCTTAAAAAAAGAAGGCCCTGAGGTCGGCAGAAATAAAGCCCGCCGCATGATGAAAGAGGCAGGTCTTGAAAGTACACAACGTCGTAAGCATCGCTACCGTTTAGCGAAAGATGAAGCCAAATATGCCCGTAATCACCTGGAACGAGGTTTCAACGTTGAGCGTCCGAACACTGTCTGGTGTGGTGATGTCACGTACATCTGGGCAGGGAAACGTTGGGTCTATCTGGCCATCGTGTTGGATCTGTATGCCCGTAGGGTGATTGGCTGGTCTTTATCGTCATCGCCTGACAGCGTGTTGACGGGAGATGCGCTGCGGATAGCTTATGAATCAAGAGGATGCCCCAAAGTCGTGATGTTCCACTCTGATCAGGGCAGCCATTACAGCAGCCGTGCATATCTGCAAAAGTTATGTCAGTACCGCATTAAACGAAGCATGA
>NZ_JAINZP010000059.1 GCF_020166435.1 Pectobacterium versatile | reverse complement strand
TGTAGTGGTCAACAAAAACTGGCCACCGCGTTAGAGTTTTTCCAGTATCGGTTTTCCGATTCGTTTGGTGGTAACCCACCATTATATTCGTGCGGTCTTAGTGCACTGTAATATCCAACGATATAGTCCGTTATGGCGTGAGCTGCATCGCTGAAGCTTACGTAACCCATCACCGGCACCCATTCGTTCTTCAGACTCCTGAAGAAGCGCTCCATTGGGCTGTTATCCCAGCAGTTTCCGCGCCGGCTCATACTCTGTCTGATCCTGTATCGCCACAGTAACTGCCGGAACTGCCTGCTTGTATAATGACTACCCTGGTCGCTGTGGAACATCACCCCGACGGGCTTACCGCGAGTTTCCCATGCCATTTCCAGCGCTTTCATGGTGAGTCTGCTGTCCGGCGAGAACGACATTGCCCAGCCCACTGGTTTTCTTGCGAACAGGTCGAGAACAACGGCGAGGTACGCCCAGCGTTTACCTGTCCAGATATAGGTCACATCACCGCACCACACCTGGTTGGGCTTCGTTACGGCGAACTGTCGCTCAAGATGATTCGGGATAGCAACGTGCTCATGACCGCCACGCTTGTACCGGTGAGTCGGCTGCTGGCAACTGACCAACCCCAGCTCCTTCATGAGCCTGCCAGCGAGCCAGCGCCCCATTTTGTAGCCTCTCTGGGTTGCCATTGTGGCGATGTTTCTTGCTCCGGCCGAACCGTGGCTGATGCCATGTAGCTCAAGTACCTGACTGCGTAATACAGCCCGTCTGCCGTCTGGTTTATCAGGACGTTTTTTCCAGTATTTGTAGCTGCTGCGATGAACCCCGAACACATGGCAGAGTGTGGCCACAGGATAACGCGCCCTGAGTTTCCCGATTATCGAGAATTGTTCAGGGAGTCTGACATCAAGAGCGCGGTAGCCTTTTTTAATATTTCGTTTTCCATTTCAATACGTTGCATTTTCTTCCTGAGCTCACGTATTTCGATTTGTTCCGGCGTTATCGGGGAGGCTTTTGGCGTTTTGCCCTGACGCTCATCACGCAGTTGTTTGACCCATTTCGTCATCGTGGAAAGACCTACATCCATAGCCTTAGCGGCATCAGAGACGGTGTAGTTTTGATCGACAACCAGCTGAGCAGATTCGCGTTTGAATTCAGGACTAAAATTTCTTCTTTTCATTGGAGCACCTGTGTTGTTCTGAGGTGAGCATATCACCTCTGTTCAGGTGGCCAAATTCAGTGTGCCACTACA
>NZ_JAINZP010000058.1 GCF_020166435.1 Pectobacterium versatile | reverse complement strand
GTGGTGTCCGCGGCGATAACGGCGTAATCAGACGAGCGGTTAAATAATAAAGCCGGAAGGATCGTGGGGATCGCTTCCGGCTTTTTATTTTATAACCTAATAGATGCTTCTATTTTGTTTCTCTTCTCTTTCGATGGCGAAAAGGATAAATATATTTCACTGTCCACTTTTTTGAATCTCACAGAATAACTACCCGGAAGAACATTTATAAAATCACCCGACACACTGTTTATGTCATCTGGTTCCAGATCACCACCAGTAGTATCCTCACCAGCGCCAATAAATATATTTCCCGAAGGTGCGTTTATATATGCAAAACCATTATAATCATTTAAAGATTCAACGATATTTATTGAATATTCGCCATCACTGCCTAAATTTAAAAAAACAGCATTCCCATTATTGATTTCATCTATTTCATCATCTTCGATACTCCACCAATCTGGCGTATCAGTAACTCTATGCTTAAGTGATTGCAAATCAAATACAACTACCGTAGCTGTATCAGTAAAAATTTTGAAATTAATATTCATCTCATGCCTCAATTAAATATTATAGCGCTTATTTTATCACCAGGTTGAAGCCCTGCTTTTCTTCCTGCATTTTTAAGAGCACTACCAACACTTTTATTAATGGTTTCATTCAGCATTTGTAAATTCTGTGTTGCAGAACCACCAACAATTAAATCAACTGGGTGATCGGCATTCAGTTTTGAGAGATCTGGTGATTTACCAAACATTCGTTCGTAACGTTCAGAAACAGCCTTCCTATATGAACTCTGTATCGACGATATTCTGACATCATGAGTACCAGGAGACCAAACTAATTCCCCCCTTTTAGCAGCTCTATTAAGTGCATTTTTCTTTTTCATAAACTGACGTTCTAAGTAATTTCTCTCGGTTGAAGATAAATTACTTTTACTTAAAATTTTAGGTTTACTAGGACGCAGTATGTTTTCACAACCAGCCAACCCAAACGGATCAACCCACGTATTCGGATTCGGCACATACCCGTAGTTATTCTCACCCCCCAAAATACTCGCAGGGTCAGGCGAGACATAACATCCACCTGCTGGGTCGTAGTACCGAAAACGGTTATAACATAGCCCGCTTTCGGTGTCACGGTACTGTCCGGCAAAGGCAAGGCCCGGGTCGATATTTTCCTCAAGATGGCTCTGCCGCTGCCCCCAGAGGGTGCTTTTCGGTGCCCGCCAGCGCAGTTCGCCTTGCGGATTGAAGACGGCCTGCGGTTCACCGTTCTGGCTGCTGGTGACAAAGTCGGTTTCCCAGCGTCCGTCG
>NZ_JAINZP010000057.1 GCF_020166435.1 Pectobacterium versatile | reverse complement strand
ACAAAATCAGCGCTAATAAACCAACACCATACTTCGGTAGGTTTTGGCGAGGTGGTTAAGAACGGTGTTCAACACCGTTCGTCTTAACATTAGCGGAGAGTGTCGCAGGACATTCTCCGCTAACGTCATATACGAGATTACCCGCCGCGATTTGATGCTGTTGGCCTGATATTTCAGGTGTAGTCCTTTATTTTCAGCTTCATAGCCCAAAAGCCAGAGAACTGCTGTTGCCAGCGTCGCGAGCAGACTCAGTACCAACAGGCGTCCTGCCGTACCACTGTGACTGGCACGCAGACCAAAACCAAAGCGTTCGCTTTTCTCGTCACGAAAATTCTGTTCAATCTGCATTCTGCGGCTGTAAATTTTCATCACTTCACGCGGCTTAAATTCATCTGTACTGCTGAAAATAAGCCAGGGGTCTTTAGCTGCTGAGCGCCCGTCGCGCTCCTGCGACTTACGCTTAATACGGCAGCGGGCATGGTGATGCTTTCTGCCTTTCGCCTCTTTTTTATGCAGGTAAAAATGACCGTCACAACGGGAATACTCTGCACGGGCGAATGTACCCGGCCCGAGATATTCCGGTTTATTACTGGCCTTCAGTTCCTGTCTTCTGAACCAGTGCTCCCCCTTTCTGTTCAGTCGGAGCAGAGTCGTTCCCCGCACACGCCCAATAAAATCCCAACCCAGTGACTTGATATGGCGGAACCACGCATTCTGGAATCCCGCATCGGTGACAATAATGACTTTTTTATCAGGTGGCACGGCGTTGCTGAGCGCATCCAGAAAAGCTTTTTGGACATGGGGATTCTGCTGCTTATCAGAAGGGACAACCTGACTCATCAGAGGAATAGAGCGGCCATCGCAAATCAGGCTTGCGCGTAGAACATGGAATGCCTGTGAAGGGTAACCACTCCAGTCAACAGCGATGACGCACCATGAAAGTTGTTGAGTCAGCAGCGAAGTAATATTTTTGAATATCAGAGGAATATCGTTGTGAAGTTCAACATTCCCCAGCAGGCGATCAATCCGTTTAATCTTGTGTTTTACCTGGGCTGTCCCTGGCAGGTATCGTCCGATACTGGTCAGTGTGAGCGATGCGCCACGTGTTAACGCAACGGTCGCGTCAAGAAGGGCATTCTGTCGATATTTGTGGAATGGAGCTAAAGCGCCCCGGAAAAACTTCTGACATACTTGATAAGCAGGCATAGAGGTGATCTCGCTGAATTGGTCGCACAATCAGTAGATCACAAAACTCTATGCCTGTCTTTTTTCACCCGCCCATTACTGGGGATTCCTCAGCGC
>NZ_JAINZP010000056.1 GCF_020166435.1 Pectobacterium versatile | reverse complement strand
GCGTAGCGTTGCGGCTTCTTTTTTACCGCTCTTGGGTAGTGTCTCACCCTCCGCACCGGCAGAACAAAACTCTCTGCCATTTCCAGTATCTCATTTATTATCTTCGGGATTTTTCCCGGTGCTACCGCTGGCAACAGACTCAGCTGCGCCGTCAGATAAAGACTTGCCTGCTTAAAACCTATCTGATAAGGCTCAACACCTTTCAGGCTGTAGGCCATCTGCGCCATCATAAAACGCAGCAGGTTATACGCCAGCACGACTCCCCACAGTTCCTGCTCCACCAGTTCTGGTTTCCGGCTTCTTAACGTCAGTTCGTTATTCAGAAGGTGCTGTTTCATTTCCCTGAACCCATGCTCTATTTCCCAGCGATGACTGTACAAGTCCACGATATCCGCTTTGGGGTACCTGAGCGGATCGCTCATTGATGTCAGAACGCGAACTATTTTCCCGTTAACCTCTTTGCTGACCAGCCTCGCCGTCAGGATTTTAGGGACGCCATCCCATTTACGCATCGCCTGTGGCGACACGTGCAGCTCAACTATTTCATCCCCCTTACCCTGCTTTTGTATTACCTGATACTGCGTCTCTTTTTTGAGCGGGATTAGCCAGTGCTTTTCCTCACCCGATGACTGCCAGTGGTGCAGTAGCCCCAGGGCGTAAAACCCCTTATCCATGAGTGTCAGCGTATGTTCCGGGGTTTGTTCTGCCAGCTGTGCGGCAAGATCAACTTCGCTGATTGCCGATACGCTACCGAAGGCAGTTCCTGTCAGTAGATGGCTGGTGACTTCCATCTGGCAGACCATGCGAACCTGAGGCCATTCAGAGCGAGAGCTGGCATTCGCCGTTCGACCGAAGGCAGCATCATTTTCAGGCGTATCCGGCGTTCGCCACAGAGTGCCATCTATCGCCATCAGGGTAAGTCCGTTCCAGTGTGATAGCGGCGTTTTTTCAAACCAGAGCTGGCGCGTTTTTTCGAATACCCGCCGGATGACGTCAGCCCCCAGCCGCTGACGAGCCTGAACGACCGCACTGGGAACAACAAAGGGACGTTTACCCGGAAGCAGGATATCGAGGTGCGAAACCAGCTGATTCATGGACAACGAGCGGAACAATGTCATTCCGGCAACCGCCCAGACCATCATTTCCATTGGAAGCCGACGCTTACGGAGGGTGACGGTGCCGGTATCAGCAAGGCATTCATCGATAAGTTCAGGTGACAGAAGGTCAGAAAGCGCAGAAAACTCTTTCGGAGTGAATTTATGAACGGTATTTAGAGCCTGACTGAGAAGCATAAAAAAATCCGTAAT
>NZ_JAINZP010000055.1 GCF_020166435.1 Pectobacterium versatile | reverse complement strand
AGTGCCATCGCCACGCAGACCGCAACGATATGACGCGCTATTACAGCCGCAGCCCCAGCCTGCACCTTCAGGGCAACTGGCTGGAGGCGGCAGGATTTGCGACCGATACACCAGTTATCGTTACCGTTGAACACGGCCAACTGGTGATACGGCCTGCGGCTGAGTGACAGGCAAAAAAATCCCGGCCTGTTTTAAGAGCCGGGAACGTTATTTTTACATCTGTAGTTTCCAAAAATTCATACCACTAATAAGCCAGTATTGCTCTTTGTCTGGCACTAACAAGCCAAAATCACTATTCGCCTGGGCGCTCCAATCAGATGGTACAGACGTCTCATGACTTCGATCCCAATCAGTATGGCGATATATTTTTTTGTCAAAATTGATGTAAAACTTAGGTAGCCGCATTCTCCAACTATCCCACTCAACTGACACAGGCTCTGTTAATGTGGACAAAAAACGCTCAATGTAATCATAAAAACTTACAAGGCGTTCATTATCTCTGCCTAATATAAAGAATGACCTCATCCAGTCCACTGTATAAACAGCAACATCATTTCTGGTTATGTAATCTTTAAAAGTATCCTTAGATAACACAGGAACTCCATTCCTGAATGAGCTAACTGCCTCGTCATAGAGAGACTCTTTCATCCATCCTTTAGCTATATATTCCTTATACTCAGACCTAACATCAATACAGTAATTATCTTTATTATCAACAATATAGTAATGAATGCTATCTACAACAAAGATAGCAATATCTTTATCACCATTAAAAATGGCATCGAGTAAATTCTGATAGTCATTTTCCGAATTCATTCAGAAATTCCTCTTTCGTTAATACGCGAGCTTTCGATGAGTTTTGTTCTATCAATCTATCCCACACCTTCGGTAATTCAAGAGACACACTAGGTTGACCTTTTGTAAGATCAACGATCTTAGGAGCGTTTGGATCTTTCGGTACGCCTGGAATAGGCCTCTGAGGAACGGCGGCTTCCATTATTTGTTTATGAAGAGCAACATCCACTTCAAACACAACAACACTTCCATCCTGTCTTTTATTTGTCAGGTAATAAGCAGCATGATTTGCTCCATTAGTACTGACACATAATTGCCCACTACAACCCGAATTAATGCTTACGCTTCCATCAGTGTTCACATTGATTCTGTTCTGGCTTGTTTGTGTACCGCTTCCTCCGCCCTCAACTCGGAAATAAGTTTCAGAAGAGGACTTGGATGTATTCCCCCCTGATTTCGCTGAGGATGTGGGTGATTTTACTCCCAGAGTGAGTCCTTCATCAGCCGCTTTTCCGGAACCAATACCTGCAATTCCACCAATGATATACATCGTG
>NZ_JAINZP010000054.1 GCF_020166435.1 Pectobacterium versatile | reverse complement strand
AGTGAACATGCAGATATACGCATGGCGCGAGAACGTGCTTTTCTAAGCTGCCTATACGGCAGTGAACTGCAACCAGTCGCGCGCGGCGCTCAGCTCGTTTTTCTAAGCTGCCTATACGGCAGTGAACGTTCAATTCCGAACAGTTCCATTCAGTTAGAATTTCTAAGCTGCCTATACGGCAGTGAACCTGACAGGATCGAGACGTTCAGCACCGTTTATTTTCTAAGCTGCCTATACGGCAGTGAACCCAGATGCCACGGTGAAGGCAAAAGCGATGCATTTCTAAGCTGCCTATACGGCAGTGAACAATCAGGGGGTTGCGGCGGCGCGTGACATGGGTTTCTAAGCTGCCTATACGGCAGTGAACATCCGCAGCATGAAAGGGCTGAAACGCGCCACTTTCTAAGCTGCCTATACGGCAGTGAACCAAAAAGGAACCATTGCGGCATTGCGTCGTGTTTTCTAAGCTGCCTATACGGCAGTGAACGGTCGCGAGCATTTTTGTCGATGTGACTTTGCTTTCTAAGCTGCCTATACGGCAGTGAACCAGACTGGTGATGCCAGTGCCTCTCAGGTAGATTTCTAAGCTGCCTATACGGCAGTGAACCATTACTCACCACATGGGGCGAGGGGGTGAGGTTTCTAAGCTGCCTATACGGCAGTGAACTGGTCAGCAATTCATGCCGCTGCAAGGGGAGATTTCTAAGCTGCCTATACGGCAGTGAACTTTACGTCTGCTGAGTTTGTTTCTGATTTTGCTTTCTAAGCTGCCTATACGGCAGTGAACTGTGAGGCGTGTACGGCGGTCTATCTCGTCATTTTCTAAGCTGCCTATACGGCAGTGAACCAGGAGTGGCGTAGGGGTTATATTTATGAAGTTTTCTAAGCTGCCTATACGGCAGTGAACTCTACCAGCGCATCACAGCGACGGCAGCGCAATTTCTAAGCTGCCTATACGGCAGTGAACTTTATGATGCGTTTCTGAAATCAGCGGTGGAATTTCTAAGCTGCCTATACGGCAGTGAACCGTTCATATTTTACGGTAGTGACCTAATTTTAAAAGGAAATAAACTATTTTTCCCGAAAAACCCTTTTTTATCAGGGTAGATAATCGAAATTAAAAATCAATGAGTTACGGCGATGCGTAAAAAAAGGGTCATGAACGTATGGCAAAGATTTTATTTATCGTCGATAGGTCTATGTCAGGTATCTGCATATGCTATGGATATATAATCGAGTGGTTAATATCTATACTTAGCTTATGTTTTAGCCAGCAATAATAAACGGTAAGTGGCTGGCTGAATTCTGTATTAAGGAGGAGGTGCTCATGCGTATTGTTTCGGTATTTAAAAACGGTAACAACCGTGCCATTCGCTTGCCACGTGATATGGACTTTGAAGGGGTCAACGAACTGGAGATTGTGCGTGAGGGAGATACCATCATACTGCGTCCGGTCAAACCCAATTGGCATTCGTTTGA
>NZ_JAINZP010000053.1 GCF_020166435.1 Pectobacterium versatile | reverse complement strand
GGTTTAATGCGCCCCGTTGCCCGGATAGCTCAGTCGGTAGAGCAGAGGATTGAAAATCCTCGTGTCCTTGGTTCGATTCCGAGTCCGGGCACCACCTTTCCTTTTTTATGCCTCCTTATCAATCCCTATGTTGTTGCTATTCAATAAGTTGGCGTAAAAATCTTTTCCGATGCGTTTTGATTTATCGCTTCGTATCGGGGAATTTGTGGGTCAGATTGCGGGTCATTCAGTTCGATGAACGGGAGTGACCCTCATATGTTAACTGACAGCAAAGTCCGATCCGCGAAACCTCTCGCAAAATCTTACAAGCTCACCGACTCGCACGGCCTGTACCTCACGGTATCCGCCAGCGGCGCTAAGCTATGGTATTTCCGCTATCGCTTCGGCGGTAAAGAAAACCGTCTAGCTTTTGGCCCCTACCCGCAAACTACGCTGGCGGAAGCCCGTGAAAAGCGCGATGCAGCGCGTAAGCTCCTGGCATCCGGCATCAGCCCTTCTCAGCTTCGCAAAACGAACAATCCCGCCGTTGAGGAATCCCGCACCTTTCAGTCTGTCGCTCAGGCATGGCACACCAGCAGTCTTAAACTCTGGTCAGACGCGCACGCCGATAAAATTCTCACCTGCCTGAAACGCTACGTTTTCCCCGCGATTGGCGCGATGGATATCGCGCAGGTTGAAACCCGCCATCTGGCGCAGTTGGTTAAGGCAATTGACGATAAAGGCGTGCATGACGTCGCCGGACGAGTACGCCAGCATCTGACCAAAATCATGCGTCACGCCGTCCAGCAGGGTGTCATCAAATACAATCCAGCTTACGATTTAGATGGCGTCGTGACCCCGGTTGTGACCCAACATCACCCCGCCCTGCCGCTGAAACGCCTGCCCGAACTGCTGGAGAAGATGGAGAACTACAAAGGCCGGATGCTCACCCGTCTGGCTCTAGAGCTGAACCTGCATGTTTTCCTGCGCTCCAGCGAACTGCGTTTTGCCCGCTGGGATGAATTCAATCTGAAAGCGCATATCTGGAGCGTACCCGCCCAGCGCGAAGCGGTAAACGGCGTGCGGTTCTCAGAGCGTGGCGCAAAGATGAAGGATGAGCATCTGGTGCCGCTGTCACGGCATGCGGTCACCCTGCTGAAACAGATTCAGGCGCTTTCCGGCGAATCGGTCTTCGTTTTTCCCAGCGCACATACCCTGAACAAGCCGATGAGTGAAAACACCATCAACAAGGCGCTGCGCGTGATTGGCTATGACACCAAAACCGAAATCTGTGGGCATGGTTTCAGAACCATGGCCTGTAGCGCCCTGAACGAGTCCGGACGCTGGTCAAAGGATGCGATTGAGCGGCAGATGAGCCACAAAGAGCGCAACGGCGTACGGGCGGCTTACGTGCATAAAGCGGAACATCTGGAAGCCAGAATCGAAATGATGCAGTGGTGGTCGGATTATCTGGACGTCAACCGCGAAGGATATGTCGCGCCGTATATTTATGCGCGGAGTCATTCGGCTGGCTAACGCGCTGCGCTTGTCGGCTCCTGACGGGCTTTCTATGTGATAGAAAACCCGTCAGGAGCGTTGTCTTAAAACCAT
>NZ_JAINZP010000052.1 GCF_020166435.1 Pectobacterium versatile | reverse complement strand
GAAATAGCCGTAGCAAGCCCGATACCCACACAGAACGCTGTGATGTACAGCCGACAGGTATATGTCAATATCAATTGAATTATGACCCACCCTGCCAAAGTGAGTCTGTACATAAATTTGTGTAATTGCCTGATTTTGATATGTTCAATCAAACATCAAAAGCAGGTTGCTTTATGGACGAAAAACAGTTGCAGGCTCTGGCTAACGAACTGGCCAAAAATCTCAAAACCCCTGAGGATCTCAACCAGTTCGAGTGCCTGCTAAAAAAATCGGTGTTGAGGCTGCCCTCAACGCCGAAATGTCCCATCATCTGGGCTACGATAAAAACCAGCCTAAACTAGGGCGTGTCCCTTAACCTCTCTGCTCGCAAAAAAGCGCTGCAAGAATCATTTTCAAAAAGTTATTTTTGGTTGAATATCGAGCAACTTAGGCGTTTGTTATCGCTTAAAAGCATTTTTTGCATAGTTATAACGATGCTGAACTGTACAAAAAATAGTTACGGGACACACCCTAGGGCCAACTCCCGCAATGGCTATTACACAAAGGCCGTTATCACATGCATGGATAACCAAATCCTGTCACTGTACGCAAAAGGGATGACCACCTGTGAAATAGCGGCTGCGTTCAAAGAGCTGTATGACGTGTCAACAACACCGCCTAATGACCGCTTTTCAACATTTATTTTGTCCGGTTTTCATCATTTCTGATGTCCGCTTTTAACATTCTGTTTTCGGTGTTTTTCTCCTCTATACTTTTGGGTAACGTGTCTGCCTTACGTTTACCTTTCAGGCGGTAACTCTCACCCTTGATGTTTACTGTTGTCGAGTGATGCAGCAGCCTGTCAAGGATCGCTGTTGCCAGTACATGGTCTCCGAAGACCTCGCCCCAGTCGGTGAAGCTCTTGTTTGAGGTCAGGATGATACTCGCCTTCTCGTAACGCCGATTTAGCAGTCGGAAGAACAAATTGGCTTCATCACGTGTCATCGGTAGGTAACCGATCTCATCCAGGATCAGCACCCGCACGTAACTCCGTTGCTGCAACTGCCGCTCCAGCCTGTTTTCTTGTCTGGCTTTTACTAGTGTTACCATCAGCTTATCCAGCGTCATGAACAGCACCCGATGACCAGCATCGGCTGCCTTTATCCCCAACGCCACCGCCAGATGTGTTTTCCCCACGCCCAGAGGTCCCAGCAGGATGACATTCTCATTACGTTCGATGAACACCAGCCCGACCAGTTCCCGGATAACCCGCTGGTCGATGCCAGGTTGGAAGCTGAAGTCGAACTGCTCCAGCGTTTTTACCCAGGGCAACCGGGCCTGTTTCAGCGAGATTCCAGCCCCTTATGTCGCCGACCTGATGTGGTCTAGCAATATTGGACACCCGTTAAAATTTTTTACGCTGCATGCTTTTCTTTGGCATGAGGTGTCTGACCATTATTGAAGCTATGCTGCCTGCGCTGGTTGTGGTAATACGTCATGTAACTCAGGATATCAGTCTTTGCATCTTCCACATTTTCGTAACCACATTCCGGTATCCATTCCGATTTCAGGCTCCTGAAGAACCGCTCCATTGGCGCATTGTCCCAGCAGTTTCCGCGACGGCTCAT
>NZ_JAINZP010000051.1 GCF_020166435.1 Pectobacterium versatile | reverse complement strand
AATGAGCGGCGAGCTGGCGCACCAGCGCGAAAGTTACCAGCACTACGACTATCCGGGGCGGTGACGAGCGAAGGGGAATCTAACTGCGCGGGGCTGATGCCGGGCAACACCTTCACGCTGACGGAGCATCCAAATACGACGCTGAATGCGGTGTGGCAGACGATGAGCGTGACGCACGTTGGGCAGCAGCCGCAGGCGCTGGAAGAGGAAAGTGGCGGCGAACCGACCACCATGAGCAACAGCTTTGCGGTGGTGAAAGGCACGACGACGTGGCGCGCGGGCATGCCCTACAAACCGAGGGTGGACGGCCCGCAAATTGCGACGGTGGTTGGCCCGGCAGGTGAAGAGATTTACTGCGACCAGTACGGTCGGGTAAAACTGCAATTCCCGTGGGACCGCTACGGCGCGAGTAACGACCAGAGCTCCTGCTGGGTGCGTGTCAGCCAAGGCTGGGCAGGCGGCCAGTACGGCATGATCGCGATCCCACGTATCGGCCATGAAGTGATTGTCAGCTTTCTCGAAGGTGACCCAGACCAGCCGATTGTGACGGGCAGAACCTTTCATGCCACTAACCGCCCTCCTTACGATCTGCCTGCCCACAAGACACGCACCGTACTACGCACGGAAACGCATCAGGGAGAAGGATTCAACGAGCTGCGCTTTGAAGATCAAGCCGGGCAGGAGGAGATTTATATTCACGGGCAGAAAGATCTCAACGCGCTTGTTGAAAATGACGTCGTCTGGCACATCAAACACGACGCGCATATGGATATTGATAATGAGCGAGTGACCCGAATCAAAGCCAACGATCACCTGACGGTTGAGAATGAGAAACGTGACCACATTAAAGGGGAGCACTCGCTGACCGTTGATGCCTCAATGCACCAGAAACTGGGGCAGGCACTGCTGGTTGAGGCCGGTGAGGAAGTGCATGTGAAAGCTGGGGTCAAGATAGTGCTTGAAGCTGGCGCAGAGTTGACGCTGAAAGTTGGGGGAAGCTTCATCAAGATCGATCCCAGCGGCGTGAGTGTGGTCGGGGCGGCTATTAATATTAACTCCGGCGGCAGTGCTGGCAATGGTTCTGGCTGGGCAGGGCAGATACCCATCCTGCCGGGTAGTGTTGCAGTGCCTCCGGCACCACCAGCAACGTTACCCGCCCCTGCTATTCATAAAAGCATGGAATCAATGTCTCCGCTTGTTAAGCCTTGCCCGCTCGCAAAGGGAGGTAAAGCATGAGCCTGAATACCTGGCGAGCAGAGCATGGAGGGACACTCTTTGCGATCGTCGATGGGGCGGCGGATTACTCGGCGGTGGCGCGTTTCTATGAACTCAGCGAGGGAGAAGCTTTTCCGCTCTTTGCTGGTACGCCGTTTAGTGATCAAGCCGCACTAGGCCCTTGGCTACTACTTAATCCTTCTCTCGAATTTGTGGCGGATTCTCCCGAGTTGCACGGTTTTTATCTGGTCAGTGAACAGCCAACTGACATGGTTCGCCGCCACTGGCAAAGCCTGATACAGGTTATCCGTGAAGGGGAGGTTGTCTGTTTCCGTTTCTCTGAACCTCGTATCTTCCTGCCGATGTTCTGTGCCATGAGCCAGGAAGAGCAGACTGCCATT
>NZ_JAINZP010000050.1 GCF_020166435.1 Pectobacterium versatile | reverse complement strand
TGACGGACGCTGGGAAACCGACTTTGTCACCAGCAGCCAGAACGGTGAACCCCAGGCCGTCTTCAATCCGCAAGGCGAACTTCGCTGGCGGGCACCGAAAAGCACCCTCTGGGGGCAGCGGCAGAGCCATCTTGAGGAAAATATCGACCCAGGCCTTGCCTTTGCCGGACAGTACCGTGACACCGAAAGCGGGCTATGTTATAACCGTTTTCGGTACTACGACCCAGCAGGTGGATGTTATGTCTCGCCTGACCCGATAGGGATCGCGGGGGGTGAGAGTAACTATGGGTATGTGCCGAATCCTATTAGTTGGATCGATCCGCTAGGCTTAAGAGGAAAATGTTCTACTGGTTATAAAAATGCGGATGATGCAGGCCGCGCAGCCTTAACAAAATATAACCACATGTCTATTTTCAAAAATAGAGAATATGGAGGGATTATATTTAAAGCGCAAGACGGCACTTATGGATATACCCGTGGTCGTTTGGGTTCAGGGAGAACAGCCCCAACCTTTAAAGAATCCTCGGCAGGGTTACCAAAAGGTTCAACACCTGTCGGCCAGTATCACACCCATGGTGATTACTCGGATATTAACTTTAATAGGACTAATAGTGCTGGAGATATGCATAGTAGTGATATCTTTTCTAGAGCTGATATCAGAATACATAATGCTGCTGATGCGACTTTCCCAGGCTATACAGATGTATTAGGAACGCCAAGCGGCAAGTTTTGGAAGATTTTCGGTCAGGTTAGTGGGCCAGGTGATGCGATTCCTTTATGAGTGGAGGATTTATGGCTTTTTTTGTCCAATTAGATAAGGCAATCTCGCCATATTTATTTAAAGCTATTGATGCTGCAAAAAATAGCGAGTTAGTTTTATCTCGGAAGTATGATATAGAAAATTTTTACATTTTATTCGAAGATTTTGTACATAAAAAAGATGGTAAAGAATATTACACAATAAATTTTTATGCTAAAGAAGTATCTCAAGAAAATTGGATGAATGTATCTCCCTACGATGTCGGGGGGGTAAATATTGATATAGATATTAACACAAAAGAGATTCTTCATATTTACGGGGATCGTTAATAACTATTCAATATAAAAATCCGGAAGCGATCCCCAAGATCCTTCCGGCTTTATTATTTAACAGCTTGTCTGATTACGCCAGCATCACCCCGTGTGCTGCCCAGATCACTATTTTATCGGGCAGCCCCGTTATCTCCAGCGGTGAACCGAGTAACCCGCTCTGCGTCAGCCACTCCCCTGCCAGCATCAGTTCGCCGTTATCGCCGACCCAGTCCGCGCCTTCGGTGTCGCTGCCGTCCAGTTCGCTCATCAATGTGGCCACATCAGTCTCGTCATCCAGTCGGGTGAGTATCAACCCGTTGCGATACAGACTGATACGAAACATCGCCCCGGCGGTAAAGCCTGCCTGTGCCAGCCCGTCACCCGTGAGGGTCAGTTCGGGCAACACACCCTGATGAAACGCCACCTGAATGCTCATTGTCCGCCTCCCACATCCAGCCCACCGGGGAAGGTGTTCAGCCAGCGGGTGGCGGCGCAGGCCGCACAGTGGAAACCGACGAAGCTTACCGCTACACCCGCAACGGCCTGCCGCAGGAG
>NZ_JAINZP010000005.1 GCF_020166435.1 Pectobacterium versatile | reverse complement strand
GGGTGGATTTACAAAAACCTGCAGATCACATGATGGATACAGCGCATGGTAGGGGTTGGTTTTTTTGGGTTCAGAAGCCCATTTTCTGCTAGACATTACCCAATGGTTCAGTGTTAACGGTTGTCTATTCCGCACTACAGATTATTATTTTTGAGCCATTGGTGGATAAAAGTAGCAACCTGCTCTGGTTGATTGATATCAAGCACTGGAAGCATGGTGTCAATCTCACCATCTGCTGCAATCGCGATGACATACTCATCGATCAAATCACTTAATTCTCTACCCAACGATTGGCGAAATAAGGCTATTTTAGCGACCTTCTCATGTTTGAACCCCTCAACCAGCACCAGATCGAGAGTAGACGCATCCATTTTCCCAGCTAGATGGTAAATATTTGGTTCTTCCTGATCAGGAGTCTCCGTCATTAGCGCCCACCTTTGGCTGCTGGCGACAATCGTTTGTGCTGCGCCTGCCTTACGGAGCTCATAGCTATCTTTACCTGGCGTATCAATATCCATCTGATGATGCGTATGCTTAATGAGTCCGATTCGAACACCATGATTAGTCAGTAGCGGGATGACGTGTTTAAGTAATGTCGTTTTACCTGTACCACTATAAGCAACAATAGCGAGCAAGGGGACACGATTAGGATTCACGGTGTTGATCCTCCCAATTGGATAAATCTTCAGGCGAATTCATATTGCGAAAGGCTTTAGGCTGCTCGTTAAATGAAACGGCGTTTGCTCTAACCTGTTCCATAAATAGCATCAGCTTACGGTTTCCAAGATGCAGATAAGCTTCCAGCGACTCAATAAGGTTTCTATTAATTAAGAGTAATGTGGGATGTGGACGTTCTCCGTCTGTGGCATAAGCCGCATTTGCTTCCCCACGTGCTTGCCACAAGCAGTGCACCAGATCGAAGGGGAGAGCTGGGACATCGCAAGGGACAAATACGACCCATTCTGATGTAGAGGCATATAACCCACTCAGAATACCTGCCAACGGGCCTGGAAAGCTTGTATCAAAGTCGCCAATAATGCGGCAGCCACTTTGCGCATACACAGCCTGATTGCGGTTAGCGCTGATCATGACCTCATCGACCTGTGCTTTAAGCCGAGACAGAACGTGCTGGTATAGCGGCACACCGTTCAGTGCTATCAGACCTTTATCGTGCCCGCCCATGCGTGTTGCCCGTCCGCCTGCGAGAATAACGCCAGTAATCATTTTACTTTCCAAGTATCTATGCTCACTTTCTTCTGTTCTGAATGCTTTGAGGGATAAACTATGCGTTATTCTCTAAAAACTTCCTCTGAAGACCAAGTTCTTTCCTCATGTGCGCAAGGCTGTTATTTTTATCACTATATGCTCAATATCGTTCAAGCGATTTCCGGCATCTTGAAATTTATTGAGCAAAAATCGTTTTTAAGGAGAAAAAAATGAAATTTCATCGCGTTAATGAGCTTATTGAACTGTTGCACCCAGCCTGGCAAAAAGAATCTGATTTAAGTCTGGTGCAATTTTTACAAAACCTTGCACAGGAGGCGGGGTTCGAGGGGCAGTTAAATGAACTAACTGATGATATCCTTATTTACCACCTAAAAATGCGTGATGCAAATAAAGAACAAGTCATCCCCGGTTTGAAGAAAGACTACGAAGAAGATTTTAAGACAGCTTTGCTTCGTGCCCGGGGAGTTATTAAAGACTAGTGGAAAGGAATAACACGTTCATGATGCTAACTATTGCACGCATATCTCTTACGTCGCCTCTAACCATTTGTGGCCGTGATGAATAGTTCGATATTTAATTTCCAGACGCTATTCCCAGACCTGATCGTGGATGCCTTGCTGGATGTTGGGCTGCGCGTTGATTCTGGTTTGACGGCATTAAACAGTTATGAGAATCGGGTGTACCAGTTTGCGGATGAAGATCGTAAACGATTCGTGGTGAAATTTTACCGCCCGGAACGGTGGAGCACGGCGCAGATTCAGGAAGAGCATATTTTTGCCCAGCAATTGGCAGAAGATGAAGTCCCTATTGTCGCCCCCATCTCGCTTAATGGGCAGACGCTGAATGTCTATGAAGGATTTCATTTTGCCGTATTCCCCAGCGTGGGCGGGCGGCAGTATGAAATGGATAATGAAGATCAGCTAGAGTGGGTCGGTCGTTTTCTCGGTCGAATTCACCAGACGGGTCAGAAATCGTTATTCACCGAGCGTCCTACGATTGGGGTAAATGAATATCTGCATGAATCTTATCGGCTGCTGGAGACATGTCCGCTAATACCGAAAATACATCGACATGATTTTTTACAAGCGACCCGTCAACTGATTGATACAGTTGAAATTTATTGGCATAACGACTGGCGGCCACTGCGTCTGCATGGGGATTGTCATCCAGGCAATATTTTGTGGCGTGATGGTCCGCTATTTGTGGATTTGGATGATGCCCGCAATGGTCCAGCAATTCAGGATTTATGGATGCTGTTGCATGGTGATCGTCGTGAACAACGTATTCAACTGGATATCTTGTTAGAAGCCTATAGCGAATTTGCGGAATTTCAGGAGAAAGAGCTCGCGCTGATTGAGCCTCTTCGTGCGATGCGGCAGGTTTATTATCTAGCTTGGGTTGCTCGTCGCTGGGAAGATCCTGCTTTTCCAAAAAATTTCCCCTGGATGACGGATGCTGATTTCTGGTTGAAGCAAACGGCAATATTTATTGGGCAAACTCAGCTGTTGCAGGAGTCTCCTCTACAGCTAATGCCAATGTACTGAAATTAAATGGAGAGAGTGAAATTTATGAAAAGATTATGGCTTGCGCTGATTGGCGTTGTTCTGGCATTTAGTGCTTCTGCTGCAGAGTTTTCTGACGGTAAGCAATATGTAGAATTAGATAAACCCGCAACCCAAGAGCCTCAGGTTCTTGAGTTCTTCTCATTCTATTGCCCGCACTGTTATCAATTTGAACAGGTTTACCACGTTCCAGATGCAGTAAAAAAAGCGTTACCAGAGGGTACGAAGATGACACGTTATCACGTGGACTTCTTGGGCCCATTGGGTAAAAATCTGACGCAGGCATGGGCTGTAGCTATGGCGCTGGGCGTCGAAGATAAAATTACCCCGCTGATGTTTGATGCCGTTCAGAAAACACAGACCGTACAAAAACCGGAAGATATTCGCGAAGTCTTTGTGAAAGCTGGCGTGAGTGCGGATGAGTTTGATGGTGCACTTAATAGCTTTGTTGTGAAATCTCTGGTTGCCCAGCAGGAAAAAGCGGCGGCAGATTTACAATTACGCGGCGTTCCAGCCATGTTCGTTAACGGTAAATATATGATCAAGAATGATGGTCTTGATACCAGTTCAATGGATGGATATGTAAAACAGTACGCTGACGTGGTGAAGTTCCTCATTACCAAGAAGTAATTATTTAATAAGTCATGCGGGTAAAACCGCATGACTTTATATATCCGTAATACTTCAAGTTGCATGTGCGTTGGCTGCGTTCACTCACCCGAATCACTTACTCAAGTATGCTCATCGGGGTTCCTTACCTTGCCGCCTTCCTGAAATTCGAATTATTTAGGGTATACCTTCCCGTTTTTCATCTTCTTATCTTTTATATCTCATCAGCTCGCAATATCTATTTATCTTTTTGTTTATATCCACAAATAGGATGACGGTTATCATTCCTTAAAAATAAATATATTATATTATAACTTAATGAAATTAATGAATATAAAAAAATGGCTTAAGATAATAGGGGAAATTAGCAATTAAGCGGATAAAACTATTCACAAAGTTATCCACAGATAGATCTTGCGAAGATCCTTGCAAAATTAGCCAATATCTTACGTTAAGGATCGTCTCTTTCCCTGACCTATGGCATGCTTAGCGCCATGACAGACCACAACGATCACGGCAGGCTATGGCTCAGATTGCAGAAAATCCTTTAATACTGGTAGACGGTTCATCCTATTTGTATCGTGCTTATCACGCTTTTCCACCGTTAACAAACAGCACAGGAGAAGCAACTGGTGCAATGTATGGCGTACTGAATATGCTACGCAGTTTGTTGCTGCAATATCATCCCAGCCATGTTGCTGTTGTTTTCGATGCGAAAGGGAAAACGTTTCGCGACGAGCTGTTCGAAAACTATAAGGCTCACCGCCCACCCATGCCGGAGGATCTACGCGAACAGATAGAGCCTCTGCATAATATGGTAAAAGCGATGGGGTTGCCGCTTCTGGCGGTTTCCGGCGTAGAAGCGGACGATGTGATTGGCACGCTCGCGGTGCAGGCGGAAAAAGCGGGTAAGTCAGTGTTGATTAGTACCGGCGATAAAGATATGGCACAGCTGGTGACGCCAAGTGTGACGCTCATTAATACCATGAATAACACCATTCTTGGCCCACAGGAAGTGTGTGATAAATATGGTATTCCTCCTCAGCTAATTATCGATTTTCTCGCGTTGATGGGGGACGCATCGGATAACATTCCTGGTGTACCTGGCGTGGGGGAAAAAACAGCACAGGCGCTACTGCAAGGGCTTGGTGGGCTGGATTCGCTATATGCCAACCTTGATAAAATTGCTGAGCTTTCCTTCCGTGGCGCAAAAACCATGGCACCGAAGCTGGAACAACATAAAGAAGTGGCCTACCTCTCTTATCAGCTTGCCACGATTAAAACGGATGTCGAGTTGGAGCTTAGCTGCGATCAGCTCACCGTTAATGAGTTGGATGTAGATGAGCTGCATCGTCTCTTTTCCCGTTATGAATTTAAACGCTGGTTATCAGATATCGAATCAGGTACCTGGATGCAGGGGAAGAAAAGTAGCCAGCCTGTTCAAACAACGACAACAGCGTTGGATAAGATAGTAATTAACCACAGTAATGTTTATTGTAACACGGTATCACCAGCGATAAATCAGCCAAAGATGACTGCTGTCAACCACAGCAATGTTTATTGTAATACCGTGTCATTGACTTCATCCGCACTAAAAAAATCCTCTGAAGTGGATTGCAATCCCGTGCTTTCTGCTGACGGTTACGTCACGATTCTTGATGAGAAAACGTTGCTCGATTGGGTTGAGCGTTTAAAACAGGCTGAGGTTTTCGCTTTTGATACGGAAACCGACGGGCTGGATACACTCACTGCTAATCTGATTGGTTTGTCATTTGCGATTAAGCCGGGTGAAGCGGCTTATTTGCCATTGGCACATGACTATCTGGATGCACCGGAACAGTTGGATCGCACCAAGGTATTGGCCTTGTTCAAACCGCTGCTGGAAGATGAGAGGCTGCTTAAGATTGGCCAGAATCTCAAATTTGATAAAGGCGTGATGCAGCGGTATGACATCGATTTACGCGGCATCGCGTTTGATACCATGCTGGAATCTTATGTACTCGACAGCGTGGCGGGTCGCCATGATATGGATAGCCTGGCCGAACGCTATTTGAATCATAAAACCATTACCTTTGAAGAGATCGCGGGTAAGGGTAAGAATCAGCTGACGTTTAATCAGATTGCGCTGGAACAGGCTGGGCCTTATGCCGCCGAGGATGCGGACGTTACTCTGCATCTGCACCAGAAGCTCTGGGGGAAACTCCAGCCGCATGCCGATCTGTGTCAGGTATTCCAGACTATCGATATGCCGCTGGTGCCGGTTTTATCCCGTATCGAGCGTACAGGCGTACTGATCGATCCCGTCATTCTGGCTGAACACTCAAAAGAGCTCACAACCCGTCTGGCGGAGCTGGAAATCCAAGCGTATGAGCTGGCGGGTGAAGAATTCAATCTCTCATCGACCAAGCAGCTACAGGGCATTCTGTATGAAAAGCAAAAGCTGCCGATTCTGAAGAAAACGCCAAAAGGCGCGCCATCAACCAATGAGGAAGTGTTGGCTGAACTGGCGCTGGATTACCCTCTGCCGAAGCTGATCCTGGAATATCGTGGCTTAGCCAAGCTGAAATCTACTTACACCGATAAATTGCCACTGATGATCAATCCGGCGACGAAGCGTGTGCATACGTCTTATCATCAGGCTGTTACTGCGACTGGGCGTTTGTCTTCCAGCGATCCGAATCTGCAAAACATCCCTGTGCGTAATGACGAAGGGCGCCGTATTCGTCAGGCATTCATTGCACCTAAAGGCTACAGCATTGTTGCCGCTGACTACTCGCAAATCGAACTGCGCATCATGGCGCACTTATCGGGGGATAAAGGGCTGTTGAATGCGTTCGCGAACGGGCTGGATATCCACCGGGCAACGGCGTCAGAAGTGTTTGGCATCGCGCTGGATAAGGTGACATCCGAACAGCGTCGCAGTGCGAAAGCGATCAACTTCGGCCTGATCTACGGCATGAGCGCGTTTGGCCTGTCGCGTCAG
Organism: Pectobacterium versatile; assembly: GCF_020166435.1. Classification (GTDB taxonomy): domain Bacteria; phylum Pseudomonadota; class Gammaproteobacteria; order Enterobacterales; family Enterobacteriaceae; genus Pectobacterium; species Pectobacterium versatile. The sequence continues at coordinate 243,935 of NZ_JAINZP010000005.1, read as the reverse complement.
TTGAATATTCCGCGTAGCGAATCGCAGAAGTACATGAACCTGTATTTTGAGCGTTACCCAGGTGTGCAGGATTACATGGAGCGGACGCGCCAACAGGCTGCTGAGCATGGCTATGTGTCCACTTTGGATGGTCGCCGTCTCTACCTGCCAGATATCCATTCTCGTAATGCGATGGCGCGTAAAGGCGCGGAACGTGCGGCGATTAACGCCCCAATGCAGGGCACTGCTGCTGATATTATTAAGAAAGCGATGATCGCGATTGACGATTGGCTACAGAAAGACACGCCGAAGGTGAAGATGATCATGCAGGTTCACGATGAATTGGTTTTTGAGATTCATGATTCGGTTATTGAGGAATCCATTAGTAAAATCAAAGCATTAATGGAAGGCTGTATGCAATTGAATGTTCCGTTACAGGTAGACATCGGTACGGGCATGAACTGGGATGAAGCACATTAATGGCCGATTTTTATGCTATTTCTGTAATTAAATAACAGTATTGTGTGACCTGGTTTAACTTTGTGTAATCGATAACCATTTTCTATGAAAGTAAACAACAAAAAAGCCTTTGTTCCCGTGAAAAAATAGGGTAGAGTTAAAGACGTAGGGTACAGAGGTAAGATGTTCTATCTTTCAGACCTTTTACTTCACGTAATCGGATTTGGCTGAATATTAGCCGCCCCGCTCAGTTTTGAGCGGGGCGTTTTTTATGGGCCTTATCCAGGATTTTTACCCTCAAAATGTCAGTAACTGCCTGATAGATAGCAGTGGGTCAGCACAGTTTCTAGTGTGAAGAATATCTCTGGTGGGCGATCATTGCGGGAAAGTGAGGGCGTGATGCGAGTGATGATACACTGCACCACGTAAAGGATTATTCTGCTTCTTGTTCTTCTTCAGCGTGTGGCAGAGTGCTGAACCAGTTATCCAATTTCTGCTGTAGTTTATCGACGCCGAGTTTTTTCAGTGACGAAAATGCTTCGACCTGAATATCACCCATAAATGGCAAGACAGCCTCGCGCACCATATTCAACTGTGTCTTACGTGCGCCTGAAGCCAACTTATCGGCTTTGGTCAGCAGCACTAAGACTGGAAGTTCAACATCGACAGCCCACTGAATCATTTGCTGATCGAGATCTTTCAGCGGATGGCGAATATCCATCAGCACAACAAGACCCTTAAGGCTGTTACGCTTTTGCAGGTATTCACCGAGCGCACGTTGCCATTTGATCTTCGTTTGCTCCGGTACTTCGGCGTAGCCATAGCCGGGAAGGTCGACCAAACGCACGCCGTCTACCACCTGGAACAGGTTAATCAACTGAGTACGGCCCGGCGTTTTACTGGTTCGTGCCAGGTTTTTCTGGTTGGTCAGCGTGTTCAGTGCGCTGGATTTTCCGGCATTAGAGCGCCCAGCAAAGGCCACTTCAATACCGCTATCTGTTGCCAGATGGCGAATATCCGGGGCGCTGATGATAAAACGCGTCATGTGGTAGTTATATTGCTGGGTCACGGTAGTTATCTCTATCTGGATCTCTGTCTGGTTGGGGATTATACCTGTAACTGACAATAAAGGCGGCTTTATCTGTCTCGAAATGCAGCAGACTGATGCGAAAAGAAAAGCCCAGCTGTCTGATGTGGACGCTTTTTTATTCGCGGGCTTTCTGCTAGATTCCGCCGCACTTCCCTTATATCTGTGTACCTGAGAACAATATTATGAACCGACCTGTCAAAGGGGCTGCCGATCAGGCAGGGAAACCCAAAGTAAAAAGAAAGACCCGCGAAGAGCTGGAGCGTGAAGCGCGCGAACGGAAAAAAGATAAAAAGCATCGTGGCCACGCGTCGGGCAGCCGAACTCAGGAAAAAGCATCCGCCGATCAGCGCTCTGGTCAGCGTAAAGTCGCCGATCCGCGTATCGGCAGCAAAAAGCCTGTACAGCTTGGCGTGTTGGATAGCGATATCGCTAAACCGAAGCCTAAGTCGAAGCCTTCTGAACCTGTGGAGAAAGTCGTTGTTACTAAGCCGACGATGTCACCGGAAGAAGAGCTGGAAATGTTAGAAAACGATACGCGTCTGGATGCCTTGTTGGATCGTCTGGATAGCGGCGAGACGCTGAGCGCCAAAGAACAATCATGGGTTGATGAAACGCTGGATCGTATCGACATCCTGATGGAAGAGCTTGGAATCGAGCTGGGTGATGATGACGAAGAAGAGCAGCAGGAAGATATGCTGCAGCTTTTGAAACGTAATAACCCGAAAGACACGTTCTAATCAATGAAATGGCTGTTTCTGTTCCTGATATTGCTGGTTGCGTTTTATCTGCTCTGTCTGTTCAGTAAACTATGGCTATTGTCTAAGCGTAAGCACCGGTTGCATCGCGCCCTGTTTAACGGGCGCGTGAATCAGGTTCGACGTCTACGCCCAAGACAAAAACGCCGGGAGCGTTTTTGAATGTCACAAGGTGACGGCCCTTTAGGGCGAGTCTCAGGGATGAGACGAGTAGCAAAACGCCGGGAGCGTTTTTGAACGCCATTTTTTGGTGATCTGAAGGAGGGGAAGGATAACCCACCGAGTAAAAACTGGAAGGAGTGAGCGAATATGTCGATACCGTCCGTTGACTGGGATCTGGCCCTGATTCAAAAATATAACTATTCTGGGCCGCGTTATACGTCTTATCCCACAGCGTTAGAATTCAGTGAAGCTTACGATGAGCCTGCGTTTCAGCATGCCATCGCCCGTTATCCACAGCGACCGCTGTCGCTGTATATCCATATCCCTTTTTGCCATCGGCTGTGCTATTTCTGCGGCTGTAATAAGCTGGTTACGCGTCAGCAGCATAAAGCGGATGAATACCTTGATGTGTTGGAGCTGGAAATTCGCCAGCGTGCGCCGCTATTCGTCGGACGAACAGTGACGCAATTGCATTGGGGTGGCGGTACACCAACCTACCTGAATAAAGTACAAATTAGTCGGCTGATGTCGCTGCTGCGCGAGCTGTTCTCTTTTTCCGATCAGGCTGAGCTGTCGCTTGAAGTCGATCCGCGAGAAATTGAGCTGGACGTCCTCGATCATTTGCGGGCTGAAGGGTTCAACCGCCTTAGCATGGGCGTGCAGGATTTTAATAAAGACGTTCAGAAACTGGTTAATCGTGAGCAGGATGAAGACTTTATTTTTGCTCTTATTGAGCGGGCAAAAGCGCTAGGCTTCACCTCAACCAATATTGATTTGATTTACGGCCTGCCGAAACAAACGCCGGAAAGCTTCGCCTTTACGCTACAGCGCGTTGCGGAATTAAACCCTCACCGGCTTAGCGTCTTTAACTATGCGCATTTACCCAGCCTGTTCGCGGCACAGCGCAAGATTAAAGAAGCGGATTTACCGAGCGCGGAACAAAAGCTGGATATTCTGCAACAGACGATTGGATCGCTGACGCAGTCGGGCTATCAGTTTATCGGTATGGATCACTTTGCTCGGCCGGACGATGAGCTGGCTGTGGCACAGCGAGAAGGGAAGCTGCATCGCAATTTCCAGGGCTATACGACGCAGGGCGATAGCGATCTTCTCGGTATGGGCGTGTCGGCGATTAGTATGATCGGTGATAGCTATGCTCAGAACCAGAAAGAGCTGAAGCAGTATTACGCGCAGGTTAAAGACCAGGGAAATGGCCTGTGGCGTGGGTTACAGCTGACGCGTGATGACTGTCTTCGCCGCGATGTGATTAAGACGCTCATTTGTAATTTCCAGCTCAGCTATGCGCCCATTGAAGCGGAATACGCTATCGATTTTAAAACCTACTTTGAGCAGGATTTAGCATTGCTGGCACCGCTGGTGGCCGATGGGCTGGTCGATAGTCAGGCTGACGGGCTGGTGGTGACGCCGAAGGGACGGTTGCTGATCCGTAATATCTGTATGTGCTTTGATGTCTATCTACGTAGCAAGCTCAGAACGCAGCAATTTTCCCGCGTGATTTAACTGCTCGGAGAGGGTGGCTATCCTGAGAGGAGAAAAGGCTTTAATGACAAGGAGAGCGCATGTTTTCAGATAAAGAGATTGCCAGAGAATATCGGGATAAGGCACTTAACCTCGCGAACCTCATGTACAACGAGGTAAAAACATTACAGGGGAAAGTGCCTGAAGACGAACATAAGAAATTTCGCGGCATTGTTGGGAATGGCATTGTGGACGTATTCGATAAGCTGATTAAAGAGATTGAAGCGATGCATCCTGACCTGAAAGTGGCTGACATGCCAGCCTATGCGGACGCTGAAAAACGTAAATAGAAAAACAGCCAGTCGATGTTAGCACCGACTGGCTGTTCTTGAGCGTTTATAGGATTAACTAAAGAAGTTAATCAGTGCGGCACACAAAACGGCGGCAATAGCAGCCTGCGGCGAATGGCTTGCCGCGGAGCCAATTTCAGCGCCATGTGTTGCAACAGAATGTGTTGCAACGGAAATCAATGAATCCAGCATGGTGTTCCTCCCGAATCAGCGACACGATCATACTGCTGACTCGAGGCAAGTAAAGTACAAATTAATGACAATTTCGTGCGCCGGATTGTATTTTTTATCACCAAATCACTTGTTAACAATTGAGCAATAAAAAAGCAATCTCGCTACTCCATCCCCAGCTCTTTTAATTTACGCGTCAGAGTATTTCTGCCCCATCCTAACAATCTTGCCGCTTCCTGTTTATGCCCCTGCGTGTGCCGCAGTGCCGTTGTCAGCAACGTCCTTTCCATTTCTGGCTGTGCTTCTGCCAACAGGTTTTGATGACCGGAACGCAGTGCGCGATCGGCCCATTGTGCCAACAGCGTGGCCCAACTGTCTGGCAGAATATGCACGGTGGAATCAGGTGCGGTGGTCTCGAACAGTTCAGGAGGCAGGTCCTGAATGAGTACTTCCTGACCGGCGGCCATGACAGTCAACCAGCGACAGGTGTTTTCCAATTGGCGCACGTTGCCAGGCCACGGTAAACGAGTTAGCGCTGTTTCCGCTTCTGGATGCAGATTCTTCGGCTCGACGCCCAGTTCTTTGGCCGTAGCCTGCAAGAAATAACGTGCCAGACGGGGGATATCTTCCCGACGTTCACGTAGCGGTGGCAGATGAACGCGGATCACATTCAGGCGATGAAACAGGTCATCGCGGAATTTGCCTTCCTGCACGCGTTGTTCAAGATTTTGGTGCGTTGCCGCGATAATACGAACATCCACTTTTACCGCAGCATAACCGCCAACGCGATAAAACTGCCCGTCTGCCAATACGCGTAACAGACGTGTTTGTACGTCTAGCGGCATATCGCCGATTTCATCCAGAAACAGTGTACCGCCATCGGCTTGCTCAAAGCGGCCCTGACGAATCTGGTTTGCGCCCGTAAACGCGCCTTTTTCATGGCCGAACAGTTCTGATTCGATCAAATCCTTGGGAATGGCCGCCATATTCAGCGCGATAAAAGGGGCTTTGGTACGCGGGCTGTGGCGATGCAGGGCGTGTGCTACCAGCTCTTTACCGGTTCCCGATTCGCCATTAATCAGTACGCTGATCGACGAGCGAGACAGGCGGCCGATGATGCGAAAGACATCCTGCATCGCGGGGGCTTCGCCGATAATGTCCGTTGTCGGACCGTTGATCGGTTGGTTACGTACCGGCTGCTGCTGTTCCAGATAATGGCTGATCGCGCGCTCAACCAGCGCAACGGCTTCATCAATATCGAATGGCTTCGGCAAATAGTCGAACGCACCCTGTTGATAAGCGCTAACCGCGGCATCCAAATCGGAATGTGCCGTCATAATGATGACCGGGAGCATTGGGTGGCGCTGTTTGATTTGCTGTAAGAGCGCTAATCCATCCATTCCTGGCATACGGATGTCGGACAGCAGAACGTCAGGCGTTTGTGTCGCCAGCGCATGCAGTACCTGATTTCCGTTCTCAAACGTTGCACAGGTTAAACCCGCACCAGCAAGCGCGCGCTCAAGCACCCAACGGATGGAGCTATCGTCATCGACAATCCAGACTATCCCTCGTTGCATTGTAACCTCACTGGCGAATAGGCAGATAAACCGAGAATTCGGTGTGTCCTGGCCAACTGTTAAATTCAATTTTACCGGAGTGCTGGTCGATAAGACTGCGGGCGATGGAAAGCCCTAAACCGGTGCCTCCTTCGCGTCCGCTCACCATCGGGTAAAACAGCGTGTCCTGTAGCTGAGCGGGTACGCCGGGGCCGTCATCTTCCACGTCAATTCGAGCGGCGAGACGATAGCGCACACCGTGTAACGTGAGCTGAAAAGCCGTGCGGGTACGTATCGTAATCGTCCCGCCTTCCTCGCCCAGCGCTTGTAGCGCATTGCGGGTAATATTCAGCAGTACCTGTTCAATCTGATCGGGGTCGTGCGTCAGTTCCGGCAGGCTGGGGTCATAGTCTTTCACCAGCGTCACGTTATCGGGCTTTTCCAGTGAGACAAGCTGGCAAACGCGTTCAGCAACCTGATGGATGCTTTGGGTGACGTGCAGGCCGGGCTGCTGTGGCCCAAGCAGGCGATCAACCAGATTACGCAGGCGGTCCGCCTGTTCGATAATGACCTTGGTGTATTCCGTCAACGCTGGGTCAGGCAGTGCTTTAGCAAGCAACTGTGCGGCACCGCGCAATCCGCCAAGCGGATTTTTTATCTCATGCGCCAGACCCCGGACCAAATCACGGGCGGCCTGCTGCTGCGCATGTTGAAGCTGTTCCTGACTGAGACGGCGCTGGTTATCCATCGGCGCCATTTCCAGTAGGATAAAATCGTTCTGTACCCGCTGAGCGGTGAGCGACATGATGTGCGCTTTGCCATCTACGACGATGGTGACTTCGTTATCCGTAAAGCCTTGCCCTGAATCCAGACTTTCACGCAGTAAATCGATATTCAGAGAAAAGTATCCCAGCAAATCGGGCAGCGGCGTGCCGGATAATTTACGCGAGCTTTGTGCCAGTAATTGCTGTGCTGCCGGGTTGGAATAGTGAATCGCCAGATCGTTATCCAGCAATAAGATGCTGTTTATCAGGGAATTTAGGATCTGCCCAGCATCGGGCAGCGTGCCTGTTGCCATAACGCAGACTCCCGCACCGTCGTGGTGCATTGTAGTGTGGATGATGGATGTTACGTCGCAACGGCCAATGCCGGTGGTGAAAAAAGCCCATCCGAAGATGGGCTGAAGCGTTTCCACGGCAACAAAAACAAACTTCTTAGTATTCTGTTGTTTATCGGTCATGGTCGGGTATCAGCACACCCAACCACGCCGAGGTATACCCGTCATACTTCAAGCCGCTTGTGCGTTGTCTGCCCTTACTCACCCCAGTCATTTACTCATGTAAGCTCCTGGGGATTCGTGCGGTTGCCGCCTTCACGCAACTTGAATTATTTAGGGTATAGAAATTAAACGCTGTCGTTATTAAACGCTGTAGTACAGTTCGAACTCAACTGGGTGCGGCGTCATACGAACGCGGTCAATCTCAGGCTTACGCAGCTCGATGTACGCGTCGATAGCGTCGTCGGTGAACACGCCACCACGAGTCAGGAACTCACGGTCTTCGTTCAGTGCAGCCAGGGCCTCGTCCAGAGAACCTGCAACTTTTGGAATCTCTGCTTCTTCTTCTGGCGGCAGGTCGTACAGGTTTTTGTCCATCGCATCGCCAGGGTGGATTTTGTTGATGATGCCGTCGAGGCCAGCCATCAGCAGTGCAGCGAAGCACAGGTATGGGTTAGCTGCTGGATCCGGGAAGCGTGCTTCGATACGACGTGCTTTCGGGCTAGCAACCACTGGGATACGGATTGAAGCAGAACGGTTACGGGCAGAGTAAGCCAGCATAACAGGTGCTTCGTAGCCTGGGACCAGACGCTTGTAGGAGTTAGTGGTCGGGTTCGCCAAGGCGTTGATGGCTTTAGCGTGCTTGATAACACCGCCGATGTAGAACAGCGCCATTTCAGACAGGCCGCCGTATTTGTCGCCAGCGAACAGGTTAGTACCGTCTTTAGACAGAGACATGTGGCAGTGCATACCTGAACCGTTATCACCGAACATTGGTTTTGGCATGAAGGTCGCGGTTTTACCGTAAGCGTGAGCCACGTTATGCACGACATATTTGTAGATCTGAATTTCGTCAGCTTTTTTGGTCATGGTGTTGAAGCGGGTAGCCACTTCGTTCTGACCAGCGGTAGCCACTTCGTGGTGGTGAGCTTCAACAACCAGACCCATTTGCTCCATGGTCAGACACATTGCAGAACGGATGTCCTGTGATGAATCGACTGGTGGAACTGGGAAGTAGCCGCCTTTCAGACCTGGACGGTGACCTTTGTTACCGCCTTCGTATGCTTTACCGGAGTTCCAGTAAGCTTCGATGTCGTCGATAGCAACGTGAGAACCGGACGTGCTGCTGCCGAAACGGATGTCATCGAACAGGAAGAATTCTGGTTCAGGCCCGAACAGGACGGTATCGGCAATGCCTGAAGAACGCAGGAAATCTTCCGCACGTTTCGCGATAGAACGCGGGTCGCGGTCATAGCCTTGCATTGTGCCTGGCTCAAGGATGTCACAACGAATGATCAGTGTAGAATCTTCGAAGAACGGATCGATCATTGCGGTGCTGGCATCGGGCATCAGAACCATGTCTGACTCGTTAATACCTTTCCAGCCGCCAATCGAGGAACCATCAAACATTTTACCTTCTTCGAAGAAGTCGGCATTGACTTGATGAGCCGGAATGGTGACGTGCTGCTCTTTACCTTTAGTATCAGTGAAGCGTAAATCAACAAACTTCACTTCGTGCTCATTCAGCATCGTCAAAACATGTTCTGCGGACATACTTGGTTCTCCCGATTGGTCATTTATCGTCATGGAACGAATATCGTTGTGGATTGATGTTGTTGCCGTGAGTAGACTAAAGCTAAAAGTGTGCCAACTTTTTAAATGTGTGCAATGTGTTGCTCCTTGGGGCTTTCTCACGTAAACCCACTGCACCATTATAGTCTAAAGCACCAAAATGGTGCTCCATATGTGAATTATTGCACTAATTTAGTGCATTCATGTTCGCTTGTAGCGCTTTTGCACCGTGAAAGGGATCACAAAGCAGGCAGCTCTAGGTTGTTTATCATAGATGCTTGTGATCTTGTTTAGTCCCTCGATTAATACGTGTACAATAGCGCGCTATTTCTAAATGCCTGAGGCAAAGCTGTGATCGAAAATTTGCGTAACATCGCCATTATTGCGCACGTTGACCATGGGAAAACCACCCTGGTTGACAAGCTGTTGCAACAATCCGGAACGTTCGGTGAACGTGTCGAAGCAACCGAGCGTGTAATGGACTCCAACGATTTGGAGAAAGAGCGTGGAATTACCATCCTCGCAAAAAATACCGCCATTAATTGGAAAGACTACCGTATTAACATCGTAGATACCCCGGGACACGCCGACTTCGGCGGCGAGGTTGAGCGTGTAATGTCGATGGTTGACTCGGTACTGCTGGTTGTTGATGCGATGGATGGCCCGATGCCGCAAACGCGTTTCGTGACCAAAAAAGCATTTGCCAACGGTCTGAAACCCATTGTGGTTATCAACAAAGTTGACCGTCCTGGTGCGCGTCCTGACTGGGTTGTCGATCAGGTATTCGACCTGTTTGTGAACCTGGATGCGACTGACGAGCAGCTGGATTTCCCGATCATTTATGCTTCTGCGCTGAATGGTATCGCGGGTCTCGACCATACCGACATGGCGGAAGATATGACTCCGCTGTATCAGGCGATTGTCGATCACGTTTCTCCGCCTCAGGTTGAGATGGATGCGCCGTTCCAGATGCAGATCTCTCAGCTGGACTACAACAACTATGTTGGCGTTATCGGTATCGGCCGTATCAAGCGCGGTAAAGTTAAGCCTAACCAACAAGTCACTATTGTTGATAGCGAAGGCAAAACCCGTAACGGTAAAGTAGGTAAAGTTCTGACTCACCTGGGTCTGGAGCGTATCGACGCGACTGAAGCGGAAGCAGGCGATATCATCGCGATCACCGGTCTGGGCGAGCTGAACATTTCCGACACTATCTGCGATCCGCAGAATGTCGAAGCGCTGCCAGCACTGAGCGTCGATGAACCTACCGTTACCATGTTCTTCAACGTTAATACTTCACCATTCTGCGGTAAAGAAGGTAAGTATGTAACGTCGCGCCAGATTCTGGAGCGTCTGAACAAAGAGCTGGTGCACAACGTTGCTCTGCGCGTTGACGAAACCGAAGACGCTGATGCGTTCCGCGTTTCTGGCCGTGGTGAATTGCACCTGTCAGTTCTGATCGAAAACATGCGTCGTGAAGGCTTTGAACTGGCCGTATCACGTCCGAAAGTTATCAACCGCGTTATCGACGGTCGTAACCAAGAGCCGTTTGAAAACGTGACGCTGGACATCGAAGAACAGCACCAAGGTTCAGTCATGCAAGCCATGGGTGAGCGTAAAGGTGATGTGAAAGACATGATCCCAGATGGCAAGGGTCGTATCCGTCTGGATTACCTGATCCCAGCTCGCGGTCTGATCGGTTTCCGTACCGAATTCATGACCATGACGTCTGGTACCGGTCTGCTGTACTCCACGTTCAGCCACTACGATGACGTGCGTCCAGGTGAAATCGGTCAGCGTCAGAACGGCGTGCTGGTTTCCAACGGTCAAGGTAAAGCGGTCGCGTTTGCACTGTTCAGCCTGCAAGATCGCGGTAAGCTGTTCCTCGGACACGGTGCAGAAGTGTATGAAGGCCAGATCATCGGTATTCACTCACGTTCTAACGATCTGACAGTAAACTGTCTGACCGGTAAGAAACTGACCAACATGCGTGCATCGGGTACCGATGAAGCAACCACACTGGTTCCGGCGATCAAAATGTCTCTGGAACAAGCGCTGGAGTTCATTGATGACGACGAATTGGTTGAAGTTACGCCACAGTCTATCCGTATTCGTAAGCGTCACCTGACCGAAAACGATCGTAAACGCGCTAGCCGCGGCAGCAAAGACGTCTAATTTCAGACGGATTTGTCTTGTTACGAAACAGGGCACCTTCGGGTGCCCTGAATTTTATGCGCTTTCTTCCACTTTAACCTTTCCTTTATATTTCCTCCCTGTTCAGTTTCGCCATTTCCCGCTACAGTGAAAATCCTACGATTACGTCAGGAGGTCACTGCCATGCTGTATATCTTTGATTTAGGCAATGTCGTCATAGATATTGATTTCAATAGAGTATTGGGTGTCTGGAGTAATCTGAGCAGCGCGCCGCTCGCGACGTTGCAAGAGCGTTTTGTCATGGGCGAGGCGTTTGAACAGCATGAGCGGGGTGAGATCAGCGACGAGGAATTTGCCACCAGACTGTGCCAGGAAATGGGCATCGCCCTGAGCTTCGAACAATTCACCGCTGGCTGGCAGGCTATTTTTGTCGCGTTGCGTCCTGAGGTTATCGACATCATGCAGCGCCTGCGTCAGGAAGGGCACCGCGTGGTGATTCTGTCGAATACTAATCGTCTCCACTGTTCACACTGGCCTGCGCTATTCCCAGAAGTGGCGACGGCAGCCGACAGGCTCTACCTGTCGCAAGATATTGGGTTGCGTAAGCCGGAATTGGCGATTTATCAATATGTCCTGACGCAAGAAGACGTGACGCCAGAGCAAGTCGTCTTTTTTGACGATAATTCCGCAAATGTCGATGCCGCACAGAGCCTTGGAATTCACAGTGTTTTGGTGACCGATCGTCAGGTGGTGCCGAACTTTTTCGCTATGCAGGCAACGACGGCCAAAGCATGATTTATATCGCTGGGGCGGACACAGCCCCTATTGGGAATGATAACATCAGGAGTAGTTGGGTTTTATGATTGCGCTAATTCAACGAGTATCCAGCGCCAGCGTTACGGTAGAAGGCAGTGTGGTTGGGGAAATCGATAAAGGCTTACTGATCTTGCTGGGCGTTGAGCAAGGCGATGACGAACAAAAAGCCACGCGACTCTGCGAACGCGTGTTGGGTTACCGCATATTCGGTGACGATGACGGGAAAATGAATCTTAATGTTCGTCAGGCTGGCGGCAATGTGCTGGTGGTTTCACAGTTTACGCTAGTTGCCGATACGCAGCGTGGCATGCGGCCTGGTTTTTCTCGCGGTGCGCATCCCTCAGAGGCCGATCGCCTCTATCAGTATTTTGTCGGACAGTGTCGTGAGCAAGGTATTCACACGGAAACGGGGCAGTTTGCGGCAGATATGAAAGTGGCATTGGTGAATGACGGCCCAGTGACGTTCTGGTTACAGACATAGCGTTATCGCGTCATAGGTCTGTAACGTGCTATTACCGTTGCCGTTCCGCGTATAAATTTGCTTCAACAGTCTGATTTCATGAACCTTGATGCAATGAGGCATCTCGGCATAGAGGAAGGGTTATGTATCATTTGAGAGTACCTGAAAGCGCGGAAGAACTGGATGCGTACTATCAATTTCGCTGGGAAATGCTGCGTAAACCTCTGCACCAGCCGCTGGGCTCCGAGCGGGATGCCTATGATGCGTTGGCACATCACCAAACTGTGGTGGATGAACAGGGAAGGCTGGTTGCGATTGGGCGTCTTTCTATCAATGCGGATAATGAAGCGGCAATCCGTTTTTTAGCGGTTCACCCCGACGTCCGAGGGAAAGGGTTAGGAACGCTGCTTGCGATTACTCTGGAGTCAGTCGCGCGTCAGGAAAGCGTCAAGCGCGTGGTCTGTAGCGCCCGAGAAGATGCAATGGATTTCTTCTCCAAACTGGGCTTTGTTAATCAGGGAGAGATCACCGCGCCACAAACCACACCCGTGCGGCACTTCCTGATGATTAAACCGGTGGTGACACTGGATGATATTTTGCACCGCCCTGACTGGTGTGGACAGTTGCAACAGGCCTGGTATGAGCACATCCCTTTGAGTGAGAAAATGGGCGTGCGGATAAGCCAATATACTGGCAAAAAATTTATCACCACCATGCCTGAAGCGGGTAATCAGAACCCGCACCATACGCTTTTTGCTGGCAGCATGTTTTCTCTCGCTACGCTCACCGGCTGGGGATTGATCTGGCTGTTGTTGCGTGAAAGACATCTCGGGGGAACGATTATTTTGGCGGATGCGCACATCCGCTACAGTGCGCCAGTGAGTGGTCGGCCGAGCGCGATTGCTGATTTAGGCTCGTTGAGTGGCGATTTGGATCGTCTTGCGCGTGGGCGTAAGGCGCGCGTACAGTTAAATGTCGAGCTATTTGGTGATGATAATAAAGGGGCGTTATTTGAAGGTGTTTATATGGTGTTGCCTGCGCAGCCGGACGCGCCGCTGGAAGAAGGCGGGTCGGAAATTGATTAGCCTGTAGCGTCTATTCTGACGCTATTTCCATCTCCCCATCCCCTAACGCCAGAGAGTAAACTCCGTGAGTATCACGGGGAATCATGCGTTTTTTCCGCGAACGGTGGCATTGTAGATATTCTGAAAGCCATCGTTTTAAAAAACTATATTTTGAAAATTCGTGGTTTTGAAAATTATATAGTTACTGCGTTTCTGTCACGGCTCCCTGATGTATTTGCTGCCTCACTGGGTGGTCGTTGCTGTCCACGCCTTGCAGCGTACCGTTTAGTGTCGGCTTCAGCGGCGTATCGGCAGCCAGTCGCCCATTCAACTGCAATTGCAGATTCGTGTTACCCGTCGGTGCGGTTGCGGGTTCTGGCCATCCCCAATGCGTCAGAACATCCAGCGGTACGGCGCGTCCTGTCAGCGACAGGGAGAAATTGCGTGCTGGTTGCTGGTTGATCGTTGCCTTGGCATCCAGCATGCCATTTTGCGTAAATGCGCTGAGTTCGTTAATGGCGATCTGGTTATCGTCGGCTACCAGTGCCATTGAAGGACGGCGCACATCGATTTTATTGAACGTCGCATCGCTGGCATTAAGATTCAACGATCCTGTCCACATTCCCCACTGGTGGTTGCGAGCCAGCAGTAAATCGCTGCCGTAGCCATCCAATGCGGTTAGTTGGAAGGGGAAATCTGGGTTGATATCGATCAGCAAGTTGCGATTTGCCGTGAGTTTTCGCACATTCACTTCTGCCAGCCATGATGGCAGCGTTGCTTGCCAGCGCTGACGCCAGTCGGCGGGGAGCGTGTATTCCATTCCTGCGACAACAAATTCATTCAGCTGTAAACGGTGGTTACTACGCTGCCAGTTGCCGTTGGTTCGCAGCAACCCCCCTTCCCAGCGCGTAGAAAACTGCTTGATGTTAACACCCGCCGGTGACAAATCCAGATTCACGATAGGGTCGATAAGGTGCATGTTGCCGTTCACAATGTCGGTCGCATTGAATGACAGCGTTCCACCTTCGCTCTGCCAGTCATTCTGCTTAAACGTGACATTTTGCAGTGAGACATCAAGATCAATAAACGCCCACCCAGGCCCTTCAATGCGGGCACCAATCAAGTTAAAGCGATTAACCGTAACAGAGGGCAGTTCCGTGACGGGCTGCCAGAAGGTTTCTGGTGTTCCCTGAGTTTGCAAACGAACATTGCTGAGTCGTAGGCTACCGATCTGCCAACTACCATCTTCTGCGCGGCTGGCGTTGCCCGTTAACTGTCCCTGAGCGACGTCAGCGCCGAAATTACTCAAAATCAGCTGATTGTGGTTGATTTCGCCCTGAACCAATACCTGGCTGGCGGGAATATCATTGAGTTCGAGTAAACGGGCGCTGAGTTGGAACTGCCCTTGTTTGCCCAGTAGATAACCCGCTTCGGGCTGCCACGGCATAATACCGCCGTTGATTTGTTGACCATTCAGTCGCCAATCGCCGTCTTTTGCCTGTAGTGCCATTGTACGCAGTTGTAGCACATCGGCTTCGATAGGGAGTGTGGCTGCCTGTGAGGAAAGATTCAGCGTACCGCCTTCCAATTCGAGACTGGCGAAATGGCGTGGTTCGGTAATCTGGCGCACGCTAAACCCTGCGGAAACCTGTTTTGCTGTGAGTGTCGGTGGCTGGTTTTTCTGGCCAAAACTGACGTCAGTGAGCTGGATATGATCGGCTGTTGACCAGTCATGATTAATTTTTCCCAGCGATAACTGGTAGTGGGTGTTTTGGTTCACCCAATTACTCAACCAGCCTGCCG
Organism: Pectobacterium versatile; assembly: GCF_020166435.1. Taxonomy (GTDB): domain Bacteria; phylum Pseudomonadota; class Gammaproteobacteria; order Enterobacterales; family Enterobacteriaceae; genus Pectobacterium; species Pectobacterium versatile. Next base: position 228,789 of record NZ_JAINZP010000005.1, on the reverse strand, counting down.
CCCAACGGGTTTGCAGTAGTACGTATACGACCACTAGCGCTAAAAAGGCTAGCAGCAGTAGGGTCAGCAATAATTTCCCGATAAATTTCATCGTGTCAGTCCATGCCAATCGTCAGGGATAACTGTTCTTATGCCGCAATTTTCCAGAAGGCTCAATAGATAATGCTGTTACAGACAGTAAAAAGCGAGCGGAGTTACATCACCGCTCGCTTTTACATGAATTGAACAGAAATTATTGCGGGCTGGTGCTATTTTTCTTCGTGTGGGAAGACGATATTCAGCACGATTGCCGTAATCCCGCCAGCGGCAATACCGGAAGACAGTAATGTTTTAATCCAATCCGGTGCGAATTGCAGAATCAGTGGCTGCTGCGATACGCCAAGACCGACAGCCAGCGACAGCGCAATAATCATGATAGCACGACGGTTCAACGGCTCACGGGACACAATACGCACACCGGAAGCGGCGATCGTACCAAACATCACGATAGTCGCGCCGCCCAAAACCGGCTCTGGAATATGTTGTACAAATCCGCTAACGGCAGGGAACAACCCCAGCACGATCAGCATCAGCGAAACCACGAAGCCCACATAGCGGCTGGCAACCCCGGTAAGCTGGATGACGCCGTTATTCTGGCCGAAGCAAGAGTTAGGGAAGGTATTGAATACGGCAGAAAGACACGAGTTCAGACCATTTGCCAGCACGCCGCCTTTTAAGCGTTTCATATACAGCGGGCCTCTGACTGGCTGCTCTGAAACGTCGGAGGTCGCGGTGATGTCACCGATGGTTTCTAACGAGGTCACCATGAAGACCAGCATCAGCGGAATCAACAGGTTCCAGTCAAAGCCTAGACCGTAATGCAGAGGCGTAGGCACCATAATAATCGTGTCATTTTGAGCAGGGGCGCTTTCCGGCAGCATTCCCATCAACCAGGCACCCAGGTAACCCACCGCCATGGCAATCACCAGCGAGGCGACGCGCAGGTAAGGGTTACGTTGGCGGTTAAGCAGAATAATAACCAGCAGTACCGCCCCCGCTAATAGTAAGTTCTTGGGCGCACCGAAGGTGTTATTACCCATTGCGGCATAGCCGCCGCCGATGGAGGTCAGGCCGACCTGAATCAGCGACAGACCAATGATCATCACCACAATACCGGAAACCAGCGGGGTAATAATGCGTCGGGTTAAATGCAGGAAGCGTGAAAGAATGATTTCGGTGAAGGAAGCGACCATCAGCGTACCGAACAGTGCTGCCATCATCGTGGGAACATCCGCCCCGCCGTTTTTCAGCGCCAGTCCACCCATAATCAGCGGCGTCACGAAGTTAAAGCTAGTGCCCTGAATCGACAGCAGACCAGAACCGACAGGGCCCCAGGTTTTAATTTGGAGAATAGAAGCCAGACCGGAAGCGAAAAGCGACATGCTGATGATGCGCTGCGTATCCTCAGCGGGTAGACCTAATGCCTGACAGATCAGTAGCGCGGGGGTAATCACCGCAACAAACATGGCAAGCAAGTGCTGACTGGCGGCGAACAGCGTTTGCGGCAGCGGCGGTCTGTCTTCAAGATGATAGATGAGTTCACTGCGCTGAGGTGCGGCAGCGGCTTCTGTTTGGGACGTTTCCGTGGTGGTAGTCATGATGTAAGTTGGCGTTCCTGAAACGACAAAGAGCGCATTTTAATGATCTCTTTGCTGAAAGCAAACGTTTGCTAACTCATCTTTTCGATATGAATTTTGTCTGATGAGCAAGGCCTTATTATTTAAGGGGATACTTTTAGGAAAAATGAAGAATACGCTGCTGTGGTTAGGCGTTAGTGTAGCGTGCGCGCTCTGGCAGCCAGCGCTCGATTAGCGCAATGGCATGCTCGGGATAGTGCTCATGAAGATGGCGCGCAACGCGCTGTACCTGTGGAATGAGATCCTGATCGCGCAGGAGGTCAGCGACTTTAAACTCAGCATTGCCCGTCTGGCGCGTACCTAATAATTCACCCGGCCCGCGAATTTCCAGATCGCGCTGCGCGATAACAAAGCCATCGTTGCTATCGCGTAGAACCTGGAGCCGCTTTTGTGCAGTCTTGCTCATTGGCGTTTTGTAGAGCAGCACGCAGTGAGATGCCACCGCGCCGCGTCCGACGCGCCCGCGCAACTGGTGCAGCTGCGCCAGACCCAGACGCTCCGGGTTTTCAATGATCATCAGGCTGGCATTGGGTACATCCACACCGACCTCTATGACGGTGGTCGCTACCAGCAGTTGCAGTTCGCCCTGTTTGAAGGCCTGCATTACTGCCTGCTTTTCCTGCGCTTTCATGCGACCGTGGACCAATCCGACCTTGAGATTCGGCAGGGCTGCCTTCAGTTCTTCGCTGGTGGCTTCTGCGGCCTGTGCTTCCAAGAGGTCGGATTCTTCGATCAGCGTACACACCCAATAGGCCTGTCGCCCTTCCTGCTGACAGGCATTACTCACGCGTTCGATAATGTCGCTGCGGCGTGAATCTGGTATCGCGACCGTGGTGACGGGCGTTCTGCCCGGCGGCAGTTCATCAATGACGGACGTATCCAGATCGGCATAGGCCGTCATCGCCAGCGTACGGGGAATCGGTGTTGCGGTCATAATCAATTGATGGGCATGAAATCCCTGTTCTTCGCCTTTTTCCCACAGCGCAAGGCGTTGATGCACGCCAAAGCGGTGCTGTTCGTCAATGATGACCAATGTCAGCCCGTTGAATTTCACCTGCTGCTGAAAAATAGCGTGCGTCCCGACAACCATGGAAACCTGACCGTTGGCGATGGCATCCTGCTGCACCTGACGCGCTTTCCCTTTTTGTTTGCCAGCTAGCCAGCCCACTTCAAGCCCTAGCGGTTCAAACCACTGACGGAAATTATGGGCGTGCTGTTCGGCCAATAGCTCTGTTGGCGCCATCAATGCAACCTGTTTACCGTTGGCAATGGCACGTAATGCTGCCAGCGCAGCGACCAGCGTTTTCCCTGAACCGACATCGCCCTGCACCAGACGCATCATCGGGAAGTCTTTCGCCATATCCGTTTCAATTTCGGCTACGACACGTTCTTGCGCCTGTGTGGGTTTGAACGGCAGGGCAGCGAGCAGCCGTTGCTTCAAACCGTCTTGCGCCTGTAGCGGCGAAGCTTTATGCCGCTGCTCCCCCGCTCGTACCGCGAGCATGCTCAAATTATGCGCCAGCAGTTCTTCCATAATCAGCCGCTGCTGTGCTGGGTGTTTCCCGTGCTCAAGCTCGCTGAGCTGCATATCCGGCGGAGGACGATGTAACGTGCGTAGTGCGTCCGGCAGGCTAATGAGCGATCGGCTTAGAGATTCAGGCAGCAGCTCATCGATGTGGTTTGCATCGAGCAACGCCAGCGCCTGATCGGTAAGTCTGCGGAGCGTCGCCTGACGAACGCCCTCTGTGGAGGGGTAAACTGGCGTGAGCGATTCTTGTAACTCGACCTGCGTACTATCCCCCTGAACACGATATTCAGGATGGATGATTTCCGCGCCGATTTTGCCACGCTTGATTTCGCCATAAGCGGTAACGCGCTGTCCCGGTGCGAGGCTGTTTTTCATCGCGGCGCTGAAATTGAAGAAGCGCATGGTCAGCATGCCGCTGCCGTCGCTGATTTGGCAGGTCAACATGCGACGGCTGCCAAAGGTGATGTCATTGCGTAGGATTTCACCTTCCACAGTGGCATACATACCGGGGAGGAGGTCGCCAATCGGGTAAAGATGCGTGCGGTCTTCGTAGCGCAGAGGTAAGTGCAGTAGGAGATCCTGCACGGTTTCCAGCCCAAGTCGTGCGAGCTTCGCTGCCTGACTTGCACCCACGCCAGCAAGTGTACTCAGCGGTTGGGTGTTCAGCAGGCGGCCTTTCATCAGCACTCCGAGGATTGCATCGCGGCCCACCACGGGGTATCCGCTACAATCTGACCCTGATGGTCAATATAAGGGCGAGGCAGCCCTTTATGTTTTGCGACGCGCGCCAGTACCGGGTAGCCCCCTTCAAAAAGCAGGCGCTGCTGCTCTTCTTCATCAAGCGGGCTGTCTTCACGCTGGTACATACCGGCGATTTGACGTTGGCGCTGGGCTTCATACAGGATCAACGCCGAAGCCACAGACACATTCAGCGACTGCACCATGCCGGTCATCGGAATGATGATATCCCGATCTGCCAGTTTGAGCGCTTCGGCTGTAATACCGGTTTTTTCTTGTCCGAGCAGAATACAGGTCGGGCGGGTGTAATCAATTTCCCGAAAATCGACCGCGTGCTCAGACAAATTGGTCGCCAGGACCTGCATGCCTTCGGCCTTCAGGTGACCAACCGCATCACCTATGTTGCGATGGGTTTTAACCTGCACCCAGCTATTGCTGCCTGCGGCGGAGGAGACCAGCGTTTTCATCCGGCTGGTGGGCCAAATCGCATGGACTTCATGCACACCGACGGCATCCGCTGTACGGATAACCGCAGAAACGTTATGAGGCTTATGCACCTGCTCCATGCAAATCGTCAGATCGGGCTGACGACAGTTGAGCATTTCTTTTATGCGTGCATAACGTTGAGGAGTCATAACGATTAATTTCGGTTACGGTTAACTTTGATGACATCCGGCATTACGCGAATTTTACGCATAATATTGGCCAGATGAACGCGATCGAGGGTGGTGAGGCGGATGAAGACGCTGTATACGCGACCGTCTCTCTCTTCCGTGTTGATGCTCTGAATATTGGAGTTTGCAGCGTTGATTGCGGCCGTCAGATTCGCCAGTGCGCCCTGATGGTTGAACATATCCACTTTTATTTCGGCGATGAACTCTTGTTCCGTCACCTTATCCCACTCTACCGCCATGAATTTTTCAGGTTCTTTCTGATAGCCGCGAATGTTGCGGCAGGATTCATGGTGAATAACCAGCCCTTTACCGGGGCTGACGTGGGCAATAATCGGGTCGCCGGGGATGGGGCGGCAGCATTTGGCAAATGAGATCATGACGCCATCTGCGCCCTTGATCGGCAACTTGCGCAGCCCGGTTGTGCCCAGTTCAGATTGTTCGTTCAGCAGATTTTTTGCTACAACGACGCTCATGGCATTACCCATACCAATTTCCGCCATCAGATCGTCCAGCGTGGCGAGCTTCATGCGCTCAAGCTCAAGCTGAATCGACTTTTCAGGGATGTCGGAGAGTTTGCGGCCATTGCCTAATGCATGGTTCAGCAAGCGGCGGCCGAGACTCACGGAATCATCACGCTTGAGGTTTTTCAGCATCTGGCGAATTTTGGAGCGCGCTCTGGAGCTAACCACAAAGTTAAGCCATGCGGCATTCGGTCTGGCACCGGGTGCGGTAATAATTTCAACGGTTTGACCGCTGGTGAGCGACTGTGACAGCGGGTAAGGCTGGCGGTCGACGCGTGCGCCGACGCAGGCGTGGCCAATATCGGTGTGTACTGCGTAGGCGAAGTCGACGGGCGTTGCGCCTGCGGGGAGTTCCACAATACGGCCTTCTGGCGTAAAGACGTACATCTCGTCAGGGAAGAGATCGGACTTAACACTTTCGATAAATTCAAACGAGCTACCGGCACTTTGCTGGAGTTCTAGCAGGCTTTGCATCCAGCGTTGGGCGCGTACCTGTGCGGTGGTGCTGCTTTCACCTTCTTTATAGGCCCAGTGCGCGGCGACACCCATTTCCGCCATTTGATCCATATCATCGGTGCGAATCTGCACTTCGACTGGCACGCCGTGCGGGCCAATTAGAGAAGTATGCAGTGACTGATAGCCGTTGGCTTTGGGAATAGCAATATAGTCTTTTACTCGGCCTGGGCGGGGTTTATACAGGCTGTGAACCTGGCCTAGCACGCGATAACAGGTGTCCTGCTCTTTCACGATGACCCGAAACGCGTAAATATCCATGATGGAATGAAAACGCTGTTCTTTCAGGTGCATTTTGCAGTAGATGGAGTACAGGTGTTTTTCGCGACCGCTGACGCGGCAGGCAATCCCAGCTTCAGTCAAACGTCCTTCGATTTCCGACAGGATTTTCTGAATCATTTCCTTGCGGTTACCGCGTGCGGCCTTGACGACCTCTTTAATGACGCGATAACGGTTCGGATACAGCGCCTCAAAACCCAACTCTTCCAGCTCGGTTTTGAGGTGATGGATACCCAACCGGTGTGCCAGCGGACTGTATATTTCCAGCGTTTCGCGTGCAATACGTCGTCGCTTGTCCGGGCGCAATGAGCCCAGTGTGCGCATGTTATGGGTACGGTCTGCGAGCTTGATCAGGATGACGCGAATATCCTGCACCATTGCCATGATCATTTTGCGAAAGTTTTCAGCCTGCGCTTCTTTCTTATCGCGGAACTTCAGCTTGTCCAGCTTGGACACGCCCTCTACCAGTTCAGCAACGCTTTTACCGAAAAGCTGTTCCATGTCCTGATAGGTGGCGGGGGTGTCTTCTATGACATCATGCAGCAGTGCTGCCATCAGCGTTTCGTAATCGAGACGCATCTCCGCCAAAATACAGGCGACGGCAACTGGGTGCGTGATATAGGGTTCACCGCTGGAGCGAGTCTGCCCCTCGTGAGCATCACGTGCAACTAAGTAAGCCTGCTGTAAACGTTTGATCTGATCTTCTGGCAGATAACGTTGAATCAGCAGATTAAGGCTTTCGAAAATGTACAAGGGCGACTCGTGGTGTGATTAACGACGGCCTTCAGCAATCGCGGTAACCGCCTGAATCTCTGCGGCTTCCTGCTCTTGCTGTTCCTGACGGTCACGAACATCCAGAATCTGGTTGTTGATCAGACCTTCTTCGATTTCACGCAGTGCGATCACGGTGTACTTATCGTTTTCTTCAGGAACCAGCGGATCTTTGCCGCCAGTCTGGATTTGACGGGCGCGACGAGCAGCGACCAACACCAGATCAAAACGGTTACCAATTTTCTCTACAGCGTCTTGAACAGTTACGCGTGCCATAATGTGCTACTCCACAGGAAATAAAATGACTGGGCATCATACTGAAAGAGGCGTCAGTCTGCCAATAGTTTGGTGATTAATGCATCATGCCGAACCTTTTGTCTGCTCAAACGCAGACGTTCGGCGCGAATAATGGTTTTTAGATCGAGCAGTGCCAGATCAAAATCATCATTCACAATCAGGTAATCATACTCGCCGTAGTGCGTCATTTCAGCCACAGCCTGAGACATACGACGGGCAATGACTTCATCGCTGTCTTGTCCACGGCCACGCAGGCGGCGAGCTAGCTCTTCTTTTGACGGCGGCAGAATGAAAATACTGCGCGCGTGCGGCATTTGAGCGCGGATTTGCTTGGCACCTTGCCAGTCGATATCCAGAAAAACATCAACGCCAGTCGCTAATACCTGCTCAATTGCTGGCCGAGATGTACCGTAGTAATTACCGAAGACCTCAGCATGTTCCAGAAATTCACTGTTCTGAATCATACGCTTGAATTCATCGACTTCGACGAAGAAATAGTGTTCGCCGTGGTTTTCTCCCGGTCGTTTAGCTCGCGTGGTATGCGAAATCGATACCTGAGTGTCGTAAAGCGGCTGAGTTTTTAATAACGCCTGAATCAGGCTGGATTTCCCAGCTCCACTGGGAGCAGAAACGATATATAACGTGCCTTGAGCCATAATGAAGTTTTATTAACGGTTACGATGGTGAATGGTGATATGCAGCAGAAAAATGCGCATTTCCCCGCATTATACACGCCTATATGTCATCAGTCGCGCTGCGATAAATTCTCCGCTGACTGTTTTTTCGTTATGCCATCGGGAAAACGTTTCTTTTTTAGATTGCGAAGCACGTTCCCGTCTTTTTTATCGGTGCTGCAAACGATGAATCATCTTGCGGCGCGTTTGGCATTTCTCCTTTTTTCGCCTCGTATTTTCCTCTGCGTTGCTATGTACTGCGGCCATTCGCTAATGGATGGCAGGAGTTTCTATGTGGCTCAGGATCCGCACATTTTTGATCATCATCGTCATGGGGGGCATCAGCAATTTCCCTGCTGTGGCTGCAGTGTGTCCCAATTGGGATAGCATGCGTTCCGGCAAAGAAATTGATGCATTGCGTCACCAGTTAGAACAGTGGGATGACGTGTATTACACCGAAGGGAAAAGCCCGATAGAAGATGACGTTTATGACCAACTGCGGGAACAGTTAACCCAGTGGTCAGGTTGTTTTCAGCCCCAAAACGCGATTCCTGCTCGGTTACCTGATAATGGCAAGCAGTCTCACCCTGTTGCCCATACGGGACTGAAAAAATTGTCCGATCGTCGGCAACTGGTGCAATGGATCGCACAGCATGAGGATTTATGGATTCAGCCAAAAGTTGATGGTGTAGCTGTCACGCTCGTCTATCAGCACGGCAAGCTCGTGTCTGCAGTTAGCCGAGGTAACGGCCTGCAAGGTGAAGACTGGACGGAAAAAGTGCGCCTGATTCTGGGAATACCTCATCTATTAACCGATGCACCTTCCTCATTGGTATTACAAGGGGAACTATTCCTGAAGATGACCGATCATCGACAGCGTACTCAGGGCGGCGTTAATGCCCGCTCGGTCGTGGCCGGTGAAATGCGTCGTCATCAGCCATCTTCTGTGTTGTCGCAGATTGGTCTATTTGTCTGGGAATGGCCGGATGGTCCAAAGACAATGCCCGAGCGTCTGGATAAATTGAAGGAAATGGGGTTTGCGATGACGGCGGACTATACCCATGCTATTGGGTCATTCGCCGACGCGGAGAAATGGCGTAATGACTGGTATCACGGTCCGCTGCCTTTTGTGACGGATGGCGTAGTTATCCGCCAGACGAAAGAGCCGCAGGGGCGCTATTGGCGTAATACATCGGCCGACTGGGCGATCGCATGGAAATACCCGACTGTTAATCAGGTTGCGGAAGTGGCTGATGTGGCGTTTTCTGTCGGGCGGACGGGTAAGATCGCCGTGGTGTTAAAACTCAATCCTCTTAAATTGGATGACAAATCGGTCAGCCGGGTGAATGTGGGTTCGCTGTCTCGTTGGAAACAGTGGGACGTGTTGCCTGGCGATCGGGTGAGTATCAGTCTGGCGGGGCAGGGGATTCCACGTCTGGATAATGTGGTATGGCGTGGCACTGAGCGGCCAGCTATCGTCTCCCCCAGCGAACATGATTTCCATGCTTTTAGCTGTTTTCGGTATAGTGCGGTTTGCCAGCAGCAATTTTTGGCGCGCTTAGTCTGGTTGAGCGGAGAGCAGGGTTTAAAGCTAGCGGGAGTGCGTGAAGGGATCTGGCTGCGCCTGATACAACATGATTTACTGGAGGATGTGCTGTCATGGCTATCTCTGACGGAGGCACAGCTTAATGCGGTCAATGGCATGGGCGATAAGCGGGCGCGAGATATCTATGATAGCTTACAGTCGGCACGGCAGATGCCGTTATCCCGTTGGCTACTTGCGCTGGGTATTCCTGTTCCTCGTTCTGCAATGAGCGCATTGGATGATGTGGATTGGCTGGCTTTACAGCAGTGGACGGCGCAGCAGTGGCGACAGTTCTCCGGTATTGGAGAGCGACGTGCAGAAGAGATTATGGCGTTCCTGAAACACCCTATCGTGGTGGAATTAATTACCCGATTAGATCGTGAAGGCATACATAGATAAGCGGTGATGATTTTTCAGAACATTTTGGGATCGCATCTTTTATTTTTTCGTGGATTCATTCACATAAAAGGACAATTTTTTTCTGTTCTCTCTACTTAATCATAAGTAAGATTTACGAGTTAAAGATCTAAGCCTATTTGCTGTTTTGCGATATAGAAATGCCTGATAGTCTGATTATTTCCGTTGAACTCAGGCATACGGATGTTGTCGTATAGCTTCAGATAATAAGAAAGGTTTGTTGGAGCACTTGTCATAATGAAGTTTGTAGCATCTTTTTCGCAACCCAGATTATCGTTTGTCCTGGCAGTCTATATTGGTCTTTTTCTCAATATCTCAGTGTATTATCGCCGGTTTGATTATTTTTCACTCTCTGCTGGTAGCCAGGTTCCAACGTTTATTCCCGCTCTTGTCGAATTGACCGCGAGTATCTTATTTACCTTTTTCCTGATGAGGATTATTTCACTCGGGGGACGTCATTTTTATCGGATAGTCGCTTCTCTCTTGGTGCTGATTTCCGTTGCCGCCAGCTATTACATGACGTTTTTTAATGTTGTGATTGGCTATGGTATTATTGCTGCGGTCATGACCACGGATATTGATCTTTCTAAAGAAGTCATTGGTTTTCGTTTTTTCCTGTGGATGCTGGCAGTGGGTGCGCTGCCGGTATTTTTGATCTGGAAAAATTCGCTGCGTCATACGTTGCTCGAACAGCTTAAATCACCGGGAAAGCGTTTGGTTCCTCTTGTGGTTCTTGCCGCTGTTGTTGCGCTGGTTTGGATGCCGCTTCGCTATATGGACAACGTTCAGTCAGTGTCCGAGCTAGAATCCAATGTGGATTTACCCAGCTATGGCGGCGTAGTGGCTCACTCGTATCTTCCTTCTAACTGGTTGTCTGCATTAGGATTATTTGCGTATACCAAGTATGACGAGAACCAAGATTCCTCCAATCTTTTCGATCCGGCTCAGCATTTTACTTATGTCCCGCCGAAAGGCATTGACGATACCTACGTGGTTTTCATTATCGGAGAAACAACCCGCTGGGATCATATGGGGTTGTTAGGCTACGAGCGAGACACGACGCCAAAGCTATCAAAAGAAAAAAACCTGGTCGCATTCCGTGGTCAGTCGTGTGATACCTCAACCAAGCTTTCCATGCGCTGTATGTTTGTGCGAGAAGGCGGTACGGAAGACAACCCACAGCGAACGCTGAAAGAGCGGAATATCTTTGCTGTAATGAAGGAGTTGGGCTTTACCTCTGAGCTGTTTGCTATGCAAAGTGAGGTGTGGTTTTACAATAGCATCGAGGCTAACAGCTACTCTTTCCGTGAAATGATTGCGTCAGAGAAACACAATGACGGCAAATCGGTGCAGGACATGTTGCTGATCGATGAGGTCAAGGAATCGCTGGCACGCTACCCTAAAGGTAAGCACTTGATTGTGCTGCATACCAAAGGCTCCCACTACCTGTATTCCATGCGATATCCCCGCAGCTATGCGCGCTATCAACCAGAGTGCATGGGCGTTGATGCCTCCTGTACCCGTGAGCAGTTGATTAATGCGTTTGATAATAGCGTGCTCTATACCGATAGCTTTATCGAGAGCGTGATCGATCAGGTTCGGGATAAGAAAGCGATCGTGTTTTATGCCTCCGATCACGGTGAATCCATCGATGATAACTACCATTTGCACGGCACGCCGCGTGAGATGGCACCACCCGAGCAGTTCCGTTCACCGATGATGGTCTGGACATCAGATAAATTTCTGGCTGACACCGATAATCTGCATGCGTTTGAGCAGTTGAAAGCTCAGCAGCGCATTGGCAAAACACATCGCCATGAAGAGCTGTTTGACACGATTCTTGGATGTGTGGGATACACATCGCCTGACGGTGGTATTAACCCTAAAAATAACTGGTGCCAGAAACCAGCTCATTGACATGAATCACGGACAAGGACGTCGGTTTCAGGCTGTAAATACAAGATATGGACACTTTAACGGCAGCTGAAATCCTTTTGCTAAAAAGGTATTGACGCTCTAATAAGGTAGCAGTAATATGCGCCCGCATTCGGCGAGTAGCGCAGCTTGGTAGCGCAACTGGTTTGGGACCAGTGGGTCGGAGGTTCGAATCCTCTCTCGCCGACCAACACACTTCCTCAGTAAATCATTCTTAGTTTTTCTTCCGTTTCAATCAGCGTCTATGCACGCTATTTGTTTAAAAATAGTCTTGTTTTAAGAACGTTTTTGTTTAAAAAATAGTCGATTGTAAACATTATCCTTTATAAATACAGGGTTTTATCTCCGTATTCTTTATCGTCGGAAATTTCCATATGCCCTCTATTTTTAGTTCAGAATGTTCCCAAAAATAGCGTGAAAAATCGCGCGTTAATTATCATAAATAATGCCTATCTTTTTGTTTTTTAATGGTTTAAATAAAATAATTCCGGTTATTTAAGAATAATACTGACTTTACCTATCCGTATTTAAATGTAAGTTTATGTGCGGACAACATTCGCGATACTTATATATTTGCTTTGTTGAAGCCGTCTTTTTATTCAAATATGGAAGATGTTTCGATCATGAAAAAAACAACACTGCTACTCTCCACTTTGATTGCTTGTGCCATGGGAATGTCTGCTGCTCAGGCGACACAAACAGTGTCTTTGGGTTATGCTCAGGCGAAAGTCGATGACTTTAAAGATCCAAAAGGGATTACGGCCAAATACCATTATCAGGGCGATTCTGCGCTTGGTATTATCGGTTCTTTCACTTATCTGGGAGCAAAAGAAGATTATTATGATCGTGACTTCAACTCCAATGATACGACTAAAATTAAATACTACTCTTTGATGGCTGGGCCATCTTACCGTTTTAATGACGTCGTTAGTGTTTATGGCCTGGCAGGTGTTGGTCATGGCAAAGTGGATTGGAAATATGATTACGGTGCTTTTGCTGATTCCGGTAGTGAGAAGGAAACACGCTTTGCTTACGGTGCCGGTATTCAAATCACGCCAGTAGCAAACTGGGCGATTGATATTGGTTACGAAGGCACGAAGATTTATGAAACGCGTGTAGATAGCTTTAATATTGGCGTAGGTTACCGTTTCTGATTTGCCAATTATAGAATACCGGCGGACAAACTTCTGCCGGTTATCACTGCTTTTCCCCTTCTTCTTTCTTATTCATAAAGCTCTCGATCGATTTATTACCATTATAGTGAAGCCAGACCAGCAGCGATTCATTGTCCATCGGCTTAGCGTAAAGGAATCCTTGTATATATTTGACGCCGTGCCGTTGTAAATACAGGAGCTGTTGTTCGGTTTCCACACCTTCTGCTACGGATTGAAGCTTGATGCGATGGCTCAAATTAATAATGGCATCAAGAATAGGGGCCTCCTCATCCGGAGATGAGATCGCACTGACGAATCCCTGATCTATTTTCAGGCAATCCAGCGGAAAGTTTTGCAGATAAGAGAGTGAGCAGTGGCCGGTGCCGAAGTCATCAATGGCAATCATAAAGCCATCTTCACGCAACTGATGCAGGCGCTGTATGATTTCAGGGCCGTTGCTGATGAGGTTACGCTCCGTCAGCTCCAGTGTAATGCTCAATGAATGAGAGGCGACTTTCTCTGCGAAGCGGTGTACGTCTGAGACGAAACTTGGGTGATGCAAATGCTCTGCTGCAACGTTGAGCCCCAAATGGAACCCCGGTTTTACCTGCCAACTGGCGATATCTGACGCTACCAGATCAAATAAATGCCGGGTGATGGGAATGATCATACTTTCTGCTTCGGCGGCCGAGATAAATATATCGGGTCTAATCCACAGTCCATTGCTGCGTCGCCAGCGCAGTAACGTCTCTACTCCGGTGCAGGTTTGCGATTCTACGTCATAGATGGGCTGGTAATAGACGGAAAATTCACCGTTAGCGATGCCCTTACGGATTTCTTCGCGGAAGAATAACTTACGTTTTTGCCAGTACCACATCGCCGTAGTGAAAAGCAGAGAGAGAATAATGGCCAGTGGTAGAAACGTGAAAAATGCCTGCTTCCAGTTGGTGATTTCTTGGGAAGCGGGGGCGGTAACATTGAGGGTAATCGGAAAGCGGCTCGATTTGATTTCAAGCGCAGAGGTAGAAAATAGGCTCCTGTGCGGAGTAATGGTTGGGCCCGTTTGAATTGGGTGACCGTTATCCATTTGCAGGATAAGTTGATAGCCCCGAATCTTGCTAATCGCAGTCATAAGATCAATGAGGTATTGCGCATCGACCATCGTGTAAGCGCCGTAACCTGTGAGGGGCATCTGGACGAAGATCAGCGCCGGGCGTCCTTTTACGTTATCTGAACCTGCAATTGACAGGCTCCAGCGCTCAGAATAGGTCTCCGGTAGCGGTTGTTGAATGACGCGGCTTAGTGGCGTCAGCGTGCTACCAAACGTTGAAGAGCAATAGACGTCAGTATTATGGATAACGCCGATAGCGCGGAAGTAAGAAAAGACCGAACCAAGGCGTTGCAGTTCATCGCCGATGACGTCGCAGGGCTGGCCATGAAAGCGCTGGAGGCGATCCACCATCTGCCATGCCTGTGTCGAAATATTCTCGGCATGATTCATTGCGATTTGCGCGGTGGATTCCAAATCGCGCTTTACCATTAATCTGGATTCAACAAACGTGAACAATAACCCAAGCAGCAGTGGCAGCATGCCTGCAACCAATAACTGCAATATGTTGATTTTATGTTCACTACGTCTGGGGCTCATCCACATCTCCTTTCTGGCAGCGGAAGCCTATGTAGAGACGTCCTTTTCCCCGAGAATTAAAGGAGAACGTTGAATAGAGGTTATTATAGTGTCTATTTTCTGAAAGGCAGCGCCTGTGCACAAGCCCATGCTGAACTCCACGCCCATTGGAAATTATAGCCACCAAGCCAGCCAGTTACATCGACCACTTCACCGATGAAATATAGCCCCAGCACCGTGCTGGATTCCATGGTTTTGGAGGACAGCATGCGGGTGTCAACGCCACCGATGGTCACTTCTGCTGTGCGATAGCCTTCCGTGCCGTTTGGCTGCACGCGCCACTCTTGCAGGCTCTGTTCAATCTGCGTTTGCTGTGCGCTGTTGAGCTGTTTCAACGTGACGTCCGGCAGTTGCCCTAACGCTTGCAGGCATTCAACCAGACGTTTAGGTAACCACTGTGCCAGCGTGTTTTTCAGGCTTTGGTTCGGGTGAGCGGTGCGCTCGTCATTAATGAGCTGGGTGAGATCGCGGTCGGGCAGCAGATTGATGGTGACGAATTCACCGGCCTGCCAGTAGCTGGAAATCTGCAAAATAGCGGGGCCAGATAGCCCACGGTGCGTAAACAGGATGTTTTCACGGAACGTCACGCCGTTTTCTGCGGTGATGACGGTAGGCACGGAGACCCCAGATAGCGTTTGCAGCTGTTCGAGCAGCGGCTTGTGCAGCGTAAAGGGCACGAGTGCAGCGCGAGTTGGCAGCACGTTGATACCGAACTGTGCGGCAAGTTGGTAGCCAAACGGCGTCGCACCCAGGCCGGGCATCGACAGGCCGCCGCAGGCAACGACCAACGATGCACTTTGGAATGCTGTGCCGTTGCTTAGCTGGACGGTAAATAGACCGTCTGATTTCTCCACCGAGGTCACTTCACTGCGCAAACGGAGGGTGACGTTCGCCCGCTCACATTCTGTTACCAGCATGTCCACGATTTGCTGTGCGGAATCATCGCAGAATAACTGGCCGAGCGTTTTCTCGTGGTAAGCGATGCGGTGGCTGTTGATCAGACTGATGAAATCCCATTGGGTATAACGTGCCAGTGACGATTTACAAAAGTGAGGATTGTGGGACAAGTACGCTGCTGGCTCCGCATACATATTGGTAAAGTTGCAGCGCCCGCCGCCGGACATCAATATTTTTCGGCCGGGTTTTTTACCATTGTCTAGCAGTAGAACACGCAGCCCGCGTTGTCCCGCCTGTGCGGCACAAAACATGCCTGCCGCACCGGCACCGATGATGACAGCGTCAAACTGTTCCACAATGTATTTCTCCGATGAGTGTTTATCTTGGATTGCCGCTGGCGAATAAGCTATTGCGGTGGCGAATTGTAGTGTTGGTTTCTATCCGACACCAGCGTAACAATTTGCATGTTTTAGTAAAAATATATAATCATTTGATTTTTATCGATTAAGTGCGTTATTCGCCTATCCTCATCACATATTAAGTCAAAAAAATGTCATATTTTCCTTTTACCAACCCCTGCTTGTCACCGATAATGCGCCGCGTTCATGACCACTAAATGGCCTAACGTTTATGCTACATTTATTTGCCGGACTGGATTACTACACCGGCCTGATGTTGATATTGGCTTTGTTGTTTGTATTGATGTATGAAGCCATTAACGGTTTTCACGATACTGCGAATGCCGTTGCCACTGTTATTTATACCCGAGCCATGCGTGCAGAATTTGCCGTTGTTATGGCTGGCGTCTTCAATTTCTTTGGCGTATTGCTAGGCGGCCTGAGCGTAGCCTATGCCATTGTTCACCTTCTTCCCACGGATTTATTGCTGAACGTGAGTTCGGCGCATGGCTTGGCAATGGTGTTTTCTATGCTGCTTGCCGCCATTATCTGGAATCTGGGTACCTGGTATTTCGGTATTCCTGCCTCCAGTTCTCACACGCTGATTGGTTCCATTATCGGTATTGGTTTGACCAATGCTCTGTTGACGGATACCTCCGTTGTGGATGCGTTGAACGTGCCGAAAATGATCAGCATTTTCCTGTCGCTGCTGTTATCACCGATTGTGGGGATGGTTGTCGCAGGCCTGCTGGTGCTGGTGCTGCGTCGCTTCTGGAACAACAGTAAAAAACGCAAACGCGTCCATCTGACGCCTGTCGATCGCGAGAAGCAAGACGGCAAACGTAAGCCGCCGTTCTGGACGCGTACTGCGCTGATTTTATCGGCGATTGGCGTGAGTTTCTCTCACGGTGCAAACGACGGTCAGAAAGGTATCGGCCTGATTATGCTGGTACTGATTGGTGTCGCGCCAGCCGGGTTTATTGTCAATATGAACGCATCTGGCTATGACATCAGCCGCACCCGCGATGCCGTTGTCAATTTACAGGAATACTACAAGCAGCATGGCGACGCGCTGACGCACGTTATCGATCTGTCTCCGCCAGTGATTCCTGCGCCAGAAAGCACGATTCCCAGTAATGGTCAGAAAGCGTTCCACTGTGACAGTTCACGCGTGATGATTGCGATCGAACATACACAGGGCCTGCTGAATAACCTGAAAAGTTACGACCAGTTGAACCCTGACGATCGTAGCAGAGTCCGTCGCCTGTTGATGTGCATTGCAGACACGATGGATCGGGTGGTTAAGCTGCCAGAAACGTCGGGTGAAGATAAACGCTACCTGAACAACCTGCGTAAAGACATGTTGCAGACGGTTGAATACGCGCCTCTCTGGATCATTGTTGCCGTTGCATTAGCGCTGTCTCTGGGCACGATGGTGGGTTGGAAACGCGTTGCTGTGACCATCGGCGAGAAGATTGGTAAGAAAGGCATGACCTACGCACAAGGCGTTTCGGCGCAGGTGACGGCGGCCTTGTCGATTGGCGTCGCCAGCTACACTGGTATGCCAGTTTCCACCACGCACGTATTGTCCTCGGCGGTTGCTGGGACGATGATTGCGGACGGCGGGGGCGTACAGGGTAAAACGATAAGAAGTATTCTGCTGGCTTGGGTATTGACGCTGCCAGTCTCAATGCTGATGTCCGGTACGCTGTACTGGCTGGCGTTGAAGCTGATCTAATCTCGGCGATTCATAGCGTATAAAAAAACGTAGGGAACGTTTTTCAACGTCGCTTGCGACAGCCCGAAGGGTTACGGACAAGGATGTCCGTCATAAAAAAGGCGATTCTGTGGGGAATCGCCTTTTTACTTTTTATCGACGTTCATGGTTGTCATACCAATGATGGTGTTGATACCAGAGAATTGTGTAAGTACCCGCGTTTAATACCATATTGTCATTGCAAACAGACTGATGACGATAAGGCCACACAGGGCTGTCGTAAGCAGAAACTGTCCCCGCACTCGCTCGCAACGGCGAATAAACCCAGGGTCGTGATGATCAAGATAGCGTTGCGCGTAGATATAGCGTACCAGCCGGATTTGTTTACTTGGCTGGCCGTGCGATGTAAAGAAGCCACCCCCATCAACGTATTGGTAAAGCAGTGGGTCACAGTCACGCAAAATCAGCAGTAACACGCGTAATGAAGAGTAGTACCTCGCCATATTAATGATGCAGACGATACATAAAGCCCAGAAAAGCGCAAATGTACTAATCATGCTTCCCTCCCGGTCGTTCTATTCGTCAGATACGATGGTCATGTCTTCCGATTGCCCACCTGTCACCGATGATAAGCGCTACTATTTATTTATCCACGACGCTTATCTATAACGTTTTTCTGCGACGTCTTTCTACGAATAGTTATGCCACGCGCTTGCGCACGATTTTATTGTCATTTTGGATAGCCAACGGCATCACGGCTAGCCCCATTTTCATTTTCCATCCCAGGGTGCAGCGGACAGGCTCACCGCTCCCTACTTGTAGTGTAGAAGAAGAATGTTCGTTTGTGCCAGAGAGGCTGGCGCAATCGGCATGAAGGACGATTTTCGACGAGATAATGCCCTTTCCGAAAGGAGAAGCTGCGCGATTTAACTGTGAAAAGGAGCAGTTTCTACTACACTTATCAATAGAATTAACAGGTTTGAAAACAGGTTGTGATCGACTGAACAGTCCGATAGCGCAGACGAGTGCTATCCTATAATCCGCTGTTAAGTATCAGATTGGCAGGAGAAATATCTGCTAACCCTTAATTAGTCTTTACGGAAGGAGTCTTATTATGGCTTACAAACACATCCTTATTGCTGTTGACCTTTCTCCAGAAAGCAAAGTGTTAGTGGAAAAAGCCGTTTCAATGGCAAGACCGTACAATGCGAAAGTCTCGTTAATCCACGTCGATGTGAACTACTCCGATCTCTACACGGGGCTTATCGACGTCAATCTGGGTGACATGCAACAGCGTATCTCTGAAGAAACCCAGAACGCGTTGACTGAGCTGTCCCAGAATGCGGGCTACCCTATCAGCGAAACGCTGAGCGGCAGCGGCGATTTAGGGCAAGTGCTGGTTGATGCGATCAAGAAATACGATGCCGATCTTGTGCTGTGTGGGCACCATCAGGACTTCTGGAGCAAACTGATGTCTTCTGCTCGCCAGCTGATTAATACCGTACATGTCGACATGCTCATCGTGCCGCTGCGCGATGAGGAAGACGAATAAAAATTAGCTTTTTTTGCATTTTTTTTCAGTGACGAAAGGCACGGCTTCTTAGCTGTGCCTTTTGTTATATAACAAAAACTTATAGCAAATTTCTCTTCTCAAACCGCCAAAAACCCCTTCCTATCCCATTGGATTATAACGTTTATATTAAAAGAAAACGCTTGCTTAAATATCCACCGCCAGTGTTATAGTCCAGAGGACACAACATCATTTTCACCGATCCCACAAGCTTCTGCGTGTCTAAAAATAAAGAAGCAGACGGGAACTTATTCGTTCAATCAGGAGCTGTTCATGGCACAAATCGTATCTCTGGCAAGTTTTCTTGATTCTGTTCAACAACGCGATCCGCATCAGCCTGAGTTTCTACAGGCCGTCAATGAAGTCCTTTCCACTCTGTGGCCTTTTTTGGAGCAGAACCCTCACTATGCGGATTACAGCCTGCTGGAACGATTGGTAGAACCGGAACGCGTGATTCAGTTCCGCGTCGCATGGACGGACGACAAAGGTCAGGTACAGGTGAACCGCGCCTGGCGTGTCCAGTTCAGCTCCGCGATCGGCCCGTATAAAGGCGGCATGCGTTTCCACCCGTCCGTTAATCTATCGATTCTGAAATTTCTCGGATTCGAGCAGACGTTCAAAAATGCGCTGACGACGCTGCCAATGGGCGGTGGCAAAGGCGGTTCGGACTTTAATCCGAAAGGGAAAAGCCAGGGTGAAGTCATGCGCTTCTGTCAGGCGTTGATGACGGAACTGTATCGTCATCTGGGTGCGGATACGGACGTTCCGGCGGGTGACATCGGCGTGGGTGGCCGTGAAGTCGGCTTCATGACCGGCATGATGAAGAAGTTGACCAACAACACCGCGTGCGTCTTCACCGGTAAAGGATTGTCGTTCGGCGGCAGTCTGATCCGTCCTGAAGCGACGGGCTACGGCCTGATCTACTTCACGGAAGCGATGCTGAAACGCCACGGTCTGGGCTTTGAAGGCATGCGTGTCGCGGTATCCGGCTCCGGTAATGTGGCGCAGTACGCGATTGAAAAAGCGATGGAACTGGGTGCCCGCGTGGTCACTGTATCGGATTCCAACGGCACGGTGGTGGATGAGAGCGGGTTTACCCCAGAGAAACTGGCGCTGCTGGAAGAGATTAAAAACAAACGCTATGGCCGCGTGGAAGATTATGCGCGAGAAGCGAAACTGACCTACCTCGCAGGCAAAACGCCGTGGGAAGTACCGGTAGACATCGCGCTGCCGTGTGCGACGCAGAATGAGCTGGATCTGCCTGCGGCGCAGACGCTGATTGCTAACGGCGTGAAAGCCGTGGCAGAAGGTGCCAACATGCCAACCACGATCCCTGCGACCGACGCGTTCCTGGATGCAGGCGTGTTGTTTGCGCCGGGCAAAGCGGCCAATGCGGGCGGCGTGGCAACATCTGGTCTGGAAATGGCGCAGAACGCGGCTCGTTTGGGCTGGAAAGCAGAAAAGGTGGATGCGCGTCTGCATCACATCATGCTGGATATTCATAATGCCTGTGTGCAGTACGGCGGTGAAAACAGCCAGACTAACTACGTGCGCGGCGCTAACGTGGCGGGCTTTGTAAAAGTGGCCGACGCGATGCTGGCGCAGGGCGTTGTGTAACGGGTGATTGTGTAACACATAATGCAGTCAAGGTGCCTGTATTCGCAGGTGCCTTGATTTTTCACTTATTTCTCTAAGTTTTAGCGACATTTCTTGCTGGACACCGCTTCCTGCCTTTCTTTATCTTAATCAGCATGCGTACCGTTAGTCTTCTGGTACAACCCGTTCTCTTCAAGGCTTACACCATTGTGAAAATCAAACATCTTCCTTTCGATCAGAATCGTAATGGCTGGTCGGCAGATCTTGTCGATAAACCGAATTACCCGCAGCAGCGTGGAAAAACAACGGCGGACTGGCTGGTGATCGGCGCTGGCTATGCGGGGATCGCCTTTGCACAGCGTTTGGCTGAACAGCGCCCAGATAAACACATTATCCTGCTGGATGCGGGCGAGATTGGCGACAATGCCTCCGGGCGTAACTCCGGTTTCGTCATCGATTTACCGCACAACATCGGTAGCTCGACGGCCGAGCTGGAAAAAGCGGCGGCTTATCGTCGCCTGTTGCAGTCCGGCGTGGCGCATCTGAAGGAGAAGGTGGATCGCCATGCGATTGCGTGCGACTGGAGCGTGGCGGGGAAATATCACTGTGCTGTGAGTTCAACGTTTAACGGCCTGATCGATACCTATGTCCGTGAGTTAAACGATCTTGGTGAACCCTATCAGGTGGTGGAAAAAGACGAACTTGCTCGCCGCTTAGGCACGTCTTTCTATCATCGCGCCGTGTATACGCCCAATTGCATTCTGTTAAATCCAGCGGCGCTGGTAGTCGGGCTGGTGGCGAATTTGCCGAAGAACGTGACGGTTTACGCCCATTCACCCGCGTTGAATATCGAAACCGGATCGCGCATTCGCGTGGAAACACCGTATGGCGAGATTCAGGCAGATAAGCTGATGATGGCGATTAACGGCGCGGCGCGCGGCCTGCCGCTGTTCAATGGCCGGGTGTTTGCCGTGGCGACCTTCGCGACGCTGACGGAGCCGTTGAATGCGGAACAGCTAGCACGCATGGGCGACATGCCGGACTGGGGGCTGACGCCGGTCAATGCGCTGGCCAGCGCGACGCTGCGCTATACGCGCGACCATCGCTTCCTGATTCGGGAGCATGTGAAATTTACCCCAGAGCTGGTCAATAGCGCGGTAGAAACCGGACGCCATGCGCGTCGTCACGCCGCTATTTTTGCCCGGATGTTCCCGCAGCTGAGCGACGTGAAGATGGCGCATACCTGGTCAGGCTTGATTAGCGTAACGCGCAACGGCGCGCCAATTTGGGGGCAGCTAAGCGACAATGTGTACGCGTCCGCTGGCTGTAACGGGGCAGGACTGTCGAAGCAAACCGCTGCCGGATATATTCTGGCGGATTTGGCGCTGGGTGAAGACAACCCGCTGATCGGTGATATGCAATCGCTCGGACAGGCGAACTACCTGCCGCCACGCCCTTTCCTGGATGTGGGCGTGAACGGCTACCTGACGAGCGAGCGCTGGAAAGCCCGCAGCGAGAGATAATACAAGCCTGGCAATGGCAGGCTGTGCAGCGTCTTTACGATCACACGAGTATTGCCAGATGAATCGCCTTCTACACAGAGTCATCTGTTGGGAACTCTTTACGTTTATTTATCGCCTGCTTGAGCACATTATTCAGCGATTTGATGGAGTTCGTCGTATAGGGCGCTTTATGGATGTCAGGCGGGTAGCCGAAGATTTCCCAGTACGCGCGCCAGATTTTTCTGATTTACAGGTATTTTTCACCCCAGACTCCGTAAAACTTGCCCAGCACCATTAGTGCAGCTTCCCCTGTGGGAACCACACAGCTTAATCCGTTGGAGATCCCCACTACGCGTACTTCAGGCTTTTGCGCACCATGCGGATGAGTACATAAGTGGATGTGAGTCTATGGATACAAGCTGTTTATCGCATCCGAGAAGCCTTTCAGAGCGGCCACACTAAATAACTTTACATATTACCGCTCCACTTTGGCGAAGGCTTGTGGCACAAGGAGTCAAAGATATCTCATCTACAAATGACGGCCTGATGGGGCTTAGCCGTTAATCTTGATAACCTGAAAATGATACCTTTTTTTTATACAGCTACTTACTATTATATGAAGCTATTTAGTAATGTGAACGTCCTCGATTAGAGCGTTTTATTAAATACATTCCGATGTAAATATGCTTCAATTCCACATTATTTTAAATGTTAATAATGAATGTTTAAGATAAAGATTCTGGTAATTGGTAGGGGTTATTGTTTTTTGTAATATCAACTGGATACTAGGGAAAAATAATTAAAAGAAATTGGCGAAATAACAATTATGGTTGATATATACCTATAAATTTAATGATTATAATTAGGAACGAGTAATAATGGCGACTATAAATACTTCAACAAGAAGTGTTTCTGTACAAACCCTGCATCAGGTAATGCCTGATTCAAATAAGGGTAAATGTATCAACAAATTAGTGGGAAATCTGGAGCAAGTTAAAAACAGTTCTACTGGTTTTTCTCAACAAGGTGCTCGATCAAAATCGAGTTGTTACTTGGTTAAGTTTTTAGAATACGTTAGAGGGATATTTAGTAAATTACTAACCAGTCAGGGGATGAAATCGGGGAAGGCGGCATATGAGCATGCAGCGCCTGAGGCCAGAATGAAATCTGCGGCCAACGCAGAGTCTGTGGATAAAGCGAAACAGAAAACTGCTGGGGTAGAGAAAGCGAACAAATCGCCGGTTATCTTCAAAATGGAGGCGAAGGGTATTCCATCACCGCCACCGCCACCGCCACCACCACCGTCCTTGAGTGCACCCTCGTTATTATCCGACCGAGCCACCGCCTCGAATAATATAAACGCCAATAAACTTGGAAATAAGGGGGTACAAGTTAAAGGTTCTCAGGGTGGTCTATTAGACGAGATCTCGGCCAAACTGGCACAGCGTGCGGGCAAAGAAAACATAATGGATAACAAAACAACCGCCTCGAATAATATAAACGCCAATAAGCTCGGAAATAAGGGGGTACAAGTTAAAGGTTCTCAGGGTGGTCTATTAGCCGAGCTCTCTGCCAAACTGGCAAAGCGAGCGGGCGCAGAAAACATAATGGATAAAAAAACGCCCCCCCAGGAGCTGAAACCGTGGCAGAAGGAGCTTGCTGAACAGAAGGCGGCATATGCACGTGCAGCGTCTGACAGGGAAGCGTCTGAGGCCAAAGAAGAGGCTAGAGTGGCATCTGCGATCAAAGCAGATGCTGTGGAGAAAGCGAAACAGAAAGCTGCTGAGGCAGAGAGGGTGAACAAATTGCTGGTTACCCTCAAAGTGGATGCAAATGGTATTCCTGTACCGCCACCACTGCCACCGTCATTACCATCACGGTCCTTGAGTTGTCCCCCTGTATTATCCAACCGAACCGCTTCCTCGCATAATACAGACACTTTTAAACGCAAAATGAATAGTGTAATGGCAGAGCTCTTGGCCGAACAGGCAAGGCGAGCAGGAGCGGGCGCAGAAAACATAATGGATAAAAAAATCCCCCCCCAGGAGCTGAAACCGTGGCAGAAGGAGCTTGCTGAACAGAAGGCGGCATATGCACGTGCAGCGTCTGAAAGGGAAGCGTCTGAGGCCAAAGAAGAGGCCAGAGTGGCATCTGTGATCAACGCAGAAGTTGTGGAGAAAGCGAAACAGAAAGCTGCTGAGGCAGAGAAGGCGAAAAAATCATCAGTTGTCCTCAAAACGGATGTGAATGATATTCCTTCACCACCACCGGTCAAATACCGGACTCTGTAAATAATTCTGTGTAATTGCCATCCCGTTAAAGGTGGCCGCTCAGGCGGTCACTGAACTTGATAATAAAACGACTCATCGCCAGCGGCCTGTTTTGGATCGGCATACTCTATCTTTTCGATGCTGATTGGATTGCGAGATCAATCACTTTCTATACTGAGTCGTCTGTTAGGGACACCTTGTGCTTCTTCATCGCATGTCAGGCAGGAAGATAGAAGTCGAAGCGATGGCTTTTGGTTTCCAGCATGGACTGTGCCGGCACGCTGGCCAGTGGCGGCGCATAGTCTGGTCGCTTCACCACGACGCGTTTTTTCGCCAGTGCGCGTGCGGGTGCCAGCAGCGCATCGGCGTCATCATCCGCACCCACCAGCGACTGAAATACCCGCATCTCTTTCTTCACCAGCGCGCTCTTTTGTCTGTGTGGAAACATCGGGTCGAGATAAACCACATCCGGTGGCGGCGTAATATCGCGCAGTGCGGTCATACTCGACGCGTGCAGCAGCGTCAGCCGCTCCCGTAGCCACGGGCCAATCTCTGCATCCTGATAGCCACGTTGCAATCCGTCGTCCAGCAGGGCTGCAACCACCGGATTGCGTTCCACCATGCGTACGTGGCAGCCTAATGCTGCCAGCACGAAGGCATCGCGTCCCAGTCCGGCCGTCGCATCCACGACATCCGGCAGGTAATCTTTTTTGATACCGACGGCTTTAGCGACAGCCTCACCGCGTCCGCCGCCAAAGCGACGGCGATGTGCCATCGTCCCAGCAACGAAATCGACGAAGATAGCGCCGAGCTTAGGTTCATCCTGCTTGCGCAGTTCCAGACGTTCCGCTGTCAGCACCAGCGCCATGACCGCATCGGGATCGGAAACCAGCCCCCAGCGTGCTGCCAGAGAAGATAAGGCGCCACTATCGGCGCCTTCTTCTGCGATTAAGCAGATGCTCATCCTTTGATGCCGTAATGCGCAAGCATGGCATCCAACTGCGGTTCACGGCCACGGAAGCGTTTGAACAGCTCCATCGGCTCTTCGGAACCGCCGCGCGTCAGGATGTTATCCAGGAACGACTGACCAGTTTCACGGTTGAAGATACCTTCTTGCTCGAAGCGGGAGTAAGCATCCGCCGCTAGAACGTCGGCCCACAAATAGCTGTAGTAGCCTGCGGCATAACCGCCTGCGAAGATGTGGCTGAATGCATGTGGGAAGCGGCCCCAGCTCGGGCTTGGCACCACGGCCACCTGCGCTTTGATTTCAGCCAGCGTCGGCAGAATCTGTGCGCCTTTCGCAGGATCAAACTCAGCATGCAGGCGGAAATCGAACAGGCCGAATTCCAGTTGGCGCAGAATGAACAGCGCAGCCTGATAGTTCTTCGCCGCCAGCATCTTCTCCAGCAGTTCCTGTGGCAGCGGTTCACCGGTTTCGTGGTGGCCGGAGATAAAGGCCAGTGCTTCAGGTTCCCAGCACCAGTTTTCCATGAACTGGCTTGGCAGTTCGACCGCATCCCACGGCACGCCGTTGATGCCCGCGACACCGGCGGTATCGATCTGGGTCAACATGTGATGCAGGCCGTGACCGAATTCGTGGAACAGCGTGGTGACTTCGTCGTGGGTGAACAGCGCGGGTTTGCCGTTGACCGGACGGTTGAAGTTACAGACCAGATAGGCGACCGGTTTTTGCAGCTCGCCGTTGCCTTTACGCAGTTTACCCGCGCAGTCGTCCATCCAGGCTCCGCCGCGTTTGTGTTCACGAGCGTATAAATCGAGGTAGAAGCTGCCGCGCAGTTCACCGCTTTCATCGAACAGATCGAAGAAGCGAACGTCCGGGTGCCAGACATCGACGTCTTTACGCTCTTTGGCGGTGATGCCGTAGATACGTTTAACCACTTCGAACAGGCCGTTCACCGCGCGTTCTTCCGGGAAGTACGGACGAAGCTGCTCATCGCTGATGGAATACCGATGCTGTTTCTGCTGTTCGCTGTAGTAGGTGATATCCCAGGCTTGCAACTCATCCACGCCGTAGTGTTCTTTGGCGAAGGCACGCAACTGCGCGAGTTCTTCTTCAGCCTGTGGACGGGCGCGTTTCGCCAGATCGGTCAGGAAATCGAGTACCTGCTGCGGGTTTTCCGCCATTTTGGTCGCCAGCGACTTGTGCGCATAGCTATCGAAGCCCAGCAACTGTGCCAGCTCGTGACGCAGTGCCAGTTCTTCCTCCATGACGTCACTGTTGTCCCATTTGCCCGCGTTTGGCCCCTGATCGGATGCGCGCGTGCCGTAGGCGCGGTACATCTCTTCGCGCAGCGCCTGATTGGTGCAGTAAGTCATTACTGGAAGATAACTTGGGATATCCAGCGTCAGCAGCCAGCCCTCTTGTTCTTTCGCTTCTGCCTGCGCTTTGGCCGCTGCCAGTGCGCTTTCCGGCATGCCATCCAGCTCGGCGACGTCGGTAATCAGCTTGCTCCAGCCCATGGTGGCATCCAGCACGTTGTTGCTGTATTGCGAACCGAGTTCGGACAGACGAGCGGAGATTTCACCGTAGCGTTTCTGTTTTTCCGGCGACAGACCGATACCGGACAGCTCAAAATCGCGCAGCGCGTTATCAACAGATTTCTTCTGTGCCACGCTCAGTGCGGTGTACTGTTCGCCGTCACGCAGGCTGCGGTAAGCCTGATACAGCCCGGCATGTTGGCCGACCCAAGTGCTGTGCTCGGACAGCAGCGGCAGACATTCTTCATAAACAGCACGCAGCTCTGGGCTGTTCTTCACCGCGTTCAGGTGGCTGATGGGTGAGAAGATGCGGCCAAGACGATCGTCGCTGTCAGCCAGCGGTTGGCACAGATTATCCCATGTAAACGGCCCCGCTTGCGCCACCACGCGTTCTACCGTCTCGCGGCATTCATCCAGCGCGGATTTCACCGCAGGGACAATATCTTCCGTTTTGATACTGGAGAACGGGGGCAGGGTAAATGAGGTCAGTAATGGATTCGTCATGGTGCCGTCCTGATAATTGTGGGTGATCTCGTTGCCGGTAAGTGGAATCCGTTGCAGAGAGAAACCGGCAAGGCGGATATCTATTGCGGATTAATCACTAAGATGAGGTCAAGCGCTATGAAAATCAATGGCGGAGGGGAGACTTGTGGTAGATGGTGTATAAGATCAAACGTTGAACGCTAACATCAGTATCGGCGGCTCGCCAATTTCTAATCGACGCCAATTAACAAAGGCAGCACATTCAATCAGTGCAAGGTATTGATTATGGATTTTTTCTTTAAAAATATTAGCCTGTTCAACCGTAATACAAACCAGTTCGCCTGATTTGACCTGAACTCGGTTGAAGTCCTCGTCAAGATTGGTCATGCAATCAATCCAGGCATCCATGTTGCGGCCAAAAAATGTTGGAAAACCAAAAGCATCGGCAAAGACGTGATAAAAAGAAGGCCAGTCCGCTATCTGGCTACCATCAATATTGATATGAGTTATTGTTGGCATTATCTTTCCCTATACCTTGCCTGCACTATCGTATTTTTTTTGGCGGGTGATTTAAACAGATACCCCATGTCAGAGGTTATTGCTCCACATGTTGGACAATATACGGTTTGCTGCTTGCTTAGGAAACGTACAAAGGCAGTTCGGCAATGGAAGCAAGCCCATTTACTACGATATTGTAGATATTCTACTTTTTCTTCTGCGATTTGCAGGTTTTCGTTCCATTCTTTGCTGATCATAAAACAGGTTGTGTGTGTTTTTTAATCACTTTACGGTGTGGTGCCGTTTTTCGTCATAGTAAAATGGCAACTGAGGTGAATCAAAATCTCCGTTATTAGATTTTTCATAAATATGTGCCGGAAACATGCCACTCATTTTTTCATATATAGCGGTACTGAGTATCTGAAAGCCTGCGTTGTCCTTATTTGAGCCTAAAAAGGTAATGACATCATCCAGTGACTGATAATGTTCTGGCTGATGAAAAAAGCGCATGTACTCCTGTAATACTCCATAGGTGTACAGTAAATCTTTCAGGTTTACCTCAATTTTTTCATCAGGATCGACCTGTTCAAGACCATGAGTGATGATTTCTTCAAGATTATGGGTATATTTTGCATCCGTCATACTTGTTATTCCTGGTTTGTACGCTTAAAGGTGAGTTTTCATCAGAGCAGCTTTCACTCATTTGTGTTGGATAAATCTCATATCACACATCGATAGGCGAAAGAATATCTCTGGTAAACGCTAAATTATCAACCTATTTAAATAGATAACAGAGGTGATTGGGGATAACGCGCAGCTCACCATCACTATCCCCATTAGCTTCGATTTACGGGAAGTGCGCCGCTAGCGGGTATCCACTAACGCGGCGTGTGCGCGTCATAGCCCGCATAAAAAAACCGAATCGCGTAAGGGTTGCCTTGTTCAGTAAAGAACTCTGCAACTCTCTCTCGCTCCAGCCCGTAGCGCCGTGACAATAATCCTGCCTCGAAGGCCGCCTGCTGGCGGTCGCCTTTGGTTTCCGCCAGATTGTGAGCATAGCCACAGATATAGCCGCGCCGATAGTCGTAGCAGTAGGGATTAATGTCGTTGGTGGATTTTGGATTGGCGGATCTCAACCCCGCGAGGACGCCCCGCTCAAAATGGTTTCCCATGATAATGCTCCGTAAATTATCGATATATAGCAAATAATATAACGCTTATTTATCACTCACCAGATCTGTTGAAAAATATTCCTGAATCCGTCGTGCGCGGTCTTTTCCTGAGCAAGATGTATATACTGTTGCCCTGCTCGCCGAACGGGCTATTGATCTGCGCCTGATGGGCACTCTGGGAATAGGTAGTGTACGGAATGGTTAATAAGGAATAACAGCATGACGCACCCGCAAGACGCTTCTCTGGCGATTGGTATCGATCTGGGCACGACGAACAGCTTGATTAGCGTTTGGCAAAATGGCGAGGCCCGCCTGATACCGAATGCGCTGAATGACAACTTCACCCCCTCGGCCGTCAGTATTGATGAAGACGGCAGTATTCTGGTCGGCAAACCTGCGATTTCCCGTTTGACGACGCACCCGCAGGTGTCGGCGTCGCTCTTTAAGCGTTACATGGGGAGCAAGAAAACCTTCCGGCTCGGGGATAAAACGTTCTCTCCCGCTGAGCTGTCGGCCATGGTGTTGAAATCACTCAAAGCCGATGCGGAAAGTTACCTTGGGCACCCCATCAAGGACGTGGTGATCTCCGTGCCAGCCTATTTCAGCGATGAACAGCGTAAGCAGACGCGTTTTGCAGCGGAACTGGCAGAGCTGAATGCGGTTCGCTTAATCAATGAACCCACCGCAGCCTCGATGGCCTATGGCTTACACACGCAGGAACTGGGGCGTACGCTGGTCTTCGATTTAGGCGGCGGCACTTTCGACGTCAGCGTGTTGGAATATGCGTTTCCGCTGATCGAAGTACACAGCTCGGCGGGCGACAACTATCTGGGTGGAGAAGATTTCACGCAGGCGATGGTGAAAACCTGTCTGAAAGCGTGGAAACTTGAGGATTCGGCGATTCCCGCAACGGATCTGGCACGTCTTTACAGCCATGCAGAAGCGCTGAAATGTCAGCCCGGCTTTCCTTCTCAATCGAATGAACTGGTATGGCACTGGCGCGAGGAAGAGTGGCGCATTGTGCTGGATAATGAAGAGATTGAAGCGGCTTGGCTGCCGTTGATGAACCGCATTCGCGCGCCGATAGAACAGGCGCTGCACGATGCCCGCCTGAAACCGGAGCAGCTAGACCACGTAGTGCTGGTCGGCGGAGCATCAAAGATGTCGATTATCCAGAAGCTGGTGGTCAGGCTGTTTGGCAAATTACCTTATCAGCATCTGGATGCCGATACCGTTGTCGCCAAGGGCGCGGCAGTGCAGGCCGCCTGTCGGCTACGCGAGCAGGACATCGAAGAAGTGATCCTGACGGATGTTTGCCCGTACACCCTCGGGATTAAGACCGCCAACGATAAGCAAAATGGCCTGTTTTCCCCGATATTGGAACGCAATACGGTGGTGCCGACCTCGCGGGTCGAGACGTTTTCCACGGGTTCCTCTGGGCAGGACAACATCTGCATCGCGATCTATCAGGGGGAAAGCCCTTACGTCGATAACAACGTGTTTATCGATGAATTCACCCTGCCGATAAAAGCGAAATCTTATAAGCAATCCATTGAGGTACGTTTCAGCTATGACATCAATGGGCTGCTGGAAGTGGATGTTAATCTGCCGGACAGCGGCGATAACTTCACGAAAGTGATCGATCGCAGCCCGACGGGGCTAAGTGCTGAACAGCAGCAGAAAAGCCACCAAAAGCTGCAAGCGCTGAAAATTCACCCCAGAGACAATCTGATGAACCGCAACCTGCTGGCGCGGCTGGAAAAAGCCTGGGCACAGACGCGTCTGGAAGAGCGGGAGCAGATCGGCTTCTGGCTACGGGATTTTGAACAAGCGCTGGCAGGGCAATACGCGCCGGCAATTGACGAAACGCGGCAGCGTATTGAGCGGTATCTGGATGAGGTATCCCGCTAAATATACCCTTCATCTTTCAAGCTGCAGGTGTGTTGGCTTCCCTTACTCACCCCAGTCACTTACTTGAGTAAGCTCCTGGGGATTCCTGCGGTTGCCGCCTGCCTGCAACTCGAAATCTATTGGGTATATGCATGCGTGTACTTGCGGTGCCGCCCGATTCGCTGCGTCAGGTAGGCATGGTGTCCGTTTCGGTTTTCTTGCCAACTGGCGGCGGCCCGAATTGGTTCCAGCGGTTAAGGCTCGGCGTCAGCAAGGGGAGCAGCAGAAATAGCGGTATGAGTAGGGTGAAGAAACTCATCACCCACGGCATATTGGAGCCGATATCGTTATAGCGTCGACGCGTCGCACTCAGCAGATTGAGCACGATGAGCACCATCAGTAGCCCTTCAATAGACGCCGGTGGCGACCCGATCCAGTCACTCGCGTGATAGAGAAAATAGCTTCCCAACCCGGCCTGCATCAGAAAACCGAGACGGCCGATGCGAGCGTTCGTGCGCCAAAGTTGCCACCAGTAGCTCTTTTTAGCCTGTGATGCCTGGAACTGGCGTTCGCGCCGATCGGCACATTGCAGCAGCACTTTCGACACCACTCTCAGCGTAACATCTTCGTGCGGATAGGACAGATGCTCGGTTAGAAATTCCTGATCGCTATTATCGAATAAGGACGTGTCATCCTTCGCACTGCTCTGAATCAGCTTGCCGATGAGCGTGACCCGTTTGTCGTCAGAGAGCTGTTTTAGCTGTTTCTCCAGTTCATCCGACCCTTCGGTAAAGGCGGTACGGATCGCCTCTTCCTGCTCCGTTTCCACAGGAATAGCGGCTAACTGCTCAAGGTGTTGCTCGGCCTGTCCTTCCTCTCCCACAAGGGCATAAAACG
This sequence comes from Pectobacterium versatile, assembly GCF_020166435.1. Taxonomy (GTDB): domain Bacteria; phylum Pseudomonadota; class Gammaproteobacteria; order Enterobacterales; family Enterobacteriaceae; genus Pectobacterium; species Pectobacterium versatile. The sequence continues at coordinate 196,951 of NZ_JAINZP010000005.1, read as the reverse complement.
CGTGGAAAAAGATCTGGTAGATGATGGGTGATTTCGCCAGCTCCGCCTGCCAGTGCTCATCGGTAAGATAAAAATGGCTCGCCGCAGACTCGCTGTAAGTCTCCCCGCTGCCGAGATATTCCTCAATAGAAACGGGGAAGTTCATCCAGCAGTGATAGTGTAATGGGTCGGTTAGATCGAGCTGTTTTTTCAACGGCGTAATCGCATCACCATTGTGGCATTCCGCTTTGCGAAAGAGCCGAGAGAGTGAATGCGCAGGGTGGGTTAAGGCCAGTTCGGGCAGCACCGACTGACGTGGTAAACCCAAACAAGACGCTGGATCGGTCATCATTAATGCGATCAGCATAGCCTGTCTCAGTTCCGCTTTAGCGCTGAGATCCTGCGGTTTCTCCGCCCCTTGCGGCACCAGAGACACATCGCACCGGTAGCGTGCGGACAGCTCGACCAAACAATCATTGATCGGGTCGATTTCCTCCGTATGTATGCCGCTGCTATACAGCTTGTTAAGCTGATTCAGCGACAGCGGACGCCATTGTCGCAGCCAGGTTTGTGCCTGTAGCCAGGCGGACGATTTCTGGTTAGTGAACACGTTGGGCAGCGCATCTTCTGACGGCGAATACAGCCATTCCGTGCAGGCGTGAATCGCGCCGGAGGTGTCCAGCCAGGATAGACGCTGTGCCGCCTGAAACTGTAATCCCTGTAAGATCAACGCATACAGCGGTTCGTCGGGCAACGGCTGCGCCAGAATGTCCTGCAACAGACGTTCATTACCCACGGTTAACATGCTGGCGTGCCAATACAGGCGATCCTGAATCGCATCCCCGCTGTGTAGCAGCAGGTGTCGGTAGATGTCCTGCAAATTTTGTTTGCCCAGCTTCCAACGGGCATAGCTTGCTGGCATAGGCGACAGCGGCAGTTTCAGCGCTTCTCCCCAGCGTATTAGCATCTGGGTGTTGTGCTGAGAAATGAAGAAACGCTGGCGTGGATCGTCCAGCGCTAACCCTGTCAGATCTGGCGCTGGCGTATCGTTGAACGACTGAATCAGTAAGGGAAGCGCATCCGGCTGATGCTGTTTGCACCAATTAATCAGCCATTGTTCCGCCTGTGCGTGGTGGGTTTGTTGATAAAGCGTCAGCCACAGCGTGAAGGCCTGCTCGTTCTCTCCGGTAAGCGAACAGAGGCTGGCGCTGAGTTCAAGCCATTCCGCGTCGTTCGGGGCCACGTCCAACTGTTGCAGGCAGTAATCACGCAACATGGCGTTGGGCACACCAGCGTGGCTGTGCCAGCGCGCGAGCTTTTGCATCAGCGCCGGGCTATCGGGCCAATAAATCGCGGTCGGGGTGCGCAGCAACGTGCCCAACATCAATGCGGGTCGATTCCAGTACGTCCCATTCGCCTGCTGGAAGTAGAAGATGGTTTCCAACTGTGCGGGCAGGTTTAGGTGCGATAGCAGGGAAAAATCAAACAGATCCTCATAGCCGAGCGAGTCGAGGAAGTGGCGGACATCTTCCACCCCGTCGCCGGACAACTCCCCTTGCCGCTGCTGCCAGCGCAGGCGTTCGGCCAGCACGCGGACACAGAGGATTGAGATGCAAGACTCGCGCATCAGTCGCTGAAGCAGCGGCCAGCGAATACGGTCGATCACCTCAAAAGCCTGCTGATTCAGCAACTGAACGTAGCGTTCCCAATACAGTGGAACGAAGCGCTCTTCTGGATTGTTTAACAGCAGCTCAAATGCGTTAACCAGCGTTTCTGTCTGGGGATCGGCCTGCTCGGCAGAGTCATTCTCGGTTGCCGATGAGGCGTCGTGTGGTTCGGTAGTGCTCTGTTCTTCATCACTCGACGGTACGGGATTTTTCGCCAGCTTGCAGGCGGTATCATACGCCTCGCGCAGCTGTTTAAAGCCCTCGGGGTCGGTTTCTGGGTGAAACTGCGGCACTTTTTGACGATAAGCTTGACGGATAACATCCAGATCCTGAGTCGGCTCAATGCCTAGCCGCTGCCAGCACAGTGTATCCATTATATTTCCGCTTCTGGTAAGGACTCGGGCTTATCCATTTCTATCGGATCAACATCCCAGTCGAGGTCATGAATCGGGCAGTCCGGGTGGGTATAGAGCGTGCCGATCTGGTCAATGTAGTCAGGAATCTGGCTACAGTTGCTGAAAATGTAGCGCTGGCATTCTGTATCTTCCTCATCCGAGCCGAGCCAGTAGGTGCGGCCGATCAGGAACGCAGCGTAATAATTTTCCCAACTGCGGTAATAGTAACGCGCTCTGTCGGCCAGCCGGGTGTGAATCCACAGGTTCTCTTTTTCGCTAATCCAGCCGTTGAGTAATCCGATGCGGCTCAGGAAACTCATGCGACCCAGATCCCAGGCGCGGATCCCGCCTTCACCGCATAGCGCGGCCGTTTCGCTGACCAGCGCGAGTGCACCTTGTGCTTCTTCAGATTGATTGGCGCAGTGCTGCTGCCATTCGGATGCCGTCAGGTGGTGCCAAAGATGATAGTAATACGCCAGACGCTCGGCGTGGCCGCCGTCTGTCATATCGTTAATCATTGAGATCAGCCCTTCGCGGGACGTAATACCCCAACTGTTGCTCAGGCTGATGGTTTCACCGGGCTCATAAAAGGTCGGATCGCAGAAGCGGGCGTCGTACTTGATATTGAGTGCGACCATCGGGGCGGAAAGCGCCATCAGCCAGCGCTGATATTCAGGTTCCATCAGAATAACGTCCAATTCCATCATGGTTAGCGTGCGATCGTACTTTATGTGCCTGAATATCGGTAGCTTTCAATCGAATGAAAAACGGCCATGTTTCACAATTTACTGATTTAAGACGATAAAAATAGCTGGTTTGCGGGGCGGTTCGCAGGGTGAAGCGTTGTTTCCGTATTGAGGGGATATTTTCCGCCGCAGACGGTTATACTGTCGGTTAATCGACGTTATTTATGAAAACTTCACCGGAAAGCAAGCATGCTAAGTTACCGCCACAGTTTTCACATCCTGTTTTCATGCTTACCTCTGTTTTAATAAAATCATTGTTTATCAATAAATTAATTAAAAATTCACCTGTATATTGTTCCAGTGTTTTTTGACGTTTGCGCGGTTATGCGGCAAACTGTGGGGTAATCCGTGGGGTAACAAAACAGGTTTTTTATGGCCACCTCGATCAATCGTCTGACAGATAAGAAGCTACGGGCAATGCTCGGCGTTCCCCGCGAGAAGTTAACAAAGCTGTCTGACGGTGCCGGGTTGATGGTGCGTATCACAAAAACAGGTTCTATCACCTGGCTGTACAAATACAGGTTGGGGGGACGTGAAACAGAAGCCACCCTTGCCACGCTGGGCAAATATCCCGATCTGACGTTGGCAAAAGCCCGTGAAATGCGTGACCAGTGCCGCCGATGGCTGGCAGAAGGGCGAGACCCACAAAGAATGATGAAACTGGATCGGGAAACGACGCTTAAACCGATTACAGTGAAGGACGCGATAGATTACTGGCTGGCTGAATACGTTGATGGCAACTTAGTTAATGATGCCAGGTATCGGGAACGATTTAATAACCATGTGTTTCCGTTTATTGGTGATATGGCGCTATCAGACTGCGAAACACACCATTGGCTAACCTGCTTTACCAGAGCGAAAAAGAAAGCGCCTAGCGTCGCTGGGATGCTGCTGCAAATGTCACAACAAGCATTTAAATTTTGTCGCGTGCGTCGCTTTGCTGTGTGTCACGCTCTCGATGGTTTAACGATGCAGGATATCGGCGTTAAGATAAATAAACGTAAGCGGGTTCTTTCAAACACGGAGCTAACGGAATTATTACAGGCGTTAAACAGTGATTTTTTCTCACCCTATTATGAGAACCTTATTTATCTGCTGGTGGTTTTTGGTTCCCGTACCGTAGAGGTTCGATTATCGAATATTGATGAGTGGGATTTAAAATCGCGTTTATGGACTGTTCCTGAAAAGCATAGCAAGACGGGTGAAAAAATAATAAGGCCAATACCTGATAGGGTATATCCGCTTATTGAGCGATTGATAGAGCAGAATAAAAAAACGGGCTATTTGCTCGGTGAGTTAAAAGAGAATACGGCGGTGAGTTCCACTGGTGGCAGGATTTGCCAACGATTAAAGCATTCTGAGCCGTGGACACTTCACGATCTGCGCCGCACGTTCTCAACGGACATGAATGATTTGGGCATACCGCCCCATATAGTTGAACTGCTTCTTGGTCACTCGCTGGGCGGCGTCATGGCGGTATACAACCGTAGCCTATACCTACCGGAAAAACTGGATGCATTGAACAAGTGGGTAGAGCGGCTGGATGTATTGGCTGGTGGGCATGAGAATGTTGTTATTTTAAAGACTGGTGAAAAATGAATCCTAAAAGCAATTTACCTGAGAGAGATTATTACCCTTTAGATGTAGTGGCAAAGAAACTTGGTTGTGAAATACGAGACCTATTCCATTTTGCGTCTAGAGGATATTTGACCATTAGTTTAATGATGCCTGTTTTTGTTGGTGCAAGAATATCCGTTCATGGTGATATGACATTAAACGTATTAAGTGATGTACACCTTGAGGAGATAGATGATAAAAAAACAGTTGATGAGGTGAAAATTACAAACCTTGCGTCTATGTATGACGTTTCGGTTAGTTCGGAGTATGAAGGTGCATTATCAGCAACCATTGGTGGTCTATGGGATTTGAATATGGGAGGGGCGGAAATGTTTGAGTGTTTCGGTTTTTCCACCACAAAAACCATAGGTGCCATCTATCCTACAGGGTTAGATATAAATGTAAGTTTTTATGCTCATTTTGAAAGTGATAAAGCAAAAATAAAAAGCGAATATTTATTCGTAACCAAAGAGAATTTATCACTTTTTTGTGAGGAAGAAATCACTGTCCATACTCAAAATAAAGAAAGACCACATATTACAGAATACCATTCTAAGAAAAGAGAGTCTGTCCTTAAAGCAGCTATATATATGAAAGTTAATCATCCAGAGTTGTGCATTAATAACACAAAGTGGGCGGAAGCTATTTCTGATCATGCTCATAAATTTTGGGAAACCGGAGAACCACCCCTAGCTATGGATACAATAGCTGATTTACTAGGGAAAGCTGTCTCTGTTTCAAAGTAAGCCTGAGTTAGGCTAACTTCCCCCTTAGTTAGCCTAACATCCCTACCAGTAAGGGTGCAAAACGCAAAGAATAGCTTTCACGGAAAAACAACAAAACAGTGAGAGCAGCATGACCGATCAATATACCCCTCCAACACCAGAGCAACGGCGTTCTATCCTTGTCGAATCTGGCCACTCCTACGATAAACGTATTCGTGAGCGTGAATGCCAAGAAATTACCAGCTTATCCCGATCTACTCGATGGAAGTTGGAGAATGAAGGAAAATTCCCGCCCCGTTGTCACTTTGGCCGTAATAGTTGCGCCTGGCTTCTTAGTGATGTGCTCTGGTGGGTTCGCAATCCCCCAGTCGTCGAGAACGTTAATACACCATATAGCCGAAAATCAGCTTAGTTAACGACAGGTAATCAACGATGAAAAAATTAAATGCCCTTACCGGGCAGGGATTCGATCACCCCGAAACCAGCCTGATAGTTAATTCAGTGCCAACGATGAGCAGCCTACAAATGGTTGCTTATATAAACGACGAACGTAAATCAAAGGCCAAAGCGGAGGGATTGAGTTTCCCCTGTAAAAAATACCGAGTGCTGCAACATAAGCACATTCTTGCAAAAGCACCAAAAGTTTTAGGTGAAGAGCACTCGGCCAAATTTTTGGCTCAGTACAAAGACAGTACGGGGCGCGATCTTCCTTGCTACCAGTTCCCTAAGCGCGAAGCCTGCCTGATGGCAATGAGCTACAGCTATGAGCTTCAAGCGGCGGTATATGACTACATGGAAGAACTGGATCGCCAAAGGGATGGTTATTTAGCCCATACCATCAACGAACTCCAACACATCGTTACTTCCGCACGTCAGTTTTCGGATGAAGACTCGAGTGATGCAGGTCGCCGCCTTAGAAGACGACAGGATGATTTGGTTCTACTGGAGAAAGCGGAATATCTGGTGAAAACCCTAAGCCAGTTGCCGCTCAATTTCGGGAAGGGTAATCCAAATGCTGAATAAAACAAAAGCGGCCACGCCAGGCCGCTCATGTAACTGCATAGAACTAAAGCATGTCCAGAATAACACGCTGATCGATCAGGTCAATTATTTACGCCTAATTCCAGCATATTGCGAACACAAACATTATTCCGGCTTGCCTGAATATAAACAGTGCTTAGGTTTACTTAGCCAGCGCAATTTTGCGTCCTCTGATTTAACTCAGCTTTTGGGTTCCAAACCGCGCTGTTTCAGTTCTTTTCTGATGATGCGTTTTATCCAAGCTGATATGGATTCATCACCATCACTTTCCATTGCTGTACGCATAGATTGCTCTAACTCAGGCTCGACACGAAAAGCGATCTGTTTGTTGCCTCGTGGTAAATTTGTGTTTGACACGTGTTGTACTCTAGGGTTAGCTTGTTTGTGTCAGACAATGTATAACACAAGTCTGTCATATGCAAAACAGCAACGCCCGGCAGTGTTACCAGCACTAACCGGGCGTCTAACCACAATGTTATTGGAGCTAACACTATGGCTGATATCCAGTCTACCCAAACTCGCCCCGAATTTCAGTATCGCTTTCTGGCTCTGGGCATGTCGTCTCAAGGTATCGTTCACATCATCGCCACTACCGAACGTGAAGCGCGGGAAAAATCCCCTGCTGGTTGCGTCATGGTTTTTGCTGGTCGCCTGCCTGTTCAGGAGGTGCGTCATGTTTGATAACACGCCGTTAGAACTGGAAGAGATTATCGATCAGTGCCGTGCGCTGGCCTACGCCATTGTTGAACTGGATAACCCCGAAGCTAAAGAGATTTTAACTTTCGTATTGGCGGAACGCCTTAACAGCCTGCATCAAGCTTTCCAAGCATCGGAAACGGAGGTCGATCATGTCTAAAAATCACCTTAATCATACCGAAGAGGCGATCACTCAGATTGTCCACGCTAAGGCGATTATTATCCTGATCTCGTCGTTGGATACTAATAGCAATGTTGTAGAAAACGCGCTTGAAGCTGTCACCGAAATGCTGGAAAGGGCAGAAGCTGAACTGGCGGAGGTATGCCGTGGCTAATCAGGTAGAACTTAACGAAGTGCTCAAGAATGCACAGAAGGCCAGCGTTATAGCTCGCGCTCTCAATTACACATGGGTTGAGTTACAAGGACATGAAGTGGAATTACTGCTGGAAATGACCACTGAGTATGCCGATTCAGTGACCGAGTACCTGATTAACCTCTCTGATAAAAATAGCGGGGAGGTGCGTCATGCCTAAAGAAATCAATCTGGATGCTTACTACGACGATCAGCGACGCGTTAACGCTCTGATTGGCTCAACTTGTGCGCCAGTACCTGCTACGCCGGAAAACATATCGCGTAATCGCCTGTTACGCGCTCAGATGGGATTACGGCACCTACTGACTGAGGTCATTCCCCAAATCACCGACGAACAGCAACGCCGTGAAGTTTATTTGTGGGTTGATGGTATTTACACCATTACGTGCTTTGAGGGAGTAGATGCGGGGATTCAGCCATGAACAGACAACACCTTGAAGTCGTTACGTGCGCTGAACATGCCAATGTAATGAACAAACAGGCCAGGGCGGTTCTCTCTATGTGGCTTGATTCCTTATCAAATGAGGCGCAGGACGAAGAAGAGGCTAATCTTGTTGCCGCTGTTTTATCGCTGGTAGCTGGTGCGATTAATCATCTTGATAAAGCGACGGAGGTACGCAATGCGCCAACCTCACCCAAATGATCGCTATCAGGAAAAGAACGGCCAATGCGTCACTGTCAGGGCGAATGCTTTTAACCGCGTAACGTTTGTGCGTGATGGTTATTCAGCGGAGTGTGTTTATCCCGATAACCGCTTTCTTGCCGAGTTTACCTGCATAAATGGAGGTCAGGCATGTCCACAAAAGTGAAGCGTCAGGAAGCCATGTCAGACGCCTTATTTTCCTGCCTGTATCTGTGGGTTAATGGTCATGTGCTAAAACCGAAAGACGTAGCACGGGCAATACAACGACATAGTGACAGTACCAAAGGTTATGGGAAATTAGCCCTAGAACTCCATAAGCTGGCGGATGCCACCCAAACTACTTACGAATGGTTGTGCGATCAGGGACTGGTTGCGACTGACCCCAAAAAGCAGCGTGAAAAGCGTATGGCGCTGGTGGCCGGAATCATTGGTCAGGAGGATGTGAAAGCCCAGCTTCTTGATGATGAGCGGATTAACCGTGTGTTTCCCTCATCCCCGCCAAAGAAGAAGGCGCAGGATATAGGAGTAACTGACCTTTCCCGCATGGGAGCCAGCCAGCGCGGTGAAGTGTTACGGGCGCATTATGGAGGCGCTTTGGCTGTACACGGCGATTCTGACACCGTTCATCACTATAACGGCGTGATATGGGAGCCAGTGGCCGATAAGGATTTACAGCGTGAAATGGCACAAATCTTTATCGATGCGGAGATTGCCTACTCGCAGAATGCCATTAAATCCGCTGTGGAAACCATGAAACTGAGTTTGCCTGTCATGGGGGCGACTGCCCGTAATCTTATCGGGTTCAGTAATGGAGTATTTGATACCCGTACCGGGCAATTCCGTGACCATAGCCAGGAGGATTGGTTACTGATAGCCAGTGAATTGCCATTCAGCGCCCCGGCAGAAGGGGAAACGCTGGCGACCCATGCGCCCAGCTTCTGGAAATGGTTGAGTCGTTCCGTTGGTAACAATAAGCGAAAAGCGGATCGTGTTCTGTCAGCGTTGTTTATGGTGCTGGCTAACCGTTATGACTGGCAATTGTTCCTTGAAGTTACGGGGCCAGGTGGCAGCGGTAAAAGCGTCTTTGCAGAGGTTTGCACCATGCTGGCGGGTAAGGCTAATACCGTATCGGCCAGCATGAAAGCGCTAGAAGACCCGCGAGATCGTGCGCTGGTGGTTGGCTATTCACTCATCATCATGCCGGATATGACCCGCTACGCAGGCGACGGCGCAGGGATTAAGGCTATAACGGGCGGGGATAAGGTATCTATCGACCCCAAACACAAAGCGCCTTACTCAACGCGCATTCCTGCGGTGGTGTTGGCCGTGAACAATAACGCCATGACGTTCAGTGACCGAAGCGGCGGCATATCCCGGCGACGGGTGATTTTTAACTTCTCCGAAGTGGTGCCGGAAAACGAACGTGACCCGATGTTACCGGAAAAGATAGAAGGTGAACTGGCCGTCATCATGCGTCACCTGTTAAGCCGCTTTCCCAGCAATGACGGGGACGAGGCAAAACGTTTGTTGCATGAACAGCAGAAGTCCGAAGAGGCACTGGCTATCAAGCGTGAAGGGGATTCGCTGGTGGACTTCTGCGGCTACCTGATGGCGTCGGTGCTATGTGATGGCATGTTTATTGGTAACGCTGAAATCGTGCCGCACAGCCCGCGCCGCTACCTGTATCACGCTTACCTTACCTATATGCGTGCCAATGGGCTTAACAAGCCCGTATCGTTAACCCGGTTCGGCACGGATATGCCGGGGGCGATGGCGGAGTATGGCAAGGAGTACCAGAAGCGAAAAACCAAGCTGGGGTTACGTTCAAACGTTACGCTCAACGAAGATTCGGAAGACTGGATGCCACAATGTGATGCTCCCCAAAACGGCCAAAATGAAGAGGGGAAAAAATAAAACTTATAGGCGAAGTGTTCACCACTATTCACCCTGTTAAAAAATCAATGAATAACAGTAAGTTAATGGGTGAACACTTTTTTATAAACTATTCACCAACTGTTCACCTGTTCACCTTTTTGTGAAAACTCTTCCAAAGGGTGAAGGGTTAGGGTGAACAGTAGTGAACACTTGAAAAGAAAGCCTTCACCCTGTAACGCTATGAAAATAAAAGCGAAATAGGCAAAGGTGAACAGGTGAACAGTTAGACGTATATTTTTTAATTTTATAGGAGGGCGATATGCCTGTTACGTTACAAGATATCCAAGAGCATCATGATAATTACGGTATTACTGATATGAGTACGATGCATACCAGCCACTATCGGCAATTGTTGCAAGATGGCGCGTTCTTCTGGATTGATCATCACGAGTTTGTGCGTAGTACCTTTTCAGGGGAGATATTCGCCACCAACCTTGAACAGTTCGACGCGATGATTGAGCATTTGCAGGAATACCGAAGCAAGATGTCAAAGCCGCCTGAATGGATGAGTGAAAAATAATTAAAAAGGCGGAAACAAGTCCGCCTTGCTTAATTTAATTAACGAATCTTCTGTGCGAAATTTTTTCTAACAATTCGACTTATATAACTGTTGAGTCCGCGTCCAGCAACAGCCAATGACTTCATATGCTCTACCGCTTCAGCGCCTGGTCTATTGTAATTATACAAATAAAGAGACCCGTCCCTAAATTGCACGGTGATTGAATCGGAAGTAATCTCATATGCTACTACACCTGAATCACGACCAAGATTTTCATACTGCTGCATAAATATTTCCTTTTTGGGTTGAAAAATACCAATGTGCAAATTCAATATCGTTATATGTCAGTAACAATGGATTGATTCAGGTCATTTAATTCTTAATCTATTGTAAATTATTTGTTCGCTTGTTTTCATTACTGTTTGCGAGAGAATAGTTATATTTACTTATTATTTTTCATGTATATCTTGAAGAGTGGCACTCAGACGTGAGCCGCCACTTAGCCATTTAATCAGGCTGCGCGAAATAGCCTGTGAGATGCAGAAAAAGATTGAATGGCCTCAACCTTTCCCCGCGCTGGTTTCACGTCTTAACTACAAACGTTACGGAAACCACGACATGAAAAAATTGCTTGAACTCCGCCAGAAGAAAACCGATCTCACTACGCAAATGCGCTCCCTGCTGACCAAATCAGAGGAAGAGAAGCGCAGCCTCACCGAAGAAGAAGCCAAACAGTTTGATGCGATCAAGGCGCAGGTGGAAAGCCTGAATACCGAAATCCAGCGCTTTGAAGATTTGGCGGTGGCAGAGCGTGAAGACGCGAAAAACAATCCTGAAGATAAATCGACCCGTAGCAAAGTCACCAACGACGAGCTACGCCATTACATTCTGACAGGCGAAACCCGCACGTTGTCGACGGCGGTGGGCGCTGACGGTGGCTATACCGTGATCCCTGAACTGGATAAAGATGTTATGCGCCAGTTGCAGGACGATAGCGTGATGCGCTCCATCGCTACGGTGAGAACCACCAAGACCAACGAATACAAAAAGCTGGTATCGGTGGGTGGCGCTACGGTTAACCGTGGTACGGAAGGAGAAGCCCGTACTCAGACCAGCACGCCGAAGCTGGAAGAAGTCTCCATCAAGGTGAATCCGGTGTATGCCTATCCGAAAACCACCCAGGAGATTCTCGACTTCTCCGAGGTAGATATTCTCGGCTGGCTGACTTCTGAAATCGCCGATACTTTCACGGCCACCGAAGAAGACGATTTTGTTAACGGTGATGGCACCAAAAAATCGACAGGCTTCTTGTCCTACCCCCGCGCCGCTACCAGCGATAAAACGCGTCCATTCGGTACGCTGGAAAAAATGGTTGTGGAAGGCGTGGCCTCTGATGACCTTATCGACCTGCTGTACAAGCTGCATTCCAAATACCGCAAAAATGCCACCTGGGTGATGAACTCCAATACCGCCGCCACATTGCAGAAACTGAAAAACGGCAATGGTGATTACATCTGGCGTGATCGGCTGGTGGCTGGCTCTCCTGATACCCTGCTAGGTCGTCCGGTGCAATATCTTGAAACCCTGCCAGATGCTGAGGCTGGAAAAGGCTTCCTTGCTGTAGGTGACTTCAAACGCGGCTATTTCGTTGTCGATCACACTACGGGCGTGCGTACCCGTCCCGATAACATCACTGAACCCGGATTCTATAAGGTGCATACCGATAAATATCTGGGCGGCGGCGTGGTGGACTCCAACGCGATCAAGATTCTGGAACTGGCTGACGCCTGATTGAAGGGGCTACCGCCCCTTTCCTGTCTGATGGAGTCCCGACATGAAAAAGATTGAGTTTGAAGTCCGTACCTCAGAAGTGACCGCCAGCGAGAAAAAGCTGGTGGGTTACGCCGTGCGCTGGAACAGTTTGTCAGAGGTTATCTGGGATGAGTTTGTGGAGCAGTTCGCGCCGGGGGCATTCGCGGAAAGTCTGGCTTCTGGTAACGATGTACGGGCGCTGTTTGAGCATGATTACACCCAACTGCTTGGCCGTCGCAAGTCCGGTACGCTGGTACTGACGGAAGACAATATCGGGTTACGTTTTGAGCTTACCCCACCGGATACGCAGTTAGGCCGCGATGTGTTAACGCTGGTGGAGCGTGGTGATATTTCCGGCATGAGCTTTGGCTTCCGGGCGCTTAAAGAGTCCTGGGATATCACACCAGCGCCTTACGTGCGAACTGTGACCGCCGCCGAACTGCGGGAAATCACCGTCACCAGTATGCCCGCCTACCCCGAAAGCGGTGTAGAGATTGCACAGCGTTCCCTGTTTGCCCAACACCCTGAATTACGCCGCACCGATGATAACCGTCGCCGCTGGGCTGAACTAGCGGGGTTGTGATATGTGGCCTTTTAATCGCCGTAAAACAGAACAGCGCAGCATGACTATCGATGAGTTCCTAGCGATGGCAGGGATTCCCAACACCGGATCAGGCGAATATGTTTCCCCCGGTACAGCGGAGTCCCTGCCTGCGGTCATGAATGCCGTAGCGGTAATCAGTGAGGCGGTGGCTTCTATGCCGTGCTATCTGTATCGGGTAGCGAATGATAATGGCCGGGAGGCGCGGGAGTGGTTGCATACCCATCCGGTTGATTATCTGCTGAATGAATCGCCTAACGATTGCCAGACAGCCTACCAGTTCAAACGCACCATGATGCGCCATTGCCTGCTGAATGGTAATGCCTACGCCGTGATTGAGTGGGGGCGTGATGGTCAGCCTAAATCCCTGCATCCTTATCCCCCTCATGCGGTAGTCGCGGAGCGCATCAAACCACATCGTTTTACCTACACCATCACCGAGCCATTCAGCGGGGAAGTGCGAACTTACCTTCAGGAAGAAGTGTTACACCTGCGCTATGCCACCGATGACGGTTTTCTAGGCCGTTCTCCCGTCACCATTTGCCGGGAAACGCTGGGACTGGGTATCGCCCAACAGCGCCACGGTGCCAGCATTATGAAAGATGGCATGATGGCGTCCGGCATTATCAAGGCTAAAGGCTGGCTGGACAGCGCGAACGGTAAAAAGGCAATGGACGCGCTGGAGCGCTATAAAGGGGCGCGTAATGCCGGGAAAACCCCGATTCTTGAAGGTGACATGGAGTATGAGCAGTTAGGCATGAGCAATCAGGATGCTGAATGGTTGGCTTCACGTCGCTTCACGATTGAAGACATTGCCCGCATGTTCAACGTGTCGCCCATCTTTTTACAGGAATACTCCAACAGTACCTACAGCAATTTCAGCGAAGCAAGCCGCGCCTTTCTCACGATGACCATGCGCCCCTGGCTGACCAACTTTGAGCAGCAAATCAAGGCCGCGCTGTTAATCACGCCCCGCGTTCCCGGCATTCGCTATCAGGTGGAATTCGATTCTGCCGATCTGCTACGTGCGAATCCGCAAGAGCGCTTCACCAGCTACGAGACGGCGATCAAGTCCGGGGTGATGTGTCCAAATGAAGCGCGGGAGCGGGAAGGGATGCCACCCCGCGAAGGGGGCGATGAGTTCAGCCAGGCATGGAAACAGGAAGTGAAGGTGAAACAGGAGGCGAAACCGTGAGAGCAGGCGGATTACGTCACCGGGTGACGATTCAACACTTTACGACCTATCGGGATGCAGGCGGTCAGGTTATTCAAGAATGGCGCGATACGGCTACGGTGTGGGCGCAGGTAACAGGCATGAACGGACGTGAATTAGTGTCAGCCGGTGCGGAAATGGCAGAAGTGAGTTTCCGAGTCTGGATGCGCTACCGGGCTGATGTCACCAGCGCCAGCCGTCTAATCTGGCGGCAGAAAGGCCGTGAGGCGATGGCCTACAACATTGTGTCAGCTATTCCTGATGAAGCCTTTACCCGTCTTGAGTTGCTGTGTAAGGGAGGCGTGAAACGTGACTGAAATGATTACGCTGGCAGAAGCAAAGCTCCATTGCCGTATTGATGCTGATGACGAAGATGTGCTGATTCAGGGCTATATCGCTGCGGCGCTAGAAGTGTGTCAGAAGCATATCGGTAAACGCTTTGATGATGGGCTGGACTTCACCGCCGCCATTAAGGTGGGGTGCCTGATGTATGTCTCCCAGCTTTATGAATACCGCGCCACCGTTAGCGATGTAGAGGTTAAAGAAGTCCCGCTGGCTGTTTCTGCATTGTGGTCAGTCTATCGTGATCCGGGGGTGTACTAATGCCCTATCAACCTTTACGCCGTTGCACCGAGCCAGGCTGTAACCAGCGTGTGAAGTCTGGCAAATGTGACCAACACAAGCGGGACGCCTCACGACAGCAGAACGCTAAGCGCGGTAGCCGCCGTGAGCGTGGCTATACCTCAGCGTGGGATAAGTACCGTCTGGTGTTCCTGAAAGCTAACCCACTGTGTGCGCATTGCCTGAAGGTGGGACGGTATACACCAGCAACCGTTGTTGATCACATCATCCCGATTGAAGGCGGTAGTGATGTGTTGTTCTGGCCTGCCAGCAATCACCAGCCGTTATGCCACTCTTGCCATTCCCGCAAGACCAATATCACCGACCCGGAAACGAAGAGGCAACGTAAAGCGGGTGCATTCCGTGAGCAAGAGGAAGCAGCGACTAAACGTAATGAATGGATGTACGGCCATGACTGAGCAGGAAATCAACCAGATGATGGCAGGGCTGAAGCGCAGCCGTGACCAGTTCAGGGAGTGCAAAGACAAGGCAACAGGCCAGCATACGCCACGACGCACCACCGAACGTGATCGGGAGATTCGGGAGGCGTTTCGCAACCGTTGACGGGGTGGGGGGCGTTTTCAGGACAAAACCCTCACCCGCTGGCACCAGCCGCCCCCTCAAATTTTTACGCACAGCAATTTTTTTGAAAATAAAACCGAAGGGAAAATAATTATTTATGGCAAGACCCCCGAAAGCGCCTGCGTACCTTGACGAGATCGCCGGGCAACAATGGAAAGCGAAAGCCAAGCAACTGGCAGAGCGTGGCGATCTGACTCCCGCCGACTGGAATCATCTGGAACTTTATTGCGTTAACTACTCAATGTACCGCAAAGCCGTGGAAGACCTTGCCCGGCGCGGGTTCAGCATTGTTAACAGTCAGGGCGGAGAAAGCCGTAACCCAGCGTTGAGCGCGAAGGCTGATGCGGAAAAGGTCATGATCAAGATGTCCTCTTTGTTGGGCTTTGACCCGGTATCACGTCGCCGTAATCCGGTGGAAACGGAAGAGGAAGACGAGCTTGACCGCCTATAATGATTACGCTGAAGCGGTAAAAAACGGTGAAATTCCGGCGTGTAAGCGGGTAAAACAGGCCGTAGAACGGTACTTTTCCGACCTGAATAACCCGCTGTATACGTTCGATGTGGACGCTGTAGCGCGTTTTATCGCTTTTTCTCGCCTCTGTCCTCATGTCAAAGGACCGTTGCGCGGTCAGCCTATTGTGCTGGAGCCGTGGCAACAGTTCGCTTTTGCCAACATTCTGGGGTTTCGTGTTGCGTCCACCGGGCGGCGCAAGTATCGCAGCGCTTATATTCAGGTGCCGCGTAAGAACGCTAAATCAACGGTAGCGGCAATGCTGGCTAACTGGTTTCTGGTGATGGAGCACGGCCAGCAGGATATCTACACCGCCGCTGTCAGCCGCGATCAGGCGCGTATCGTGTTTGATGATGCCCGTCAGATGTGCCTTCTGTCCAAACCGCTGAAAAAGCGCCTTACCGTGCAGCAGCACAAGATGATTTACCCCAAATCCAACAGCCTGTTAAAGCCGCTGGCGGCGAAGGCGTCCACCATTGAAGGGACAAACCCCAGCCTTGCCGTGGTCGATGAGTACCACCTGCACCCTGATAATGCGGTGTATTCGGCACTTGAGCTGGGGATGGGTGCCAGACCGGAAGCCTTGTTGTTTGCTATCACCACATCAGGGAGCAATGTCGTGTCGGCCTGTAAGCAACATTATGATTATTGTTGCCAGATTCTGGACGGTGACGAGGTGAATGATTCGCTGTTTGCGCTGATTTACGAGTTGGACGACGAAAACGAGATAGACGATCCGGCACTATGGATAAAAGCCAATCCCAATCTTAACGTGTCCGTGGATGCGGCAGCGCTGACCGATACCATCCAGAAAGCGCGGGGCATTCCATCGCAGTGGGTGGAAATGCTCACCAAGCGGTTTAACGTCTGGTGTCAGGGGGCAACGCCTTGGATGGGCGCGGGTGCCTGGGAGCACTGCAAATCCGATTACACCGAAGACGATCTGGACGGTCAGGAGTGTTACGCCGGGCTTGACCTGTCATCTACCGGGGATATCGCCAGCGTGTGCTACACCTTCCCCGTTGGCCGGGAACTCCTTCTTTTAACCCGCCATTACCTGCCAGAAGCGCAGTTGCATAACGTCGCCAATAAAAACCGGGCTGTCTATCGCCAGTGGGCCAAGGCGGGCTGGATACGCACCACGCCGGGGGATTGCATCGACTATGACCGTATCCGTGATGACATTCTACGGGATGCGGAGCGATTCGGGATCACGCTGGTGGGTTTTGATACCTGGAACGCCACCCACTTACGCACCCAGCTACAGGGCGCAGGGCTGGACGTCGAGCCGTTCCCGCAAACCTACCTTAAATTCAGTCCGGTAGCGAAATCAGCAGAGGTATTCGTTAACCGTCGTGTTATCCGGCACAACGGCGATCCGGTGCTGGCCTGGGCGATGAGCAATGTGGTGATGGAGACCGACGCCAACGCAAACATTAAGCCGAACAAAAAGAAATCCGCCAACAAGATAGACCCCGCCGTCGCGTTCCTGATGTCGTTTGGTACGTGGCAGGCAGAGCATGAAGATTTTGCGTTTGACTTAGGCAAAGAGTATAAAAAAAGGCTAAAAGAGTTTGATGGTCTTTAAGGAAAAAGGTAAACAATGGATAATATGAATGTTTTAAACACAAAGTATTCAGCGTATATTCGGCAAAAAATACAGTCAGCTAAAGAATCAGCAGATATTCTTTCTGCTGATATAGAAAATAATGGTATTGCTGGATCAATTAAAGAGATTGCATTGCAAAAATGTTTGATGCCATTCCTTACGCAAAGCTACAAAGCAGGTAATGGGAAGATAATTGATTCATTCCAAAAAACATCGAGTCAAATTGATATTTTACTTTATCATAAAAAAGTAGCCCCCCCAATTTTAATAAATAGTGAGTTGGGTTTGTATCCTATTGAATGTGTAAAGTATGCTTTTGAAATTAAATCAAAACTCACTGCTACTGAAATTAAAGATTCTATCGAAAAATTTAAATCCGTAGCAGCATTAAATTCTTTTCCAAGCAAAAAAAATAATGGAGAAATGGTTTTTGGTGATAGACCTACAACTGTACTATTTGCGTTCAATAGCGATATAACAGGAAGTGAGATAAAACGATATATTAAATATGATAATTCTAGTACCCCGGCTTGTATGGCTTTATGTGTTTTAGGTAAAGGTTATTGGTTTTATCAAAATGGTTGGTATGGCTACGAATCTGATGGTTCATTACCTGCTTACTCAGAGTTCTGTATGTTTATAGCGGGGTTGATGAATACTCTTTCAAGAGAAGAAACATCTATTAAACCGTTTAATCCTGGTTGTTATCTGACTTCTGAAGATGTTTTTTTTAAGAAAGTTCCTTTTTGATACTCCATGAATATATAATCAGGTCTTTGAAGCTATAAAAAGGCTATTGATGATTAACTAAATTTTATTTAGATCAATAGCCTAATTATGTTCAATCTTAGTCGTGAGAGTTCGTATCGAAGGTTAAGGGATAGGGAAAAGCGCTCATACATAAAATTAATATTTTTCTCATCTGGTTAGATTATTATCATCAGTTCATGTTGCATTTACGCAAAAGATCAGCAGTAACCTAATGGTGACATTTTAAACATTAACGTCGCTCATGCGGCCTTTTTTGTTCGCAGCGTTTCTGCCGTATACTCTCCGTATTCGTTCCCATGCTTTCGTGACCGTGCAAAGAGCTGTGGGGTAATCTGTGGGGTAATAAATGCATTTTCATGAAATCATCACAGGTTAAAATTATTATAAATCAATATGGTATATGAAATATGCTAAGTTACCGCCACAGTTTCCATGCCGGCAATCACGCCGACGTGCTGAAACACACCGTTCAGAGCCTGATCATCACTGCCCTGAAAGAGAAAGAAAAACCTTTCCTGTATCTCGATACCCATGCGGGTGCTGGCCGCTATCAGCTCAGCGGCGAACACGCCGAGCGCACGGGGGAGTATCTGGATGGCATCGCGAAAATCTGGCAGCGTGACGACATTCCGGCTGAACTCGAACCTTACATGCAGGCCGTGCACACCTATAACCACAATGGGCGGCTGCGCTATTACCCCGGCTCCCCGCTGATTGCCCGCCAGCTGCTGCGTGAACAGGACAAGCTCCACCTGACCGAACTTCACCCTAGCGATTTCCCGCTGCTGCGCAATGAATTCCAGAAAGATTCGCGCACCAAAGTGCTGCGTGACGATGGCTACCAGCAGTTGAAATCACAGCTGCCGCCGCTTTCCCGTCGGGGATTTGTGCTGATCGATCCACCTTATGAGCTGAAAACGGACTATCAGGCCGTGGTGAAAGGCATTCAGGAAGGGCATAAACGCTTTGGCACAGGCGTATTTGCGCTGTGGTATCCGGTGGTGCTGCGTCAGCACATCAAACGCATGCTGAAAGAGCTGGAAGCCACGGGCATTCGCAACATTCTGCAAATTGAGCTGGCAGTGCGGCCAGACAGCGATCGCTATGGCATGACGGCGTCTGGCATGATTGTGATTAACCCGCCGTGGAAGCTGGCATCTCAGATGAAGAGTGTGCTGCCGTGGTTGCATAGCGTGCTGGTACCGGAAGGCACCGGACATACGCTGGTGGAGCAAATCGTACCAGAGTAATACACGCGATTGCGGTGGGCGACGCGGTCGGTTTTTCCTATCGCAACCATAGGCATAACCTTTATTCGGCGTATGGCTCTGGCGTTACACTCTAGGCAAATTTTATTCACTTAAGCATGGATACACTGATGACCAAACACTATGACTACCTTGCTATTGGCGGCGGCAGCGGCGGTATCGCGTCTATCAACCGCGCGGCGATGTATGGACAAAAATGTGCGTTGATCGAAGCAAAATATCTGGGTGGCACCTGCGTCAACGTCGGCTGTGTGCCGAAGAAAGTGATGTGGCATGCGGCGCAGATTGCCGAAGCGATCCATCAGTACGGGCCTGATTACGGGTTCGATACCACGGTAAACCAGTTTAACTGGGGCACGCTGGTTAAGAACCGTAGCGCCTACATCGATCGCATTCACCAGTCGTACGACAACGTGCTGGGTAAGAATAAGGTCGACGTTATCCACGGTTTTGCCCGCTTTGTCGATGCGCACACGGTGGAAGTGAACGGCGAGAAAATTACGGCTGATCATATCCTGATTGCGACGGGCGGTCGTCCGGTTCACCCTGATATTCCTGGTGCGGAATACGGCATTGATTCCGACGGTTTCTTTGAACTGGATGCGCTGCCGAAGCGTACCGCGATTGTCGGTGCTGGTTATATCGCGGTGGAGATTGCTGGGGTGCTGAATGGGTTGGGCTCTGAAACCCACCTGTTTGTACGTAAACATGCACCGCTGCGCAGCTTTGATCCGCTGATTGTCGATACGCTGGTGGAAGTGATGAACACCGAAGGGCCGACGCTGCATACCGAGTCGATCCCGACAGCGATTGTGAAGAATGCTGATGGCAGCCTGACGCTGGAGCTGGAAAACGGTCAATCACAAACCGTCGATTGCCTGATTTGGGCGATTGGCCGTGAACCGGCGACGGATAACCTGAACCTGAGCGTCACCGGTGTGGAACTGAACGACAAGGGCTACATCAATGTCGATAAATTCCAGAACACTAACGTTTCTGGCATTTACGCGGTGGGCGATAACACTGGCGCTGTTGAGCTAACGCCGGTTGCTGTCGCCGCAGGGCGTCGTTTGTCCGAACGCCTGTTTAACAACAAGCCGGACGAGTATCTGGATTACAGCAATATCCCGACCGTCGTCTTCAGCCACCCGCCGATTGGCACGGTCGGGCTGACCGAGCCGCAGGCGCGTGAGCAGTACGGTGACGATCAGGTGAAAGTGTACAAATCTGCCTTCACCGCGATGTACACCGCCGTTACGCAACACCGCCAGCCGTGCCGCATGAAGCTGGTCTGCGTGGGCAAGGAAGAAAAAATCGTCGGCATCCACGGTATCGGTTTTGGTATGGACGAAATGCTGCAAGGCTTTGCGGTCGCTGTCAAAATGGGAGCAACCAAGAAAGACTTCGACAACACCGTTGCCATTCACCCGACTGCGTCGGAAGAGTTTGTGACGATGCGGTAATAGTATAGGGAAGCGGGTTTGCTGCTTTTCTGGAAAACGAAAATGTGCTGGTTGAATAGTGAGCTATTTGGCCAGCCTTTTTGTATGCGGGAAAGCACATGGCCTAGTTGATTTTTTCAAATGGTACTTGTCCTGTGAGCTGATCCTTTATTTTTCGTCAATAAATAGATCATTCATCGTTTTAAACACAATTGGATAGTTAATTAATAAATTATCATCTAATGGTTTTGTTGGAATTTAATTTATTGCTAATGAAAGACTCTATCTCAAAAGATTATTTTTCTCACTCATCGTTCTTTACAGAAATAGGATGTCCTATCGTTTTCTCGTTACTGATGAAGAACGCCGTGCGGCCGCTTGTCTTAAAGATAAAAATAATCTATAGCATGAATTGTTTCCCCATCGTTTGATTGTTGTAAGTGTGATTTCATCCAAATCACAGGAACAACACAAGGAATGATTCTATGAGCTATAAAGAAAGTACAGCACTTAATGATTTTTTCTATGGACTCGATATAAAGAAGCTACCCGATCAATTTCAGGAGTTAATTGATATCATGGGGTTGGAGGATGCTTATATCTTTTCACAATTATTTGGTGGTCAGTGTAAATATATTCCAAAATCACCGAAGTGTTTTTGCGTAGATATTAATGGGAGGGCTGTCGAAAGATTATGCCAGGAATTTGGTGGTTTAAGTATCGATGTTCCTCATGCTAAAAATATTGACAGGCAGTTACGCAATCGTGAAATTATCAATTTATTAGATAGAGGGAAGTCGCGGACGGAAGTTGCTAAAATATATAACCTTGGCGTAAGGCAAGTGGCTAATATCAAGAAGACAGTGTGTAAATAAAATCCCATGAATATCGTTGATAACTAAAAAGCATCCAACAAAAAATTGGATGCTTTTTAGTTATCACTTATTGTTAAAGACTAATGGTTTTACCGAGTTTGAAATCTCCGGATTTTTGTCCAAAATCACTTAATAGGTAAGACGTTGAGGTTGTATGTTCTCCCATTGCGATCAGATAATCATCTGTTCCGGTATGGTAGAAAAAGATACTTACGCTTTTTTGATCATTGCCTGAAGAGGCGTGTAGCACGGGATGACCGTCATAAGTGTAGCTGCCCGTCGCTTTTCCTTTTCCAGATGTAATGTCATTCATTGCTTGCTTCATATTGGCGTAGCGGTTCTTTTCAAGATAATCTTCTAATTCCTTTTCTGCCTGAGCCTGATTGAAAGGGCCGCTTGGTACACCTTGATCAATGATATAGATATCAGACATATTATTTCTCCAAAAGATAAAGTGAGGAAGGCAGGAGTCTACCTGCCTTCCGATTGCTGGATCAGGAAACAATCCAGGTATTGTTTTGTTGCAGTGTAGCGACAACGTTGTAAATATTGGGTTCGAACACTAATTCAACGGCATCACTGATTTGCTCAACATCCAGAATTTCACCTTCTTCATAGTTACCAAATACAATCCAGTAGGAAGGATGTGGAATAAACTCAAGATGCAAATTTGGCTGTGCTGCTTGCACGAACGTCCCTGCGTTGCTCATCCCGATGCCAACAGCGGCCTGCTTGAGTGGGACATTACCACTTTCATCAATATAGAGTGAGCCTGCTTGGCCAGTGAAGGATGTCGGACCAAAGAGATATCCCCCGTTGTAATCCAATAAAATAGTATTGGCTGATTGAAGGTTGGCAGGAATTTCTTCACCACCTTCAAAAATAACGCCAGGTTTGACTTCTCCGGTATCTGACCAAACGAAAGAATAATCAATGTTCCAGCGAAACGTTTCATGCACGTTCGGATTCACGAATTTGCTGAACCACGCTAGTGAAAAAATATTCCTCGCTTTCTGGTCAGGCGCTTTTTGGAAAATTGCCACATTACCAGAATTACTTGATTTGTTGATAAACTCAACGCTGTATTGATTAGACATAGTGTATTCCTTTTTATTATGAACCCAGAGTTAGGCTCAATTTCTATTATCCATACGCCTATGTTTAACATAACAGGGAAGTAAGTCCTGTTAATGATGGTTTTCATTTTTTTTGATGCTAAAAAATTATTTATTTTAATTAAAATAATTATGATGATTGGCAATTTCGTAAGATCATAAATAATCGATATACCACTTATGGTTATTAGAAATGACGTAGCTTAATGTTAATTCCCACTACCCTCCTGCATATAACGTGTAAGGAGTTAAAGGCTGAAACCAGAGGATGAGGTTAGGCCGATACAACGAAGGCCAGCTTGGGCTTCTTCGTTGTGTATGTCTCAGTATTTTGAAATGAAAGAATGGTAATGATTATCGTTATTATTTTATTTATGATAAGTTTCGTTGGATGGGTTTTCATCCCTCCTACTGGCTTTTTCCCTTACAAAACATACCGGCTTTCTTACTATGTCTTTAGCTAACCGCACGACGTCTTCAGCTTATCGGTTGTTCAATTTACGTTTAGAGAGCAAGACGCTGCTCTCTCCTTCATTAGTTCGCTGTGTGTTCGTTGGCTCGGAAGTGAGCCAGATGAAACTGGACGCGCCGGATCAGCGCATCAAACTGTTGCTTGCCAGTGAAAGCGGAGAGCTGACGACTATGGCTGTGAGCGACACTTGGTATCAGGACTATCTGGCGCTTCCACGCGAGCACCGTCCGATTTTGCGCACTTATACGCTGCGTTCCGTCTCACGTGAGTCACAGCAGGCAACGATCGATTTTGTGCTGCACGGTGACACTGGGCCAGCCTCAAGCTGGGCACATCACGCGAATCCGGGTGATGCGCTACAAATTGTTGCTCCCAACGCAGAGGCTGATGGCGACAGCGGTGGCTATGAGTGGGCACCACACAAGAGTATTGAGCAGGTGTTGCTGATTGCGGATGAAACGGCGCTACCAGCGGCCATGGGGATTCTTGAACAGTTGGCGACCCAGCCTTCTCCACCGTCGGTACAGGCTTTTTTTGAAGTGCCAAAAGTGAGCGACTGCGTGACGTCGGGCGAGTTCACTTTTGCCCAGATTCACTGGTTACCGCGTGAGGAAACCAGCAGTACGGTATGGGGCGAACGCCTGCTGGCTGCGGTGCAACAGGATGTGAAGATTCCCGCTAGCGCCTGTACAAACCGTGATGAGATCGCACCGGAGACGCCGGAAGACGAACTACTGTGGGAGCGGGCAACGGCAGCGCGCCCGTTTTACGCCTGGGCGGCGGGGGAATCATCTGCCATCAAACGGCTACGCCGCTATCTGCTTGATGAGCGCCACCTTGATAAAGAGACGATCAACTTTATGGCTTACTGGTCGCACCGCTAAGAGAAAACATCAGGAGGGATATTCCCTCCTGTGTTTATTTCCCCATCATCTCCGCTAGCTGCTTTTCATCCGGCAATCCAACCACCTGCTGTAGCTCATCCTTATCATTCAGGTAATAGATGGCAGGCGTGACGTTCGCGCCTAATTCATCCATGAGCCGCTGATTAAGCTGAATGTTATTCCAGATATCGCGGGATGATGCTTCGGGGAACGGAGGCACCGTTTTGCCGTTTGATAGCTCATATTCATGCCAGGCTTTAGCCGGATCGCTGGCGGCAAGAATCGCCGCGGCATAACGCCCGCTTTCCGGTTTAATGACGCCGACCAGCAGCGTTTGCAGTTGGACTTTTCCTGCTTTCACCCACGGCTGTGCCTGCTGCCAGAACTGTTTGCAGTACGGGCAGAACGGGTCGGCAAAGACGATGATTTTACGCGGCGCGTCCTTCGCTCCTTCGGTGATAAACGGCGCCTGCTGTAATTTCTGCCACATCTCACGACCAGCAGGAATATACACTTCCTGTTGAATCAGCGCTTCGCTCAGGTTGTTGCCGTGTTCATCATACATATAACCCGAAATAGCATGCTTACCATCCGGCGTTAAGTAGATGGTTACCCCTACGCCCTGATAGCTGCCCAGCCAGCCTTGCATGCCACTGGGTGCAGTGAAGGGTTTGATGATCGTAATGCCCTGTTTTTCGATACTCTTCACCGCGTCTGGCAGAGTATCTTGCGCCAGTGACGATGCGGAAAGCGTTAATAAGGTGAGTGTGAGGGAGAAGCGTTTTATCATGGTATTGTGCCTGTATCGTGGATCATGCTTGCTGCGTAGCCTAGTGGAGATATGCCAATAAGGGGCGTTTATTGACGCTTCCAGAGCCAGGACCAGATTGATTTTCCTGATGTTGTTGAAGTATCTGCTGGCGGTGGTGTATCGTTAAATATGGCAGCCAATGAATCGAGAAAATGGTATTTCTCTGGCCGCAGTGTGTTGAAACTCCGGCCACCGTCATCCTCAACACGGATGTTGACGTTGCCTGCGTGTAGCTCTTCCATCATCCAGTGGACGAAAGCATCGAGACTGGGGGCGATGGCAATTTTTCTTTCTTCGTCACGTCCGCAGTTGATCACCTGTCCACGCGTGCCTTGCGTATCGGGATCCAGATCGATAGCTAGATAGTTGCTGCCCCAGTCATACGCGAAGGGGACCCATAGTGGATTGGCATAGAGGCGCTTTACGTAGCTGGGAGGTGTGGATGACATGGCGTCATTCAAACTGGCGAGATCGTCATCACTCGATGTGTTCACAACCTCTCGCCATCCATCGACCTCTTGCATGACGCGTGCAAGAGGTAAAAAGCTTAGGCCGTACCACAGGCCGGTTTTCTGCGCCATACGCTGTCCGTTGTGCCAGCGGTACAACGTCAGAAAATCTTCCGGTACTGCCACGCCGATGTGCTGTATAAAAGCATCAAGCTCGTCGTGCGTTGCACCGGGGTTGAGGTCTTCTGCTACTTCCGGCAACTGATTGATTAACCAGCTTTCTAAGTCATTAAGTTTGTGCATCTCATTTTTTCGCTGTCATTGTGTGAAAATGTTTGATTACGGTGCATTAAATTCGTTTTGCATCGAGAATACTCATAAGATTAAGGCAGTGTCGATAGCTCTGTAGCGTCGAATCAATCGCGCCCGCAGGTATAAAGGAATCCCGATACGTGTGCCAAACATGATGAAACCCATACCACGGTATTCCCCATGCGCGGCTTCAAACCCTGGTGCGAGTGCTTTATCCTTTTCCTCTTGAATCAACAGCGGTAATGCCATGAAGTAGGACGAAAAATAGGTAACAACAGGCGTCACGAATGCCATGCCGCCTGATTGGTTATCGTAGAATTTTAGTGAGAGGAATGAATCAGACAATGGTGAAGCAGTGCTCGAATAAGTGCATCGTATTGCTTTTAGATAATTTATTCATTATCAACTCATACTTATGAGCAGATTATAAAAACCAAAAACCATCTTATTAAAATAAGATGGTTTTTAAACTGATGTAGCGTGATATATATCAGTTTATTTTATTCGCTAGCTAATGCAGAGATTCTATCAATAGGAACGAATTTCCATTGCTGAGCGATTGAACCATTAAAATCAAATAGCTGAACGCGTGTGCCCGCACCACCACGGGTATCATCGTCGATAACATAGGATTTATTCGCTTGGCTAAAAATAAATCCAGGTTTGCTCGAAAAATCCCACTTTTGAGTTACTTCATTCTGATTGGTTAACTGCAAAACGAGATCTGTACCGCTGGCAATAGCTTTGTTTTTAATTGCCAGCGCTAGAGCCCCGTCACTTATCGCCAGTGAAATTACTCCTGTTCTACTATCCAAATTCCACAGGATTTTATCGAGAGAAGAGTCTGCACGCAGAAGAACCGCTTGGGCATCTTTTTGCTGATCGGAGACACCTAATGCTAATTCTTGATTTCCTGCATATTTTAAAATACCAATCATAATAATTTCCTTTCTATTAATGTTAGTCGATGGGTTTTTTCTGGTTAAGTTTCGCCAGTAATTAAACTGTAGTTTATTTTGTTTTTTCTTCCACTGATTAAATTGAAAAAATGAATTAAATAAAAAAATTTATATTCACTTCACTTGTGGGTAGGGGGGATGGTTTTCAGAAACATGAGTAAGCGGGGGGTAATGTATTTAATTATGCGAATTTTAATTATATGGATACTAAATAAATTCGCAGTGAGATATATTTTTTGAAAATAGCTCGGTCTGTTTATTAAAATGATGAAACAGACCGCTTGAGTATTAATGCTCTGGCCAGAACGGTTCACCTAGCGTGAGCATCAGTCGGTTGGCCCATGAGAAGAAGGCCGCTGACTGCACCACATCGACAATCTCCAGCGCATCTAACCCCTGTTCTTGCAGCTGCTTCAGGTCGTTGGCGTTGACCTGTGCGGGCGTGGCGGAAAGGCGTGCCGAGAAATCGATAATCGCCTGCCAGCGTGGACTTTGGCCGATGCTCAAATCGCCGCTGGGGACGACGTCCAGCAGTCGCTGTACGTCACTGTCCTGCTTGGAGAGCTGGCTGGCTTTACGTGCATGTACTGAGGCGCAGTAGATGCAACCGTTGACCTTGCTGGTGACGGCGGCAATCAGTTCGCGCTCTTTACGTGGCAGGCCGCCAGCGGTATAGAAAATCCCTTTATCCGTCAGCGTGCGCTGTTCCAGCACCGGAAGGTTGCGCCCTAGCAAACGGAAATAGTCGGAATGGGTGTGGCCGAAGCGCGCCAGAATCGCCTGCTCATCCGCATTAAATGCTGCCAGCGGTTTGGGCGCGATCCACGGTTCCCAATCCAGTTCCGCCTGAGTGAATGCCTGCGGCGCAGACTTACCGCTGTGCGTCTGCGGTTGGGTATGCCACTGGCCTGCAACGGCGGCCTGCGAATGCGGTTGGCTGATGCGATGACCGGCAATCAGGCGATAGCCGCGCAGCAGTCGGCTTTGAAAATTCACAAACGCAATGAGCTGCGACAGCGTCACGATGTCATCTACCGACCAGCCCGCCTGCTCCAGCGCATTGACGTGGGACGCCGAGGCTTGCACGGGCGTTTTCGTCAGGCGTTCGGCATGATCCAGCGCCAGCTGTAGCGCGGGTGTCAGCGAGGGTTCAGGGAAGTCCGCTAGCCGCTCGGCATAAAAATGTTGTAGCTGCTCATCCTGCTGCCAGCCGCTGATTTTTGTCGCAAACCAGAAGCGTAGCGATAGCGGTAATGTCGCATTGTCTGCGGCGTCGGCGTTAAACAGCGCATCGTAGCTGCCTTGGGTGTGGCGAGTTGCCGCATCGCGGGTTTTTCTGGCGTCGGCGAGTGCCGAATCCGGGCTGATTTCAGCCAGCGCATCCAGTACGTCATGGGTGTGTAACGTGTTAGCGTGCGTCATGCAATCTCCTGCCCGATTGGGCTTTTCTGTTTGACGGCGGGCTTCCAGCCCAAAGCGGGGGCGACCTGAGTCGCTATCAGTTCAAGCGAGCGAAGGATCAGCGCATGCGGCGGATCGATGGAGTGCACCTGGAATGTCACATCGGTCGCGCGCTCCAGCGAGCTGTCTGCCCGCAGTGACGCGATGACATCTTGCGCGGTGCCAACATGGCTATCGAAGGAGGCGATCAGCGCCTCCACCGAGTCGTGAGGAATCGGGCGGAACGTGCCCGAACGGGCGGCGGAACGATTAAGTCCTTTCTCTGCCAGACTCAGTGCTAATTGACGATCGTCAGCCACGAAAACGCTACGTGAGCTGAGGATGCGCGGTGCGACACCATCGGGCAGCGCGGCCAAATAGGCATCGATCATTGTGTTTTGTAGATCGGCGAGCGTGGCGTCCGGGAAATGTTCCGGGCGCGGCTGGGTACGGGAAAGCATCAGGCCATCGCCTGCTTTACCGGCACGCTCCGCACCTTCGATGGAAAACGTGGCCTGCCAGACGCGCTTATCCAAATGCGGCGCGGCAGGGTAGAGCTGATTACCGTCTTCGCTCAAGGCTTCCCCTCGCCACGCGGCGCGCAGTTTTTCCAGATAGCGCCCGAGGATCTGTCCGCGCTGCGCGCTGTCGTGACCAAATGCGGCGAATGAGGATGGTGTACCGCCAGAACCCACGCCGACTTCCAGCCGGCCGTTGCTGAGTAAATCGAGCACGGCGGTGTCTTCCGCTACGCGCAGCGGTTCTTCCATCGGCAGCGTAATCACGCCAGTGCCGAGCTGGATGCGTTGGGTGCGTGCGGCGACCAGTGCCAGAAACACCAGCGGTGACGGCAATCCGCCTTCATCCGCGTGAAAGTGGTGCTGTGCGACCCAGGCGCTGTCGAAGCCTAATTGTTCGGCTTTGACGATCTGTTCCGTCGCCAGCCGATAGCGCTGCTGGGCGGAGACGTCATCCAGTAATCGCGTGAAAAATCCCAGACGTTTCGTTGCCATTCTACAGTCCTTGGTTTAGTGCGAATGTGGGTTCAGTGTGAATATGAGGAGGGTGAAAACGGGCAAAAGCCGGGTGTTGCTGTCCGGGGATGGCCTCGATGAGTTCACGGGTATAGCGATGTTCGGGCTGGGCGAAGATCTGTTCCACTGGGCCGGATTCAAGCTGCTTGCCGTGATACAGCACGGAAACGGTGTCGGCGATCTGGCGTACTACCGCCAAATCGTGCGAAATGAACAGGTACGTCAGCCCCAGTGATTCCTGTAGCTCGGTCAGTAAACGCAGAATCTGCGC
Source organism: Pectobacterium versatile (assembly GCF_020166435.1). Taxonomy (GTDB): domain Bacteria; phylum Pseudomonadota; class Gammaproteobacteria; order Enterobacterales; family Enterobacteriaceae; genus Pectobacterium; species Pectobacterium versatile. The sequence continues at coordinate 167,582 of NZ_JAINZP010000005.1, read as the reverse complement.
CTGCACGGTGACATCCAGTGCCGAAACCGCTTCGTCCAGCACCAGTACCTGTGGTTCCAGCACCAGCGCCCGCGCGATGGCGACACGTTGGCGCTGTCCGCCGGACAGTTCACGCGGCTTGCGTGATAGCAGCGCTACCGGCAGGGCAACGCGCTCGAACATCTCATGAATTTTTCGTTCCCGCTGCGCGGCGGTATGGCGATTAAAATTGCGCAGCGGCTCCTCGACGATGTCATATAACCGCTGTGACGGATCGAGTGAGCCAAAAGGGTTTTGATAGACCAACTGAATTTTTTGCCGGAACTGACGCAGCGCTTCACTTTTCAGGTGAGTGATGTCGGTGCCGTCGATCAGAATGCGCCCGGCGCTGGGATGGTGGAATCCGAGCAGACTGCGCGCCGTGGTGGTTTTACCGGAACCGGATTCGCCCACAATGGCGTGCGTTGTGCCGCGCGCCACGCTGAAAGAGACGTCATCCACCGCCCGAAAATGTTCCCCTTTACGACCCGACAGGGGAAAGGTCTGCACCAAATTTTCGACCGAGACAATAATGTCAGATGCAGATGTAGGGGCACGTTGTGGACGTGGGCTTGGGTTTAGCGACGGAACATTCGCCAGCAGCGTGCGGGCATAGTGGCTTGACGGCGCGCTTAATACCTCAAGCGTTGGGCCTTGCTCCTGAATGTAGCCGTTCTGGAACACCAGCAGGCGATCGGCACGTTCGGCGGCTACGCCCAGATCGTGAGTCACGAACAGCACCGCCGTGCCATTTTCGCGCCGCAGTTCATCAAGCAGATCGAGAATACGTTTCTGCACCGTGACATCCAGCGCGCTGGTAGGTTCGTCAGCAATAATCAGCGCGGGCTTCAACGCAATCGCAATGGCGATCAGGACGCGCTGTTTCATTCCGCCGGACAGCTCGTGCGGGTACTGTTTCGCCCGCAGTTCCGGCTGGTTTAGCCCCACGCGCTCCAGCAGCGCCAGCGTTTTCTGGCGGGTAGTCTGGCGATCTTCCCGCTGGTGAATCCGCAGAATTTCATCCACTTGCTCTCCGATGGTTTGCACCGGATTCAGTGAGCTGGTGGGATCCTGCGGGATCAGGCTGATCTGTGCACCGCGCACGCTATCCAATCGTTTTTGCGACCAGCCGCTGATATCCACGCCGTTTAGCCGAATGGCGCCGCGCGTTAACCTGCCGTTTTCGGCGAGTAAACCGATGACGGCCTGAGCGGTAGTCGTTTTCCCTGAACCGGATTCCCCTACCAGCGCCACCACTTCACCGGGCTGAATATGGAAAGAGACGCCTTCGACCACCGTCTGCTCGCGATCGTCACTGCGATAGGCAATCGTGACATTCTCCAGAGCCAACACAGGCACGGCTGCGCTGGTTTGTAAGCTGGCTGATAGGCTCATCGTTCCGTCCTCCTGATCGACTGGCTGATGTGGTTAGCGGACAGCACAACTAACACGACAATCAGGCCGGGGAAGGTGGTTAGCCACCAGGCGGTTGCGATGTAGTTGCGGCCTTCGGCAATCAGCAGACCCCATTCCGGCGTGGGCGGCGGTGCGCCATAGCCAAGGAAGCTCAGTGTGGAGATGGCCAGAATCGCGCTGCCGAATTGCAGAGCGGCAAAGGCGAAAACGGTGGTCAGTGAATTCGGCAGAATATGTCGCCACAGCACGCTGAAAAAGGTGCCGCCGCTGCCATAGGCGGCTTCGACGTAGTCGCTGTGGCGTACGCGCAGCACTTCTGAACGCACCAGTCGTGTGAAGCTGGCAACGGAGGTGACGCCCACGGCAATCGCGGCGTTAACCGTGCCGAAACCCAACAGGATGATGACGCTCAGTGCCAGCAGCAGGCCGGGAATGGCCAGCAAGACATCGATACTGCGCATCACGACGCTATCCAGCCAGCCGCCGACTGCACCTGCCAATAAGCCGAACAGGCTGCCGAGCACCAGACCTAGCCCGACGGCGATAAACGCGCCGGAAAGTGAGTGCACCGCGCCATAAACAATGCGCGCATAGAGATCGCGCCCCAGTTGGTCGGTGCCGAGCCAGTAGTCGGCGTCAGGTGCCAGCCGCTGTGCGCCCGCGATGCCTTCTGTCGGGCTATAGCTGGTAAACCAGCCGGGAAACAGCGCCCAGAGTACGACGGTCAGCATGACCAGCCAGGCTAGCGCCAGCCCCGGCTGAAAGGCGTAGCGACGCAGAAGCGGTCGCTTACGCAGAAGAGGAAATGTGATTTTTTCCAGTTGTACGGTAGTCATAGCGTGGCTCCTGGCGTTCTTTTCAGGCGCGGATCGAGAAAGGGATAGAGCAGGTCGACGACCAAATTGACGACGACAAAGGCGGCGGCGGAAATCAGCACGATGGCCTGTAATACGCTGCTGTCCTGATAGTTCACGGCTTCTTGCGTCAACTGACCGAGCCCGTTACGCCCAAACACAGTTTCGGTAATCAGCGCCCCCGCAATCAGCTCGCCCAGCAGCAAACCGGCGATGGTCAGCGTGGGCAGCATCGCGTTACGGGCGATATGTCGCCAGAGCACGCCGCTGCGGCTGGCCCCTTTCGCACGGGCTACCGCAACAAACGGTTGGGTTTGCACCTGATCGATGCTGCGCATCAGCACCTGAGCGAGCGGGGCGGAGATCGGCAGCGCCAGCGTGAGAACCGGCAAAATCAGCCCTTCCCATTCGCCGGGGTTAATGACGGGAATCAGCCCCAGACGAAAAGAAAAGATCTGAATCAACACAATGCCGAGCCAGAAGGTCGGCACGGAAACAAACAGTGATGGCAGCGATTGCAGTGCGGTTCGCAGCCACTGAAACGGCGTCAGCGTTGATAAGAACGCGAGGGCGAACGCCAACAGCCCGGCGGCGATGAAACCCAGCACCGCGAGCAGCAGCGTGGGTGGCAGATTCGCGGAAATAAGCTCGGTGACGGGCACGCCAGCCTGAAGAGAGAGGCCGAGATCGCCACGTAATATCTGGGTTATCGCATGAAAATATTGCGTGAGCACCGGCGTATCGGCACCGTAGGATAAACGCAGCTGCGCGATCTGCTCGGCGCTCAGGCCGAGCTCTGGGTTTTGAAACTTGATCAGTACGGCATCACCCGGCATCGCCTGAAGCAGGATAAAAGACAGGGTGAATGCCGCCCACAGGACGAGCAGTGCCTGACCGATGCGCAGTGCCAGATATCGGTTCATGATGATCTCCTCCCTCTTTCTTCTGTGTTACTTATCCAGCCAGGTGTTGTAAAAGCTGGGGCGACCAACGGCTTCAAACGCGATGCCTTTTGTGGTGGGCGCGCCCGCAAACACCTGCGGCTCTTCAAAAATAGGGATGACGTAGGCCTGATCGATCAGGTAGCTCTGTACCTCTCCGACCAGCGCCAGTCGCTTGCTGCGGTCGGTCTCAGCGGCGATGCCATCCAGCAGCGTATTAAGATGCGTATCGACAAAGGTGTTCACCTTGTCGCTGGAGCCGCCTTTTTGCAGCAGGACGTTGCGTACCGTCGGGTAATATTGGCTTTTCAGTACATCTGGGTCGGCACGGCCTACCATCGCTGGAGCAACGCCCGTTTTCAGCGGATCGAGGCTATCGACGGTCTTGCTGCCTGCGTCACCCGCCAGCACGTTCAGCTTTACGCCGACTTTTGCCCACTGCTGAGAAACCAGCTGTAGGGTTTCTTTGTTCTGCGGCTGCGGCAGGGATTCATAGGCGGTTAGCTCCAGCGTTTTGCCGTCTTTCTGCCGCAATCCCTGTGAACCAGTTTTCCAGCCTGCTTCATCTAACAGTTTGTTGGCCTGCGCGGGATCGAACGTGAGTTTGCTGGAGAGATCGACATAGCCTGCGGCGGTTTTAGCCAGCGGTGACGTGGCCTGTGGGTAGTTGTCCGAGAACAGCGTATCAATGATCTCTTTGGTGTTGGTGGCGTGCAGCAGCGCTTTACGCACGCGTATATCGGCGACCAGTGGGTTATCCGGGCGGAATACGACGCTGTTATTGACGCCGCGTGTCGGTGGGGCATAAAGATTGAAGCCCTGACTCTGCACCCGTTTCTCATCATAGGCTTGGATCTGACGAATGAAGTCCGCCTGACCCGATACCAGCGCGCCAATACGCACGCTGTCTTCCGGGGTCACCAGATAGGTAATGCCGTCCAGATAGGCACGCCCCTGATGCTTCGATTTAACCGGAGCCCAGTTGTAATCCTTACGGGCGGTCAGTTTCAGTTCGCGTCCCAGTTTCTCGCTGCTCACCACGAACGGGCCGGAGCCAATAATGTTTTTAGCATTGCCTAACTGATTGAAATTACGTTCAAGCGTACTGAGAGACACCAGACCGGAACCGATGGTCGCAGTACCTTGCAGAAAGCCCGGAGACGGCTTCTTAAAGTAAAATTTCACCGTGAGCGGATCGATGACTTCACTGCGCAGGTAGTTATTGATGACCTCGGAAATCGGCTGGTTGAGCGCTGTATTCCCCAAGCCGTAGGTATCGAAGTTTTTCGCTACCGCGTTGGCATCCAGCGGGGTGCCGTCAGAGAAGCTGACGCCGGGACGAATCTTGAACGTGTATTCGGTGTTATCCGCGTTAATGGTCCAGGATTCCGCAATCCACGGTTCGACCTCCAGCGTTTCTGGGTTCTGGTACGTCAGTTTATCGGTGATCTGGTTGAGGATGCCGCCGTTCGGATAAAACCCGCCTGCTGGCGTATAGAGATTGGTGTGCGCCTGCTGCTCTAGATAAATTAGCGTGCCGCCGATTTTCGGCGCGTCGTTCGCTGCCTGTGCGCCCAGCGCACCACCCAGAAGGAGCAATGAGGCAAAAATAGTGAGTTTCTGATGAGGATGCAAAAAAGTCGCCACGATGGTTTTCCCTACATGTGATGGTTTTTATTAAATTTGTTTTTTATCAGGTGAATATGCGTATCGATTACGTCCTGAAACGGGGAATACAGCAGAAGACGTTAACCGCTCGTTACAGCCGATACTTCCATAGGAGGTAGGAAACAGCAAAGAACAATACTGGTATTGGTTATCCAGTTTTTAGTTAGGAAAAAGCGTGGTTTTTGCGAGAAATCGCAGCGTTTCGCGTGTGATGATGGGCTTGGTGAGCGGGAAAAGCAGCGCTGCGAAAGCGTCGTCGCAGCGCTAAGGTCGACTTAAGGCTATTTCAAAACCTGCGGATTCACGCAGTTTTCTTTGACCTGACCGCTCAGGGCGGCAATCAGGTTGTCAACGGCGCAGGCAGCCATGTCGTAACGGGTTTCGTGCGTGGCAGAACCGATGTGCGGCAGCGCCACCACGTTAGGTAAATCCAGCAGCGGAGAATCGACGGGCAGCGGTTCTTTGACAAAAACATCCAGACCCGCGCCCTGAATGGTTCCTTTCACCAGGGCTTCCGTTAGCGCGTCTTCATCCACGACGGCACCACGACCGATATTAATCAAAATGGCGCTGGGTTTCATTTTTGCCAGCTGTTCGCGGCCAATGAGATGGTGCGTTTCCGCAGTGAGCGGCAGCGTGATACAGAGGAAATCAGACTCGGCCAATAGCGTATCGAGATCGCAGTGACGGGCATTAAAACGCTGCTCCGCTTCGGCGTGATGGCGGCGCGCGTTGTACAGAACCGGCATGCTGAAACCAAAGTGGGCGCGTTGCGCGACGGCCAGACCAATGCGGCCCATCCCCAGAATACCGATGGTTTTATGGTGAACGTCAGTGCCAAACCAGTCGCTGCCGACGCCCCCTTTCCATTCACCCGCTTTGACCCGCTCAGCCACTTCCACGACCCGGCGTGCGCTGGCGAGCATCAGTGCCAGAACCGTATCCGCTACGGTTTCCGTCAGCACGGTTGGGGTGTGCATGAGAATCACCCCTTTTTCATTCAGCGCGTCGACGTTAAAGGTGTCGTAACCAACAGAAATGGTGGAAGCCGCGCGTAAACGCGGTGCGTGTTGCAGGAAGTCTTTATCGACTTTACCGCCGGAACCAATGATGCCTTCGGCCGTTGCCAGAGCGGGGTGGTCGAGTGAGGGAAAGGCGTCAAGTTCAGTGACGGTGAAGTGTTGGTCTAAACGAGCGCGTAGATCGTCAGCCACTTTTTTATACAGGATAACGCTAGGTTTCATCACAAACTCCAGCAGATTAAGGAAGTTAACGTAGAAATAGCTCATCGAATAATCGCGTAGCTGGCGAGAGACTGCAAGCGATACCGCCCCCGCATCTGCCCAAGGTTAACCGTAATTAATGGGGGATTTGCACGATGGGTATGATGAACGATCGCATATAGATGCATCACCGCCGCATACAGGGTGCTCCACGATAGTCATGAAATCCCTTTGTGGTTAATTGATTAATATATTTCCTTTGTGATTACTATCACTCATTTTCAGATAAAGCATTACCGTTAAAAACCGATAACCCTATCTACCGGGATGTTTTAGGCATGGCGATTTTTAGACATGGTTTGTTAATGGGGGGGACGGAAATGCATTTTTTTACCAGGATTATGAGTAACCTCAAGGTTTCTCATAAGCTGTATGGCGGTTTCGGGATTGTCCTGTTGTTGGTCATGATCGCGTCTGGCGTTGGCGCTGTACGATTTTTTATCATCCACGATCTGTATGTTAAAACGACAATTTTGAATGAAATGAATCACTATCTCGATCAGTCAAAAATGGCGAGGGTAAAATATTCATTCACTTTTGCAGATGACAATATCAAGAATCTCAATACCTACATTAGTCAGGCAAGCCAGCAAAAAGAAAAAGCGAAAGCACTCACGTGGGAAACAGAATATCTGTCTGATTTTAAAAAACTTGATCAAGATTTTGCAGATTATGATACCGATCTGAATACCATGAAAACTGCCGCAAATGCGGTGGTTGAGACGGCAAAGAAAATCAGCCAGATGAATGCCTCCGATGCGTTAACGGCATTTATGACTACTCTCTCTGTCGGTGCGGATGAAAATGCGTTGTCTACGCAGAAGGACGCTCTCTCGCTGCTGTTTCTGAAACTGGTCAACAGCACCTACACCTTACAACGAGAGAATAGTGAAGCCGCGTTTAACGCGCAGAAGCAGGTCTACGCTGAATCTAAGGTAGCCTACGATGCATTGGCATCGTCGGTCAGTGGCGATCGCCGTCGCGTTGTAGACACATTTTGGCAAGCATTTGAAAATTATCATCAAACGGCAGAGCAGTATTACGCGCGGCTGGGGCAGTTAAAAACGACAGATGTTAAATTCCGGGCAACCGGAGACAGAATGACGAGCGATATCGGCAGTATTCTGCAAAAGCTCGGCGCGAAGAATGATGACATTATCAATAGCTCCGTACTGCAAACGCTGATTCTAGGAGCGATTGCCATCGTATTCGGTTTACTGATCGCATGGTCTGTTACTCGACAAATTACCCGACCTATTATCACCAACCTGAAGCTGGCAGAACGGATTGCTGGTGGCGATCTTTCAGCGACTGTCACGGTTGAACGGCATGATGAACTGGGACAATTAACGACGGCCATGATGGTGATGACGGAGAAATTACGTCATTTAATGACTGATATTCGTCAAAGCGTGTACAGCGTTGAGAGCGCTTCTTCTGACATCGCATCGGGCAATAATGATTTGTCATCGCGTACTGAGCAGCAATCAGCGGCGATTGTAGAAACGGCAGCCAGCATGGAAGAATTAACGGCTACCGTGAAGAACAACGCCGATAATGCCCGACATGCCAGCCAGATTGCCGGAGAAGCCTCAACCAATGCCAATCGTGGCGGGGATATTATTAACCGCGTGATTAACACCATGAGCGATATTTCAGGGAGTTCGAAGAAGATCTCTGATATCACGACGGTGATTAATAGCATCGCGTTCCAAACCAATATTCTGGCATTGAACGCCGCGGTGGAAGCAGCCCGAGCCGGTGAACAAGGGCGAGGCTTCGCGGTGGTCGCCAGTGAAGTTCGTAGTCTTGCGCAGCGCAGTTCACAGGCGGCAAAAGAGATCGAAAGCCTGATCTCAGAATCGGTTTCGCGCGTAGATACCGGAACTGCGCTGGTTTCTCAGGCGGGGACGACGATGGATGACATTGTGGCTTCTGTGAGCCGTGTGAATGACATCATGGGAGAAATTTCCTCAGCATCGGATGAGCAGAGCCGCGGTATTGCACAAATCGGCAGTGCAGTGGCTGAAATGGATACCACCATCCAGCAGAATGCCTCTATGGTGAGCGAATCCTCTGCCGCGGCGAATTCGTTGCAGGAACAGGCCTCGAAGTTGGCAAAACTGATGTCGGTTTTCCGCATCTCTGATTCGGATGTTGCGGGTCTGCCAAGGCTGCAAGGGTCGAACACCGGTAACGGGAATTCGGGCAGCAAGGCCGCGCCTCGCCTGCCGACGCTAGCATCGCGGGACAACGGGAGCGATAACTGGACAACCTTCTGATCTCCCGTTGAGTCGATGACTCAGAGGTGATCGATTGAATCGGAGGGAGTGGTGTTGGCTGCTGCTCCCTATTTCGTCCACTGCATGATCAGCGCCGTGGCCTGTGTATCCTGATTGAGGTTTTCCTCAACAACGACAAATCCCTGCTTATGGTAGAACCGGCAGGCGCGCGTATTCTGCTGATACACTTCCAGACTGAGTAAGGAGTACTGTGCCTGAACATGCTGGATCAGCGCAGTCCCAATCTGCTTGCCATAATAGGCTTGTTCCACAAACAGCGCGCCGATGAACCGTGCCTCCAGCACGCTGATAAAGCCGATGAGGCTTCCTTGCTCTTCATAAACCCAGGTTTGCGACTCGGGAATATAGATCTCACGTACCGCGCTGGCACTTTCTCGCCCGTCATCTTCATGAATAAACCTTCACGAATAAACGGATGCGCCAGCGTGGTGCTCTTTAGCCAAAGCTGCATCAGCGGCGCAAGGTCGTGGTCGAGGTAAGGACGAATCATGAGGGGCTTTCCTGATGACAAAAGCAGTCTGTTACATGGTCGTTGACCAATCCACCCGCCTGCATGAAGGCATAACAGATGGTTGAACCGATAAATTTGAAGCCGCGTTTCTTAAGGGCTTTTGACATGGCATCTGAAACGTCCGTTTTGGCGGGAACCTCGGCGAGCGAAGCCGGGTGATTGAGACGCGGTTGGTGCTCGACAAAAGACCAAATGAAGTGCGAGAAGCTCTCACCCTGACTTTCCATCTCCACCCACACTTTTGCATTGGTGATAATCGCCTCGATTTTCCCGCGATGGCGGATAATGCCGCTGTCCTGCACCAACCGGTCCACGTCATCCTGCGTCATCTGTGCCACTTGCTCAGGATCGAACTGGTGGAAGCAACGACGATAGCCTTCGCGTTTTTTCAGGACGGTGATCCAGGAAAGACCGGCCTGCTGGCCCTCCAGACACAGTAACTCAAACAGCTTCTGGCTGTCGGTGCAGGGCTTCCCCCACTCGTTATCGTGATAATCCTGATATAAGGTGTCTTGTGTCACCCAGCCGCAGCGTTGCATACCTTTCTCCTGATTATGGTGAGCTGTTCATTGTAAGGCAGTCTGTTACAAGTAGGCTTCGATCATGGCATTTACGGTGCTGTATATGCAACCAGTGTTTTGCGGGCGTGCTCGCAGATATGAAAAGTCGTTTGAGGATGGGGCGGAAAGTCGTCGCGGAATCGTGAATAATGCTTTGCCAACAGCTCAGGGCTGTTTAATCGATCATAAGAAAAGCAATACCCTAAATAATTCGAGTTGCGTGAAGGCGGCAACCGCGCGAGTCCCCAGGAGCTTACTCAGGTAAGTGACTGGGGTGAGTAAGGGCAGCCAACGCACAAGCAGCTTGAAGTATGACGGGTATAGACAGAGACAGGGGTACAGGGAATGGCAGTAGAGTGGATAGCAGCCTATCTGGCATTAGGCGCGGTAGTAGGTTTTATGGCGGGATTATTGGGCATTGGCGGCGGCGGCATTATGGTGCCAGTGCTGACGGCGCTGTTTGCTGCGCAGGGCGTAGATAATACACATTTGGTACATCTGGCGTTGGGAACGTCAATGGCGGCCATCGTCGTCACGGCAATTTCCAGCCTGCGTACCCATCATCAGCATCAGGCGGTGCTTTGGCCAGTGGTGATGCGGATTACGCCTGCCATCCTGATCGGGACATTCGCGGCCACCTGGCTGGCGACGCTGTTACCGACACGGGCGCTGGCGATCTTTTTTTCCTGCTTTATGGCCTACGTTTCGCTGCAAATGGTGCTGAATATCAAACCAAAACCGCAGCGCCAGTTGCCCGGTACGGCAGGCGTTTCGCTGGCGGGATTGGTGATTGGCAGTATTTCGGCGCTGGTGGCGATCGGCGGCGGGTCGCTCACCGTGCCGTTCCTGACGTGGTGTAACGTCCGTATTCAGCAGGCGATTGGCACCTCCGCAGCAGTAGGGCTACCGATCGCCCTTTCCGGCGCGCTGGGCTACATGATTAACGGCTGGTCGACGACGGGATTACCTGACTACAGCGTCGGCTATGTGTCTCTGCCCGCCGTTCTCCTGATTTCTGCCGTCAGCTTCTTCACCGCGCCCGTTGGTGCTCGTCTGGCGCACCGTCTGCCCGTGGCGACGCTGAAGAAGGCCTTTGCCGCGTTGCTGTTGCTGCTGAGCCTGAAGATGTTGCAGACCGTTTTTTCAGGCTGATCCTGAAATTTGAAAGATGATGACGGGGGATTTGCACTTGTTGCCGCATTCTGGCTGTATATCTTGCGGTCAGAGGGTATACTGGCGCATTCCTTATAAATCCACTTGTATCGCGCGCGAATCCAACATGCAAAAGTTTGATACCAAGACCTTCCAGGGCCTGATCCTGACGTTACAGGATTATTGGGCTCGCCAGGGCTGCACCATTGTTCAACCATTGGACATGGAAGTCGGCGCAGGCACTTCACATCCAATGACCTGCCTGCGGGCACTGGGGCCAGAACCGATGGCCGCTGCCTATGTGCAGCCTTCTCGTCGTCCGACCGATGGGCGCTATGGTGAAAACCCGAACCGCTTACAGCACTATTACCAGTTTCAGGTCGTCATTAAGCCATCACCGGAAAATATTCAGGAGCTGTATCTCGGTTCTCTGAAAGAGCTGGGCATGGATCCGACCATTCACGATATCCGCTTCGTGGAAGACAACTGGGAAAACCCGACGCTGGGCGCATGGGGCCTGGGCTGGGAAGTCTGGTTGAACGGTATGGAAGTCACGCAGTTTACCTACTTCCAGCAGGTTGGCGGTTTGGAATGTAAACCCGTGACCGGCGAGATCACCTACGGTCTGGAACGTCTGGCGATGTACATTCAGGGCGTCGATAGCGTTTACGATCTGGTCTGGAGCGATGGCCCGTTAGGGAAAACCACCTACGGCGATGTGTTCCATCAAAACGAAGTCGAGCAATCGACCTACAACTTTGAACACGCTGATGTCGATTTCCTGTTCAGCTGCTTCGAACAATATGAGAAAGAAGCGCAGCATCTGCTGGCGCTGGAAAAACCGCTGCCTTTACCGGCTTACGAACGCATTCTGAAAGCGGCGCACAGCTTTAACCTGCTGGATGCGCGTAAAGCGATCTCGGTTACCGAACGCCAACGCTACATTCTGCGTATTCGTACCCTGACCAAAGCGGTTGCGGAAGCCTACTATGCCTCGCGTGAGGCGCTGGGTTTCCCGATGTGTAATAAGAAAGAGAGCTAAGAGGCAGCGATGACTGACAAGACTTTTCTGGTGGAAATTGGCACGGAAGAGCTGCCGCCGAAGGCTCTCCGTAATCTGGCAGAATCCTTTGCCGCGAATTTCACTGCGGAGCTGGATGCCGCTAATCTGGCACACGGTGACGTAAGCTGGTTTGCCGCGCCGCGCCGTTTGGCGCTGAAAGTGGCACGCTTAAGCGCGTCTCAGCCCGATCGTGAAGTAGAAAAACGTGGTCCGGCGATTTCACAAGCGTTTGATGCAGAAGGCAAACCGACCAAAGCAGCAGAAGGCTGGGCGCGTGGCTGTGGTATCACCGTTGAGCAAGCTGAACGTTTGACGACTGACAAAGGCGAGTGGCTGCTGTATCGCGCCCACGCGAAAGGCGAACAGGCGCAGGCGCTGCTGGCTGGCATGGTAAGCACCGCATTATCGAAGTTGCCGATTCCAAAATTGATGCGCTGGAGCGACAAAGAAACGCAGTTTGTGCGCCCGGTGCACACTGTAACCATGCTGCTGGGTGAAGAACTGATCCCTGGCCAGGTATTGGGTATCGATTCCGCTCGTACTATTCGCGGCCACCGCTTTATGGGTGAAGCTGAATTTACGATCGATAATGCCGAACAGTATCCGCAGATTCTGCTGGAGCGCGGTAAAGTCGTTGCCGACTACGATGCGCGTAAAGCGAAAATCAAAGCTGATGCAGAAGAAGCTGCACGCAAGATTGGTGGTAATGCCGATCTGAGCGACAGCCTGCTGGAAGAAGTCACCTCGCTGGTGGAATGGCCAGTGGTGCTGACCGCGAAATTTGAAGAAAAATTCCTCGCTGTGCCGTCCGAAGCGCTGGTTTACACCATGAAAGGTGACCAGAAGTATTTCCCGGTTTACGACAACAGCGGCAATCTGCTGCCAAACTTCATCTTTGTTGCCAATATCGAATCCAAAGATCCACAGCAGATTATTTCCGGTAACGAAAAAGTGGTGCGCCCGCGTCTGGCTGACGCCGAATTCTTCTTCAATACCGACCGTAAGAAGCGTTTGGAAGATCACCTACCGCGTCTGGAAACCGTCTTGTTCCAGCAGCAGTTAGGTTCATTGCGCGACAAAACTGACCGTATTCAGGCGCTGGCTGGCTGGGTTGCTGGCCAGATTGGTGCCGATGTGGATCACGCAAAGCGTGCTGGTCTGCTGTCGAAGTGTGACCTGATGACCAACATGGTGTTCGAATTCACCGACACGCAGGGCGTGATGGGGATGCACTATGCGCGTCATGATGGCGAAGCGGAAGATGTTGCCGTTGCGTTGAATGAGCAATATCAGCCGCGCTTTGCGGGTGACGAACTGCCGTCTTCTGCGGTGGCGTGTGCGCTGGCAATTGCCGACAAGATGGATTCGCTGGCAGGGATTTTTGGCATCGGGCAACACCCGAAAGGTGACAAAGATCCGTTTGCGCTACGTCGTGCCGCTCTCGGCGTGCTGCGCATCATCGTCGAGAAACGTCTGCCGCTCGATTTGCAGACGCTGACCGAAGAAGCGGTGCGTTTGTATGGCGATAAGCTGTCTAACGCCAAGGTTGTGGATGACGTGATTGAGTTCATGCTCGGCCGCTTCCGTGCTTGGTATCAGGAAGAAGGCCACAGCGTGGATACCATTCAGGCGGTATTGGCGCGTCGTCCTACCCGTCCGGCTGATTTCGATGCCCGCGTCAAAGCCGTCAGCCACTTCCGTTCGCTGGATGCCGCAGCGGCGCTGGCAGCGGCTAACAAGCGCGTTTCCAACATTCTGGCGAAGTCTACCGATACGCTGAACGAGAGCGTCAATGCTGCCGTATTGAAAGACGCGGCGGAAATTACGCTGGCAACGCACCTTGTCGTGTTGCGCGACAAACTGACGCCGCTGTTTGCTGAAGGTCGCTATCAGGAAGCGCTGGTTGAGCTGGCCTCACTGCGTGAACCTGTCGATGCGTTCTTCGATCAGGTGATGGTCATGGCGGAAGATGAGCAGGTTCGAGTGAACCGCCTGACGCTGCTGAGCCAACTGCGCGAACTGTTCTTGCAGGTTGCGGATATTTCCGTCCTGCAATAACGGCGACAGCGTTACGTAATACTAACCCCCGAGTAGGTTCGCCTGTTCGGGGGTTATTTTTTCCCGCGTCGCAAAACGTCCCGCCTCACCCCTGTGGTCGCCCCGTGTATCTCGATGCTTAAACAATCGGTATTCGTTGTCAGAGCTGGCCTTTTTCTGCACAGCCAGCCTGATTCGACTATGCTTATGTCGTAGAAAATCTTGTCATGGAAAATCCGTCGCCAGCGTGTTTTTGTCTGAGTAAAGCACGGCTGGCGGGGCAGTAAGCATAACGGGAGTAGGGAATGAGAAGGCTGATGACGTACCGTTCACGCTGGCTGCTGCCAGTTCTGGTTATTCTGGCGGCATTGCAGTTGGCTGCCTGTGGTGACAGCGAAGCCGATCAGCGGAAGGCATTCGTTGCGTTCCTGCAAAGCGTACAGTCGCAGCAGGATGGGAAGCTGCCGACATTGACGGAAGAGCAGAAGAAGAATTTTGGCAATTTTACCAACGATTACGCGATATTAACCACTTTTTCTCAGCAGTTTAATCAGGCGGTGTCCGGCAGTTTAACGCCGATGCTGGGGCAAATTTCCCGTATTCGCGTCCCTAAAGACTATCTGACACAGCGTGATGATCTTCGGCAATCCATTGGGGCAATGAACCTGTTGAGCCAGCATGTGCAGGCGGCGAAAGTGCAGGCAGACAATGCCCATCGGACGTTAAAACAGCCTGAAGAAGTGCAAATACCCTATGAGCGGTTGTATGCACGCACGGTAATACAGCCTACCAACGCGCTGTTACCCACCATTCCGAATGCGATTGCCTTCGCACAAAGCCTGATCCAGATCGGCGATTTCCTTCAGGCTCAGGGCGATCAAGCTGTGTTTAACGGCGCGTCTGTGCAATTCCGTACGCCGCAGCAGGTGGCGCAATATAACAGCATGGTAGCGGCGTTACCTCTGCAACAGCAGAATGTAGTGAATGCGCTCAGAGGGATAAATGGTGTGAATTATCCCTAGAAGAGACTATGTTCCGACGCTTTAGCGATGCGATATGGCGGATAGGTATTCTGGATAAGATGCGTGTGGTTGGTGAGAGGGTAAAAATAAATTGTGACTAACATCACATAAATAAAACAAATACAGGTCGTTAAAGTGTGACTTAAATCACATATAAGGCGCGGTGTTTGTCTAAAAATCTGTTTAGTTTTTCATTTTTAACGGTTTTTTGTGAAGTAAATCACCTATTTGTATCGTTGATGTAGGGTGGTTGTGTGATTTTTGTCACTTTACCGCCATGGAGTTGCGGTATGAAAACAGCGTGTTAGAGTCCGCGCTGCATACAGTAATAATGACGGAAGTAGTCTTGTGGTAATCGGTGTTTTTATTGCCACGCCGTCTCACGATAATTACCACGCGCTCTTATTGTCAGCGCGTTTCAATAGGGGTGTGTTTTTATGCTTTCACCAGATATTAAGATCAAAGTGCAAAACTTTGGTCGCTTCCTCAGCAATATGGTGATGCCCAATATTGGCGCATTTATCGCCTGGGGTATTATTACCGCGCTGTTTATCCCTACCGGCTGGTTCCCCAATGAAACGTTGGCGAAGCTCGTCGGTCCGATGATTACGTATTTGCTGCCATTGCTGATTGGTTATACCGGTGGACGTCTGGTATTCGGTGAGCGTGGTGGTGTCGTGGGTGCCATTACGACGATGGGTGTGATCGTCGGGACTGATATCCCGATGTTCCTCGGCGCCATGATTGTGGGCCCGTTGGGCGGCTGGGCGATCAAGCGTTTTGACCACATGGTCGACGGTAAAATCAAAAGCGGCTTTGAAATGCTGGTCAACAACTTCTCTGCCGGTATTATCGGTATGTTGTTGGCAATCCTGTCATTTTTGGCAATTGGTCCGCTGGTTGAAGTCTTCTCTCAGGTGCTGGCTTCCGGCGTTAACCTGATGGTACAGAACAACCTGCTGCCGCTTACGTCCATCTTCGTTGAACCGGCGAAAATCCTGTTCCTGAACAACGCTATTAACCACGGTATCTTCTCACCGCTGGGCATTCAGCAGGCGACGGAAACCGGCAAATCTATTTTCTTCCTGATCGAAGCGAACCCAGGCCCAGGTATGGGCGTGCTGATGGCTTACATGTTCTTCGGTCGTGGTAACGCGAAAGAGTCAGCACCAGGTGCGGCGATTATCCACTTCCTGGGCGGGATTCACGAAATCTACTTCCCTTACGTGCTGATGAATCCGCGTCTGATTATTGCGGTGATTCTGGGCGGGATGACTGGCGTGTTTACGCTGAGCGTACTGGGCGGCGGTTTGGTTTCTCCTGCGTCTCCAGGCTCCATTCTGGCGGTGTTGGCGATGACGCCAAAAGGTGCTTACTTCGCTAACCTTGCGGCCATTGCAGCGGCTTTCGCGGTGTCCTTCATCGTGTCGGCGATTCTGCTGAAAAGCACCAAGCAAAAAGAAGAAGACCTGGGCGATGCAACGCGCCGCGTGCAGGAAATGAAAGCGTCTTCTAAAGGCACGGCGACTAACGTCGGTGTCAGCGGTGATATGAGTACCGTGCGTAAAATCATCGTAGCGTGTGACGCTGGAATGGGTTCCAGCGCGATGGGTGCTGGTGTGCTGCGTAAGAAAGTTCAGGATGCCGGGCTGACCAACATTTCGGTGACTAACAGCGCGATCAATAGTCTGCCGGACGATGTCGATCTGGTGATTACGCACCGCGATCTGACCGAACGTGCGATGCGTCATGCGCCGCAGGCACAGCACATTTCGCTGACTAACTTCCTTGATAGCGGTCTGTATAGCGATCTGGTGGCACGTCTTACCGCAGCACAGGGTGCCGTGAAGTCTGAAGCCGTTGCGACGCCAGCACCTGCTGTCGCCGACGCACAGACTAACCTGTTCCAACTGGGTGCAGGCAATGTGTTCCTGAATCAGCATGCGACAGACAAAGAGCAGGCAATCCGTTTCGCCGGAGAGCAACTGGTGAAAGGCGGCTATGTCGAGCCTGCGTATGTTGAAGCGATGCTGGAACGTGAAAAGCTGACTTCCACCTATCTGGGCGAGTCGATTGCTGTGCCGCACGGTACGATTGAAGCTAAAGACCGCGTGCTGAAAACGGGCGTTGTCTTCTGCCAATATCCTGAAGGCGTTCGCTTTGGCGATGAAGAAGATGAGGTTGCGCGTCTGGTTATCGGTATTGCCGCTCGCAACAACGAACATATTCAGGTCATCACCAGTCTGACCAATGCGCTGGATGATGATGCCGTCATTGAACGTCTGGCACAGACCCAGGATGTTCAGGAAGTGCTCGACTTACTCTCCGGTAAAAAGAGTGCCTAATTGATGTGGCTAGGGCCGCCTGCGGGCGGCCTCTTTTTATGTTTTTTTAAGGTTATGTCTCATGAAAGCATTACACTTTGGCGCGGGTAATATTGGCCGTGGGTTTATTGGGAAATTGTTGGCCGATGCCAACGTCGAACTGACATTCGCTGACGTCAATCAGCCGCTGTTGGATGCCCTGAACAGCCGCACAAGCTACACGGTGCGGATTGTCGGTGATAACACGCAGGTTGATACCGTAAGTAACGTGAGTGCCGTTCACAGCGGCAGCCAGGATGCCGTCGCGCTCATTGCCGTGGCCGATCTGGTGACGACCGCTGTGGGGCCGCAGATTCTGGAAAAAATCGCCGGAACTATCGCTCAGGGGCTGGTTAAGCGTCATAACGACGGCAATACCCGGCCGTTGAACATTATCGCCTGTGAAAATATGGTGCGCGGCACCAGCCAGTTAAAACAGCATGTGTTGAAACTGCTGCCGGAAGGCCATCAGGAATGGGTTGTCGAGCATGTGGGATTCGTGGATTCCGCTGTGGATCGCATTGTTCCCCCTTCCGAAGCCGGTAGCGACGATGTGCTGGCGGTGACGGTAGAAACCTTCAGCGAATGGATTGTCGATAAAACCCAGTTCTGCGGTGAACCGCCAGCGATTCCCGGTATGGAACTGACCGACAATCTGATGGCGTTTGTTGAGCGTAAGCTCTTCACGCTGAACACCGGCCATGCGATTACGGCCTACCTCGGCCAACAGGCGCGTCATCAAACGATCCGTGATGCGATTCTCGACCCGAAAGTCAGAGCCGTGGTCAAAGGCGCAATGGAAGAGAGCGGTGCAGTACTCATCAAGCGCTACGGTTTTGATACGGAGAAGCACGCCGCCTACATCAACAAGATTCTCAGCCGCTTTGAAAACCCGCATCTGCACGATGATGTAGAGCGCGTTGGCCGCCAGCCGCTGCGCAAGCTGAGTGCAGGCGATCGTTTGATCAAGCCGCTGCTCGGAACGTTGGAATACCAGTTGCCGCATGACAACCTGATTACCGGTATTGCCGCCGCGATGCATTATCGCAGTGAACAGGATCCGCAGGCGCTGGAACTGGCTGAGTTAATCCGCACTCAGGGGCCGCAGGCGGCGCTGGTGCAGATTTCTGGTCTGGATGCTGACAGCGAGGTTGTCGCGCAAGCAGTGAATGTGTATAACGCCATGCAGTAATCGGCGTCTCTCGTCATCAGGCAGGTGTGGTCTTTTCGACACGGTGTAAGGTATACGGGCGACGTCGGGGATAGGATGTCGCCACACCTGCCGGTAAGCATGCTGCCGAGATGGGGTAGGCTGTGGGCGGGGTTAAAGGGTCGAGAAGTGACGATGGAAGAAACACAGGCGTTTGAAAACCGGGTTCTGGAAGCGCTGAACTCAGGGAAGACCGTGCGCGACTTTATGCTCTGCGCCGTTGAGTTGTTGGCGGAAGCGGTCAGTATCCTGATGTTGCAGGTGTTCCGTAAGGACGACTATGCGGTGAAATATGCCGTTGAACCCCTGATGACGGGAACGGGCCCGCTGGGCGACCTTTCCGTGCGTCTGAAACTGATTTATGGCCTGGGAATGATCAGCCGTAAAGAGTATGAAGATGCGGAACTGTTAATGGCGCTGGGCGAAGAGCTGGCACATGACGATCGGCATTACCGTTTTACCGATGATGAAATTCTGGGGCCTATCGGCGAGCTGCACTGCGTGGCGGCGTTGCCTACAGAACCCGCCTTTCCGCCGGGGGCAGATGCCGCCGATCCGCTTCTGGTGAGTATGCAGCGGCAGCGTTATCAACAGATGGTGCGCTCCACGCTGGTGCTATCCCTGACCACATTGATTGCGCAAATCAGTCTGAAAAAGGCGTTTTAACCCCATTCTGCTTTATTACGCCACTGCGTCATGTCAGGCGTTTCTACTTGTCATCCTTCAAGCGGCATATGTGTGGTTGGTCTTACTCAACTCAGTCACTTACCTGAGTAAGCTCCGGGGGCGTGCGGTTGCCGCCTTCACGCAACTCGAATTATTTAGCGTATAGTGTATGCTGTGCCCCGCATTATTCTCCCGTTATATAGGTTATCTTTTATGAAAGAGCAGGAAAAAGCAGAGATCAAACGCCTTAGCGACCAATTGGATAAGCTGACGCATAAGCAGACCACGCTGCTGGAACAAGGTGATGCTGAAGCAATCGCCCTCAATCTGGAGGCCTGCGAGAAGCTAACGGCTGAAATCGAGCGCCTGCGTAACGTGAGAGAACAGAAACTCAGCAAAGAAGCGCAGAAACTGGCGAACCTGCCTTTCAAACGTGCGATTACTAAAAAAGAGCAAGCTGATATGGGGACGTTGAAGAAAAGCGTTCGCGGTTTGGTGGTAGTGCACCCGATGACGGCACTGGGGCGCGAGATGGATTTAAAAGAGATGACAGGCTTCGCGCCGAAACCGTTCTGAGGTTTCTTCTCTGCGCAGATCGATGCTGGTGATAGATTCGTTGATGAAGCCCCTGTTTAACAGGGGCTTTGTCGTTTTTAGTACGTTGTGGTGTTGATATTAGCGCGGCGCGTGCAGACGATGCGTTTGGTCGGCAAACGCGATACCCGCTGGGGTGTCATCATGCTGCGCGTTTGCCAGACGGAAGACGGAAACCGCCTGCTTCAGCAGTCTCGCCTGTTCTTCCAGCGAGTCGGCAGCGGCAGAGGATTGTTCCACCAGTGCGGCGTTCTGCTGCGTGGTGCTGTCCATCTCAACAATCGCCTGGCTAACCTGGCTAATTCCCCGGCTTTGCTCATCTGATGCGGTAGCAATTTCACCCATGATGTCATGCACCTGTGTGATAGAAGTGACGATATCATTCATCGTCTTACCAGCATTGCCAACCAGCGTCGCTCCGCGTGATACCTGAGTAACCGATTCAGAGATCAGGCCTTCGATTTCTTTCGCGGCCTGAGAACTGCGCTGGGCAAGGCTACGGACTTCGCTGGCAACAACGGCAAATCCACGGCCTTGCTCACCGGCGCGGGCGGCTTCCACCGCGGCGTTCAATGCCAAAATGTTGGTCTGGAAGGCGATGCTGTTGATGACGGACGTGATTTCCGCGATACGTTTAGAGCTGCTCTCAATCGCCGTCATGGTTTGCACCACGTTATTCACCTGCTCGCCGCCTTGTTTTGCGGTTTGAGATGCGCTGATTGCCAGCTTATTCGCGTGGTGTGCGTTATCTGCGTTTTGCTTAACCGTCGCGGTGAGCTGCTCCATGCTGGCGGCGGTTTCCTCAACGGCAGCGGCCTGCTGCTCGGTACGTGATGACAGGTCTGTGTTACCCGCGACGATTTCGCTGGACGCGTTAGAAATCTGGCTGACGCCGACGCGAATGTCATCGATCATATTGTGCAGGTTGTCATTCATTTTCGACATCGCACTCATCAACTGACCCAACTCATCCTTACGCGTCGTGTTGATGGACATGGTGAGATCGCCCGTCGCGATTTTTTCAGCCATGCTCAACGTGCTGCCGAGCGGTGTGGTGATCTGGCGTGAAATGAACCAGGAAATCAGCAGACCAAGCAGTAGCGTAATCAGCGCTGTGATACTCATTTGCAGCGTGGCACTGCGAATGTCTGCCTGTGAAGCAGCTAGCTGATCGCTGAGGAGTGATTTAACGACGGTATTCAGCTGTTCGGCTACCACGCGCATTTGTCCTGCCTGCGCGATTTCCTCTTGATAGGCTGGCATATAGGCCAACACCTGCTCTTCATAATTATTCACGATCGTCAGAACCGGTGCCAGCGTTTCACGTTGTTCGGCAGACAGGCTCTGATACAGGAAAGTTAATGACGTTTGTGCCGCGTTGATGGAATCCGTCAGTTTTTCTTCGGATTCTTTGTTGGTAGAAAGTAATAAACCACGAACGTGGTAGCGGACGGCAATCAGTTTTTGGTTCAGGTCAGAAAGTAATAATTGAAGATTAGTGCTGTTATTGTCTAGCTTTAATTGATCATTGAGCTGTTGCAGTGGTTTTTCTGTTGTCGATATATTCCAATTTTTTCTGACGTTATCTTTGGTATTCACTGCATCAATATAATTTTTCTGTTTTTCCTGATAGCTGGAAATTAATGCAGGGATGTTGGCTATTTTCTTAGCATCATTTTCTGGCCAGCTAAATTCTTTTGCTGTCTCAGCAAGTCTATTGACATTGGAAATGTGTTCAATGTTCTTTTTTATATCATCAGGATTATAGGTAGTGCCGTATAATGCACGGTAATATTTAGCCTGATTAATTTCATCATTAATACTGTTGCTTAAATTCACTTTATCAATACTGTCTTTCAGCGAGCTTATATGCATAATGCCCGCGCCGGCAATCACCATGGTCATCAGCAGAATCAGGAAAAAGCCTAATCCTAATTTTTTACCGACTTTTAGATTGTCAAAATTTATAACCATCACATTTCACCAATATATCATATTAAGCCAAATTCACTATCCTGATGCACACTTGATTAGCGGTGTTAGCATCTCGGATTACCGCGTGCCAAGCCAATCCCTGCAAAACAACATGATAAAAACCCGCAGTAGATATCGGCACTCTACTCTGAAACTTTACGCGCCGCCCACTTTTCGCGCAGGGAGCCTGTGCACTAACAGAAATGAGTAAACAACGTGAGATCACGACTATGCGATTGCGTGTAGCGAGGGAAGGAGGGGGAGAAAATACGGACAGATAGATAATAAAAAACTGGAATAACAGGCTGTTGTTCCAGTTTATATTCAAACGCAGAAGAGGCCTGACAGGATCAGGCACTCAACGGTTTTATTTTTTCGCGCTAGCGAAACGAGCAGCGGCTTCGTCCCAGTTCAACACGTTCCAGAATGCTTTAGCATAAGCTGGACGAAGGTTCTGATATTTCAGGTAGTAAGCGTGCTCCCATACGTCGAGACC
This sequence comes from Pectobacterium versatile, assembly GCF_020166435.1. GTDB lineage: Bacteria > Pseudomonadota > Gammaproteobacteria > Enterobacterales > Enterobacteriaceae > Pectobacterium > Pectobacterium versatile. Next base: position 145,451 of record NZ_JAINZP010000005.1, on the reverse strand, counting down.
GACGATTGGGTAGCCAGACGCGCCAGAAACAGCTTCACCCATCAGCGGGCTGTCTTGGTTTGCAGTAGACACTACGGCCAGTTTGCCATCGTCTTTCAGTACCAGCCACGCCCAGCCAGAACCGAAGCGGGTTGCTGCTGCTTGCTCAAATTTCTCTTTAAACGCATCAACGCTGCCGAAATCACGTTCGATAGCGGCTTTCAGGTCGCCAGTCAGCGTCGTACCTACTTTCAGGCCTTTCCAGAACAGGCTGTGGTTAACGTGGCCGCCAGCGTTGTTACGCAGTGCTGTTCTTTTCTCCGCAGGAACTTTATCCAGTTGAGCGATCAGCTCTTCAGCAGACAATGTAGCCAGTTCAGGCAGAGATTCCAGCGCGGCGTTAGCATTATTGACGTAAGCCTGATGGTGTTTGGAATGGTGAATTTCCATCGTTTCTTTGTCGAAATGCGGTTCCAGTGCGTCATAAGCATAAGGCAGCGATGGCAGTGAATAACTCATGTTTAGCATCTCCATGGTAATAAAAATGTTACGGCACTGTGTTGTTAGTACCGCGTAAGCAATGCCTTCATTATAGTTAATTAAATGATATTGAAAATGATTATTCTCGAGCGGGTGACATGAATCAGATTGCTTTACTTCATGATAACAAACGCTTATATCGTTATTACACTATGTAAAAACAAATTAATCTATACCCGTCGCCTGCAAAACGCCGCGAATTTGGTGGTGTCTCTTACGCGCTCAGACGCTGCGAGTGTGTGTAGATAGTCGCATGTCCCAGCCGACAAAAACCGACGAGTGTCAGGTTGCAGCGCTGTGCGACCTCTACGGCCAGTGAAGTGGCCGCTGAGACAGCAAACAGGATTTCCACGCCGCACATGGCGGATTTTTGGACCATCTCATAGCTGGCCCGGCTGGAGACTAGGACAGCGCCTTGCTGCCACCCCTGCTTCGCTCGGGTACCTAGCAGCTTATCCAGCGCGACATGGCGGCCGACGTCTTCACTCCCCCCGGACAGCGTGCCGTCTGGCGCGACCCAGCTTGCGGCGTGAGTGCAACCCGTTACCTGACCGATCTTCTGCACATCGCGCAGCCGCACCAGCGCGTTTTCAAGTTTGCTAAGGGAAAATGTCTGCGTGAAGGGCAGAGATGCGATCGGTTTGCCGATTTCCGCGAGTTGTTCTACGCCACATACGCCGCAGCCTGTACGGCCATCCATCGCTCGGCGGCGTTCTTTTAGTCCAGCGAAGCGTCGGCTCGAAAGCTCAATCTGCACTTCGATACCGTGACAGGCGGCCTGTACATCAATGCCATAGATATCTGCCGGTGATTGAATAATGCCTTCAGATAAAGAAAACCCGAGTGCGAACTGTTCCAGTTCCTTCGGTGAGGTCATCATGACGACATGCGATATGCCGTTATAAACCAACGCAACGGGCACCTCTTCCGCTAGCCAGTCAGACTGTGGCTGATGCAGAGAATCGGGATGATAGACTGAATGTTGCGTTGCGCCTTCAAGGGCGGCATCCGCTGGTAAATGAACCCCTTCCACCTGAAATACCTGCATGTTAGTAACCCTAGAAATTAAAAGTATTATACCCGTCATACTTCAAGTTGCATGTGCGTTGGCTGCGTTTAAATACTCGGCCCATCGTGGGCCTCGCCCCTTCGGGGTCAGCGCAAGCGCTGTTCAAAAACGCCTTGCCGTTTTTGTCCTGAAACTCGAATTATTTAGGGTATACCTCACCGTGCCTGAAGGGACGCGACTTTTTCTCGCAAGAAACTGTGCGTCAACTCGAAGAGTTGCCTTCTTCTCTGGCCGAATCCTGTCGCTAACCCCATACCCCATATAGGCTTAATGTAACTGCTTACTGTTTGCCTCTTTTTTCACTGCGGCATGGCCGCTCACTCGGAAATGAAAAGGAGACTGAAATGGCGCACGATAATCTCGAAGGCCGATCCGCGTCTGGCGAATACGGCTCTCTCAATCTGAAAAAACGCTATGACAATTTTATCGGCGGAGTTTGGGTACCACCTGACGCTGGTCAGTATTTTGTCAATTTGACGCCAGTAACGGGCCAACCGCTGTGTGAAGTGGCCAGTTCGTCAACGCGAGATATTGACCACGCGCTGGATGCTGCTCACAAGGCAAAAGCGGAATGGGGTGGCCTGTCGGTGCAGGAACGTGCGTTGGTGCTTAACCGAATCGCCGACCGGATGGAGCAAAACCTTGAGCTGCTGGCACAGGTGGAAACCTGGGATAACGGTAAACCGATACGCGAAACTAGCGGGGCAGACGTACCGTTGGCGATTGACCACTTTCGCTATTTTGCGGCTTGTATCCGCGCGCAAGAAGGGGGGATTAGCGAAATTGATGGCGATACCGTGGCCTATCATTTTCATGAGCCTCTCGGCGTTGTCGGGCAAATCATTCCCTGGAATTTCCCGCTGCTAATGGCCTGTTGGAAGATGGCACCAGCGCTGGCCGCCGGTAACTGTATTGTGCTGAAACCCGCCAAACTGACGCCGATGTCAGTATTGATTTTGATGGAACTGATTCAGGATCTGCTGCCGCCAGGTGTCATCAATGTCGTTAATGGGTCGGGCAGCGAAATTGGTGAATATCTGGCAACGTCGAAACGCGTTGCGAAAGTGGCATTCACCGGTTCGACCGAGGTGGGTCAGCAGATCATGAGCTATGCGGCGCAGAACGTGACGCCGGTGACGCTGGAATTGGGTGGCAAATCGCCGAACATCTTCTTTGCCGATGTGATGGACAAGGAAGACAGCTTCTTTGACAAAGTGCTCGAAGGTTTCACGCTGTTTGCCTTCAATCAGGGAGAGGTCTGCACCTGTCCGAGCCGCGCGCTGGTGCAGGAATCTATCTACGATCGCTTTATGGAACGGGCAATCAAGCGCGTTGAGGCTATCCGCATCGGTAACCCGCTGGATAGCAAAACCATGATGGGCGCGCAGGTGTCGGCAGGCCAGCTCGACACCATCCTTAACTACATTGATATCGGTAAGAAAGAGGGGGCACGCGTGCTCACGGGCGGCCAGCGCAAGGCGATGCTAGGCGGGCTGGCGGAAGGCTACTATCTGGAACCGACGATATTGTTCGGTAAAAACAGTATGCGTGTCTTCCAGGAGGAAATTTTCGGACCGGTGCTGGCAGTCACGACCTTCAAAACGATGGATGACGCACTGGAGATCGCCAACGATACGGAATACGGTCTGGGAGCTGGCGTATGGAGCCGCAACGGCAATATCGCTTACCGGATGGGGCGCGGTATTCAGGCCGGCCGCGTCTGGACCAACTGTTATCACGCCTATCCGGCGCATGCGGCATTTGGGGGTTATAAGCAGTCCGGCATCGGGCGTGAAAACCATAAAATGATGTTGGAACACTACCAGCAAACCAAGTGCCTGTTGGTGAGTTACTCTGATAAGCCGATGGGGCTGTTCTAGCGCCATATTCCGTAAGATCCTGCGCGCTTGCCACCGTCGGCGCGCATAACTTAACTCAACACCGTTTATCCGTATTAAGCCGTCCTTACACTAGGATTTGCCCGGTTGTTATAGCTGATGATTGATAGTTGATTGTGTCAGCGCTTAACAACGGCTACGCTGTTTTGAATAGCGCTTTGCTTTCAAGAGGTTGTGCATGACGGATAAGATCGGCTGGATTGATAACCTGCGGGCGCTGGCCTGCATGATGGTCGTTCTGATTCATAGTACAACCTACTATATTACCGCGGGCGGCACGCCAGGCGATGGACACTGGGATGTGGCGAATGTCCTGAACTCCGCCTCGCGCGTCTGTGTTCCGCTGTTTTTCATGATCTCGGGTTACTTATTCTTTGGTGAGCGTCGCGCGGGGAAGAAGCATTTTCTGCGTATCGGTTTATGCCTGCTTTTCTACAGCACGGTTGCATTGATTTATATTGCGACGCTCACCCCGATTAATGGCCTGAACTCACTGCACCATGTGCTGCAAAAACCGATCTTTTATCACTTATGGTTTTTCTACGCCATTATCGTGATTTATCTGCTCTCTCCGCTTATTACCATCACGCCGGTATCAGGTAAATATTTAGCCGTCTTGATTATCTTGCTGGCCGTTGTCGCCAACCCCAATACAGGGCGAGTGGAGTTTGAAGGATTTCAATTACTGCCCGTGAATCTCTATATTTACGGCGATACGTTTTACTACGTGCTGTACGCCGCGCTGGGGCGCGCGTTAGGCATGTTGGACGTGCCAAAGAAAGTCGTACTGGCGGCTATCCCCTTCTTCATTGCGTGTGTCGCGCTGGTCGCGATGGGGACAAAGTACCATACATTATTGAACGATACGTTCACCCAGACGTTTTACATCTACTGTGGCCCGCTGGTATTTTTGGCTGCGGTCAGCCTTCTGGTGGTGTTTAAGCACTACTTTAGCCAGCGGATTTTACTGGGCTTTGCCACCATTTCGCGCCATTCACTGGCGATTTACGGCTTCCACGCGTTGATCATTCACTCTCTGCGTACGCATGATGTGATGCTACCCGCTCATCCGGTTCTCGATATCTTCTCTGTTTTCTCCATCACGCTGGCAGGCAGCCTGCTGCTTTCGATGGCGTTACAGAAAATCGATGTGCGACGCTGGGTGAGCTGACTACGGATTAATTTTTACATCAACGGCTTAAGCTGTTGGTAGAGAGCCTTAAATGTACGTCTCCGCTCGGCATAGTCGGCGTGACGCTGGGGGGCTGGCTGATGAACCTGTTCCAGCGGCAGCGGCGGCAGGAGCTCTGCCAGTGGCGTATGCGGATGCATGGCGATTTGCGCCAAACGGGCGGCACCGAGCGCAGGGCCGACATCTCCTCCCGTGCGGTACGCTAGCGTTTGACCGCTGATATCCGCCAGCATTTGCCGCCAGTAGGCGCTACGTGCACCACCGCCAATCAGCGTAATACTATCGGGCTTGAGCCCAGTCATATGCAGCGCGTCCATGCCGTCGGCAAGCGCAAATCCCACACCTTCCAGTACGGCTTTTGCCAGTTCTGCACGGCCGTGTTGATGGGTGAGCCCCCAGAATGCGCCTTTGGCATCGGGATTATTGTGCGGTGTGCGCTCGCCGGAAAGATAGGGCAAGAACCACACTGGCGTTATCGTGTCGTCGGCTGGCGTCGAAGCGATTTCCTGCAACAGTGCAGGCACGCTCTCCGCGTGCGTCAGGTGGGCGACCCAGTCGAGGCAGGACGCGGCGCTTAACATCACGGACATCAGGTGCCAGGTATTCGGCAGCGCGTGGCAGAAGCTGTGGACGGCATGTTGCGGATTGCTGAGAAAACCGTCACTGACGGCGAAGTAAACGCCGGATGTGCCGAGAGACAGCATCGCCTGACCCGTTTGATACAGCCCGACACCAATCGCACCTGCTGCGTTATCTCCACCGCCAGCAATGACGGGGACGGGATCCATACCCCAACGACTGGCGATGTCAGGCCGCAGATAACCGGTAATCTGGCTGCCTTCATACAGCGTTGGCATGTGCTTGCGGCTCAGCGCACAGACTTCCAGCAGAGTGTCGCTCCAGTCTCGTTTGGCGACGTCCAGCCAAAGCGTTCCCGCCGCATCGGACATGTCGCTGGCAAATTCCCCTGTCAGACGCCAGCGGAGATAGTCTTTCGGCAACAGGACCTTGTTGATTTGGCGGAAGATGTCGCTTTCTTTTTCCTGCACCCATTTCAGCTTGGGCGCGGTAAAGCCCGGCATCATCAGGTTACCGGTAATCTGGCGCGATGTAGGCACCTGCTGTTCCAGCGTTCGGCATTGGGCCGCGCTGCGTCCGTCATTCCAGAGAATCGCGGGTCGCAGTACGTTATGGCGGGCATCCAGCAAGGTGGCACCGTGCATTTGTCCGGTCAGCCCTAGCGCTTTCACGGCGCGAAGGCTGTGCGTGGCTGCCAACGCTTGTAGCACCTGCTCGGTTGCCTGCCACCAGTCTTCAGGCGCCTGTTCCGACCAGAGCGGGTGCGGACGAGAAATGCTCAGCGCAGCGCTATGGCTGGCAACCACCTCGCCAGCTTCATCCAGCAGGATGGCTTTAACACCGGACGTACCCAGATCAATACCGATATACATAGTGGCTCCTGATAAGCCTCTGCGACAGGGTTTAGTCTGTCGCAGTAGGTGTAACATAGTGAGCGTACCGTTTTAGCCAAATAGGTGGCGGTTAACCAGATTTTCCAGCAATTCCTGCTGGCCACTCTGGTGCTGTGGTGTCAGTTGATGGCTTTCTGCATAGCGGGCAAGCGATTCCAGCGAGGCGTTACCTTGCAGAATTTGCTGACCCAGTTCCCCGTTCCAGCCCGCATAGCGTTTAGCGACCAACTGATTGAGCTTATCATCCTCAATCATTCTGGCGGCAGCCTTGAGCGCCAGTGCCATCGTATCCATCGCGCCGATATGCGCATGGAAAAGGTCGTAGCGATCGGTGCTCTGGCGGCGGACTTTGGCATCAAAGTTCAGGCCACCCGTCGTGAAGCCACCCGCTTTGAGAATTTCGTACATAATTAGCGCGTTCTCTTCCACGCTGTTAGGGAACTGATCGGTGTCCCAACCGAGCTGCGGATCACCGCGGTTCGCATCGACAGACCCGAAAATGCCCAGCGCGACGGCGGTGGCGATTTCATGGTGGAATGAATGGCCTGCCAGCGTAGCGTGGTTGGCTTCCACGTTGACTTTAATCTCTTTTTCCAGCCCAAACTGTTTCAGGAAGCCATAAACGGTGGCGACATCATAGTCGTATTGATGCTTGGTCGGTTCCTGCGGTTTCGGTTCAATGAGCAGCGTGCCTTGAAAACCGATTTTGTGTTTATGCTCGACGACCATCTGCATGAAGCGGCCGATCTGTTCACGCTCCTGACGCAGGTCGGTATTGAGCAGGGTTTCATATCCCTCACGCCCGCCCCACAGCACATAGTTTTCGCCACCCAGTTTTTGGGTCGCGTTCATAGCTGTGAACACCTGTGTGGCCGCCCAGGCAAAGACGTCTGGGTCAGGACTGGTGGCCGCGCCTGCGCCGTAGCGGGGATGAGTGAAACAGTTCGCGGTGCCCCACAGTAGCTTCACGCCGCTATCCTGCTGCTTTTCCGCCAGAACATCGGTAATTACCGCAAAGTTATGCAGATACTCTTTCAGTGAATTCCCTTCTGGCGCGACATCAACATCATGAAAGCAGTAGTAAGGCACGCTGAGCTTTTGAAAGAATTCGAATGCGATATCCGCTTTGCGCTTTGCCAACTCCAGTGCGTCGCCTGACTGCTGCCACGGGCGGGCAAAGGAGCCGACGCCAAACATATCCGCGCCGTTCCAGCAGAACGTGTGCCAATACGCGACGGCAAAACGCAAATGGTCCGCCATACGTTTACCGAGTATTTCCTGATCGGGATTGTAGTGACAAAAGGCGAAGGGGTTGTTGCTTTGGCTACCTTCATAACGAACTTTTTCGATCTGTTCAAAATAGGCTTGCATCGTTAACTCCTTAGAAACCACCCAGACGGAAGAGACGGGAATGTGATTAATTTTCGGAGTGGATGAGTGTTTCCTCAATTACGTTATTTCACACTGAAATTCAGAGAATTATTAAATGTGCGCTGTGTCGCAAAAAATAACGGCGTTTTACTCTGAATACGCTTCGCAATAGGTAACAAAATGAAAATGTGACTCGACAATAAAATATGACCCGTATCAAAAAACGGAAATTAAACCAAAAAACATAATTGGAGGATAAAAATCTGTAATTGATGGGGGGATGTTTAGCGACAATACTCATCTGGCTATTGGAGTCTTACCCGTCATACTTCAAGTTACATGTGCGTTGGCAGCGTTCAGTCACCCGAATCACTTACTTGTGTAAGCTCATCGGGATTCCCTCTCTTGCCGCCTTCCTGTAACTCGAATTATTTAGGGTATCGCCCTGCATCTTAAATAAAAAAGGTACGCAATGATGAAAGTTAACCATTTTTTACTCTCAGCTTGTGCCGTATTCACTTTAGCTTGTCAGCCCGGATTCGCGAAGGACGTTAAAATAGGCATGGCGATTGATGACTTGCGTCTTGAACGCTGGCAGAAAGATCGCGATCTTTTTGTTGAGCAAGCCAAAAAGCAGGGTGCTGATGTTTTTGTTCAATCAGCAAACGGCAATGAAGCGACGCAAATTTCTCAAATAGAAAACATGATTAATCGCGGTGTCGATGTATTAGTCATTATTCCTTATAACGGTCAGGTGCTTGGCAATGTTATTGCAGAAGCAAAACGTGAGGGAATAAAAGTGCTTGCTTACGATCGCATGATTAATAATGCGGACGTGGATTTTTATATTTCATTTGATAATGAAAAGGTTGGAGAGCTACAGGCGAAATATCTCGTCGATAAGGTGCCTGGCGGGAATTATTTCTTAATGGGTGGCTCACCGGTCGATAATAATGCGAAGCTGTTTCGTCAGGGGCAAATGAAAGTGCTCACGCCGTTGATCGAGAGTGGGAAAATAAAAGTGGTCGGCGATCAGTGGGTTGATGCCTGGCTACCAGAGAACGCGCTGAAAATTATGGAAAATGCGCTAACGGCGAACAGTAATAAGATCGATGCTGTTGTGGCGTCGAACGATGCCACGGCGGGCGGAGCGATTCAGGCGCTTGCTGCACAGGGATTGGCAGGGAAAGTCGCGATTTCCGGTCAGGATGCCGATCTGGCGGCTATCAAACGGATTGTGGCAGGCACGCAAACGATGACGGTCTACAAACCGATCAGCAAGCTGGCGAAAGATGCCGCAGATATCGCCGTGGCGCTCGGCTCCGATAAAAAACCGGAATCTAACGCTAAATTAAACAATGGCTTAAAAGATATTCCTTCCTTCTTACTGACTCCGATTCCCGTCGATAAATCCAATATCGATTCCACCGTCATTGCCGATGGCTTCCACAAAAAAGCGGATGTGTATTAACGCACGTTGCAGCCAATAGATTTCAGGATGTAGGAAATTTACCGAGCCACGATATGCCGTTGTGGCTCGCCACTGTTGCTGACGAGGTCTGAGACACCTGAATCACGGGGGCCATGATGCTGCATCTGTTGGAAATGAAAAACATCACCAAGGCGTTTGGCACGGTGAAAGCCGTAGATAACGTTAGCCTGATGCTGGACGCGGGTCAGGTCTTGTCGCTGTGTGGCGAGAATGGCTCAGGGAAATCCACTTTAATGAAGGTGCTGTGTGGCATTTATCCGTATGGCAGCTATGACGGGCAGATCGTGTTCTCGGGTGACGAGCTACGCGCCAACCATATTCGCGATACGGAGCAAAAAGGCATCGCGATCATTCATCAGGAACTGGCACTGGTGAAAGAAATGACGGTGCTGGAGAACCTCTTTTTGGGCAACGAGTGGACGCGTTTTGGTGTGATGGATTACGACAATATGTATCTACGCTGCCAGCGCATGCTGGAGCAGGTCAAGCTGGCTGTCGATCCGAATACCAAAGTGGGTGAGCTTGGATTAGGTCAGCAGCAACTGGTGGAAATCGCCAAAGCGCTGAACAAGCAGGTGCGTCTGCTGGTGCTAGATGAGCCAACGGCCTCATTGACCGAGCGGGAAACCGCTATCCTGCTTGATATCATTCAGGATCTGCGCGATCACGGTATCGCCTGCATTTATATCTCGCACAAGCTCAACGAAGTTAAAGCCATTTCCGATGTGATTTGCGTGATTCGCGATGGGAAGCCGATTGGCACGCATCCGGCAGTCGAGCTGAGCGAGGACCAGATCATTGCCATGATGGTGGGGAGAGAGCTGACGGAGCTTTATCCCAATGAGCCGCATGTCATTGGTGAAGAAGTATTACGCGTAGAACACCTTACCGCTTGGCATCCCGTCAATCGCCATATTCGTCGGGTGGATGATGTCTCGTTTGCTCTACACCGAGGCGAAATTCTCGGTATCGCCGGGCTGGTTGGGTCGGGGCGTACGGAGACGGTGCAGTGCCTGTTTGGTTCCTATCACGGCCATTGGCAGGGCGACATTTTTATTGATGGTAAGCCAGTGACTATCAGTAACTGCCAACAGGCTATGGCACAGGGCATTGCGATGGTGCCGGAGGATCGTAAGAAGGACGGCATCGTTCCGGTGATGAGCGTGGCGCAGAACATGACGCTGGCGGCACTCGACCAATTCACGGGGGCGTTTTCCATGCTGGATGATGCCCGTGAGCAGGACATCATCCGGCAATCGCTAGCGAACCTGAAAGTGAAAACGTCCAGCCCAGAACTGGCGATTGCCCGGTTAAGCGGCGGCAACCAGCAAAAAGCGGTGCTGGCGAAATGCCTGCTGTTGAACCCCCGCATTCTGATTCTCGATGAACCCACGCGCGGCATTGATATCGGTGCCAAATACGAAATCTATAAGCTCATTAATGCACTGGTAAAACAGCACATTGCCGTCATTGTCATTTCTTCTGAATTGCCCGAAGTGCTGGGGTTGAGCGATCGGGTATTGGTGATGCATCAGGGGCGTATCAAAGCGGATTTGATCAATCGTAATTTAACCCAGGAACAGGTTATGGAAGCTGCATTGAGGAGTGAACATCGTGCTGAAAACATCGCAGTCTGAACAACAACATATCGCTGGCTCTGCCTCGATGCTGCAACGGCTGAAAAGCATCAACCTTCAGGTCTACGTGATGATTGCTGCCATCATCGCCATCATGCTTTTTTTCACTTACATGACCGACGGGGCGTATCTCAGCGCGCGTAATCTTTCCAACCTGCTGAGGCAAACGGCGATCACCGGCATTCTGGCGGTTGGCATGGTGTTTGTCATTATCTCCGCCGAAATCGATCTGTCGGTCGGTTCGATGATGGGGCTGCTGGGCGGTGCGGCGGCTATTTTTGATGTCTGGTTTGGCTGGCCCTTGCCGTTGACCATCGTTGTGACGCTCGCGCTGGGACTATTGCTGGGCGCGTGGAATGGCTGGTGGGTTGCCTACCGGAAAGTCCCTTCGTTTATCGTGACGCTGGCGGGGATGCTGGCTTTTCGCGGCATTCTGATCGGTATTACCAATGGGACGACGGTTTCTCCGACCAGTGAAGCGATGTCGCAGATTGGGCAAAGTTATCTGCCTTCCGGCATCGGTTTTATGTTCGGTGCCGTCGGGTTGATGGTGTTTATTGGTTGGCAGTGGCGTCGGCGCAGCAGCCGCGCCCGATTAGGGTTACCGATAAATCCACCTGCAGGTGATATTGGCCGTCAGACAGTGACGGCATTGGTGGTGCTGGGCGCGATTTATCTGCTGAATGACTATCGCGGTGTGCCAACGCCAGTGCTGGTGCTGACGCTATTGATGCTGGGCGGTATTTTTCTCGCGACGCGAACCGCATTTGGCCGCCGCATCTATGCCGTGGGGGGGAATATCGATGCCGCTCGCCTATCGGGCGTGAATGTCGAGCGCACCAAAATGGCGGTATTCGCGATTAACGGCCTGATGGTCGCGGTCGCTGGGCTGATTCTCAGTTCACGCTTGGGAGCAGGTTCGCCATCCGCTGGGAATATTGCCGAGCTGGATGCGATTGCCGCCTGTGTGATTGGCGGCACCAGTCTGGCGGGCGGGATTGGCAGCGTTGCGGGTGCGGTGATGGGGGCATTTATCATGGCGTCGCTGGATAACGGGATGAGCATGCTGGATGTGCCGACGTTCTGGCAATACGTCGTTAAAGGCGGGATCCTACTATTAGCGGTGTGGATGGATACCGCAACAAAGCGGCGTGTATGACGCGATGTTGAGTCTGCGGAGGAAATACGTGGCGGCTCGCAATAATCAGCAAATTATTTTGGCCTCTTGGGGCGCTGTGCTATTCAAGGAAGAAGACTTTATTCAAGGAACTTGCGATTAATGAGCGCCAACTGCCATGTTTGAAAAACGCTATCGCATCACGCTGCTGTTCAACGCCAATAAAGTGTATGACCGTCAGGTGGTTGAAGGCGTTGGCGAGTATTTACAGGCTTCCCAGTGTGACTGGGACATCTTCATCGAAGAAGATTTCCGTTGCCGCATCGATAACATTAAAGAATGGCTGGGCGACGGTGTGATTGCCGATTTTGACGATGGTGAGATTAAACGGCTGCTACAGGATGTGAATGTTCCGCTGGTGGGGGTGGGGGGTTCTTACCATCAGCCCGAAGATTACCCTCCTGTGCATTATATCGCGACAGATAATTATGCATTGGTGGAAAGCGCGTTTATGCACCTCAAAGAGAAAGGGCTGAACCGCTTTGCTTTCTATGGTTTGCCCGCATCAGGCGGGAAAGGCTGGGCGCAGGAACGGGAGCATGCTTTCCGACAGCTGGTTGCGGCAGAAAAGTATCAGGGCGTGGTGTATCAGGGAATGGAAACGTCGCCGGATAACTGGCAATACGCACAAAATCGGCTGGCTGACTGGGTGCAGGGGTTACCGCCTCAGACGGGGATTATCGCGGTGACAGATTCCCGCGCGCGCCATCTGTTGCAGGTCTGCGAACATCTGAATATTGCCGTACCGGAAAAGCTGTGCGTCATCGGGATCGATAACGAAGATCTGATTCGCTACCTTTCACGCGTCGCGCTCTCGTCGGTGGCGCAGGGCACGCGCCAAATGGGATATCGTGCAGCGAAACTGCTGCACCAGCTGCTGTTGAATCAGGTTGATGTACCGCTGCAACGTATTTTGGTGCCGCCGGTTCGGGTGGTTGAACGTCGCTCAACGGATTATCGCTCCGTGCACGATCCTGCCGTTATTCAGGCGATGCACTTTATTCGCTATCACGCCTGCAAAGGGATTAAGGTTGAGCAGGTGCTGGATGCGGTAGGGATTTCCCGCTCTAATCTGGAAAAACGCTTCAAAGACGAAGTCGGCCAGACCATTCACGGCATGATTCATGAGGAAAAGCTGGATCGGGCGCGTAACTTGCTGATATCGACCTCGCTCTCGATTAGCGAGATCTCGCTGATGTGCGGCTATCCTTCACTGCCCTATTTTTATGCCGTCTTTAAGAAAGGGTATGACATCACGCCGAAAGAGTACCGCGAGCGTTATGGGGAAGGTTATTGATGCGGGAAAGGCAGGAAGGCGCGAGGGTGCGCGCCTTATCATTAGGTTGGTGAACGGTTACGCTGGCACGCGCCAGTAATCGTAATCGATGTGTTCAACCTGGAAGTTGGCGTTTTCTTTGTCACCGGTCAGACGGCTGGCGAGGGTAAAGGCAAAATCGAATGTCACGCCCAGACCTTTGCCGCTGATCAGATTGCCGTCTTCCACGACTTTCTCGTCAACGTAAACGCCATCGGTCACGTCCTGCCATAAATTCCCGGAGCAAACGTAGCGGCGGCCTTTCAGCAGTTTGTTACCACCCAGCACGCGCGCGGCTGCGGAGCACAGTGGGCAAATCAGTTTTCCCGCGTCATCGTGGCGACGGATAAACTCGACGACCATCGGGTTTGCGGCCAGATTTACCGTCCCCTGTGGGCCGCCGGGAATAACCACGGCATCAAACAGCGTGTCCTGGTTTCTTTCCAGCAGCGCATCGGCAAACATGCGAATATTATGATAACTGTGCAGCTCCAGTCTGTCATAGCATGACAGCATGGTGACTTCTATCTTCATACGGTGCAGGACATCAATCACCATAATCGCTTCTGCTTCTTCAAACCCAGGAGCCAGCAGAACGGCGACTTTCTTAGACATAGCATCTCCAGCAATATGCAAGGGAAGGTGTTAACCGCAAGAGGATAGCAAAGAAATATCGACAAAATGAAACGATGTTTTATTAATGTCGGGTGGGTCGCGTAAACGATTTTTGCTGCTTAGCCTGAAGAGAAGATAGCGCTATACTTGCTAACTTGGTCGTGAATTGGCCGCGAATTTTTTTGCATGAAAGTATGACTCTTCTCTTCCTGTCCTGCCAAAAAGATGTTTAAATTATCACTCACTTATTTTGCATAAATATGCATTTGTGAGTGTGTCGATGTTGGTCATCGTCCAGCCCGCTTGATGCAGGATGTGCACAGGGTGCGAACACTCACGAATGTATGGCGTAACATAATGGTGTGGGCGACTGAGCTGATACCCTAGGGGTATATCACCATAGATCTTTCGAGCAGGGATTATATATATGACAACGATTCTCAAGCATCTTCCGGTTGGTCAGCGTATTGGTATTGCGTTCTCGGGTGGTCTGGATACCAGCGCTGCACTGCTTTGGATGCGTCAAAAAGGCGCGGTTCCTTATGCATATACCGCGAACCTAGGGCAGCCAGACGAGGATGACTACGAGGAAATCCCACGTCGGGCGATGGAATACGGCGCAGAAAATGCTCGCCTGATCGATTGCCGTAAGCAACTGGTGGCTGAAGGTATTGCTGCGATTCAGTGTGGCGCATTCCACAACACGACGGCGGGCGTAACCTATTTCAACACCACGCCGTTGGGCCGTGCGGTTACCGGCACGATGCTGGTTGCTGCAATGAAAGAAGACGGCGTAAACATCTGGGGCGACGGCAGCACCTATAAAGGCAACGATATTGAGCGTTTCTATCGTTACGGCCTGCTGACCAATGCTGAACTGAAGATTTACAAGCCGTGGCTGGATACCGATTTTATTGATGAGCTGGGCGGCCGTCAGGAGATGTCCGAGTTTATGTCACAGGCAGGATTCGGCTATAAAATGTCGGCCGAGAAAGCCTATTCCACCGATTCCAACATTCTGGGTGCGACGCATGAAGCGAAGGATCTGGAATTCCTGAATTCCAGCGTTAAAATCGTTAACCCGATTATGGGCGTGAAGTTCTGGGACGAGAACGTCAACGTTCCGGCTGAAGAAGTGACTATCCGTTTTGAACGCGGTCACCCAGTTGCGCTGAACGGCAAGACCTTTACTGATGATGTCGAACTGATGCTAGAGGCGAACCGCATCGGCGGTCGCCACGGTTTGGGTATGAGCGATCAGATTGAAAACCGTATCATCGAAGCGAAAAGCCGTGGCATCTATGAAGCGCCAGGAATGGCACTGCTGCACATTGCCTATGAGCGTCTGGTTACCGGTATCCACAACGAAGACACCATCGAGCAATACCACGCTAATGGCCGTCAACTGGGCCGTTTCCTGTATCAGGGACGCTGGTTTGATTCTCAGGCGCTGATGCTGCGTGATTCTTCTCAGCGTTGGATCGCTAGCGCCATCACCGGCGAAGTGACGCTGGAGCTGCGCCGTGGCAATGATTACTCCATCATGAATACCGTGTCTGACAATCTGACCTACAAGCCAGAGCGCTTGACCATGGAGAAAGGCGACTCGGTGTTCTCGCCGGATGACCGTATCGGCCAACTGACCATGCGCAATCTGGATATCACCGACACGCGTGAAAAACTATTTAACTATGCTGAAACAGGCTTGCTCTCTTCCTCCGCCAGCACGGGTCTGCCGCAGGTAGGGCAACTACAGGATAAAACAGAGAAATAACTCACAGATTGAGTAATATAAAAATCCGGAATCGTCTCGCGTTTCCGGATTTTTTATTTGTATCTCAAATAGTAGCGTGTGATCTAACGTGATATTTTTTCGTGTGTGAACCCTTGCTGATATGCAGGTTGCATCTGTACAACTGTAGTGGAAAGGGACAAAATACTTATAAATAATCAGTCAAGCTAATAATCTGAAAGCGAAGATTCTGTGGGATGGTGTATTCTTTTTAAGGTCATACCCGTCATATTTCAAGTTGCATGTGCGTTGGCTGCGTTTAGTCACCCGAATCACTTACTTGTGTAAGCTCATCGGGATGAAATGAGAGACATCCTGTCTCTCACCGAAGGCCAGCCATCGGCTGGTCAAATTCGTTCCCGACGAATTTGTCCTTCTCTTGCAGCCTTCCTGTAACTCGAATTATTTAGGGTATATATAAACTTTTCAGTGGAGGAAAAATGTTAGAGATATTTGATGTGAATCACACTTTGTTGTCAGAAACAAAGTCAGAAGAGCTGTTTACTCTCAGAAAAGAGACGTTTAAAGACCGACTAAATTGGGCTGTGCAGTGTACTGATGGAATGGAATTTGATCAGTATGATAATAATAATACGACTTACCTTTTTGGCATAAAAGATAACACTGTTATCTGTAGTTTGAGGTTTATTGAAACAAAATACCCTAATATGATTACTGGAACATTTTTCCCTTATTTTAAGGAAATCAATATTCCTGACGGGAATTACCTAGAGTCTAGTCGATTCTTTGTGGATAAATCACGAGCTAAAGATATTCTTGGCAATGAATATCCAATTAGTTCGATGTTGTTTCTTTCTATGATTAACTATTCAAGAGATAAAGGCTATGATGGAATATATACGATAGTGAGTCACCCCATGCTCACAATATTAAAACGTTCTGGCTGGGGAATTAGTGTGGTTGAACAAGGTCTGTCAGAAAAGGAAGAAAGAGTCTATTTAGTTTTTCTTCCCGTTGATGATGCAAATCAGGAAGCGTTGACTCGTCGTATTAACCGCAGTGGGACATTTATGAGCAATGAGTTGAAGCAGTGGCCTTTACGTGTACCTGCTGCTATTGCACAGGCTTGATGAGCTGTAACTCAACGCCGAGCCTGATGGCATGCTTGGCATTCAGGACGCCAAGTTTTTTCACAACGTTGCCGATATGAAATTTTACCGTGCTGGTTTTAATACCGAGAATAATGGCAACTTCCAGATAGGTTTTACCCATGCTAGCCCAGTAAAGAATTTCATTCTCTCGTTGAGAGAATATTTCTTTATTATTTAATTGTTTTTTATTTTCAATCATCTCTCTGCAAAGAGAGATGATTTTTTCATATGCCTCAATTAATAGCATCTGAAAGGTGTCTTTTTTCTCTTCAATGAATGTTTCAACATCATCTGGATACGAGCTGTCCACGATAATAGATAGCATCGCTAAGTTGTCACCATGATCGTGAAGCACAAAGGTATATCCGTTGATAATATTATATTTTTTAGAGAGAGAGAATATCTTGGCAAGCTGTAGCCTAGTGTTAATAACTAGGCTTCTCTCCCAAGAGAAGGGCGATATTTTATTAAATGAAGCAAGAACAACAGGATCAATGTGTTGGTATTTGTTTTCTTTGTAGAGATCAACCCATTCATCGGGATAACTGGAAATTATGATCATTTCAGAGGGGTTTTTCTTATTAAGAACCATAAATGAGAACTTGATGCCATCGTAGTGAGCTAGGTTTTCATTGAAATGGTTTTTGATTACCCTGCTTATTATTTCATTTTTGGAGAATAATGGCGACATCTCATGACCTCAGTCTGAAGAATCAACATCCCTGTAACGGAAAAGTATATACCTACACCTGTACCTAAGTCTAATTGTTATGGGGGAGTGAAAAGCCATACAATTGACGACAATGTTAAGGGCGTAAAACAAAAGAAACAAACACCGCTCAGGATAAGCGTGATGATTGGCTAGCATCAGGGAATGCTAATTAAACGAAATTTATCAATAATATAATAAAAAATATTTTTTCTTTTTCTATGGCCTGTATTTTTTTACTGGCCGATCGGGTGTTTGGAGTCATTAATTTCGTCAGTATAATGTTTTGCGAATAACGCTCATTTTTCATGTTGTGTTCTCTTTTGCTGCGTCTCACACCTTGTCGATATTGTTGTATTCCCATAGCCGATTGAAATGTACATCGTCGAGATTGCGGGCTGAATCCGCGTTACCCGCAAAGGGCCGTGCGGTCGTTGCCGCAGCGCCCCACGGCTGTTCTCTGTCATAGCTGGCGTCAATCATGCTATCGCGAATCACTAACTGGCCGTTTGCCGTCTGGCCCAGCCGATATCCCATCTGCCTTGCCCCCTGATCCCAAGCGCGCCCCAGTTTGGCTTTTCTTTCTCCGTTAAAACCTTCGTCTCCCGTGAAACGACACGCTACTGCCAGAAAGCCGTATTGCACCCACGGCATGCTGTCAGGTGCGAAGACGTGAATATCTTTCGCCCCACGACTGGACACGGTATGAAAGTGGACACGCTCGAATACCGCGGTCGCGCGCCCAAAAACGTAATCGACATCGCCCTCAATATAGCTGTCTTTAATGTAGGCTCGGCTGTAGCGGTCCGTGACGTACTCATTCTGGAGGTTGCTGGTATTGACGAAAAACGTATCTTGACGACCGATGAGGCGCACCCTTTCAAGCTGTACCTTGTCGCCGTCGGTGCGCAGCGCGACGGCCTGATGTGCACGGCCATCCACTGAATCCAGCAAGGTATTCACTATCGTCAGGTTCTTCATCTGGAAATTATCGCTTTGCGACCAGACCACGGCGGCACAAATGGTATCAATCGTCGCGTTCTGCTTTGACGCACAGAGATCGTACAGGTACCAGGCAGGGTCGCCAGGTTGATATTCACCGTGTGAGTTCACCGTTTCCCGGTAAGTTTCCGGTGAAAACATCGAATCCAGCGCGAGTTGAATCACCACGTCATCCGGCTGCTTTCCCGCCCCAAATAGCACAAGTGATGGCGCATCGGCAGGGATGTAGACCGTGCCAGTATAGGTGCCCGGCAGCAACTTAATCTCAATGCGCGTTCGATCCTGCTGCGTCCGCAGCGCGGCGTTCACTGCCTGTTGAACATGGGTATGTGTTGCACCGTCCACCCCCACCTGCGGCCCGACAACCCACGGCGTCGCTGGATTGACTTCAATCGGTGCGGGCTGCCAGATGTCGGTTTCAGGGCGACCATCGCGTTCACACAATGTAAAATAGCGCGGTAGCGTGAAGCGGTCCGCTTCCTGCGCGGAGAGAATAGGGCGAGAAGCTGTACCGGGATAGGTTGTTTTGGTCATCAGGTTTTCCTGAACCTCGAAATTTATGGGGATAGATAGCATTCTGACCGTATTCGATGTAGATAGCGTTCAGAGAATAACGAAAAAGTACCGTTATGGAATAGCGTGACCGCACAGCTTAAGATTTCAATTCGTGGCGATTTCGTTATTCTTAGCAGCAGAATGAATAAATACTGTACGTGATAGCCGTCAGACTTCGAGCTGTTTGTGCGTTGTTCAAAACGATTACGTTTTGTCACGCAACTCGAATTATTTAGGGTATATGGCACAATCGCTACAGGTAAAATGATAATAAATCTGAAAAGGATTGATGTTGAAGACGCAAAGCCATGCATTCACTCAGGGAGTCGTTCCACTCAAGATTATTTCCACCGGCTGCGCACTCCCCGCACAGCGGGTGACGTCGGCTGAATTAGATGTGCGGCTCAATAAGCCCGCTGGTTATGTCGAAAGCCGTTCAGGCATTATCTATCGTCACCATGCCGATAATCATGCCAGCCAGGCCGAGCTCGGTGTGGCGGCGTTAAATGACGCGCTGGCGCGGGGAATTATTCCGCCCGCGTCAATCGATCTGCTGCTGTTTGCCTCTGCTATTCCGATTCAGGCGCTGCCTTATAGCGCCAGCCACTTATTAAAAGCGTCGTCTCTGCCAAAAGGGACGGCCTGTTTTGATATTAACAGCAGCTGCGTCAGCTTTATTTCCGCGCTTCAGGTGGCAGCTGGTTTGCTGAATACTGGTGCTTATCGGCGCATTGCCATTGTCTCTACCGAACTGGCCTCACGCGGCATTGACTGGGATGACGAAGAGTCGTCGCTGATTTTTGGCGATGGTGCCGCGTGCGCCGTTGTTGAACGCGGCGATGGGCGCAGCGGTATTGCGGCGTGTTTGCTGGAAACTTATCCGAAGGGTAACGAACTGTGCCAAATCCGCGCAGGCGGTACCTTGCGCAACCCGCGTGCGGGGATGGAACTGCATGATTTTCTGTTCCACATGCAGGGAAAACGGCTGTTCAGGCAGGCTTCTGCCTTGATTGAAGGCTATCTGCAACGTCTGCTGGATGCCAGCGGCTACTCGCTGGATCAGATGGCGGCGGTGGTTCCGCATCAGGCCAGCCACCTGTCGCTGGAACATATGCGCAAGCGGCTGGCGATTCCGACGGAAAGGCTGATTGATATTTACCGCTATCACGGCAATCAGGTCGCGGCCTCGATTCCGACGGCGCTGCATCATGCCATCGTGACGCAACGCCTGCCTGAAGGTGAACCCGCGATGCTGGTCGGTACGGCCGCCGGGTTGACGCTGGGCGGAATGGTACTGATCCCATGAGAGTCTTCGTCACGGGCGCAACCAGCGGGTTGGGGCGTAACGCGGTGGAATGGCTGCTCCAGGCTGGGCATCAGGTGCTGGCCTGTGGGCGCGATCGCACGGTAGGGCAACAGCTTGATGCGCAGGGTGCGCAGTTTGCCCGCATTGATTTGGTGGAAACGTCGGTAGAGCAGTGTCGAACGCTGATGGCGGGCTGTGATGTGGTCTGGCACTGTGCTGCAAAATCATCACCGTGGGGTCAATATGATGATTTTTATCAGAATAATACCGAGGTAACGGCGCGACTGGCTGAAGCCGCGGGTCAGTTGGGTATCCCGCGTTTTGTGCACATCTCCACGCCCGCGATTTACTTTGATTATCAGCACCACCTGAATATTGATGAAAGCTATCGCGCGGTGCGTTTTGCCAATCACTATGCACAGACCAAATTTCTGGCGGAAGAACGGCTTCAGGCCATGACGTCACGCTACCCGCAAACCACCTATGTCATCCTGCGCCCGCGTGGCCTGTTTGGCCCACATGACCGCGTGATTCTGCCGCGTGTTCTGGAGCAAATCGCGGTGGGCGGTGGCGTGCTGCGTCTCCCGCGCGGTGGTGAAGCGCTGCTGGATCTGACGTTTGTCGGCAACGTGGTAGAGGGGATGGCGCTTGCCAGCCAGCGCACGGGGTTAGTTTCAGGTTCGGCGTACAACATTACCAATCATGAGCCCGCACGCCTTGCAGACATGCTCCAGCAACTGCTGGTCGGTCAGTTGGGCATGAGTTATCGCGTTAGGGCGGTGCCGTATCCGTTACTGCACGCGGTGGCCGGTGGTATGGAACTGTTCTCGTGGTTTAGCCGAAAAGAGCCGCTGCTGACGCGCTACAGCGCGGGAGCGGTGAATTTTGATATGACGCTCAGCGCGGAGAAAGCGCAGCAAGAGCTGGGCTATCAGCCGCGTTTTTCCCTCCAGCAGGGTATCGGGTTAACCGGTAGCTGGTTCAAAACACATCTTGCGCAGCGGAGTACTGACGGACATGGCTAATATTTCGACGTTTGAAGTAGGATACTGCCTGCATCCGGGTTGTATGGCGCTGCGTGGTGCGGGATGGAAGGTGTGCCGTTTTCCGGCGCGGGTCTGGATGCTGGAAAGTCAGGGTAAGCGCTGGCTGTGGGATACCGGCTATGCTCAGCATTTTACCGATGCCACGCGTTCCGGCCTGTTCCAACTGTACCGCAGAATGACGCCGGTGCATTTCGAAACGAAAGACGCGCTGATTCACCAGCTACACGCGCAGGGTATTCAACCTACGGACATCGATGGCCTGATCATCTCCCATTTCCACGGCGACCATATCGCGGGGCTGCGGGATTTCCCCTCCGTGCCGTTTATCTGTTCGGCGCTGGGCTGGCAGCAGACGCGGAACCTGCGCGGTTTCGCGGCCTTGAAACGGGCATTTGTCCCTGCGCTGATTCCTGAACATTTCGAGCAAGCGCTCCAGTTTGTTGAAAACTTTCCGCTTACCGACCTGCCAGCCAAGCTGGCACCGTTTACGCAAGGCTATGCGTTGCCCGGTAGCGATAAAGAGATCGTGCTGGTGCCGTTGCCCGGCCATGCAGTTGGACACCTCGGCGCGTTTGTGCTGACCGAAAACGGCTGGGTGCTGTTGGCAAGTGATGCCGCCTGGTCGCCGCACAGCTACCGTGAAGGTCGCGGACCGTCGCGGTTGGCGAATCTGGTGATGGACGATCCAAAAGCCTATTACCACACGCTGGATCAGCTGCACCAGTTGCACCTGAACGGACAGGTCGAGATTCGTCTGTGCCACGAGGGCGACCTATGATTCCGCTGATGACGATCTGGCACTATTTCCGCGCCAGACGCCTGAGTTTTACCACCCGTCAGGCGCTTGAACGCCATCAGCAGAATCAGCTCGCCCGCTTCGCGCGACGGGTGCTGGCGCGTAGTCCCTATTTTCGTCCTTACTGCCAGCTCCCTATTACATCCTGGCCGACGATGGATAAAGCCGTAATGATGGCCGAATTCGATCGGATGAACACCGCTGGGCTTAAGAAAAATGACCTGCTCGCCTGCGCGCGACGCAGCGAAGCGGATCGCGACTTCACGCCGAATGTGAACGGGTTTAGCGTCGGGCTGTCGTCCGGTACGTCTGGGCAGCGTGGTTTGTTTGTCGTCAGCCCGCGCGAACAGCAGATTTGGGCCGGAGGCATGCTGGCGAAAATGCTGCCTGACGGTTTACGTGCCGGTGAACGGGTGGCGCTGTTTCTGCGGGCGGATAACAACCTGTATCACAGCGTTGATAACCGCTGGCTCAGCCTGTCGTTTTACGATCTCTTTGCGCCATTTTCCGGCCATTTTGCGCGACTGGAAGCGTGGTCACCGTCGATTATCGTTGCCCCCGCACAGGTGCTGCGCGAGCTGGCGCTGGCGGTACAGCGTGGTGAGCTGCGGCTGTCGGCCAAAAAGGTGATTTCCGTGGCCGAGGTGTTGGAGCCGCAGGATAAGACGCTGTTGCAGCAGGTCTTTGAGCAAGTAGGGGAAGTGTATCAGGCAACGGAAGGCTTTCTGGCATCGACCTGTGAACATGGCACGCTGCATCTTAACGAAGAATTTATTCACATTGAGCCGCAGTGGCTGGATGACGAACGTTTTACGCCCATCATTACCGATTTCACCCGCAGCACGCAGCCGATTGTGCGCTATCGGCTGGATGATGTGCTGGTCAAACAGCGGGAACCCTGTTCGTGTGGCCGCGTGACGATGGCGATAGCTCGTATTGAAGGGCGCAGTGATGACAGTCTGCGACTGCCGAGCCGCAGCGGTGAGCCTCAGACCGTGTTTGCGGATCTCTGTAGCCGGATTATCGCTAACGCGCTGCCGCTGCATGCCGACTATCGGCTGGTGCAGCAGGGCGACGCGACGCTGCATTTATCCGCCGCGTGTAGCCTGCCGGAACTGGAAGCCTGTCGGGACAGTCTGGTGCAGCAGTTTGCGTTGCAGGGCATTGATGCATCGCGGCTGCGGTGGCATCTCACCGCTGGGGAGATCGCGCCGGAATTTACGCAAAAGCGCAGACGGATTACTCGCCTGAAGGGGGAAGCATGATGCGATTTCCTCAACACACGCTGCTATTGCGGCTGAAAGCGCTGCTCTTCGGCTGGGGAACGGTCGGTGTGGTGTATCAACTGAGCGCGCAGTTTCAGGGGCAGGGAACGGTGCTGCCGACGTCGCTGGTTGATGAGTGGATTCCCTTTAGCGCTTCGGCTATCTGGCTGTATCTCTCCTTTTTTATCATTGTGCCGCTGTCCTATTTATCCTGCCCAATGTCGCGTCTGGCAGGGTTGCGGCGGGCAACGCAGCTCACCGCCTTGATTGCTGGCGCGGTGTACCTGATTTTTCCGACCACGATGGTGTATCCGTTGGTCGTCGGGGACGATTTTTCCACGCGTGTGCTACAGCTTTTGCTGCTTATCGACTCGCCACAGAATTGCCTGCCGTCGCTGCATATTGCGCTAACGGTGCTGGCGGTGTGGGCGATGAGCGATGGCCAGCAGAAGGTGAAAACCGGCTTTTATCTTCTCTGGGGCATCGCGATTGCCTTTTCCATCCTGCAACTGCGCCGCCACCTGTTCATCGATCTGGTGACTGGCGCGATACTTGCGGTAATCGCCGGATGGATCTTTCTGTGCAACCGAGAGACAGTGATAGCCTTACGCCCACCGGTTCCGTTACCCAACGATAAGCGCCATCAGGAATGACATCATGATCGATTTGGCACTACCCATTGTCTTCATGCTGGTTGTGGTGATTGGCGAAGCGCTGGTTTTACAGTGGATGCAGCGTGAAACGGTGAACTGGCATGACGTGGTTTTCAACCTGAATTCAGGGCATATCATGCTGTGGCTTTTTCGCAGCGTGGAAATTTTTTGCTATGGCTATGTCGCGGCGCATTTCAGTTTTGGCTGGGTGGAAACCTGGCCGCCGGTGCTGATGTGGCTGTTCGCGATACTTGCCTGGGATTTCGGTTTCTATTGGCTACATCGCCTGCACCACACCTTCGGCGTGCTGTGGGCGGTGCATGTGGTTCATCATCAGGGCGAGCATTTCAATCTGTCGCTAGGCGTGCGTAACTCCTGGTATTCCTCGCTGACCTCGATTCCGTTCTTCCTGATTCTGGCGCTGCTCGGCGTTCCGCTGTATGTGTTCGTCACCGTTTCCATCCTGCATTACAGCGTTCAACTGTTTAACCATAATGCCATTACGCCCAAACTGGGCTGGCTGGAGAAGGTGCTGGTGACACCGGCACACCATCGCGTACACCACGTGAACGACCGTGCGTACGCCGATAAGAACTTCGGCGGTACCTTTATTTTTTGGGACAAACTGTTTGGCAGCTTTTGCCCACAGCTGCCTGACACGCCTTTCCGCTACGGGGCGGGGCGGGAAATACCCTCGAAAAACCCGTTTTGGGCCAGTAACCTGCCTTTTCTGTCGTACCTGAAACTGTCGGTGCGCCGTACGCGTCAGGCGACGTTTCAGTGTACGCCGATGGCGTTGATTGCCGGTGCGATGCTGCTGTTTGCGCTGGTGGTGGGCTACGTCTACCTGTATGGCTACGGCTATGATTCCGCCGATCTGTCGCAGGCGGCGCTCTTCCTATTGCTGGTGGCGGGGGCGGTTGCGCTTGGCGGCATTTCCGAAGGGCGACGTTGGGGTATTTATGTTTGGCTGCTGGTGGTGCTGCTATTCCCTGCCGTATTTCTTGTCTATCTGGGCTGGGAAGCGCTCTACTGGAAGATGGCGATGCTGATGCTGGCGCTGCACGGGCTGGCGATGGCGGTCGGCTGGGGCCGACGCCCCCTGACCGAGGAGCATGGAAATGTCTAGTGTGCTTCCCGCCAAACTGTATCCTGCGAAGGGCGAACAGGCTTTCCATCGTGCATTACAGCGGGAAACGTCGGCCTATCTCCGCGCTAATCACGATCATCGTTTTGCCGATAGCGGGCAGTTTATTAAGGCCGGATTACTCTTTTTATGCTGCATCGCCTGTTATGCCCTTTGTTTAGTGCAGCAGGCGGCGTGGACGTTCTTCCTGAGCTATTTTTCTTTCATCATGCTGTCGATGTTATTGAATATCATCGTTAATCATGACGCCTCCCATAATACCTTTTTCCGCAATCAGACACTGAACCGCGTGGTCGGGCGCATCGTTACGTTGCCATTAGGCATCGATCCCGATTACTGGCGTTTGCGCCATGTGGACTTTCACCACCTTTATCCGAATGTGGAACATTACGATCTGGATACGGAAGAGAATGGGGTTTTCCGCCAAACGCCTTTTCAGCGCCACCGTTCCTACATGCGTTATCAGCATCTTTACTGGCCGCTGGTGGCCGCGTTCTCGCTCCCTTATATCGCCTGGATTTTTGATTGGGCCGATCGCTTGGGTAAAACCCCCGTTAATGCTCGTTCAGTACAGTTAGGCTACCGTGGATGGATGATTTTTATCGGCAGTAAAATCGGCCATGTCCTGCTGTTATTGGTTGTTCCCATCATGGTGGGGGCGGCACACGGCATTAGCCCGGGCATCGTGCTGTTAAGCTATTTGCTGGGTCAAATGTTGGCCTCGTTGCTGGTGGTGTTTTTACTGCTGGGTACGCACTGGGCTGAAGCTGAGTTTTATGCCGTTGCCGATACAGAGGCGATGCCTCAAGGCTGGTATCAGCACAACTTTGCGACCGCCTGTGACTGGCAGCCGACGCCGCGCTGGCTTGAGCACTGGACGGGAGGGTTAAACCTGCACCTGACACACCATCTTTTCCCTGGCTGGCATCATCGCCATTACCCCGCGCTAGCTGGTATCTTACGGCGCGTGGCCGCCGAGCATGGCATGAACTATCGCTGCATTACCTATCGTGAGCTACTGGCTAGCCAGCGACGGTTTTTAAAATCGATGGGTGAGGGGAACGATCGGCGTACCGTGCAACATGGCTCAGAGGAAGAATGATGCTCGCACCGCTGAAGCCGCTACGTTATGAACAAGGTCGCGATCTGGCATTGCATCGGGCGCTGATGAAAGCCGCGAATGACTATCTGGCAGCAGCGGGCGACCACCGTTTTGCCAACGCTGGGTTTATCGGCAAGATGCTGTTTCTGGTGGCGCTGTGTCTGACGTTTTATGGTTTCAGCCTCTGGCAGACGACGCTGTGGGGTTTTGCTGGTTGCTACTTTGGCTTTATTTTTACCGCTATGTTTTTGGCGGTGAACGTGGTGCATGATGCCTCGCATAACGTCTTTTTCCGGCGGCCGTGGGCGAATCGCCTGCTTAATATTGTGGTGAGTATTCCGCTCGGCATGGATTCCGACTGCTGGCGAGTGCGGCATGTGATTTTTCATCATGCGCACGTCAACGTGCAGCACTACGATCTGGATATCGAAGAGAACGGCGTCTTGCGGCAATCGCCCTACCACCGGTTTCGCTTTTTTATGCGCGCCCAGCGCTACTACTGGCCGATGGTGGCGTCGCTGACATTCCCCTGCATCATCTGGTTTTTTGACTGGCTCGATCGTGCGGGGAAAACGCAGGTGACGCGTAATATGACGCTTCAAGGCGGTAAGGGCTGGGGTATTTTTCTGTTATCAAAAGCGCTGCATGCTCTGCTGGCATTGGCGATCCCCTATTGGCTGTTGTCGCCGAAACCCGTCAGCGCCGGTGCGCTGTTGCTGGTTTATCTGCTGAGCCAAATGCTGTCATCGCTGATTTTTGTCGTACTGATTCTGGGGTCGCATTGGGCAAAGGGAACGTTCTATCAGGCACCGGAAGATGGCTTATTCAGGCATGGTCGCTATCAGCACGTTTTTTCCACCACGGTGGACTGGACGACTCGGCCCGTCTGGCTTGGCTACTGGTTGGGGCAGCTCAATATGCACCTGACCCACCATATCTTCCCCAACTGGAATCATCGGCATTATCCCGCGCTGTCGAAAATTATTGCGGAGGTTGCCCCGCGTTACGGCATTGATTATCAATGCATTACGTTGAAAGCGATTTTAGTTGAGCAGCAGCGCTTTCTTAAAAAGATGGGAAATGGCAGCAAGAAATAGCCCGTTATCTATTTTTATTAATAAGTTAGGTTTTCATCTGTATTCAAGGAGCGAGACTTCATGCGTTATTTATCTCTGGCCGTTTCATCCCTGCTGTTTTTCTTCACCTCGTCCATCTGGGCGATGGATTGCAGCAAGGCCAGTACAGACACCGAGAAAATGATTTGTGCCAGTAGCCGTTTGCAGCAGCTCGATACGGTATTAAACAAGGCCTATCAGGGTTATGTGAAAAAGGAAGACAAAGTGCAAGCGCGTCAGGAGCAGCGCGCGTGGCTGGTCGAGCGTGACCGCTGTAAGGATGATGTTTGTCTGGGGAATGAGATGGTTTCCCGTATTCAGGCGCTTTCCGGCAGTGAAAATATTTCCCTGATTACTCAGGCATCAGGCCAGTGGGACTTCGTTCTCAGCGTGGCGACGTGCAATCTCGACTCTTCTTACTCAACCTGCGAAGGCCCCGGCACGCTGGATATCTTTAAGAAAGGGCGCGGTGACCTGTTCCAGCGTATCAACATGGAAAATATGTTCATCGAGCTGAACAATAAGGGTGAAGTCACCGCGAATCTGGTCGAGGTTTACGGTGAGAACAACAGCGGGCTGGTGATTGATGACGCTAACTTCGATCACCACGCGGATATCATGCTGCGTAATGGCAACAACGGCGCTTACGGCGGGCCGTCTTACGACGTCTACCTGTTTGATGTGGAAAAGCAGCAGTTTACCCAGAATGCGCCGCTGACCGAGTTAGCCAGTTCCAACCTCGGCCTGTTCGAGATTGATGAGAAAAGTAAGACCATCACGACGTTTACCAAAAGCGGCTGCTGCTGGCACCAATGGTCTACCTATCAGATAGCGAATAATAAGCCTGTCCTGATTGTCGAAACCACGGAAGCCTACTCCGAAGAGAAACAGGCGATGGTCGCCACCACCCGCGAGCTGGTGGGCGGCCAGTGGAAGGTGAAGGAAGAGATAGTAAAAGTCGACGAACAGTAAAATTTCCCTGCTTTACAGACAGACGCCGTAGTTGAATGCGGCGTCTGTCACCTCCCCGTTCATTGCCACTCTGCCGTTATTCCCCTGCATTCTCCGATACTTTGCAAAAGTGTTACGTCAGACGTTCTCTGTATGACTTTTTTGCCACTTGCCAGACTGAGATGGCAGCCATGAAAAGGTAAATGCAGTGCAGATCGCGCAGCATGGCAAAACTTCACAAAAAAGACGTGTTTTATTAACAACTCGTTTATGCGTTGTATTCTCTAACCCTACTTTGGAGATGCCTGACATGAGCACCACCCAAAAACGTATGTACATCAACGGTGAGTTTGTTGAAAACAGAAGCGGGAAGTGGATTGATGTGGTGAACCCAGCCACAGAGCAGGTTATTTCACAGATCCCGGAAGGCTCCGCTGACGACGCAAAGAGAGCGATAGAGGCGGCAGAAGCCGCACAGCCGGGCTGGGAAGCGCTGCCTGCGGTTGAGCGCGGCGTCTGGCTGCACAAGATAGCCGACGGTATTCGCGAGCGCGAAGCCGAACTGACCGACACTATCATCGCAGAAGGCGGTAAAACGCACGGTCTGGCGCAGACGGAAGTGCTGTTCACCGCTGACTATCTCGACTACATGGCAGAGTGGGCGCGCCGTTATGAAGGCGAAATCATTCAGAGCGACCGTCCGAATGAAAATATCTTCGTCTTCCGTAAAGCGATTGGCGTCACGACCGGTATTCTACCGTGGAACTTCCCCTTCTTCCTGATCGCGCGTAAAGCGGCTCCAGCGCTGATCACTGGCAATACCATCGTCATCAAACCGAGCGAGATCACACCGAATAATGCAGTGATTTTCGCCGAAATCATTCACAAAATTGGTCTGCCGAAAGGTGTCATCAATTTCGTTACTGGTTATGGCCCAACGGTAGGGCAAGAGCTGGCTGCTAACCCAAAAGTCGGCATGGTCAGTCTGACCGGCAGCGTGGCGGCGGGAATTGCCACCATGACGGCGGCGGCGCAAAACGTCACGAAGGTGTCGCTGGAACTGGGTGGCAAAGCTCCGGCCATTGTGATGGACGACGCCGATCTCGATCTGGCTGTGAAAGCGATTGTCAGCTCCCGCGTGATCAACAGTGGGCAGGTATGTAACTGCGCCGAGCGCGTTTACGTGCAGAAAGGCATTTACGACGAGTTTATCTCCCGTATTAAAACTGCGATGGAACAGGTGACCTTCGGCAACACGGCGGATAAGAAAGCGCTGGATATGGGGCCGTTGATCAGTGCGGCGGCGCGACAGCGTGTAGAAGACAAAGTGGCGAAAGCGGTATCACAGGGCGCGAAAGTGCTGCTCGGCGGCCAGCGCGAAAGTGGTACAGGCTATTTCTACCCGCCAACGCTGCTGGTGGACGTGAAACAAGACATGCCGATCATGCACGAAGAAGTGTTTGGGCCGGTGCTGCCCGTCGCGACTTTCGACACGTTGGAAGAGGCGATTACGATGGCGAACGACAGCGAATATGGCCTGACGTCGTCGATCTATACTCAGAATATCAATACCGCGATGAAGGCGTTGAAAGGGCTGAAATTCGGTGAAACTTACATCAACCGTGAAAACTTCGAGGCGATGCAGGGCTTCCATGCGGGCTGGCGTAAATCCGGTGTGGGTGGAGCGGACGGCAAGCATGGCTTGCAGGAATATCTGCAAACGCATGTCGCGTACCTTCAATTTCACTAAAAGCAGTTTCACTAAAGGCAATCTCAATAAAGGTAATGATGCTTGCTTAAGTGTGGATTGAGGGGGAAACGCGGTGATGAGGTTCCCGCAGGGATACCTCGCACCGTGGTAGCCCCCGGTATCTCGATCTTTAAACGATCGGCATGAGTTTTATCCACGGTCATGCCACTTACCATAACAGTGGCACAAACAAGAAGAAGGATGGGAAAGGACGATGATCATCTCTGCTTCAACGGATTACCGGGCGGCGGCGCAGCGTAAGCTGCCGCCGTTTCTTTTCCACTACGCCGATGGCGGTGCGTATGGCGAGCACACGCTCAGGCGTAATACCGCCGATCTGGCGGATATCGCGCTGCGTCAGCGTATCCTGAAAAATGTCTCCGATCTGAGCCTGGAAACCCAACTGTTCGGCGAAAAACTGGCGATGCCGGTGGTGCTGGCACCCGTTGGCCTGACCGGGATGTACGCCCGACGCGGCGAGGTTCAGGCTGCCCGTGCGGCGGCGCAGAAGGGGATTCCCTTTACGCTGTCTACCGTTTCAGTCTGCCCGATTGAGGAGGTCGCACCCACTATCGATCGGCCGCTGTGGTTCCAGCTCTACGTGTTAAAAGACCGCGGCTTTATGCGCAACGTGTTGGAACGTGCGCAGGCGGCGGGGATCAAGACGCTGGTCTTCACCGTGGATATGCCGACGCCGGGCGCGCGCTATCGTGATGCCCATTCCGGCATGAGCGGCCCGAATGCGGCAATACGTCGCGTTTTGCAGGCGATGGTGCATCCACAGTGGGCATGGGACGTTGGCTTGAACGGCAAACCGCACGATTTGGGGAATGTTTCCGCCTATCGCGGTACGCCGACGACGCTGGAGAACTATATCGGCTGGCTGGCC
Source organism: Pectobacterium versatile (assembly GCF_020166435.1). Taxonomy (GTDB): domain Bacteria; phylum Pseudomonadota; class Gammaproteobacteria; order Enterobacterales; family Enterobacteriaceae; genus Pectobacterium; species Pectobacterium versatile. Next base: position 114,504 of record NZ_JAINZP010000005.1, on the reverse strand, counting down.
GAGAATTTCGATTCTTCTATTTCGTGGCAGGATTTGGCGTGGATCCGCGAGATGTGGAAAGGGCCGATGATCATCAAAGGTATCCTCGACCCGGAAGATGCCAAAGAGGCGGTGAAGTTTGGCGCAGACGGCATCGTGGTCTCCAATCACGGCGGTCGCCAACTGGACGGTGTGCTCTCGACGGCACATGCGCTGCCTGCCATCGCCGATGCGGTGAAAGGTGAGATCACCATTCTGGCGGATTCCGGTATTCGTACCGGGCTGGACGTAGTGCGCATGATCGCGCTGGGTGCGGATGGTGTGATGCTCGGACGCGCGTTTGTCTACGCACTCGCGGCAGCGGGCGAAGCGGGCGTGGTTAACCTGCTGAACCTGATCGAAAAAGAGATGCGTGTAGCGATGACGCTCACAGGTGCCAAATCCATTGCCGACATCACCACGGATTCACTGGTGCAGGCGACCCAGCGGCGACTGGATGGCCTGTAAGCACGGATGATGCGGTGAGAGTCTCTCGCCGCGTGATGGCTTTTGAACCTTCCTCTGAACGTTGATAACCTTTACGGGATAGGACAACGTTGGGGAAGATAAGCGAATGGGCAAGCGCACGATTGCCGTGGTGGATTACGATCCACACTGGGTGACGAATTACGCAACAGAGGCGAGTGCGATAGCGCAGGCGCTCGGTGACGTTGCGGTGAGAATCCACCATATCGGTAGCACGGCCGTGCTGGGGTTACCCGCTAAACCGGTGATTGATATGCTGCTGGAAGTGGTTTCGCTGTCCGATTTGGATAGGTTGGATCACGTCATGGTCGATTTGGGCTATCGCCCCCGCGGCGAAAATGGGATAGCGGGGCGTCGTTACTACACCAAGGGCGGTGACGCTCGTACTCACCATCTTCACGCCTTCGTGGTGGGTGACGAACCTATTCAGCGACATTTGGCTTTTCGTGATTATCTGCGGGTGAATCCTGACGTGTGTGCGGAATATGCGGCAATAAAGCGCGCCGCTGCGCTGGCATGTGATAACGATGCTGCGGTGTATAGTCAGTTAAAAGATGACTTTATTGCCACTCATGAGGCGCTCGCATAGCCATCTCCTCAGAATCCGGCGTTTTTTCCTATATTGCAAACGCCCCACTTCGTTCTATATTTCGAGAGCAGATTGAACGAAGGGGAAATCGTTGTGAATATTAAAGGGCTTACGAAGGGATTCTTCATCCTTATCTTATTTATCGTCACGCTGGCGTTTTTTGACATCTTGGCACCGTATTATTCCGCCATCTTATGGGCAGCGGTGCTGGCCATTATCTTCCATCCGCTGAAAAGCAAAATTCGGCAAAAATTAAACGATCGCAACGGCGTTGCCTCGTTGCTAACCGTCCTGATCATCTTCCTGCTCGTCTTCATTCCGTTGGGGATCATTGTTTCCTCGCTGGTGGTTGAAATTAACGGGGTTTACACCCGATTGCAGGACAGTAATACGCAATTCCCGGTGGTGTTGGCGGAGCTAATTCAGCATCTGCCGAAGTGGGCGCGACATTTCCTCGCGGAACACAATCTGGATAACGCCGCCAAAATACAGCAGGAGCTGTCTCAGGTTGTGCTGAAAGGTGGGCAATATCTGGCGGGAAGCGTGCTGCTGATCGGCAAAGGGACATTCACCTTCTTCATTGGTTTTGGGGTGATGCTCTACCTGCTTTTCTTCCTCCTGAAAGACGGTGCCTATCTGGTCAACCTGATTTTGGAATCGCTACCGCTTTCTACCCATGTTAAGCATCATCTGCTGGTGAAGTTTGCTGCCGTATCTCGGGCGACCGTGAAAGGCACCGTGGTGGTGGCGATTGTGCAGGGGACATTGGGCGGGATTGCGTTCTCCATTGCAGGGATAGAAGGCAGCCTGCTGTGGGGGTCGCTAATGGCGTTCCTTTCCCTCATCCCCGCTGTGGGGTCGGCAATTATCTGGGTGCCGGCCGCCGCCTTCCTGTTCGCGACGGATATGCTCTGGCAAGCGATATTCATCGTCGCTTTCTTCGTGTTGGTGATTGGGGTGGTGGATAACGTTCTGCGCCCACTGCTGGTGGGGAAAGACACCAAAATGCCGGATTACCTGATTCTGATCGCCACGCTGGGCGGCATGGAAATCTACGGTATCAACGGTTTTGTGATTGGCCCGCTGATTGCGGCGTTGTTCATCGCCTGCTGGAACATCCTCTCCGGTCGCGACAATCAGGAGAATATTGAAGGCATCGACGAAGATTTTATCGAGGAAGGTCGCCAGCATCGTGTGGCGAAGCCGGAACAGAATGAGGTGCTAGAAAGTCAGGCAGCGGAAGGTCAGGAGGTTGAACGTAAGACCACGGAGTAAGTTCGCTGCGAGTGGTGATATCTGGTCATGAGTAAGAGGAATGGGTGCGGTTTGGCTGATTCTTCTTACGTCCAACTCTCTTGTCCCTCGGGCGTGATCCACACGACACCTGCGGGGGCTTTGGCTAAGAACCACAGGCCGTATTCGTCGACATCATCAAATTCATTATCGGACGTTTCAGGTGGAAAGGCGTTGCGGAGCCGATCGACCTGATTTTTCGGGTCACCTGGCAGAGTGTCTCCCTGACTGGCAAGTTTGATTCTTCCCTCTGCGATGAGCCGTTCCAGCAACGTAAAAAACAGAACCTGACGTTGGGTGTAGGTTCTGGGATTGCTCCGACACTCCACCGCAATATGTTGCCATATCGCGCCCATCGACAGCCCGTATGCGCTGGTTGCGACAGCATCGTAAATGTCGTTGTCGTCCATCTCGCCCTCCCTGTTTCCTATTTTTGTCAGAGGCTCACGTTTCTAACGCGCAGGGTCATAGGCATTGACCTCATGGCTCCACGGAATAGCACGATCGTCGACCGCGACGTGCCATTCACAGTGTGTCAAAACGCCGCGTATTTCGGATAAACACTGGCACCAGTGCTGTACGCCAATCCAAGTTGCTTCTTCATCATTGTCGGGAAGTTTGGTTGAACCGGAGAGGACAATCCCCCTCCTGAATACGTTACCGATTTTCACGTTGAGGGTGAAATCAAATGATTCCCAATTCAGGCCTTCACCGGTCGTCAGATATTTCTCAATGTGGTCATTAACGGAATGGCGTTGGACGATATCCTTCACGGCAGATATCTCTGTCTGGCTCAGAGATTTTTTACGTCGAGCGGTGTAATAGAGCGAAATTGCCACGTTGCCTCGTTTATACCCGTCATACTTCAAGCTGCTTGTGCGTTGGCTGCCCTTACTCACCCCAGTCACTTACTGCTGTAAGCTCCTGGGGATTCGCGCAGTTGCCGCCTTCACGCAACTCGAATTATTTAGGGTATATTAATAGTGTTTAAGGTGAGGTAATAGAGCATAAATTTTCGAATAAAAAACGGCGTAAAATAATCAGGAAGTTCTGATTTTATAAAGGTAAGGGATGGTTATGTTTGGGAAAATTCTTCTGATAGGAATAAGCGCGATATTACTCAGTGGATGTTCGGTTGCGACCTATAGTCATAAACTGGAGGATTATCAAGGCGCTGACCGTGTGGGTATGACGTTCGATAATCGCAACCTCGACTATGTTCGCGTTTATCCGACGACTGACAGATGTATTAATATTGATGCACCAGAAAATGGCTATACCAATAATGCGTTTGGGTTCCAAACTAAACTCAATAATAAAGAACTCGGTTTCCCTGAAATCCCAGAAACGCCAACGATGATTCGTGAATTTTGGGTGAGTGCGAAAAACAATATCGCGGTAAGAATGATTGCGGGCAATGGCGGATTTAGCACCGTGACGTTTAAACCTGTAGTGGGGAATTACTATTACGTCACTGGCAAGTTTGATGGACCTTATTCGCCCCGACGCATTGAAGTCTACGAAGTGTTCAAGACAGAGAAAGGCTACTACGACCGCCGCCCCGTTAAAGATTTGATGCTGAAAAACTGCGGCCAGTTTACTTCCAGAATGCAGAAATTCTAATGCCGCTCTTGGCCAGACGTGACCAGTCTGGCCGCCTCAACTGAGTTTTACGTCAGCTGTTTCCCGGTAAACGTACCGGCATACCAGGCATCCATCACCGACAGCAGATTTTTCACTTCCTCGACGGTCAAGCCATAAGAATCAGCCGTTTGATGAGGTTTAACGACGAGCAGTGCAACATCGGCACGCGTATGCAGATAATCGAACTGATATTCCACTTCGCTATTGTAAAACAGGCTTCCGCCTACGTTTCCGGCCTTACGTAGCTGCTTGATCTGTTTATCTTGCGCGTTCGGATCGTCTGCCCAAATCAGGAAATCACGCAGCGGCTGCGTCTGGCGGGAAAAATCATCACGCGTGAAGCCGAAATAGGCATAGCGTTTTCCTACCACTAATGCAATTTTGCTTTTATCGTCCGTAATTCTGACGTTAAAAGAACGCTTTTCTACGGTACAGTCGCGAAACTGCGGCTTGTACTCACAGGCGGAAAGATTCTTCGCTTCATACACTTCATAAAGCCGCATCGTGGCATATTTATCGAAGGTGGTAACCGCCTGACAGCCGGTTAAGGCAAAAAGGATGAGCGGGAGGACGAGATAACGCATGACGGTTGTTTTTCCCTGTTTTGCTGCTGGTGAAGACGTTCTAAAGATAGTGTCGGTGGTTTGGTGAATCGATTGGTACTGCGATGATGGGACTATATTCCCATTTTTGATGGGATTGTAGGAATACAGTCCTATTTTGTTGTATGTATTATCGGTCGTTCAGCGTTTTGATAGTATGACCATAGCGCTGCATGATGAGAGCAAATTCGGCGTCTAGCTTGGCATTTTGGCGATCTTTGGATACCGTTCTGCTGCTCGCCACTGTTACGTTTCTGTCCTGACGAGTAATTCCCACCGATTCTTCCGTTCATTCAATTATTTTTTCCACTCAATAAACATTTTTTCTGTAATGCCAAGTCCAACGATTGATCCAACATGAAGTTGAGCTAAATCACTGAGTGTCATGGTAATAAATTTATCGGCAGAAGGAATGTTATTTTCTGCACAATATTTCTTAAGATATTGTTCTGCAAACGGTTCATTAAGATTTTCCCGGATAATGCTCCCCATCGCCACTTTTCGTGCCGCACGATGTTGTATGCGATAAATATCAATTTCGCCAATCGACTCTTTTACTACATCATATTGTTCGCAAGATCTCGTATAGGCCCATTTGAACAGCTCTAAAGCGGGCAGGAGCTCATTGGTTTCATAGAAGTACAGCAGTGACTTAAAGTAATCCTCTTGCGGTACATCAATAAAACTTAAAGGGCAAAAATTGTGCTTAATAAAAGGGATATTGCAGGATAATCGAGCGGTTCGCTTGTTTACGTCTTCAAAGGCTTGTAGATAAGATAAATGAATGAATAAGAAAAAGCTTTGTTCAAAGGGGTTGTGGATTTGTTCTGCTTTGCGTAGCAATAGAGAGAAGTATTCCTCGAGTTGATGGGGGTTGTTTAGCGGAAAATAGGCCGATCTTCCAATAGAGACTTCTATTTGCCTGATATTACCGCATGCGTTGGGATTGGCGAGTAAATCTTGCGAAAGTAGGGCGTGAATGTTTCTGATCGTGAAGGCATTAATTATTATCTCTTCAGCATTTTCAATTAAAAATTCAATCGCTTCTTTGTGGTTCATGATCATGATGGTTTCTTCATGAACTTTACCATCGGCTGTCAGCCCCTGTTCTATAAGTTTTTGTGTATCAAGCTTGGAGTAGGTATTACCTTCTAGTCGACTAGAGTTATAAGACAAATCAATGAGTAGGCGTTGACTAATATTCCTCGCGTAAGTACCGGCTGCAAGTGTGTCATCAAATCGTTTCCCCATTTTCGCCAGCGTCGTTTGTATCTGATCCGGTAGGTACTGGGTTACGTTGGGTAAATAATTATTCAACATATCAAATTGATAGCTGGATTTTTTACGCGCGTATGAAGGCGTATCTAAATAGGCGAGCTGTGAGATAGCCTCTTTGGAAAAGATGGGGTGATTGTCCTCATCTGCCCGTATTGTCCCTATGTTGTTATCGGTAGTGTCCTTATCGAATGACTTAAGGACATGCAATGAAGGTGAATTGTCCTTATTTGCATAATATTTAGTATTGCGTTTTTCCCCTACCGTCACGATCTGTCCGTCGTCGTACAGCTCTTTAAGTCGGCGCTGTAGTGTTTTCTTATTTATTGAAAATAATAAAAATTCTTCAATTTCTCCCAAGCTTTTTGCTTCATCGAACTGAAGCATTGCTTTCAAAATTGATGTTTTCTCTTGCCGTATACGATTGTCTTGGCTCATTTTTATAAGGACAGAATGGTAGTAGGTGTCTCTAAATGTAGTAAAGATAAGGACAAGATGCAAACCAATAAGGACAGTTTATAGGAAAGTTGTCCTTATTGGCTCTGATAGGGACAGTTTAGGTGAGGTTTGCTGTGCGAACTGATGTGGCCTGTTCGCTGATTACCAGCAATGCCGGAATCAAATGTGCACAGGCGTTGAAATAGGCGCTGAGTTGTTGAAGATTTTCTGTGGCCAGCGATTCGCTTAGATACTGTAAACCGTGGCACAACCCTTCAACCGACTCTGCGGCGATTGCGCTGAGATCGTCCCGCTGAGCATGACTAAGGTGATCAATGGGTAACGAAGCGATCAGGTCGCGGAAAATGGTAATGGAACTCTCGGTAGCGGCAGCATTTATGGTAGTCATTGGCGATCCTCCTTGAAAGTCAGTGCCGCCAATTGTCGATGCTTTTTACGGGTTCAGATACTACGAGTTTCGTAGTCATGTAATCGAAATTGATGGCTTAAATCACTTTCGATTACATGGGGTGAAGAATACAATACTTGCCTAAGTATCATCAGATGATAATATGAATATTCATGTATAAATACACAGTTATATATTGCGGACTGAGTGTCAATGCCAACAGGTTTTTATAAAACCATGCCAGAAGTTGATGGCCGAAAACGCTGCGTTGTTGACATGATGGCTGCTGAAACACTTGACGTCTCCGTGTGTAGTAGAAAGAAATAGTATTGCGTAATAAAATAAATGGCTGTTGTGGCGAGATATCATAAATTTATTGTCTTAATTTAGGAGCTAGGATGAGCCTGCAAGAAAAATTTCAGATAATAACTAAAGGTTGGGTTGCGGCCACAAAAGAGGGGTTTACTAATAACCCAATTGCGAATTTATTGAGAAAAGAGTTAAAAAAAGAAATAGAAGATATAGTTAGTCAGTTTGATTTGACTTATGAAGTAGAGGCTAGTGCTGGAGCAGGGAATTGGGCAAATGTTCCTTGGATATCTATTCTTAATCCAAAAATTACAAGTACCACTCAAGAAGGAATCTATCCAGTATACCTTTTTAAAGCTGATGGCTCAGGATTTTATTTGTCCCTTCATCAAGGTACAACAAGCCCAGCTAAGAAATGGGGAAAGAAAGTTGCCGAAGAACGCGCTGAATATATAAAGAAACAGCTATTAAACAAAATCCCTGATTTAGAGCGCTGGGGCGTTAAGGATATAAATTTAAAAGCAGATACACCTCTTGGTAAATCGTATGAAAAACCAAGTGTTATCGCAAGATATTATTCTGCTGACAGTATTCCGTCTGATGAAATTCTAAAAAGTGATTTGTATTCATTACTGAAATTCTATAAAGAAATAGAAGGGATGGGATTTGAAATGCAAGAAATATCAATATCCACCAAAGAAAAATTGATTGGAAAAGATAGCGACAGTATTCCCCTCCCCAAACCTTTCCTACTCCTCGCCGGCATCTCCGGCACGGGGAAATCGCGTTTTGTTAGTAAACAAGCGGAAACAACGGGAAGCAGTGAAGAAACCTACTGTTTAGTTTCCGTCCGGCCGGATTGGCATGAACCCAGCGATTTATTAGGTTATACCACCCGCTTGAATAACAATGCCGAGTACGTCACCACCGATGTGTTGCAATTTATTGTTAAAGCGTGGAAAGCCATTGCAGAGACCGGTGTGCAAATCGCAGAGAACAAAACGGCAGGCCACCGTAATGATTTACACGCAATACCGCCGTATTGGCTATGCCTAGATGAAATGAATCTCGCCCCTGTTGAACAATATTTCGCTGACTATTTATCCATACTGGAAACCCGCGAATGGGAATGGAAGGGTGATGAATTTATCTACCAGTGCGACCCGCTATTAAAAGCCTCGGTGATTAAGTTACTTTCTCCTGATAAACAGAATGCGTTGTGCACGAGTTTGGAGTTAGACCCGACTTCTGCGTTATGGCTTGAATTTTCTGAGAATGGTATCGGCATTCCCTTTAACTTACTGGTGGCCGGCACGGTGAATATGGATGAGACCACGCACGGCTTTTCCCGTAAGGTGATTGACCGCGCACTGAGTTTTGATTTTGGTGACTTCTTCCCTAACGATTTCGACGAATATTTTTCACCCACCATCATTCCGAAAAAGCTGTCCTATCCCATTTATTCAAGTGCTGTGAAGAATAAAGCACGCTTGCCTGCAATTGATGCAGATGGCAAAAAGAGTATTGCCTTTTTACAATCGCTCAATATCGAGCTGGATAACACGTCCTTTAAATTGGCCTATCGTGCCTTAAATGAATTGCTGCTGAGTGTGATAAGCCTACAGCCCGAAAACGACGAAGCGCTACAAGCCGTTTGGGATGATTTTTTAATGTGTAAAGTGTTGCCTCGTATTGAAGGCGACAGCGATAAACTGGCTCAGCATAATATTGATCAGTCCTTGCTCGTGCGCTTATCCGGTATTCTGCGTGAGCAATTGTCTCTGGTGTGGCCTAAGCAACAAGCGTCGCCTGAGCAACAAAATTCACCTGCTGTTCGGCCCGATTTTTATCGTGAAAAGCAACAGGATGGCGCGACGATAATGATTGCTTGCCGCAGTCGCGCTAAAATTGATTGGATGCAAAATAAGCTTGTTCAATCAGGTTTCACCAGTTTCTGGCCATAACCCATAAGGCGGTACGAAATGCCCGAATTATTGCGAGTACAAACTGAGCATTTTGAACTGTCGATTTGGTGTAATGATATCGCTAAACGGCAACAGGTTTATCGTAATACGTTGGCTAAACGAACCCAGTACGCTGACGCGAATAATCCCCCTATCGTGGGCTCGACGGTGCGTTTTTCCCCTGCGATGGATTTACAGGAAGTGGCGGTTCTTGATGAAACCCTCATCTCTGACGCGTTGGGGAACGCGCCCAGTGTGCAGAGTGAATGTGTTAATTTGCGGGAACCCTTATTTTTTGAAAATGCGCAATATCAGTTTGAGTGGGTGTTTTTTAATGATGTGGAGCAAGCCTGCTTAACTCATCGCGTTAGGTTAGTGAATGAAGGTTTTCGCTTTGCGGCAAAGAAACGCGACATTCCCGCTCGCTTAACGGGCACCATCAACACCGGTAATGATGTGGGCTGGATGCGTCTGCCACTTAGCTATCACCTTGCAGGTCAGGATTATCGGTTTACCCTTGCTTTTGACGTGTTGCCGACCAAAATGGATTTACACCGTGATTTGCCCGAGATGTATCGCGTACTTGACGATAACTATCCGCTATGGCGTTTTAGCCTTGCCGAAAAAACCGAGCAAGAGGCAGAGCAAAGCAAACAGCGTGGTGATTTTCCGTTACTCTGGTTAGCTAATTTCACGGCACTGAGGCAGCGTTTCGAACAAAGTTTAAAAATTATCTGTCAGGCGCCTCATAGCCGCCTACAGCCCAACGTTTCATTTGTGCGTGCGGATCGTTTAAAAGGCCGGTTGCCTCATCGCTTAGCCGAAAACGTAATCAAAGACCTTGAAAAGGGTCAGTTCGATAAACGCTATCGCGTTGAAAAAAAGCACTTAAGTGTTGATACGCCAGAAAATCGTTTTATCAAGATGGTGGTCACCCAGTGCAAAAATCGATTAGCTGAGTTTGAACGTAAGCTGCGAAAAAATAATCAAGCCCCAGAGAATCAACGCCTTTCCGACTCGTTCCTCAACGAAATTGGCAGTTGGCAAAAACCATTGAGCAAAATGCTAAACCACAGCTTTTTACGCGAGGTTGGTGCATTTAACGGTTTGGCTAAATCCTCACTAGTCCTACAACAAAAAACGGGATACAGCGCGGTATATCGCATTTGGCAAGAGCTTAAATGTTATTTGGATGTTTTTGCCAATCAAACCAGTATCTCGATGAAGTCGGTTGCCGAAATTTATGAGGTGTGGTGTTTTCTGGCATTGCGCAACATTTTAGTCGACGATCTTGGCTTTAAGGATGTCACGCCGAATCGCCAAGCCTTAGTATTAAAAAATGACGTTGAATATCAATTAAAGAATGGCTTTGCGGGCGCGTTTGTTTTTGAACGCGATGATGGTTTAGTGGCGAGATTAGCGCACGAACCGAGTTTTACCCCAAATAGCAAGGATATTCGTTCTTACTTCGTCTCTCATTGTCCTGATATTGTCTTGAAGGTTGAATTCCCTACGCCGAGTGACAAATGCTTTATTTGGCTGTTCGATGCAAAGTACCGTATTCAAACCAAACCGAGCCAAGTGGATGGTAGCGATGCGCATAAATACGATATTGATAAAATCGATTTGGTGCCGGACGATGCGATTAACCAAATGCACCGTTACCGCGATGCGTTGATCCGTATTACGCAAGATAAATCGTCCACGATAGGCCATAAAAGTCGTCCAGTGTTTGGGGCCTTTGCCCTCTATCCCGGCTTTTTTAACCAACACGTGGACGACAACCCTTACCTTGATATGATTTCTGAGGTGGGGATTGGGGCATTTGCGCTTCTTCCAAACGACAAGGAGCAAGTTGGGTGCCGCTGGATGGTTGATTTTTTAAAGCGTCAACTTGGCGTTGCGGGAAGTGATTACAGCACGCAAAAATTGCAAGAGCGTTTATATTTGCAAGAAGCCGCACGAATCCCTTATTACGGTATGGAGCAAACGCTTTATCCCGATTTAGTGATGACGGCATCCTTGGGGGGTACTAAAGGGCGAGCCAGCACGTATTTTGATAATTTTGAAAACGGCACATCAGCATGGTATCACACCAGAGTTGAGACATTTAATCAGGCGATGAAGAATGCCAGAAGCCACATTGTCGCAGAAATACGCTACCTCGCTATCGCTTCAACGAGTGACCTTGATCACCACTGGAAATCGATTAAGAAAATATGGCCGATTAAAAGCCAGAGAATCGTTAAAAGGAATGAATTAACGGTGGAGCACGCAGGGAAACTAAGCATCGATTCATACGATTGTGTTTTGTTTGAATTAGGTAAACCATTGACGTTAAACACACCGATTGAAAACGTTCCTCATCGGCCGATTCGTCATTCGATGAAGTTGACAACATTAAGTGCGCTGGAGGCGGCTCAGCAATTTAATTCTGTGAAAGACGTCTATAAGGAAGCCTTGACGGTATCACATGCAGGAGAGGGTGAAGGGAAATAACGCGACAAAAACGCTCTGAGCGTTGTATCTAATACTGGCCACTTATCAAGCATAGTGTGAGCGCACCTTGCGCTCTTCAAAGTAAGCATCCAAAAGCATGCCTTGCCCATTCAAAATGGGTATCACCGTGTCCAAATTTTATAAAAATGCTCAATATGGGCATATTGGTGTCCCTGGCTGGCGATATACAAGAGTCGAGAGCGAAGGTTACTCAGGTTTAATAGGTCTACACTAAGTTACTTATCACGTAACAATCTGTAGACCTTTCTCTTGCGCAGGTCTACACTACATTACTTATTTGGTAATGTAGTGTAGACCTATGGCTAAATCTGATGAGCTATTAAGCGCGTTGGCTAAATCAGTGAACGCTGGCGGTGGCATTCACAGTGTAGCAGAGCTGGCTTTTATGCAGGGTGTGCCTTGTGACTCAGCCTTTAGAAAGTTCCTGGCAGATTGCGTAAAGAAGGGGTTGCTAAGACGAGTGGTGAAAGGCTTCTATGAAAGTGTTATTACACCACCTGAGCCTGAGACTGCCATTTATAAAATCATCAAAAAGTTGCGCAGTGGCGTATTGAACTACATCAGTTTAGAAAGTCAGCTCAGTCATACTGGTGATATTTCACAAGTTGTGATGGGTAGAGTCACAGTGGTGACTAAAGGTCGAAGTGGTTGTTTTGATACGCCTTATGGCGTGATCGAGTTTACCCATACTAAAAAGCCAGTCGAGCAAATTGCACCTAATTTGTACTATGACCCCGACATCAACATGTATCGCGCATACAAGGAACAAGCGATTGCAGACCTAAAGCACTGCCAGCGTAATCTACATATGTTGGAGAGCTAAGTATGGGGAAGTGTGTGGGAGATAACGTATGCTGAGGCAACAAATTCGCCAAATCGTCCAGTCAAACCCTGACTATGCCGCAGTGACACCCGTCATAGAAAAAGAGATCTTGCATCATGACATTATCGATGTGCTGATCAAACAGGGCGTCATGCAGCGGTTAACGTTTATTGGCGGCACCTCATTACGAATGTGTTACAACAGTAGCAGGCTATCAGAAGATCTTGATTTCAATGGTGGTCATGATTTCCAGCCCTCAGCGTTTGAGGGGCTGGAGTCCGAAATCCAAACCTATATTCAGAACAAGTATGAAACCGAAGTTTGGGTAAACAAACCTTCTGGCGAGCAGCAAGGGGATACTGTTTCTTGGAAAATTAGTATCGTAAAAGAAGCTAATCGTCCTGATTTGCCACGGCAAAAAATGCATATTGACGTCTGTGCTATTCCGTCATTTGATATTGAAAAACGCCCACTAATCAATCATTACAACATCGTTGTACCGACTGAAGGGATCTTGGTTCCGGTACAGTCGTTACAAGAAACATTGGCCGATAAGTTGATCGCGTTAGCGTATCGGGCAAGGCGTATTAAACCTCGTGATATCTGGGATATTGTTTGGATTAAGCAGCGCGGTATTGATTTATCCAAAACACTGGTTGAAAAGAAACTCACCGCCAGACAGAAGCAAACAGTAGACTTTCGACAGGCGCTGTCTATTCAGTTAGCCAAGCTAATGTTGGAAGATGAAGTCCGTGACGACTTCAATATGGAAATGAGCCGCTTTATCCCTAAGCCAATTAAAGAGAGAACCCTCGATAATCCTGAATATTGGGCTTATGTTCAGGGCGAGGTACATGCCATCGCGTCTGAGTTACTGAATGACGGAACACCAAAAAATCCATTTGATATGGGTTAGCCCCATGTTTTTGTCCTCCATCATAAAACAAAAAAGACCATTATTTACAATGGTCTTTTTATCCTGACGCGACTTAGTGAGAGAACGCGAGAGCGCGTGATGAATCTGAATGTTGAGTAATGCTATATATGCGTTGATTTACAAGTGTTTTATATAATCATCTTTTCGATTAGCTACACCCTTAAGTACACCGTAAGCAGCATGCTATGCTGTATATGCTGCTTAATTGCTCAACGCAGCGTGGCCACTGATTCCAGAGCTCGCACTCATCGAATAGCACTGTTCTGTGTCGGGTTAGTAAGGCAGTCAAGCATGAACGCCCTAGCTGTTGTCTAAGACTGGCTTTCAGCGCTATTACGCTGGGTTCTTTTGGGAGGGTAAGATCAAGCAGATGATTATAAAGTCGACCTGGACAGAAGAGCGATACAACATTACTAATGTTTATTCGTGTGTTAATTGCAGAAACACCTATAATACTCAACGTATGGAAATACGAAAGCAAGGATATTCTAGTACAAAATTATATCGGTAATAATTTGTTGGTATAGACATTTTTATATTTAACAGTATATAAAGGAGTAATAATGAAAAAGATAGTCCTAACTTTGCTATTGGCCAATGGCTTTACTATGGCGCATGCAGCTAAATACGTTAAGCGAAATGGCGCTTTATCGTTGTCGACGGGGAATGACACTGCTGAATTTAATATTAATGCATCTCACGGTAATGCTTCTGGTGTTTGTAATATGGAGGGCATTGCCGAACGTGTCGGTGCAGGCGCAGGGCTGCGAAATCGTTGGCTTCACAGCGACTCATCGAGTGCATGTGTAGCGGTAATTAGTGAATTGAATAATGGCTCATTTAACGTAATGACCCGTAGTTGTGAAAACTATTGTGGCGTTTCTGCTGAAGGCTCTATGGAGGGGAACTACAGAAAGAAATAATCAATCAGGCATACATAAAGAGAAATAAGAATTCTTCCATATTGGTGTAACTAAATTACTTGCAATAATATGTGACTGTTTTATATTAATTACTCACCGCATTGAAAATTTTTGTTATTGGTTCTGCTAATTGCATTCATACATAAAATAAGATAATAGCAAGTGTCAGAATATTATATCGGCGTTGCCAATTTAAACGGACAATATTTATTGGCTCATAGAAAAAAAAGAGCAACCGCATTTATTTTAATCTTCATTTTCTTTAATTTCTTTATAGTATGACTTTAAAGCCAAATCACCATACTCCTCCAGGTCAATTTCTATATATTTTGAATGTATGTAATTCAGTAAATTATCCAATGAATAATTGAGTTTTTTAAGAGCTATTATGTAATCGGATTCTGATGTTACTTCATTCGCTTTGAACTTATATATATCATCCCTGAAATGGTGGAAATTTAGACCAAATGAAAGACTTTTCTCAAAATTTTCCATTAGTAAATTAATATGTTCTTGAAGCTTTAAGTCATAAAGTCTAAATCCAATAAATGACTGAATTGATTGCATATTATAGAGGGCGGTAAAAGTGTTGAAATTCATTATCATCATATCAATTCCATAATTGATATGTTCTTGGATTATTTTTGATGGCATCTGTTCAAGGAATCTTTTAAGCTTCATTAAATCCCTATTTCTTTTTATTTCTTTAGTTGGTGGTTTATTTACTGAAAGTTCAGTTTCAGGCAGCGTATTGATTAACTCTAAATTTTTAGCTATAGCTGAGGTTAACACTTTAACTATGTTATCTTTGTTTTCAGGATCACTCAAATCACTTTCGCTGAGATTATATTTGAGGATTCTTTTTGTCTTTAAGTCAAATGGTAAGGTCTCTACAGCTGCATAGGCCTCATTAACAATGAAAAATGTTCTGTTAAATCCCTTTTTCCCTACAGAGTAACCTGATTCAAATAATACGTTTGAGTTAGGCATGTTTTTCCCAGTACTTGAAGTTAGTATTGGGGTTATATCAGCAATAAAAAATGAACATCTATCTATTTTTCGCATTATTGTATCAACGATATCTGGGGAACCTGACTCATTTAGTGTATCTTTATCAAGAGTGAAATGTGACTCTTTACTTTCTGATGTCGAGTTAACTTTTTTTATTGCGACTGTAATAGATTTTTCTATAACATTCCTGTTTGTTTTTGAAGATATATCTGATTGCCAAGAGTAAAATACTGTTTGCATATTTCCCCATTATAGTCTCAATTAGCGTGAATAGTATATTGAACTTTTAAAAATAACTATGATTGTAAATCGGTGATGATTGACAAAGCGTTATCATTAAACCCAACCAAATCACCACCATCTATAAACCGCTCAAGAAAGATAAAAACTTGGGTGATAGGATCGGACCATCTCTTCTTTATTTCTGTAACGAAGAAACCAAATTCATCATCAGGGCAGCTATACTTCATCTGAGGGCCACATAGGAAAAAGAATTTTAAGCAGTTTAACACTTCTAAAAAATCACTGATAAAGAAATGTGATTTTTCAAACAAAAGATGTACTCTTGGTATTCCTTTATAATTGGATTCTTCGAAATACACCAATTTCTCATCACCATCAACAACGCCAATACCAAAAACACAGAATTCTTGTTTACCTCCCCAAAAAGCTTCAGTCCTCATCTTGTTTCCATGGTTTCCTTCAACCTCACCAAATATTCCAACTGATGAGCCAGTTAATGTGTTTTCTAATACTAAGCAAAGATCAGAATATCCAATAAGATCAGAAGTAGAATTTTTCATTTCTTTATAGGGAAATATTTCTGTGAATCTATCTTCAAGTTTATATCTTAGATGAGAATCATTTCCTGATATATAAAAGGTAAATTGTTCCAAGTCTCTATTAAAACAAACACCATATAACTCCTCAAGCCTCTCAATCAGTTCGATAATGATATGGCTGCCCACTTTTTGATTAAAAAGACTTGCAAAGAAATATTGAGCACCCCAGTTTCTGATAAATGACTCAATATATTCAAAAAAATTCTGAGGTAGGTTTCCTCTTAAAAGGCTTAATGACCAAAGAGGAAACTCTTTGAATCTTCTTGGGGAGTACTGCAAATTTTTATGGTTATCCATACACTTTAAGACACTATAAAAATGCGTTGCCCAGTATGACTTTTGATCTGGTATAAAAATTGGGTTGATTGGTGTGAGGATACTTTTTTTTCCGCTTCTCATAGGTCTCTTTGATATCTCCAAATACAAACTCGATTATAATTGATTCTTTTAAACATTTAAAATGCGTCGAGTTAGTATCATATCCTTTACTTTCAGATACTAGCAATCCCCATGACCTGCCCCCAGCATTAGATACAACCATCAGTTAGTAATGTCGGTTTGTTTAAAGAAGATCACAAAGGCTCCGTTGTATACTGTATGAGTCATATGAAAGACTACGTTTGTACTAGGCTTCAGGCTATACTTTTTCTAAACAGTGTCACGTTATAGTCCTCACCTCTTTCTAAAGAAACAAGCAAGTCAGCCCACAATTCCAACGCTTGCTTCCTCTCATTGAAATACTGATAGCGGTTGTAAATCCCCTCAACACCTTTGATTCTGTGATTCAGGCAGCGCTCTGCAACTAGATCAACCCCTAACGCCGCCAGATGTGAACGCGCGGTACGCCGAAAATCATGAATAGTAAAATTAGGTACATCAGGTAGATTGCCCTTTACCTTGCTCAACGCAACAGGCAGTGTGCTTTCTTGAATATGCGGAATCATGCGGTGCTGCATCTTTCTTGCTGGAAGCACCCACTGGCTATTGCAGGACATTTGATGCAGTTCTTTCAACCATTCAAGCGCAGGTGCAGGAATAGGGATGTCGATCGCATCACCATTCTTAACTCGTTCTGCTGGTAAGTGCCAAACCGCTTCATCAAGATCGAACTCCTCCCAACGCGCACCGCAAAGCTCCATTTTACGGCAGCAGAACACCAGCAGAAGTTTCATTGTTAGCTCATTTTGACGTGAGAAGCCTTTTGTCATGGGCATAGCCTGAAAGAGCTTCATCAATTCGTCACGGCTGAGCCAGCGTTCTCTGCTTTGTTCCTGTCCGCCAGCATCTGAGATTTCAAAGGCGCTAGTAGGATTGCTTTCAAGCATATGTCGCTTGATACCGAAATCAAAAATACGGCGCGTCCAGCGAAGAACGTCATTAGCAACTGTAGGCGCTCCACGTTGGACGATTTTTTGCAGCATATCGTCGATATGCCAGGCTTTAACTTCTTCGATTCTGAAATGCCCGATATTAGGGTTGATGTCTTTGTCTATGCGGCGGCGCAGAATGTCAGGGTGCTTCCACCGGTTGAGGATCTGACGCTCAAAGTATTCCGCAGCTAGTTCTGAAACACGGAGCACATGTTTCTCTTCTTCCATCTTCTTCAGCGCTTCAGCTTTACGTTCCTGCTTCTCTCCCGCTACGTCATGTCCCAGAGCAACACGAGCGGAAAGTTCTTTTGCGATTTCTCGCGCTTTCGCGAGCGAAATGCTGGAGTAATAGCCAATCAGCATAACTCTGGCTTTGCCCGCCATTTTGTAGCGAAATCGCCAGAATGGGGCGCTATAAGTCTCTGGAAAACATATGTATAACCCATTCCCGTCAGAGCGACCCGCAAAGTGCTCATTGTTTCTAATCCATGTACGGATTTGTATGTCTGTCAGTTTTCCCATATGTCCCTCATCATCAGAGGAGGTGTACTTAAACGAGTGTACTTAAGGCTAAATAAGTACACCTTTAAGCACACGCAGAACACGCGCTGTAGTGATACGATATGAGACTATATAAAACAAAAAAGGCCATGATTTACAATGGCCTTTTTATCCTGACGAGACTTATTGAGACTACGCGAGATCGCGTGAAACGTTACTCGATGTTCTGAATCTGTTCCCGCATTTGCTCGATCAGCACTTTCAACTCAATGGCTGATGCGGTGACGTCGGCGTTGATGGATTTCGAGGCCAGCGTGTTCGATTCACGGTTGAATTCCTGCATCATGAAGTCGAGGCGGCGGCCGACGGCTTCTTCTTTTTTCAGGATTTTGTAGGTTTCTTTGACGTGAGCGTCGAGGCGGTCGAGTTCTTCCGAGACGTCGACGCGCTGTGCCATCAGAACCAGTTCCTGTTCCAGACGGTTATTTTCCAACTGCACCTGCGCATCTTCCAGCTTGCTTTGCAGACGCTCGCGCTGCCATAGCAGGATGTTCGGCATCTGGGCGCGCACTTTGACGACTTCGGCGCTGACGCCAGCCAGACGCTGTTCGATCATCCCTTTCAGCGCATCACCTTCGCTTTCACGGGCGGCGATGAAGTCATCCAGCGCGCCTTCCAGTGCTACCAGCAGTTCGGCGCTGATGGCGTCCAGATCCTGCTCTTCCGCCGACATCACGCCGGGCCAGCGCAGAATATCAACCGGGTTGATTTCCCCTTCGTCGCTTTGCATCTTGACCCAATTGGCGGCATTAACCAGCTGTTTCGCCAGTTTTTCGTTCAGGATCAGCGCACTTTGCGCACTCGGGTCGAGCTCAAAACGCAGGTTGCATTCGATTTTGCCACGGGTTAAGCGGGCGCGGATGCGCTCACGAGCGACGGGTTCGAGGCTGCGGAATTGTTCCGGTAAACGAAGATAGGTTTCCAGATAGCGCTGGTTAACGGAACGCAGTTCCCAGGCTGCGCTTCCCCAGTTGCCCTTGATCTCTCGGCGGGCGTAAGCGGTCATGCTGCGAATCATTGGTGCATACCTGTAAAGCAAATGATGAGAAGGATTATAGCGTTGAGTCCCGCGCAGGGGATAGGAAAAACCGTCTGTGGCGTAGCATCTGTCGTGAATCAGGCGGCGTAAAGCAGCGTCTCGTTCTGTCTGGCGATGTCGCGACAGCGATTTTTCATCATCTGTTTCAGTTGCAGCGTCGCCTGTGACTGTGGGTTGTCGCGGCGGCTGATCAGCGTGACTTCAAAAGGCAGCGGCTGATCGATAGGGACGATTTTGAGCTGATCGGCATAGCGACAGGCGGTAAAGAGATCGACGATGCCCGCACCGCCGCCCGCCAGCACCATATCGGCAATCACTGAGTAGGTTTTGATGTAGAGCGAGGCAGCCGGCTGTAGCGCCTTGTCGCGTAGTGCACGGTGTACCACCTGGCCGAGCGGGTCCTGATGCTGCATCATCAGCAGATTGTTGTTGCACAGCCATTCCAGCGAGACGGGGCCGTTTATCGGGCTGTCTTTCGGCAGCAGGGCAACCATTGTGGACTGGAACAGCGGTTCTGCCAGCAGCTCAGGTGGCACCTGCTGACCAAAGATCAGCGCGAAGTCGAGCTGGTTTTGCAGGATGTTCTGGCACAGCGTGCTGAAGTGTTCGGTGACGAGTTCGACGTTAACCGAGGCTGCCTGCTTATGAAACTCCACCAGCGTTGGGGCCACGATCATTTGCCCGAATGCATGTGCTGCACCGAGCCGTACGGAGTGTGCCTTGCTGGTTTTGATTTGTTCGGTGAGGGAACTGATGCTTTGCAGATGACTGAAAAGCTCCTGCACTTTCGGTATCAGGCGCAGCCCTTCTTCGGTGGCGATCATGCCCTGTGTGCGACGTTCAAAGAGGGAAAAACCGAGCTGCTGTTCTGCGTGATTCAATACCCGGCTGACGTTGGGCTGAGAGACGTTGAGTAAACGGGCGGCGCCGCTGATGGTACCTGCCTGAACAATGGCCTGGAAGATTTCAATATGGCGTAATCGCATGGTTGCAGGCTCCGGCTGACGCTTTCTGATGAGCATCGTATGAGTAATGACCAGAATGCCTGCAATTATTACGCCAGGTTATAAGCACCTGGTAATAGTGCATAAGCTGCCAATGAGAAAAATTTATGCACTACCGTGATGCACTTAATTGGTGCTATAGCACCAATTAAGTGCATTTATCTTTTATATCACCTGCCATTGCTAACTTAGCGATAGATATCGGCGACGGGAGCTTCTCCCACGTAGCCATAGCCGCGATACATGCCTTCGCTGTTAAATGGCAAGGCGATGTTGCCTGCTTTATCGACGGCAATCATCCCGCCGCTGCCGTCCATTTGCACGAGTTTCTCCATGACTACGCGATCGCTGGCCTGCTGTAGCGTGAGTCCGGCATACTCCATCAGCGCCGAGACATCATAGGCGGCGACGGCACGCATAAAGACCTCGCCAGTACCGGTGCAGGAAACGGCTACCGTCTGGTTATTGGCGTAACAGCCAGCACCAATGATGGGGCTATCGCCCACGCGTCCGGCCTGTTTGTTGGTCATGCCGCCCGTCGAGGTTGCCGCCGCGAGGTTACCTGCGCTGTCGAGCGCTACCGCGCCCACGGTGCCGAATTTACGGTCGGGATCGATCGGGTCGTTCTGACCATCATGATCGAGGATGACGCGGCCTGAGCCTGCCTGCGCGTTATGGAGCTGCTGACGGCGTTCATCGGTGGAGAAAAACGCCGGATCGACCCTTTCCAGATCGTGCTGCTGTGCAAAGGCTTCCGCGCCGTCGGCGGTAAACATCACATGCGGGCTGGCTTCGAGCACGGTGCGTGCCGCCAGAATCGGGTTACGGATATGGCTGACGCAACTGACCGCGCCAGCATCCAGCGACCGTCCGTCCATGATGCTGGCGTCCAGTTCATGGGTTTCTGCGTGGGTGAAGACCGAACCGTGTCCGGCATTGAATAGCGGGCACTCTTCCAGCAGACGGACGGCTTCCGTTACGGCATCCAGCGCGCTGCCGTTTTCAGCCAAAATACGCTGTCCGCTGGCGACAATCTCGGATAGCGCAGCCAGATAGCGTTGCTCTTTTTCAGCGCTCATGGCCGAACGGGTCAGCGCACCTGCGCCACCGTGGATCACAATCACGGGTTTTGTCATGCGATAAATTCTCTTTTCAAGCGGTTTACACCCCAGAATCAGGGGCGGATAGACCGGAATCAGTTTTGCGTCGTTGCCAGATAGGAAAAGGCACCCAACAGGCTGGTGATTTCCCGCATGTTTTGCGCGGTATAACCTACGGTTATGGCATCCAAGCGTTCAACGTTCGGCAGTAGACAGAATAGATCGGCCAGTACCGGTTTTGCCACCATCAGTTCGAGACGGTAGGGCGCCTGAATCCGTGAATTTAACGTACGGTGTGCTTTTTCCACCGCCGCTTTGGCTGCATCTCGAATCACCTGACGGGCCTGCTCGGTGCTGAGGGACTCCGCCGCATGCTGTGAAATGGCGCGTTTGACGCAGGCGTAGTCGGTGGCAGGGTAGTAGCGGGCGATCCAGCTTTGGAGTGTGTCGTCACCGCTGACCAGCCAGATCGGTGTTTTCTGTTCCACACCAGCGGCAGCGTAGATGTCGCTCTCGCCCATGATTTCACCGTTGATGCGCACGCGGTAGAAAGCACGACCATTGATGGTATGCGACAACACGCCAAACTCGCCTGCCGCGCTGTGATAACCGATGAACATCAGGCCGTCGAACTGTTGTTGCTCCAGCCCTTCTACCATCGAATAGCCGCGCGGTTTACCTTGTACCAGCCGGGCGCGGGCGTCGATGTTCTCCGCACGCAGATTGACCATTGCCGCATGGCTGTCGGCGACCACCACCTCTGTTGCGCCACCCGCGAACGCACCGTCAATCGCGGCATTCACTTCCTGCTCCATCAGGCCGCGTGCCAGTTGGTATTCCGCGGTTCCGGGGCTGCACTGTTCCGGGCGCATCACGCCAGCGATCCCTTCGATATCAGCAGAGATAAACACTTTCATAATCAGTTTCCTACGGGAGAATTTGCTTATGGATAAAGAGTTGCAGCCAACCGATCCAACGCCTGTGGCAGCGTCGGGCGATGATGGCCGCGAAAACCGGTCACGGCGTCTGCCTGAAGCATGGCGTCGAGCACCGCGTGTTCTGTAGCATCGGCGGCGGCGCTTAACAGCGATTCAAGCTGCGCATCCTCCGGCGGTTGCGGCTGTGGGCAGGTGGAAAACGCAACGGCGATATCGCCGGAGCCGTGTCCCCAGTAGCTGCCGAGCCGACCTAATCCTGCACCAGCACGCTTGGCGATGCGCTTGAGCTGTCGGGCATCGAGCGGGGCATCCGTCGCCATGATAATGATGATCGAACCGGCGTCCTGCTGCGGTGCGAGCCCTGGCAGGATAGGGGCGAGGGCGTCTCCTATCTGCACGCCGTCCAGCGTCAGCGAAGAAAGCGTGCCGAAGTTTGCCAGCGCCAACACGCCGAGCGTGGCGTTTAATTCGGGAATCAGGCGCGATGCGGTGCCGATGCCGCCTTTCAGGCTAAAGCAGCTCATACCACGCCCAGCCCCCACGCTGCCGCGTGCAAAGGTGTCCGTTGCATCGTCCAGCGCTTGCCGTGCCATCGGTTCTGTTACTGCCAGCGCCTGAATGTCGTTCAGCCAGCCGTCGTTGCACTCCAGCGCCAGCGGGTTAACTGTGGGCAGCGTGCGGCCCAGTTCTGGATTACGGGAAATGGCATCGCGCACCAGCGCGGTAAACAGCGTGCCGGTTGCCAGCGTGTTGCTGAGTAAAATGGGCGTTTGCAACAGCCCCAATTCCTCAATCTGTACCAGCCCAACGGGTTTAGCGAAACCGTTCAACACGGCCGCGCCGCAGGGCAGGGGCTGAGTGAACAGGTTCTCACCGGGCGGCACAATCGCCGTGACGCCGGTTTGTACTTCACCCGCTGCCAGCGTGCAGTGGCCGACGCGCACGCCCGCTATGTCGCTGAGGCGGTTATGCGGCCCGCTGGCCGAGCGCGGCGTACCCAACTGCCGCGTCGTTTTCCAGCGTTGTAGCAACAGCGCCTGCTGCTGCTGGTGATAGTCGTTCATCTGGTGATCGCCGTGCATCGCCTTCCTCAGCTTTTCAGTTTGGGATCGAGCGTATCACGCAGCGCATCCCCGAGCAGGTTAAACGCCAGCACGGTGAAGAAAATCGCCAGACCGGGGAACACGCTGACGTGCCAGGCACCTGCCATCATCAAGCTGCGGCTCATGGCCAGAATGTTGCCCCATTCCGGTACGTCCGGCTCCGGGCCTAGGCCGATGAAGCTCAGGCCTGCCGCGGTCAGGATACTGGTGCCGATACGCATGGTGAAATAAACGATCACGTTAGGCAGCGTGCCGGGCAGGATGTGGCGCATCAGCACAATGCGATCCGGTGCGCCGGCGCAGCGTACCGCTTCCACATAGGCCGCCTGTTTCAGCGACAGCGTAGAAGCACGCACGATGCGGGCGAAGACCGGTACGCTGAAGACCGCGACGGCGATAATCACGTTATTCAGGCCGGGGCCGAGGATCGCGACGACCGCAATCGCCAGCAGCATGCCGGGGAAGGCGAACAGCACGTCGGAACCGCGCATGATCAGCGTATCCACCCAGCGGCCGTAGTATCCCGCCAGCAGGCCGAGCACGATGCCGACCAGCATGCCCAGCGTGACGGAAAAGATGCCGATATATAACGAGATGCGTGCACCGTAGATGATACGGCTCATCACATCGCGCCCGAGATCGTCGGTACCCATCCAGTGCGCTGCTGAAGGCGGTGAAGCCAGCGATGCCCAGTCAGGCTCCATCGGGTTCCACGGTGCCAGCCAGGGGGCGAAAATGGCGACAAGTACCAGCAGCAGGACGAAGCCGCTGGAAACCAGCGCCATCGGGTTACGGATAAAGACCTGAACGAAGTCGCGCCACGGCGAACGTATCGTCTCTTCATCAAGCGTGGCAACAGCCACGACGGGTTCTGGAGGAAGGTGCATCGTGTCTCCTAACGTAGGCGAATCGCCGGATTGACCACCGCGTACAGCAGGTCCACCAACAGATTAATGACAATAAATTCAAACACGAACAGCATCACCAGCGCCTGAATGACTGGTTGATCCTGCGTCTTGATCGATTCAATCAGCAGCCAACCCAGACCCGGCCAGCTAAACACGCTTTCAACCACGATGGAGCCACCGAGCAGGAAGCCGAATTGCAGCCCAAGCATGGTGATGACTGGAATCAGCGCGTTACGCATCACGTGCTTCCAGGTGACTAGCCGATTGCGCAGCCCCTTGGAGCGCGCGGTACGGACGTAGTCTTCCTGTGCGACTTCCAGAAACGCGGAGCGGGTAAAGCGTGCCATAACGGCAGCTACCGATGCCCCGAGCGTCAGCGCGGGCAGAATGATGTCGCTGGGCTGATTAAAGCCGCTGACGGAAAAGACGCCGAACGGCATGGCGACAAACTGAATCAGCAACAGGCCGAGCCAGAACGGCGGCATCGAAATTCCGCCGACCGCGAAGCTCATCAGCGTCCAGTCCTGCCATTTGCCCCGCTTGAGCGCGGAAACCACGCCAATCAGCAGGCCAAGCAGCACCGACCAGACAAAGCCTGCCAGCGCCAGCCACATAGTGGGCATAAAGCTCTTGCTGATGACGTCGATGACGGGTTGCTGGGTGCGGTACGTCACACCCAGATCGCCGCTGAACATGCCGCCGAGCCAGTGGACATACTGCTGCGGCAGCGGGTCGTTCAATCCTAATTGCTGACGGGCGGCTTCCACCGCCTCAATGGTCGCGTCAGCACCTGCGTAAATACGTGCCGGGTCACCCGGCAACAGTTTTATAAAACCGAACACTAACAGGGAGACCACCAGTAGAACCGGGATCATTTCCAGCAAACGTCGGACGATATAAGCAAACATGGCATTCTCCCTGACCGATTACTTAAATTCAGCCTGATCGAAGATCAGTGAGCCATCAGCCAGCATGTACACGCCGTCGAGGTTCTTGGTTTTGCCGACAACGTTGTCCGGCGAGCCCAGGAAGACCACAGGCGCATCCTGCCAAATCTGACGTTGTGCATCAGCGTAAGCCGCGGCACGTTTGTCTGCATCGGCAGTTGCCAGCCCAGCGGTAATCGCTTTATCCGTTACCGGATTGCTGTAGTAGGAAACGTTATACGCAACCGGAACCCAGGACTCTGTCGCGAACAGCGGACGCAGCGCCCAGTCAGCATCACCGGTAGACGGAGACCAGCCGTTGTAGAACAGGTCAAATTCGGCGTCTTTCGGATCTTTTACGCCAAACAGCTTGGCGTTACGCATCCCAGAATCCATCGGGGTGACGGTGACCTTGATGCCGACCTGCTCTAACTGCTGCTTGAAGAACTGCGCGCTACGGATGTAGTCGGTGCGGTTCGTCGTCCACAGCTTCAGGCTCAGGCCATTGGCGTAGCCCGCTTCTTTCAGCAGCGCCTTGGCTTTCTCTGGGTTATAGGTGTAGTTCGGTGAGCTTTGGCGTGCGAAGAACTGCACGTCTGGTGCCATCGCAGAAGAGGCAGGAACGCCCATGCCTGCAAAGCCGACTTTCAGCCAGATGTCGCGGTTGATGGCGTAGTTAAGCGCCTGACGCACGCGGATATCGTTCAGCGGCGGACGCAGGTTGTTCATCGCCAGCCAGAATTGATAAATACTCGGGTCGCGCTGAATCGCCAGCTTGTTGTCATTTTGTACGGTGCCGATCAGATCGGAAGGCAGCGGATATACCGCATCAACCTGACCGGATTTCAGCGACGCCACGCGGGTGGAATCTTCCGGCGTCGGGTAGAAGGTCACGCTGTCGACTTTCGGCCAGCCTTTCTGCCAGTAGTTGTCGAATTTCACCAGCTTCACGTCTTTACCCTGCTGCCATTCGGTGAACTTGAACGGGCCAGTACCAACTGGGTTCACGCGCAGCTGTGCTTCGTCTGGGTATTTCTTCAGCGCTTCCGGGCTGTGCATAACGGCAGACGGGTGCGCCAGTGTGTTCACAAAGGCACCGAAAGATTTGTTCAGCTCGATTTTGACCTGAGTAGGCGACAGAACCGTGACGGTTTGTACCATGTTAAACAGGCTGTTGCGTTTTAAGCCTTTGCTCTGATCGGCCAGACGGTCGAGGTTAGCTTTAACGGCGTCGGCGTTGAAGGGGGCGCCGTCCTGGAAGGTGATGCCTTCGCGCAGCGTAACGACGAACTCGGTGGCGGTGTCATTACTGGTGTAGCCCGTCGCCAAACGCGGCACCAGCTTCATTTTGTTATCGAACTGGAACAGACGCTCGAAGATGCCGCTCTGAATGGAGTAGCTCAGCGTATCCGAGGTGTCGTGCGGGTCGAGCCCGGTGATATCGGCATAGATGGAAATACGAAGGTCTTGCGCCTGGGCAACAGCCGCCAGACAAAGTGAGAGCCCGAGGGCAACGGCAGAGCGACGAACGAATGGCTTCATGGTTTCTCTCCTGGTCAGTATTGAACGTGTGTTGTGTTTTATAAATACGTTGTTTTTTATAAATAAATTGTGTTTTATGGCTATTTTCTTGTCATGACGTCGTGTTTCAGGCTGCCGATTCGTTGTCGGCGACCCAGTGCTGCGGCGCGACCTCTCGGTAGCGCGTTTTGGCGACGGCCTCGCCTGCTTTACGCAAGGGTGAGGGGATTTCGCTGTCGTCAAACTGGCGTGCGCCGCGACGGGTTGGATCGGCAATCGGAACCGAGGCCAACAGGCGGCGAGTATACGGGTGCTGCGGGTCGTTAAACACCGACTGGCGCGGGCCGATCTCCACAATCTGGCCGAGGTACATCACCGCGACGCGGTTGGCGATGCGCTCGACTACGGCCATATCGTGCGAGATGAAAATCCACGACACGCCGGTTTTCTTCTGGAGATCCATCATCAGGTTGACGACCTGCGCCTGAATTGACACATCGAGCGCCGAAACGGCTTCGTCAGCAATGATGACCTGCGGCTGTAGCGCCATCGCGCGGGCAATCGCGATACGCTGACGCTGCCCGCCGGAAAATTCGTGCGGATAACGACGCGCGTGCTCAGGCAGCAGGCCGACGCTTTTTAACAGCGCCTGTACTTGTGGTGTGGCTTCTTCTAGCGATTTCACCAGCCCGTGCAGCAGCAGCGGTTCTGCAATGGTGAAGCCGACCGTCAGGCGCGGGTTGAGCGAGGCGTACGGGTCTTGAAACACCATCTGCATTTCCCGACGCAGCGGCTGGAAATCACGCTCTTTCATCTGGGAAATTTCGTTGCCCTGAAAATGGATGCTCTCGGCTTGGCTCTGCACCAGACGCAGCAGGGCGCGTCCGGTGGTGGACTTGCCGCAGCCGCTTTCCCCGACGATAGCCAGCGTTTCGCCCGGCCAGACGTTGAAATCGATCTGTTCTACCGCGTGAACGTGGTGGGTGATAGTGGATAAAATCCCACTGCGCATGGGGTAATACACGCTCAGTCCGCGAATATCCAACAGCGGTTCGGCATCATAGCGGGCGGTAACCTGTTCACTATTTTCGGGATCGGTAGCCTGTCCCAGTAAAGGAAAGCGCTTCGGCCAGAGGCTATCGCGCATGTCGCCCAGCTTCGGTACGGCGGCCAGCAGCGACTGGGTATAAGGGTGTTGCGGTGCGGCAAAAATCTGTTCGACGGTGCCTTGCTCCACGATCTCGCCGCGGTACATCACCACCACGCGATCAGCGATTTCCGCCACCACGCCCATGTCGTGCGTGATAAACAGCACCGACATGTCACTCTGCTGTTGCAGGTCGAGCAGGATTTGCAGAATGCGAGCCTGCACGGTGACGTCCAGCGCGGTGGTCGGTTCATCGGCAATCAACAACTGCGGATCGCAGGCCAGCGCCTGTGCAATCATCACGCGTTGACGCATCCCGCCAGACAGCGAGTGTGGATAGCTTTTCATCACGCGATCGACATCTGCGATGCGCACCTTGTGCAGCAGCTCACGGGCTTTTTTGTCCGCGCTGGCGGCATCGCAGATTTTGTGGTCAAGCAGGGCTTCGGTGAGCTGATCGCCGACTTTCAGCACCGGATTAAGCGAGGTCATCGGTTCCTGAAAAATCATCGCGAGATCGCGACCACGCAGCTTACGACGCGCTTCTGCTTTCATGCTCAGCAGGTCATGCTGTTTGCCGTCGCGTGCGGTGAAACGGAGCGCGCCGCGTTCGATGTTGGCAGAATCCGCCAGCAGCCCCATCACGGCGAGTGACGTCACGGACTTGCCTGAACCACTTTCGCCGACCACGGCGACCACTTCCCCTTTATTCACGGTAAAGGAAATGCCTTTTAGCGCCTGATGCGTACCGGAACGGCCGCTAAAGCTGACGCTCAGATCGTCGATTTCCAGTACAGGTCTGGGGGCGTTACCGGGTGCTGTGGCGGCACCCGCGTGCATGATATCCGTCATGGTCACTCCGGTGGATGGTTTCATGGTTGCTTCGATTGATAGCGTCATAGCCAGATTCGGCCGAGGTTATAGGTCAGATAAGGCGAACTGTCGGCGGCTAGCCAAATAGGGCCATCGAGATCGACGTGCTCGGCATCTGCGGCGACGGGCAGGGCGGCTTCCATTGCCATTGACGAGCCCAGCGTGCAGCCGACCATAATGCGCAGGCCGTGAAAGTGGGCTTCGCGCACCATCGCCAGCGCTTCGGTCAGCCCGCCACACTTGTCCAGCTTGATGTTGATCATGTCGTAACGACGGCGCAGCCCGACGATGTCTCCGCTGTGGCGGCAGCTTTCGTCCGCGCAGATAGGAATCGGGTGAGAAAACCGCTGTAAATCCTCGTCTTTACCGACAGGAAGCGGTTGCTCAATCATGGCGACCTGATAAGGCAGCAGGGCCGTGGACAGGCTATGTAAATCCAGCCCGCTCCAGCTTGCTCTTGCGTCGATAATCAATCTGGCATTGGGCGCGGCGGCACGAATGGCGGCGATCTTCTCCAGAATCAGCTCGCGATCCAGTTTGATTTTTAGCAGCAGGGCACCGTGGGAAACGGCATTGGATGCGGCGGCGGCCATTTTCTCCACGCTGTCGAGCGCCAACGTTTGCGCACAGACCACGGACGTGGGGGGATGAATGCCGATGCGCTGCCACAGTGTCTGTTTTTCTAATGCGGTGTTGAGCCGCCACAGGGCGCAGTCCAGCGCATTTCTGGCCGCACCTGGCGATAAATCTTTCTGGAGCTGTTCGATGGTCAGGCCGTGTTCTATTGCCTCACGGACCGCAGAGAGCTGGCGACATACGCTGTCGGCGGACTCGCCATAATGGGCGACTGGCGTACATTCGCCTTGTCCAATAAATCCTTTTTCTTCCAACGCGACGCGGATAACGGTAACCGCGCGACGCGTCCCGTTATCAACCGCCATAGGACGGGCTAGGGGCAGATTGACCGTTTCAATTTGCATATGCCGCATCATGATTTTTTCTCATCAACGCTCAGGGGATGAACGGACTATTTCATGATGCATCATCACTGACGAATACTTGTTCATCAGTAGGGTATAACCTCAGGTTATACCATAAGTTCAAGGTATGGCTTTCTGATGCCGCTTTCCTGCAACGCGAGTGATTTCGTGTATAATACGCGGCAGTTTTCATTGACCCACCGGAGATGAGCCATGCGCCCAACAGGCCGAAGTGCACAGCAAGTACGCCCCCTTACATTCACCCGTCATTACACGAAACACGCTGAAGGTTCCGTTTTAGTCGAATTTGGCGATACCAAAGTGTTATGCAATGCCACGGTAGAAGAGGGTGTTCCGCGCTTTCTGAAAGGCCAGGGACAAGGATGGGTCACCGCCGAATACGGCATGCTGCCGCGTGCGACGCACAGCCGTAACTCGCGTGAAGCCGCCAAAGGTAAGCAAGGTGGGCGGACGCTGGAGATTCAGCGCCTGATTGCACGTTCCCTGCGTGCGGCAATCGACCTGAAAGTGCTCGGTGAATACACCATTACGCTCGACTGCGATGTCTTGCAGGCGGATGGCGGCACGCGTACGGCGTCCATCACGGGTGCCTGCGTGGCGCTGGCCGATGCGCTGAACCAAATGGTTGCCAAGGGTAAGCTGAAAAAGAACCCGATGAAAGGCATGATCGCCGCCGTTTCCGTCGGCATCGTGAACGGCGAAGCGCTGTGCGATCTGGAATACGTGGAAGATTCCGCTGCGGAAACCGACATGAATGTGGTCATGACCGAAGACGGCCGCATGATTGAAGTGCAAGGGACGGCCGAAGGCGAGCCGTTCAGCCACGAAGAATTGCTCACCCTGCTGGCGCTAGCCCGAGGGGGAATTGATACCATCGTTCAGGCGCAGAAAGCCGCCTTAATCGATTGATTTTTAAAGCGACCAATTGGTCGCTTTTTTATGGCGTGCCATCCCTGGCCGCCACCCTTACGGGCCGTCGCAAGCGACGTTGAAAATTTCTCCCGGAAATTTTTTATGTCTGACCAATTTTATTTCTAATTAATAACTTAATTATACTCTAAATAATTCGAGTTTCAGGAAGGCGGCAAGAGAAGGAATCCCGATGAGCTTACTCAAGTAAGTGATTCGGGTGACTAAACGCAGCCAACGCACATGCAACTCGAAGTATGACGAGGATATCTGTAAGACGAGGAGATGCAGTATGAAAGCCTACCAGCGCCAGTTTATTGAGTTTGCACTCAGCAAGCAGGTATTGAAGTTCGGCGAGTTCACCCTGAAATCCGGGCGTATCAGTCCCTATTTCTTCAACGCCGGGCTGTTTAATACTGGGCGCGATCTGGCCTTACTGGGGCGTTTTTATGCGGAAGCCTTGGTTGATTCCGGCGTAGCGTTTGATTTGCTGTTCGGACCGGCTTACAAAGGCATTCCGATAGCCACTACCACTGCGGTGGCGCTGGCAGAACACCACGATCGCGACCTGCCGTACTGTTTCAACCGTAAAGAAGCTAAAGACCACGGTGAGGGCGGTAGTCTGGTCGGTAGCCCGTTACAGGGCCGCGTGATGCTGGTGGATGATGTGATTACGGCGGGTACGGCGATTCGCGAATCGATGGAGATCATCGGTGCGCACGGGGCGACACTGGCTGGAGTGATGATTGCGCTGGATCGTCAGGAACGCGGCCGTGCCGAGCTGTCCGCGATTCAGGAAGTGGAACGCGACTATCAGTGCACGGTGATTTCGATTATTACGCTGACGGATTTAATTGCTTATCTGGCGGAAAAACCAGAGATGGCAGCGCATCTGGATGCGGTGAAAGCCTATCGTGAGCAGTACGGGATTTAACGTAGTGAGTCAGGAACCCGCCGGAAGAGAATATCTGGCGGGTTTTAATCTCTAAGAGCGGTGTTTAGTTCAACTGTGCCGCCAACAGCGGCCAGCGGGTGTCGAATTCCTGCGTCGGACGATAGCGGAATTCAGAGCGAATAAAGCGCGACAGCATCCCTTCGCAAAACGCTAACAGCTGGCTAGCCAACAGCGTTTCATCATGCTGGAAACCTTTGCCATCGCGTAGCTTGTGCTCGCGCAACACCTGACGCAGCTGCGATTCAATACGCTCAAACAGCTGGTTAATACGCCCCTGCAAGCGATCCTGTTCAAACATCAGCGCGTGGCCAGTCATGATGCGGGTCAGACCCGGATTTCGTTCCGCAAACCCTAAAATAAGCAGCAAAATCAGACGAAGACGATTAAACGTTTCTTTTTCGTCTTGCAGAATCAGGTTAATGCGAGTGGTCAGGCTATCCTCAATAAATTCAATCAGGCTATCAAACATCCGCGTTTTACTGGGGAAATGCCGGTAGAGTGCCGCTTCGGACACGCCGACGTTCGCAGCTAATTTTGCCGTGGTGATACGTTGGCTACCGTCGCTGGATTCCAGCATCTGCGCCAGCGCCTGCAAAATTTCCTCGCGGCGATTCCTTTTCGTATTTTCTTTTTCTGCCATGTCTGAAAAGACCCTTGCTAAATATTTGACTGACAAGCACCCGTTAGCGCCACAGTAGCCATTTCTTTTTGAATAGATAGGCGCTGTGGCTTATAGGAGTTTTTTACACTATGGGTGGCTGGATCGCGTTAGCTACGGCCAGAGTGGCCGAAGCCGCCTTCTCCACGTTCGCTGCCGACAAAATCTTCGACCAGATTGAATTCGGCCTGAACGACGGGCACAAAAACCATCTGTGCGATACGCTCGCCCGGTTCAACCGTAAACGTTTGTTGACCACGGTTCCAGACGGAAACCATCAACTGTCCCTGATAGTCCGAATCAATCAGCCCCACCAGATTCCCCAGCACCACGCCGTGCTTATGGCCCAGCCCAGAGCGGGGCAGGATAACCGCCGCCAGCCCGGTATCGGCAATGTGAATCGCCAGCCCGGTTGGAATCAGGGTCGTTTCCCCTGCTTTGAGTTCAATCGGCTGATCCAGACAGGCACGCAGATCAAGCCCAGCAGAACCTGGCGTGGCATAGGTCGGTAACGGAAATTGCTGCCCAACGCGCGGGTCAACAATCTTAACGTCGATTTTTTTCATCATAACGGCTGATAATCTCGTCGATTAATTTTTGGCCAAGCAGACGCTTGTCGCATTGCGGCAACGGCGTGTCACCATTTTGCCAAAAAAGGTGTAACGCATTGGTTTCACTGTTAAAACCATGCCCGGAAAGAGAAACGTTGTTCGCGCAAATCAGATCCAGCTTTTTACGCGCCAGTTTTTGTCGGGCGTATTCTTCCACATTCTGGGTTTCGGCAGCAAACCCGACAACATAAGGACGATTTTTCGTCATGGCTGCGACACCGGCGATAATATCTGGATTTTTGACCAGAGTGAGAGTCATTTCATCGCCCTGCTGGTTCTGTTTTTTAATCTTCTCATCGGCGATGTGTTTAGCACGATAATCTGCAACCGCAGCACAACCGATCACAATGTGCTGCTGAGCCGCATGCTCCATCACCGCGTGCTCCATCTCCAACGCGCTGCCGACATCAATACGCGTGACGCCCTGCGGTGTGGCAAGTGAGACAGGGCCACTTACCAGTGTAACCTTAGCGCCACGAGCGGCAGCAGCCTGCGCGATAGCAAAGCCCATTTTCCCAGAGCTATGGTTGGTAATAAAGCGAACTGGGTCCAGCGCTTCTCTCGTTGGCCCTGCGGTGATCAGAATGTTCAGATGTTGCAGATCGTTGATGGCAGAAAAATGACGCTGCGCCAGCCCAACAATGTCCATCGGGTCGATCATGCGGCCTGGCCCAATATCACCACACGCCTGACTGCCGCTATCTGGCCCCCAGATCGGTAAACCTCGGGCGGCCAGCGTGCGCAGGTTGTCCTGCGTGGGCTCTGCGCGATACATCTGCTGATTCATCGCAGGGACAACGGCGATAGGGGCGGATGTTGCCAGACAGATCGTGGTCAGCAGGTCATTCGCCATGCCAGCAGCGACTCGTGCGATCAGATCGGCAGTCGCTGGGGCGAGAATGACTAAATCAGCCCATTTTCCTAACTCGATGTGGCCCATTGAGGCTTCTGCCGCGGGGTCGAGCAGGTCGTCTGATACCGGGTAGCCGGAGACGGCTTGCAGCGTCAGCGGAGTGATGAAGGCTTTAGCGGCAGGGGTCATGACAACTCTTACGTCGGCTCCGCCATCGCGCAGGCGTCGCACCAGTTCCGGGCACTT
This sequence comes from Pectobacterium versatile, assembly GCF_020166435.1. Classification (GTDB taxonomy): domain Bacteria; phylum Pseudomonadota; class Gammaproteobacteria; order Enterobacterales; family Enterobacteriaceae; genus Pectobacterium; species Pectobacterium versatile. The sequence goes on along the minus strand of NZ_JAINZP010000005.1, from coordinate 80,698 downwards.
ATACGCGGCGATGCCGCCGCTGATACCCAGCACGATTCGTTTGCCGGAGAGTGCATTCAGGCTGGAAAATTCCGTCATCATCATGGTCCGATTGAAAGTCAGAAGATGCGTCATTTTACCATAACCTTGAGGCCAGATAGGAATCTTAAGGTTACTGCTGTGGTTTCCCGAAGAAGATTGCAAAGCGTTTCGCAGCTTTTTATCGCAGATATCCTTCTGTTTTTGTGGGCGTGGCATGATGTTGTCGAGCGGTATAGGGAGGGATGATGGGCTGGGAAAAGGAATTGGCACCGCGTGAAAAGCTGGTGCGCTTAGGGGCGGAATCGCTGACGGATGCCGAACTGTTGGCGATTTTTTTACGCACAGGGTTACCTGGCGTGCATGTGATGCAGTTGGCAGAGGGCTTGTTAGCGCAGTTCGGGTCACTCTATCAACTGATGATGGCTGATCAGTCAGCGTTTCAGAATGCCAAGGGCGTGGGGATATCAAAATATACGCAAATCAAGGCGATCTCAGAGCTGTCACGGCGGCTGTTTTTCTCTCGTCTGGCGAAAGAAGATGCCATGCTAAACCCAGAAGCGACGGGGCAATATTTGCAATTCCTCTTGTCTCGACGTGAACGCGAGGTCTTTTTAGTCCTGTTTTTAGACAATCAGCATCACGTTATTCGCCATCAGGAGATGTTTGTTGGTACGATTAACAGCGTGGAAGTCCACCCACGTGAAATTGTGCGTGAAGCGCTAAAGGTGAATGCTGCAGCGCTGATTCTGGCGCATAATCATCCGTCGGGAAAAGCGGAGCCGAGTCAGGCTGACCGTGCGATAACCGAACAGATTGTCAAAGCGTGCCTGTTATTGGAGATCCGCGTGCTCGATCATTTAGTCATTGGGCAGGGTGAATATGTTTCTTTTGCCGAGCGCGGCTGGATTTGACAGATATTTCCGCGATCCAATGGGATCTTTAGCTGTTCGGGACTTGAGCACTTACGCTTCAGAGCGTATACTACGCCACCTTTGAGAATCTTGGGTGTGGCGTTAAGAGCCTATCTCAGCAGGTTTATCATGATGACAGAGTCTTTTCAGTGAAGTTGCTGAGATGGGCTCTAAAGCCTGACGAGGCGGCCAAACCCTATACGAAGCTCGAGCTGATTTGATTTTTGGAGAATAGACATGTCCCGAGTCTGCCAAGTTACTGGCAAGCGTCCGGTGGCCGGTAATAACCGTTCCCACGCAATGAATGCGACCAAACGCCGTTTTCTGCCGAACCTGCACTCACACCGTTTTTGGGTTGAAGGTGAAAAACGCTTTGTAACGCTGCGTGTATCTGCGAAAGGTATGCGTGTTATCGACAAGAAGGGTATTGAGACGGTTTTGGCCGATCTGCGTGCCCGTGGTGAAAAGTATTAAGGAACTGAATCATGGCTAAGGGTGTTCGCGAGAAGATCAAGCTTGTTTCTTCTGCTGGTACTGGTCACTTCTATACCACTACGAAGAACAAACGTACTAAGCCGGAAAAATTGGAATTGAAGAAATTCGATCCTGTTGTCCGTCAGCACGTTCTCTACAAAGAAGCTAAAATTAAGTAATTTCTGCTTCTTGATAAAAACCCGGCCTTGGTCGGGTTTTTTTTCGCCACATGCCAGCCAGCATGTCGGTTTGATTTAACGGTTTTGTGTTAAATACTGTGGGTAAAATACGCCAGCAGTGACCCTATTTCTCATCGTATCCCCCTGTCTTGCGTGCTGTCACAGAGGGTATCCTGTTGTTTATGAAAACGTTGTTTATGCTAACGTAGCCACTTTTATCAGGAGACGCACATGCCTGAATTACCTGAGGTTGAAACCAGTCGTCGGGGTATTTCCCCTTATCTCGTTGGTCACACCATCCTTTATGCTGAAGTGAGAAACTCGCGCCTGCGCTGGCCGGTATCGGCTGAGGTTCTCTCGCTGAGCGATGAACCCGTTCTCAGCGTGCGTCGGCGGGCAAAATATCTGCTGATTGAGTTGACTCGCGGCTGGATTATTGTGCATCTCGGCATGTCTGGCAGCCTGCGGGTGTTGCCGGAATATAGCGAACCGGAGAAACACGATCATGTTGATTTGGTGATGGATAGCGGTAAGGTGCTGCGTTATACCGATCCTCGGCGTTTTGGTGCCTGGCTGTGGACGGATAACCCTGAAACCTGCTCGGTATTGGCGCATCTCGGGCCAGAACCGTTAGAGGCGGAATTCTCAGCAGATTATCTTTATCAGGCTTCACGCGGTAAAAAGACAGCAATCAAACAGTGGATTATGGATAACAAAGTCGTCGTCGGCGTAGGTAATATTTACGCGAGCGAATCGCTGTTTGCTGCGGGTATCCATCCTGACAGAACGGCTGGATCGTTAAATGAAAACGATGCAGCCATATTGGTGAGCGTGATTAAACAGGTGCTACAGCTTTCGATTGAGCAGGGGGGCACGACGCTGCGTGACTTTTTGCAATCAGATGGCAAACCCGGTTATTTCGCGCAGGAGCTGCGAGTCTATGGCCGCAACGGTGAACCTTGTCGGACATGCGGAACGCCGATAGAAATCGCGAAGCATGGGCAGCGCAGCACATTTTTCTGTCGCCGCTGCCAGAAGTAATCGGTATTGTGGATAAAAATTCAGATAAGTAACAATGACGATAATACTTATTAAGGGAAAAGAAGTATGCAGCGCATTCTGCTGATAAGAATCGATTTTCTGGGTGACATGGTATGCACTACAGCATTGATTCACTCTCTGAAAAGAAAATGGCCGACTGCCGACATTCATGTATTGGCGAATAAGTATAATTCATACGCGCTTGAAGATAACCCAGACGTAAAAGAAGTGCATCGTTACGTTTACAGCAAAAGCCGAGAGAGAAATAATCGTAGTGGTTTAATCAGTTCATTAATCGATAAGTTTCTTTTGATTATGCATTTAAAACGTTTGGATTTTGATTTGCTGATTATTCCTAATGGTGGGATGAATAAGAATGCAATTCAGTTCGCCAGATGGATGAATATTCCTGATAAACGTTGGCACACGGCCGAGACAGAGTTTGACGATCGCAAGATCGAACATGTTGCTAATCGGCCAATAAAGCATGAAGTATTAGCGGGGTATGATTTAGTGCCTGATCTTGGTGTAACGAGCACTGACGATCTAAAGCTTTATATTTATCCTAATCCAGAATTAAAAAAACAATGGTCAGAAAAATTAGAAAATAACGGTAAAGCGAATATCGGATTTTTTATATCAAATAAAGCACATGAGCGCCGTTGGCCGTGGGGAAATTGGTATTCGCTCGCTAAGTTACTTGGCAATGATTTCAATATTATTATTTTCTCTAATCCTGGCGAGAGGCCGGAACAAGATGCGCTTAATGGCATTACGGTTCAGTGTATCGATACTGAAACAGTGCCTGATCTTATCGCAGCGATGAGCCGATTAGATCTGGTTGTTTCGGCTGATAGTGCACCCGTTCACCTTGGTGCGGCATTGCAGATACCGGTTGTCGGTCTATTCGAAGCAAGACCAGAGAAATATTTGCGTTGGTATCCGATTGGTGTCAATCACGTCTTGCTGCATTCAGGCAAATGCATCGACAGCATTAGTGTGGCTGATGTCAAAGAGGCCGTCATTTCTCTTATCCCGTAAACGGATTATCAGCGGAGCTTTTCCATTAAGGCACTAACGATGGCATCGGGCAAGAAATGCGATACGTCACCGCCGTGGCGAGCCACTTCCTTAACCAAAGAAGATGAAATAAACGACCACTCTTCTGATGGCATCAGGAAGACGCTTTCGAGAGTCGGCATCAAGTGGTGGTTCATCTTTGCGAGTTGGAGTTCATATTCAAAATCGGCAACGGCTCGCAAACCACGCACAAGAATATTGGCTTTTTGCTGTTGTGCGAAGTGCACCATAAGATCGCTGAAACCGACTACTTCGACGTTCGATAAATGCTGTGTCGCACCTTTTGCCAGCCCCACGCGTTCATCCAGAGTGAAAAGCGTACGTTTACTCGGGCTGGCAGCGATGGCCAGCACCACATGGTCGAACAGGCGTGATGCACGTGTCAGCAGATCCAAATGACCATTGGTTAATGGATCGAATGTTCCAGGATAAATCGCTTTAGTTGTCATCACGTCAGCCCTTCATTCACTGTCTGGGTAGCTACTGCTTTACTGTGTCCGCTGGGGCAAATAAGGTTCCAGTAGCGTAAGCAGCATCTGTAGTGCGCCCTGGTTTTGGTGTAACACTTCCACGGCGTGTCGACCATAGTAAAGACGATAGTCTTCGTCAGCGAGCAGTTTCCCGACTTCTTTTCCAAGTGAGTCTGCATCGGTCACGGTAATCAGCCCGTCGGCCTGATCGAGTTTGTTGCAGATATCTTTGAAATTGAACGTGTGTGGCCCCATCAATACTGGGATCGCATGAGCTGCCGCTTCTAGCGGATTATGTCCGCCTCGTTCAACCAAGCTTCCACCGACAAAAGCCAGATCGGCGATGCCGTATAACAGCATTAGCTCGCCCATGGTGTCCCCAATGACGACCTGTGTATTTGCGGGAGGCTGTTCACCGCTGCTGCGCAGCGTGTAGGTGAATCCCAGATTTTCTGCCAGCGCCTGCGTGGTGGAGAAACGTTCTGGGTGGCGAGGCACAAGAATGAGTAGTAAGTCAGGGTAGGTGGCAAGCAGCTGTCGGTGAGCGGCTAGAACGATCGCTTCTTCACCTTCGTGCGTACTGGTGGCTATCCATACTGGACGGTGTGGCGCCCATTGTCGACGTAATGTAATCGCTCGTGCTGCCAGTTCCGGCGTCACGGAGATATCAAATTTGAGGCTGCCAGTGACTTTCAGGCTGGAGCGCTTCAGACCAAGCTCGATAAATCGATTCCCATCTTCCTGATTCTGTGCGGCGACGAGGGTAATGCGCTGCAAGATATGGCGCATGAGCTTTCCAATTTTTTTGTAACCTGCCGCAGAGCGTTCTGACAGTCGTGCATTGGCAATGACCAGCGGAATGTCGCGTTTATGCAGCTCTGCGATCAGATTTGGCCACAGCTCAGTTTCCATAATGATGACGATTTTCGGGCGAACCTGATCAAAAAAACGCTTCAGGGCAGAGGGTAAATCATAAGGCAGGTAAACGTGATAGACCGTGTCGCCAAAAGCCGAACGCACGCGCTCGGAGCCAGTTGGCGTCATGGTTGTTACCGTGATCGGCAGATTGGGATAACGATGGCGCAGTGCTCTCACTAAGGGAATGGCGGCCAGTGTTTCACCCACCGACACCGAATGCAGCATGATACCGTCTGGTTTGACCTTCTCTGCACAAAAACCGTAGCGTTCACCCCAGCGTCGACGATAGGCCGGAGCCTTACGGCCACGAAGCCACAGGCGAAGCCAAATCAACGGTTGGATGAGGTACAGGATAATGGTGTAGAGAGTTTGTAGCATAAGGTTTACTGTTATCGGTTATCGCTGGGGTGATTTTATAGGGTTCGTGAGGATAAGGCTATTTGTAAAACGGATGTCGTTTATTCCTCAGCCGATTTTCCTAAAAATTGCAGGCGGATGTGCACATGGCCGCAATCGTTGAATTTGGTACGGGATAAACAGACAACTGAACGAACAAGAAGATCCAACTACATCCACCTGTACTTTACTTGTGAGACGTTTGTATCTATTTTGAGTTTTTAAGTAAGACACGTTTCATTTTTCTTATGACACCTTTGCTTTCATTAATAATATTTTTCTTTAGGCGCTGCAAAGGGTAAATAAAAAACAACCATAATTGATAATATAATTTATCTTTTCCTTCCAGAATAACAATAGAGTCTTTGAGTTTACTGTAGTGGTTTCTGTTAAGCTTTCTTAGTGTGTCTTCGGTAACATTGCGGTATGTTAACCCTATGTTACGATGATTTTCTTCATGATGGAAAAACTCAGTTTTATTGATTTTTTCAATGCCAACAGAAAATGGTACTGGGCCTGTAGTATTTAACACCCCTTTCATCCCTACACCATAAATCCAAGGTTTGTAGCGTTTTAATCTATGCACAACTTCGTCTATAGCGGATTTAATGTAAGGAGATTCTGGTACTGAAATTAGGTTCCATTGTTGGTATTCTCCACACTTTAAGAAACCTAGCTCTTTGTGCAATCCCATGTTTCGATCACAACCACATTCTTTATTATCCCAACTGCATAGCAATATGTCGCAATCTTCTTTAATGACGTCATCGAGCGGGATCAAACATGAGCTTTTAATGTCCGAGTAAACGCCACCCTCGATGTAAATCAACAGATAGCGAAATAAACCAGCCCTGGCTGCACCATACTTTGATTCGATGCTTAAATAGACACTCAGCATCTCTTTTCCATAATGCTTGTCTATATATTCAATTGTGCGAATTTCATCGTAGAAATAATATTCCCAACCCGGATTGAGCTCTTTTAATTTATCCACAGACACTAAAATTTCTTTAGGCAGATTGTGTACGCCTTTAGTGTATATCTGATGAATTCTCTTAGGTATTTTCATCACCGTGTCGTCCTTGGTGAAACTGGGAGTATTTCTAATAGTAGATTGTTTATTTTTATGGTTAAATGAAAAATCATATTTTCATATAAAATTAAAAATCACACTCAGATCAAGGTATAGTTTCTCATTTTATTTCTTCCTGACTAAGTATGATAATTGGTGTAAAAACTCTTGAAAAACAGTGATGAAAACTATACACGGCTTTCTATAGCCAGATTTATTTTCATTAGAAAATTATTATCGGTAAGGCTGCTAGGTTTTTCTATCATTCATGTTTTTTATCGATTGATAAATTTCTTTTCTGTTATTGTCCCAATTTTTATCAAATGGTGTTAATATTAGTTTGCATTTCAGGATAAGTGCTTAATGATGGATCATAGGGGGAAATAAATTTTGGCACTGACAAAGCCACATTTTGTTTTGTCAGTGACCTGCTATGGATAGTTGTGAGAGTAATTTTACCCCTGATACTCATTTATTGCCGTAATAATAGCTTTTACTTCTATATCAGACAGTGTTGGCCCTATAGGTAAACTTAATACTTTATTATGAATGGACTCTGTAATCGGTAAAGTCCCTTCTTTTAGACCTAATTCACGATAAGCTTGTTGAAGATGTGGAGGCGTGGGGTAATGAATTAATGTCTGAATCGCTTTATCGGAAAGAAATTCTTGTAATTTATCTCGGTTATCACATTGGATCACAAAAAGGTGCCATACATGTTCACTGGAAAAATCTGGTAAATGAGGTAATGAAATTAAGTTGTTCACAATGTCAGTACAATACTTTTTAGCTATTTGCTGTCTTCTGCTATTGTTCTCATCTAAGTATTTTAATTTTATAGTTAAAAAAGCAGCTTGAAGTTCATCAAGTCTGCTATTTACACCTTGATAAAGATTTTCATATTTTTTATGTGAACCGTAGTTTCTCAGTGCTTTTAACGCATCTGCTAATTCATCATTGTTGGTTGTAATAGCACCAGCATCACCTAGTGCACCAAGGTTCTTCCCTGGATAAAAACTGAAACCAGCTGCATCTCCCCATGATCCTGCCTTCTTACCATTGAGCACTGCACCATGAGCTTGGGCACAATCTTCAAGAACAAGAAGATTGTGTTCTTTGGCAATGGCCATAATTTCATCCATAGGGCTGATTTGACCATAAAGATGCACAGGCAAAATGGCTTTGGTCTTTGGCGTAATTGCTGCTTTTATCGTATCAGGTAAGAGATTGTAGGTTACAGGACTGGGTTCAACTAATACAGGGACTAAATCATTCTCAGTAATGGCAAGTACAGATGCAATGTAAGTATTTGCTTGAACAATAATTTCATCACCTTTTTTTAACCACCTTAATTCTTTCCATGCTCTGATTGTTAATATAAGAGCATCTAACCCATTCGCTACTCCAATACAATGCTTTGTTTCACAGTATTCTGAGAATTTTTCTTCGAAATTATAAAGCTCTTGACCTGCAATATACCACCCGGATTTTAATACTCTCAAGAAATTTTCAGTTAACTCCGTTTCATGCGGGGAATTAACCTCTTTAAGATTTAAAAAATCAATCATTTTAGTCTCCAAAAAATTCATAAAAAATTTTTATATTTTTCTTTTAATTTCAAAAAAGCTTCGTGTGTATAAACAAAAAATAAATCTATGTCGCTTTCAGTTACTAACTGCGCACCACTTTTTTTATGAAAATCAATAACGTGAATATTGTTTTTTCTGACATCAAAATGACATTTTTTAAAACCAAGATGCATAAATCCAACTTCATAGACTAATAAAGCACTTTCTATTGCAGCAGATCGTGTTTTATTTTCGTTCAAAATCCAGCTTCCCCAACAAAAAGACTCCTTATGATTTATAAAATCATACAGCCTGACTGTCCCAATAGGCAGTTTGGAATCATTTCTCATAATAATATAATAATATTCGAGATTGTTATTTTCTTTTATTTTATAGTTGGTTAACCATTTTTTTTGGCTTTCTATATCCCCATCAACTAATGATATATATTTATTTAATTTATCATTAACGCGGAGTTGAAATATAAATTCAGCATCACTAGTTGTAGCTAACCTTAAGGAAATTGTCTTGCTTGATATATCAGACACCATGTGTTGTTACTCCTGACTTGAATTTGCTATATTCTCTGATATAATCGGACTCATCATAAATCTGATCGGCTAGCACCATTAATACGCAGTCATCGGTAAAATCATACATTTCTCGCCAAATACATGAATCAATAAGAAGTCCTTGAGCTGGGTTATCTAATAATAACTCTACCTTTTCAGTGCCATCATCAAGTAAGAAACGACAAGAGCCACGAACGGCAATTGCTATTTGTTTTAATGATTTATGGGCATGAAATCCTCTTCTGACACCCTCTTTAGTTTTAAATAAATAATATACACGTTTAATTTCAAATGGAATATTTTTACCTTGTTCTAGTGCAACTAATGCACCACGGTCGTCACCGTGTGTTTGTAACTGTATTATTTTTACTTGCATAAACTTATTCCAATATTATTTAATAACATGTTTTAAATATTGCGCATACTTAAAACTTATCTCGATAGGATTTTTTCTGGCAATGAGTCTATAGCGCAGGGGAAGCACGCTTCATAGTCCTCGAGCCTTTTCATCATAAACTAACTTTCGATGAAAGCGATTCGTTCAGTCTGTCTATTCTTTTATTTTTATAAATATTAATATAAAGCTATATGAAGTTGGCTTACATTTACTTTAATGGCATTCACTTTAGCGAGAGTGTTTATATTCTAAACAGGATTTTATTAATTTATCAAAGGGCTTTTTTACGGTTTTTTTATAAATTAAATATGAAATCTTATTGGCTTTCTCTTTGAATGTAAGATATTTAAAGCAAATTGGTGCTATATTGTTTTTACTACGTATTGATATAGGAAAGTCCATTATTTTTTCCTTCTCAAGGAAACTGATATCGCCTGACCATGAAAGATGCTTATTACAAAGGTTTTCAGCATAGATATTATTTGTTAGGGCATCAATAAATCTATTTTTTATAGACTCTTGAGCGTTTATTTCTTTCAGTACTTGATATGTTTCATCTATTTCTTCTGATGTGCTCATGTATTCAAACATATCTTTTATGTTTTTTTTCTTAAGGCGTTCTACAGGAGAGTACCCTTGCAGAGGGCTAGTCAGACCGATGCATTTTTTCCCATAAATAAATTGTTCAGGAAAAGCCGTAGCTCCGGGGAGTGGGTGGCTATCTATATAGACGGATGCATTTTCTGTTATCTGCAAAAAAATATCATGTGGAATACTTGCCATCAGTTTTAAACGTTTTGTATATTTTATTTTTTCCACTATCCACCAAGGATCATTAACAATATCGCACCCTATTACATAAAATGTAGATTGAGGATAGTTTTTCATTACGAATGATATTATTTCTTTAAATGATATTTCTTTATTTTTATTAAATTTATAAGACGTGCCTGAAGTGAAAAAACTATCACCATCCTGTATTATTTTAGATTTATTGAGTATGCTTTTTGATGTATTCCCCATGTCTAGTGGTATGCCAAGGAATGATTTTTTAGCATGTAACTCTCTTTTATCGTCTATTCTTTGGCCGAGCGAACTAATTTCAAACCAAACATCTGCGACACTCACCCCATAACTGAACGTATGATCTGAATGGTTTACAAAATAAATTGTTAAATTATCGTTTATTTTTTTTGCTAAAGCACAGGAGATAACAGTGTGAATATCGTCTGGGTGAATATTTAGTATTAATTTTTTATATTGACTAAGCGATTTAGCAACCTCAAAAATACGATTAATACCATCAGGAAATTCATCTTCTGTATATGAAATTACATTTTTGAAATATTGCTTCATTCTAATTTTTTCATCATGGCCAGATTTTCTTGTAATAATTAAATCTGGTTTGTCATCTAGATATGATGAAATACGCTCCATTAACCTCGTGTGACCACCACTGAGATAAGGTTGGGAAATAACAAATAAATTTTCATGAGTACTTACTGGTGAAATTTCTTTCATTACTACTGTATCTATTTCGTTAATATACCTGTTGGATAGTGAATTCTCAATCTCGGTTAAGCTATAAACTCCAATGTTGTTATTAGATAAAATTTCACCGAGAATTTTCGCGTCAATTAGAGATTCATTTAAGGATTTACCATTTATAACAGTATCTATTAATTCTTTTAACTGACGTTTGCTGTTTTTTAACATAGCCATTTTCTCTTTGGTGATATACTTATTCTGAGATGAAATACTGATAATTATTTTATATGTATAACACCGTACTCAAAAAAGAGTGCATGAATGCCTCTTCATTATTTTCTATAAATTAATACGATGATGTTAAGTTTTTTAGATGGTCTATTATTAGGGAGGTTTGTTAAAAATGAGCGCAGAGGTTATTTTTTTCTTTAAAAAAAACCAAATAATAATCATCACTTTTATAGATCGAATAAAAATAATTATCTCGTAAAGGCATTGGGTTTTTCTGGCACAAAAGCTCTATTATTTCTTTAGGATCACCGTCCCAAAGCTGAACTGTATTTTTATGTCCATAAGCAAGGAGAAGCGGACGAGCAATCCAAGGTTCAAGAGGACTAAGAATCTTACCTATAATTGGTTGATGAGAGCTAATTACTTCAGATATTGGAGATAAGCCTGCGCTTCCTGCAACATAGATTGGTTGCGAGGTAATGTTTAAGTTACTTAAATCATAAGATATATATGATATGATTTCTTTTTCATACTCGCGTTGCGCTTTTAAAGCGTTTGCGAATTGAAATGAAATTACGCATGCTATGAAAATAAAAATTCCTGTTGGAACAAATCTTCCTCTTTGATGGATATATTTTGTTATGCCCACGACAAAAAAGAAAGGAACTGCTGAAAATCCAACTAACACTCTGACATCAGTAATTTTTTCTACTAATAAAAATGATACACCTGTTGTTGAAAAAAATAAAAGGAACGGTATAGACACTAAGCATGCAATTATTTTAATAATATAAATTTTATCTTTTTTACTAAAAATATAAATTTTATATGTATTCTGCATGGAAAAAAATAAGAATAAAACCAGTAATATGCTGGCTATCCATTTTATATAACCAGTATAAAGTAGTTTTAGTATTTCCCATGTTTGATAAAAAATTATTTCAAGGGATGGTATAACGTCTGATAAAGGAATAATGTTTGCCCGCCCGCCACCTATATTCCCCAGCTTTATTTTTTCAAATATATAGTAAATAACATAAGATGTGATGAAAACTGAGCTATCTTTTAATAAAGACTGAAATTTAGATTCATCTGTTTTTTTGATATTAAAAGCAATGTGCGTGGCGATTAATCCCAAAAATATATTAACGCAGGGTTGATATATAGTAAGAGATAAAAATAATAAAAATATAGGCTTTAATCTGTATTTATTTTCTTTGTTTTTCGATAAATAAAATGCGAGCACTGATAATGCTAACGAAATAACCATTCCTGCACTATCAAAACGATAGGCAAGGTTCTGGAGAAATAAAGGGCTAGCAAATAATAAAGGTAATGTTATTTTTGCATATATAGCATCTATAGATAGATTTTTGTTTGCTATAAATGTAAGTGTGTAGCAAATTATTGCAATAGATACTATATATCCTAATGGATAAGAATCAATGTTTGCTCTGCTCAAGTAAAAGATATGAGCTATCAGGTCAGCACCTTGCCTGCCTGCCCATCCCCAGGGACCATCTCCAGTGACAACTCGAAACGCATCATCTCTATAATAAACGCCTGTTAGCATTATTGGCAATGAGAAAATTATGCATGAAACCCATATAAATATATTTATATTTTTCGTTTCTTTTTCCATTAGCCTTTCTTCCTTAAAAAATACCGAGGCCGTCTTTTTGTTTCAATGTATACTCGTCCTATATATTCACCAAGGACACCGATTCCAATTAATTGAACACCGCCAAAAAATAAAATAGATACGAGTAAGGAGGGATAGCCAGGGACTGGGTTACCTCGAATTATAGTATCAATAATCATCCATATACCATAAGTGAAAGATAACAGAGCAATCACTGAGCCAATGTAAGTCCATATGCGTAGAGGAAGCGTTGAGAAACTCGTAATCCCTTCGAGAGCAAGATTCCAAAGTTTCCATCCATTAAATTTTGTTTTTCCTGCTACTCGTTCAGCTCTAAAGTATTCAACAATTTCCGTTTTACCACCTACCCACGAAAGAACTCCTTTCATGAAAAGATTTCTCTCTGGCATTTCTTTTATATGTTCAACAATTTCCTTTGACATTAAACGAAAGTCGCCAACATTCTCTTCTATTTGAGGAGTGCTGATTTTGTTTTGAAGTTTATAAAATAATTCTGCTGTTCTCCGTTTAAAGTATCCATCAATGGAACGGTCTGAACGTTTTGCTAATACAACGTCTGAACCTGATTTCCACTTTTCAATCATCAGAGGAATAATTTCGATTGGATCCTGTAAGTCTACATCAATTGGGATGATGGCATCACCTGTTGCATGTTCTAACCCTGCAAACAATGCAGATTCTTTACCGAAATTTCTGGTAAAAGATAGCGATATAACTAAAGGGTCAGATAGAGAGAGTGTGTTTATTATATATTCAGTAGAATCTTTACTGCCATCATTTACAAAGATCATTTCAACATCATATTTTTTAAGCTTTTCAAATTCACGTACTGTTTTATAGAAAATTGGGATAGTATCTTCTTCATTAAAGACAGGTACAACTAGCGATATTTTCATCTTACGCCCCTAAATATCACATATTTTGAAAATAGAAAACCTAGCACTAAACTTATTCCAGAGAACTCAATTAATGTCACCAGAGGATTAATGTTATAGTAATCTGAAATACTTCCACAAATAAAACTTACCATGCCAGTAAAAATGACAAAAGCTATGTATTTTTTTGTTGTTGGTCTGGCTTTGAACGTGAATTTAGCATTTGCAAAAAAAGAAAAAGTCACTGCTGTTGAAAATGAAATTAAATTGCTTAATGCTTGATTAAGAGAGCTTACATAAAACATTATAGAAAATGTAACCCAATGAATTATTGTATTTATTACACCAATTGTAATATATTTATAAAATAATCTAATCATATTTTTTATGGGTGCATGATATGTCAGTTAATTGTAATTTTATTCTGTTTTTTTAATTATTTTAATCTTTTTTTAAATCTTTTAAATTCGCGTGATATTTTTCCCAAAATGCTTTTTTTATTTAAATAATTAGCTACATAGCTATCGTGACTTTCACTAGATGCCCTGATAATGTATTTTCTGTAATCAATTTCTCCTTCACTTGAGGTTATATCATTAGATATTTGAATGAAGCAGTCTATGAGATCTTTATTTCTCGACTCAAAAAGATGAAGATAGCTATGTTCGTAAATAGTAAATAAACCACAGATGTGGTTTTCCCCTATCAACCATTTTGGGACTGCGACATCTGAAGGGTAAACGAATTCAGGTTGGTGCCCTGCTTGTATTGCAGCGTCTGTTAGACGGCCTCCAACATCAAATTTATCATCCGCTTGTAATGACGGTGCCCCTGCATTTCTCCAAGTTTCTCCTGTTAGAGCAATAAACATTGGTCCTACATAGACATAATGGTAATCAATATGATTCGCTGATTGGGCACATCCAAACACTTTTCCATTACGTGCAGATATTATGGCTTTTTTAATCGCATTCGAGTTTAGTGGGATACAGTCAATATCAACAATGATAATAACATCTTCATCTTTTGCTGCATTAAGAATTTCCCTCATCCATATTCCATGATCCATTCCATGGCGATTGTGTTGCTCAATTTTGAAGCCAAATTTTTCAAAAACCTTTCGCTGGGCATTAACTAGCTGTAAATCGACATTGTTCCAATAAAGAGTAAATATTCGAACATTAGAATTATCGAAAGAATTTAACTCATCCATACCTATGGCCTTATGTTGAATTTAAATAGGAATATTTTATTCTCTAGAAATATAATTAAATAATATATTCCATCAACGCTATTATAAGAAATAATTTACAACTCTATTCTTATATATTCGTAGAATGAATGGTTTTTTATTAATTCGATGTGTTCTTTTTTTGTAGAGACCACAATTCCGTATATTTATTAAAAGTATACTGAGAGTTCACTATGGCTAGTAGCAATCCTTGTTTTCCATCTAAAAAACCAGCCCTAAATATCCATGTTTTAAGAAATGCAAAGGCTGTATGAATGAATATGTCTGAATAGCGGCACCGTTTCCCTCGACTGTGTCGTTCTTCTGCCCATGCCAAAGCGTAATGTAGTTGTTTTTTCTGGAAGCCTGAGAACTCACGGCATGTTAAATGCAATAAGTCACCTGATAATTTTTTAAGGGATGCACTACCATAATTTAGAGATTCATGTACAGTATTATCGTTATAAGTAAAACAGTTATTGGCATAGAAGCGAATGACATTATCTGGGTACCATCCACTGTGGCGCATAAATCGGCCAAGGAAGAGATTCCTTCTAGCACAAAAATATACATTTCTATTATCAATATCAGGCTTGGCTAGTATTTTTTCAATAGAATTGCGTAATTCAGGTGTTACTCTCTCATCTGTATCTATCACGAAAATATAATCGCCGTTGGCATAGCGTTGAGCTTTTTGCCTCTGTTTTCCATATCCTGGCCAGTCATTTGTATGATAGACTCGGGCACCATAATTTTCAGCGATCTCTACAGTATTATCGGTACTTCCTGAGTCAACAATAATTATTTCATCTGCCCATTCTACTGAGCGCAAGCATTCTTCAAGAAGTTCGGATGCGTTTTTTGCAATAATAACAATAGATAATTTATTTCGGATTCCCATTATTTATTGCCTTTATGATTTCTATGCCTTGATTTTTTTGGTTTTATAAATCTATAGCTTGGAAGTGATATAGTGAACGACTTCACTTTCTGGTATCTATTAGATGAAGAGTTACCATTTTAATGAACGTAAGAATTTTTTTATAATAAAGAAAAAATCATTAATACCTTTTTCAATATTTCCTTTCTTTCTACTCTCTTTTTTTATCTCTTGATCTAATTTCGCTAATCGTTCTTTCTCAATGTTACTGTTGGATATATCTACTATGGGGTGAGATATTATTTCTGTTAGATATATTTTTTTAAAACATTTTTTTTTGTATAGATAGTCCCACTTATCAGCAATGTAATAGTTACTGTTGAATTCTTCATGCAAATTTATTGCTAACTTTCTACTTACAAGATAACAACATGTTCTTGTTATATATATTGGCTTATAGGTTAGTTTTTTAAAAATAATACCATTTATATTTATTTTGTTAAAAAATGACAAGGATATTTTTCTTCTCTGGCTAAGGCCATCTTGCCCGCCCAGTATATAAAGATCCTCTTCGCTCATTTTGAGAGTTGACTCCTCAGATAATCCGTTTATAAGATGCTTCAATGAGGAGTTAATAATTGCATCATCTTCAAGAATAATAGCCCATTCTATTTTTTCATTAATTATTTTGGAATATATTTTTTGATGGCTTAAAGAGCATCCTATTTCCGATGCTGTTGGATTAAACTCTTTTGGCGAACTAGCCTTAATCCTGTCTAGCTCCTCTCTTGGTAGATCAGAACCTAGTATCGCGTCAATAAACTCAAAATCAATACTCTCTTTTTTTAGAGTATCAGCGATGGATTTTCTTCTGTTGGTGTCTTTAGCTAAAGATACAATGAATACTGGAACTTTATTCTTTTCCATTTTTACTTTCCAAAGAATGCTTTAATGAAAAAATACTTGGCATAACTTTTTACGCCTTTTATATATTTTCTATTGTGAAACTGATGCTTAGCACAATACCGCATATTACTTGCTGTCACAGCATCTAAGAGAGGCTCATTTCTCCATGGCGAATTATCTTTGGCTTTTAAAAAATATTTTGTGCAAGTGTAATTGACAGCCCATTTATGCCAGGGCTTAGTGGGGCCAATGTAATGAATAAATACCGTTTCTGTGGAGATAGGTGTTGGCGCAGATTCGCCATTATTATATTTTAATTCATAATTTATACTAAATTGGATGTTGTATTTATTATCCAGTTGATGAAAATTCCCTGCCAAAAGTATATTTAAAATATCCTGATCAGGATGGGTAATGACTTTCTTCATCTCTGGATCGACCAAAAAACGCATGCTGTTTTCTGTTACAGATGCTTGATGCCAGTTATTGATTTCAATTAACAACACGCCGGAATTAAAGTAGCCATTGCTGAGTTCAGGATGTTGAAGTTTTTGTGCGCGGTTTTCCCACCAACTGCTATCACCATCTAAAACAGCAGAGGCAATATGGTTACTAATATCTAATTTTATTAATTCTTGCAACGAGCCATTACATATAATGTCCGCATCAAGGTAGAGAACTCTATCGAGTATCTGATAGAAATAGTCGGCAATAATAAAGCGGAAATAAATGGCATAGCTCCAGAGTTTGGTTTCTGGTAACGTTTTTAACCAAGAACAATCAACGATATAGATGTTAATGGTTGTATTATATTCCTTTGCCATTTCCTGGAATCTAGTTTTGTCGCCATCACTGAGTTTATCGGTAAACACGTGAAAGGATAAACCATAGTCCTGATTTTTTAATAGAATAGAGGCTATAGCGATGGCGCAGCCATAAATGAACTTTTCATCCGTGCCAAAGGCTATGTCTAACTCGGCATTTTTTTTAGAATAGGAGAATGAGTGTACAGTTTTTATGACTTTTTCTTTGTCAAAGTACATGTGCTTACCGTGTTGGATAAATAGCGGAAAGAATAACGTGTTGTAAGAAACAGGTCAGAATATGTCTTTATTTATCATTATGATTCGATAATCAACTGTGCCGCTTTTTCTGGCAAACTATAAATATCTTCTGTATCGGCAAAATGGCGGGCATTTTCTGCCCACTGTTTCAGCGTTTCTGGCTGACTAAGTGCGTGTGACAACGCGTGGTTCAGTGCTGTCTGACTAAAAGGCTCTGGGATGACCTGCCCGGCCTGCGAGCGCTCAATGTAAAAAGCATAACCGCACGCATCGGTAACGAGTATGGGCAGTCCAGCCGCGATAGCCTCAAGTAAAACGATGCCAGCGGCTTCCTGATGTGCCGGATGAAGTAACAAGTCTGCGGCTGCCATGAAATCAGGAATGTCGTCTCGGCCAGAGAAGAAGTGTATTTGTTTGCCGATGCCGAGCTGCTCTGCCTGTTGTTGAAACGGTTTTGGATCGTCCTGGCCGACAACCAACAGCGTTACGTGTTGACGCAGTTCCTGTGGCAGGCTGGCGATAGCGGTCAGACTACGGCCAACACCTTTACGTTTGAAGTCGGAACCGACCTGTAATAGAACAAATCCGTTTTCATCCAGATGATGCTGCTGACGGAACTGTGAACGCGTATCTGGAGAGCGTGTGCTGTACTTTCTATCCAGCGAAATACCCGGTGGTAGCATAAAAAAGCGTTCATCTTGTGTGCCGTAATGCTTCTGAAAATGGGCGATTTGCCGCGGCGTCAGCATCAGCATGCGTGTGTGGCTATTTTTATCGAACACGTCTCGTTCAAGTGCCGCATATCCGCGGTAGCGAGGTGTGAGTCGATAAAAGAAACCTTTTTCCTGAACCGCCTTTTCTGCCGTACATCCTTCTGCGGCATAGTAGAAGTCCAGTCCTGGCATTTTGCTAAACCCGACAACGCGGTCGACAGGGTGCTGTTGTAAATGGTGATGTATCCAGTCGGAAAAACGGCGATGTCGAGTATGATTACCCAGCCCTGAGAGGGGGACGAGAACGATGTCGAACCCTTCCGGGTTGTCACCTTGCCATTCGCTAGTGTAAACACGAATGTCGTGGCCTTGTTTTTGGCACGTTAGTGCAATGCTCAGAAAATCCCGCTGTAGCCCGCCGAAAGGAAAGAATTTATAGACGCAGAATGCGATTTTCATTGGGTGTTCTCTTCCTGCGCCTCTTGTAGCATGTCTTCTGATGCCTGAATAACCGCTTGTGCTGGAATGCAGGACAAATATTTGACCGTCTGATCGTAATTCTGTTGGGCTGGCATCTGTTGATATTCACCTGCCCAAATTTGCTTATAGCGGTCGCACCACGGACGCCATACCTTGTAGTCTGTTGGGCCAAATAAGCTGACGAGTGGCGTATTCAATGCAGCAGCCATATGCATTGGGGCGGAATCTACACCGATATACAACACGGCGTTGTCAATTAACGCAGCCAGTTCCAGAAAACTCGTTTTACCCGCAAAGGTCATATCGGGTTTATGCGTGCACTGTGAGTGAATATCCCGCACCACGTTTAAATCGTCTTCTGAAGGACCACAGGTCAAAACGACTTCCAGATTTTTGGTTTTAAGATAGTCAATGACCTGAGCGAATTTGTCGTTGTCCCAGTATTTGTAGTATTGGCGAGTCGTGGGTTGGATGACGACGTAGCGTTGTGTTAACAGCGTAGGGCGTTGATCAGCGATACTTTGGGCGTCTTCCTGACGATAATGCAGTGATAATGTCGAGCATGTATTTGACGCCGGCAGGTTGAGCGGGGTGAGGAGATGAAGATTTTGCTCAACAATATGCGCGCCCATTGGCGGAACGCAGGTGCTGAAAAATGAACGCCACATCTTTCCTTTCAGATTATCGCCCCGATCGAGAGCAATACTGCGACACCCCAATGATTTTACTAATAGGGCAATGGGCCACTGGTCAGCTAAATTGACGATCAGATCGTAATTGTTTTGCTTAAGTTCTTGTCTGACGCCTTTGAAATTACAGATCTTTTCCAAAAGCGTACTCGTCTTTCTTTTGAGCCCATAAAGCTGATGTATCTCTGGGTTTGCAGAGAGAATCGGCATCGTATCCTGGTACAGCAATACGTCGATTTTGGCGTCAGGATAATTGGCTTTCAGCGTGCTGATGAGCGGAGTGGTCAGCAGCATATCGCCGTGATATCTGAGCTTCACCACAAGAATTCGGTGATAAGAGATGATGCGTGGACTCACTCGTTTTCCTTCATGCAATCAATAAATTATGATTTATTTACAGGCACGCTACCGCCTCTGGCTCTACAGCTACCAGTTAACTGAAATAATCCGAAATTTCACGGCGATGTGCGGTGTGCAAATGTATCGCGCGAAGTGCTACAGCACATATTGTGCTAAACCCCGTATGGTACTAGAACCCACATCCCTCTCACAGTAGTAATTAAGATTATACCCGTCATCTCGAAAGCTGCGCAGATGTGCTCTGTACCTGTCGCTTTCCGGCCACAACGTTTCTACAACCTCTCTACGTTCTCAATGTGTTGTAAGAGTGCTACGGCTCATTTCACTGGATAAATTTTCTTTCGCATTCATTAAAAGAGATCGTGAATAGGGACTAAGAACCTGACATCGTTTTGCGTTGTCATGATTGATATCGTTTGTCGAAATAGATTTGGCGCACTAGACTGACGTTGTCATCAACTTAATTGTACAACTTAGTTGATATGAACCCGAAACAACTTAAAGGAACCTCTTATGTTGACCATGACTTTCTCTGATGTTCGTCAGAAATTTGCCAAAGTATTGGACACTGCTATTACGCAGCCAGTGACAATTACCCGTCGTTCTGCACCGGATATGGTGGTTATTACCGCGCAACAATTTGCGGAGTTGCAGCAGGCTAAATTTGAGGTTTCTCTTGCCAAGGTCATGAGTAAGCCAAAGAATCAGGCGCTGTTCAAGGAACTTGCTGATAAATGATCTTCTTCTTAACGGTTGAGCAGGTCATCGCCATTCACGACTGTCAGTTAGAAACGTACGGTGGTTTGGCAGGGTATCGGGATATTGGTTTGGTGGAAGGTATGGTTGCCCGCGTTGAGAATCTGCACTCATACCAAGGTGAGAATGACCTGTACGTGCTTGCCGCATCGCTGTTGCTTTCGATAGCACGCGGGCATGGCTTTAATGATGCCAACAAAAGGACGTCAGTCGCGTCGGCTATGGTGTTTCTTGATATGAATGGCTCGCCAATCACACCGTCAGAAGACTTTGCTGACTTCGCGGTAATGGCTGCACAAGGGCTTCACGATGTGTATGCCGTAGCGGAAGCATTGAAAAAACTCGCTGATTAGAATCCGCAGGTAGCCCCGCGAATTTTTACGATCATCGTGGTGGCTTTAGCCATTTTCCGGTCAGCGTTGTGCCGAGGCAAAATGCCATAAGCCACGCGATAAGCATGTCTCGTGAATAGAGAATGACATCGCTAAGTCCATACATCAGCAGGGCAAAAAGCAATGCGGCCGAGAGGTGGCTGCGTAGAACAAAAAATGAAAAATAAAATAAAGCGGCATAGAGCAACACAAGCAATATTGCGCCCAGCAATCCCTTAAGGGAGAAAGCATCAATCACTTCGTTATGCAGATGGACATTCAAATATCTCAGCGCGCCGGATAATTCAGACTCTTGCTTTGCTTGTGCAATGATATGCTCTGCACGCTGTTCGGCGGATTGCCCCAATAGCGCTTCTTCCCCGGCTTCGATTCCTGATTGATACATCGCGATTCGTGCACCCACCGATGTCATGCTGTTGTCCATACTATAGCTGTGTATATCGTTGATCAGGTCGTTGACTCGTTGATGAAGCGTATCCTGGAAAAGGAATAAACACAGGAAAATAGTGGCCGATGAACCGATAAATGCCTTGATGAACAAACGCTTATTGTGCCTGACCTCTGACAATAAAATGGTCGCACCAACAATAGGATAGACGAGTATAGCCGCTCGAGTTTCTGTCAGGAAAATAGCGATGGTGACTAACAGAAAATGCCCCAGATAGAGATAATACTTATAAGCTGAGTCGAGCTTGAGCAGCGCTTGTGCGCTTAACGCACCAATGAAGGTAAGAAAATAGGCTGCGCTCGTTGCGGTACCAAATACTAATCCAATACGGTGCATCCCGCTGAACAGTGACTGGTAGAACGCATAGCCCAGCGCGAATACACAGATTGCGATGATGTAGAAGAGCGATATCTTTTGCTTTTTTGGCGTGATATGTAGGGCTGTTAGCAGGATAAATGCGCCCAAAATACCCGCATGTGCAGATGTTTTATAGGCGTTGTACACATAAGGGAAAAGGCTATCGGGTTGATAATAGTGGTGATACCAAACGAGATTGGTTAAGCCGATGGCAAGCAGGCAAAGTGGAATCAATAATAACCGCCTAGCGGCTATTACTGTTCTTAAGTGTGTCACCACATAGAAAACAGACAGCGAACCCGTGAGATAAAAAAGCCATCCGGCAATAATGCTACTAAATGGCATAATGGCTAATGTGAGTAAACAGCCGGGGAAAACCGCTTTAAGCGCGACAACCGAACTTATGCTGGGCGTTTTTCCCAGTTCGTACCTTAATTCATTGAGCATGTATTTGTTCACAGTCGGGAGCGATATCACTCGTCTGATGCAGGTAATTCTATACCCGTCATACTTCAAGTTGCATGTGCGTTGGCCGCGCTACTCGGCCCACTTTCGTGGACCTCGCCCCGCTGGGGCCGCTGCAAGCCGCGTTCAAACCTGCCTCTGGCAGATTTGTCAGTCACCCGAATCACTTACTTGGGTAAGCTCACCGGGATGAGGGAGAGACATCCTGTCTCTCACCGAAGGCCAGCCGCTGGCTGAGCAAATTCGTTCCCGACGAATTTGTCCTTCTCTTGCCGCGTTATTCGGCCTTATGGCCTCACCCCTTCGGGGTCAGCGCAAGCGCTGTTCAAAAACGCCTTGCCGTTTTTGTCCTGAAACTCGAATTATTTAGTGTATATCAGCTTCTCTACTTTCTGATGGATGAGGCTAGCGGGAATGGTCTCCATTTTCTGGCTTTCAGACATTTCCACCACCTGATTCATCCCATAACCGCCAATCAGCCCTGGATCGGTTGGCCCGTATAGGGTGATATTCGGACGATCCAGCGCTGCTGTCAGGTGGCTAAGCCCAGTATCGACGGAGACAACCGCGCTGGCGCCTGCGAGTACCTCGGCAACCTGTTGCAGCGTAAGGCGTGGTAAGACGTCAACGTGTGGAAAGCCTTCCGCCAGCCGCAATGCACGCTGGTGCTCATGCTCCGCTCCCCAAGGGAGTTTGATGTGTAATCCACTCGGTGCTAATAGAGCAATCAGCTCACGCCAGTGCGCTTCCGGCCAGTGTTTTTCATCACGCGTTGTGGCATGGAGAAACACCAGATAGCGGTTGGCGTCTGCGGGCGACTGGGTGAGGAAGCGTGAGGCAATGGCATAATCGCCACGCTCGGTGGGTTTCCGATAGCTCAGGCTGGCGGCAAACAGCTCCCGCACGCGCTCGACAGCATGTTGTCGGCGGCTTATCGGGTGGCGATAGTTATAAAACCAGCTTGCCAGCGGCTCGCGCGCGCTTTTGCAATCCAAGCCGTGTTTCTTTCCGTTGGCGAGTCGCGTAACCAGCAACGCGCTTTTAATCAGCCCTTGTGCATCAATAACTGCATCGTAGCGGTGCTGTCGTAGCTGGCGCATAAATTCTGCACGTTCCTGACGTATCGGGGCACTGAACCAACTTTTGCGCCAGCGGCGTATCGCGACTGGAATCACGCGAGAAACCGCCGGATGCCAGCTGGGAACTTGCGCGAAACCTTCTTCAACCACCCAATCGAATTGGATACCAGGAATCGCCTGCATCGCGTCGGTTAAGGCTGGCAAGGTGTGCAGCACATCGCCCATTGACGACGTTTTCACGATCAGCACTCTCATGCATCTGCTCCCGGTTCCAGATTTTCTCCTAGAGTGAGACTTTCTTTTGGAACGAGGCTTTCTCTTGGAACAATATAGTTATCCAGTGCGCTGAGCACGCGCTCGGGCTGAATGTCGATCAAACTTTGATGGTAACCCTGTTCAGCATCCCCTTTGCGCACCCGGTGATAGCCGGTAATCAGTCGAATCACCTCGGCCTGATGAGACAGCGGCGGGGTAAAATCAGGGCTGCTTGGACCGTAAAGTGCCACCAGCGGACGATGAAGTGCCGCAGCAACGTGCATGAGTCCAGAGTCATTGCTGACGACGGCGTGGCAGGCGGCAATGAGCACCACCGCCTGTTCCAGAGAGGTTTTCCCCGCCAGATTGGCGCAATGCTGCCGTGCGTCTTCCGTCAATCCTTGAAGGATATCGTCACAGGCCGAACGGTCATTGGCCGAACCGAACAGTGTTATCTGGTAGCCGCGTTCAATCAGTGATTGTGCCAGCACAGCATAGTGATAATGCGGCCAGCGTTTGGCAGGGCCGAATTCGGCACCGGGGCAAAAACCGATGATGGGGCGCGCATCGCTGAGGTTAAACGCTTGCGTCATGTCCGTAATTTCGGTCTGATTGACCTGCAACTGTGGCCACAGTAACGGCTGCGGCAGATCCTCAGCACGGCGGATACGGCTACGATCGTAGGCTAACGCGGTATAGCGCTGCACCATCAGCGGAAATGCGGTTTTATCCAGCACGCGTACGTCGTTCAGCAATCCGTAACGCATTTCGCCACGCCAGCCTGTACGCTGCGGAACGTTAGCAAAGAAAGGGACTAGCGCGGATTTCAAGGAGTTGGGCAGCACGTAAGCGCGGTCATAGTTCGCATCGCGCAGCGATACGCCAAGACGGCGACGTTCGCCCAGCTCAAGTGCGCCGTGACCCAGCGGCATGGCTAACGCCTGATTGACTTCCGGCATCCGTGCCAGCAGCGGGCGGCACCAGGCTGGCGCCATCACGTCAATGACCGCTTCCGGGTGTTCAGCCTTCAACGTGCGATAAAGGCTGTGCGACATCATCATATCGCCGACCCAGGAAGGGCCGATGACCAAAATTTTCATACCGTTTATGAATCCTTATCCGATTAAACGGTACGGTTCAGCCAGGCCATATATTCCGCCACGCCTTCGGCGACGGTTTTGAACGGCTTGTCATAGCCTGCGGCACGCAAATTGGTGAGATCGGCTTGTGTATAAGCCTGATAGCGGCCTTTCAGCTTCTCAGGGAACTCGATGTATTCCACGCTGCCTTTCTGATGGAAGGCGAGGGTGGCATCGGCGACAGCCTGGAAGGATTCGGCGCGACCGGTACCGCAGTTGAAGATGCCAGAAACACCGTTTTGCCAGAACCACAGGTTGACGGCGGCGACATCACCGACGTAGATGAAGTCACGTTGGAAGTTCTCGCTACCGGAGAACAGCTTCGGATTTTCACCCTGATTAATCTGGTTGTTCAGATGGAACGCGACACTCGCCATGCTGCCTTTGTGGCCTTCGCGTGGTCCGTAGACGTTGAAATAGCGGAAGCCGCAGATCTGTGATTCAGCTTCTGGAAGAATTTCACGCACGTACTGGTCGAACAGGAATTTGGAGTAGCCATAGACGTTCAGCGGCTGCTCGTATTGACGCGCTTCGATAAAGTTATCGTTACGACCGCCGTAGGTCGCGGCAGACGAGGCATACAGGAACGGAATGTTGCGATCGAGGCAATAGTGCAGCACGTCTTTAGAATACTGATAGTTGTTATCCATCATGTATTTGCCATCCCACTCGGTGGTGGAAGAGCAGGCACCTTCATGGAATACGGCATCGATATCGCCCAGATCGTCGCCTGCAACGATGCTGGCGACGAAATCTTCTTTATCCACGTAATCTGCGATGTCCAGATCGACCAGATTGGCGAACTTGGTGCCGTCTTTCAGGTTATCGACAACCAGAATGTCCCGATAGCCGATGTCATTCAGAGATTTTACGATATTGCTGCCGATAAAACCGGCACCGCCAGTAACGATAATCATGGGCGCGACCTTTATTAATCTTGCTGGTGAGGCACCGCGCCCCACACTGTTTATGACCGCTATAATAGCATTTCATTTTACCGCAAGCAGCCAGAGCTTAATTTATCCCGTGTTGCTCCGGTATTTTTAAGATGATTCAGGCCGTGACGAAGCCAGCATTTTCAGACTGTTTACCCCGCATTTCTGCCCACATCCGCTAGCTTAAAAACCATAAAGCGATCTTTTTATGGGAGAGTCACGCTATGCCTGCCGCGTTTTATCAACAACTTACTACACAAATCATGGCCGCACGTACCGAGGGCGTGTTCAAGGAGGAACGCATCATCACCTCTGCGCAGCAGGCTGAAATCGAGGTGATGGACAGCGACCGCCTGCTCAATTTCTGTGCCAATAATTATCTTGGTCTGGCGGACAGCCCAGAGCTGATTGCCGCTGCAAAAGCCGGATTGGACAGCCACGGTTTTGGCATGGCATCGGTGCGCTTCATCTGTGGAACGCAGGATATCCACAAACAGCTGGAGCGTAAGCTGGCGGATTTTCTGGGAATGGACGACGCGATTCTCTATTCCTCCTGTTTTGATGCCAACGGTGGGCTGTTTGAAACGCTGATGGGACCGGAGGATGCCATTATTTCCGATGCGCTCAATCATGCTTCGATCATCGACGGTATTCGGCTATCGAAGGCGCGACGCTACCGCTATGCCAATAACGATATGAGCCAGTTGGAAGCACAGTTGCAACTGGCCAGAGCGGAAGGGGCAAGACACGTCATGATCGCCACCGACGGCGTTTTCTCGATGGATGGTGTGATTGCCGATTTGCAGGGAATTTGCGATCTGGCGGATCGTTATGATGCGTTAGTGATGGTTGATGATTCGCATGCGGTAGGATTTGTCGGTGAACAAGGGCGTGGAACGCACGAACGCTGCGGGGTGATGAATCGCGTCGACATCATCACTGGGACGTTAGGCAAGGCGTTGGGGGGCGCGTCGGGCGGTTATACGGCAGGTAAGCATGAGGTGATCGACTGGCTGCGTCAGCGCTCTCGACCCTATCTTTTTTCCAACTCGCTCGCACCAGCCATTGTCACTGCGTCGCTCAGGGTACTGGATCTGCTGGAACAGGGCGGAGAACGACGTGAGCGTCTGTGGACAAACGCTCGTTTGTTCCGTGAAAAGATGACGGCCGCAGGGTTCACGCTGGCGGGAGCCGATCACGCCATTATTCCCGTTATGCTGGGTGAAGCGCAACTGGCACAGGACTTTGCGCAGGCGCTACAGCGTGAAGGTGTTTATGTCGCCGGCTTTTTTTATCCCGTTGTCCCTCTCGGTCAGGCGCGTATTCGTACTCAAATGTCAGCCGCCCATACGCCGCAGCAAATCGAATTCGCCGTTGAGGCTTTTATCCGCGTGGGCAAACGTCTGGGTGTAATCATCTAAGGAAACCATCATGAAAGCATTGGCAAAACTGCGGGCGGAAGAGGGCATCTGGATGGTGGACTCGCCCACGCCGGAGCTCGGGCATAACGACATCATGATTAAAATCCGCAAAAGTGCGATCTGCGGAACGGATGTGCATATCTACAACTGGGACGAATGGTCGCAGAAGACCATTCCCGTTCCGATGGTTGTCGGGCATGAATACGTGGGTGAAATTGTCGCTATCGGTCAGGAAGTTAATGGCTTTCATATTGGCGATCGGGTTTCTGGCGAAGGACATATTACCTGCGGTTACTGTCGTAACTGCCGTGCCGGACGGCGTCATTTATGCCGCAATGCCATTGGCGTTGGGGTAAACCGTCCCGGTTCGTTCGCGGAGTATCTGGTGATTCCTGCCTACAACGCGTTCCGCATTCCCGACAATATTTCTGACGAACTGGCCGCTATTTTCGATCCCTTCGGTAACGCGGTGCACACCGCACTGTCCTTCGATTTAGTGGGAGAGGATGTCTTGATTGCCGGAGCGGGGCCGATAGGCATGATGGCAGCGGCGGTGTGCCGTCACGTGGGGGCAAGGAATGTCGTGATTACCGATGTGAATGCGTACCGTCTGGATCTCGCCAGTAAAATGGGGGCAACGCGCGCCGTCAATGTGGCGCAGGAAAATCTGGCTGACGTGATGATAGATTTGGGCATGACCGAGGGGTTTGATATTGGGCTGGAGATGTCGGGCGCGCCATCAGCCTTTCGCGCCATGCTGAAAGCGATGAATCATGGTGGGCGTATCGCCATGCTGGGCATTCCGCATGAACCGATGTCGATTGACTGGGGAGAGGTGATTTTTAAAGGACTGTTTATCAAAGGTATCTATGGACGAGAAATGTTCGAAACCTGGTACAAAATGTCGGCGCTGATTCAGTCTGGATTGGATTTGTCACCGATTATCACCCACCGCTTCCACATTGATGAGTTTCAGAAAGGGTTCGATGCCATGCGTTCGGGTCAGTCGGGCAAGGTTATTCTCAATTGGGATGAGTCATAACCTTGCCGTGGCGCGCGATGGCAAAGGGGAACGCGCCTCTGATATTACGGCTGTTTATGTGTTTCGGTCTCGGCTGGCTCAATCCAGGTCTGCCAGCGGTGCTTGATAAACATTACCGGCGCGCTTTCCCGAATGCTGCTACTCACCAGCTTGAAGAACACATCGTTCTTCACTGGTTCCGGCGGTTTTTTGACCTGACATTGCTGTATACCGCGGAACGGATTACGCGGTTTGACTGGCTGCTGCGGCTGAGGCTCATACTGCCGCGTCGGCTCATTAAGCAACTGGCTTGGGCGGACTAAGACAATATCGGCATCCAGCGTGGGCAACATCTGCTGTAAGACGCGGATGGTTGAAGGATGCGGATGCCCGATAGCGATGGCGGAACCGCTGCGGCGGGCGATTTGCACCGCGCGGGTAAACTGTTTGCGAATCTCGGCTTCGTTTTGCGAATCATCCAGAAAGACTTTGCGTTTGATAACTTTGACGTTCGTTCCTGCCGCGGCCTGGCTCGATTGGCTGCTGCCAATGGTCATGCTATCGAGGAAATAGAGCTGGTAGGCGCTCAGCGCCTGCATGACTTTTTGCATGCCGGGCAGGCTGGCGGTCATCGCGCTGCCCATATGGTTGTTCAACCCCACGGCGTAAGGCACGTTATTAACCGACTGGCGGATAATGCGCTGAATTTCGTCGTTGCTCATGTCCGGGCGTAACGTATCGCGTTCCAGCGGCTGCTTGCTCATCGGTGCCATCGGCAGGTGGATCAGCACTTCTCGCCCTTGCTGGTGGGCTTTGGTTGCCATTTCACGGGCGTACGGCGCGTTGGGTAATACCGCGACGGAAATCGCTGTTGGCATCGCCAGAATCTGGTTCTCATTATGTGGACGATAGCCGAAATCATCGATGACGATGGAGAGTTTTCCGGCCAGCGCCAAAGGCGACAGGGCGAGCAGACTCAACGCCAATAACGGTGTTTTGGTTAAATAAGACAAGACTATCTTCCTAGCCAAGGTTGTGGATTGACCGCCTGACCCTGACGACGGATTTCAAAATACAGTCCAGGCTGGCTCTGCCCGCCGCTGGTGCCGACCAACGCAATAGATTGTCCGGCCTTGACCTGAGCACCAACGGAAACCAATGCGCTCTGGTTATAGCCGTACAGGCTCATATCGCCTTTACCATGCTGCACAACAACGACCAACCCGTAGCCCTGTAGCCAGTCGGCCATCAGTACGGTTCCGTCGGCGATAGCTTTCACTTCCGTGCCTTCCGGTGCGGTAATCACCATGCCCTTCCAGCGTAACTCGCCCTGTAACGGTTCACCGAAGCGATGCTCGATGCGGCCGTTAACCGGCCAGATGGCTTGGCCAGAAGGCCGCCCTAAACCACCGGTTCGGGCCATGAGTGAGCGTTCACCCTCTGTGGGTTTGTAGCTGCTGCCGCTGCGTTTGGCCTGTTCTTCTTTAGCGCGAACCTTGGCGGCCTCGCGCGCTTCCCGTTCAGCACGGGCTTTCGCTTCTCGCTCAGCACGGGCGATTTGATCGCGCAACCGAGTTTCATTCTGGCGCAGTTCCGTCAACTGCTGCTGATCTTTTTCCAGCGAGCTTTCCAGCGTCGACAGCGTTTTCTTCCGATCGGACTGTGCCTGCTCCAGTGTCTGTTGTTGCTGCTGTTGGTCGCTCAGCAGCGTTTTTTGCTGCGTCTGCTTTTGTTCCAACTGGCGTTTTTGGTCAGCCAGCTCCACACGCGTTTGCTGCAATTCATTGATGGATTTCTGGCGTGCTTCATTCAGGTAGCCGAAGTAGGCGAGAATGCGCTCGTTACGCTGGCTTTCTTCTCCGCTCAGCATTAATTGCAGTGCGCTGTGCTGACCTTGCCGGAAGGCGGCGTCAAGCTGACGGGAAAGTAGCGTTTGTTGCTTATCCTGCTGAGATTGCAGTTTTGCGATAGAGGCGCTGAGGCTGGTTAATTCTTTATTGAGCGTGGACAGCGTATTGCGCGTTTCATGCAGCTGACGACTGGCCTGAGAGATAGACTGCTCCTGCTTTTTCAACTGCTGAACTAAGGTACCACGCTGCTTTTGCTGTTCTTGAACGCTTTTTTCTTTCGCGGCGATATCTTGTTGCAGGATCTTAAGCTGTGCCTGATTATCTTCCGCTTGGCCGAGCGCGGGCAACAGCAAAACGCCAACGCAGAGTGCGCTGACGCAGCGGGTGAGCAGCCTTTGTAATGCGGATAAATGGCGATCGGCGCTACATGCCACTCGACTCTGTACAAATAACGCGTTTTTACTCATAGCGGTGAATTATTCCACGATGAACAGCGGCTTACCAGTTGTCTCTTGTCTGATTTCTATTTCCAGACGTGACAAGCATGGCACAAAGGTGGACGTCTGGGCGCATCAATATATAGATAAATGGAAAGCTCGCCGCAGATTCGATACGCTATATTGGCTTACTGGCTGTAATTGCCGTATCGCGCAGGTATACTCAGGAACCTTATATTTTTGTTGCTTAACTGATCCGGGAGTCGTTACACCCCATGCAAGAGATTATGCCATTCGTTAGCAAGAACCCTATTTTGAGCATCGCCTGGGTTGCGCTGTTGGTTGCGGTAATTGTACTTACTGTGAAGAGTAAACTGTCGAACGTAAAAGAAGTGGTTCGCGGTGAAGCGATCCGACTGATTAATAAAGAAGATGCTGTCATCGTTGATATCCGTAACCGTGACGACTATCGCCGTGGCCATATTGCCAACGCATTTAACCTGTTGCCGAACGACATTAAAAACGGCAGCGTAGGTGAACTTGAAAAACATAAGTCGCAGCCGATTATCGTGGTATGCGCCAACGGTCTCTCTTCACGTGAAGTGGCCGAGAATTTGCACAAAGCTGGTTTTGAGCGTGTGCAGGTACTGAAAGACGGCCTGGCTGGCTGGAGCGGTGAGAATCTGCCTTTAGTCCGCGGCAAATAAAACGGTTTGTGGTAAAACTATCCGCATCGTGCCATGTGTGTAGATCATACACAGCGAAAATGGCGGCGATTTTGCAGGATAATCGACAGGCTGATTGCAGTACTAAATTGATTGCAGTACTACAGTGATTGCAGTACGACGATGACAGAAATGTGCTGACGTCCGCCTAATCATGACGACGGAAGACGTCAAGAAAATCTAACAAAAGGGTATTACTTAACATGTCTGAACAAAACAACACAGAAATGGCTTTCCAAATCCAGCGTATCTACACCAAAGATATCTCTTTTGAAGCGCCGAATGCGCCTCAGGTGTTCCAGCAGGAATGGCAGCCAGAAGTAAAACTGGATCTGGATACGGCTTCTAGCCAACTGGCTGATGACATCTATGAAGTCGTACTGCGTGTTACCGTAACGGCTTCTCTGGGTGAAGAAACTGCATTTCTGTGTGAAGTTCAACAAGGTGGTATCTTTACCGTTGGCGGTATCGAAGGAACTCAGCTGGCGCATTGCCTGGGTGCATATTGCCCGAACATTCTGTTCCCTTACGCGCGTGAGTGCATCACCAGCCTGGTTTCTCGCGGTACCTTCCCGCAACTGAACCTGGCGCCAGTGAACTTTGATGCACTGTTCATGAGTTACCTGCAGCAGCAGACCGAAGGTGAAGGTGCTGCGCAGCCTCAGGATGCCTGATGAACGCGTCTGACGCTTCAATGACCGTCATCGGTGCCGGCTCGTACGGCACCGCGTTGGCCATTACGCTGGCGCGTAATGGCCATCGAGTCGTGCTGTGGGGGCACAACCCTGTGCACATTCAGGCGTTACAGGCCGCTCGCTGTAATCAGGCATTCCTGCCGGATGTGCCTTTCCCCGATTCGCTACAGCTTGAAACCAACCTGGCGCAGGCGCTTGCTGCCAGCAGAAACGTGCTGGTCGTTGTGCCGAGCCATGTGTTCGGTGATGTTCTGCGCCAGTTGAAACCTCATTTGCGTGCCGATGCGCGTATCGTGTGGGCGACCAAAGGGCTGGAAGCGGAAACGGGACGCTTGTTGCAAGATGTCGCACGCGAAGCGCTGGGCGAAACGATCCCGCTTGCGGTGGTTTCTGGCCCGACATTTGCCAAAGAATTAGCCGCTGGCATGCCGACGGCTATTGCTCTGGCATCAACAGACAGTGAATTTGCTGACGACCTGCAACGATTGCTGCACTGTGGGAAGAGCTTCCGCGTTTACAGCAACCCCGATTTTATCGGCGTGCAGCTGGGCGGCGCGGTGAAAAACGTCATTGCTATCGGTGCCGGGATGTCTGACGGCATTGGGTTTGGCGCTAATGCGCGTACTGCGTTGATCACCCGCGGACTGGCGGAAATGACTCGTCTTGGCGCAGCGCTGGGCGCGGATCCTACCACCTTTATGGGGATGGCGGGGCTTGGCGATCTGGTGCTGACCTGTACTGATAATCAGTCCCGTAACCGGCGCTTCGGCATGATGCTGGGGCAGGGAATGGATGTACAGAGCGCGCAGGATAGCATTGGTCAGGTTGTTGAAGGGTACCGCAATACGAAAGAGGTTCTGGCATTAGCGCAGCGCTACGGCGTTGAAATGCCGATTACTGAGCAACTCTGGCAGGTGCTGTATTGTGGGAAAGACGCCCGAGAGGCGGCGCTGAGTCTGTTGGGGCGTACGCGTAAAGACGAAACCGCCAAGTTATAAAACACGTCGTTCTATGCTGGGCTTCCTAATCTGGGAGGCTCATAGTATCTTCATTTTCTTGTATACGAGCGGTGGTGCTAATAAGCCTGCCGTTTGAGAACAGATATACGTTGTGGTGTGTGGGATCTCGGAGAGTAAGGCAATGTCGACAGAAGAACTGGAACTGGTGTGGACCAATATCAAGGCAGAAGCGCGCAGTCTCGCGGACTGTGAACCGATGCTGGCCAGCTTTTTTCATGCCACATTGCTAAAGCACGAGAATTTGGGCAGCGCACTGAGCTATATGCTGGCAAACAAGCTGGCAAACTCGATCATGCCTGCGATCGCCATTCGAGAGGTGGTGGAAGAAGCCTATCGTGCCGATCCGCAGATGATCGTTTCTGCCGCGCGCGATATTCAGGCCGTTTGCCTACGTGACCCGGCGGTGGATAAATATTCTACCCCACTGCTCTATCTGAAAGGGTTTCATGCATTACAGGCCTATCGTATTGGTCACTGGCTTTGGTCGCAGGATCGTAAAGCGCTGGCGGTCTATTTCCAGAACCAGATCTCGGTTTCTTTCGGTGTCGATATTCACCCTGCGGCGAGAATCGGCTGCGGGATCATGCTCGATCACGCAACAGGCATTGTGATCGGTGAAACGGCCGTCGTTGAAAACGATGTCTCTATTCTGCAATCCGTGACGCTGGGCGGTACGGGTAAAACGAGCGGCGATCGCCACCCTAAAATTCGTGAAGGCGTGATGATTGGCGCGGGCGCTAAAATTTTGGGGAACATTGAGGTGGGCTGTGGCGCGAAAATTGGTGCCGGGTCTGTCGTGTTGCAATCGGTTCCTCCACACACGACGGCGGCAGGGGTTCCTGCTCGTATCGTTGGTCGCCCAGAAAGCGATAAACCCGCTATGGACATGGATCAGTATTTCAACGGGATCAATCGCGGCTTCGAATATGGCGATGGTATCTAATCCCACTGCATAGGCGATTCATCGTTCTTGCTATCTCTCTGGTACAGGTTCCAACCAGAATATAAACCGCCGATAAATAAGGTGGTTTTTTGTTATTTCAGCTAGGAAACGTCTGAAAGCGGCACGGAATTCACTATCTATTTAAGCAAAGTTGCTGTTTATCCCTTCATAATAGGCTGTTTTGGTTTCCCGCCTATATGGGCAGATTACGTAAACTGAACTATATATTTTGGTAACAACCAAAATAGTTTTGTTTGGATCACCTTTGTTTGAATGGAATCGTGACGCTGTTACAGAGAACCTTATATGTATTTGAAGCGAATTTTAATCACGCTAAGTTTGATTACACTCTCCGTTGTCCCTTTTTTGAGCTACGCAGCAGAAAGCATAAATAATGTGGGGACAAATAACACGAGCAGCACGGCAAACCTCGCACCCGCTACGGCTGATTCCAATGATTCGGCGTCGGGTAAGCAGGATGAAAGCTGGTGGCAGAGAAGTAAAAATAATCTATCTACGACCTGGAATTCGCCACAGAGTCACGATATTTATATCCCGACGATCACCTGGCATAACCGCTGGACGTACGATAAAGAAAAGACCGACAAATATAATGAAAGGCCGTGGGGCGCGGGCTACGGTGTTTCCCGTCTGGATAAGGATGGTGACTGGCACGGGCTTTATATCATGGCATTCAAAGACTCCTATAACAAATGGGAGCCTATCGGTGGCTACGGTTATGAAAAGCGTTGGCGACCAATCAGCGATCAGGATTTTCAACTGGGTCTGGGTTTTACGGCTGGCGTAACGATGCGTGATAACTGGAACTACATTCCGATTCCTGTGTTGTTGCCTATGGCATCAATAAGTTACAGCAAGCTCTCTTTCCAGGCGACTTACATTCCCGGAACATACAACAACGGTAATGTTTTCTTTGCCTGGTTTAGATGGCAGATTTAATTCCTCGGTCATAGAGCCTCTTTTATTTTACAAAAAGAGGCTCTATTTTTTATAAAAGAGCAGCACTGATAGAATATATCAAATGACGTGGATGCTCCTCGGTAAAGGTTATTTAACACCGCCTCTCTCTGTTGTTAAGCTTATTTTCTGTTTGTTTGCTATTTAATCTAATGTAAACCATATTGACTGAAATTCATTCAGCCATCTCCGTTACAATGGCGATACTTTTTCCTAAGCGGATGTTGTCGTGCCATTACTCACTATCACCACTATTTTGTGGGCATTTTCATTCAGCCTGATTGGCGAATATCTGGCGGGTCAGGTTGATAGCTGGTTTTCTGCGATGTTCCGTCTGACGGCCGCAGCCGTGGTGTTTTTACCGTTCTTACGCCTGCGGGGTTACACGCCTCGTGTCATTTTCTTGTATATGTTAGTGGGTGCTTGCCAACTTGGTATCATGTACCTGTTCGTGTTCCAGGCTTACCTGTACCTGACCGTACCTGAGTTTTTACTCTTTACGGTGATGACGCCACTGTACGTTACGCTGATTTACGATCTGCTTGCCCGACAGCGCCTGCGCTGGGGTTACGTGATGAGCGCTCTGCTGGCAGTATTCGGGGCGGCGGTGATCCACTATCACGGCGTGAGTGAACATTTCTGGTGGGGATTCCTGCTGGTTCAGTCGGCGAACGTGTGTTTTGCCGCAGGTCAGGTGGGTTATAAGCGCCTGATGGAGCTCTATCCCGTGCCACAGCACTGCGCGTTTTCCTGGTTTTATCTGGGGGCTGCGATCGTGACGATAGCCGCGTGGCTGCTCTTTGGTAATCTGGATAAATTACCTACCACAACCTTGCAGTGGGGCGTGCTGGCATGGCTGGGGATTGGCGCTTCGGGCTTGGGTTATTTTATGTGGAACTACGGCGCAACCCAGGTGGATGCCGGAACGCTTAGCATAATGAATAACTTTCACGTGCCGGCTGGTCTACTGGTCAACTTCGCTATCTGGCATAAAACGCCAGACTGGCTGAGCTTTATCGTGGGGACGATAATTATTACGTCCTCACTGTGGGTACACCAGCGTTGGGTCGTGAAGCGTCCTTCACAAACGGTAAGTGCTCACAAGCGTGCTGACGCGCCGAACGAATAAACGCATCAATCACCGGTTGGCGCTGTTCTCCGTCACGGACGGCAGCGTACAACCGGCTCCAAAGCCCATCCCCCAGCGATTTGGTCACAATCAGCCCCTGACGCTCGAAGCTTTCCACCACCCAGTGTGGTAGCGCGGCGATGCCCATGCGGGCGGCGACCATCTGAATCAGCAGCAGCGTATTGTCCACGCTTTTCAGAGTAGGACTGACGCCTGCGGGTTGTAAAAAGTGACGCCAGACGTCCAACCGTTGCCGCTGTACCGGATAAATCATCAGGGTCTCGGCGGTGAAATCCTCTGGTTCGATTTTCTCTTTTCCTGCCAGCGGATGGTCGGGAGCCAGCACCAGTCTGACTTCAAAATCAAACAGAGGCGAATAGTGCAGGCCACTGCGCGGCATGATGTCGGAGGTCATGACCAGATCCAGTTCGCCTTGTTGAAGTGCTGGCTGAGGGTCGAACGTCACGCCTGATTTAAAGTCCATCACCACCTGCGGCCAGTGCTGATGGAACTCGTCTAGCGCAGGCGTCAGCCACTGAATACAGCTATGGCACTCAATGGCCAAACGCAGCGTGGTTTGGTGCGGCTCATGGCACGACTGTAACGCCTGCTGGATTTGCGGTAACACCTGCTCTGCCAACTGCAACAGAATTTCTCCCTGAGGCGTAAAGCGCAGCGGCTGGCTTTTACGCACGAATAACCTGAACCCAAGGCGCTGTTCCAGATCGCTGAACTGGTGGGATAACGCCGATTGAGTTTGGTGAAGTGCAGCGGCAGCGGCGGCTAACGATCCGGTATTGCGCAGTGCTTGCAGCGTTCGCAGGTGTTTAAATTCGATCATGAGAGTCCTTCACAGTGACAGTGAATAAATTGCGCTTGTGATTACTACAGTACCTGCGGATTATGGATGTGTAAACATCTGGACGGCTAAATGAGGAATTAACGATGGCGATTGTGAATCATACACTGGGTTTTCCGCGCGTTGGACTACGCCGTGAACTGAAAAAAGCGCAGGAAAACTACTGGGCAGGTAACGCGACACAGGAAGAGTTGCTGACCGTTGGACGTGAGCTGCGTGCGCGTCATTGGCAACAACAGAAGGATGCTGGCGTTGATCTGCTGCCAGTGGGTGATTTCGCTTGGTACGACCATGTGCTGACCACGAGTCTGCTGTTGGGTAACGTGCCTGCGCGCCATCAGAATGAAGACGGCTCGGTCGATCTGGATACGCTGTTCCGTATTGGTCGTGGACGCGCACCAACCGGTCAACCTGCTGCTGCGGCAGAAATGACCAAGTGGTTTAACACTAACTATCACTACATGGTACCGGAATTCACCAAAGGGCAGCAGTTCAAGCTGACCTGGACACAGCTGCTGGATGAAGTCGATGAAGCGCTGGCGCTGGGCCATAATGTGAAGCCTGTTCTGTTAGGTCCGGTTACCTACCTGTGGCTGGGCAAAGTGAAAGGCGAGCAGTTTGACCGTCTGTCGCTGTTGCAGGACATTCTGCCAGTTTACCAGCAGGTGCTGGCTGAGTTGGCGAAGCGCGGCATTGAGTGGGTGCAGATTGATGAACCTGCACTGGCACTGGAACTGTCGCAAGAGTGGCTGGCCGCGTTTAAACCGGCTTATGACGCACTGCAAGGTCAGGTGAAACTGCTGCTGACGACTTATTTCGATAGCGTTAGCCAGAATCTGGAAACAATCAAAGCGCTGCCGGTTCAGGGGCTGCATATCGATCTGGTTCACGGTAAGGATGATGCCGCTACGCTGAGCGCCCAACTGCCTGCTAACTGGGTCCTGTCTCTGGGGGTGATTAACGGCCGTAACGTCTGGCGTGCTGACCTGAGCAGCTGGTTCGAGCGTCTGCAACCGCTGGTGGGAACGCGCGATCTGTGGCTGGGAAGCTCATGTTCACTGCTGCATAGTCCTATCGATCTGAGCGTGGAGGTACGTCTGGATGATGAAGTGAAGAGCTGGTTTGCCTTTGCCATTCAGAAATGTGCGGAGCTGTCACTGCTGTCCCAGGCGCTGAACAGCGGCAACGGTCAGGCACTGGAAGCCTATAGCGCACCGATTCGTGCTCGCCGTACCTCAACGCGTGTGAATAACGCCGCTGTGACACAGCGTCTGGCGGCCATCACCGCACAGGACAGCCAGCGTCAGAACGTGTATTCGGTTCGTGCAGATGCTCAGCGTGAGCGTTTTAATCTGCCAGCATGGCCGACCACCACAATCGGTTCTTTCCCGCAAACCACCGAAATTCGCGGCCTGCGCTTAGATTTCAAACAGGGTCGTCTGGATAG
This sequence comes from Pectobacterium versatile, assembly GCF_020166435.1. Classification (GTDB taxonomy): domain Bacteria; phylum Pseudomonadota; class Gammaproteobacteria; order Enterobacterales; family Enterobacteriaceae; genus Pectobacterium; species Pectobacterium versatile. The sequence goes on along the minus strand of NZ_JAINZP010000005.1, from coordinate 42,669 downwards.
CAATAACTACCGCACTGGTATTGCTGAGCACATCAAGCAAGCCGTGGTTGAGCAAGAGCGCCTGGGTCTTGACGTGCTGGTGCACGGTGAAGCCGAGCGTAATGACATGGTGGAATACTTCGGTGAGCATCTGGATGGGTTTATCTTTACCCAGAACGGCTGGGTGCAGAGCTACGGTTCTCGCTGTGTGAAGCCGCCTGTTATCATTGGTGATGTGAGCCGTCCAGAAGCGATCACCGTTGAGTGGGCGAAATACGCACAGTCTCTGACCGACAAGCCGATGAAAGGCATGCTGACAGGTCCGGTGACAATCCTGTGCTGGTCTTTCCCGCGTGAAGACGTTACGCGTGAAACCATCGCCAAGCAGATTGCGCTGGCGCTGCGTGATGAAGTGGCAGATTTGGAAGCCGCAGGCATTGGTATCATCCAGATTGACGAACCGGCACTGCGTGAAGGTCTGCCGCTGCACCGCTCTGACTGGGATGCTTATCTGGCATGGGCGGTGGATGCCTTCCGTCTGAATGCCGCGGTGGCGAAAGATGATACGCAAATCCATACCCACATGTGTTATTGCGAGTTCAACGACATCATGGATTCTATCGCCGCGCTGGATGCAGACGTGATCACGATTGAAACCTCTCGTTCCGATATGGAATTGCTGGAGTCGTTTGAAGAGTTTGAGTACCCGAATGAAATCGGCCCAGGCGTTTATGATATCCACTCCCCGAACGTACCGAGCGTGGAATGGATGGAAGATCTGCTGAAGAAAGCGGCGCAGCGTATCCCAGCGGAACGCCTGTGGGTTAACCCGGATTGCGGTCTGAAAACTCGTGGCTGGCCGGAAACGCGTCAGGCTCTGGCGAATATGGTTCAGGCAGCACAACGTCTGCGTGAAACCCAGTAATAGTTAATGGCTGATGCAATCAGGGAGGTTATGGCCTCCCTGATTTTTTACACCTATATACCCGTCATACTTCAAGTTGCATGTGCGTTGACTGCGCTACTCGACACACTTGAGTGTGTCTCGCCCCGTTGGGGCCGCTGCAAGCAGCGTTCAAACCAGCCTCTGGCAGGTTTGTCAGTCACCCGAATCACTTACCTGAGTAAGCTCATCGGGATGAAATGAGAGACATCCTGTCTCTCACCGAAGGCCAGCCGTTGGCTGGTCAAATTCGTTCCCGACGAATTTGTCCTTCTCTTGCCGTGTTACGATGCTCATTTCTGAGCATCGCCCTAAAGGGCTAACGCTTCGCGTTGTTCAAAACGTTAACGTTTTGTCCTGAAACTCGAATTATTTAGGGTATAAAATACGCACTATTTCCCCAACCTTCCGATTGTTTATTATTTCCTCCTGCAAATTTTCTTCCTTCCTGAAAATTAACTATATTGTATTTTCTTTAATAAAATCGCCGCGCTATCCCCCTTGTTTTCTGCATCGACTGGTAGGTTATTTCTCGAAAAGGATTATTTATCCGCTATCAATATATTTATTCTTCGGCGAGGTTAATCGATATCGTCATAAAGCTAGGGAGTATTGTGCCGATAAGGTAGACGGCATGGAGGCAGCTCTGGATGTACCAATAGAGTGAGGTTGTTTGTATTTTTTAACGTTTTACTTATGTTGAAAGTGCACCTGCAATTACTCATTTATGGGTATTTATATACACCCATAAAGCATATTTATTTTCCCGAAAAAAACGATAATCCCCCACTCTGCGGCGTTATTAGACGAGCAGTAGTCATTATTATGTATTACCTAAAAGGAGTGAGACATGAGTTTAGCGAATTGGCGAATTGGCTATCGATTAGGAGGAGGGTTTGCCATCTTGATTCTGATGTTATTTACCGTGAGTATTTTTTCTTTGTCTAAATTGTCATCCTTTCAGGATGGTGCCAGAGATATCGTCAAAGAGGTTTATCCGCAAACGGTAGATGCTAATGACCTCATTGATAACGTGAATGGGCATTTTGTCGCTTATTTGCAGATGATGCTGGTATCCGGTCAGGAACAGCGTCAGGGATATGTCGATAGGATTATGGCGTATCGCAAGGAAATTAGCCGTCTGCTCGACAATCTGGAAAACAATGCCTCAGGTGAGCTTGCCCGCAAGCAGGTGGGGATTGTCCGTGGGTTTCGTGCTGAGTTCATCAAGTCTGGTGATAAAATTATTAGTGATGCGCTGGCGGGTAATGACGACGTCGCCGTAGCGGAATTCAATAACACCCTGAACGTGATTCAGCGCAATTACCGTGACTCGGTGAAGCAGTTGGTGAATTACCAAAATGATGCGATGGATAACTCTGTCGAAACCATGGCTGCGGTATACAACAATACTCGCATGATTTTGTTGCTTATTTTGGCGCTGGGAGCCGTGTTTGGGGCGCTGATTGCCTGGGCGATCACGCGCAGCGTAACCCGCCCAATAGAGCAGGCTTTGCAAGTAGCAGACAGAGTGGCGCAGGGCGATCTGACTTCACACATCACGGTGACCAGCAAGGATGAAACCGGATTGCTGCTGCAATCGTTGGATCGCATGAATACCAGCCTGAGCTCGATTGTCGGCCAGGTGCGTGATGGTGCGGAAACGATCTCGACGGCGGCGTCACAAATCACGGCCGGTAACCAGGATCTGTCATCGCGTACTGAAGAACAGGCCAGCTCGCTGGAAGAAACTGCAGCTTCAATGGAGCAACTGGCATCCACCATTAAAAACACCGCGGAAAACACCCAACAGGCGACGGAGATTGCCAATAAGGCAACCGGTGCGGCGAAACAAAGTGGTGATGTCATGCTTTCCGTGACGCAAAAAATGCGCGGCATTCGTGATTCATCCCAGCGTATGGCGGAGATCATCGGCGTGATTGATGGTATCGCTTTCCAGACCAACATTCTGGCGCTGAACGCAGCCGTTGAAGCCGCGCGTGCGGGTGAACAAGGGCGTGGCTTTGCCGTGGTCGCGGGAGAAGTGCGTTCTCTGGCACAGCGCAGTGCGACCGCCGCACGGGAGATCAAGGATTTGATCGACGACTCCGTGAGCAAAATCCGTGAAGGAATGGAACTGGTTGATACCGCTGAAGAAACGATGGGTGGATTAACGGCCCACGTGAAGGACGTACACGACATTATCAGCGAGATTTCGCAGGCCAGCCGTGAACAGAGTGACGGGATTAACCAGATGAATCTGGCGATTGGACAAATTGATACCACGACCCAGCAGAATGCGGCTCTGGTTGAAGAATCGGCCTCTGCGGCGCTGTCTCTGCAATCACAGGCTTCCGTTCTAGCGGAAGCGGTGAGCGCGTTTAAAATACAGTCGTACAGTAGTCACGCTGGGTCTTATGCGCCGATGTCAATGAGCACACCCACGCTGTCTCTGGCGTTGGCAAAGAAATAGTAAACTGACTGCCATCATTTAGCGGCGTTGTGTAACGCAACGCTATCCCACAGGGAGGCATTAGCCTCCCTGATTCTTTTTGTGCCATATATACTCGTCATACTTAAAGTTGCATGTGCGTTGGCTACGCTACTCGACACACTTGAGTGTGTCTCGCCCCGTTGGGGCCGCTGCAAGCAGCGTTCAAACCAGCCTCTGGCAAGTTTGTCAGTCACCCGAATCACTTACTTGGGATTCCTTCGCTTGCCGCGTTATTCGGCCTTATGGCCTCACCCCTTCGGGGTCAGCGCAAGCGCTGTTCAAAAACGCCTTGCCATTTTTGTCCTGAAACTCGAATTATTTAGAGTATAGATTAAATGCGTTTTTTTCCCTTTCTGTTTAGTTCATTATCCTTTACTAAGAAATATTATCATCTCTTTATTTTTAATATCGAATATGTCTGACTATCCTTTTATGTAATTGAGGCGTTATTTCTGTTAATGGTTCGTAGATTAATGTGTGTTTTTTCCGATCGAAATTGATTTTTTGATAGTCACTGACTATTTATTATTTACTTTTGAATGATTTAAACGATCAAATGATAAAGATCATGGATGGCGTGCCGATAAAATGGATAACACAGGAGCGGCCATGTCCGCATGAGTTCAGAGAGGGAAGACCATTATTATCACCTCATTAACGTCTCTGCGGTCTTATCAGTTGTATTTGTAGCATTGTTAGATTTATTTCCACTTTTGCACCTCAACACCCGAGGGAAACTATTTGATTTTTGATAGCGCCTCTCATGCTGAGAGCGTGCGTAAAATGCCTGCCTCAAGGTATCTCTGGCGTGTCAGAAGGTTTGTTCTCCTTCGAATCGCCAATCATTCTCCGCCCTGTGGTTCCATCAAGCTGCGACATGTGCGCAATTGACATTGCTATGCATTACCTAAAAGGAGTGAGACATGAATTTAGCGAATTGGCGTATCGGCTATCGGCTGGGAGCTGGGTTTGCCGTCCTGATTTTGATGTTATTTGTCGTGAGTATCTTTTCCCTGTCTAAGTTATCCGGTTTCCAGGATGGCGCCAGAGACATTGTGAAAGAGGTTTATCCACAAACGGTTGATTCAAATAATCTTATCGATAATGTAAACAGCATTCTGGTGGCGTATCAGCGGCTGATGTTGGTTTCAGGCGAGGATAAAATCAAGGAAAACGTCGACCGTGTGAATGGGTTCCGTCAGGAGATTGGCCGCTTGCTGGACAAGCTGGAAAGCCAGACGGTTGAAGAGCGTTCGATTTCCCAGCTGCGTGCTATCCGCGCAATCCGTAACGAATTTTTGAAATCCGGTGACAAGATTATCAGCGAAGTGGTGGCGGGTAATCGGGACGCGGCGATTGAGGAGTTCAACAACAACTTGAATGTCACCCAACGTCAGTACCGCGATGCGGTAAGACAATTGGTGAATTATCAAGATGATGCAATGGATACCTCCATTGAAGCGATGGCTGAGGTATACAGCAACACCCGCATGATTTTGTTGCTTATTTTAGCGCTGGGCGCCGTATTTGGAGCACTGATTGCCTGGTCAATTACGCGCAGCGTAACCCGACCGATACAGCAGGCTTTGCAAGTGGCAGACAGAGTGGCACAGGGCGACCTGACCTCACGTATCACTGTTACCAGCAAAGATGAAACCGGATTGCTGCTGCAATCGTTGGATCACATGAACACCAGCCTGAGCACGATTGTCGGGCAGGTACGTGACGGGGCTGAAACGATCTCGACGGCGGCCTCGCAAATCGCCGCTGGTAATCAGGATTTATCATCGCGCACCGAAGAGCAGGCCAGCTCGCTGGAAGAAACGGCGGCATCGATGGAACAGCTGACGTCTACCATTAAGAACACGGCGGAAAACACTCAGCAGGCGACAGACATTGCGAATAAAGCCTCTGGTGCAGCGAAGCAAAGCGGTGATGTCATGGTTTCCGTGACGCAGAAAATGCGCGGCATTCGTGATTCGTCTCAGCGTATGGCGGAGATCATTGGCGTGATTGACGGCATTGCGTTCCAGACCAACATTCTGGCGTTGAACGCAGCGGTTGAAGCCGCGCGTGCGGGCGAGCAAGGACGTGGCTTTGCGGTGGTGGCGGGGGAAGTGCGTTCCCTGGCACAGCGCAGTGCGACCGCCGCACGAGAGATCAAGGATTTGATTGACGACTCCGTGAGCAAGATTCAGGAAGGGATGTCGCTGGTGGATACCGCCGAAGAAACGATGAGTGGATTAACGGGCTATGTGCGGGATGTGAATGAGATTATCAGTGAAATCTCTCAGGCCAGCCGCGAACAGAGCGACGGAATTAACCAAATGAATCTGGCGGTTGGGCAGATTGATACCACGACCCAGCAGAATGCGGCTCTGGTTGAAGAATCGGCTTCTGCGGCGTTGTCTCTGCAATCACAGGCCTCTGTTCTGGCGGAAGCGGTAAGCGCGTTTAAATTGCAGTCATATGGCAGCGGCAAAACTGCTTCTTATGCAGCGGCACCAACGCGCACGCCAACGCTGTCTTTAGCGCCTGCGGCGGCGAAGAATAAGGGCAATGACGGCGACTGGACGACGTTCTAAGAAATCGGTTGCCATGATCTTCATGTTATAACCACGCGAGTAAGTGAGGTTATTTACCCAATCTGGATGTGGCGGTAGGCCTTATCCAGATTTTTCATTCGCCAGGCTATTTATTTAGCATCTCTAAAAATAGATTCTCATTTTTATATTCTAAGGTATTTTATTGATTTTTAACACCATTGTGGTCTTTTTGTAAAATTACCTAGGGTATTTGGATGATGTTTTTTTTCTAAAAAAAAACTAAATTATAAATGGTGGCCTGATATCATGGTGTTGAAAATAAAAAATATACCACATGAATAAATATATATTATTTAACCATTTGTTATTTATTGAAATGCAAGCTATAGGCCATGGAAAAATATAGTTCAATTCATTCATGAGTGAATTATTATGTGAGAATGTTTGTGTTAACGGCGATTTAATTTATATTTTTTTACAACAGTTCGGTGATCAAGGTTTATTATCTGTACCCTAAAAAATTCGAGTTGCGTGACAAAACGTTAGCGTTTTAAACAACGCTATGCGTTGACCCTTTATGGCCTTGTAACGCGGTAACTGCGTGAATCCCTATGAGCTTACTTAGATAAGTGACTGGGGTGAATAAGGGCAGCGAACGCACAAGCAGCTTGAAGTATGACGGGTATACAAATGAATATTTAAAATCACGATGTTGTGATTTTTTAATTACAGCCTGAATTTTAAGTGTTTATTATGTTTTTTTATAAATTGTGTATTTTTTATTTAAAAGTGAGTTAAATTATTTTTTCACAATGTATTATATTTTGAGGATATAAAAATGAGTAATCAATACATGAAAGCTAATACTTCTGAGTGGTTAGTGAATTTAAAAAGAAGCACGCCAAATAGAAATAATTTTTTATTTGCATCACAAAGCGAAAGGATTATGAATCCTATAATGTCTGTTGCGACTCAAAAATATATTGATGGGTATCGTAGCGTATTGGCTACTACATCTAATACTCCCCAGACTATGTATGATGGAATGCAAACCATTTTAAACCTTTGTCGTGTTAAATCAGGATATAACCCTTTAGATCCTGAAGGGACGGGCGATAAGGCACATTTTTCTTTATTTACACAGAACATTGCGAGTGTTCCTTGCTTTACGTTATTAAATGCTCAAACTAAGAATATCAAGCAACAAAGTCATAATGCAAACGATCTCATTAACTCCTTCGTTAGTGCTTTTGATGGTTTAGCACAACAAGATGTGGCAAAAATAGAAAATTCGGTAGGTGATTTGGTAAAAGCTGCATTAAGTTACGCACATCAGGAAGAGGTAGAATCTAATTTTACCCAAGGTGTTCTGCAAACTGGGGATGATCAGGTAATTTTCTCGCTGTATGCAAGTGTGTTTGAGACCTCAGCTACCAATGATAAAGGGATTGTCACATTTAAGTCCGAATATACTTTGCAGGAAGCGCAGTATGGTTTGTCAAAGTCTGATTGGGAAAATATAAAAGAGGCGTTTTCATCTGAAGAGAAAACCTCAATGGAACAATGGTTGAGTAGTATGCAAACACCTGTGAAGAGTGGTAGTTCGGTGAAAGCCCTTTGCTTGAAATAATCTTTTTAAAAATAAAGGCGCTGTGACATTCTTGCTGCGCCTTTGCTTTAAAATTGATGCTGCTCTTGGCAAATGCATCTTCCACTGATCTTATCAGTAGGCAGTTCGCGATACTTTCCTGAAAGTAACGCTTACCAGTCGAATAATAATGAGAATCGCAGTATTTGATTATGATGTGCAGGTCCGATATTTAGCTAAGCCGTGTGGCTATCGCCACTTCCTTATTATTTAATGTCATAACGTTCAAACCATGCCAGCATACGTTGCCAGCCGTCTTGTGCGGATTCTTCATGGTAACTAGGGCGGTAATCAGCGTGGAAAGCATGCCCGGCGTCGGGGTAAACGATAATATCTGCCGCCGCATTGGCCGCACGCAGTGCTTGCCTCATGATATCCACTCTCTCCAGAGGGATACTCTCATCTTTCGCGCCATATAATCCCAACACGGGTGCTGCTAATTCCGTGGCGATATCGACCGGATGCTTGGGGCTATTCAGCGTTTTCTCACCCGTACATTTGCCGTACCAGGCAACGGCCGCCTTGAGCTGTGGGTTGTGCGCGGCGTAGAGCCAGGTGATGCGTCCGCCCCAACAGAAACCCGTTATCGCCAGCTTACTGGCATCGCCACCCTGTTTAATCGCCCAGTTGGCGGTACGATCGAGGTCGGACAGCACCTGCGTATCAGGCACCTTGTAAACCAACGCGGTCAGGATTTGCTGAATGTCGTTATAGTGGCTGGGGTCGCCCTGACGAAAATACAGCTCTGGCGCAATGGCCATGTAGCCCTGCTTGGCCAGCCTGCGGCAAACGTCCTGAATGTGTTGATGAACGCCGAAAATCTCCTGCACCACCAGAACGATAGGGAGCAGCCCGTCGTGGTTTGCCGGTCTGGCGATATACGCGGGTAGCTGCTCACCCTGAGAAGGAATAGTGGTTTCACTGGCAACGATACCGGCAGAATCTGTCGTAATGATGGAAGAGGTCTGCGGTTCCACGGCTGGGGATAGCCCTTGGGGAAGATGTGTGAAGGTCGTCTGTTCATCAGTCTTCATTACGCGCTCTCCTATTATCGGCCGATTTTCATGGAAAGAGGGATTTCAGAATATCCATGATAAATACTATCAATGATTAAAGAATCTACACTAGAAGACAATTAATCGGCAAAAATGACGTCTTTATCTGACAATTAGTGATTTTAGTCACATTTTTTATGTATGTTGATGTTTGTTTCTTTTTCATCGGTGACTGCCGTCACTTAAAAAAACGTAATGATGCGCTAGAGTCTTTTTATTGAACGGACGCTGACTGGCTGCGAAAGGCAGCATAGATGAGGCGTCCGGCGCGATTTCTCTGGATACCCAATTGATTGCCTGGGAGGCAGTTATGTCTACATCTGATGTGTTCCATCTTGGTCTGGTCAAGAACGATTTACAGGGCGCGACGCTGGCTATCGTCCCCGGCGATCCTGAGCGTGTTGAAAAAATTGCTCGCCTGATGGATAACCCGGTACATCTGGCATCACACCGTGAATTTACGTCCTGGCGTGCAGAGTTGGACGGCAAGGCAGTGATTGTTTGCTCGACCGGCATTGGCGGCCCGTCAACGTCAATCGCGGTAGAAGAATTGGCACAACTCGGCATCCGGACTTTCCTGCGCGTCGGTACCACGGGGGCGATACAGTCCGGCATCAACGTCGGTGATGTGCTAGTGACCACCGCCGCCGTCCGTCTTGACGGGGCGAGCCTGCACTTCGCGCCAATGGAATTCCCAGCCGTTGCTGATTTCGGCTGTACCACCGCATTGGTGGAAGCAGCGAAGGCCTCGGGTGCGGCGCTGCACGTGGGCATTACGGCGTCTTCCGATACGTTCTACCCTGGTCAGGAACGCTATGACACCTTCTCTGGACGCGTTGTCCGTCGCTTCCGCGGCTCGATGGAAGAATGGCAGAGCATGGGCGTGCTGAACTATGAAATGGAATCCGCTACGTTGCTGACCATGTGCGCCAGTCAGGGGCTGAAAGCGGGTATGATCGCGGGTGTGATCGTGAACCGTACCCAGCAGGAAATCCCGGATGCAGCGACCATGAAACTGGCCGAAACCACCGTCATCAAGGTGTTGCTGGACGCGACTCGCCGTTTGTTAGCCGCTGAGTAAGCACAAAAAATTGATGGTATTTTGGGCTGGTCATTATCGATGCCAGCCCGTATCCTGATAGCCTCTTCAGGTTCATTGGGTTAACCTGTACCGTGCTTAGCGCGTGTAATACGGTTGCCTTGCTCGCCTTTCAACCTCGCAAGGAGATGTATGACCGAACCAACGTTGCTTCATCCCTCTTTATTACCGCTGGACGGCGGAATCAACTTCCGCGATTTAGGCGGTAACCGTGCTGCTGACGGGCGGCTTATTCGACACGGTAAACTTTTTCGCTCCGGCTCGCTGGATCTGCTGAGTCAGGCTGACTGTGAGCATCTTGCTGGCGTACCTATTTCCCATGTGGTGGACTATCGGGATGCTGATGAAATTACGCAGAAGCCTGACATATTGTGGACTGGAGCCCATTATCACGCCTATCCGGCCAATCCATTACGCCACGAAGTGACGGCTAATCTGGATTCATTGGGATCCGATGTGCTGGCAGCGTTTGATTCCCGTGCGTTTATGTTAGAACTCTACCGCCGTCTGCCTTTCAATAATTCGGCCTATAAACAACTGGTATCGCTGCTATTACGGCCGGATGAGGGCGGGCTGGTACAGCACTGCGCTGTGGGTAAAGACCGCACGGGTATCGGTTCGGCGCTGGTGATGTTTGCGCTGGGTGCGGATGAACAGACGGTGATGGAAGATTACCTGCTCACCGAGACGACGCTGACGCCCTTCCGCCAGCAGCTACTGACACATCTGTCGGCAACGTTGAATGAGAAAGCGCTGGGACAGTTCTCTTATGTGCTGTCGGTGCAGGAAGAGTTCATCGTGACGGCGTTGCAGGCCATCTACGAACGACATGGTTCGATTGATAGCTGGCTTGAAGTGGAATACGGTCTGGATAATCGTGCACGGCATTATTTGCAGGATAAATATCTGGCGTAAGGCTGCTACCTCGTATAGGGATAGTTTAATTGCCAGCCTTATAAACCACCTCCTTGGGGGCAGTTCAGGGAGGTGGTCTTTTACCGCAGGTTTCTCTCTGATTATCGCTTAGTGAGAACGAGCAACAGGACTATTATTATAAGTGCTTCTGCATATTTTTTCTCATAAGTTGCTAGATGATTTTAGGTAACCTTTTTATTAACTCAACCCATTTTTCGCTCTGCTTTGAACCTTCAGTTCTCATGCCATAAAACTGAGCGATATGGCTCTCATTTTTATCGAAAATTTCTAAGCTAGTGATATAACCTTGCTCTGACATTTTATTAACGACCCATGCCTCCCCAAGATTACTGGTCGTTATTTTAAATATTGCACGTTGGCCCTCCTCTGTTTCTCCATGCACGACGAGTTTACCTTTGTTTTTAAGCTCGACGATTTTATTAATGGTGCCAGTATAGATCTGAACGACGGAGTCGTTATCGACAAAAATCATGGATCGCTCTTTTTCTCTCTGTAATGAGGCTAAAACAGACCACAGGCTACTTGGATCTACCTGACAGGCCAAGTCGTCAGGTACCGCCTTGAATGCTTCAAGTTTACTCATTCCGAATTGCTCTAGCATTGGGTAAAAATGATGAATATCAGCCAAGTTACGCCATAAGGATTCAATGCTTTTACCTTTATCTATCTCTTTTAGCTTACCTTGCTTTGATGTTACTTCAAGGGACTCTTCCCTAATATTCTCTTTTGATGTTAAATTAATTTTAAGTACGTTATCTTTATTTTCATTCAGGAAATTTATATCGTAGTTATCTGCCGATTTTTTTTCTATAGAAATTTCTTTTATTTTCCCAGGGATGATTCTTAAGTCAACCCCTTTTGGGTTTAGAAGTAAATGCCCATTAGCCGCTGGCTGGGTTATTTTTCCTGTAACACGAAGAAGAGAGTTGTAATTAGATCCTGGTGTTGTTGTTTCCACTGCTTCAGTTGATATTTTTTTTATTTTTTTTAATATTTCATTTAATGAGTTTGAATTATTAAAATCAACACCCCATGCAGTACTTGTTTCTTTAATAGAATAATTGGCATCATTAATTTTCATTTTTTGGTTACCGTTCATTTTTTTCTTCGGAAGTATTATTTATTCTTATATCCAATAAATGTTAATTTAGAGTATAGGAGAATATATTAAATAAACGAGTTGCTATCGGTTGGAAAAGCGATTTTTGTAATTCTTTTCTTTCAGCAAAACGAGGTGATAAAGATTAATTATTGGATAACAATGAATAATAATATAATCGGGGGCATTTTTCGTGATACTTTGCCCACGTATTAGCCACTTATTCCAGATTGATTGGTTGTAAAAATGTGATGGGTCAGAGAGACACGAAGCGAGATTCTGTAGGCGCTCTCGCTTCGTGGTCGCAATATAAGCCTTGTATGATCGGCTTTTGCTGTCTGCGTGATTAGCCCGTATTACGCATACCCGCGGCGACGCCAGCAATGGTAACCATCAGCGCCAGTTCCAGATCGGCATCCGGTTGTTCCTGCTGACGTGAGCGGTGCAACAGCTCGGCCTGCAACACGTTCAGAGGATCGGTGTAGACGTTACGCAGGGCGATAGACTCGGCGATCCACGGCAGGTCAGCCATCAGGTGATCGTCGTTGGAGATAGTCAGCACCACCTTGATGTCGGCGGCCAACTGACCGCGCAGCTGTTTCCCTAACGGCCACAGTTTCTCTTCTACCAGACGCTGATCGTAATACTCCGCCAGCCAGAGGTCGGCTTTGGCGAACACCATCTCCAGCATGCCAATACGCGTCGAGAAGAACGGCCAGTCGCGGCACATGGCTTCTAACTGTTCCTGCTTACCGTCATCCACCACTTTCTGCAATGCAGCACCTGCACCTAGCCATGCTGGCAGCATTAGGCGGTTCTGCGTCCAGGCGAAAATCCACGGGATAGCGCGCAGGCTTTCTACACCGCCGTTCGGACGGCGTTTGGCCGGACGTGAACCCAGCGGCAATTTACCCAACTCCAACTCCGGCGTCGCGGCACGGAAGTAAGGGACGAAATCCGGGTTCTCACGCACGTAGCCACGGTACATCTCGCAGGACACGCGAGAAAGATCGTCCATCACCTCGTGCCATTCCTGTTTTGGTTCCGGCGGCGGCAGTAGGTTTGCTTCCAGAATCGCACCGGTATACAACGCCAGGCTGCTGATGGTGACTTCCGGCAGACCGTATTTAAAGCGGATCATCTCGCCCTGTTCCGTCACGCGCAGGCCACCTTTCAGGCTACCCGGCGGTTGTGACAACAGCGCTGCGTGAGCCGGTGCACCACCGCGACCGATAGAACCACCGCGTCCGTGGAACAGCGTCAGTGCGATACCCGCTTTCTCACAGGTTTTGATCAGCGCGTCCTGTGCACGGTACTGCGCCCAAGAAGCAGCCATCACGCCCGCATCTTTCGCAGAGTCGGAATAGCCGATCATGACCATCTGCTTGCCCTGAATAAAGCCGCGATACCAGTCGATGCTCAGCAATTGCGTCATGACATCATCAGCGTTGTTCAGGTCGTCCAGCGTTTCAAACAGCGGCGCGACCGGCAATGCAAACGGGCAACCGGCTTCTTTGAGCAGCAGGTGGACGGCCAGCACGTCGGAAGGCGTGCGTGCCATTGAAATGACATAGGCTGCGACTGAACCGATTGGCGCTTTGGCGACGACACGACAGGTATCCAGCACTTCTTTGGTATCCGCGCTCGGCTCCCAATAACGCGGCAGGAGCGGGCGCTTAGAGCTGAGTTCACGGATCAGGAAGGCCTGCTTATCGGACTCTGACCAGCTTTCGTAGTCGCCTAGGCCCAGATAACGGGTAATCTCGGCCAGCGCTTCGGTGTGGCGGGTGCTTTCCTGACGGACATCGATGCGTACCAAAGGCACACCGAAGCAACGTACGCGACGCAGCGTATCCAGCAGGCGACCATCGGCGATGATGCCCATGCCGCAGGTTTTCAGCGATTGGTAGCAGGCGTGGAGTGGTTCCCACAGCTGTTCGTTGGTAATCAGCAGATCTTTAGGCGGCAGACGCTCTTCACCTGTCAGACGCGCTTCCAGATAGCTCAGTGTACTGCTCAACTGCGAACGCAGTGACTTCATGATGGCGCGGTACGGTTCTTGTACCTCGCTGCCACCAGCCAGCTCCAGCAGTTCCGGTGTACACTCGGACATCGACAGCTCGGAAACCAGCACCTGAATATCACGCAGGAACAGATCGGCGGCTTTCCAGCGGCTGAGTAACAGCACGTGGCGAGTGACTTCCGCCGTGACGTTCGGGTTACCGTCGCGGTCGCCACCCATCCAGGAGGTGAAGCGCACCGGAACCGCATCAACGGGCAGACGATAGCCGAAAGCCTGTTCCAGCTGTTCATCCAGCTCGCGTAAAAATGCAGGTACGCCTTCCCACAGGCTGTTTTCCACCACGGCGAAGCCCCATTTGGCTTCATCTACTGGGGTAGGACGAATTTTACGGATTTCATCGGTATGCCAGGACTGCGCAATCAGCTGGCGCAGGCGGCGCATGATCTGATTGCGCTCATAATCAGCCAGATCGTTGTGGTCAAGCTGCTTGAGGCAGGTATTCACTTCTACCAGCTTGTGGATCAGCGTCCGGCGGGTAATTTCGGTCGGGTGTGCGGTCAGCACCAGCTCGATCGACAAGGATTCTACGGCGTCACGGATATCGCGTTCGGTCAGATCTTTGCTTTCTTTCAGGCGCTCAAACGCGTGGGAAAGCTGTGCCGGGTTACTCGCGGCTTCACCGTGCGGTGAAATCGTATGATATTGCTCAGCGGTATTGGTCAGGTTAAGGAACTGGCTGAATGCGCGGGCAACGGGCAACAGTTCATCGTTAGACAGGTTTTGCAGCGTAGTCAGCAACTCCTGACGATGTTTTTCATTACCTGCGCGGGAAGACTTTGACAACTTGCGGATTGTTTCGACTTTATCAAGGATGTTTTCACCCAGTGCTTCTTTGATGGTATCGCCGAGAAGCTTGCCGAGCATACTGACGTTACTGCGCATTGCGGAATATTGTTCGTTCATAGTTACCCTGACCCATCCCTACCATTTTTGTAAGTTTATTTCACTTGACATATTTTGACGCACTGCCTCCATCTAGCCACGATAAGGCGGGTTCGTCAATTGACGATTCTTTCTTCTCCTTATTCTTTGTACTTGCATTGAGGCGGGCTTGGCAATTTGTGAAATTTAATTACAGAGGCGCGGATATTAGAGGGACTTATTAGCAGGGGAACGTCGCGGGGCTCAGCGGCCCCGCGAGCGCGGTTACGACTGTTTAGAAGCTCTGACGACCAGAATATAAGTCAGCGTAAAAGAAAGCACGATGGCGATAGCCATGCCAGAGACGGCATAGCTAAAGTACGGGCCAATATAGGCTGGCAGGCTGAAAATACTCGACAAAATATAGCCATACAGCCGGACACCGAAGAACGCGATAAAGGCTGAAGCGATAGAACTGGCGACGGTGGCGGCGATAAACGCTTTTTTGTACTTCGTCAGCACGCCGAACAGCGCCGGTTCCGTAATACCGAGCAACGCGGACACTCCGGCAGACAGTACGACGGACTTATCCTGACGGTTTTTGGCATGGAAGTAGATGGCAAACGTGGAACCTGCAATCGCCATATTGGCCATACACATCATCGGCATCAGCATATCAAAACCTTGGTCGGAGAAGTTTTGTAGCGCAATGGGCGTCATGGCGTGATGCATGCCAGTCAGGATGGCGACAGGGCGGATCGCACCGACCACAAAACCCGCGAAGACCGCGGACAGATCGAACAGGCTCTGGATAAACAGAGCCAGCAGCTTACCGAGGTAGATACCAAATGGCCCGATCACCGTGAGCGACACCAGCGCGGCGATAAACAGTGTCAGCGTTGGGGTAAACACAGTTTTCAGCACCGAAGGCATAATGCGATCGACCCAGCGGTGGATATAGCTTAGTGCCAGCACGGAGAAAATCACCGGGATGACGCTGGCGGAGTAGTTGAATACCGAAATGGGCAGCATGCCCATAAAGTAAAATGCACTGACCGCATCAGGACTGTGGCTGGCTAAGGCCTTTGCGGCTTCCATCAACGACGGATACATCAGGCAGGCTGCAACGGCCGCCGCTAGATATTCGTTCGTTTTAAATATCTTGGCAGCCGAGACGGCGAGGAAGAACGGGAGGAAATAGAATACACCGCTGGCGATCAGGTCGAGGACGATCACGGTATCGGTTTTGGCAGAGACCACTTTCAAGGCGATCAGCCCTGCCAGCAGCCCTTTGATCATACCGGCACCCGCGATGGCAGGCACGATCGGACCAAATACGCCGGAAACCGTATCCATGAACAGCGAAACCAGCCCCTTTTTCTGCTTCTGCACGTCTGGCTGCGATGTCGCTGTAGGCGAAAGCGTTGTGGAGGAAAGCTGGGCGTTCAGCAGTTCGTAATACTCATTGACCTGCGGCCCGATAATAATCTGAAACTGTTCACTCTGGTGTTGGGCACCTAATATGCCTGGCAGGCTTTTGATGGCTTCAGTTTGCACTTTACTTTCATCAATTAAATCAAACCGAAGCCGCGTCATGCAGTGCCAGGCTTTATTAATATTTTCGCTTCCGCCAACCAGTTTAATGATTGACTGAATAACGTCATTTTTTCCCATGAAATAAACTCCCCGCATATATCTGTCATAATTCAAATTGCATGTACGTTGGCTTCGTTCAGTCACCCGAATCACTTACTTGAGTAAGCTCATCGGGATTCCTTCGCTTGCCGCCTTCCTGAAATTCGAATTATTTAGGATATCGACTTATGTTATTTTTGGCCGAATTATTTCCACCGATAGTAAAAACTTAAAGAAGAAAAAACAAACCAATAAAACATGAAGCTCGTCACATGGTTAGTCTATAAGGGGCTTTTTGTTGCCATTATTTGATAATTGGTCTGGTTTTTTAATCAATTTAATGGCTTTTTCAAACCAAAATAAATCTTTTAAATAATAGGTTTACAATAAAAGAAAAAATAAGTAGAAAACAAAAAAAGAAACTGATTTTAGACTGTGTTTTTGCCGGGTAAGGCTATTCCGGTAAATGCTCTGGAGGATATTTTTGTGTTGCCGACAATCATTACTGACATTGAATGTCTTGTTACCCGCCCCGACCGCCATAATTTAGTGACGGTGGTGGTTCACACGGATAAAGGCGTGACGGGTTATGGATGTGCGACCTTCCAGCAGCGCCCGCTGGCCGTCAAAGCGATGGTGGACGAGTACCTCAAACCGCTTCTGCTAGGACGAGATGCTAACCACATTGAAGATCTGTGGCACATGATGATGGTCAACGCTTATTGGCGTAACGGTCCGGTTATCAACAATGCGGTGGCGGGCGTTGATATGGCGTTGTGGGATATCAAAGGTAAGCTGGCGGATATGCCGCTTTATCACCTGTTTGGTGGGAAATCTCGCGATGCCATTGCCGCTTACAGCCATGCTGCCAGTGATACGCTGGACGGGCTGTATCAGGAAGTGGATCGGCTGTATGCGCAGGGCTATCGTCATATCCGCTGCCAGCTAGGATTCTATGGAGGTAATCCCGATGCGCTGCACAGCACGCGGCAGCCAACGGAGGGAGCCTATTACGATCAGGATCAGTACATGGCCAATACGCTCGCCATGTTCCGTGCGCTGCGCGAGAAATACGGCGATCGTTTCCACATCCTGCATGATGTCCATGAGCGTCTGTTCCCGAATCAGGCCGTGCAGTTTGCCAAAGCGGTAGAAGTTTATCGTCCCTATTTCATCGAAGACATTTTGCCGCCTGCGCAAAATGAGTGGCTGGCGCAGATCCGCAGCCAGAGCGCGGTGCCGCTGGCGACCGGGGAGCTGTTTAATAACCCCGCCGAGTGGCAGAATCTGGTGATTAATCGTCAGGTTGATTTCATCCGCTGCCATGTCTCACAGATTGGCGGGATTACGCCAGCGCTGAAACTGGGTGCGTTCTGTCAGAACTTTGGCGTTCGTCTCGCGTGGCATTGCCCGCCGGATATGACGCCGATCGGTGCGGCGGTCAACATTCACCTCAATATCCACCTGCATAACGCCGCGATTCAGGAATTTGTCGCTTACCCGGAAAATACCCGCAAGGTCTTCCCGCAGGCGGTGGAACCAGAGAAGGGCTATCTGTATCCGATTGAACGTCCCGGTATTGGCGTGGGTATCGATCTGGACGCGGCGCGGCAGTTTCCCGTTGTCTATCGTCCGCACGAGTGGACGCAGAGCCGCCTGCCGGATGGCACGATGCATACGCCCTGAGTGAAGCATTAAGGCGACTGGCGGAAATTCAGATTATCGCGGTTGAAGGGGATGACGTAGGTGCAGGCGTAGTTGATATCAATGATATCGCTCGATTCGTACACGCGACCACCCTGTAAAATACCGCGATTAAGAATGTGCATCGCCGCCGTGCCTTTCTTGCAGCCCAGTAGCTCAGCCTGTGCTTTAGTGACGTTAACCGCCTGATAATGTGTCAGGTAGTGTGAAATCGCGTAGCCCTTGCTGAGCACATACTGCTGAATAGAGCTTTCAATAATCTTCTGGCTCATGTCTGGGAAATCCGCAGCGGGCATCTTCGATATCTCAATCTGCACCTTACGGTTATCGACATAACGTAATCGGCTGAATTCCCAGATGAACGTATTTTCGCTGATCGCAAAAACCTGCTGTTCTTCACGATTCGGCAATCGCTTATGCAGGCTAAGCAGGCGGAATGAAATCTGATTAAATTTCTTTTCGGTAATCGAATTATACACCAGCGGGTTGCTGCGTACGCCCTGATTGATGAAGTTACCGGAGCCTTGCACCATATGGATCGCGCCGATGCTGGCGAGTTTTTCCAATGCCTGACGAATGGTGAAGCGCGACACGCCGTATTCTTCCGCCAACTGGCGTTCCGGCGGCAGCTTTTCTGGCAGCGGATCGGTGTGCTGATAGATTTTGCTCAGTAGATCCTGTGCGATGAAATCTTTCTTTTTCATTCTCTGTCTCAAAATGACCCTGCCAGCATGGCTGGCAAGGCCGCTTTCGTCGGATCAGTGGTGGCAGAAGTGATGAATAACCTGCGAAATCAGTTCCCGTGTCGGTTTGATAAACGCGGTATCGATATATTCATCCGGTTGGTGCGCCTGTTCGATCGATCCCGGTCCCAGAACCAGCGTCGGGCACAGTGTCTGAATAAACGGTGCTTCGGTACAGTAGTTCACGATTTCCGTTTTCGTCCCCAGCAGCTTCTCCACGACGGACACCAGACGGTGGTCTGGTGGGCACTCATAGCCAGGAATCGGAGGATGCAGCTCGCTGATGGTCAACCTGCCCGGCCAGCGCTGGCTGACAGGCTCAAGCGCTTCTGACAGCAGTCCGTCCAGATCGTTGAGCGTAATGCCCGGCAGCGGACGGATATCCATATGCAGTTCACAGCAGCCGCAGATACGGTTAGCGGCATCGCCGCCGTGAATGTGTCCGAGGTTCATAGTCGGGTGAGGAATGTGGAAAATCGGATTGTGATAGCGTTCCTGTAGCGTGTTACGCAATACCAGCAGATGAGAAATGGCTTCGTGCATCAGCTCAATCGCGTTCACGCCGCGCGACGGATCGCTGGAGTGGCCAGACTGCCCCTGAATGCGGATCGCGTTGGACATATGGCCCTTGTGGGCACGCACCGGTTGCAGCGAGGTCGGTTCGCCGATAATGGCGCAGTCCGGGCGAATCTGTGTGGATTCGGAGAAATACTTGGCGCCGGCCATCGTCGTCTCTTCATCCGCCGTTGCCAGTACGTAGAGCGGTTTCGTCAGCTTAGTCGGATCGATATCGCGCAACGCATCCAGAATAAAGGCAAAGAAGCCTTTCATATCCGCCGTACCCAGGCCGTACAGTTTGTTGTCGTGTTCGGTCAGCGTGAACGGGTCGCGCGTCCAGCGACCGTCGTCGAACGGGACGGTGTCGGTGTGGCCTGCCAACAATAAGCCACCTTTTCCTTCACCAATCCGCGCCAGCATATTAAATTTATTGAGGGTGCCGGGGACTGGTTGGACTTCCACATGGAAGCCGAGATCGCCGAACCAGCCGGCCAGCAGGTTGATTAAGGTATGATTACTTTGATCGAGCGCGCTGTCGGTGGCACTGATGGACGGTGTGGCTATCAATGCCCGATATAGCTCAATAAAAGGGGGTAAATTCATCTTCACTGTTGACAGCCTCTGGTTAGAATAGTATCAATATTCATGCATTTATTTTGAATAAAAATACAATAATGCTCGGCGAAAGGAAACCCAAAGGTACGGCGATGACGATTCGTCACTTTCACTGAGTTTCGCGGGTGAACAGCGTACCGACGCTGGTGAGCCCTGTTACCTGTTCCATAGATAAGTAAAAGGTATACGGATCCCATGCTGAATACGCTGATTGTTGGTGCAAGTGGTTATACCGGTGCTGAGCTTGCGCTCTACCTGAACCGTCACCCACAGATGAACATAACCGCTTTGATGGTTTCTGCGCAAAGTGTCGATGCAGGAAAATTGATTTCTGATTTACATCCGCAGCTCAAAGGCATCATCGATGTTCCGGTAAAACCGCTGACCGATGCGGAAGAAGCGGCGAAAGGCGTGGATGTCGTTTTTCTGGCGACCGACCACAAAGTCAGCCACGATCTGGCCCCTGTTTTTCTGGCGGCAGGCTGCACCGTTTTTGATTTGTCCGGCGCGTTCCGCGTACAGGATGCCGAATTTTATCGTCGTTACTATGGCTTTGAGCATCAGCACCCTGACTGGCTGGCAAAAGCGGTTTACGGGCTGGCCGAATGGCGTGCGGAAAGCGTAAAACAGGCGCAGCTGGTTGCCGTGCCAGGCTGTTATCCAACGGCTGCGCAGCTGGCGCTGAAGCCGCTTCTGGATGCGCAACTGCTGAACCCGGCACAGTGGCCGGTGATTAATGCCGTGAGCGGCGTGAGTGGGGCGGGGCGTAAAGCGTCGCTGACCAGCAGCTTCTGTGAAGTCAGCCTGCAACCGTACGGTATTTTCAATCACCGCCATGAACCTGAAATTTCAACGCACCTCGGCACGCCAGTGATCTTCACACCGCATTTGGGCAACTTCGCTCGCGGTATTCTGGAAACTATCACCTGTCGCCTGCAACCGGGCGTCACCCAGCAGGATATCGCTGAGGCTTATCACAACGCTTATCACGATAAGCCGCTGGTTCGCCTGTACGATAAGGGCGTTCCGGCGCTGAAATCCGTTGTCGGCCTGCCGTTCTGCGATATCGGTTTCTCTGTTGATGGTGAGCACCTGATCGTGGTGGCAACCGAAGATAACCTGCTGAAAGGCGCGGCGGCACAGGCTGTGCAATGCATGAACATTCGTTTTGGTTTCCCTGAAACCCAATCGTTAATTTAATCACTACTGGTCCCGACATTTCGAGGCGCGAAGCATAATGAATCCGTTAATTATCAAATTAGGTGGCGTTTTACTGGATAGCGAAGAAGCGCTGGAACGTCTGTTCACTGCGCTGGTGGCTTACCGTCAGGAACATCAGCGTCCTCTGGTGATTGTGCACGGTGGCGGCTGTCTGGTAGATGACCTGATGAAGAAACTGTCGCTGCCCGTCGTGAAGAAAAACGGCCTGCGCGTCACGCCTGCCGATCAGATCGATATCATCACCGGTGCGCTGGCGGGTTCCGCCAACAAGACGCTGCTGTCATGGGCGAAGAAGCATGACATCAATGCCGTCGGCTTGTGTCTGGGCGATGGCGGCAGCACGACGGTCACGCAGTTAGATGAGTCTTTGGGCTTTGTGGGTAAGGCAGAAGCGGGATCGCCTGCGCTGCTGAACACGCTGCTGTCTGCGGGCTATCTGCCTGTTGTTAGCTCCATCGGCATTACGGCACAGGGCGACCTGATGAACGTCAACGCTGACCAAGCGGCGACGGCACTGGCGCAAACGCTGGGCGCGGATTTAATCCTGCTGTCTGACGTTAGCGGCATTCTGGACGGTAAAGGCCAGCGTATCGCCGAAATGACGGCAGAGAAAGCCGAGCAGCTGATTGCTCAGGGCATCATCACCGACGGCATGATTGTTAAAGTCAACGCTGCGCTGGATGCCGCGCGTGCGCTGGGTCGTCCGGTTGATATTGCCAGCTGGCGTCATGCTGAGCAGCTACCTGCGCTGTTCAACGGCGTAGCGATTGGCACACGTATTCTGGCGTAAGTCGTTTCTGGGTATGGCATGATGCGATACCAACGTGAATTATATTTTTGGGAGTAAGGGTTATGGCTTTGTGGGGCGGTCGGTTTAGTCAGGCAGCAGATCAGCGTTTTAAACAATTTAATGACTCACTGCGGTTTGATTACCGTCTGGCGGAACAGGACATCGTTGGCTCGATCGGCTGGTCGAAAGCACTGGTGACGGTCAATGTGCTCAGCGAGCAGGAGCAGCAGCAGTTGGAACAGGCGCTGAATGCGCTGCTGGTTGAGGTTCAAGCCGATCCTGAGATGATCCTGCAAAGCGATGCAGAGGACATTCACAGCTGGGTTGAACTGCGTCTGATTGAGAAAGTCGGCGATTTAGGTAAAAAGCTGCATACCGGTCGTAGCCGTAACGATCAGGTCGCGACGGATCTGAAACTGTGGTGCAAGGCGCAGATTGCTGAACTGCTGCTGTCGGTACGCCAGTTGCGTCAGGCGCTGGTTACGACGGCGGAAGCCAATCAGGATGCAGTGATGCCGGGTTACACCCACCTACAGCGTGCACAACCAGTGACGTTTGCGCACTGGTGTCTGGCCTACCATGAAATGCTGGCGCGTGATGAAAGCCGTCTGGAAGATACGCTGAAGCGTCTGGATGTCAGCCCACTGGGCTGCGGTGCTCTGGCAGGAACGGCTTATCCAATCGATCGTGAGCAACTGGCGGGCTGGCTGGGATTTGCCTCGGCCACGCGTAACAGTCTGGATACGGTTTCCGATCGCGATCATGTACTGGAACTGCTGTCTGATGCTTCGATCGGCATGATCCACCTGTCGCGTTTTGCCGAAGATCTGATCTTCTTCAACAGCGGTGAAGCGGCGTTCGTTGAGCTGTCTGACCGTGTGACATCCGGTTCTTCCCTGATGCCACAGAAGAAAAACCCGGATGCGCTGGAGCTGATTCGTGGTAAATGCGGTCGTGTACAGGGCGCGTTGACCGGCATGATGATGACGCTTAAAGGCCTGCCGCTGGCGTATAACAAAGACATGCAGGAAGACAAAGAAGGGCTGTTTGACGCGCTGGATACCTGGCACGATTGCCTGATGATGGCGGGTCTGGTACTGGAAGGCATTCAGGTTAAGCGTCCGCGCTGTAAAGAAGCGGCCGAGCAAGGCTACGCGAACTCGACAGAGCTGGCGGATTACCTGGTCGCGAAAGGCGTTCCGTTCCGTGAAGCGCACCATATTGTGGGCGAAGCGGTAGTTGAAGCCATTCGTCAGGGCAAAGCATTGGAAGCGTTGCCGCTGGCCGATCTGCAAAAATTCAGCGCCGTGATTGGCGAGGATGTGTACCCGATTCTGGCGCTGCAATCCTGCCTGGATAAGCGTGCGGCACAAGGTGGCGTATCACCACAGCAGGTTGCTAAAGCGATTAGTGATGCGAAGCAGCGTCTAGGCTAAGCCACTGGAATAGGTTTAAGTTGTATCCCCCAACGTGGTGTTTCGCGTTGGGGGATTTCTGCGTTACCGATCTGATTCTTCTGCAAATTATCATCTATCCATTCTCATATGGAATGCGGCTCGCATTTTTTCTGCTCAGCGTCTTCCCCACCAGAATTGTTTCTGGACATCCATACAGTATCATTTTACCTTGACCGACAGCGTGAAAGGCCTGCGGAGGCAAAGTGGATATCAGCATATTTTATGGTCTGAGCGGCAGTGCAGTGGGTCTGTTGGTCGGGTGGTTAATTGCCAGCCTGATTCATCAGCAGAAGTTGTCGCGGCATGACACCGAACAGCAGTTGCTGGCGCAGACATTGCAGCAGACTCAGCAGTCACTCAGCGAACAGCAGCAGATAAAGCAGCAGGACGAACAGCGGCTGCGGCAAAACGAGCTGGAGCTGCGCACGGTTCATGCTCAACTCTCTGCCAGCCATGAAAAGCTGCAACAGCTTACTGAACTCCGTGAAGAGTGCGTGCAGTTAAATCAGGAACTGCGAACGCTGCGTGAAATCAATAGCGCGCAGGAAGCGGAGCTGCGGGAAGTTACCATTCGGCTGGAAGAAACCCGTATGGCGGCGGAAGAGAAGCAGCGACTGCTGGCAAACAGCGAACAGCGGTTGACGACGCAGTTTGAGAATCTGGCGAACCGGATTTTTGAACACAGCGGCCGCAAAGTGGATGAACAAAATAAACAGAGTCTGGATAAGCTGCTGATGCCGCTGCGTGAGCAGCTTGATGGGTTCCGCCGTCAGGTGCAGGACAGCTTTGGTGCGGAAGCGCGCGAACGTCACACGCTGGCGCATGAAATCCGCAATCTGCAACAGCTGAACGCGCAGATGGCACATGAAGCCATCAACCTGACGAAAGCACTGAAGGGCGACAATAAAACGCAGGGTAACTGGGGAGAGGTGGTGTTAAGCCGCGTGCTGGAAGCCTCCGGCCTGCGTGAAGGCTACGAGTATCAAACTCAGGTCAGCGTGCAAACAGGCACAAATAGCCGCCTGCAACCGGATGTCATTGTGCGTTTACCGCAGGGCAAAGATGTCGTGATCGATGCCAAGATGTCGCTGGTGGCCTACGAACGCTATTTCAATAGTGACGATGATGCAGAGCGGAGTGTGGCGCTGAACGAACATTTGCTCTCGGTTCGCAGTCATATTCGGCAGTTGAGCAGCAAAGATTACCAGCAGCTTCCAGGGCTGCGTTCGCTAGATTATGTGCTGATGTTTATTCCCGTCGAACCTGCTTTTCTGGTCGCTATCGATCGCCAGCCCGAATTGATCAACGACGCGTTAAAGCACAATATTATGCTGGTCAGCCCGACCACGCTGCTGGTGGCACTACGCACCATCAACAATTTATGGCGCTATGAACAACAGAGCCGCAACGCACAGCAGATCGCCGAGAAAGCCTCACGGTTATATGATAAGTTGCGGCTGTTTGTGGATGATATGGAAGCGCTGGGGCAAAGTCTGGATAAAGCGCAGGGCACTTATCGTCAGGCGATGAATAAACTTTCTTCTGGGCGTGGTAACCTTATTGGCCAGGCTGAGGGGTTCCGTGCACTGGGCGTAGAAATTAAACGCACGATCAGCCCGTCATTAGCAGAAAAAGCAACGGCCCATGAGCACGCTGAACGCGATGAATTACCGGATTCCGTAGCACCCGACGCGGTTTCACCAACTGTGAAAACGGAGGGTGAAGAAGGGGAACCCCCCTTATCTACCCGTAACCTATCCTAAATAATTCGAGTTGCGTGAAGCCAACGCACAAGCCGCTTGAAGTATGACGGATATAAATAGGTATGGGTTTCGCGGGCTTGGCACCAGGCTATGCGAAATTAGTGCAGTGGGGTTTTTATACGGGTCTGGTACACTCTCACCATTAATGGGTAGACCCGAAATTTGACTGAAATAGTAGGCGGATAAGATGGCAAGTGAGCAGGAGAAAACGGCCGACTTTGGTTTTCGGACTGTCGCCAGAGATGAAAAAGAAGTCATGGTGGCTGAGGTTTTTCATTCTGTAGCAGCAAAGTATGACCTGATGAATGACCTGATGTCCTTTGGTATCCACCGTGTCTGGAAGCGTTTCACTATCGAATGCAGTGGGGTAAGACGTAACCAGCGTGTTCTGGATCTTGCCGGAGGAACAGGGGATCTCACTGCCAAGTTCTCCCGTATGGTTGGCGAAGGTGGTGAGGTCATTCTGGCGGACATCAACGCATCAATGCTGAAAGTGGGTCGCGAGAAACTGCGTAACAAAGGCATTATCGACAACATCAACTACGTGCAGGCTAATGCGGAAGCATTGCCGTTCCCTGATGACTTCTTCGACTGCATTACTATCTCCTTTGGTCTACGCAACGTTACGGACAAAAACAAAGCGCTGCGTTCGATGTACCGTGTTCTGAAGCCCGGTGGTCGCTTACTGGTGTTGGAGTTTTCCAAACCGGTGATTAAACAGCTGAGCAAAGTTTATGACGCTTATTCATTTCATATCCTGCCGAAGATTGGCGAAGCCGTAGCAAGTGATGCTGGGAGCTACCGCTATCTGGCGGAATCTATCCGCATGCACCCCGATCAGGAAACGCTGAAAGGGATGATGATCGATGCCGGTTTTGACAGTGTTAACTATTTCAACCTCACCGGTGGAATCGTTGCGCTGCATCGTGGGTTTAAATTCTGATTGGAAACGCCAATGCTGATAACGTCTTTTCTGACTGCTACGCTGGAAACCGCGCTGAATCAGCTGCTTTTTCACGATACAGTTTCTTGCGATCGCAGCATGAAGTCTGCACGCCAGCGCTTGCAGGGGAAAACACTTCAGATCGAGTTGGCTGAACTGGATGTGCCCTTGGTGCTGGTGTTTAACGAACAGCGGCTGGACGTGATAAGCCAATGGGGCGAGCCTGCGGATTGCTGCCTGAAAACACGCGTGCCGGTTCTGATGAAATTACGCGATCGTCAACAGCTGTCGTCGCTGATGCGCAGCGGCGAGCTGGTGATAGAAGGCGATATTCAAGTTGTTCAACAGTTCATCGTGCTGTTTGATCTGGCGGAGTTCGATCCGGCGGAGTGGTTGTCCCCCTATCTGGGCGATATTGTTGCGCAGGGTCTTACCCAAACGGCACAGAAAACCTTGAGTTTCCTGAGACGGTCATTACATCAGCAGCAACATTTCCTGTCCGAGACATTAACGGAAGAGTGGCGACTGGCCCCGGGAAAACTGGAAAACGCCTGGTTCCATGAGGAAATTGTTGCGCTGGATAAATCCGCCGATACGTTGTCCGAACGGCTGGCGAAACTGGAGGCTTTACGATGACGCCCAGTGAATTACGCCGCCTTTACAGCATTGTGCGTGTGCTGTTGAGCTATGGTCTGGACGAGCTTATTCCTAAAATGCGACTGACGCTTCCGCTACGTGCGGGTCGTCGTCTGTTGTTCTGGTTACCCCATTGTCACCGCAGTAAGCCCCTAGGGGAACGTCTACGTTTGGCGCTTCAGGAACTGGGGCCCGTGTGGATTAAGTTCGGACAAATGATGTCTACACGCCGCGATCTGTTCCCACCGGCTATCGCCGATCAACTGGCGATGTTGCAGGATAAGGTTGAGCCGTTTGATGGCAAACTGGCGCGCGAACAGATTGAGCTGTCGATGGGCGGAATCCCTCTTGAAGAGTGGTTTGACGATTTTGATATTAAGCCGCTGGCCTCTGCCTCGATTGCGCAAGTGCATACCGCCTGCCTGAAAAGTAACGGAAAAGAGATCGTTATCAAGGTCATTCGCCCGGATATTTTGCCTGTCATCAAGGCGGATATGCGCCTGATGAAACGTCTGGCGGGGTGGTTGCCTCACCTGTTGCCGGATGGTCGCCGCCTGCGTCCGCGCGAAGTGGTGCTGGAATATGAAAAAACGCTGCTTGATGAGCTGAACTTGCTGCGAGAAGCGGCAAACGCTATTCAACTGCGGCGTAATTTTGAGAACAGCCCGATGCTGTATGTGCCGGAAGTTTATTCGGATTATTGCAGCGAAAGCATGTTGGTGATGGAGCGAATCTACGGTATTCCTGTTTCTGATGTCGACACGCTGAAAGCCAATGGCACGGATATGAAGTTACTGGCAGAACGCGGCGTTCAGGTTTTCTTCACGCAGGTGTTCCGCGATAGCTTCTTCCATGCAGATATGCATCCCGGCAATATCTTTATCAGCTACGAGCACCCGGAGGACCCGCAATACATCGGTATTGATTGCGGTATCGTCGGTTCGTTGAATAAAGAAGATAAGCGCTATCTGGCTGAGAATTTCATCGCCTTCTTCAACCGTGATTATCGCAAAGTTGCCGAACTGCATGTGGATTCGGGCTGGGTGCCTCCAGACACCAATGTTGCAGATTTTGAGTTTGCTATTCGTACGGTTTGTGAGCCGATCTTCGAGAAGCCGTTGGCGGAAATTTCGTTCGGCCATGTGTTATTGAATTTGTTTAATACGGCGCGTCGCTTCAATATGGAAGTACAGCCTCAATTGGTGTTGCTGCAAAAAACGCTGCTGTATATTGAAGGCGTGGGTCGGCAGCTTTATCCGCAGCTCGACCTGTGGAAAACCGCCAAGCCGTTTCTGGAGAGCTGGTTGAAGCAACAGGTCGGTTTACCTGCTGTATTCCGTGCACTCAAAGAAAAGGCACCGTTCTGGGCTGAGAAATTGCCGGAAATCCCTGAGCTGTTTTATGACGGATTGCGTCAGAATAAGATGTTAAAACAAAGCGTCGATAAGCTGACTCATGAGCTGAGAACGCAGCAGGCGCGCCAAGGGCAATCACGATATCTTTTGGGTATTGGCGCAACGCTGCTAATCAGTGGTACGTTGTTACTGGTCAGCCGTGTTGAAGCCGATATGGTTCCCGCGGGGTTGATGGCGGCAGGAATCGTCGTCTGGATTGTCGGCTGGCGTCGAACTCGTTGAAGCAGATCATGATGCACGTCAGAATTACCCGATATAATAACGAGAATTCTGTCGTTCCCCTTTTTGAAAAGAGGTAAATGTTATGAGTATTAGTCCAATGAATTTGGTGATTATCGCCGTAATTGTTGTACTGTTATTTGGCACCAAAAAACTCAGAACGCTGGGTTCGGATCTGGGGGCATCCATCAAAGGCTTTAAGAAAGCGATGGGTGACGATCAACCATCCACTAGCGCAGACAAAACGCAGCCAGATGCCGATTTCTCTACCAAGTCTATCGCTGACAACCAATCAGACGTCAAGCCGGGCGAAACGAAGAGCCAGCATAAAGAGCAGGTGTAATCTGTGTTCGATATCGGTTTTGGTGAACTGCTATTAGTGATGGTTCTCGGCCTGATTGTCCTCGGGCCGGAGCGTTTGCCTGTGGCAGTCAGAACGGTTGCAAGCTGGATCAGGACGCTGCGTTCACTGGCGTCTACGGTTCAGAATGAACTGTCGCAGGAGCTGAAACTCCAGGAGTTTCAGGAAAGCCTGAAGAAAGTTGAAAAAGCCAGTTTGCAGAATCTGTCGCCTGAGTTGAAAGCCTCAATGGATGAACTCAAAGAAGCGGCGGAAGCGATGAAACGCGGCTATACCGAGACAGTGTCGCTGCAAAAGGCAGATGACTACCAAACGTCAGAGGGACATCGCTCAACGGAGGTACCGCAGCACAATACCCCGCTGAACGATCCTGAAGCAGCCTACGATGGGGTGATTGAAGCGGAAACCGCAGCACGTCCGGCAGTCAGTCAGCCTAAACCTGAAAGCGCTGCTGTGGCTGAACATCACCATGATGATCGCAACGCCACGAGTGATAAAGCTGTCGGCAGCGATAATGTCAAACCTGAGCAGTCCCAGTCTTCTGCTGTTTCTGCCCGCCAACCGAGTGATAGTCGTTAGTTTATGGCCGATGAAGAGACTCAACCGCTAATTAGCCACCTGATTGAGCTACGCAAGCGGCTACTGAACAGCATTATCTGTGTGCTGGCGGTATTTATTGCGCTGGTGTATTTTGCCAACGACATTTATCAACTGGTTTCTGCCCCGCTCATTGAGCAATTACCTGCGGGTGCCAGCATGATCGCGACCGATGTCGCCTCGCCTTTTTTTGCGCCGATAAAGCTGACGATGATTGTCTCAGTGTTTGTCGCTGCGCCACTGGTGCTGTATCAGGTCTGGGCATTTATAGCTCCAGCCCTGTATAAACACGAGCGTCGTTTAATGATGCCGTTGCTGGTATCCAGCAGTTTGCTGTTTTATATGGGCATGGCGTTCGCGTACTTCGTTGTGTTCCCGCTGGCGTTTGGCTTTTTTGCGAAAACCGCGCCTGTTGGCGTGCTGATTGCGACGGACATCAATAACTACCTCGATTTTGTTATGGCGCTGTTCATGGCGTTCGGGATATCGTTTGAAGTGCCCGTTGCCATTGTGCTGCTCTGCTGGAGTGGCGTGGTGACGCCGGAAGAGCTCAAAAGAAAGCGCCCTTATATTTTGGTAGGCGCATTCGTTGTCGGTATGTTGCTAACGCCGCCGGACGTTTTCTCACAGACGCTACTGGCGATTCCGATGTATCTGCTGTTTGAAATCGGTGTATTCTTCGCACGGTTTTATGTTGGCAAAGGCCGACGGGCTGAAACGGAAGAGCCATCGCAGTAACGAACGGTTCCCTGCGGCAGGACGGTAAAATGACCTCTCTTTGAGAGGTCTTATTTTTTATTCGCCAGAGTGAGAGTCATGTTTGATATCGGTGTCAACCTAACCAGTTCTCAGTTTGAAAAAGACCGAGAGCAGGTCGTCATCCGGGCAAAGCAAGCGGGTGTCAGTGGCATCTTGATCACCGGAACCAACGCCCAGGAAAGCCATCAGGCCATGTTACTGGCGCAAGCCTATCCCGATTACTGTTGGTCAACGGCGGGCGTTCATCCGCATGATGCCAGCCAATGGAGTGACGCCATCGCTGAACAGCTTCATCACATGGCAAGCGTCGCCTGCGTGGTTGCTATTGGCGAATGCGGGCTGGATTTCAATCGTAACTTTTCGACGCCAGAAGAGCAGGAACGGGCATTCAGTGCGCAGCTAGCGATAGCGGCCGAACGGTCCATGCCCGTTTTCCTTCATTGTCGTGATGCCCATTCCCGCTTTATCTCTCTGCTGATGCCGTGGCTGAGTCAATTACCTGCTGCCGTGGTTCACTGCTTTACCGGCAATCGCCATGAATTGGATGAGTGTCTGGCTGCGGGACTGATGGTTGGCATTACCGGCTGGGTTTGCGATGAGCGTCGCGGACTTGAGCTGCGTGCCTTATTGCCGCATATTCCTGCCGATCGGCTGTTGGTGGAAACCGATGCACCTTATCTGTTACCCCGGGATTTACGCCCTAAACCGGCCTCCCGCCGTAACGAACCCTGTTATCTGCCTCATATTATTCGCCAGATTGCGGAGTGGCGTGGAGAAGATGCCACATGGTTGGGACAGACAACAGATGAAAATGCCCGCCGGGTTTTCCGGCTGGCCTGATTCAGGAGAATAATGACATGAGTACTGCTTTTCCCGGCACTTTCCCTGGCCGACGTATGCGTCGCATTCGCCGCCATGATTTCAGCCGTCGCCTGGTTGCTGAAAATCAACTGACGGTGAATGATTTGATTTATCCCGTTTTCGTAATGGAAGGGACAAATCATCGTCAGGAAGTTCCCTCAATGCCGGGGGTATACCGGATGACTATCGACGTGCTTCTGAAAGAAGCCGAAGAGATCGCTAAGCTCG
Organism: Pectobacterium versatile; assembly: GCF_020166435.1. GTDB lineage: Bacteria > Pseudomonadota > Gammaproteobacteria > Enterobacterales > Enterobacteriaceae > Pectobacterium > Pectobacterium versatile. The sequence goes on along the minus strand of NZ_JAINZP010000005.1, from coordinate 11,421 downwards.
GCGTTCCGGTACTGTCGCTGTTCCCCGTCATTGAAGCGGATAAAAAATCACTCTATGCCGAAGAAGCCTATAACCCAGATGGTCTGGTTCCTCGCACGATCCGCGCGCTGAAAGACGCCGTCCCCGAGCTGGGTTTGCTGACGGATGTGGCGCTCGATCCCTATACCACACACGGACAGGACGGAATTATCGATGCGGATGGTTATGTGATTAACGACGCCACCAAGGAGATTTTGGTACGTCAGGCGCTGTCCCATGCAGAAGCTGGCGCAGAAATTATTGCGCCTAGCGACATGATGGACGGCCGCATCGGCGCTATTCGTGACACTCTTGAAGCACAAAACCTGATCAATACCCAGATCATGGCGTACTCGGCTAAATATGCATCGTGCTACTACGGGCCTTTCCGTGACGCCGTGGGCTCAGCGGGTAACCTGAAAGGTGGCAATAAGAAAACCTACCAGATGGACCCAGCTAACAGTGATGAAGCCTTGCAGGAAATCGCGCAGGACTTGCAGGAGGGGGCGGATATGGTGATGGTTAAACCGGGGATGCCTTATCTGGACGTGGTGCGTCGCGTCAAAGAGTCATTCGGCGTGCCGACCTTTGCTTATCAGGTATCTGGCGAATATGCGATGCACATGGCGGCGATTCAGAACGGCTGGTTGCAAGAACAACCGGTAGTGATGGAGTCTCTGCTGTGCTTTAAACGCGCGGGTGCAGATGGTGTGCTGACCTATTTTGCCAAGCGTGTCGCACAGTGGCTGCACGATCAGCATATGCAACGCTAGGTCTGTTCTCATCCGGCGCGGGATAAACGCGCTGGGTAGGGCAAGGAGCGTCGGGCTATTTTTCAAAGGGCTATGTTTTCAAAGGATTAGGCTTTACGAAACTCACGGTTATCAATGCTCTGCCTGACCTGTTTGTTCAGCATATTCAGCAGTAGCATCGAGCGAGCTTCGCCATCAGGTTCGGTGTAGATAGCCTGAAGACCAGAGAAAATACCGTCGGTAATAACCACGCTATCGCCAGGCTGTGGCGTCAGCGGGTCAATGATTCCCTGAATCGGGCGAAGTGACAATTCATCGATAACCTGCTGCGGAATGGTCGCTGGCAGCGCACCGAATCGCACAAAGTTACTCACCCCACGCGTTGCGCTGATGGTGGTGGTGTGGATGCGTTCGGGATCGAACTCCACAAACAGGTAGTTCGGGAACAGCGGCTCACACACTTCCGTCCGTTTACCACGAACGATCTTATCCAGCGTGATCATCGGGCTCACGCAGGCGACATCTTGACGTTCCAGATGCTCTTTCGCTCGCAGCAGTTGACCACGTTTACAATACAGTAAGTACCAGGCTTCCATAATTTCGCAGACTTATGATTCCGACGAGCAAGCATAACAAAAGCGAGCACGGATAAAAAATTTTCGGCAGATATTTTTGTTACCACATTTTGGCGTTCGGATTCTTGATAGTGAGCAGATTCTTACTATAAATAGGCGTTGCGGGAAGCGACAGGTTGGCGAAGAGACTTTATAATAGCCAGAACGATAGACTGCCCCCGATGAATAGCATGAAATACCGTGACTTACGCGAGTTCCTCTCACTGCTGGAAGAGAGAGGGGAGTTAAAACGCATTACCCAGCCCATCGATCCCTACCTTGAAATGACGGAAATTGCTGACCGAACGCTGCGTGCGGAAGGCCCTGCCCTCCTGTTTGAGAACCCCAAAGGCTATGACATGCCAGTGTTGTGCAATTTATTTGGCACGCCAAAACGTGTTGCGTTGGGCATGGGACAGGAAGAGGTCAGCGCACTGCGCGAGGTGGGTAAGCTGCTGGCGTTTCTGAAAGAGCCGGAGCCACCCAAAGGGTTCCGCGATCTGGTGGATAAAATGCCGAAGTTCCGTCAGGTATTGAATATGCCGACGAAGCGCCTGTCTTCTGCACCGTGTCAGGAACAGATTTGGCAAGGTGATGATGTTGATCTACGTCGGATTCCGGTAATGCAGTGCTGGCCGGAAGATGCTGCGCCGCTGATCACCTGGGGGCTTACTGTGACGCGCGGGCCGCATAAAGAACGACAGAATCTGGGCATTTATCGCCAGCAGGTGCTGGGTAAAAACAAGCTGATTATGCGCTGGCTATCTCATCGCGGCGGTGCACTGGATTTTCAGGAGTGGTGTCAGGAAAATCCGGGGCAGCGTTTTCCTGTGGCTGTTGCGCTGGGGGCTGACCCTGCGACGATCCTCGGTGCGGTGACGCCGGTGCCTGACACGCTGTCGGAGTACGCCTTTGCGGGTTTGCTGCGTGGGCATAAGACTGAAGTGGTGAAGTGTTTGTCGAACGATTTGGAAGTGCCCGCCAGTGCGGAAATTGTTCTGGAAGGCTATATTGAACCCGGAGAAATGGCAGCTGAAGGGCCTTACGGCGACCACACTGGCTATTACAATGAAGTCGATAGTTTCCCCGTCTTTACCGTCACACATATTACTCAACGCCAGAATGCCATTTATCATTCGACTTACACGGGACGGCCGCCGGATGAGCCTGCGGTGCTGGGGGTGGCGTTGAATGAAGTTTTCGTGCCGATCCTGCAAAAGCAGTTTCCTGAGATTGTCGATTTTTATTTGCCGCCGGAGGGTTGCTCTTACCGTCTTGCGGTCGTTACCATGAAGAAACAGTACGCGGGTCATGCCAAACGCGTCATGATGGGCGTCTGGTCTTTTTTACGTCAGTTCATGTATACGAAATTTGTCATTGTCTGCGATGATGACGTTAACGCACGTGACTGGAAAGACGTGATATGGGCGATCACGACGCGTATGGATCCGGCACGCGATACGGTATTGGTGGAAAATACGCCGATAGATTACCTTGATTTTGCCTCGCCGGTTTCTGGCCTTGGCTCCAAAATGGGTCTGGACGCCACCAATAAATGGCCTGGCGAGACGCAGCGTGAGTGGGGTCACCCCATCAAGAAAGACCCACAGGTTTGTGCCCGCATTGATGAAATATGGGACGAATTGGCCATTTTTAGTGACAGAGAGCCCCGGCGTTAACGGCTGCTGCCCTGTTCTCAGTTTTGCTTTTATGACCCTATAGAGGGAATGCATGACAACATTGAGCTGTAAAGTGACTTCGGTCGAAGCTATAACCGATACGGTTTATCGCGTTCGTTTGTTACCTGAAGCGCCGTTTTCCTTTCGGGCTGGCCAGTATTTGATGGTAGTGATGGGCGATCGAGATAAACGACCTTTTTCACTGGCATCGACCCCGATGGATAAAAACTTTATTGAATTGCACATTGGGGCGTCCGAACTGAATCTTTACGCGATGGCTGTGATGGAACGCATTCACAAGGAAAAAACCCTGACGGTCGATATCCCGCATGGCGAAGCCTGGCTGCGAGAAGAGAGTACGCGTCCGCTGGTGTTGATTGCGGGTGGAACCGGATTTTCGTATGTGCGTTCTATCCTGCTGACCGCGCTATCGCAGCAACCCGAGCGCGATATCGCTATTTACTGGGGTGGACGTGAATCCCAGCATTTGTATGACTTACCCGAGCTTGAAGGCTTTGCGGCTAAGCACCCCAATCTGCGGGTGGTGCCAGTCGTCGAACAGCCAGAAGAGGGATGGGAGGGCAGAACGGGCACCGTTCTGAGCGCGGTATTGCAGGATTACGGCTCATTGGCAGAGCAGGATATCTATATTGCTGGTCGCTTTGAAATGGCGAAAATTGCCCGTGAACGTTTTTGTAACGAGCGCGGTGCGCTGGCCGCCCATATGTTCAGCGACGCATTTTCGTTTATTTAAAGCAGTCGATAACAGTAAGACATAAGCAAGTAAAAATCCCACGGCTGTGGGATTTTTGGTTTCTAGCTGTTCTCTGACAGAGCTTTCCTGTGTTTAGACTCGCTCAAACACGGTCGCGATGCCCTGTCCCAGCCCGATGCACATCGTCGCCACGCCAAACTGAGCATCGCGACTTTCCATCAGATTAATCAACGTGGTAGAGATGCGTGCGCCCGAGCAGCCGAGCGGGTGACCCAGCGCAATCGCGCCGCCGTTGAGATTGACCTTTTCATCGAGCTGTTCCAATAGACCCAGATCTTTAATACAGGGTAGCGTCTGAGCGGCGAATGCTTCATTGAGCTCAAAGATGCCGATGTCGGTCAGACTTAATTCTGCTCGTTTCAATGCCAGTTTGGTCGCCGGGACGGGGCCATAACCCATAATCGAAGGATCGCAGCCAACCACGGCCATCGCCCGGATGCGAGCCCGTACGGGTAAGCCTAACGATACCGCGCGGGATTCACTCATGATCAACATGGCTGCTGCGCCATCGGACAGCGCCGAGGATGATGCGGCTGTCACCGTGCCGTTAACCGGATCGAATGCTGGTTTGAGCACGGCAAGGCTATCGACGGTGGTGTCTGGGCGAATGACTTCATCATAATCGAAACGTTGCAGCGCGCCGTCTGCGTCATGCCCCGCCGTGGGGACGATTTCATGACGGAATGCTCCTGACTGGGTGGCACGGTGGGCGCGCTGGTGTGAACGCGCGGCGAACTGATCCTGCATCTCACGACCAATATTGTGCATACGTGCCAGCATCTCAGCTGTCAATCCCATCATACCCGCGGCCTTAGCCGTGGTGCGGCTCAGTCCCGGATGAAAATCGACGCCATGATTCATCGGCACATGTCCCATATGCTCAACGCCGCCAATTAAGCAGACATTTGCGTCGCCAACCATAATGGCACGGGCGGCATCGTGGAGCGCCTGCATGGAGGAGCCGCACAGCCGGTTAACCGTGGTGGCGGGGACACTCACCGGAATTTCTGCCAGCAAAGCAGCATTACGGGCGACGTTGAAGCCTTGCTCCAGCGTCTGTTGCACACATCCCCAATAGATATCGTCGATCTCACGGGCATCCAGCGCTGCGTTACGGCTCAACAGGCTACGCATCAGGTGTGCGGACAGGTCTTCGGCTCTCACCTGACGGAAGGCTCCGCCTTTGGAGCGACCCATCGGCGTGCGTACGGCATCAACAATCACTACCTTTTCCATATTTCCTGTCCTCATGCCGGTTGACCGTAAGAAACGTCCGCGTGTGGCGCGACCGATGGATAATAGCCTTCATTACTTTTGGCTTTTTGCTGCAACCCGTCAGGCACCTGATAGATTGCACCGAGGTGCGCCAACTCTTGCGCCATCTCGACGTAGTGTTTGCTGCCTAGTGTATCCAGATAGCAGCAGGCTCCGCCGTGGAAGGGAGGGAAACCTAACCCGTATACCAGCGCCATGTCCGCTTCGGCGGGGCTGGCGACGATACCTTCTTCCAGACAGCGCGCGACTTCATTAATCATCGGGATCATCATGCGAGCGATAATCTCTTCTGCACTGAACGCTTTTTTCGGCTGGCTGATGTCCTTAAGCAGTGTTTCGACAGCCTCATCCTGTTCTTTACGCAACTTCCCCTTGCCATCGGTTTGATAACGGTAGAAGCCGTGACCATTCTTCTGTCCGAAGCGCTGGTGTTCAAACAGCACATCAATCGCATCGCGATAATCTTTCGCCATGCGCTGTGGGAAGCCTTCAGCCATCACGGCCTGAGCATGGTGAGCGGTATCAATACCGACAACGTCCAGCAGATAGGCTGGGCCCATCGGCCAACCGAATTTTTTCTCCATGACGTTATCGATATCGCGGAAATCAGCACCGTCTCTGAGCAATAAGCTGAACGCAGCAAAGTAGGGGAACAGCACACGATTCACGAAGAACCCCGGGCAGTCATTCACAACAATCGGCGTCTTGCCCATCTTGCTGGCGTAAGCCACCACGCTGGCGATGGTGCTATCGCTGGTTTTGGGGCCGCGAATAACTTCGACCAGTGGCATGCGGTGGACTGGGTTGAAGAAATGCATACCGCAGAAATTTTGCGGTCGCTTTAACGATGCCGCCAGCGAAGCAATCGGGATGGTTGAAGTATTCGAAACCAGAATCGTCTTTTCGCTCACGTGCGATTCGGTTTCTGCCAACACGCTGGCTTTTATTTTCGGGTTCTCAACCACGGCTTCAACGACGATGTCGGTGCGCTTGAACCCGGCGTAATCCAGCGTTGGCTGAATGCTCGCCAGAATCGTTGCCATTTTCATTCCGTCCAGCTTGCCTCGCTCCATCTGCTTATTCAGTAGCTTGGCTGCCTCATTCATCCCCAGCGCGAGCGGCTTCTCATTGATATCTTTCATCCGAATTGGCACGCCTTTGAACGCGGATTGATAGGCAATGCCGCCACCCATAATGCCCGCACCTAGCACGGCGGCCTGCTGCGGCACGGATGTCTCGCCAATCAGTTTCTTCGCTTTGCCTTTAACATATTGATCGTTGAGGAAAATGCCGACGAGTGCGCGAGCTTCATTTGAACGTGCCAGTTGAACGAAATGCTGCGTTTCGAGCTGCAATGCGTCATCGCGCGTCATAGTCGCGGCGGCTTCGACGGTTTTTACCGCTAGCATCGGTGCCGGATAGTGTTTGCCCGCAGTTTGTAGCACCATCGCTTTGGCGGTGGTAAAGCTCATCATGGCTTCAATCTTATTGAGCTTCAGCGGTTCAAGCTTCGGACGCCGGTAAGCCTGCCAGTCCAGTGAGCCGTCAATCGCCTGTTTCAACATCTTGATGGCGGCGGGAACCAGCTTGTCATTGGCGACAACGGCCTGTACGAGTCCCACTTTTAAGGCATCGGCTGCGCTGATATCTTTGCCTGCGGCGATGATCTCCAGCGCGCTGTCGGCGCCCAACAGGCGTGGTAGCCTAACTGTGCCGCCAAAGCCCGGCATAATCCCCAGTTTAGTCTCAGGCAGCCCGATGCGTGCATCCGTCGTTGCTAAACGAAAGTCGGTTGCCAGTACGCATTCACACCCGCCGCCCAACGCATAGCTATTAATCGCGGACAGTGTGGGAACGGGTAAATCCTCAAGGTGGCTGAAAATGCGGTTGGCGAAGACAAGCCATTCATGCAGCTTTTCGGCCGGTGCGGCAAAAAGAGAAAGGAATTCTGTGATATCGGCACCGACAATAAATGCCGGTTTGTCAGAACGTAGCAGTAGGCCCTTCAGATTCGGCTGTTCCGCCAGAACGTCCAGTGCCTTACCTAGGCTGGCAACCGTGCGGGTATCTAGCTTGTTTACGGAGCCTGGGGCAGAAAATACCAGCTCGACAATGCCGTCCTCAAGCCAGTTAAGGTAGAGGGATTCACCTTGATAAAGCATGTTTATCTCCGCTGTTTGTGTGAGTGATCTGGTATGACCAGATAATCGAATTGTGGTTTTAATGTTAACGTTTTGCAAACGAGAGATTAATTTTTTGCCGAATCGATCACAAAGCACCGGACGCTGCCCTTGAGGAATGCCTGTGTTAAAATGGAGAGATCATGTCGTGACGTACAAGGATACTCATGGAAAAGCTGGCTTCTTTATATCATCACCATCTGGCTACGCTGCAAACGCGTGCTCAGGCGGTTTTAGCGCGCCATCAGCTTGACGCATTACTGATTCACTCTGGTGAGCTGTTGACCGTTTTTCTGGACGATCACGACTATCTTTTTAAAGTTAACCCGCAATTTAAAGCTTGGGTGCCTGTCACGCAGGTGCCGAACTGCTGGCTATGGGTTGACGGCGTTAATCCGCCGAAGCTGTGGTTCTACTCACCGGTGGATTACTGGCATAACGTTGCATCGGTTCCCGAGAGTTTTTGGACTGAAGACATCGATATTACCGTGCTACGGGATGCTGATGATATTGGACAACTGATTCCTTCGCAGCGCGAGCGTGTTGCCTATATCGGCTACGCCCCGCAGCGTGCGCAGGATTTGGGGATTCGTGCAGACAATATTAATCCTCAGGGCGTGCTGGATTATCTGCACTACCATCGGGCTTATAAGACGGATTACGAGCTGGCCTGCATGCGTGAAGCGCAGAAGACTGCCGTTATCGGTCACCGGGCGGCGCATGAAGCGTTCCTGTCTGGGATGAGCGAATTTGATATTAATCTGGCGTATCTGACGGCCACCGGTCATCGGGATATCGATGTTCCTTACGGGAATATCATTGCGCTAAATGAGCACGCCGCGGTGTTGCACTATACCCAGCTCGATCATCAGGTGCCTTCCGATGTCCGCAGCTTCCTGATTGATGCGGGTGCCGAATATAACGGCTATGCCGCCGATCTGACGCGTACCTATTCCGCACAGAGCGATGGCGCGTTTGCCTCGCTGATTAAAGATCTCAATCAGGAAATGCTTTCATTGATTGATACCGTTCAGGCGGGAGTGCGTTATACCGATTACCATATTCAGATGCATCAGCGGATTGCGAAGCTGCTTAAATCACATCAACTGGTGCGGGATATCAGTGAAGAGGCCATGGTGGAGCAGGGGCTTACATCGCCTTTCCTGCCGCACGGTCTTGGTCACCCGCTGGGCTTGCAGGTGCATGATGTCGCCGGATTTATGCAAGACGATCGCGGAACACATCTGGCGGCACCGTCGCAGCATCCTTATCTGCGTTGTACTCGCGTGCTTGAACCCGGCATGGTCATGACGATCGAACCGGGCATCTATTTCATCGAATCCTTGCTTGCTCCGTGGCGTGAGGGAGAATTGAGTCAGCACTTTGACTGGCAAAAAATCGATGCGTTGAAACCGTTTGGCGGTATCCGTATCGAGGATAATATTGTCATTCATGAAGGGCGCGTGGAGAACATGACGCGCGACCTGAATCTGGCCTGATGCAAGCGTATCCCATTCCTGCTGCGCCAGTGAGCTTCAGCGAGGAAATCAAGAAAAGCCGCTTTACGACGATCCTGGCGGCAACGCCGGGAATCGATGCGGCAAAAGCGTTTATCCAGCACGTCAGGGAGGAGCATGCTTCGGCGGGTCACCACTGCTGGGCGTTTGTTGCGGGCGCGCCTGATGATTCCCAGCAGCTTGGCTTTTCTGACGATGGCGAGCCTTCCGGCACGGCGGGTAAGCCGATGCTGTCGCAGCTGATGGGAAGTGGTATCGGTGAGATTACGGCTGTGGTGGTACGTTACTATGGCGGAATCCCGCTGGGCACTGGCGGATTAGTGAAGGCTTATGGCGGTGGTGTTCAGCAAGCGCTGAAACTGATATCGCTACAAGAGAAAGTATTGCAAAAAGAGTATGGCTTACATTGTGACTATGCGCTGTTGCCTCAGGTTGAATCACTGATCTTCCAGCTTGGCGGGAAAGTGCTGCATAGTGAATATGGCGTGGAAGTTGTATTGCGGTTCTCTATCCCCGTTAGGGGAACCGAGGAGGCGGCAATGAAATTACGTGATTTAAGCCGCGGCGCGTTGCATTTATTGCCGATTCCATAATAATCCCAGCGCTTTTTATGAATCATTAAGGAAATTCCCTGCGATGCACTTGCGCGCCATAACTCGTATTGTCGGCCAGTTGGTTATCCTGTTTTCGGGGACGATGGTTATTCCTGGACTGGTGGCGTTAATTTATCGCGATGGCGCAGGCCGGGCGTTTACGCAGACATTTATTGTCGCGCTGGCGATTGGCATCATGCTGTGGTTACCAAACCGTAAACAGAAGCATGAACTGAAATCTCGTGAAGGTTTCCTGATCGTTGTCCTCTTCTGGACGGTGCTGGGAAGCGTCGGTGCGCTGCCTTTCCTATTTGCGGAACATCCTAATCTGGGCGTAACGGATGCTTTTTTCGAATCGTTCTCTGGGTTAACGACGACGGGTGCGACTACGTTGGTCGGGCTGGATTCACTGCCTAAAGCCATCTTGTTTTATCGACAAATGCTGCAATGGTTTGGTGGGATGGGGATCATCGTACTCGCCGTTGCCATCCTGCCGATTCTTGGTGTCGGTGGGATGCAGCTTTATCGCGCGGAGATGCCGGGGCCGCTGAAGGAAAACAAAATGCGCCCGCGTATTGCCGATACGGCAAAAACGCTGTGGCTGATTTATCTCTTACTGACGATTGCCTGTGCCGTCGCGCTTTGGCTGGCTGGTATGCCGGTATTCGATGCGATTGGTCACAGCTTCTCTACGGTGTCCGTCGGAGGGTTCTCTACCCACGACGCCAGTATCGGCTACTTCAACAGCCCAACAATCAACACCATCATCGCGATATTCCTGCTGATTTCCGGCTGTAACTTTGGTTTGCACTTTGCCCTGCTGAGCGGCCGCAGCCTGAAGGTATACTGGCGTGACCCGGAATTCCGCATGTTCATCTTTGTTCAACTGTCGCTGGTGGCTGTGTGTACGATTGTCCTGTGGTTCCACCACGTTTATGACAGCGGAATGCAGACGATCAATCAGGCGTTCTTCCAGGTTGTCTCTATGGCGACAACGGCAGGGTTTACCACGGATAGCATTGCATCGTGGCCGCTTTTCCTGCCGGTTTTGCTTCTGTGCTCTGCATTTATTGGCGGTTGTGCGGGCTCAACCGGGGGCGGCTTGAAAGTGATTCGTATCCTGCTGCTTTTCCTGCAAGGATCGCGTGAGCTCAAGCGTTTAGTGCATCCGAATGCGGTTTACACGATCAAGCTGGGGCACCGCGCGTTGCCGGAGCGCATCCTGGAAGCCGTATGGGGATTCTTTTCCGCGTATGCGCTGGTTTTTATTGTCAGCATGCTAGCCGTCATTGCGACAGGCGTTGATGATTTCTCTGCGTTTGCGGCGGTCGCCGCCACATTGAATAATCTGGGGCCGGGTTTGGGTGTTGTCGCGGAGAATTTTACGTCGATGAATGATACGGCGAAATGGATTCTGATACTGACAATGCTGTTTGGTCGTTTGGAAGTCTTCACGCTTTTAGTGCTGTTTACGCCAACCTTCTGGCGGGAATAGTCCCCATAAGGATAAAGAACAATGAAAGCTTTGATCGTGTTTTCGAGTCGGGATGGGCAAACAAGAGCGATTGCCTCCTATATTGCGAATACGCTGAAAGGAACCCTGGAGTGCGATGTTGCTAACGTACTCAATGCGAATGATATCGATCTGAGCCAATACGATCGGGTCCTGATTGGGGCGTCGATTCGGTACGGGCGCTTTCATCCAGCAGTAAATCAATTTATCCATAAGCATCTGACTTCTTTACAGCAGCTACCCAGCGCATTCTTCTCCGTGAATCTTACCGCACGTAAACCAGAAAAGCGCACAATACAAACCAATGCCTATACGCGTAAGTTCCTGCTGAATTCCCCCTGGCAGCCAGATCTGTGCTGTGTGTTCGCTGGTGCCCTACGTTACCCACGCTACCACTGGTTTGATCGGATAATGATTCAACTCATTATGCGTATAACTGGGGGCGAAACGGATAGCACTAAAGAGATTGAATACACAGACTGGCAGCAGGTTGCCCGTTTCGCTC
>NZ_JAINZP010000049.1 GCF_020166435.1 Pectobacterium versatile | reverse complement strand
TATTTTCATCAGACAATCTGTGTGAGCACTTCACTTAACACACATCTTCTTGGTAAGGAGGTGATCCAACCGCAGGTTCCCCTACGGTTACCTTGTTACGACTTCACCCCAGTCATGAATCACAAAGTGGTAAGCGCCCTCCCGAAGGTTAAGCTACCTACTTCTTTTGCAACCCACTCCCATGGTGTGACGGGCGGTGTGTACAAGGCCCGGGAACGTATTCACCGTAGCATTCTGATCTACGATTACTAGCGATTCCGACTTCATGGAGTCGAGTTGCAGACTCCAATCCGGACTACGACGTACTTTATGAGGTCCGCTTGCTCTCGCGAGGTCGCTTCTCTTTGTATACGCCATTGTAGCACGTGTGTAGCCCTACTCGTAAGGGCCATGATGACTTGACGTCATCCCCACCTTCCTCCGGTTTATCACCGGCAGTCTCCTTTGAGTTCCCGACCGAATCGCTGGCAACAAAGGATAAGGGTTGCGCTCGTTGCGGGACTTAACCCAACATTTCACAACACGAGCTGACGACAGCCATGCAGCACCTGTCTCACAGTTCCCGAAGGCACTAAGGTATCTCTACCGAATTCTGTGGATGTCAAGAGTAGGTAAGGTTCTTCGCGTTGCATCGAATTAAACCACATGCTCCACCGCTTGTGCGGGCCCCCGTCAATTCATTTGAGTTTTAACCTTGCGGCCGTACTCCCCAGGCGGTCGATTTAACGCGTTAGCTCCGGAAGCCACGCCTCAAGGGCACAACCTCCAAATCGACATCGTTTACAGCGTGGACTACCAGGGTATCTAATCCTGTTTGCTCCCCACGCTTTCGCACCTGAGCGTCAGTCTTTGTCCAGGGGGCCGCCTTCGCCACCGGTATTCCTCCAGATCTCTACGCATTTCACCGCTACACCTGGAATTCTACCCCCCTCTACAAGACTCTAGCCTGTCAGTTTTGAATGCAGTTCCCAGGTTAAGCCCGGGGATTTCACATCCAACTTAACAGACCGCCTGCGTGCGCTTTACGCCCAGTCATTCCGATTAACGCTTGCACCCTCCGTATTACCGCGGCTGCTGGCACGGAGTTAGCCGGTGCTTCTTCTGCGAGTAACGTCAATCGATAAGGTTATTAACCTTACCGCCTTCCTCCTCGCTGAAAGTGCTTTACAACCCGAAGGCCTTCTTCACACACGCGGCATGGCTGCATCAGGCTTGCGCCCATTGTGCAATATTCCCCACTGCTGCCTCCCGTAGGAGTCTGGACCGTGTCTCAGTTCCAGTGTGGCTGGTCATCCTCTCAGACCAGCTAGGGATCGTCGCCTAGGTGAGCCATTACCTCACCTACTAGCTAATCCCATCTGGGCACATCCGATGGCGAGAGGCCCGAAGGTCCCCCTCTTTGCTCTTGCGAGGTTATGCGGTATTAGCTACCGTTTCCAGTAGTTATCCCCCTCCATCAGGCAGTTTCCCAGACATTACTCACCCGTCCGCCGCTCGTCACCCAAAGAGCAAGCTCTTCTGTGCTACCGCTCGACTTGCATGTGTTAGGCCTGCCGCCAGCGTTCAATCTGAGCCATGATCAAACTCTTCAATTTAAGATTTGTTTGATTTGCTGAACTCGTCAGCGATGCTCAAAGAATTAGTAACTGTT
>NZ_JAINZP010000048.1 GCF_020166435.1 Pectobacterium versatile | reverse complement strand
CTTTGATTAATCAAAGACACCTTCGGGTTGTGAGGTTAAGCGACTAAGCGTACACGGTGGATGCCTAGGCAGTCAGAGGCGATGAAGGGCGTGCTAATCTGCGATAAGCGTCGGTAAGCTGATATGAAGCGTTATACCCGACGATACCCGAATGGGGAAACCCAGTGTGTTTCGACACACTATCATTATGTGAATACATAGCGTAATGAGGCGAACCGGGGGAACTGAAACATCTCAGTACCCCGAGGAAAAGAAATCAACCGAGATTCCCCCAGTAGCGGCGAGCGAACGGGGAGGAGCCCAGAACCTGAATCAGTTTGTGTGTTAGTGGAAGCGTCTGGAAAGTCGCACAGTAAAGGGTGATAGTCCCGTACACAAAAATGCACAAGCTGTGAGTTCGATGAGTAGGGCGGGACACGTGACATCCTGTCTGAATATGGGGGGACCATCCTCCAAGGCTAAATACTCCTGACTGACCGATAGTGAACCAGTACCGTGAGGGAAAGGCGAAAAGAACCCCGGCGAGGGGAGTGAAATAGAACCTGAAACCGTGTACGTACAAGCAGTGGGAGCCTTGATTAATCAGGGTGACTGCGTACCTTTTGTATAATGGGTCAGCGACTTATATTCTGTAGCAAGGTTAACCGTATAGGGGAGCCGCAGGGAAACCGAGTCTTAACTGGGCGTTAAGTTGCAGGGTATAGACCCGAAACCCGGTGATCTAGCCATGGGCAGGTTGAAGGTTGGGTAACACTAACTGGAGGACCGAACCGACTAATGTTGAAAAATTAGCGGATGACTTGTGGCTGGGGGTGAAAGGCCAATCAAACCGGGAGATAGCTGGTTCTCCCCGAAAGCTATTTAGGTAGCGCCTCGTGAATTCATCTTCGGGGGTAGAGCACTGTTTCGGCTAGGGGGTCATCCCGACTTACCAACCCGATGCAAACTACGAATACCGAAGAATGTTATCACGGGAGACACACGGCGGGTGCTAACGTTCGTCGTGAAGAGGGAAACAACCCAGACCGCCAGCTAAGGTCCCAAAGTCATGGTTAAGTGGGAAACGATGTGGGAAGGCACAGACAGCCAGGATGTTGGCTTAGAAGCAGCCATCATTTAAAGAAAGCGTAATAGCTCACTGGTCGAGTCGGCCTGCGCGGAAGATGTAACGGGGCTAAACCATGCACCGAAGCTGCGGCAGCGACACTCAGGTGTTGTTGGGTAGGGGAGCGTTCTGTAAGCCGTCGAAGGTGGCCTGTGAGGGCTGCTGGAGGTATCAGAAGTGCGAATGCTGACATAAGTAACGATAATGCGGGTGAAAAACCCGCACGCCGGAAGACCAAGGGTTCCTGTCCAACGTTAATCGGGGCAGGGTGAGTCGACCCCTAAGGCGAGGCTGAAAAGCGTAGTCGATGGGAAACAGGTTAATATTCCTGTACTCGGTGTTACTGCGAAGGGGGGACGGAGAAAGCTAGGTTATCCGGGCGACGGTTGTCCCGGTTTAAGCGTGAAGGTGGATGACTTTGGTAAATCCGGGTCGTCATTAACACTGAGGCGTGATGACGAGTCACTACGGTGATGAAGTAACCAATGCTACGCTTCCAGGAAAAGCCTCTAAGCTCCAGGTAACATCAAATCGTACCCCAAACCGACACAGGTGGTCAGGTAGAGAATACTCAGGCGCTTGAGAGAACTCGGGTGAAGGAACTAGGCAAAATGGTGCCGTAACTTCGGGAGAAGGCACGCTGATGGTAGGTGAAGTCCCTTGCGGATGGAGCTGAAATCAGTCGCAGATACCAGCTGGCTGCAACTGTTTAATAAAAACACAGCACTGTGCAAACACGAAAGTGGACGTATACGGTGTGACGCCTGCCCGGTGCCGGAAGGTTAATTGATGGGGTCAGCCGCAAGGCGAAGCTCTTGATCGAAGCCCCGGTAAACGGCGGCCGTAACTATAACGGTCCTAAGGTAGCGAAATTCCTTGTCGGGTAAGTTCCGACCTGCACGAATGGCGTAATGATGGCCAGGCTGTCTCCACCCGAGACTCAGTGAAATTGAACTCGCTGTGAAGATGCAGTGTACCCGCGGCAAGACGGAAAGACCCCGTGAACCTTTACTATAGCTTGACACTGAACCTTGAGCCTTGATGTGTAGGATAGGTGGGAGGCTTTGAAGCGTGGACGCCAGTCTGCGTGGAGCCAACCTTGAAATACCACCCTTTAATGTTTGATGTTCTAACGTAGACCCGTAATCCGGGTTGCGGACAGTGTCTGGTGGGTAGTTTGACTGGGGCGGTCTCCTCCCAAAGCGTAACGGAGGAGCACGAAGGTTAGCTAATCCTGGTCGGACATCAGGAGGTTAGTGCAAAGGCATAAGCTAGCTTGACTGCGAGAGTGACAGCTCGAGCAGGTGCGAAAGCAGGTCTTAGTGATCCGGTGGTTCTGAATGGAAGGGCCATCGCTCAACGGATAAAAGGTACTCCGGGGATAACAGGCTGATACCGCCCAAGAGTTCATATCGACGGCGGTGTTTGGCACCTCGATGTCGGCTCATCACATCCTGGGGCTGAAGTAGGTCCCAAGGGTATGGCTGTTCGCCATTTAAAGTGGTACGCGAGCTGGGTTTAGAACGTCGTGAGACAGTTCGGTCCCTATCTGCCGTGGGCGTTGGAAGATTGAGAGGGGTTGCTCCTAGTACGAGAGGACCGGAGTGAACGCACCACTGGTGTTCGGGTTGTGATGCCAATTGCATTGCCCGGTAGCTAAGTGCGGAAGAGATAACCGCTGAAAGCATCTAAGCGGGAAACTTGCCTCGAGATGAGTCTTCCCTGGGCACTAGATGCCCCTGAAGGGCCGTTGAAGACTACGACGTAGATAGGCTGGGTGTGTAAGCGTAGCGATACGTTGAGCTAACCAGTACTAATGACCCGAGAGGCTTAACCTTACAACACCGAAGGTGTTTTAGATGACTCATAGAAAACAATAATCAGCTTGTTTTAGGATTGGTTCTGATGGTTATGCGAGAGCGAGAGCGAAGCATGACGGTTGGAATGAAACAGAATTTGCCTGGCGGCGATAGCGCGGTGGTCCCACCTGACCCCATGCCGAACTCAGAAGTGAAACGCCGTAGCGCCGATGGTAGTGTGGGG
>NZ_JAINZP010000047.1 GCF_020166435.1 Pectobacterium versatile | reverse complement strand
TGGGCAAAGATCGCCAGCGTAGTGACGCCCGCGTGCTGCGGGGAGATGCCGAACGCACCCGCGAACTGATTGACGGCTGTGACTTTGCCCGCGGCTACACCTCCGGCGTGTTGTCCTTTCAGGAGGCCGACATTGCAGAGCCAGAAAAAGCGCGGCTGATGGACGAATGGGAACAGACACTGATGACCGGTCTCGACAAAGACCAGTACGCCTGTCTGTGGGTTGAGCATCAGGACAAAGGCCGCCTCGAGCTGAACTTCGTGATCCCGAACATCGAATTGCAGAGCGGCAAACGTCTGCAACCCTACTTTGACCGCGCCGACCGTCCCAGGGTAAACGCCTGGCAGACGCTGACCAACGGCCGGTTAGGACTGCGCGACCCCAATGACCCTGCCTATCGCCGCCCGCTGACGCAGGCCAGCGACCTGCCGCGAGACAAACAGCAGGCAGCGGAAAAGCTGACCGCCGGCCTGATGAACCTGATGGCACAGGGCGCGATACGCAGCCGGCAGGACGTGGTGACTCAGCTCGAAAGCATTGGCCTCACCGTGGCGCGAGAAACCAAAAGCAGCATCAGTATTGCCGACCCGTCCGGCGGCAGAAACATCCGGCTGAAAGGAATGATTTATGAGCGAGATTTTAAATTTGGCGAAGGGCTTCGAGGAGAAATCGAAGCAGCAAGCGCAGGATACCGAGCAGAGCGTGAAGCGCGAGTTCGTGAGGCTGGAAACGTCTATCAGCGCGGAACTGCAATCAAGCTCGCAGAGCATCAGCAACGCTATCCGCGAACAGAACGGCAGGCTGACGGGTATGCTCAGAGCCACGGTCACCACCGTGCTGATCTGGATAGTGGTCTGCGCCGCGATTCTGATTGGCATCCTGAGCGGGATAATCTGGCTTCAGGGGCAGATCATCAGCTCACGCCTGAGCGACATCGACGGCTACAGCCAGCAGCTGGCGAGCCTGAAAGCGAAAAGCGGCGCGGGGGTGACGATCTACAGCGACGACAGCCAGAAGAACGGTTACCTGGTGGTGCTGCCGGTGAAGGCGCACGGCGTGGAAACCTACACCTCGACGGCGGGCAATACGGTGGTGAAGTACACCGCGAAGTAACCTCGTCAGAACGCACAGAAACGCCCCTGAACGATTTTGACCCACAGGACACAGAAAACCATGACCGAAATGGAAAAACAGCTTCTGAGCGCCTTAGAGAGCTTACAGGCCAGCTACGAGCAACAGCATCAGGCGTGGCAGGAAAGCTACAGCAGTTTGCAGAACATGTTCGAGACTACCTCACTGGCACTGAACCGCAGCGACAGGGCGTGTCAGCACTTGAGCAATCAGGTGGACAGCTTGCGCGCGCAGGTCGAGAGCTTGAGCAGGAACTTCAGCCGCTTGATGCGCTGATTAGACAGCATGACCGCGTCCGTGCAGAGAAGTTGCGAGAGCAGCAGCCGGAACCGCAGAAAAAGCCGATTCGCTATCAGGGACCCTCGATGTGATTTTTTAGTTCACTACAGATTCATCTTTAGATTGCTCTAAGGTTTTTTTAGTGTAATCTCAGCGTCAATTTAATTTGTTTTGGAAAATAAAAAATGGCTAAGGGTGCGCAAGCAATAGCTAAAGAAATAAATGAGTTAATGAGAAAAAATGGAAATGAGTGTATTACTTTGAAGTGGGTACAGTTTTACGAGATTTGTGAGAGAGAAAGGCTTGCAGATGTTGTTATGGGGAAGGTGGCAGAAAGCCTGAAAAAAAATGACCTTCATATCATCTACGGCAACAACGTGATTATCGTAAGAGACTTCTGTTGGAATCCCGTATCTCTTTAGAGACTAATGACAATCTGCTGTCTTAAGGTGTAAGTTTAACGGCAGAAAAAACGAAGCCCCGGCATCATGTCTAATCTTGGCGGATCCGCATGATAACCAGGGCCAGGTACGAAACCTTGAAAGGATATTAGCACATGAACCGTGCCAGACAACAGCCCGCCATAAGCGCAGGGCGCATTGCATAACGCTGCACTCGAGCTCTTCAACGACCGCTTACCACACAAGCCGTATTTTTCGGACGACCTGTACTTTGGTGTACGTATTGCAGGTAAAGAACGCGCCATTCTGGCGAAATACATCCAGTTCAATCAGCCTCATGCCATGTTCTGGCTGGGATTTGACGTTGACCGTCTCGGTGCCGCCATCGACTGGAGCGATCGCAATGCGCCCGCGCCCACGCTGACCATCACCAATCCCGAAAACGGACACGCACACCTACTCTATGCGCTGAAAACTTCGATACGCACCGCTCCTGATGGAAAAATGAAGCCACTGAAGTACGCTGCTGCGGTCGAGAACGCGCTACGTAAAAAACTGGACGCTGACGTGGGGTATTCGGGGTTAATTTGCAAGAATCCGAACCACGGTTATTGGAAAATTGCCGTCTGGCAGCCGGAACTCTACACACTGGACTGGCTGGCCGACTCGCTCGACCTGAACGCTGCGAACGACAAAGAAATCGTAGCCGACTACGGTTTAGGCCGTAACTGCACCCTGTTCGATAAAACCCGCAAGTGGGCATACCGCGCGATTCGTCAGGGTTGGCCGGAGTATGATCAGTGGCAGCAAGCCTGCGATGAAAGAGCTCGCGCCTATAACCTGCAATTTGCAGCACCTCTTGAAGAAAATGAAGTGAGAGGGATAGCTAAAAGTATTGCTAAATGGACTCATAGAGAATTTAGCGAAAAATCATTTGATGATTATGTAAGGAATACCCATCAATCACACATACAGTCACTTCGTGGTTCTAAAGGTGGTATGAAAAGTAAAGGTGGTGGAAGAAAAAAAGGTTCTGTTGTTGATGGCTCTATTAATTCAAAAAAAGAGTGGCTATCCTTAGGTATTTCTAGATCAACTTATTATAGAAGATATGAGCTGTAGCCCATATCTTCTCTTTTAATTTAGAATCTAAAGTCTGATGCTTGAGCTTGAAGGTATAATGTTTTCAAAAGATCATAGCCATCAGTATATTGATTAATCGGGAAGAAGAAATTCTTTTCATTCTGGATTATGCTCAATCTGTGAAAATTATAACCATTGTCATGATCAAATGCGGAATCCAAAGATATATACATTCCGTTATAGCTTGTGCTTACAAGGTCATTATTTGAGTCGTAGGACCAACGGACGTTGCCGTTCCTAGTCTCATTTATCATGAACTTTACAAAGTTAGCAATGTTTTCTGGCAGCATAGTGCTATCCCTCTACGTTCGTGAATGTGTGTTTTGAATCAATCATACTCTTAATGTCCATGAGCGACTCTCGTATTTTCTTTGACGTTCTCGTCGATATTTTTTCTTTCAGAGGCATACACCGAGCATCATGTATATTTTTCTCTAGCTCATCCAAAATATTTTTTTTATCTTCAAATAAATCCCTATCTTCTTTCGATATGAAGTTATTTGCTATATTCCTATGTAGCTTTAATGCAACTCTGAAATTTAAAGATAACTGGCTATATTGATGGTTTACTAAATCATCAATAGCGGATTCATAATACGATGAGCATACATGAGACAAATGTGACACCGTTTGGTTTTTGAATGTGTCAATTCTCTCTTGGGTTTTTTGCTGAATGCTTTTCGTTATCTTTATGGCGTAAAATATTTCCAGCACAGCAATAATTAAAGCGATCACAGTTGCTACTGAAGCATAATAGGAAAAAACCAACATCCCAACTGAAGATGACAATATATCATCTTGATAATGCCACGAACCAACGCATATTAATAAGCAAAGCAAAGCATATATAATTCTAAATGCATTATCTTTTATTTTATCTATCATTTACAGATATCCAAATAATCATCCTCAGCACATTATCCATGAAGATATACTCTTGGTGAAGCAGCACCCTCTGGGTTATCCGTATGGTGAGACAAAAACAAGCCTATATCAGATAACAGCCCTTCTTTGCAGAGGGGCTTTTTTTGCAGCGACTACAGAATCTGACATACTCCATCATACTTTAAGCCAGTACACACAGCGTCCCCTCTACGAGGTTCCTTCTGTGACTGGTTCAGGGGGCTCGCCGCCCCCCGAAACCCCGGGCATCCACTGCGAAACTTTCGCACTTTGGGTGCGAATATTTCTCAGCGGAGTGAGAATGGAAAAGCGCACGAGAGAGATCAAAATCCGTCTTACCGACTCAGAGCATCAGCGTCTGATAGACCGGTGTGACCGAACTCATCTGGCCGAATGGCTGCGTCAGCTCGGTCTGGGAGAACACACTGCCAGAAAGCGCCGTCTGCCTGATGTGTCGCCCGAACTGCTGCGACAGGTCAGCGGTATCGGCAACAACCTCAACCAGATCGCCCGCCGTCTTAACCAGCTCGACGGACTGAACTCCACTGAGCGCGTTTCCCTGCTGGCGGTGTTAAACAGCCTCGACCGTAATCTCGGTGAACTGCTGGAGCAGCACCGTGATCGTTAAAATTCACTCACGGGGTGCCGGTTCGGGCAGTGGCCCCGTTGATTACCTGC
>NZ_JAINZP010000046.1 GCF_020166435.1 Pectobacterium versatile | reverse complement strand
AGATTGTCTGCGTGGACAGACTGAAGGGCTTCCCAGATGCGATAAACAGCGTTTATCCTCAGACACATATCCAGCTGTGCATCATCCATATGGTGCGCAACAGCCTGAAATACGTGTCGTGGAAGGACTACAAAGCTGTCACCGGCGGGTGTATCAGGCTCCGACGGAAGAAGCCGCGTTGATGGCACTGGATACGTTCGCAGGTGCGTGGGACGATAAATATCCGCAAATCAGCAAAAGCTGGCGTGCGCACTGGGAAAATATCAATACATTCTTCGGTTATCCGCCCGATATCCGCAAGGCTATCTACACCACAAATGCCATCGAATCGCTGAATAGCGTGATCCGGCAGGCGATAAAGAAGCGCAAAGTGTTCCCGACCGACGACTCGGTGCGAAAAGTTATTTATCTGGTGATCAAGGATGCTTCAAAAAAATGGAGTATGCCGATCCAAAACTGGCGGCTGGCGATGAGTCGTTTTATTATCGAGTTCGGTGACCGCCTGAGCGATCACCTTTAATACGGTGGTAGTTACACAGAATTATTTACAGGGTCTTGAAAAGCGCTCATTAAGCGGTGTTGTTGACACTTCCCGATTAAAGTCATCAACGACGTTAAATCACCGGAGTCATCGCCCGTCTATCAAGGCATCACTCATAAAATCGCTGATCAACAGTGGTTCATTTTATGCGGAATAACCAACGGCTGCGGGTGCCTGTTAGGTAAGTGCTTTTTCCCTTTTCGTCTATCATTCGTTTGATATCAGAGGATTCCATGCAGCCGTATTTGGCTTTCCAGCTGTAATAGCTGGCTGCTGACACACCGTTTTCTCGGCATACATCCTTCACATGCCGACCACATTCAACTTCTTTAAGAACCCGCAGGATCTGAGTTTCAGTGAAACGTGCTTTCTTCATGATGAGTCTTAGTTGGTTGCATTTCAACCAGATAACTCTATTAAGCGGTAAGACTAAATTCAGGAGGGACTACACTTGCGGGTAATGTCTCTAATTAGTTGAATTGATCTATAATGCCCGCTTTGAGGTGTGCTCATGGCCAGCGTTAATGTTCATTGTCCTGGTTGTCAGCCTGTTCAGGTTTACCGTCACGGGCAGAATCCTAAAGGCCGTGACCGGTTTCTCTGTCGTGGCTGCCACCGCGTGTTTCTGCCCACCTATACCTATGAAGCTCGTAAACCCGGTGTCAAAGAGCAAATTACCGAAATGGCATTCAACGGCGCTGGTGTTCGTGATACTGCCAGAACACTGAAAATCGGCATTAACACTATCATTCGCACGTTAAAAAACTCGCGCCGAAGCGAATAACATCCTCTCCGGTCGCTTATGCAGATGTAGCACTTATCTATGAACCCAATGAGCAATGGGGCTTTGTCGGCATAAAGCTCGGCAGCACTGGCTCTGGTATGCATACAACACCAAAACAGGTGGCGTTCTGGCTTATACGTTTGGACCGCGCACGGATGGCGCCTGCCGCGAACTTCTGGCTCTGCTGACGCCGTTTAACATCGGGATGATAACCAGTGATGACTGGGGCAGTTATGCCAGAGAAGTACCGAAGAATAAGCATCTGACAGGAAAAATATTCACTCAGCGTATTGAGCGTAACAACCTGACATTGAGGACGCGTATTAAACATTTGGCTCGTAAAACAATCTACTTCTCACGCTCGATTGAATTGCATGAAAAAGTCATCGGGGCGTTCATTGAAAAATACATGTTCTACTAATTGGATGCATCACCCTTTATACTTACCGGAAGGTAAAAAATAACATAGCAGGTAAATTACTGTGTGTTGAGTAGTCAGAGGATTTTCGTAGCAAGGTTATCTTTGGCTATTCTATCGATAAAGTGTTATCCCGCAGCCTATTTTCAGGTGCTAAAATTTTATGTTGAAATTTATTAAGTATATTTATTTTTCATTTTCTTAATCTAACACATTCAACGGCATGGTTAGCACTTTTAGTCATAATAAGACTAGCTCTCTCTCGGGTAGGGAGGATGTTTTCTTTTAGATTAAGTCCGTTAATTTCCTTCCATAATTGAGATGCAATACCGACAGCTTCTTTTTCCGTCAATTTTGCATAATTATGAAAATATGAATTTGGGTTTGAGAATGCACCTTGCCTGAATTTCAAAAATCTATTTATATACCATGTCTGTAACAGTGTTTCAGGTGCATCCACATAAATAGAGAAATCCACAAAGTCAGAAACAAAAACTCTATGTGGATCATGTGGATAATCCATTCCGCTTTGTAAGACATTCAAGCCTTCTAATATTAAAATGTCAGGTTGTTCCAGCACTTTATTGTTATTAGGGACGATGTCATATGTCAGATGGGAATACGTTGGGGCGGTGACTTTGTGTGTCCCTGATTTTATATCAGAAACAAATTTCACCAAGCTATGCATATCGTATGACTGCGGAAAGCCTTTTTTCTTCATCAAGTCGCGTTCTTTTAGCACTTTATTTGGATGAAGAAACCCATCGGTTGTAATAAGTTCTACACTGCGGTGTTCCGGCCAGCGGCTTAATAACGCCTGAAGCACACGAGCTGTAGTACTTTTTCCTACAGCGACACTGCCTGCAATACCGATTATGTAAGGTATCTTTTGTCCATCAGTTCCTAAGAACTGCTCAAGCACAGCCTGACGTCGTGAATTAGAGCTGATATAGAAATTGAGCAGGCGAGATAGCGGCAGATAAATTTCCGCGACTTCGTCTAATGAAAGGTCTTCGTTAATCCCTTTGAGCTTAACGATTTCTTCCTCTGTCAGCGTTAACGGGACGGAATCGCGCAAGGCGGCCCATTGGCTGCGGTTAAATTGTAGATATGGCGTGGCCAAGGATTGCTCTCTATTGCTCATAAGTCGTGTTCTGCCTGCTTCACAGGTAAGAAAAGGGACTCTCAGCCCAGCGAAGAAAACGGGCTATTAGTTTAGCCAACGCGATGATCGCGGCACCTTCTCTTATGTAATAAATTTTTGATAATAGGCAGGTTAACACTTTGCTGATGGAAATAAGAAGAGAAAATCGGTTCTGCGGCAGAATGCTTCTGCATTTGTACACAGAGGGCCCACTAAATAGCTGTCCCGAATACTGCTATACTTTTGTCTGACCATGCTTCCTGCCTGGGAATGGGCTTACCGTTTTCATAAAGTGGCGCACTTTGTTCAGTCATTGCCACATTGAACGACAGCTATGATTTTTGGTTATCGTGTCATGTAATGCCTGCCACAACCGTTCGATGAGGTTCACCTACGGCAAGTAGACCGGTTGATAAATAAAAATAAATTTGGGGTTCTTCTTCAGCCAATGAAGCGTTTCACGGCCTTTATGAATGATGTAGCTATCAACGTTCAGCGTGATCGTTTTTGCCCGTCGGTACGTGCTTTTTAGATGTTTTAACAAGCGGATAAATAACCCTGAATTTTTACTACTGCTGCTGCCGACGTAACTGACTTTTCCTGTGCCGCAGTGCGACGCGCCAACCAGATGTTTTTCCCGGGCGTAATCAACAACACGCTGTTGTTGATTACGCCGTAGCCAGTTAGCCCCCTATTTTGGGGTTGAGATGGATATCGACCTCATCCTCGTAAAACACGGGATGTTCGACGCTACAAGCGTTTAATGCTTCTGCGATAGATAGGTAAAGTTGCTGCATTGAGTTGAACTGTTTTCATCACATTTTTCCCGTTAGAAAGAGATTTATTGCTAACGGGAAAAATTTATTCCAAGTCTATTTTCTTAGGAAAACGAGGGAAATAGCATCTGTCAGTACGGTATTTGCACTCCTGAAGGGCAAAAATGTATTCTTGGTACAAGGGGAATAAGAGTAAATTTAATAATGAAGTCCTCATTTCATTGGGGGGAACTGGTGTTTCTTTGTGCTAATCCTTGCTGCTGCTCTAGATTTATGGGTTAATTTGGATGAAATCTAAGCGATAGTGCATTTTACGCAATTTTTTTGTTGCATCGAGCGTTCTGTCTACCTAGAATGCGCAGCACTTGAGGCCGGCTTAGCTCAGTAGGTAGAGCAACTGACTTGTAATCAGTAGGTCACCAGTTCGATTCCGGTAGCCGGCACCATCAAGTACACAATCAGGTGGGGTTCCCGAGCGGCCAAAGGGAGCAGACTGTAAATCTGCCGTCACAGACTTCGAAGGTTCGAATCCTTCCCCCACCACCAAATTCAATCCTGGCAACAGGATATTCGATACGGTAGTAAGATTAAACCGGATCGATGAAGGCGGGGTGTATAAATTTTATTCCCCAATTTCAAAATCTACAGAAAAATTAGGTAGCCGAGTTCCAGGATGCGGGCATCGTATAATGGCTATTACCTCAGCCTTCCAAGCTGATGATGTGGGTTCGATTCCCACTGCCCGCTCCAAGATGTGCTGATATAGCTCAGTTGGTAGAGCGCACCCTTGGTAAGGGTGAGGTCGGCAGTTCGAATCTGCCTATCAGCACCACTTCCTTTTCCTCCTCCTGATTTTCTTTCTGTGAATAAATTCAGCAAGCTATTGCTTGGTTAATGTGGTGATACCACCGATTTATCCGTATCTTAGAGGGACAATCGA
>NZ_JAINZP010000045.1 GCF_020166435.1 Pectobacterium versatile | reverse complement strand
TGGTACCTCCGGCTCTGATGACTGGCGTGCGCCGGTCGAAGCGTAATCTTTCTGTTTCTAACCCGGGCTTGTCCCGGGTTTTCTACGTGTACTGTCCTGAGGTCTGATTCTCCCAGACCTGAGTGCAGACAACACGGTTTTCATCACGGGACGCGAGGGAATAAACGTGGCAAACAGTACAGGATTACAGTTCACGGTAAAGGTCGGCGCATTGCCTGCCCCGACGTTTGCCGTGGTGGATTTTCAGCTCAGCGAAGCGCTTAACCAGCCGTTTGCCCTGTCGCTGAATCTGGCGAGTGCCTTGCCGGATGTGGATTTTGGTACGGTGCTTGACCAGCCGTGTGAGTTGATGGTGTGGTATGAAGGCGTACTCCAACGGCGAGTAAGCGGTATTGTCAGCGCCTTTGCACAGAGTGACACCGGCTTTCGCCGCACGCGCTATCAGGCGGAAGTCCGTCCGGCGTTGTGGCGGCTGGGGCTGCGCACTAATGCCCGCATCTTTCAGGCGCAAAAGCCGGAAGCGATTATCGGCGCACTGCTGGAGGAATCCGGCATCACCGACTACGCCTTTGCGCTGCGTCACGACCACGTGCCACGCGAATACTGCGTGCAGTATCGGGAAAGCGATTTAGCCTTTATCACTCGACTGGCCGCAGAAGAAGGCCTGTACTTCTTCCATGAATTTGAGGAAGGCAAACACCGCGTCGTCTTTGCTGACGATGCTGGGGCGCTCAGCAAAGGCTCTGAACTGTTTTTCAACCTTGCCACACAGGGTCTCAGCGAAGGGCCGTACGTAAACCGCTTCCGCTATGCCGAAGCCGTCAGTACCGCAGAAGTCGCACTCAAGGATTACAGCTTCAAAACCCCCGCCTATGGTCTGCTGCACAGCAAGATGAGCGGCGAGCTGACGCACCAGCGCGAAAACTATCAGCACTTCGACTACCCGGGGCGCTTTAAACAAGACCCCAGCGGCAAGGCCTTTACCGGCTACCGACTGGACGCACTGCGGGCGGGTGCCATGACCGGCTCCGGTGAATCCAATGCCGCTGAACTGATGCCCGGCAGCAGCTTTGCTTTAACCGAACACCCCAACTCGGCACTCAATACCGGCTGGCAACTGGTGGCCATTACCCACAGCGGGCAGCAGCCGCAGGCGCTGGAAGAAGAAAGCGGCGGCGAACCGACCACCTACAGCAACAGCTTTGAGGTCATCAGCGCCAAAAGCACCTGGCGTGCCGACCTGCCCTACAAACCGATGGTGGACGGCCCGCAAATCGCCACCGTGGTCGGCCCAGCAGGTGAAGAAATTTACTGCGACCAATACGGGCGCATCAAACTGCAATTTCCGTGGGATCGCTACGGCGCGAGTAACGACCAGAGTTCCTGCTGGGTGCGCGTCAGCCAGGGCTGGGCCGGTGGTCAGTACGGCCTGATTGCCATCCCACGCATCGGCCATGAGGTCATCGTCAGCTTCCTTGAAGGTGACCCCGACCAGCCGATTGTGACCGGCAGAACCTTTCATGCCACCAACCCAGCACCGTATCCGCTGCCCGCCAACAAGACGCGCACCTCAATCCGCACATCAACCCACAAAGGCGCAGGGTTCAACGAACTGCGCTTTGAAGATCAGGCTGGGCAGGAAGAAGTGTTTATTCATGCCCAGAAAGACATGAATACCGTAGTGCTCAATAACCGCAGTACCTCGGTGAATGTGGATCACAACGAAAACATTGGCCGAGATCAAACGGTTGTCGTACAGCAAAATCAGACGGTCTCCGTCATTGCCGATCAGATTACCGAGATCCAGGGGGAGCAAACGGTTGTGGTGAAAAAAAACCGGAGCACTGTTGTGGAAGACAACGAAACGCTGAGGGTGACGAACGATATCTTTATCCATGCCGAAGACGGCAGCATTCAGATTGGTACGGGTGCTGGCTATATCTCAATCAAGCACAGCGGAGATATTGAGATCGTCGGGAATAACCTAACGCTGAACGGCACCCGTATCGATTTGAATTAAGGATGACTATGTATCAGATGAATGAAGGGACGCTGGCTATCCCCGCCGATTGGCGCGATGAATCACTCCATGTTTTTGTTTTGCCGGGCGATACCATCAACCTGGTTGTCAACCGGACTCCGATTGACTTCGGCCTGACAGCAGAGACGGTTTATCAGCAGACGTTGGACCAGTTTGCGGCACACCTAAAAGGGTATGAAGAGCGCAACGTTTGGGCATTGACGCTGGATGGGCAACCCGCACACGGACTGGAATATACCTGGCGGTCACCAGAAGGGCCGATGCATCAGGTTGTCGTGATGCAGGTGCGCGGTGAGTTATTGCTGACGTTTACCGTAACCGTGGCGGGCGAGCTCAGTGCGGAGCAGAAAACGGCGATGCTGGCGGTGGTCGAGACCTTTAAAGCCACTGCCTGAAAGGAGTCATCATGCTGAGTGATATTCTGAACCGTGTTGCCCGCGTGGGTGCCATGCATGCAGGCAAAGGCCCGACACCGCCGGCCGGTCGTCCTCAACCAGGCCAGGGAAAAGCACCGACATCACCGGGCAAAACCATCAAGCACAAAAGTTTTCTCGGTGCGCTGGCTGGGGCTATCGCAGGAGCGGTTGTAGCAGCCGTGGCCTTTGCCGCAGCGGCTGCCGTGGCGGGTGCCATTGCCGTCGCTGTTGTCGGGACGGGCGGCATGGGGGCGGCGCTGGTGGTGGGTGCCGTCAAACTGGCGGTGGGGTTTGGTGCAGTCAGCCTGCTAGGGGGGCTGATTAGCAGCGTCTCCAGCAAAGTTTCTGCCATGGTAGACAGCGGCGCCCCGCCGTTTGGGCCCGTCGATTCTGGCTCAGACACCGTGTTTGCGGAGAAAAAGCCCATTTCCCGTGCTGAGGTTGATACGGTAGCCTGCACCAAACACAACTCGCCCCAGTTGATTGCGCAAGGCAGTGAAACCGTCTACGTCAATGGCTCGCCAGCAGCACGTATCGACGATAAAACCGTCTGTGGTGCCACAATCAAAGAAGGGGCATCCACCGTCTTTTTTGGCTCCGGTCAGCAAACCTGTCTGGATATTAGTGACGAATTCAGCTGGTGGGAAAAAGCGCTGCTGATAGCCGTGGAATTTTTGGTACCGCCCAGCCGGGGCATGTTCAAAGGGCTAGGGAAGCTATTTACACGTGGGCCAACCGCGGTGCTCAAAGGCATTCGCATGGGGGCGTTAAGAACGGCGGTGGGGCTACGGAGAGCGGCTCGGTGTGCCAGCAAAGGGTTTAAAAATAGCAAAGGGTTGGCACGTATTAAGGAAGCCACTCGGGGCTTTCTAAAAGATCCGGTCTATATTCCCAGCGGGGATGTGATTGAGATGCGTCTGGATCTCGAACTGGGGCAAACACTTCCTCTGCTTTTTGAGCGCACTTACCGCTCTGCCGCCACCCATACCGGCCTGCTAGGACGCGGCTGGTATGACACCTGGAGCGAAGCCGCATACGTCAGCCACGACGGCCTGAATACCCACGTCGTTATCACGCTGGCACAGGGATACGACATTGATTTCACCTTCCATCAGGATGTGCAGGCGGTATTTTGTCCGCTCTATCCGGCCTTTACTCTGCATCGGCGGGCAGAGGGATTTAGCCTGTGGGATCGTGACAGCCTCACCTGGCGTGAGTTCGATGTGCCTCAGGGCGATCGGCTGCTTCTGTCGTCCGTACGCGATCCGCACGACAACCGCATTACCCTGATCCGCGATCCAAAAGGCTATCTGCGCAAGATGCAACACAGTGATGGTATCGAGCTGCTGCTGGTATGGCGGGGAGATTATCTACACCAGATACAGCGCATTGATGCCGGACAAAAAACCATACTGGCCGAATACCGGCAGGATGAACAGGGGCGACTGATTGAGGCCGATGCCACCCATGCCTATCACCTGTTCTACGACTATGACAACGAAAACCGACTCACGCGCTGGCATGACAACGACCAGACCTGGGCGCGTTACGAGTATGACTATCAGGGTCGCTGCGTTTACACCACCTGTGCTGACGGCTACCTGACCGCGCGTTTTGACTATCTCGATGACCGTGTGGTCATGACTGACGGATTAGGTCAGCGCAGCGAATTTGGTTTCAACGCGCTGTCGCTGATGAGCTGGGAAAAATCTCCGTTAGGGCACGTCACCCGCTACGACTACGACGACCACGGCAACCTGTTGCGTGAGATTTCCCCCGCAGGTCGGGTGGTTGAATTCACCTATCTGGACGATAGCGGTCTGGTCAGCACCTTCACCGACGGCAGCGGCCACACCTGGGCCTATGACTATGATGACGCGCAGCGGTTATGCGGCATCACCGACCCGCTCGGGCGCGTCTGGCAATGGGCGTTCGATGAGGCCGGTAGCCCAGAGACACTCACCGGGCCGGATACCCGTGAAGTACGGTTCACCTGGAACCGACACGGCCTGCTGACACAGGTGAGCGATCAGGCGGGCGAGGTTCAGGCACGGCTGCGTTACGATCATCGTCAACGGTTGCTGAGTGCCAGCGATGCGCTCGGGCGTACCCAGCAGCTACGCTATGACCAGCAGGACAGAGTCGTGCAGTGGCAGCGGCCAGACGGAGCACAATTCCGTCTGGGATACCGCCGTGCAAGCTGGAAGCTGCCGGAGCAGCTGATACGCCCCGACGACAAACAAGAACAACGCCAATACGACAAGCATAACAACCTGCTGAGCACGGTGGACGGCAACGGGGCACTGTGGCAGCAAACCTACGGCCCCTTTGACCTGCTCACATCCCGTACCGATGCCGAAGGCCGCACCTGGCGTTACGAATACGACAAAGAGAGCCAGCAACTGATCGCCGTTATCGCCCCGGACGGCAGCCGCTGGCAATGGTGGCTGGATGCCGATGCGCGGGTCATCCGCGAGCGGGACATGGCGGGCACCGACACCCACTACACCTATGACGAAGACAGCCACTGCATCGCCAT
>NZ_JAINZP010000044.1 GCF_020166435.1 Pectobacterium versatile | reverse complement strand
ATAGGGACGATCCCGACACGGTCGTACTTTTTAACGCACTTAACTCATTGAAGCAGTGGGCTTTTTAGACGGCGCTTTCGGCCTATTTAACACCACCATAACCCGAACACCCCGACGCGCACTTTTACCCCCGGACACGCTACCGCCATGCTGTGACTTCCCTGTCTGCCTAAGCCACATCATAGCAGCGGCAGCCGCCGCTGCCATTAGTCGTTTTGTCTTTTGGGGTTTACCACCTCAACCCGCCCGGCTTCCGCAACTCGTTTGGGGAAGCCGGGCGGGTTCTGCGGGTGCGGGCGGCAAAGAGTCCGCAAGCGTCGGCCTGCGACGCTCTGGTGCACGGTGCCGCAGGGAACGCCGAACGTGCATGACCACGCCAGACCATGAAGAGAAGCAAA
This sequence comes from Pectobacterium versatile, assembly GCF_020166435.1. GTDB lineage: Bacteria > Pseudomonadota > Gammaproteobacteria > Enterobacterales > Enterobacteriaceae > Pectobacterium > Pectobacterium versatile. The sequence continues at coordinate 6,861 of NZ_JAINZP010000044.1, read as the reverse complement.
GGCACGTTAGCGATGTATACAGGGAGGCCCCCGGCGGGGGCCGCACGGGGCGGAGATGGCGAGCACGGGAACGAGCAAGGAGCCTGCGACTGCGAGCCGGGCGCAGCCAGTGCAGCGGGGTTGGGGCGGGGGCGAGGTGAAGCCCTTCAGCGGAGGCCGCAGGCCGACAACCCCTGTTCTGTTGACGTTGATGTTTGCCGATGGCTGACGCCGGAGCCTGCGCCGCCAGGGAAGGCGGCCACACCGTCAGAGCCTGGGGAGGACGCAGATACCAGCAGCAGAGGGCGCAGCCCTGTGCGCCACACCTTACCCAAGAGCCTAACCCCGGCGGCCAGCCGCTCACCGTTGTTGAAGCAGCCCGCAGCGCGCCCTTGTGCCAGACGGCGCCGACATAATGTGTGTTGCGCGCAGGTTGCGTTCAGCAACTTGCGCGTAATGCCACATTATGTTGAATGACGTTCGGCCAGCAACGTTAACCACAGAGAGCGCCATTGTCTGGCGCTGGCCGGGCGACATTTACCGCCGGAGCGCCTTAGCTGAACAAGGCAAGAGGTGCGCCACGGATGGCGCAGCTTTTGCCCTGCACCGTACTGCGGCCTTGAAGGGAGTGAGCTACTTTTTCGGGCTGTCCGGCGATGGCGTGGTATCGGCTTTAACTTTCTTCCGGCGTCGGGCTGTCGGTTTCCGTTCCGCTGGATGCGTCTTCTCATGCACCTGTTTCAGATGACCGATCGCCACACGGGTGTATATCTGCGTCGTCTCCAGCTTCTCATGACCCAAGATAGCCTGGATGTGTCGCGTATCTGCCCCACGCTCCAGCATTTGTGTTGCCATCGAGTGCCGGAACACATGACACGCCCCCGCTTTCTTCAGATGCGCATCATCCCGTATCGCACGGCCCGCCAGTATCGTCAGTGTTGACCGTGCCAGCCGTTTGCCCCATATCGTCACGAACAGGTAGCCGCTGTCGTGCTTCGTCGTCAGTCGCGGCCTCACTGCGTCCAGATAGCGTTGTACCCAGACCAGCGCACGCAGGCCAACCGGCACCACCCTGTCTTTATTCCCTTTGCCTTGTCTGACGACAAGCACACCGCGTCCCACGTCCACATCGGCCAGCATCAGGTTTGCCAGTTCGCTGCGCCTCAGTCCCGTGCTCCACAGCATTTCCAGCACGGCACGGTTACGCAGTCCGGTTAACGTCTCGGTGTCCTGTGCCTCCATCACCGCCTCGGTTTCCTCTTCGCTCAGTATCTGCGCCGGAAGCCGTTTCTCCGCTTTCGGCAGCGTTATCTGTTCAGCGGGGTTGTACAGGATATGATGCCGTTGCAGCAGCCAGCGGAACAGGCCGCGTATCGCTGACAGGCGATTAAGTTGTCCGCCTTGTGCCAGTGGTTTCCCGTCCGCCTTGCGGTAGCCATGAAGATAACGCTGATACGCTTCCAGCACCGACAGGCTCACCTGTGCCGCCTGCGTGATGCCCCGCTCTTCGCACCACGTCACGAACGGACGCAGCCGTTCACTGTAGGATTCTATTGTGCGTGGGCTGTGGTTCGTGGCGCTCAGGTGTTCGAGGTAAGCGGTAGTGTACTGGCGCAGCGTCTGTGACAGGCTGCTAAGGTAAAGGGCTTCTGGTGTCGGGGCTTTCGGCTTGGTCATGGCGGCGCGTCCTGCGAAGTGGGAAGAAGGGAACTACGATGTGATGCGCTTATCTGACGTTGCCGGAACAGTGCTTTTACCGTTAACCCGACCGGATGGCGTAGAACCCTTGCCAGTACTGGCTTTAACAGCGATTGCCTTGTCCGACCGACCACCGACTGCACCCCGACTAGAGGCCGACCGATTTTCATTTACCCCCGACCAGATGGAGTCGTACCGACCTTTCTCGGTTATGTCTACTGCTTCCGGTACATCAATAAGCCCGCACAGGTGCGTGTTATCCGCCTGCGCATCACCGTCGAACAGCAGTTCGTAGCAGAACGTCAGCCCCCGTTTATGCAGCAGCAGGTATTCCAGTTCAACCAGTCGCGCAAGGTGGATTTTCAGTTGCGTATCGCCCCACTGCACCGCATCCCGTAGCTGTTTGCGGGTGAAGGGGTATTCCGTTTTCAACTGGCCGCTGTCCGCTATCCAGCCCTGTATCAGCAGCAACAGCTTCCGCGTCTGCGGCGGCATCTCGTCCAGTGTGCGACCAAGGATTTCATGCGCCAGTTTGTTGGCCAGCACGATATCCGAGCGTTCTACCTCGATATACTCGATGACCGTTCCTCGGTGCTCTACCGTCTTTACCTCCCGCTGGTACTGGTGCAGCAGCGCGATTGACTGGATAAGCGTGAGGTATTTCATATGGTCACGGCGCGTGCGTGTCTTGTCGCTCAGGAACGTAAGCTGTGACGCGAACGGGTTCACCACCTTTAACGGTTTCAGTAACCGTTGGGCATTCTGATGCAGTTCCGTCAGATAGCCTTTCTCGTTCTCCATCAGCAAGCCTTCCAGCGTTTGTTTGTGGCGCTGCAACGCATGGATAGCTTCCGTTTGTTCGCGGCTCTCGTTCACGGTGAGAACCAGACAGCGGTTAAGTAGCTCTTCATCCACATCGATGGCCGTGGTGGTCAGCATCAGCATCACCGGGCCTTTCACCGTGTACTGCTTCGTCACCAGATTGCCTGTGGCATCATCCTTGCCCGTACTGGCGATGGTCAGTTCTCCGTCACTCTGCAACAGCTTCAGCGCATACGCCGCCTGACGAACCCCTTCTTCTTCCGCTATCGCCAGTATCTTGTGTTGCAGATTAGTTTCGCCCAGATAGAACAGGCTCTGACCTGTCATCGCGCTGTACTGTAAGCGCTCTTCCGGCGGGATGAGATTAAGAACGGCGTCCATCAGGCTGGATTTGCCCGCCGCACTGGATGACTGGATTAACACCGCCAACGGCCTGTCCAGCTTGCGCGACACCGCCGCCAGATAACCCGCCACTAAGTTGGTCGATTCACCGACCACGCCGCACGCCGCAAGGTCATCCGTCAGCCTGCCGATTAGATTCGGGTCACGCAGCAACGCCAGCGCCTCGGCTTTGGCGTCATCATCCAGTTCCGGTGCGCTGTCACTGGCGGTTTCAGGTTGAGCAAGGTGATCCTCCAGTGCCAGCAGCACCCGCCCTAAGCGCTGTTTGATGTCGCTTTCTGCCAACCCTAACTCACTCGCGGCCAGCCGTGCATACCCCGCCCGTGAACGGGCGCTCATCATGTCCACGCTGTCCGCGAACACCACGCCGCTTTCTGTGTCCAGTACCTGCGCGTTCACCTTCATCACGCCGCTACCGCCCTTCACTGATGCCATGCCCCGGATGCGCCACTGCTGGCCGGATAACGCGATGTCAAGCTCACCGTTCGGCAAGGCGTCAACCACAACCCCGGCAACTAAAGAGGAGGCAGGTTGCGACACAGAAGCCGAGGGGATGGACTCTGGCAACGACTCAGAGGCGGTTTCAGGTTCAGCCTTCACCGCCTCTCCCATCGGCAGCGCCCCGTCTACCAGTAACCCGAACGCCCGTTCCGGCTCCGATACCTTGCACAGATAGCCATTCGCATCCACACCGGACGGGAACAGGATACGGAACGGCGCGATACCGTCAGAAGCTAAGCATCCGGCCAGTTTCACCGCAGCCCCATTGCCTGCTTCATCATTATCGAACGCGATAAGCACCTGCTTCACACCGTGCCAGATAAACGCTTTACGCATCTCATCCGTCACCCCGTTTACCCCATACGCCGCCGTCACGTTGCGATACCCCGCCACCCAGAACGACATCGCATCGATGAGCGATTCACACAGGATGACTGACTTACTCGCCACTAACGCCTGCTCGTTCCACACCCCGCCGTGTGGCCCCGGCAGATACAGATGCAGCGGCGTACCCGCACGCAACCGATCACCCACCTTGCGACCGTAAAGCTCCCGTACCTGGCCGTTAAGGTTGATAACCGGCACCACGATTGAACCCGCCAGATGCTCATGACCGCTGTCCCGCAGCACGCCCACCTCCTGTAACTGACTTCTGAGCGTGACGCCCGCTTTCAGTTTACCCGGCGGCAGACGATAGCCCAGCGTCCGGTTGGCGAACCCCAGCTTAAAGGCCGCGACTAACTCTGGATGGTTCAGCCGACGCTTTTCCAGATACGCCACCGCCTCCGGCGCATTGAGTAAGGTATGGTGATAGAACGCCACAACACGATGCAGCAACGCCTGCCGCTCCTGCTCATTGCTGATATCACTCACCGGCGGTAACGGTGCGGCCGCTGGCACCATACCTGACTCACGCCGCAGCTTATCAACCGCGTGCGGCAGGCTTAACTTTTCCGTCTTCATCACCCAGTCCAGCACCGAGCCGCCTGCATCGCAGCCAAAGCAGTGATACAGATTCTTCTCCGGGCTGATAACGCATGACGGCGTGTTCTCCTGATGGAACGGACACAGCACCACCCAGTCCTTGCCGCGCTTCATCACCTTGCGCCCCTGACCACGCACTACCTCAACCAGTGACACGGCGGCTTTCAGGTGCTGCAACTCGGATTCGGGGATGCGTGCCATATCGGGAACTCCTGTAAATACCTGTCAATAGGGTCTGAGTAAAAATAACTCGACAAGTATATACATCAGCTAGTAGTATTTACAACAGTATAATGTAAAACATGGAGTAGATTATGGTCATCAGGTCACAAAGGATTTCAGGTAAAACGACTATGGCCGCACCGATAAGCAATGAAGAACAGGTATTTATCACTGAGCTGGGTAAGCGGATAACCGCGCTGAGGAAAGACGCAGGGATGACACAGACACAGGTTGCACAGGCGCTGAACGTCTCCCAGCAGGCCGTACAGGCATGGGAAGCAGGAAGACGACGCATACAGATTTCCATACTCCCAGCCGTGGCGAGAGTATTATCAGTTTCTCTTGAGGATTTACTCGGCGAGGAAGCGGAGAAGGCCGCCCGTAAACGTGGCCCGATGCCAAAATGGCAACAGCTTATTGAAGAGATTGACAGTTTGCCCAAGGCAAAACAGAAGATGATTTCGGAGATGTTAAGCGCCCTGATTGCTCAGGCGCGTAACTGACGGATAAATAACGCGGCGAAGATGAGTTCGCACCTCACCCACGCCGCTCACCACAAGCAACTAACAGGAGTAGTTACTATGGCTAAGGCACATTCTAAGTCAGACGTCATACTTAATAAACCCGCCAGAACAGAGCGTTACTACACCGTGGGATACGCCCCGCAAAACGGCAGGCCTAATCCGCCCTCTGCCATCAACCTGAAAGGCCGCTGGCTGGAAGAGTCGGGTTTTATCACCGGGATGCCCGTCACCGTCACGGTGGAAAGGGGGAGGATTATTATTGAGACCGAGATTAATTTATAGCGACTGACCGCTAATAAAATAAAAAGCCGGAAGGATAATGTGATCACTTCCGGCCTTTTTATTAACCTTTAAAGTTCTTCTTAAATTTATTAAGCGAACGATCGAACCTTGATATTAAATTAGTCCACTCTTGATAAGTGACACCTTCAACATAATAATCACCCAACCACTTAGGGTGACAACGCAATAATAAATTATCGATAACTGCTTTCCTCTCAACGGGATCATTATTTTCATTAAAGATCTTTTTTAAAAGACCGTCGATTTCCAACGCTTCTTTTTGATGAGAAGATAAAATAAGATGGTCACATATCTTATTACCTATTTCTTTTATATTCATGATATTAAATTCATCACTACTGAAAGAACCACTTCCAGCAATAACCAGCCAGCCTCACCATTTTAATAATCAGAACGTAAAATTAAAAAACCGGAAGGATCGTAAGATCTCTTCCGGCTATTTTTACATATCAATAAACCACTAATTTACCATTAGGCCACACACCATCCCAACCACAGGGTATATGACCTGATTCATAGATGTGAATCAAAGAATCAAAAAATAGCGGTTTTTTAATCTTATCTTTATATGCATCTTCAATTAAATAGCTAACAACATCCCATTCAATACATTGCAAAAGTAGGACATTGTCAAAACCATTCAAATGAGGTATTTGTTTTAACAACTTATCTTTCAAAAAAGACTTAGCTTCTTGCGCTAAGTCGTTCCAATCTTGAAAAATAACAGTGTGTTTAACTGCAAGATATCCTGATATTTCATTGGACTCTTCCAGAGTAACATTCTCCCAATCAGGGCTACTCAAAGAAAAATTAGCATCATTCAAAGAGGCAGCAACTTTGACATTAGGAATAAGGCATTGGTTACCAACATTAGCAAACCAATCTATTTTAAGCAGTCTATCAACAGCATCATTAGATATCTTCATGGTTTAACCTGATTAATTCTTCCGGGGATCCTAGGTACCTTCATACCGCCAAGAGCACCATGCTGAACTCTATTTTGTATACTATACCTTACTGCCTGATTTACCTCATTTGCAGGTAACCCAGCAGCTTCCAAAGATCTTTTCAATGCTTGAGTATATTTCGTATTAGTAGGTCGCTGGCCATTAAGTTCCCCACCTCGCCTATATTGATCCCAGAATTTCTCCATTGAGCTATGGGCTTCATAGTGAGGCGTTCCCGGCTCTGTAAACGCATTACCTTCCAGCTTAATAGCTGCACCTTTCTCTCTTGGAATAACATCTCTATATGCAGCATCTTGGTTTAAATGGTGGGACTGTCCAGGGCTGGGATCCTTTTTAAGCGCCCCATGAGGTCCCATTGCTGCTGGCCCTTTTTTATCCAGCCCCAGAGGATCACAGAACTCTAGAGGATTGGAAACATACCCCTGCGGTCTATTTCCACCCAGCAACCCTATCGGGTC
>NZ_JAINZP010000043.1 GCF_020166435.1 Pectobacterium versatile | reverse complement strand
GCGCTGAGCGACATCATTGAGAATAAAGTCTCTGGTATGACGCAGGAAGAAAAGTATCAGAGCGCCCAGAAGCAACTTGTTGCTATGGTTGAAGAATTCAAAGCTCAGAATTGTTCAGGATTAAGTGCGGAAGCATGTTCAACCAAGATAAGTGAACATCGTAATGAATTGCTGAAAGGCGCTGCTGGTTTTGGATTAGACTTCGCACCGGTTGTGGGTGATATCAAGGGTTTTGCGGAAGCGCAGAGTGCGATTGATTATCTTGCTGCAATGGTTGGATTGATCCCAGTAGCAGGTGATGCAGCGGGTAAAGCTATTAAAGCAGCAGAAATGGCGCTGAAGAAAGGAGATGTTGCCGAAGCGTCGAAGCTGATTAATAAGGCTAGTGATGAAATTGCTGGGTATTTACCAAGTCCTGGAAATATATCTTTACCTAGCTCAGGAGTCGGTTCTAACGCTGCATTTTCAGTTACCAATGCGCAATTGGGTAAAAAACTCGGAAAACATGTTGAAGATTTCGGTGGTAATGCATCGAATGCGGCAGACAGGCAGCGTGTATTGGATATTATAAATGATATCGGTTCTAAGCCTGATAAAGTTGTCGCCGGTAAATTTGCAGGACAAGGTGTTGGTAATGGTGCCAGTCGTGGAGACGTGTTCTTTAGAATAAAGGGAAACGATGTTGTTGTTACCAAGCCTGACGGCAGTTTTGTCACTGTTTTGAAAGACGGAGTTAATAATACATCTGTGAAAAATGCACTAAAGGGAGATCCTAAATGATTAAATTTTTAGGACAATATCAAAAATGGGCCAGTAGTGTTATTAATGAGAGTCTTTTAGATGTTAGGGGGCTAGTTTATGTTTTTGATAAACCTGATTTTTATCACCCTCAAAAATTGCAGTTTATTTTTTCTAATACAGAAAAGTTGTTTAGCTTCATGTGCAGTAAAGATGGATCATCACTTGAGCTTACTGACTCGCCTATTCAGGAAAGTGATCTCGGCGAATACGGTAAAGAAATAATTATGGATCTGTCGAATATTACATTATTCATTGATTATATTGGGAAGCGGTTGTTAGAGATCTACTCGATATTTTCTTCTGTTGAAGATGCTTTCGTGGGAATGAAATTTGTTTTCGAAGGTGATTTAAATTTAATTATTGTAAATTTTGGGGATGAAATAAATATCTTTAACTCTTTACCATCATCATATGAACATGACGAAGGTATTAAGTATCAGTCATTATAAATGACGAATCCCGGCCTCTCAAATAGGCCGGGATTTTTGTTATCTGTCATTCAGTCACAATACGTATCAGCAACTGACCGTGTTCAACGGTGACAATCACCGGCGTATCGGTGCCAAATCCCGCGGCTTCGAGCCAGTGGCCGGTAAGGTGCAGGCTGGGGCTGCGGCTGTAATAGCGCGTCATATCGTTGCGGTCTGCGTGGCGGCGGCTGACATAGCCGACCTTCAGGTGTCGTAATGCTTGGGGTGTGGCGGGTTCTGACTTATGATGCTGCTTAGCCATAGTAACTACCTCTTTAGTTGCCAGTGGTGAGCGGTTGGGGCAGGTTGCCGCCTGTTCTAACCGCGTTCAGTAATCTGTTTAGCCTGGTACTTCAGTATCATCCCATCCAGTAACGCCTTGATAATACGGCGTTCTTCTTCTGGCATTCCGCTGACCGCCTCAAACTGCAACGCCAAATCATCAGACGGACCACGCTCGTGGTCATCAAACACCAGTCCATCCAGCGAGACATGCAGCACTTTAGCCAGCCTGATGAGGGCGTCTAAGGTGGGTTGCGCCGACCCCGCCTCATAGCGCCGAATCTGGTTCACATGAATGGATGCACTGTTGGCTAATGCCTGTTGAGTCAGGTCGGCGGCCTTGCGCAGTTGTATCAGACGAGCAGGAAAATTCATCGGTAAGAACCACAAAGTTGACGTAGCCATACTGTAACCTGCCCCTCTAATACTGTTTGACATATACACAGTATAAGGTATTTAATAAAAACATTAAACGGTTATTGACAGGTTTTTACAGGAGCAACGGAATGGGACGAATGACACCGGCAGAACTGGCGCGACTCAAGCGTGAGGTGTCGCTGCTGGCTGTGGCGCAGAATCAGGGTCATGTGCTGAAAAAGCAGGGCGATGACAGCGTAGTGTGCCTGTGTCCGTTCCATCGGGAGAAAACGCCGTCCTGCGTTATCACGCCGTCAAAGAGCCTGTATCACTGCTTTGGCTGCGGCGCGTCGGGGTCGGTGCTGGACTGGCTGCAACACACCGAGAAACTGACCTATCCGCAGACTCTGGTGCGGCTGCGGGAGCTGGCCGGAACCCCGTCTTCTTTAGCCGCCGTCCCTGTCTCGCCCACGGTGGCGCGTACGCCGTTGTCCGATCTGGATGATGACGGTCAGGCGTTGCTGCATCAGGTTATCGACTTCTATCACCACAATCTGCTGAACAACCCGGAGGCACAACAGTGGCTGGTCAGTCGCGGACTGAACCATCCCGAACTGGTGAGCCACTTCCGCTTAGGGTTCGCGGGTCATCACGGCATCGGCGGCAGCGCGGGGCTGTTGCCGTCCACCTCAAGCGGTGAGGGAAAACGGCTGCGTGAGCGGCTGGCCAGGCTGGGGGTATTGCGGGAAGCTACACGACAAGACCACTTCCGGGGCTGCGTGGTGATGCCGGTTATCGGCTGGGCGGAATCGGCGAACGTGGCGCAGCGCGGGCGGGTGTTGCAGTTGTACGGTCGCCGAACCACGGCGGACTACGCGGTGAAGAAAGGGGCGGCGAAGCACCTGTATCTGCCGTCACCGCTGGCCGGGGTATGGAACGAGGAAGCGCTGAAAGCCTCGTCTGAAATTATCCTGTGTGAAGCGCTGATCGACGCCATGACCTTCTGGTGCGCGGGGTTCCGCCATGTGACCACGGCTTACGGGGCGAACGGTTTTACCGCTGAGCATCTGGCGGCGTTGCAGTACCACGGGGTGAAACGTGTGCTGATAGCCTATGACCGGGATGAGGCGGGCGACCGGGGTGCGGAAGCCGTGGCCGGTGACTTGCTGGAAAGCGGTATCGAGGCGTGGCGGGTGCAGTTCCCGCAAGGGCTGGATGCGAATGCCTATGCGCTGAAGAGCGGTAATCCTGAAGCGGCGTTAGGGCTGGCGCTGGAGCAAGCACAATGGATGGGCAAGGGAATCGGACCGGGCGTGGTGTTCTCCCATGAAACGCCGGTATCTGAAGCGGACGGTGGAGCGTCCTCTTTAGCCGCCTCTGCACCTGCGGTTGATGTGGTGCCGTGCGAACAAACGGATACGGGTGAGCTGCTGTTACGCGCTGGACCACGGGTGTGGCGGGTGCGGGGCTGGCAGAAAAACAGCGTGGCCGAGGTGATGAAGGTCAACGTACAGGTACGGGACGAGAGCACGGGTGCGTTCCATGTGGACAGTCTGGACATGTACAGTTCACGTCATCGTCAGGGCTATATCAGCGCGGCGGCGGTTGAACTGGGCTGTGAGGTATCGGTCATCAAACGTGAATGCGGTCGGGTGTTGCTGATGCTGGAGCAGAAGCAGGACGAACAGCGTCAGCATGCCGTTGAGGAAACCTCGTCGGCCGTCACCGTCTCGGCAGAGGACGAAGCGGCAGCGCTTGAGTTACTCAAGTCCCCCCATCTCACCGAGCGTATCGTCAATGACCTGGCGGCCTGTGGCGTGGTGGGGGAAAGCACCAATCTGCTGACCGGGTATCTGGCGGCGACGTCGCGCAAGCTGGATAAACCGCTGGCCGTGCTTATCCAGTCATCATCAGCGGCGGGTAAATCCTCGCTGATGGACGCGGTGCTGGGGCTGATGCCGGAAGAAGAGCGTATCCAGTACTCGGCGATGACCGGGCAGAGCCTGTACTACCTTGGCGAGACCTCGCTACAGCACAAGATACTGGCGATAGCGGAAGAGGAAGGGGTCAGGCAGGCGGCGTATGCGCTGAAGCTGTTGCAGTCGGACGGGGAGCTGAAAATCGCCAGTACCGGCAAGAACGAGCTGAGCGGGGAACTGGTCACACGGGAATACAAGGTACAGGGACCGGTGATGCTGATGCTGACCACCACGGCCATCGACGTAGACGAAGAGCTGCTGAACCGCTGTCTGGTGCTGACGGTGAATGAGAGCCGTGAGCAGACGCAGGCGATCCACGCAATGCAGCGTCACGGCCAGACGCTGGAAGGGCTGCTTCAGTCCTCAGAAAAGCAGTATCTGACCCGGTTACACCAGAACGCGCAGCGGCTGTTGAGGCCGCTGAAGGTGGTGAATCCGTATGCTGATCGGCTGACGTTCCTGAGTGATAAAACCCGTACCCGGCGCGACCATATGAAGTACCTGACCTTGATACAAAGTATCGCGCTGCTGCACCAGTACCAGCGGGCGGTAAAACGGGTTGAGCACCGTGGGCAGGTTATCGAGTATATCGAGGTGGCGCAGAGTGATATCGCGTTAGCCAATCAACTGGCGCATGAGGTACTGGGGCGAACGCTGGACGAGATGCCGCCGCAGACGCGGAAGTTACTGGTGTTGTTGCGTGAAATGGTGCGGGATGTCGCAGTGCGTCAGGCGCTGAAAGCGGAAGAGGTTCGGTTCTCACGGCGGGATGTCCGGGCAACCCTGCGCTGGGGTGATACGCAGCTAAAAGTCCATCTCTCAAGGCTGCTGGAAATGGAATATCTGGTGCTGTACCGGCGTGGGTTAACCTATGAGTACGGCCTGCTGTGGGACGGCGAAGACAGCGGTCAGCCACACTTATGCGGGTTACTGGACGTGACAGAAACCGTTCCGGCCAGCGAGGGCAGCGATAACCGGTCGGAGTCAGATGAAGAGCGGTCGGCCACGGGTCGGGGTGTGGTCGGTAGTCGGTCGGAGAGTGAAAAAGTGGCGTCCGACCAGAGCCAGCAAGGCTTGGCGGGTGAAGTGGTCGGGGTTGCTGAAAACGCAGTAATAAAGGGAAAAAAGAAAGCGGGTAAAACCGTGCTGCCCGTAAGTGCGGGTTCACCGATAAACGGCGCGGTTGAGGGCAGCGATAACCGGTCGGGTCTGGAGGCTGCTCAGTCGGCCTCCGGTCGGGGTGTGGTCGGCAGCCGGTCGGAGAGTGAAAAAGTGGCATCAGACCAGACAGTACAAGGGATGGATGCCGAAACGGTCGGGGTTGCGCCAAATGCAGTAATAAAGGGAAAAAAGAAAACGGGTAAAACCTCGCTGCCCGTGAGTGTGGCAACGGAGATGCAGCATGGCCAACCGTAAACCGCGAGCGGGTGCGCTGCTGACGGTGGATGAGGTCTACCGTCAGCCTGTTGGTCCGGCCAGCGACCCGAAGAGCCTGTATGCGCTGCTGCTGCGGTTCGTGGTGTGGCGGCGGGAGCGCAACGGGTCGGAGGCGACGCTGAAGGTGCAGACACATCACCAGTACCGTTTTATCCTGTGGGCGGCAGAGCGGGGAGTGCATTACGCCCGTGACGTTACCCGTCCCATCCTTGAGCGTTACCAGCGGCATCTGTACCAGTACCGCAAAAGCAACGGCGAGCCCCTGAGCACCCGGACACAGCGCACGGCGTTACAGCCGTTGCAGGTGTGGTTCAGCTGGCTGACGAAACAGCATCTGATACTGGCGAACCCGGCGGCTGACCTGGAGTTGCCGAAGCTGGAAAAGCGACTGCCGCGCACGATACTGAGCGTGGAAGACGTGGAGCAGGTGCTGGCCTTACCCGACCTGACGACGCTTCAGGGCATCCGTGACCGTGCACTGATGGAGCTGCTGTGGTCAACGGGGCTGCGCAGAGGCGAGGTGGCAAAGCTGGACGTCTACAGCGTGGACGGGAGCCGTAAAACGGTGACGGTGAGGCAGGGCAAGGGAAGAAAAGACCGGGTTATCCCGATAGGAAACCGGGCGCTGCGCTGGCTGAGTCACTACCAGCAACAGGTGAGGCCGCAACTGCTGGTCAGTCAGGACATTACCGCGCTGTTCGTGGCGCTGGATGGAATCGCGGGACTGACGGCGAACGGCATCACCCACATGGTCGGCCACTACATCCGGGCATCGGGACTTGCTCAATGGGGAAGTTGCCACCTGTTCCGCCATGCGATGGCGACGCAGATGCTGGAGAACGGCGCAGATATCCGGTGGATACAGGCGATGCTGGGTCATGCGAGCGTGGAGAGCACGCAAATCTATACGCAGGTGAGCATCCGTGCATTACAGACGGTACATGCCTCAACCCATCCGGCAGAGCGAGAGGCTGAGGAAGAAACCGGGCTGCTGGCTGACCTGACGGCGGATGAGGAGGCGGACACGCTGGAGCCGCATGACATGCCTGCGCTGCCGGACAGCCACAAAAGTTAGCTCACTCTCTTCAGGCCAGCGGTACGGTGCAGGGCAAACGCTGCGCCGTCCGTGGCGCATCGTTTGCCTTGTTCAGGTAAGGCGCTCCGGCGGTAAATGTCGCTCGGCCAGCGTTAACCCAAAGCGTTCTCTGCAACACTCGTTGCTGGCCTGTCGTCATTCAACATAATGTGGCATTACGCGAAAGCCGCTGAACGCGGCCAACGCGTAACGAACATTATGTCGGCGCCGGTCGGTTAATGGGCGCGTTGCGGTCTGCTTCCACATCGGTGAGCGGCTGGCCGCCGGGGTTCGGCGCTTGGGTAAGGTGTGGCGCACAGCTCGCAGGCTCGCTCTGCTGCGAACATCGGCGTGCTTCCCTGGCTCCCACGGCGTGGCCGCCGTCCCTGGCGGCGGAAACCTCGGCGTCAGCACTTGGCCAACATCAACAGAAAAGGGGTTGTCGGCCTGACGGCCTCCGCTTAACGGCTTTACCTCGCCCCCGCCCCAACCCCGCTGCACTGGCTGCGCCCGGCTCGCAGTCGCCGGCTCCTTGCTCGTTCCCGTGCTCGCCATCTCCGCCCCGTGCGGCCCCCGCCGGGGGCCTCCCTGCTAACCCGTTGACCTGCGGGCTTCGCCAGCCCGCACCCGGCAGACGCTTCGCCGTCCCACAGGCAAGCTGCGGAACGTCTCGCGCCGCGATAAAACCCGGTTCAACAACAAAACGACTACTGGCAGCGGCTGACGCCGCTGCTATGATGTGGCGGTTGCAGGCGGTAAGGTCACGGCGGGGCGGTAGCGTGCCGGGATGAAAAAGTGCGTATCGGGGCTTGGGTGTCCGGGCATCGAAATGCATCAGGAAAAATCGGCTGTAACTGGCTGACTGTACAGGGAAAAGAGGTGTTCGCTGGCTGAGTCCGCACCGGAAGACGTTGTTGTGGAGAATAAC
>NZ_JAINZP010000042.1 GCF_020166435.1 Pectobacterium versatile | reverse complement strand
CTCGTCTCGATCGTTACACCGGCGAACTGCGGCAACTTCATCAGGCTGGCGCCAGTGCCGCCGAATTACAACGTTGGCTCAGAGCAAAGCGGATACGGGTGGTGTTATCCACGGTAACACGCTGGCTGGCTCGTCATGGCTAAAGCAAAATTTTCCTCACCCAGGCGTCAGGCCGCTTCAGTCATGAAAGTCATGCAAGGGGAGCATTTGCGCTCGGTTGGTACGGTGCGCAACTACGAACAGGCGTTAACTCGAGTGGCTGAATGGGTTTACGCATCCAAGATCGTCGGCGGTCTGCGGGAGCTGACACCTTCTCTGGCCGTCAGTTACCTTGAATCCCGTGGTGAATCTGTAGGACAAAAAACGCTCGACATGGAGCGACAGGCCATTCAGGCCATGATGCACCACGTCACCGGTATACTGCCTCTGACTGAGCGTTTACCCGTAATCCGCGCAGACCATCCACAAATCCTGACAGGACGGGCTTACACTACTGAACAAATCGCCCGCATTTGCGCCGCTCAAACCCCAAAGAACGCACTAGCAACCGAACTGGCCTACGCCGCAGGATTACGCGCCCACGAGCTTTATACGCTGGCAAGACTTGACGAACAGCCGCCCAGCATACGACAGGCTGACGAGACAAAATGGGCGGGGCGTGACGGTATGGTCTACACCGTTCATGGTAAAGGCGGACTGGTTCGTGAAATCCAGCTTCCAAAGGAGCTGGTTTCACGTCTTGAAGCTGTCAGACGCGACCACTCCGTCATCCTGACTGATCGTGGAGTCAACCACACCAGCCGTTATGCGCTTGGTGGCGGCCATTCCTGGTCAAACAGCTTCAGCGCTGCTGCACAACGGGTATTAGGCTGGTCAGCCGGTGCCCACGGCGTTCGTCACAGCTATGCTCAGGAACGGATGCGCGAACTGCAACATCAGGGTCTGCTCTGGGAAGCTGCCCTGACGACAGTCAGTCAGGAAATGGGGCATTTTCGCCCGGAGATCACGGAAACCTACCTGCGATGAAATTTATTTTCTGCCGAATTACGGTTTTAATCGCGCTGTTAGCCACGCTTGGCATCACCTACTGGTTCATTTCCGCCACACTGGAACGCTACACGCTAATAACCCGACAAGGCGAATATCTTATAAAATATTCAGGCTGGCACATTTTTGCTGAGTTATGGGCATTAATGCTGCCCGGCATTCTCATTACAGGCTGTTTAGGTGGACTGGCACTCATCTGGATAATCATGAAAGCCGATAATTGCGATCAGGGCGAAAAAATCGCGCATTACCATAGGCTGGCATGCATCGCTCAGGAAAAAGCCGTACAGGCTGAATCAGAGGCCAACAAACGTCTCGCTGAACAACTCGACCGTGCCATTCAGCGAGAAAATGCCGCCACAATACGTGAGCAGAAAGCAGGAACACTCATCAAAACAACCCAAGATCAGCTTGAAAACGTCATCGCAGAATCTCAGAAACAGGTCAGCATCGCCAAACAAGAAAGCAGTAACGCCGAAACCCGACGCAAAAATGCCACTGCGACAGCAGAGCGCCGACGGCGGAAACTCGAAAAACTCAAGATGGAACAGGAAAATAGGGAATTAACAGAATTCTTTAAATCTTAAAACAAGATGAGGAGTGAACAGAGGACACATCAAGGAAGCATGATATTCCGCTTCCTCGCTCATTCGCTCACTCCGTTCGGTCATGAGACTGCGGCGAGCTGCGCGTGTTAACGACGAACCACTCAACGTAATGACCGAGAGCAATCAAGAAAACCAAGTCCAGCCCCGTTTTCCATAGGCTTCGCCCTCCTGACGAGCTTCACAGAAATCTTTCGATAACCAGTGCTCAAATCAGAAGTGGCGAAACCCGACAGGACTTAAAGATCCCCACCGTTTCCGATAGGTTGCTCCCTCGTGCGCTCTCCTGTTCCCACCTTACAGTGTCCCCGCATCATTCCGCTGTCATGGCCGCGTTTTCTCATTCCACGCCGGATGCTGGGGTCTGGTTAGGTGGTTCGCTCCAAGCTGGGCTGTATGCACGAACTCCCCGTTCAGCCCGACTACCACGTCTTGTGCAGGTAACTATTCTCTTGATCCCAACCCTGACAGACACGACAAATCGCCATTGGCAGTAGCCACTGGTAGCAGGATGTGCGAGAGATGTATCGAGAGTTCTTGAAGTAGTGGCCTAACTACAGCTACACTGAAAGGACGGATTGGGTGACACGTCTCGCACAAGACTGTTACCACGGTTCAGAAGTTCCCCAACTCACTGAACCCTCGAAAAACCACCTCCCCAGGTGGTTTTTTCGTTTACAGAGCGAGAGATTACGACGAGTTACAGAGGATCTCAAGAAGATCCTCGAAATTCCATTTTTAACAGGAAGACCTTTCTGCCAAAATATCTTCCATATTTTCACCAAAGTGAGATAAAAACATTAGTGGAAAAGAGCTTATAACGATAACAGAGTTACTCACTTCCTCAATTTCACATTGTTTATCGAGAATTAAGCATTGCCCAATGTCACTTTTTGGTAACTCATTGACTCCAAAAACAATATTATTGGCTTTTTTACAATGAATCTCAATGATCTTAACCCATGTATCTCTAGTCCATTGAGGAACGTTATTGTATTTTTTATCAGCATATTCATTGACTAATTTTTTAAAACCACCTACATCACTTTTAGGTATTAATAAATTATTAAAATCATCATCAATTCCATTAAAGCAACGAATTGATTCAACCATAGGATAACTGATAAAAAGCTTTCCTTTATCAGTCTCTTCACTAAAAACATCTAACATTTCATGTAAATCTGTATTACTAGCATTCGTAGCATGGGGATCATAATCAAAAAACAAATATACTTGAGAGAATTCATCTCTTTTGTATGATTTAAGACTGTGATCTCTTTCTTGAAGCAACGGGAAAATGTCTATATAATCCATGCCGAAATCATCCTCCTTTATTTTTCTATAAAGTTGATATATTTCAGCACAAAACGAAACTTTGACAATTGTTTTTTCTTCATCGTTAATAAAGTAATGAATGAAGTCACGAGAAATAACATGTTCTGTTTTCTCACCTTCAAAAACAAAAAGAATTTTCTCGGCCATAACTAAGCCTTA
Source organism: Pectobacterium versatile (assembly GCF_020166435.1). Classification (GTDB taxonomy): domain Bacteria; phylum Pseudomonadota; class Gammaproteobacteria; order Enterobacterales; family Enterobacteriaceae; genus Pectobacterium; species Pectobacterium versatile. The sequence continues at coordinate 5,145 of NZ_JAINZP010000042.1, read as the reverse complement.
TTTATCTTATTAAAACCACCGGCCTTATATATCTTCTCCAAGTTATGGGCAACTCTAATCTCTTTGTCTGTCAACTCATTTAGTGGGGAGATATTTTTTTTATCCATAACAAAATAGCAATCAGGCCTTAGTATTTCATTACTCATAATGCTAGTGTTATGAGTGGTCAAAATAACCTGAGCTTCACTATCACGGAGAATGGAAACCAAATTTGAAGATAATTCATGATGATAGAAAGCATCAAATTCATCGATACATATTAGTGAAACTTGATCAATTCGCTGCATCCAGAAAAAAAATAAACCAAGAGACTTTGTGCCTGTAGAGGCTATCTCATAAAATGGAATAACTACTTCACCAAAATCAAACCCAATACTTTTTCCATTATCTCCCTCAATTTCTTTTAACTTACATTCAACGCCATTAGAATTTAGAAAATTCTCAAACTCTTTAACATTGTCGTGTTCAACAATATCTTGACATATACTCTTCCCAGAAGACTCTAAGCCAATGAATGAATTCCCCTCTAATAGAGATCTAAAAAAAAGCATTCCTTTCACATAAGAAATGAATTTTCTAAAAGTAATTGTTATGTTGTCGTCAGGGAATACTGAATTATTATTTATATACGATATAATAGATACATTATCATCGGCTCCGGAAAAATCTTTATTTAAATTTTCAGTTCCAGGTATATTTATAGTAGCTACGTTGCTTTCTTTTCTATTTAAATAAACAAAATTAACCCCATTAATGTCGAGACCTTCTCTAACAATACTTCTAGCATTTTTTTTATCATAAAAATAAACAACCTCATCATTTAAAAACCTAAAGCAATATTTAAATGATGCAACTCCTGACTTATTCTTTGCATTCAAGTAATTTCTTGAAAAGAATGTAGGAAGTTTAGATGCTTCACTTAGATGAGATATTAAGTCAAAAATAGCATGCGTTAAATTGCTTTTACCTGATCCATTTTTACCATAGATCACACTGGTTTTTACAACCCCATTATTAATGGCCTCATCATTAAATTCATAGTTTCTTTTTTGAACTAAATCAAGTGAGAATTTACCTTCAAACCCTCTAAAACCCGCAACTTCAAATCTCTCAAGCATAGTCATCTCCGGTTATCATAATGAAAAAAACAATCCGTATTTTTTTTACGGCAAATATTGACTGAAAAAAATAAACATGTACACTAGTTTTTGATCTCATTCAGTTAAAAGAGTTTAGTAGATTGTAACTTATTGCAAAAAAATGATGGGATACATCTAATCTCACCGATAAGTTGACTACTGAAAATCAATTTATCTATCTGATATGAATGAGAAAATAAATCACAGAGGAGGTTTTTTGGGTTTAAAAAGACTGGAAGCCATTTCAGAACAGAAAAAGGATTGGGTTAGCCTGTACCACCAGAACTAACCCATAACAAATCATACGCAAATATGACGCTTGAGTACCACCTCAAGTGTTTGGAATAAACCCGCCACAAGACTTGTTGAGTGTTACAGTACAATTTTTCACATAAAAATCAACAGTGATGTGGCGAAAAATGAGAAATATATGATGCAAAATGATAGCTCACAAGCATACATTTTTCGCCCTTACATAACGGTGAAAGGTCAACGGATCACCCGTCCTAACGGGGGTATGTTCAAAATCCCCGTTAAACAGGAAGAAAAAAAGTAATAACTTCCGTAGTTTAAAAGCTGTGACTCCTAACCAAATTTATGTAAGGAAAATAGAATGGCAAATGTAGATATCGTTAAAGTTGATAACGGAGAGAACTGGGATCCAAAGATCCATTATGCCGTTGAAGAAGAAAAAAATGGGAAGGTTCTGTTTGAATCTGACACTCAGAAAGAAGCTATCGACTGGGCAACAGATAAAAATCACACAGTGAATATTCATCGTGTACGCAACAGAAAAAAAGAAGATCAGCACGGCCAGTATCGAGCAAAGTAATTAATAAAAAGCCCTACGGGGCTTTTTTGGTACCTGAAAGTCTATGTTCCCCTAGCATAACCATCAGAGCGACATTTTCCTTCCATGGGAAAGAAACAAAAATTGCACGGTTGCATCTGGAACATTAACGCCATCAATAAACTGAAAAATGAGGTAGTTGAATGCCTAATTACGTTATCAACAAAAATCAGCAAGCAAATGGCGATCATGAAGTACATGACACAACTAATGGTTGTTCTCATATGCCTAATTCAGAGAACCAAATTTCTTTGGGCTATCATCCATCTTGCCGGAGCGCTGTTCTTGATGCGAAACGACGCTGGCCGAGTAACAGAATTAATGGTTGCTACTACTGCTGTAACCCGTGTCACACTAGCTAAGAGCACCAAAAGCCCTTCGGGGCTTTTTTTATACCTGCCAATCTCTCGTATTTACCATAACATCCGATCCACGCACCGCCTCAGACGCCCTCAGCGCAACATTACCGCATGAATGCTAAAAAACAGGGTTATCTATGGGGCGAACTGGGAAAAACGTACCTGATAAGTTTTAACCCCATGCATGCCTATGCACTTCTGTGCATAGGCAGCATTTTCGCGATAGAGAGAACACGTAACCTCTGTTTTGGTCGCTTTTCCGCAGATTGGGACCGTGGTCCCAGCGAGGAATCATTTTGCGCATGCGCAAAATGATTCCTCATCGCTACCGTTTAAACATCATGATGATCAGCACGACATCTATCAGAACTTTTGTTACTTCTAATACCAATCGCATTTGTGAAACACTTTTCATTTCCATCTCCATATAAACCATTCATCAGAACCGCCTGTAACAGTAGTCCTATCCTCCGAGTAGCCGGATTAACCAGCTTCACTACATCATCACTTACATATCAAAGGGCTATAAGAGGAAGAGGTTCAGTAAGTTGTCATTACTGATAAGGATTTCATCTTTATAGCTTTATTGCTATAATTAACTATAGCAATAAAGCTATAATTCATAGGCAAAGAACATGTGGGAAGTAATAACGACAGAGTGCTTCGACGCCTGGTTTTTAACTCAAGATGATTCACTGAGAGAATCGGTTTACGAGGCAATGGGGATCTTAGAGAAATTCGGACCTAAGCTCGGCAGGCCATATGTAGACACATTAAACGGCTCAGATTTTCCGAATATGAAAGAGTTACGTGTTCAACATGCAGGTAAACCAATAAGAGCATTCTTTGCTTTCGATCCAACACGTAAAGCTATTGTGTTATGTGCCGGAGATAAAACCGGGATAAACGAAAAACGATTCTACAGAGATATGATTCGACTTGCCGATTCTGAGTACCTAAAACATCTGGCTAACCTGGAGAAATAATCATGGCGACATACAGAGAACTACTGGCAAAAGAGAGTCCAGAAATGCAGGCTCGCGTAGCAGCGAGGGTCGAAGAAAAAAGTCTGGTTATTGCCCTTAGTCAGCTACGTGATGAATTAGAACTCTCTCAGACAGAACTGGCTCGGGCGATTGGCATATCACAACCAACACTAGCCAAGATGGAGAATCCTGAAAATGATCCTCGTCTTTCCACGTTAAAACGTTATGTAGCAGGATTAGGTGGAGAACTGAGCATTGATGTCACATTACCGACAGGGAAACGTGTCGCATTTCATCTCTAAATTAACCGTTCCTCAATCAGCCCTCCTTTTCAGGCTATTTTCAGCTATTATTGCCTAGTCACCGCACATCGGTGACCGGGTGTAGGAACCCGGACTTACTATCGGCGATAAGATCGGACGCGCCAGCGTCCTTTTTTATATCGCAGCCTTTGCTCGTCTCTATGGTGGCTCAGGCGGGGCAGCCTTCGGGCTGGCCGGGTCGATAGTACCGGTATTCCTACCCCCGTCTGGGCTACCACCCAAAGAGCGTAGGAACTCTTATGGTGGTGAAATATCTCACTATCGGAATACCATTATGTTCGACGATACCCCTCTGAATCCTGACGAACTGCTAGACCAATGCTGTGCACTGTCTTATGCCGTAACTGCTATCACCCACGATCAGGTACGCGAAATCCTTGCATTTGTGCTGCACGAAAAGCTCAGGGATTTTCATGACTGCTACTACCCCGAGCAATTTCCCGATAAAGACGATTAACAAACTGGCGACCGTTTATTCTAACCAGCGACGCCACCAGGGTTTAGGGTGAACGTTCTCCGATTCATCATGCGCCGGCTTGTATTCCAGCCGGCGCATTTCCTGAATCTCCAGCTTGAGACCTGACACCTCTTCCCGGAGCGCTTTCATCTCAGCAATCAGGTCTTTCATTACGTTATTATCGGTCTCATCGCCCTGTCTCTGAGTGTCCCGATTCGTTGTCTCACTCGGTTTGAACTCACCGTAGACACGCATCAACTCACTGGTGTCTAGAGATCGACCGCCATCAGACTCAGACCTATATGATACGCGGCCTTTTGCCATATCCCGGTACAGCGAACTTCGCCCTTTCCCGGTCAATTCCATTGCCTGTCTCACACTGACCCACGCCATTGTCTCACCCCCTATTTTTGAGACAGTATAGCGCTATACCAAACGTTAGCGGTCTGTCGGTCGTATTCAGCCTGATTATGACGATGTCACGTTGTCATTTTTTGGTGTCGTTTTTAGCATTATCTTTTGCCAGTAATATCCGCTATGTACAACGAAAAGATATGTTGTACATAGCGGATATTACTGGGTTTATTCAACATAGACGCAATAGTTAAGAAGCATCTTGGTAGCGCAACACAATCCGTATTATTCTCGTACTGTTGATGATTAGTGCACGTAACGCACTCCTGATTACACCGGATACAGGTCAACAATCCGTGCCCCTTGAGGGATCTGATACCCAGCAGCAACATCTGGAGAGACTGAGGCGACGCAGTTAAAACGCCACCTGGTCAGTGTAACGACCGCGATTAACCCACGCCGACGGGGAAAAACATGGCGAGAATAGTCCGAGCCAGACGCGACAAAGCGTCAAACAGGGGCAAATAGGCATTCAATTGCCGCTGAACCGGTTCCTCCGGTCAGGCGTTCTTACAAACTATCAAGCGGTGACGACATGACGGAATTTAACGTCAGCCAGGAACTGGCCGCATTACAGGAAGAAACACGGTTAATTCGCAAACCGCGCTACCGGAAAT
>NZ_JAINZP010000041.1 GCF_020166435.1 Pectobacterium versatile | reverse complement strand
AACCAAAGGCGAGGCGTTAGCCTTTGAGCAATAGTTCACTGCCGTATAGGCAGCTTAGAAAAACCCACCGCAGTAGAAACAAACCAATCAAAAGTTCACTGCCGTATAGGCAGCTTAGAAAGACGAATCCCCAGCAACAGCAAGTGATAATTTGTTTACTGCCGTATAGGCAGCTTAGAAAAGGGAAATACACGTATTTCCTATTCCGTGAAAGTTCACTGCCGTATAGGCAGCTTAGAAAAGCGGAAGAGATCGGCTATGTGTGGCGAGATCGTTCACTGCCGGATAGGCAGCTTAGAAAACGATATCAGGAAGCCACAGCGGACGCTTCTGGTTCACTGCCGTACAGGCAGCTTAGAAAGCCAGCCAGACCGGAAATTAATGGATAAATATCGTTCACTGCCGTACAGGCAGCTTAGAAAGACATCCCCGTCTGTAATTGCTCGATGAAATGGTTCACTGCCGTACAGGCAGCTTAGAAAATTTCGTTTCGTCAGATCCCGGCGCAGACGTGGTTCACTGCCGTACAGGCAGCTTAGAAATTCAAGACCTCGGCACTTGTGGTTCCGGGAGGGTTCACTGCCGTACAGGCAGCTTAGAAACCAGATTGCAGCAAAAGTAAAACGGTCTGAGTGTTCACTGCCGTACAGGCAGCTTAGAAAGAATCTGTCATGACGCATTACACAGAGACATGGTTCACTGCCGTACAGGCAGCTTAGAAAACGACCAACAGCGGCAACGCACTGACATTCGTGTTCACTGCCGTACAGGCAGCTTAGAAATGGCACTTTTGTAAAGCACGGGCATTGCGCGCGTTCACTGCCGTACAGGCAGCTTAGAAAAACAGCCGCGCTATTAGGTGACGTGTCGATACGTTCACTGCCGTACAGGCAGCTTAGAAACACACCGGCGGCCAAATGTCATCGAACGGCGTGTTCACTGCCGTACAGGCAGCTTAGAAATTTGGGGTGTTGCTGGGCGCGCGGTGCTGACCGTTCACTGCCGTACAGGCAGCTTAGAAAATGCTGCGCAGCCTGCCGCGAACAGAAGATCGGTTCACTGCCGTACAGGCAGCTTAGAAAGTGTAATACTGTGATGTGCTGATATTGCAAAGGTTCACTGCCGTACAGGCAGCTTAGAAAGGAGTGCGGCGGGGAAAAGAGAGTGCCCAAATGTTCACTGCCGTACAGGCAGCTTAGAAATACGTAGAAATCGATAATTTTCAGCAGGCGAGGTTCACTGCCGTACAGGCAGCTTAGAAATAATAGACCATGCACGCAAACAGAACGCCATCGTTCACTGCCGTACAGGCAGCTTAGAAATCAGCAACGGTGCAATCCTGCGTTTTTTGTCCGTTCACTGCCGTACAGGCAGCTTAGAAAACTGGGCTGGAGAAGAAAGGCAACAGCAAGGGGTTCACTGCCGTACAGGCAGCTTAGAAATAAATCGTGCGCCTGCTGCAATATTTACATCTGTTCACTGCCGTACAGGCAGCTTAGAAAAAGTGACACAATGGCTGGAAAAAGGATTCATCGTTCACTGCCGTATAGGCAGCTTAGAAAAATTGCTATTAGCTGGCGGATTGCTGGCATCAGGTTCACTGCCGCACAGGCAGTTCATCCACGACCTTAAGCGCTGTTGTCTGGCTATTATCGAGGTAGCGCTGCGCCAAGTGTTCAATGCGTTTACCCCTTAAATAACGCATATTGATGGCCTTATCCCGTAACGTTTTTAAGTAATTAGTTTCTTTTAGAGGGAATGAAAAATTGTGGGGTCGGCATTATTAACATTTAAAAATCATCATTTTTCCGTTAAAGTACCCTTACAGGGGAATAGTTCGTTGACTTAAGTAAAATTCAAGGGAGTGAGTGACTGTGAAATACGATCCCGTTTTAAAAACGCTTGTGGATGATGACTATCGGTTAGAAGATCATCTTGATTTTAAAAAGCAGCATGCAGATATTAACTATCAGAAATTACATGCTCAACTAAATGAAATAAATAACGATAACATTCATGCCATATTGACTGCGCAGGAAGCGACGTATTTTTTAAAGACGTTATGCACACCAAATCCTAATGACTCCTGGAAAACAGCAATATTTGGCTGTACCGATCCCATCTCGTCGTTTGCTGGGAATATTGCAGAAGCGGTATCTGTAAGCAGAATCGTTATGGAGATGAAAGGGTTCGGCGTAACGGCAACGGAATATGTCGGGAAGAATGGCAGTAAGTACATAAAACTGTCTGGATACCCAGGAGTAAGAAAATATTTAGATGCCACCCGATATTTAGTCAGTAACCAAAAAATACTCGACATAGGGATAGGTACAAAAGGAATTGAAAGTGGTATTGCGACTGGAGCAAGGTTCTGTATTGTATTTTCAGGCGCTTATCGAGCCATTGAGTTGATGGTGAAAGACGAATACGCACTAACCGATTTCTTTGTTAATTTAACGATGGATGTGGCAAAACTGGCTGTATCGGTTGGGATTGCATGGGGGGCGAAAATGGCAGCTACCTCGGTAATGGTGGCCACAGGAGGTAGTGTTATTATTATTGCTGGTGGTATATTTTTACTTGGGGTTATTGTCAGTTTTTCATTACTTTGGCTAGATAATGAATATAAAATAAGTGAGACGATAATAAAAAATTTAAAATCACATAAAAAACAGTATACGCCATATCATCCCGATCAATTCTTTCATGCCTGGGGGAGGTACAGTCGTGGTTAAGGTAAATAGACCATTAGCTGGCGCATTTGCAGTTTTTATTTTTCTATTGACATGCTTTACTGGTTGGTTTTCTTTTAATTCATATTTGGATATTTTACAGTTAAATGATGTGATAGTGTTTTCATGGAAAGTTGGGTTGATGGTATTTGGTTCTCCTTTACTATTCTATTTTTCATATTTATTTTTTTATTCCGCAATAAATAATAAAGTGGCGAAAATTAATAATAAATTTGGAGGGGGGTTATTTATAATAATGATCGTTGGTGCTGTAGTTAGCTCATTCTCATCTTTCTACATGTCTTATAATTTTAGAGGTTATGGTTATGAAATATGCCCTAAAATATCTTGGATGGATCCCAATAAATATGTTAAAGACACCGCTCTTTGTAAAAAGTAAAAATAGCATAAGAGTATGCTTTTTCATGTATGGGAGGAGAGCCAGTCGTGGTTAAAGTAAACAGACCATTGATTGGTGCGTTTTCTGTTTTTCTTTTATGCCTTTCCGTCTGGGGAACTTGGTTTTCTTTAAGCGCATATTTATCATTGTTTAAATTAGATGATGTGATTGTTTTTTCATGGAGAGTTGGCCTTGCTATCTTTGGAGTACCTTTATCATTCTATTTTTCATATGTTTGTTTTTGTTCTGCTATAAAAAATGAGCATGTGAAGATCAATAATAAATTAGGCGAGTGGTTGGTCAAAATCCTTATCTTTGGTGCTATATTTAGCTTTTTTTCATCAGCGTATATATCATACAGTCTTAGCAATAAGAGTTACAATGTTTGCCCTAAGATATCCTGGATGGATCCCAATAAGTATGTGAAAGACACCGCTCTTTGTAAAGAGTAAAAATGGTATGAGAGAATGCTTTTTCATGCATAAGGGGATAGCCAGTCGTGACTAAGATAAACAGACCATTCTTTTTCATATACTCGATTTTTATTTTCTTTCTTTCTTTCATGCTGGGGAGGATGGTTTTCTTTAAACGGATATATTGACTTTTTTAATCTAAACAATGTAGTTTCATTTTCATGGAAACTCGGTGTCATAATTTTTCTAGTTCCAATAGTGTTTCAGTTTTCTTATTTTGGTTTTTTTTCTGCTATAAAAAACAGACCAATTAAAATGAATAATAAAATTTCAAATGTATTGGTCATGTTTGCTATTTATGGTGCTGCGGTGAGCTTTTTTTCATCTATGTATATCTCTTATAGCCTTAATAAGCAGGGCTATAAAATCTGCTCCAAGAACTCATGGATGGCTCCCAATAAATATGTGAGAGATGTTTCTCTCTGTGATTAATGGTAAAAATAATCTGATGGGTTTTATGATTGTTGAGGATTGTTCGTGTTTAAAATAAATAGACCGTTTTTTTTCGCATTCTCATCTTTTACCTTTCTATTGACATGCTTTACTGGTTGGTTTTCTTTTAATTCATATTTGGATATTTTACAGTTAAACGATGTGATCGTGTTTTCATGGAAGGTTGGGTTAATGATATTTGGTTCTCCTTTGCTATTTTATTTCTCGTATTTAGGGTTTTATATGGCAATAAAAAACAAACCTATAGGAATGCATGGGGTATTTACAAATGTGTGCGGCTATTTGTTTTTTATTGGTGTTGTTATTAGTTTTGTTGCATCTATTTACATATCTTTTAACTTTAGAAGTTATGGCTATGAAGTCTGCCCTAAAAACTCCTGGATGGCTCCCAATAAATATGTAAAAAATCTTGCTCTTTGTGATAAATGATGAATAACAAGCACACCTGATAAGATGCGCTTGTTATCAAAGGTCATAAATCTTAGAGACTCATTTCCTCCCAAATGCTGTAACCCGAGGTTCCTGCGATTTTATGGTTCCATGCTATGGTTTTATATTTTAGCTGGACTTTTTCATACGGCATGATGTCGTTGTTATCGATGACGTGTGGATAGACACAGGTGACATCAACAATGCTCGCATCCGTTAAGGTCACTTCATAATAAAGTTCTAACTGCCCAGCGGAGTTAACGCGATAAAAATAAAATGTCACATCGACCTTTTCATTATAAGAGATTGCCATCCCTAATAACGGGGACGACTTATCGATTGGTTTAATAAAATGAATGGGGTGATGGGCGACATTCTGATCGCGGCTGATGCTATGGTTTAAACCTAATACCTGTATTTGATCTTCATGGCCCGTTTGGTAGCGATTACCAATTGAATCGAGCGTTGAGCAACCCGATGATATTAAACCCTGTTTTTGACCATTAATGCTGGCGTAAATCAAATTAGCCATATCAAATCCTTATGAGAAAATTTATCAATAGGCTGAGTGAAAATATATCAATCATCAGCTCGGAAATAATACGGCTAAGGCAATGTCAAAGCAAACAATCATAAAAGGTGAATTCAGGCCTAACCTGCGTTTATTTCTCGCCAGTTCAGCCAGATTCGCATATCAAATTCCAGCTGGTGATAATCAGGATCCATATGGCAGCAGAGTTGGTAGAAGGCTTTGTTGTGGTCTTTTTCTTTGAGGTGAGCGAGTTCGTGTATCACGATCATCCGCAGGAAATCTTCCGGCCCATCACGGAATAGCGTTGCTATTCGGATTTCATTATTGGACTTTAATTTTCCGCCCTGCACGCGTGCCACAAAGGTATTGGTTCCCAGCGTCCCTTTGATCGGGTTCTGTTTATTGTCGTAAAGCACCTTTGATATTGCTGGAGCGTTTTTCAGATAGCGCTGTTTCAGCTCGGCGACAAACTGATAGAGCGACTTGTCACTCTGGATCGGATGGCGGTCAGGGTATTTTTTTTCCAGCCACGGGCCGAGTTTGCCTTGATCAAGGAGCGTTTGAACTTGGGCAATAATTGCTGGGGGATAACCGTTCAGGTAGCGTAGCTGGGTCATATTTTATTCGTTGGGATAAAGCATGGCGGATTTGTCGATGTGTTGCTTTCAGTCTGAGTGTAGAGAACAGATAGCACGACAGCGATAGTTAACCGAAAACACAGGCCACTGGGTTAAGCGAGTTCACTCATGTGAGTCGGTTAAGCCAGTGGCGTTGTCATTTACAATTTACTGAATCGCGGCGAAAGCGGCGGCGACGCGCTGGACGTTGCTGTGGTTCAGCCCCGCCATACACATACGGCCGCTGGCGATCAGGTAGACGCCGAATTCTTCACGCAGACGATCAACCTGTTCCGGGCTGAAACCGGTGTAGCTGAACATGCCGCGCTGGGTGAGCAGGTAATCGAAGTTACGGTTCGGCAACGCGTTCTTCAATGCGGAAACCAGTTCCTGACGCATGCTCAGAATACGGGTGCGCATCTCTTCGACTTCCGCTTTCCAGTCAGCGTTCAACTGCGCGTCATTCAGGACTTTAGAAACTACCTGTGCGCCGAAATTCGGTGGGGAAGAGTAGTTGCGGCGGACGGTCGCTTTTAACTGACCCAGCACGCGCTGTGCGCTGTCGGCATCGTCGCACACCACGGAAAGGCCACCAACGCGCTCGCTATACAGTGAGAAAATCTTGGAGAACGAGTTGGCGATGAGTGCCGGAACGCCCGCGCTGGCAACGGCGCGAATCGCATAGGCATCCTGCTCAATCCCTAGGCCAAAGCCCTGATAGGCGATGTCCATAAACGGAATCAGTTCACGCTGGATGATGACCTCAATGACGCGATCCCACTGTTCGGTGGTGAGGTCGGAACCGGTCGGGTTGTGGCAGCACGGGTGCAGCAGCACGATGCTGCGCGCCGGCAACGTTTGCAGCGTGGCGAGCATGGCGTCAAATTTCACGCCCAGGTTTTCGCCATCGAAATACGGATAGGTGTGAACGTTAAAGCCCGCCCCCTCAAAGATCGCAATATGGTTTTCCCATGTTGGATCGCTGACCCACACTTCTGAGTTCGGGAAGTAGCGTTTCAGGAAATCAGCACCGACTTTCAGTGCACCGGAACCGCCCAGCGTCTGGATGGTGGCGATGCGGCCGGCTTCCAGCGCCGCGTGGTTTTCACCAAACAGCAGGTGTTGGATCGCGGTACGGTAAGGCTGTAACCCTTCCATCGGCAGATAGGAGCTTGCGCTCTGAGCCGGCTGTTTCAGGCTGCTTTCGGCCGCGCTGACGGAGCGCAGCTGCGGGATAATATTCTGCTCGTTGTAGTAGAGCCCGATACTCAAATTGATCTTATCCGCTCTTGGATCCTGTTTGAATTTTTCCATCAGAGACAGGATAGGATCTCCGGCATAGGTATCAACGTTTTGAAACACAGTGTAGCTCTCCTGAGTGTGTCATTTTTATAGGTACCGCAACCCCGACGATGGTGGGGATAATCAGGCCGCGTAACGGCCGGGGCGATGGTTCATCGCGATAATCAGGTTCAGAATGGTTGCCCCCAGAATCGAAGCAATCAACATCGGTATGCTTACCACGAACAGGGAAGTCAGCACAATCACAACGTCAACGCCCATCTGGAGTTTTCCCGCTCGCAGGCCGTATTTGTCCTGAAGATACAGCGCCAGAATATTCATGCCGCCGAGACTGGCCTTATGGCGGAACAGCACCACGAAGCCGATTCCGGTAATGATATTGCCAAACAGCGTGGCGTAGAACGGGTTGAGCTGATCGAAATGAACGAACAGTGGATGCAGATCGGAAAACAGGGAAACCAGCCCGACGGCGCAGAACGTTTTCACCGTGAACTCCCACCCCATGCGGCGCACAGCCAGATAATAGAAGGGCAGATTCAGCAGGAAAAACGCGATGCCAAAGGAGACGTTGGTCAGATAGTGGATAAGAAAAGCGATGCCCGCGGTGCCGCCGGTGAGGGCACCAGCCTGACGCAGCAGGATAACGCCAAACGACACCATCAGCGTGCCGATCAGGATCGCCAGAACATCTTCCAGCAGCGTATGTGATATTTTTTGTGTGGGAATAACGTTATCCATGGTGAGCACTCAACAGACTGTCGTAAAAACATGTGCTTACCAAAGCAAGAATCGCACCAGATAGTGCTGTTTAGCGGCTGGTGTCTGCGTAATGTCGCCTGCGATAAGAGCAACGTATTGAATTATATGAATGAAGATAATGCGTGATTCATGCGTTTTTTATTATTTATTTGGCTAGATCGTGCATCTATTCGGGGTTTCTTGCGTGAAATATTCATTTTCTGCACCAAATAGAGGCAATTGCCCCAATTCAGGGCAACGCAGGCAGTTCTGGCATCATCAAACCGTTCTCTTTGAGGCGGTTCAATACCACCGAGGTTTTCAGGTGCGCGACGCTCTTGTTCTGCGACAGAATCTGGCTAATCAGCGTGCTGAGCCCAGGCAGATCTGCCACGGCGACTTTTAACAGATAATCGGCATCGCCCGTGGTTTTATAGGCGTCGATGATGGCATCCACTTCCCCCAGCATTTGATGAAAGCGTTCAACGTATTCGCTGGTGTGATTGATCAACCGTACTTCAATTAACCCCAGACATTCCAGCCCGACTGCGTTCGGCGACAGACGGGCATGGTAGCCGAGAATCAGCTGTGCCTGTTCTAGCGCGATGCGACGGCGGGAACACTGCGAGGCGGAAAGCCCAACCAGATCGCTCAGTTCCTGATTGGTCAGGCGGCCGTTCGTCTGTAGTAGCGTCAGGATTTTCAGATCGAAATCATCAATGTGGTACATCGCGTTCCCTAAACAGTGTCAGGCAGTGAGCCAAACAGACTACCAGTTTTTTAGGCCGCGTTGCCTATGAGTTTTTTATTACTGATTTTCGGCGCGTTTAATTTTCTTAACTGCCTGCTCGGCAGTTAACCGCCCTTTGCCGAGACAGTCCCGACGAGAGATTTTCTAAGCTGCCTATACGGCAGTT
>NZ_JAINZP010000040.1 GCF_020166435.1 Pectobacterium versatile | reverse complement strand
GGAATGGGAAAAACAGGCAGCCTAAATAAACCGGGGGTGAACTACCTTGACACTTACCGGATGGCGCTGGACAAGTTCTCCGGCGTCTGGGATGAAAAATATCTGCAAATCAGCAAAAACTGACGCACTCACTGTGAAAATTTCAACACATTCTTCGGTTACCCTCCCGACACCCGTGAGGCCATCTACGCGACGAATGCCATCGAATCGCTGAACAGCCTGATCCGACAGGCGATAAAGAAACACAAAGTGTTCCCAACAGACGACTCGGTGCGTAAGGTGATTTATTTAGCGATACAATCCGCGTCGAAAAAGTGGAGTATGCCAGATCCAAAACTGGCGGTTGGCGATGAGCCGTTTTATTATCGAGTTCGGTGACCGCCTGAACGATCACCTTTAATACGTTGGCAGTTACACAGAATTATTTACAGGGTCGAAGCTGCCGGACTTACCAGCCCTACAGCCAGTTCAATATCACCTTTAAATGAATTCACAACTTTTCGTTCATCACCTTCATCACTCAACGTCATATCAGGAAAAATATTATCATTGATAGCAACAGTATTATTCAACCCACTGTAATTTGGGGCGGAGGAATAAAGTGCTTTAACCCCAGCTTGAATTGCTGCTATATGTTTACTCTCCATTTCTACCCTCTTCGAAGTCTGAATCTTAGGGTAAATAATAAACATACTGACAACCAATCCAGCAATAATACCTAAAACCAACAGCAGTTCGAGCAGAGAGAACCTTTTTTGCTTTTTCTTTCACTAGACCATTTTTATCTGTTTTTCATCCAAATGATGAAAAACAGATAAAAAATCACACTGAATCAAACAATAAGTAGCAACACGTAATTAACGGGTTAACTGACGAACGGCTGATGTGAGAGAAAGGAGTTTCATATCCAGCTCTTTGACACACTCTTTTCTTCCATCAGGATACTCTTTTACCCGTTTCCCATCAAAAATATAGTGGGTGGCGATGCCTGTCTGAAAAGTTTCAGCTATCTCTTTTTTGATGCTCTGAGAGCCAACGGGCTTAAAATAATGATGTCTTCAAGTGGATGGCATTTTGTTTTTTCTTCTTCATGGTTTCCTCCTCATTTTTATTGATATATAATTTCTTACTGATAAATGTCAAACGTTGACAAATCACTTAACACTATCGAGAAAAAATCAATGAGTGAAGTTCTTAAAGTATTAAACAATATTCGCACACTGCGTGCTCATATTCGTTGCACCGATCTAGCAACATTGGAAGAAATGCTGGAGAAACTAACGATTGTTGTTGAAGATCGTCGTGAAGAAGAAGCCAGCGCACAACAGCAAAATTCTGAACGTCAGGCCAAAATCGAAGCCTTACGTGCCAGACTGTTAGAAGATGGTATTGACCCATCAGAGTTGCTTGGCGGTGTATCATCCAAGTCTGTAAAATCTAAACGTGAACCTCGTCCTGCCAAATACAAATACATCGATGAAAACGGCAACGAGCAAAAATGGACAGGTCAAGGTCGGACGCCGAAAGCCATTAAAGCAGAGCTTGATAATGGCAAGAGCTTGGAAGATTTTGCTATCTGACGTAACAATAATACATATCATCCCAAAAGCCGTTAGCAAAATTCATTGCTGACGGTTGTCTAATAAAATTCCTTCCGACAGTCGAACTTACGCTTGCGTGTGAACCAACAGGGTGAGCAATTGGTTTCATGTATTTATATAACGGACATATGGAAGCACTTTTTATAGATCCTGATTATCATGAACAAGGTATAGGTGTCGTAGTCAACAAAAATTGGCCACGGCTGTAGAGTTTTTCCAGAAAAATCGTTCTGATTCATTCGGCGTCAAACCATCATTATATTGATGAGGTCTGAGCTGGCTGTAAGATCCCGTTATATTATTCGTTATCACTGTGCTGGCCTCGCTAAAATTAGCGTATCCATTATCCGGCACCCATACCGTTTTGATACTTCTAAAAAACGTTCCATCGTGCTGTTATCTCAGCAATTCCCCGATGACTCAGGCTTTGCTTTATCTGATATATCCACAGTAACTGTCTGAAATTCCTGCTGGTATAGTGGCCGCCTTGATCCGAGTGATACACAAATTAGCGGGCTTTCCTCGCACTTTCCAGACTCTGCACTGACAGCGCTTTCGCTGTCAGTGCAGAGTCTGGAAAAAATGATATCGCCCAGCCAACCGGTTTACGGGAAAATAGATCAAGCACAACGGCTAAATAAGCCCACCGTTTACCCATCCAGATATAAGTCACATCACCGCACCAGACAAGGCTTTGTTACTGCAAACTGGCGTTCCAGATAATTGGGGATCTCTATGTGTTCCTTCTAGGCCATTCTTAAATGGCCAAGCTGTTGACATTAAGTTCTTTCATTAGCTTTGTTGCCCGCCAGCGGCTCAGTTTCATGCCTTTGGTGGTGACCATCGCAGCAATATTATGTACTTCGCGATAGCTTTCACGAACAAGACTGAGTAATGCCACGCATGTGGCATCAGGCTTCTTTAGTTGTCGTCAGTATCGATAACTACTGCTATGGACCCCAAACACGTTGCACATAACCGCAACAGGAAACGACTCCCTGAGTTTCTCAACTAATGAGAACTGTTCAGGGAGTCTGACATCAAGAGCGCGGTTGTAGATTCAACTTGTCAATGCAACACCCTTTCCAATTATCTCTTTCCATTGAACGCGTTGAAGTCTTTTCTTCAGTTCGCGAATTTCAATCTGCTCAGGTGTCATCGGTGAAGCCATAGGGGATTTTCCCGCACGCTCTTCTTTCAACTGGCGAACCCACTTATCCATCGTGGATTTACTGACATTCATTGCCGTGGCAGCAACAATAACAGTGTAATGCTGATCGAGTCCAAGTTGGGCGGCTTTGAGGCGAAACTCTGGGCTAAAAATTGCGTCTGTTACGTCCGGTCATAATGTCACCTGTTTTTGACTATGAGGCGATGATATTACCCTCTGTTCAGATGGCCAAATTCACTATGCCATTACACGTTCATGCGAACTATCATCCGGATGAAGAGCATATACAAGAGCAGAATTACAAGCTTGAATTTGAGCTGAGAAAATTGAAACAATATCTATGAATCACACACATTAGATATGGTTAGATGCACTTCACAGGTTTGGGTAAGCCTGCGATTTTGGTTGCCTGTTTTGCTGGTCCTTTCGGAAACAGTTTATACAGGTAGCGGCTATTCCCTTTTTCTTCACCATACTTTTTCGCCATTGCTTTAACCAACATGCGTATCGCGGGTGAAGTGTTGAACTCCTGATAAAAGTTTCGCACAAACCGGACGACTTCCCAATGCGGTTCTGCCAACGTGATGCCTTCTTGTTCAGCCAACAGGAGAGCCAATGCTTCACTCCACGCCGTGCTGTCCATCAGGTAACCCTGCGCGTCTGTTGCAATTGTTTGCCCTTCAAACTCCAACATCTTTTCTCCGCCTGCGATATCTCAGCCCGTAGTTTAACAAATTTTTCTTTCTGCATCGGAATAAAAAAGGTTCATCGCGCTTTACTGGGGAACGCTGCTTTTATCTTCATAAAAAAGTAGTCGTTATCCCAGTATCCATATGCCATCCGTTTTATCACTTTGATCCTGTTGTGATCTTACCCGCCAATAGTGGACACGCGACTAAGTGAGTAAACTCTCTACCAGAGGTAGCTCACATGACAAAATCCGTATCAACCAGTAAAAAACCACGTAAGCAACATACGCCTGAATTTCGCAACGAAGCCCTCAAGCTTGCAGAACGCATCAGTGTTGCTGCCGCTGCTCGTGAACTCAGTTTGTACGAATCTCAGCTCTACAACTGGCGTAGCAAGCAGCAGAGTCAGACAACTTCCTCTGAGCGAGAGAGTGAACAGGCAGCAGAGATTGCCCGCCTCAAGCGCCAGCTAGCGGAGAGGGATGAGGAGCTGGCCATTCTCCAAAAGGCCGCGACATACTTCGCGAAGCGCCTGAAATGAAGTATGTCTTTATCGAAAAACATCGGGCAGAGTTCAGTATCAAAGCCATGTGCCGGGTACTGCGGGTCGCCCGCAGCGGTTGGTATGCCTGGCGCGGTTGCCGCCACCAGGTCAACTCGCGTCAGCGGTTCCTGCTTGTCTGCGATGATGCTGTCAGCAAGGCATTCAATAACGCCAAACAGCGGTACGGTGCCCCACGACTGGCTGATGAGCTACCGGAATATAACGTGAAAACCATTGCTGCCAGTCTGCGCCGTCAGGGGCTGCGAGCAAAAGCTGCCCGGAAGTTCAGCCCGGTCAGCTACCGGGAGCACGGCCTGCCTGTGTCTGAAAATCTGCTGAAGCAAGATTTTATCGCCAGCGGCCCGAATCAAAAATGGGCGGGAGATATCACTTACTTACGTACAGATGAAGGCTGGCTGTATCTGGCGGTGGTCATTGACCTGTGGTCGCGTGCCGTTATCGGCTGGTCGATGTCATCGAGAATGACGGCGGCGCTGGCATGTAATGCTCTACATATGGCACTGTGGGGACGTAAACGGCCTCAAAACGTCATAGTTCACACTGATCGTGGCGGTCAGTACTGTTCAGCAGACTATCAGGCCATGCTGAAAGGCCATAATCTGCGAGGCAGTATGAGCGCAAAAGGCTGCTGCTACGATAATGCCTGTGCGGAAAGCTTCTTTCACTCACTGAAAGTGGAATGTATCCACGGTGAGTACTTCGCCAACGGGGAAATGATGCGAACAGCGGTGTTTAATTATATCGAGTGCGATTACAATCGGTGGCGTCGTCACAGTGCCTGTGGCGGACTCAGCCCGGAACAATATGAAAACCAGAACCTCGCTTAGGGCTGTGTCCACATTACGTGGGTAGGATCAAAATGCTATATCCACTACTCTCTGTAGGGGATTGAGTAAAATCTTCAATGACTTTTTTAAATTTTTCCTTTTTATCTTCGTTAATATTTTCGTAATCATTAGGTTCTAAGTCTGCACCAAGTATTTTCGTTGTTTTTTCTAATTCTGTAGAAGACGAATTTTTTATTATATCTAAAAAGTCTTTTTTTTATCAGAGAAAAAATATTGAAAAAGTGCTCTATAGATAATCTATGGATAGCAAGAGCTTCATTGTAAAACCCACCTTCAATAAGAAGGAACATCGATTTGTTATTTTGTATAAATAACTCAAAAAACGATATTGCTATTTTTACTCTTTCTTCCAATTCGTTTGCTTTTATGTGATAAATAATTTCATTTGCATCTTTAATAAGTGTGTTTAGCTTAGATATGTTATGCTTCATAAACTCTCTCAATAATTAATGCATCTAATTAAATAGTTAATTTTAAGGCAATGAAATATGAAGCTATACCCGTCATACTTCAAGTTGCATGTGCGTTGGCAGCGTTTAGTCACCCGAATCACTTACCTGAGTAAGCTCATCGGTATTCCTTCTCTTGCCGTCTTCCTAAAACTCGAATTACTTAGGGTATATACGGTTTTATAAATTCCCATAATAATATCTCCGTTTTTTATGCGGTGTTTTTAATGAAATTTATGATGCTAGAATTTACATGATTTATCCTCAGTGAATTTTCGTGTTTTTAGTTGGCTTTATTATTTTTATGAAATAATTAGATTGGTTTTTTACTTACATCAGAATATTTTTCTTGGTAAGCTATTTGTTCTAATCATAATGGAAATTATGCTACTAGGTATTGGCTAGTATACCTAGTGTTTGTAGTGCTTTAAATACATTTCAACAAACACATCACAAGACTCAACTTCACTACCAAGAAGCTGTTTCTTAAACTCGTATATTAGGGTTATTTCGTTCTCAGTCAATGAGAAACGTCCATCATAGTTTACGAATGAGCAAATCGACTCGCTGAGCTCTTTGATATCCATATCATCCTAATTATTCTATTTGCATCAATGGTCTTGAACGTTCATTAACGATAATATGCAAAGCGCAAAACCATTGAAAAGGAAATTTATATGGCTAATTATGCATACATGACTATCGAAGGTAAATCACAGGGATTAATTTCTGAGGGTTGCTCCACATTAGAATCTATCGGTAACCGCTATCAGGCAGGGCATACCGATGAAATCATGATTTTGGCTTTTAACCACATGATGAGCAATGACGGGCATGCTGTCCATAACCCGATCACCCTGGTAAAATCTATCGATAAGTCAACGCCGTTACTGGCAATGGCATTGAACGAGCAGGAGAAGGTCAAAGTGTTGCTCGACTTTTACCGCACGACGCAACATGCCAAACAAGAGAAGTTTTTCTCGATTCAGATCAATGATGGACTCATATCAGATATCAACCTCGTCATGCCTAACATCATTGATGATGGTGCTGGCCTGATATTGGAGCATATCTCTATCAGGTATAAAGATGTGACATGGACGCATCATAAGGCTGGGACGTCTGGTTATGCACTGTGGGAAATGACGAAGTTTATGAACTAAACAAGTGCAGGGATGACCCTGCATTTATTTTTTATCAAACCAGTCAGATAATTTCCCTAACCCAATGAAAACAGACACAGCAATGATTAAATGGACTGTTTTTTCACTCCAAGGGGCATATCCAACAAATAGAATATAACAAATCCCAAAGAAGCATATGCTGAAAAGAAACATGGTTATGTTGTTTAATATGAAAATAAATGCCTTTTTTAGAAAGGTAGTCATATCACTTGAGCCTGTATTCTATTTTATCAATTAATTAATTAAACATTCCATTACCATACGTTCTCCTCATCTTTATCGCTTCGGTTAGGGGTTCAACATTTTCTTCAAACAGGAAGAAAAGAAAATCCAAATCATCTCTTCTCAACTCTGAATATACTTCAGGATTATGGCTCCTCAAATACATTGAACGATATATTGACCGTTTCGCCATCCCACCAAGCAACAAAATGTAATATACCGTGCCAGTAGATACTTTTGGGGAATTGCCGATTCTTTTTGCTATTTGAAAGACCGCTTGTGAAACAAGCATACTACCGACTACGGAGCCTACTGCCTTATGATAAATCGATTCTTTTTTAGACTCCGAGGCATCTCGGTTAAAGACCTTAAATATTCTTTTTATTGCCTCAATGATTTTGTCTCTTGATACAATTCCTCTGTGAATCGCTTTTATCAATCTTTCCATTTCTCGTGATTTGGCATACCGTGTATCCGTATCAATAAAATCATAGGCCAGATAGCCAAAATTCTTACCTATCTCTGATATTCCAGAGCCCATTCCTTCATAAAAATCCGTAGTGGTTAGCATCTTCACTATACGGTCTGCTAATTCATCCAAGTCTGCATCAGTCATTGGTATTCCATCCGTGAATGACAAGATTACTTAGATTGTAGTGTAATAGGCGAGTGAGCGGAATACATTCTTATTACATTAATAGTCTGCTATTTATTTGGTGAGGATAACCGCTATTTGATTCATCATGGTTGAAGATATGCTCATGTCTCAAAAAACAATGTAAAAGGCGGTTATCAGAGGGGAATGTGTTGATTTTCAGATATAGACAACCTTTAGGTCGTGAATAGCTCAATGAATTTTTAACGAAAGACGGTATCATCTATGTCACTGACTCAAAGAATTAAATGGTCAGTAACTGAGCGTAGAAAATGACTGAGTTACAGAAACTATTTTTATGATTGAATTATTATATGAGGGATTATGAGCGGAAATATTTTTCCAGATGATTTCCTGGAACAACTTAGCAAGATAACGATTAAAGAAATCC
Source organism: Pectobacterium versatile (assembly GCF_020166435.1). Classification (GTDB taxonomy): domain Bacteria; phylum Pseudomonadota; class Gammaproteobacteria; order Enterobacterales; family Enterobacteriaceae; genus Pectobacterium; species Pectobacterium versatile. The sequence continues at coordinate 1,964 of NZ_JAINZP010000040.1, read as the reverse complement.
CTGAGCCTAACTTCTTTGATGTAGGTGGATGTGGTTATTTTGAAAACCCTACATCAGATTTAATGGCATTGTTTATGGGAGGTCATGAAAAAGTAACGCCATGGCTATTGAAGGCATTATTAAAAGTATTAAAAATAGATACTGAGAATATGGATTTTTCGTCACTCACTGCCGAGAGAGAAGTGGGCTGTGAGGATGGAGAAAGAATCGATATCGTAATATGCCATGACGATTTTATAATCGGCATTGAGAATAAAGTTATCTCCGGTATTAACAATCCGTTTGATAAATATGAGGAGCAACTTAAAAAACACATTGATAATAATCAATGTGTATATAAGTGCATACTTAAGCCCTCATGGAATAAAAGCTCAGTAAATAATGACTGGAAAGTTATTACCTATGCTGAGTTGGCTGATATGGCAATTTCCCTTCTGGGTCAGGATATGATTAATGAACCATTAAGTAAATGGACGATTTTCTACAACGAATTTTTATCCCATCTATCTGCATTGAGTGAGGAAGAAATGAGTGATTTATTGAATAATGAACAATCTGATTTTATCACGGAAAATTTCGGAAAACTCATAAAAGCTAAACAATTGTTGGATTCGTTTGAAAATAACATCTATCAGGAAGGCAGGAATGTCGTTTCAAAAATACTTCCTGACAGCAATATCACCAAGAGTATAAATAATAATGAGGGTAATTATAAATTTATGCACTTTTTCCCAAGTGAGTGGGGATACGATAAGACGTATATGAGTTTAGTGTATAGACCAGAGATCAATGGGGATGGAATTGAATTTTATGTCAATGCTGAAATTAATAAAAATCAATATTCCGATATAGCCTATCTCAAGGATGAAGTAGAAAAGAGCATAGCCAAGAATGATTTCATACCGAGTGCAAGTAATGAAGATTACTCTGTCTCTTCCTCAAAAAATGGAGCCAATCTTTCTCTCAGTTTCTGGGGGCTATCGAAAGATAAACAGGGAGCAATGACGCTGCTGCATGATATGACTGTGTGGGTGAATGAAAAAATAAAATCTGTTCTGTAAATGCGGCTTTTTTTGCACGATATGGGCTACTTTCTTACAAAATGTAGCCCATCTACGTTGAACGTTGAACCGCGGCCCCAACGACCATGAAGGGGCTAAAAGGGCAGTGGTTATTGCTTCCTGTTGGCAAACTCAAACGGGCTAACTACTCCATTGCGGTTCGCATCCAGAAAATCAGCCCACCATTGCAGCATCAGTTTACGCTGGTCAAGATGACTGACTTTATGGGTATAAGCAGATCTAACGGTGTTTTTCTCTTTATGGCTCATTTGACGCTCAACCGTGCCTTCCGACCATAATCCCGATTCCGTCAATGCACTACAGGCTAACGTGCGAAAGCCATGCCCACACAGATCCGTTTTGGTGTCATATCCCATACGCTGAAGGGCTTTATTGATAGTGCCTGAACTCATCGCAGAATCACTGTCGTAAAACCCGGTGAAAATAAACCCGTCACCCGCTTTTTCACCATAAGTGATCTGTTTAACTTCTTTCAAGATCTCAACCGCCTGCCTGCACAGTGGGACAAAATGCTTTCTCTTCATTTTGGCACCACGACCAGAGTGTTTTACCCCTTTAACTTCTTTGCGTTGTCCAGGGATAACCCAGAGAGATTTTTTGAAGTCGATTTCACTCCATCGGGCAAAACGTAACTCACTTGACCTGACAAAAACCAATAATGTGAGCCTGATCGCCAATTCTGTTAAAAGCCCCCGACCACGGTAGTTGTCGAGTTTTTGTAAGAGATCGGGAATTTCATAGATTTCGATAGAAGGGCGGTGTGCTGTCTCACCTTTTTCGATAGTGCCTTGCAAATCATAAGCAGGGTTGTAACTGATGATTTTCTGCTGGACGACGTATCGCATGATAGAGGTTGTATACTGCTTTAGGCGCATGGCGATG